>CAJKTW010000005.1:0-151537 GCA_905202925.1 uncultured Collinsella sp. | reverse complement strand
CGGGTGGTTTCTGATGCGGCGCGCTGCGCGCCCCGCACAGGCTAAAGCCTTTAATGAAAGGCATCTCGGTCGAACAGGGCGATCGCCCTACCGAGCAGCAGATGCTCGAGGTGCTCTCGACATACCTCCCCGCTGCAGAATCTGAGGACCACGAGGGTGCAGGAGACGAGGCCGCAATTGATATCGATTCTGGCACGCACCTTAAGGTCGACGTCGCCGGCGAGCGCGCGCGAGAGATTTTGGAGCAGGCCCGGCACGACGCCATGACACGCCGTCGCTTTGTCATCGGCGGCGTCGTTGCAGCCGTTGCGGGGCTCGGCGTTATCGGGGCGGCAACCCATGGCTTTGGCATCCCCGACTACCTGGACGGCATCCGCGGTTCGCTTGACGACTACACCTGGGCTCAGCTGCAGGAGATTTCGCTCAAGATTAAGGCCGCCGAGACCCGTAGCGAGGCACACGAGATTGCCAAGCGCTACCACCTGCTCGACGTTGATGGGCATATCCCCTATCCGTGCACCAAGCGTGTGAAGCTCGCCAACGGGCTGGAGGTCGGCGCTCAGCTTGTGGGCATCCGCCACGATGAGCTTCTGGACGGGACGGGCAAGGCCGGGCTGACGTTTATGTTCGATGCGGGTATTGCCGAGCGCGATGCTGCGACTGAACCGCCGAGCGCCGGCTGGGCAGATTGCGAGCTGCGGGAATGGCTCGACGGCGACGGCCTTAAGCTGCTGCCCAACGAGTTGCGCGCGCTCATTAAAGGGGTCAAGAAGGTCTCGAACAATGTGGGCGCCGCCAGCAGTGCATCGTGTCTGAGCGAGTTGCCCGCAACCCTTTGGCTGCCCGCCATGGTCGAGCTGTGCGGTACGCAACCGCCCGATTCGTTTGCCGAGGGCTATCACTACCTGGCAGACATCTACAACGGCGAGGGCAAGGAGTATCAGCTCTTCCGCGAGCTCAAGGTGAGCCCGTATTCCACGAACGAGACGATGGTCCGCCAGTGGAAGGGCAAGGACACCTGCTGGTGGGAACGAACGGTGAGTCCCGACACATCGGAGAGCGAAGGCACGCTCTATATGAACCGTGTGGGCTACGACGGCGACGTCTTTACGTACGCAACGCCTGCGGAAAAGCCAAGCAAGCGAACCTGCGTGATCCCCGGGTTCTGCATCTAGGGAGCGGGCGTCTTGCCGTGACGGGACCCCTCCCCGGCAATTGTCTCGATCTGTAACACCAGCTCGGCAGATACAGGTCTAGATGTTACGGAACGAGACAAAACCCCAACCCCGCGAGACAACATCTCAATCTGTAACAGTAAGGGGTTAAAACTTCTCTAGATGTTACAGATTGAGATGATTGGTTGGGACGGCCAACGATTGAGCAGCCACCCGCATCTGTAGCGAAATGTCATACATTTTCATCCCCACTGGACACCCCCAGGGGGTATGGGTATATAGTATCGGCAGGTTAACAATTCCAACACCGAACTGCAGAAAGGAGAAACCATGGCTCAAGATAAGTTCGACGTGGGCGGCATGACATGCGCCGCCTGTCAGGCGCATGTGGATCGCGCCGTGAGCAAACTCGACGGCGTCCAAAGCGTCGCGGTCAACCTGCTCGCCGGTTCCATGATGGTCGACTACGACCCCGCGCAGGTCACCTCCGACGACATCTGCACCGCTGTCGACCGCGCGGGCTACTCGGCCTCGCCCATCAGCACGGGCACCGACGCTGTCCAAAGCGGAAGTGCGCAAGCCAGGTCCGGCGCCGCGCATATGGAGTCGCCGACCAAAAAGTTGGAGGCCGCCGCCTCTGCCATGCGCACCCGCCTCATCGTCTCGATCATCTTCCTCATCCCGCTGTTCTACATAGGCATGGGGCACATGCTCGGTTGGCCACTGCCCGGCGTCTTCACCGACCATGCCCACAGCATGACGCTCGCCCTCACCGAGCTCGTCCTGCTCATCCCCATCGTCTATGTCAACGACGCGTACTTTATCAATGGGTTTAAATCGCTCGCGCACGGCGCGCCTATCATGGACGCCCTCATCGCCGTGGGCGCCACCGCGTCCATCGCCTGGTCGCTCTACGCCATGTTCATCATGGCCGACCAGCTAGCCGCAGGTCAGGTGCACGAGGCCATGATGACGAGCATGGACAACCTATATTTTGAGAGCGCCGGCACCATCCTGTCGCTCGTCACCGTGGGCAAATACCTCGAGACGCGCAGCAAGTCCAAAACCGGCGGCGCTATCGAGGCGCTCATCGACTTAGCACCCAAGACCGCGACCGTCGTGGCCGAGGACGGTATCGAGGCCACCGTCGACGTCGATGCCATTCTGCCCGGCCAGGTGCTGCGTGTGCGCCCCGGCGAGTCCATCCCCGTTGACGGCGTGGTGCTCGATGGCAGCTCGGCCGTGGACGAAAGCGCGCTCACCGGCGAATCCATTCCCGTGGAGAAGACCGCCGGCGACACTGTCAATGCGGCCACGGTCAACCGCACCGGCTCGTTTACCTTCCGCGCCACGCGTGTGGGTGCCGAGACATCGCTCGCCAAGATTATCCAGCTCGTCGAGGACGCCAACGCCACCAAGGCGCCCATCGCCCGCATGGCCGACAAGGTCGCCGGCGTGTTCGTGCCCGTGGTGTTTGTAATCTCTGCCGTAGCTTTTGTGGCGTGGATGGTGCTGACCGGAAGCGTCAACGAAGCGCTTACCTCCGCCGTCGCCGTGCTGGTGATCAGTTGTCCGTGCGCGCTCGGCCTGGCCACGCCCGTCGCTATTATGGTGGGCACCGGCAAGGGCGCCGAGATGGGCATTCTGTTTAAGAGCGCTGAGGCGCTGGAGAACCTGCGCAGCGTGGGCACCGTGGTGCTCGATAAGACGGGCACGGTCACCCGCGGCAAGCCGGCCGTGACCGACATTGTGGTTGTCGCGCGCGCCGACGGCTCGCCCGCTATGAGTGAAAAGGCGTTACTGAAGCTCGCTGCCGCGCTGGAGCGCTCGAGCGAGCACCCGCTGGCCGAGGCGATCATGGCCGAGTGCGAGGCACGCGGAATTGTCGCGCGCATGGTCGAGGACTTTGCCGCCGTGCCCGGTCGTGGCGTAACGGCGCGCGAGGGGCAGAATGTCATCGCAGCCGGCAACGTGCGCCTGATGGACGAGTTGGGCGTTACCGTGCCCGCGGGTCTTGCCGAGCAATTTGCCGCCGAAGGCAAGACGCCGCTGTTCTTTGCCAAGAACGGCGAGCTTGTCGGCACCATCGCCGTGGCTGACGAGGTCAAAGAGACGAGCGCCGAGGCCATCGCTGCGCTCCGCAAGCTCGGCGTCGACGTGCGCATGCTCACCGGCGACAACCGCGTGACGGCCGAGGCCATCGCCCGCCGCGTGGGGCTGAGCAGCGAGCAGGTCATCGCCGACGTCCTCCCCGCCGACAAGGAGCGCCACGTGCGCGGGCTGCAGGATGCGGGCAGCAAGGTCGCCATGGTGGGCGACGGCATCAACGACTCCCCCGCCCTGGCGCGCGCCGACGTGGGCCTTGCGATCGGCACCGGCGCCGACATCGCCAAGGAGGGCGCCGACGTGGTGCTCATGCGCAGCGATCTCATGGACGTCGCCCGTGCCATCGAGCTGTCACGTGCCACAATCCGCAACATCAAGCAGGACCTGTTCTGGGCGCTGTTCTACAACGGCATCGGCATTCCGCTGGCGGCGGGCGTGTTCTTCCCCCTCACCGGTTGGCAGCTCTCGCCGATGTTCGGCGCCGCGGCCATGAGCCTGTCGAGCGTGTGCGTCGTAAGCAATGCTCTGCGCCTGAAATCCTTTAAGCCCAAGACGGCACACTGAGGCATCCGACCTTGCCCCTCAAACCGTCGCTCGCGTACCCAAGTACGCTTCGCTCCTCTTTCGGGGCAATCTCGGGCACCTCAGCGCACCTTTAAGATGACGCTGTTCACGACTAAACTGTCAGATAATCTCAATCGATAAGGAGTACACCCATGCGTTACACAATCAAGACTTCCGGCCTCATGTGCGGCCACTGCGACGCCACCGTCGAGACGGCGTTGCTCAACGTTGCCGGCGTGACCGACGCCGATGCCGATCACGAGACTCAGACCGTCCAGGTGGAGTGCGCCGACACCGTGACCGCCGAGCAGCTCGCCGCCGCTGTCGAGGCCGCGGGTGAGAAGTTCCACGCCCTTTCGGTGACCGCCGCGTAACGACCCGCACGTACCCCCCCCCCGACCAGAAACGAGGACCCGCCATGATGGCAGACCACAAATCGGTAACCCGCATGCTCAAGACGGCACGCGGCCAGATCGACGGCATCTTGCGGATGGTCGATGAGGACCGTTACTGCGTCGATATTTCCACGCAGCTCATGGCAACGCAGGCGCTCATTGCGCGCATCAACGCCGACGTGCTCAAGGCGCATATCGAGGGCTGCGTGACTTCGGCAATCGAATCGGGCGACGAAGACCTCAAGGCCGCCAAGCTCGCCGAGATCGAACGCGTCGTCGACAAGCTCTCCAAGTAATTGGGGCATTGGGGACGGACTGCTTTGCACCTTCTTGGTGCATCGGGGACAGGTATGTTTGCACCACCTTGGTGCAGATTGACCTGTCCCCCTTGCTCTAAATCGGGTATAAAGGCGTGCAGCATATCGAACGAAAGGCAATTTGCATGAATGACTTTATGAAGGGCCGCAATGGCGCCGATGAGCTCACCATCGTTATGGGCTTTGTCGGCATCGTCATCGCGATGATCGGATCGATAGCCCATATCCAGTGGCTCAGCTGGATTGCCATCGCCGTAATCGTGATTGGCGTGCTGCGCGGCCTGTCCAAAAACATCGACGCACGTCGCAAGGAAAACGCGGCCTTTGTCGCCGCGACCGCTAACGTCCCCGGCCTGGGCAAGTTCGTCGCGAGCTTGGGTAGCGGCGCCGCGGCTGCCAACGCCTCGCGCACGGCCGGTACCAGCAAGGAAGACTTTGAGCGTGCCAAGCGCACGGCCAAGAAGATGTGGAAGGGTCGCAAGACCACAGCATACCTCAAGTGCCCCAACTGCGGCCAGATGCTCTCCGTCCCCAAGGGCAAAGGCAAGATCCGCGTCACCTGCCCCAAGTGCCATGCCAAGATGGAAACCCGCTCCTAACGCCCGCACGCGGGACAAATTAATCAGGTTTGTTTGTCCCAAATCTTAAGTATTTGTTCGATAAAAAAGCCGAGGCCTCGTGTTGAGACCTCGGCTTTTTGTATGCGGCAACGGAGCTGTCCCTTTGTCTCGTCTACGCCACGCCGTCGCGGGCCAGCTCCTCGGCCAGCGCTTCGGCAGGCATGGCCATAATCGCGTCGAGCTCGGCGTCCACCTCGGGAATACGCTTCACCTTGAGCTTGCGTACCAGATCACCGCGACACATCACATGCGTCGGCTCACGCAGAGTGCACAGATCATCGAGCGGATTCTTGCGCGTCACCAGGATATCGGCGGCCTTGCCGCACTCGATCGTACCGGTCTCGCCGCCCAGCCCCAGGAGCTCGGCATTGACCTGCGTGGCCGTATGCAGCGCAAAGGCGTTGCTCACGCCCACGTACTTGGCAAAATAGGCCACCTCGCGCCACATGTCGTACTGCGTCACGAACGGGCAGCTTGAGTCCGTGCCCAAGCCCACCTTAACGCCGGCATTCAGCGCCGCACGGGCACTCTCGATAATGCCCGAGCACACGATGTCGCCGTTCTTCTTTTGCGTATCGGTCGAATGGGTCTTTTCCGGGTCGAGCAATACAAACGGTAGCGCCGGGCTGATCGTGCAGGTAACGCTGGGCACACGTCCCTCGAGCTGCGTGCCCGCGGCGCCACGGTACAGCTCCAGGATCTCGGGCGTCATCGGGGCACCGTGCTCGATCGTATCGACACCGGCCTCAAGCGCGGCCTTCACGCCCTCGGTGCTCTCGACATGAGCCATAACCGGCAGGCCCACCTCGTGCGCCGCCTTGCACGCCGCCGCGGCAACCTCCACCGGCATACGCAGCACGCCCGGCTCGCCCACCTCGGTCGCATCGAACACACCGCCCGTTACGAACAGCTTAATGACGTCGGCGCCGCGCGCATACAGGTCTCGCACCTGCTCGGCTGCCTCAACGGGGCTGTTGGCCACCTGGGCGAACAAGCCCGCGCCATGGCCGCCCGGCACCGTGACGCCCGTTCCCGGCGCTACCAGGCGCGGGCCCTGATACTTGCCGGCGTCGATAGCGTCGCGCACGGCAATGTCGGCAAACAACGGGTCGCCCGCGCCGCGCACCGTGGTCACGCCGCTTGCCAGCTGCTGCTGGGCACTGCCCTTGAGGATGCGGCGGACGATGGCACGGCCCACGGGATTATCGAGTTTCTTCATCAGCGCTCCCGCATCGCCGGCCGAGACAGGCTTGCCCGAGCCGCACAGGTGCACGTGCATATTGATGAGACCGGGCATGAGATACGCACCACCCAGGTCGATAACCTCGGCGCCCGCGGGCGCCTGCGCCACAGCACTCGGCCCCATCCAGGTGATGATGCCGCGCTCAACAGTCACGGCCATATCGGGTTGCGGCTCCATATGTTCCGAACCATCCAGAATGGTCGCATTGATAAACAACGTGGAACGATCGGCAGATGCCATATCGAGCTCCTCCCTCACGATTAACTTGAACATTTGTCCATTATCACCTAGTCCCGCTGGATTGCTGCAGACGCATCGGTTAACGGAAGGAAGAGAGGATGTGGGGGACGGAATACGTTGCAGTCCCATCCCAGCGGCACTAGGGAAATCTCTCGATCTATAACAGGTACAGGGTTATTGGGCCCCCTGATGTTACAGATCGAGACATTCGGTCGACGTTTTACCGGCTTGTCTCGATCTGTAACAATTACGAGCTCAAACAACCTCTAAACGTTACAGATCGAGACAAAACCTCTCAGCGCCCATACCACTGGCATCTCCACTCCTCAGCCAATTCAACCTGCCGAGGAATACCCGCCAGCCTCATTTTCTCGACTAGCTTCCCCGGGCCTTTGAGTTCGTTAAACGTAAATCGAAGCACCTTATGCCCGAGCATTGTCAGATGAGATTCCCGCTGACGCTCTGCCACGAATGGGTCAACCGACTCCCGACCCTCGCCGCTCTGCAAGGTGTACTTCCCCTTTCCGTCGAGCTCGCCGATGACACACGTCCCGTCCTCGAGCCGCCAAAAATAGTCGACGCGAAACACCTGGCTCGGATCGAGCGGGTCGCGAAACTCCACCTGCAGCTCCGGAACCGGAAAGCCGTACGCAATAAAGAATGCTCGGAACCGAGACTCGCCGCCGTTTTCAGACAGCCCGTCCGCATACGACGCAATCACCTGTGCCCTGCGATACCCTCGCCTGCCCTCGCAATCGGCGCGGAGGCGCTCGCACAAATCCCCACGTGATACGCCTTTCGCCCGCAGTGCAGAATCGGCAATCGCCAACCCGTAGGAGAACGGTGCACGCAGTAGGCAATCCTCCACCGTGCGCCAAAACGACGTCACCCGCACGCCATCAACATGCTCGAGTGCGCCCGCCATCTGCGGACGCAACAACCTGCACCCGCCGCTCAACGTCACCGAACAACCCGTCTTAACAAGAAAACGCGACCCAAGCAGATCATTCGGCACCTCCAGACCCCACAAAAGCGCCGCGTCATAGCCCCAAAACGCCCAATCGGGATGAAACTCTGCAAGCCCTTTGATGGTACGCAGCGTTCGCTCCGCCGGCGTCAGTACACCCCAATCATGTTGAAAGCAGAACAAATACGGCTCGGGTTCCGCGATATCGTCGGTTCCAACATGACGCCGCAGCCACATGAGCTCGGCATTGTCATGCGTTGCGAGCAGCGCACCTTGCTCGGTCGCCTCCGTGAGTCGCGCGAGCATCCTATTCCGCGCCAACGTGTTGCGAGTCGTATGCTTGTGCTTGAAAACGGTATTAGACACTTCCATCACCACCACATCGGACAAATGGACCATCGTCACCGTTGCCTCCGCCGACAAACGTTTCGACCTGTAACAGGAAGACCGATTTTTGGACTGTAGATGTTACAGATTGAGACATCCCCCCCAGCCAGGTGCCAAACGTCTCGATCTGTAACAGTAAGACGTTCTCCAGGCCCCTAAGCGTTACAGATTTAGACAAACCAGCGGTGCCCAAGCGTTCGTCTCGATCTGTAACAGATAGACTGGTTTTTGTCCCCAAACGTTACAGATCGAGACAAAAAGGCAAAAGGCAAGGCAGGCGACAACCACCCATCCCCTACTCCCACTCCTGCTCGTAGATGTTGAGCGACTTTACGTACCGCCCCTGGGCGCCCATGATGTCGCGGACCAGCCGCAAGAAGAAGCTGATGCACGAGGTGTCAAAGCCGTCCTGCAGGTCCTCGGGATGCACCGCACCCGGCCCATCGACCGCCGTGTCGTTCAGGCGCGCGATGTCATACAGGTAGAGCTGTCCCGCCGTAAGCCAGGCATCGTCGACGCAGGCGAGGCGCACCGCAATCGCGCCGTCGTTCCAATGCTCCTTCTGCACGATATGCGGGTCGTAGACATCAAAGCGATGATCGGTGCGTGTGTCCTTCAGCGCAACCATGCCGTTCGCAGGATCCTTGTCCAAAATGCCAAAGCGCGAGAAATACTGCGTGTCGCGTACCTGCTCGAGCCGCTTGAGCGAGGCAGGCGAAAGCGATGCCGGCGGCTCGTCAACATACAGCTCGAGCAGCGTCTTACCATGGCGATAGGGGCGCTCGAAGAGCAGCCAATCGGTAAATGCCATGTTGTAGGCCATGATTTCGTTTTGAGAAGGTTCCTCGCAATAGCTGAGCCACGGGTCGACGATAATCTCGAACTGTTCGCGTGCCGGCTCCAGGAATTGAAACTTCCGCAGCATCCAAAAGTGAGCCATGTCGGCAATATCGTTGCCGACGGCTTCAGCCAGCTCTGCTCGGTCAAAAGCGTGGTCAGTCATGGCATCCTCCTCAAACTGATGGACCTCAATTTGAGCTTACGAGGAGGGTGGGCAGCCACGACCAGCGCGGGCAAAATAGGCCTCCGACTGCAAACCAGATGCTGACCAAACACTTGACGAAAAGCTTGACCGAAAATGTGCACCGCAACAAAACCGCAGGCAAACATAGACGGCCAACCCGCCCTTTTGAGCCAGATGCCTGCAGCCACCACAGAAACAACAGGTGACCACAGCCCAAGAAGTCGACAAATGAACATCCTTACGTCGACAAACGCGCAAACTGCTCGCAAATCCGCAAGGAGTGTCCCCGAATGCCGGCACAAAAGGAACGTCCCTAACTGTCGGCACTTAGGGACGTTCCTTTTGTGCCGGCAGTTAGGGACAGCCCTTGCCGATTCGATTGTTGAATATCTCCGTGACTACTTTACAGTTCCAGTGCCTCGGCAACCTCGGCAGCGCAGGCGAGGGCATCGGCCATGGCACTCACCACGAGCGAGCTGCCGTTGCGGGCGTCGCCGGCCACATACACCGGCGCGGCATCCGCAGCAACGCCATCCACGCGGGCCGCGAGGTGCGAGCCCTCGGCAGCCATCACCGGCAGCGGACGACCAGCGGTGGCAACAGGCACGCTCACCACATCGAACACGCCGTGCTCCGGACCCGTAAAGCCACAGGCGATGAGCACCAGCTGCGCCGGCACCTCGTGCTCGGAGCCCGCAATGCGTTCGGGCTTGCCGGCCGACCAATCTAGATCGACTACGCGCAGACCCGCGGCCGCGCCCTTCTTGTCCAGCAACACCTCGAGGGTATCCACACCCCAGGCGCGCATCTCGCCACCCATGGCGGCAATGGCCTCTTGCTGGCCATAGTCGGTCTTCTTCACATTGGGCCACTGCGGCCAGGGGTTGCTCGCCGTACGCTTATCGGGCGCCGCCGGCAAGAACTCAAACTGACGCACGCTGCGCGCGCCCTGACGTACGGCGGTACCCACGCAGTCGTTGCCCGTATCGCCACCGCCAATGACCACAACGTCCAGGCCGCGCGCGTCAATAGCGGGCTCGCCGCCGTCGAGTACCGACACAGTCGAAGCCGTCAGGTAATCCACGGCATACACCACGCCCGGGGCATCCACATTCGTAGCCGAAAGACCGCGGGGCGCACGAGCACCAGCAGCCACCACAACGGCGTCAAAGCCATTGAGCTTGGCTGCCACCGCAGGGTCCGTCACATCGGCGCTCAGCTCAAAGACGATACCCAGCTCGCGCATGAGCGCCACGCGACGCTCGACCACGGACTTCTCGAGCTTCATGTTGGGAATGCCGTACATGAGCAGGCCGCCCGGGCGGTCGTCACGCTCAAACACCGTCACGCGGGCACCGCGACGCGCGAGCTCCCACGCAGCCACCAGGCCAGCCGGGCCAGAACCAACCACGGCGACCGAGGGCGCGTCCTCCCCCGCCGGCTCAAAGCGACGCGGACCGCCATTTGCCCATTCGTGGTCGCTGATCGCACGTTCGTTGTCATGGATCGTCGTGGGCTGGCCATCGACCGAACCCAGGTTGCACGCGGCCTCGCACAGCGCCGGGCACACACGACTCGTGAACTCGGGCATGGGCGAGGTGAGCGACAGACGCTCGGCAGCCTCGTCCCAGCGGCCGCGGTACACCAGCTCGTTCCACTCGGGAATCAAGTTGTGCAGCGGGCAGCCGCTCGGACGTGCCTTGCCAAAGCTCGCGCCCATCTGGCAAAACGCCACGCCGCACATCATGCAGCGGCTCGCCTGGGCGCGACGTGCGTCGTCATCGAGCTCCACATACAGGGGATCAAAATCATGACTGCGCTCCTCCACGGGACGCAGCTCGTGGGTCACGCGATCGATATCAAGAAAAGCACCGGGCTTACCCATGGCACTTACGCCTCCTTCTTGGTCGAAGCAACAGAGCTGGCGGCGGCGGGCACACCGCCCGCAACATCGAAGCGAGCGACATCCGCGGCGCTCGCGCGACCGGTCACGATGTCAAACGCCAGCTCCTCGGCCTGCGCATGTGTCTTGCCCACGGCCTCGGCCCCAGCGACAATCGCCAGCACGCGCTCGTACTCGGTCGGAATGACCTTCACAAAGTGCTTGCTCATCGTCTCAAAGCTGTAGAGCAGCTTAATGCCGCGCGGGCTCTGCGTCGCGTCCACGTGCTCCTGGATGAGCGCACGAATCTGTGCCAGCTCGCCGGCCGTCGGGGCCTTGAGCTCAACGCTCTCGTGGTTCACGCGGGCACTGAGCGTGCCGTACTGGTCAAAGACGTAGGCCACGCCACCCGTCATGCCAGCGGCGAAGTTCTGCCCGACCTCGCCCAGGACGAGCGCCAGACCACCCGTCATGTACTCGCAGCCATGGTTGCCGCAACCCTCGACCACCACCGTGGCACCGGAGTTGCGTACGCCAAAGCGCTGGCCTGCCAGGCCGTTAATGAAGCCGCGACCGCTCGTGGCGCCAAAGAACGCAACGTTACCCACGATGATGTTCTCGTCGAACTTGTAGGTCGCATGCGGGTTGGGGCGCACCGACACCTCGCCGCCCGAAAGGCCCTTGCCAAAGTAGTCGTTGGCGTCGCCGCACACGTTGAGCGTAATGCCACGCGGCAGGAAGGCGCCAAAGCTCTGACCGGCCGATCCATCGCAATCGATGGTGATGGAGCCGGCGGGCAGGCCCTCGGGATGCGCCTTGGTCACCGCGTTGCCCAGGATGGTGCCCACGCAGCGGTTGACGTTGGCGATGTCGGCATGAAAGCGAATCGGGCGCAGGTGCGCACGGGCATCGGCCGTATAGGGCACGAACAGCGTGGAGTCGAGCGTCTTGTCGAGCTCGCTGTCCGCGGCCATCTGCGGCAGGAAGTGACGACCGTCGGCACCCGGAATGTGAGAACCGAACTCGCAGGTCGCACTCGCCAGCACGGGCGTCAGATCGAGCAGGTTGGCCTTACGGTTGCCCGGGACCTCGATCTGGCGCAAGCACTCGGGATGGCCGACCATCTCGTCGACGGTGCGGAAGCCCAGGCACGCCATGACCTCGCGCAGTTGCTCGGCCACAAAGAGCATAAAGTGCTCAACGTGCTCGGGCTTGCCGCGGAAACCGCGACGCAGGCGGCAGTTTTGCGTAGCGATGCCGGCCGGGCAGGTGTCCTGCTGGCAGTCGCGCTGCATGAGGCAGCCCATGGAGATGAGCGGCATGGTCGCGAAGCCAAACTCCTCGGCACCCAGCAGACAGGCGACGGCAACATCGGTGCCGTCCATGAGCTTGCCGTCGGCCTCGAGCACCACGCGGGAGCGCAGGCCGTTTTGCAGCAGCGTCTGCTGGGCCTCGGCAAGGCCGAGCTCCAGCGGCAGGCCGGCATGCCAAATGGAATCGCGCGCCGCGGCACCCGAGCCGCCATTGTGGCCGCTGATCAAGATCTTGTCGGCAGCGCCCTTGGCCACACCGGTGGCGATGGTGCCGACGCCGGCCTCGCTGACCAGCTTGACCGACACGCGCGCGCCGGGGTTGGCGTTCTTAAGATCGAAGATCAGCTCTGCCAGGTCCTCGATAGAGTAGATGTCGTGGTGCGGCGGAGGCGAGATCAGGCCAATGCCGGGCGTGGACTGACGGACCTCGGCGATCCAGGGGTAGACCTTCTTGCCGGGCAGGTGGCCACCCTCGCCGGGCTTGGCGCCCTGGGCCATCTTGATCTGAATCTCGAAGGCGCTGCACAAGTAGCGGCTCGTCACGCCAAAGCGCGCGCTTGCCACCTGCTTGATGGCGGAGTTCTTGGAGTCGCCGTTGGCCAGCGGGGTCTCGCGACGTGGATCCTCGCCGCCCTCGCCGGAGTTGGAACGGCCGTGCAGGCGGTTCATGGCGATGGCCATGCACTCGTGCGCCTCTTTGCTGATGGAGCCATACGACATGGCGCCGGTGTTAAAGCGGCGGACGATGTTGAGCGCGGGCTCGACCTCGTCGAGCGCCACCGGGGTGCGGCCGCTGGCATCAAAGTCGAGCAAGTCGCGCAGGCGCACGGCACGGCCGGTGCGGTGCAGGCGGGCGCTGTACTCCTTAAAGGTGTCGTAGCTGTCCTCATGGCAGGCGGTCTGCAGCAAGTAGACAGTCTGCGGATCGATCAGGTGATCCTCGCCGCCGAGCGGGCGCCACTTGGTTAGACCCAGCGTGGGCAGCTGATCGGGAGCCGGGCTCTTAAGGATAGCGAGCGCAGCGTCGTAGCGCTCGTTTTGCTCGCGCTCGACGTCCTCGACACCCATACCGCCCACACGGCTCACCGTGCCGGCGAAGTACGCGTTGACGAACTCCGGCGTAAAGCCCACGGCCTCGAAGACCTGCGCCGAATGGTAGCTCTGCACCGTGGAGATGCCCATCTTAGACATGATGGAAACGATGCCGGCGGTCGCAGCCTTGTTGTAGTTGGCGATGCCCTGCTCGGCCGTCACGTCCAGGTCGCCGCGTGCCGCCAGATCGCGGATGCACGCGTGTGCGTTGTACGGATAGATGCCGCTCGCGGAGTAGCCCACCAGCGCCGCAAAGTCGTGCGGGGACACGGCGTCGCCGCACTCCACCACGATGTCGGCAAAGGTACGCACGCCGGCGCGGATCAGGTGGTTGTGCACGCAGCCCACGGCGAGCAGCGACGGCACGGGCACCTCGCCCGCAGCGGCACGATCGCTCAACACCACGATGTTCACGCCATCGCGGACCGCAGCCTCAACGTCCTCTGCAAGCTGCTTGAGCGCAGCCTGCAGCGTGCCCTCGCCGGCATCGCGGCGGTAGACGGCACGGAAACGGCGGGGCTTAAAGCCCACGCGGTCGATAGCGCAGATGCGGTCAAACTCCTCCTCGCTCAGCAGCGGACGCTCCAGGCGCACCAGCTGGCAGGCCGTACGGGAGTCCTCGAGCAGGTTGCCGTGGTTGCCCAGGTAGAGCGTGGTCGAGGTGACCATATGCTCGCGCAAGGCGTCGATGGATGGGTTCGTGACCTGGGCGAACAGCTGATAGAAATAGTCGTAGAAGGAGCGCGTCTTCTTGGACAGGCAGGCCAGCGGCGCGTCGATGCCCATCGAGGCGAGCGGGGCCTTGCCCTGCTGGGCCATGGGACGCACGACCTCGTCGACGTCATCCCAGTGGTAGCCGAGCTTGGCCATACGCACGGTGGCAGGCACCTCGGCGTCCTCGGCGGGCGTTGCCGCGGCGGGCCTATCGAGCGCGTCGACGGCCAGCGTCTCCTCGGCAATCCAATCACGGTAGGGCTTTTCCTTGGCGTAACGGGCGCGCAGCTCGTCGTTGTAGATGACGCGGCCGCGGGCAAAGTCGACCTCGAGCATCTGGCCCGGCCCCAGACAGCCGCTCGTCAGGATGTTCTCGGGGCTTACCTCGATGGTGCCCACCTCGCTTGCCAGCATAAAGCAACCGTCGCGCGTCACATAGTAGCGGGCGGGACGCAGGCCGTTACGGTCGAGGGCGGCGCCCAGCGTGCGACCGTCGGTAAAGGCGATGGCCGCCGGGCCATCCCACGGCTCCATGAGCATGGACTGGTAAGCGTCGTAGGCGCGGCGCTCCTCGCTCAGGCTGTCGTTGTGGTCCCACGGCTCGGGCAGCAACATGGACGCGGCGCGCGTGAGCGGGCGACCGTTCATGACCAGGAACTCGAGCACGTTGTCCAGAATCGCGGAGTCGGAACCCTCGCGGTTGATGATGGGCATCACGCGCTCAAGATCGTGCTGCAGCACAGGGCTGTACAGGTTGGGTTCGCGGGCGCGAATCCAGTTGACGTTGCCCTTGAGGGTGTTGATCTCGCCGTTGTGGATGATAAAGCGGTTGGGGTGCGCGCGCTCCCAGCTGGGCGTGGTGTTGGTGGAGTAGCGCGAGTGGACGAGCGCCACGGCCGTCTTGACGGCGGCGTCGTTGAGGTCGATGAAGAAGCGACGCATCTGCGTGGCGACCAGCATGCCCTTGTACACGATGGTGCGCGAGCTCATGGAGCACACATAGAAGATCTTGTCGCGCAGGGCAAACTCGTCGTCGGCCTTTTTCTCGATAGTGCGGCGGCACACGTACAGGCGACGCTCGAAGGCATCGCCGGCGGGCGTGTCGTCGGGGCGGCCCAGGAAAGCCTGCAAGATGGTGGGCATGCAGGCGCGGGCCGTCTCGCCCAGGTCGTGCGGGTCGACCGGCACCTCACGCCAAAAGAGCAGCGGCACGCCGGCCTCGGCACAGCCTTCCTCAAACACACGGCGGGCATCCTCTACGCCCTTGTCGTCCTGCGGGAAGAACAGCATGGCCACGCCATAGTCGCCCTCTGCCGGCAGAATCTGGCCGCACTTTTGAGCCTCTTTACGAAAAAAGTGATGCGGAACCTGGAACAGGATGCCAGCGCCATCGCCGGTGTTCTTCTCGAGTCCCGTGCCACCGCGGTGCTCCAAGTTGACCAGAATGGACAGTGCATCGTCCAGGATCTGGTGATGGCGCTCTCCGTTGATATCGGCAAGCGCGCCGATGCCGCATGCATCGTGGTCGAATTCGGGGCGATAAAGGCCCTGCTGCTGAGCGGAATCTGCCTGCATCGCGATCCTCCCCTAGATATGAGACAGTCAGTTGAATAGGCATACTAGGGGCATCGCCGGCCCGCTGTGTTTCCCGCCCGTTTCGAAACAATCGCGTAACGCACGCCCTGCGAGTGGGTGCCGCCGACCTCAAGGGCGGCAACAAGGCGCCCAAGTTCGACCTGTAAACTCACCGCTTCAAACATCTCAATCTGTAACAAGAGGAGCCGATTTTGGCCCCTAGATGTTACAGATTGAGATTTTCTGCAGGACGGTTCCGAATGTCTCGATCTGTAACACGAAGGGCCGGTTTTGGCGGTCAGCTGTTACAAATCGAGATTTTCCATAGGACCATTTCTTCCTGTCTCGATCTGTAACACCTAGGCCCAATTTCCATCCCTAGTTGTTACAGATCGAGACATTTCGGCAGCCCCCTTTCACCATCCCATTCAAATACAACAATTTTGTTAGTCTTGGTTAACTTTTAAGCTTAAAACGGGTATCCTTTGCGGCGTCAAGCAAACGGCACACAGGAGCGCACCATGCTCAACCATCTCAAACAACACTTTGGCTCCCGACGCACCGGCGGTCACGGAGGTCTAGACATCGCGCGGCATATCGGCCCCGGGCTGCTCGTGACCGTCGGCTTTATCGACCCGGGCAACTGGGCCTCCAATATGGCCGCGGGCTCGCAGTTTGGCTACGCGCTGCTGTGGATCGTCACGCTGTCCACGATTATGCTCATTGTGCTGCAGCACAACGCGGCGCACCTGGGTATCGCCACGGGCACCTGCCTTGCCGAGGCCACGACACGTTACCTCCCCCGCTTCGTTGGACGCACGGTACTCGCCAGTGCCTATCTCGCGACTGTCGCCACCGCCATGGCCGAAGTCCTGGGTGGCGCGATTGCCCTTCAAATGCTCTTTGGGCTGCCCGTGCGCGCGGGTTGCGTCATCGTGGCGGCAGTATCGATGGCGATGCTCATGACGAGCTCCTACAAGCGCGCCGAACGCTGGATCATCGCCTTCGTGGGTGTGGTAGGACTCTCGTTTTTAGCAGAGCTCGCGCTGGTCAAAGTCGACTGGCCGCAAGCAACCGCAAGCTGGATCACGCCCAGTATGCCCACTGGCTCTGCCGCGATCATCGTGAGTGTCCTGGGTGCGGTCGTTATGCCACACAATCTCTTCCTGCACTCCGAGGTCATCCAATCCATGCACTTCGAAGGCCAAGGCGAGCAGGTTATCGAAGAACGTCTGTGCTACGAGCTCTTCGACACGATCTTTTCGATGGGCGTGGGCTGGGCAATCAACTCGGCCATGGTCATCCTTGCCGCAACGACCTTCTTTGCGCACGGCATGGTCGTAGACGACCTCGCCGTCGCAGCGGCCACGCTCTCCCCCATCTTGGGCCCGGCGAGCTCGACCATCTTTGCGGTAGCGCTGCTGTTTGCGGGCCTCTCGAGTAGTGTGACGGCGGGCATGGCGGCGGGCACCATCACCGCGGGCATGTTCGACGAGGAATACGACATCCACGACCGACATTCCTCGATCGGGGTGGCGGCCTGTTTCGTCGGCGCAGTGACGGCGTGCCTGGTCGTCCCAAATCCTTTTGAAGGTCTCATCTGGAGTCAGGCGCTGCTGTCGCTTCAGCTGCCGATTACGGTCTTTGTGCTCATACGGCTCACCAGCTCACGCCGCGTCATGGGCAAATATGCCAATTCGCGCCCGCTCAACGCGCTGCTCGTAGGGATCGGTGCCATCGTGACGATTCTCGATGTCGTGTTGTTGACAGGGATGTAATGGGACGGGGCACCTACCCAGGCAAACGTCTCGATCTGTAACAGGAAGACCCGTTTCGAGCCGTTAGATGTTACAGATCGAGATCATTCCGAGGGACAGCTCCGTTTGTCTCAATCTGTAACAAGTGGACCCAATTTCCACCGTTAGATGTTACAGATTGAGACAAAAGGTCGGCCGGACTCACAACAGACAGGATCGGCCAACAGCAACCGCGATCCCTTGGGGGCGGAGGAAAAGGGTCCCGGCCGGGATATCCGACCGGGACCCTTGGACAGAGCTATGTGTTGCCGTGAGCCGCGTGCCGACGAGCTACTCCTCGACGAGCTCAAACTGATCGGGACCGACGCCGCAGACCGGGCACACGTAGTCCTCGGGCAGCTCGGGCGTGTCGACCTCAACCTCGTAGCCACAAACGATGCACACGAACTTATACGTCTTCTTCTCCTCAGCCATGATGTTCTCCTCTCGAACGCGACTGGTGATGTACTTCATCTATTAGTATAGATTCTCAATAATATAATGCAAGTATTTTTAAAACATTTCTAGCCTTGATACGAGGACGCCTTCGGAGGCGTCTTGCCCTTCAGGACCTTATGGTAGTAATCGTAGGTGAGCGGCGTCTCGTCGCTCAGGCGCTCGGCATCCTCGACCTCGCCGATAAACAGTAGATGCGTGCCCACATCCACAGTGTCGATCAAACGGCAGCTAAACAGGGCCGTCGCGTGCTCGGGCACATAGGGCATGCCCAGAGCCGTCTCGCGGGTCTCGTATTTGGCAAACTTGTCATAATCGCTGCTGGTGCGAAATCCAAAGTTGCCAATGTAGAGCATATCCGCCGTCTGGTCGATCACGGTCAGCGCAAAGGCCTTGGCAGTCTCGATCACGCCAGCGGTCACATTTTCCTTGTTTACGGAAACCGAGATGCGAGGTGGTGCTGCCGTCACCTGCACCGCCGTGTTGATGACGCAGCCGGCGCGCAGCCCGTCTGCCGCGGCGCTCACCACATACAGACCGCTCGGCATGGTAAAGAATGCAGTTTTGTCCATAACAAGTACTCCCCTAACCCGGGATTGAACCTTAAGGCTGTATGTACCCATAAAAAGCGGCGCCCATAACGGACGCCGTTTTTTGGAAATATATGGCAAAACAGCAAGGAAGACGGGGCGGGCGCGGTAGGGCACCTTCCCGTGAACTCGCTCCTAGCGGTTGCGTTCTTTAAGAGCGCGATCTATCTCGCGTTGGACATCACGCTTGGCCATGTCCTCGCGCTTGTCGTAGAGCTTCTTGCCGCGGCCTAGGCCCAGCAGCAGCTTTACGCGGCCGTCGGTATTAAAGTAGAGCTCCAGCGGCACCAGCGCATAGCCGCGGTTGCGAAGTTTGCCGTCAAGAAAGTCGATCTCCTTGCGGTGCAGCAGCAGACGGCGCCGACGGTCGGGATCGCGATTCCACACGCCACCATGGCTATAAGGGTGGATATGCAGGCCGACGAGCCAGCACTCCCCACCACGAATCAGCGCGAAGGTATCGGTAATCTGGCACGCGCGCTCGCGAATCGACTTGACCTCGGTACCGCTCAGCTCAATACCGCACTCAAACGTCTCATCGATAAAGTACTCGTGATGTGCCGAGCGATTCTTGGAAATGAGCTTGCGCTCGCGCTTACTGGGCATCGCCGGCCTCCTTGACGTCGTCGGCGTTTGAGCCCGCAGCCTCGCGCTTTGCCTTGCGCTCGGCGTTAAGCTCGGCGTCGCTCTCGCGCACCAGTTTGATAATCGCCGCGCAGGCCTCCTCGCCCACCAAATCACGAGCGCGCACCGTCAGGCGCGTCGCCTCCTGCTTGTCGCCGTCGCTTGCAGCATCGGTCGCACACATGATCAGGCAGATGGCAATCTCGGCCGAAGGCGAAGTCGGCACGCCTTGCAGGGCGAGCTCACCCATCACATGGTCGTCACTCTCGTCCGCGGCATCCGGATAGGTGGTATGGATCTTGTTGAGCAGGCGCGTCGTATGCGCATCATTGGGCGCCAGGCGCAGCGCCAGACGCGCGCAGCCCACGGCTGCCGAAATGTTCTCGGTCTCGGGCTCCAAGAAGTACTGACCCAAGTTGGTGTAGGCACGTGCGGCGCACTTACCGTCGCTCGCGCGCTCCAGCACCGAGAACGAGAGCGATGCCCACTCCTGCTTGTCCTCGAGCGCGCGAAACAGCTCGGCCAAGTCCAAGCGATAGTTGCAGTTCATGGGATCCCAACGCACGGCCTGCATCAGGGCATTCCGAGCACTCACATAATCCTGCTGGCGAATGTAGGCAAACGCCATGTCGGAGTACAGGCGGTCAAAGGGAACCTCGACCTGCACCAGCTCGCGCGGATCCTTCTCCACGCGGCGATAGGCCAGGCGCTCAAACTTGCTGTCGAAGCTAAAGTACTGGCGCTTCTCCTCCGTCTTGCACTCAGCGTCGATATACTCCTCGGCGAGCTCCACCAGACGCTCAAGCAGCGGCGTCGCCGTAGCCAGGTCGCCCTGCGCCAGATAGTTCTCGGCATACGTGATGTCTTCCAAGCTGATAGGCAGGTCCATGACAACTCCTCGGTCCGGGCGGCAGACTCAACGCGCGCCTTAAATATCGGTCAATACACAAAACCCGGGTCTCTTACGAGGCCCGGGCGTTCAATTTTGGTAGCCCGTACCAGATTCGAACTGGTGATCTCCGCCTTGAGAGGGCGGCGTCCTAAACCGCTAGACGAACGGGCCATATGTAGCAAATGCAATGGCTGGGATGGAGGGAGTCGAACCCCCATTGACGGAACCAGAATCCGCTGTCCTGCCATTAGACGACATCCCAATGACTGCATCGCTGCGCTCGGCTGTGCCTTTGCGCATGAAAGAAATATACGGGAAGTCCCGCCGTGACGCAAGCCCTAATTTTGACTTTTTTGAAATTCAGTCAAATACGGCCGACACGTGAAGGACCTGTGAAGTCGACCGCTGCACACGAAGGGCAAAACGCCGCGAGCGGTAGCCGTCAACCGTTGGCAGATTCTACCGCGAAAACGATAGCACCAGGCAACACAATCGAAGTATCAATGATCACGTAGATATCGAGGCGCCATGGACGAAGAGCTTGATTACCTATGGGAGACCCTGGGCCTCGAGATCACTGCTGACCTTTGGCCCGAACGGGACAAAATCCATCCCACCCTGCGCCCCGCCATCACGGTGATGCAGGCAAAATACCGCCGTGCATCCTTTTTGATCATGCGGATGTCATGGCACGCGGGACTCCCCGACCTTAAGCGAATCCAGGCAAGCCTCGTCGAGCTGTCCGGTATGCCGACTGTCATATCCGAGGCGCACCTGGAGCAGCGCCAACGCGAGCGACTGCAACAGCAGCGGATTCCCTTTATCTGCCCCGGTGTTCAGGCATATCTGCCCTTTATGGACGAGGAGTACTGGAGCGGCAAGCCCAACAAGCACGTAAAGGTCTACGGTCCGCACGAATGGGCACAGCTCAAGGATTGAGCCGAGCGAGCCCTCCGATGGAAAACACGTCCCACCCCGAGCGCTCAAAACGGGTCGCACTTTCCGCAGCCGCTACAGCAGCGCCTCGGTCCAAGCTGCTTCCCTAAAGCCGGGAATCGCAAAGTCGTCGCCCACCAACAGCGGACGCTTGACCAGCATGCCGTCGGTCGCCAGCAGCTCGTAGCACTCCCGATCCGTCATGCCCGCATCTAGACGCGCCTTCAGGCCCAGCTCTCGATATTTCATGCCCGACGAATTAAAGAAGCGCCGCACCGGCAGTCCCGAACGAGCAATCCAGGTCGCAAGCTCATCAGCCGTGGGATTGTCCAAAACGATATCGCGGTCGATATACTCTACCCCGTGTTCGTCCAGCCATGCCTTGGCCTTCTTACAGGTCGAGCACTTGGGATATTCAACAAACAGTACGGTCATGGGATTTCCTTTCTTAGAGAAAACAGGTGTCCGGAAAACTGCACATCGACGACCACTCGCGATTGCAGCCGTTATTGTAGCCAATGTCGAAGCATAGGCAGTCGCGATGTCTCGTCTTAAGGCTAGCGCCTCGCATGGGCGCCGATCGGCCGAGTCGCATAGCGCACCAACGCCGCTGCCAGCAATACCAACAGCATGGCGGTGACATAGCCCGCAGCATCGAATCCTAAATCGATAACGTCGAAATGCCTGCCGGGAACAAAGATCTTATGTACCTGATCGCCAACGGAGCAGACGGCGCAAAAGAGCAACACGGGCACGCAACGGGAGCATACGCTCCAAGGACGCCTGGAAAAGCAAACCACGACCACCGAGGCGAACAATCCGACGAAGAAAAACTCTACGGTATGGGCAACGCGACGGACGTTCGTGCCCACCCACATGCGAATGGAAGCAAGTCGGCCAGACCGGACATTCGAAGCAGCCGAATCGGTGCCCCCGGTCATCCCGTTCTCGGTCTGAGCTTCACCCGCGACATCGGCAGCCTGAACGCCCGTAGCCTGACCCTCCACCACGCGCGCGGTGGACTCGCTCAGCAACGACGTCTCCACCGCATTTTGCTCCGTCAGCACCCAGATGCCCGCCAGCGTTGCAGCGAACAGAATGATCGCGGTCCATCCGATTATTTGTTTTACGCGCGCCAAGGGCCTACCTCCTTTTTTGAATATCAGCGAGTGTAGCCCCAAATGGCATCGTCACCGTATCAAAATTTGAATCGCAACAGGAAGCGACAAAGCGACGCAAACCCCTACCCCGCCTCGCGCATCCAGCGATCGAACGTCCCCACGCACACGCCCAGGCACTTTGCCGCCTGGCTGCGGGTAATATCGCCCGCCTCATAGCTATCGCGCACCAGCTCAAACTGAGGAGGGCACGGCTTGCGAGGTCGACCGAAACGGACCCCTCGCGCCCGCGCCGCTGCAATCCCCTCCGCCTGGCGCCGATGAATATTCTCGCGCTCCACCTGCGCCACGTAGCTCAGCAGTTGTAGCACAATATCGGCAATCAGGGTATTGGTCACATCCGGCGCGCCGCTGGCCCTGGCGCGCGTGTCAAGCAATGGCATGTCCAACACCACAATGGCAACCCCGAGCTCCTTGGTAATGCGTCGCCATTCCTCAAGAATCTCGGAGTAATTACGGCCAAGCCGGTCGATAGAAAGCACCACCAGCACGTCCCCGTCTCCCAGGATGTGCAGCAGCTCGCGATACCGCGGGCGATCGAAGTCCTTGCCGCTCGCATGGTCGGCATAAATATTCGCCGAGCCCACGCCATAGGCGCCCAGCGCATCCAGCTGCCGATTTAGATTCTGATCGCGCGAACTCACCCGCGCATAACCATACACCGTCGCCATCTCATCCCCGCTTTCTTGTAAACCTGCCAAAAAGGGACAGGTTTATTTTGGTAGGTTTTACCTCTCGAATAGCAGGTAAGCGGGCGGCCGAGCGGACGGCAAGGTAGCTATGATCCAAATGCGGAGGGCGGCCCCGAAAGACCGCCCTCCGCTCTCCCGCCATGAGTCGAGATTTGGCTAATGGATAAGCTTAAAGTCCAAGTGCCCACGCGTGGTATTGACGCGCGAAACCTCGATAATCACGCGCTGGCCCAGTTCATAGCGAGTCCCCGTGTCGGCGCCCGTCAGCGTAAGCGCATCCTCGTCGAACTCGAACCACTCGTTGCCCAGACTCTTGATCGAAACCAAGCCTTCGACCTGCGTCAGGTCCAAGCGCACAAAGAGGCCCATGCTGCTGACCCATGAGACCGTTCCGGCATAGCGCTCGCCCAGGCGATCCTCATAGTACTGGGCAATCTTGATCTTTTGCGTCGCATGGCTAGCGGCATCTGCCGCGCGCTCGGCATCGCTGCATGCGCGGCAGATCTGCGGCAGAATGCGCGGCAGCGACTCGCGCCCCTTGCCGATCAGCCGCGGTGTACGGACCAGGGCGTCCTTGCCGCCGAGCTGCTCATAGGCCAACTGCAGTTTGAGCACGCGGTGCACCACCAGATCGGGGTAGCGACGGATGGGACTCGTAAAGTGACAGTAGCACGGCGCGGCGAGCGCAAAGTGGCCCTCGTTGCGCGGCTTGTACAGTGCGCGCTGCATGCTGCGCAGAAGCAGCGTGTTGACGAGCGGTGCGTTGGCCGTACCGGCGGCAGCATCAACTGCAGCCTGTAGCTCATCGGGACTCCCCAGGGCGATACCGGCAGCACGGCGATCGTCGATGATGCCCAGCTGCGCCAGCGCAACGGCGGCACCGTGCAGGCTATCGGGGCTCGGATCCTCATGCACGCGATAGCAGGCCTCGATATCACGGTCTGCCAGCCACTCTGCAACGCACTCGTTGGCGAGTAGCATGGCTTCCTCGATAAGCGACGTGGCACACGAACGCTCGCGCGCCACAATCTGCACGGGTACTCCGTCCTCATCCAATAGAGCGCGAATCTCGGCCGTGTCAAAATCGACTGAGCCGCGGGCACGACGAATACGACGGCGAAGTTCGGCGAGTTCGTTGGCGGCGACAAGGAAATCGCCGAGGTCGACGTTATAGCCGCGAGCAGTTTCCTCGCACGCAAGACCGCGCTCAAGCGCCTCCTCGCGCGAGGCCTCAGCAGCCGCAACATCCTCAGCGGCGCCTTCCAGCACCGAATACTCAACCGCGTCGGCACGCACCAGCAGCGCCTCGGCGCCGTCATAGTCCATACGCACACGCGAGCGAATCACGCTGGGGTACGGATCGTAATGCCGCACGCGACCCTGCGCATCGAGCTCAATGTCAACGGTAAACGCAAGACGGTCCTCGTCAGGGCGAAGCGAGCATAGGTCACAGGACAGGCGTTCGGGCAGCATGGGAAGCACGCGATCGGCCAGATACACCGATGTCGTACGATGGCGAGCCTCAAGATCGATATGCCCGTCCCAAGCCACATAGTGAGAAACGTCAGCGATATGCACACCCAGCTTGTAGCCACCCTCGGGCGTGCGCTCAAGCGAAATGGCATCGTCAAAGTCGCGCGCGTCGACCGGGTCGATCGTGATGACAAAGCGGTCGCGCAGATCGCGGCGGAGCGGGTCCTTAAGCGCCGCGGACACATCGAGCGAAAGCCCCTCGGCCTCGTCCAGCGCGGCCTCGGGATAGCTATCGGTATAGCCGTAACGCGCCATCACGTATTGAACGCCCAAATCGGGCGCGTCATCTCCGCCAATGCGGCGTTCGATCGTCACGGTGCCCGATTCCAGGCGCGTCGGGTAGGTCAAAATGCGCGCGACAACGGCATCACCCGGGTGGACGCCCAGACGATCCGCCGAGGTATCCTCGGGCAGAATGAAGAAGTCGGCCTTCAGGCGCGAATCGAGCGGCTCGATCACACCGAGCGGACCAGCGGTCTGGTACGTACCCACCACGCTTATGGCTGCGCGCTCAACCACGCCTTCGATCACGGCGCGCCGCTCACCGTGCGGGCTGTTCTTAATGCTCACGGCTACGGTATCGCCATCCATGATCTCGCGCTTACCGCGGCCCATGACCTTGTAGTCGCCGTTTTCGGTTACAACGTAGGCGCTATGCTCATGGAGCTGCACGCGCCCGGTCAGGCTCGGACGGCGTTCGCTGCGCACCGGCCCGCGCTTATTGCGAGCTCCACGCTTATGCTTGTTATTGCGCCCCATGGCGCCTCCTAACTATCGATTGCGAACTCCAAAGAGTCTACCCAAATGATCCGTTTTCCTGCCGTCCCCTAGGGATCAAAAAACGGGCCGCCCCGCAAGAGACGACCCGTTGGAAGGGATGAATTCCAGGCATGCCTACACGCGCAGGTAGCGGCGCATGGCGATGGCAGAACCAAAGAGACCGATAATCACGCCGACCAGAATCAGCGCAGCATAGGTCACCAGGTAGTACTGCATCGGCAGGGCAAACGACATCCAGCCGATGCTCTCCTGCAAACGCGGAATCATCAGATTGCGCAGCAGCTCCAGAACGCCGATGGAAAGCAGCGAGCCCAAAATGGCCTGCAGTACGCCCTCGGTGATAAACGGGCCGCGAATGAAGCCGTTGCTGGCGCCGACCAGACGCATAATCGCAATCTCACGACGACGCGCCGTGATGGACAGGCGAATCGTGTTGTTGATGAAGATGAATGCGATAAAGGTCAAAAGGCCAACGAGCACCACGGCGGCGATGCGGATGTAGTTGGTCACCTGGAACAGGCGGCTCACTTCCTCCTGGCCGTACAGCACGCTCGCGTTGACGTCGCCGTCATCCGCGATCTTCTGGAAGTCGGCGTTCTTCTTGAGCTTCTGGGCCGTGCTCTCGACCTTGGACGGATCGTCCATCTCAATTGCAAACGAAGCCGGCAGCGGGTTCTGGCCATCGAGCGCGCTCATGGTGGCGTCGGCGTTGCCCGACATCTTGCTCGTATACTCGGCCAGCGCGTCGTCCTTGTCCTTGTACGTCACGGACTTGACGTTGCTCCACGTCTTGAGCTCAGCCTCAAAGGCCTGAACATCTGCCTGGTCGGCGTCATCGCTAATAAAGGCGTTGATGACGACCTGATCCTCGACGGTGCCGATCACGGAGTTCAGCATCGCGGAGCCCATGATGAACAGGCCGATGATAAACAGCGAAAGGAAGATCGTGATGACGGCGCCGAGCGAGGTAGTCCAGTTACGGAAGAAGTGACTGATTGCCTCTTTGAAGGAGTAGCCCACGTTAGTTGGTGCCATAGTTGCCGTAACCTCCCCTCTCCTGGTCGCGGATAACGTGGCCGCCCTCGAGGGCGATCACGCGACGGTGCATGCTATCGACCATCTCGCGGTCGTGCGTGGCGACGATCACGGTGGTGCCGGTGCGGTTAATACGCTCGAGCAGCTTCATGATGCCCAGCGAGATCGCCGGGTCGAGGTTACCCGTGGGCTCGTCGCAGATCAGCAGCGGCGGACGGTTGACCATAGCGCGGGCGACGGCGACGCGCTGCTGCTCGCCACCGGAAAGCTGGTCGGGCAGCGAGTCCATCTGATCGGCCAGACCGACCAGACGCAGCACCTCCGGCACCTGGCTGCGAATGACGCCCTTGGGCTTGCCGATGCACTGCAGAGCAAACGCCACGTTTTCGTAGGCGGTTTTTTGCGGCAGGAGCTTAAAGTCCTGGAACACGGCGCCAATCTGGCGGCGCAGGAACGGAACCTTGCGGTTCTTGATCTTCATGAGGTCCTGACCGGCAACCAGGATGCGACCGCTCGTCGGCTTGACGTCGCGGTTGAGCGTCGACAGCAGCGTGGTCTTACCCGAGCCGGAGTGACCGACCAGGAAGACGAACTCGCCCGGATAGATCTCGATGTTGATGTCGTCGAGTGCAGGCTTGTTGGGCTGTGCCGGATAGATCTTGGTGACATGCTCCATAAGGATGACGGGCTCGACACCGGCCTGCTTGGCCATCTTCTTGCGGCTGGCCTGCGGATCGATGGGCGCAAACACCGACGTAAAATCGGGGTTGTTGAGCGCGTTATCGAGGCTTGCGACCTCGGCCGCCTGATCGCTCTCGACCACCGGGGCAGCAGGCTGCGTGGGGTCGGGAATAGCGGCAAAGAGACCGGACTGCGCAGGCTGAGGAGCCGGTGTCGCAGGGGCCATGGGGTCGGGAATGCCGGCCATGGTAGGCTGCGGCGTGGCAGCGCCAGCCTGAGGCTGCTCCACGCGAGCGGTCACGGCCTGAACGGGCTCAAAACCCGCCGTGCCGGAAAGCGCGACATCGCTGGTGGGATTGTAGGCAAAGGGATCGGATGCCGGCTGTGCCTGATCTGCCGGCTGAGCGGGGGCCTGAGCAACAAGCTGGCCCTCTGAATCCGGAGTGGCGAAACGACTGCCCTGGACGCCTGTCTGCGTCTTGGGGGCATCATCGCCCGCACCGGAGGTACGGAAGTGGTTACCCACTGGTGCTCCTTATCGTCGTGCGTTTAAACTACATGAGCGCTTTGTATTTTAGCAGCATTAGCTTTGCTGCACATAAGAAGCATGGCGGGGTTTGGGTCTCACCGGCCGGGCGCAGGGTTACCTCCCAAATCGTCCTCGCGCATGGCCGGCATTTGTCCTGCTCCTGCGGAGCTGCGGACAAACGCCGGCCTGCGCTGCGGAAAGATTTGGGAGGTAACCCTGCGCCCGGCCTGCGGCTACTATGGGGCCGACGCACCAACTTGAGATGCTGCGCATACAAAATTGGAAGGGTCTGAATTGCACTTTGCTGGGATGGGCTCGTTTCCCCATGGGAACTTTGCTTGGCAGGACTCTAATTTAAATTCAGCATAAACAGGGGCGCCCTCTTTGAGGACGCCCCTGTTCTGGCTTGTTTGCGGTTGTCGACGCGATACTTTGCCTCGTCTTGCCTTATGCCAAGAACTCCTTGGTGGTCGCCACGATGTTGGCGGCGTCCAGGCCGTACTTGTGCAGGAGCTCGGCACCCGGGCCGGACTCGCCGAAGGTGTCGTTGACGCCAATCTTCTTGAGCGGCGTCGGGCACTGCTCACACAGAACGTCGGCAACGGCGCTGCCCAGGCCACCGATCACGGAGTGCTCCTCGACGGTCACGACGTGACCGGTCTTGGTGGCGCTCTTGACGATCAGGTCGGCGTCGATGGGCTTGATGGTGTGCATGTTGATGACCTCGGCATCGATGCCCTCGGCAGCGAGCTGCTCGGCGGCCTCGAGGGCCTCGCCGACCATTAGGCCGCAGGCGATGATGGTGACGTCGGTGCCCTCGCGCATGACGATGCCCTTGCCTACCTCGAACTTGTAGGTCTCGGGGTCGTTGATGACCGGCGAGGCCAGACGGGCAAAGCGCATGTACACGGGGCCGTCGCACTCGTAGGCGGCGCACGTCACGGCACGAGCCTCCACGTCGTCGGCGGGAACGATAACGGTCATGCCGGGGATGACGCGCATGAGGGCGATATCCTCGCAGCACTGGTGCGTGGCGCCGTCCTCGCCCACCGAGATACCGGCGTGCGTGGCACCGATCTTAACGTTAAGGTGCGGATAGCCGATGGAGTTGCGGACCTGCTCAAAGGCGCGGCCAGCGGCAAACATGGCAAAGGTGCTCGCAAAAGCAACGCGGCCGGTGGTCGCGATACCGGCGGCAACACCCATCAGATTGCTCTCGGCAATGCCCACATCGAAGAAGCGGTCGGGGCAGGCTGCCTTAAACTTGCCGGTCTGCGTGGCGGCGGCCAGGTCGGCATCGAGGACCACAAAGTCATCGTGCTCGTTGGCGAGCTCGACGAGGGCCTCACCGTAGCTTACGCGCGTGGCGATTTTCTTGACGTCTGCCATCCTAGAGCTCCTCTCCGGCGGCCGTGAGCTCTGCCATGGCCTGCTCAAACTGTTCATCGTTGGGGGCCTTGCCGTGCCAACCCACCTGGTTCTCCATAAAGGAAACGCCCTTGCCCTTGGTGGTCTCGGCGATGATGGCGGTCGGCTGACCCTTGGTGGCGCGGGCCTCGGCAAAGGCGGCGCGGATCTGATCGAAATCGTTGCCGTCGGCGAGCTCCACCACGTGGAACTTGAAGGCGCGGAACTTGTCGGCGAGCGGCATGGGGTCGTTGACCTCCTCGACGGGGCCGTCGATCTGCAGGCCGTTGTGGTCGACGATCACGCAGAGGTTGTCAAGCTGCTGGTTGCCGGCAAACATGGCGGCCTCCCAAACCTGGCCCTCCTCGCTCTCGCCGTCGCCCAGCAGGGCGTAGGTGCGATAGTCGTCGCCCCAGTGCTTGGCGGCAACGGCCATGCCCACGGCGGCGGAGATGCCCTGGCCGAGCGAACCGGTGGACATATCGACGCCCGGGGTGTCGTTCATGTTGGGGTGACCCTGCAGGTGGCTGCCGATGTGGCGCAGCGTCTCGAGATCCTCCTTGGGGAAGAATCCGCGCTCGGCGAGCACAGCGTACAGACCAGGCGCGCAATGACCCTTGGAAAGCACGAAGCGATCGCGGTCGGCCTTGCGGGGGTCGGCCGGGTCGACGTTCATTTCCTCAAAGTACAGATAGGTCATGATGTCGGCAGCGCCGAGCGAACCGCCCGGATGGCCGGACTTGGCAGCGTGCACGCCGGTGACGATGCCCTTCCTTACCTCGTTGGCAACCTTTTTGAGCTCTTCGTCGCTCATTGTGCCTTCCTTTCATCCTCTTAAGACAAGATGCGCACGGCACGGAAAGGTAGTCCCAACACAGCCGCGATGCACGTACGTCATTCATTATGCTGGAAACTGGAAGCTTTACCAGAGTATTTATCATTATTTGAACAATTGAGCAGGCAGAACCGCTGATGAAACGGTTTATCAATGTGAACGTCTTTTGGATGGAACGCAGTCGGCCCTACGCGTTAATGTCCTTGAATCCCTCACCGAAGGTTTCCGTAACGTCGGCGACCGTCACAATGGCGTGAGGATCGCGCTCGCGCACGATCGTTTTGAGGGTGTTGAGCTCGCGGCGGCTCACAATGACCATGATCACCGGCTTCTCGGCACCCGAGTACATGCCGGTCGCCCTAAACTTGGTGCAGCCGCGGCCCAGGCCATACATGATGTCGGCCGCGATATCGGGAAACTTGTCCGAGATGATGAGCACCATACGGCGCCTGTTGCCACCGTCGACCACGGCATCGATCACGTAGCCGCTAATGACCATCGAAAGGCCCGCATACAGCGCGTTTTCGACCGAAAAGACCGGGGCCGACAGCGCGCACACGGCAACATCGATCGCCATGACGGTCGAGCCAACCGGCAGCGATGTGTTGCGCGAGATGATCTGGCCGATCGTGTCAGAGCCGCCAGTGTTGGCACCGGCGCGCAACACCATGCCATACCCGATGCCCGTGATAATGCCGCCCCACATAGCGGGCAGCATCAGGTCGGCATGTGCCAGCGGCGCCACAAACGGAGCGAACAGGTCGGTGAAAAAACCCAGCAGCACAAAACCGGTCGCCGTCTGCACCACGTAGAACATGCCACCCTCGCGCATAACAACCAGCAGCAGCAAGGCATTCATCACGATGGTCTGGATACCGACGGGAAGCGATATGCCATGCGAGGCGCCGACCGCCTGAATAATGGTGGCAAGGCCTGTGACGCCGCCGGCGGCAAGGCCGTTGGGGATCAAAAACAAGTCTGTCGCGATAGCTGCCAGGGCGCAGCCAAACATAATCTTGGGCAAGTCATGAAAGAAGTTCATCGAAAGAATGCGCTTGATGTCCAGACGATATGCCATGCTGCCTCCCTCAAAAAAGCGCACCCAAACGAGTGCGCTTTGAACTTCTTGCTGTATTCGATTCTACCGATTCACCGGGCAAATACCACCCCTGCGCAGTGTTTGCATCGACCCGGAGCCAATCATGTGCCTAGGCAGACGATGCTTCCGCATCGGCGTTGCCGGTTGCCCAACGATGGTAGCCGATCACAAACGGATCCAGATCGCCATCGTCGAGAACGGCCTCGACGTTGCTGGTCTCCACGCCCGTGCGCAGGTCCTTGACCATCTGATACGGGTAGAGCACGTAGCTGCGAATCTGGTTGCCAAAACCGATCGTGGTCTTGGGCCCGCGAATCTCATCCAGGGCCTCGGCGCGCTTCTCGAGCTCGATCTCGTACAGACGGGCCTTGAGAATCTGCATGCACGCGGCCTTGTTTTGAATCTGGCTGCGCTCGTTTTGGCAAGTGACAACGATGCCGCTGGGAAAATGCGTCACGCGTACGGCAGAGTCGGTGGTGTTGACGCCCTGGCCGCCCGGACCGCTCGCGTGATACACGTCCACGCGGATATCGTCGGGACTGATCTCGATGTCGATATCGTCAGGCAACACGGGAATGACCTCGACGCCGGCAAACGTGGTCTGGCGGCGCTTCTTATCATCGGTGGGGCTGATGCGTACCAGGCGGTGAACGCCGGCCTCGGCGCGCAGCATGCCAAACGCGTCCTCGCCCTCGACGGTAAAGGTCGCACGGTCGATGCCGATGACCTCAGCCGCGGGGCAGTCGTTAATGGTGACCTTCCAGCCGCGACGCTGGCAGTACTTCATGTACATCTTAAAGAGCATGAAGGTCCAGTCCTGTGCCTCCAGGCCACCCTGTCCGGGCTTGATGGTCACAATCGCGTCGCCGTGATCGAACTCACCGGTAAACCAGCTCGAAAGCTCGAGCTCGTCGATAGCGCGGGCCAGGCGTTCTGCCGTAGCGGCAGCCTCCTCGCGCAATGCGGCGGCATCGGGGTCGTCGCCCATCTCCTCGGCAAGCTCCAGCGCCGCGCGGGCGTCAGATAGCTCGCCGCGCGCGGTATCCACGGCAGCGATATCTTCCTTGGCGCGAGCGATCTCCTCCATGGTGGCGCGAGCGGCGTCGGCGTCATCCCAAAAGCCGGGGGCCACGCTTTTTGCCTCGAGCTCGGTCACGCGCGTGCGCTTCTCGTCCAAATGAAGATACGACTCGACCTCGCCGAGCCGGTCCGCAAACGCGTCCAGCTCGGCGGGCGTTACCTCTAAAGCCTCGGCCATTAACGATTCCTGCCGTGGCAGTACTTGAACTTCTTGCCGCTGCCGCAGGGGCAAAGGTCGTTGCGGCCCACGTTGACATAAGGGTCATCGCTCTCGGACTTGCGGTAGGTGGTCACCTTGCCGCCGTTGTTGACAGCAGCCGGGCCTCCCTGGACGGCCGTACGAGCCTGAACCTGTGCCTGCTTGCGCAGCACCGAGCTGCCGTTGTCGCCATCGACGTCGGCGGGGCCGGAGAAGCGCGCACCCTCGAGCGCGGGGTCCTCCTTGTGCTCCACGGCCTGCGGGGCGGCCTTGATCTCGATGCGCAGAACGGTGCGCAGGTAATCCTCGTACATGGTGTCAACGAGCATCTGGAAGGCACCATAAGCCTCAGTCTTGTACTCGACCAGCGGGTCGCGCTGGCCAAAGCCGCGCAGTCCGATACCGGTCTTGAGGTAGTCCATCTCCTGCAGGTAGTTCATCCAGCGGGTATCGATGACGCGCAGCATGACCTGGGTGTTGAGCTCGCGCATGAGGTCCTCACCCAGGCGCTCGGCCTTCATGTTGTAGCACTTCTCAACGTAGGCCAGGACATCGGCAGCCAGGGCCTCGAAGTCCTCGTCGGGGAACTTGGGCGTGTCGATATGCCCGGTGAGCTCCACGACCCACTTGCGCAGGCCCTCGAGATCGCGCTCGCCATCGTGGCTGTCCTTGGTGCAGAACTCCTGAACACAGCGGTACACGGTATCGTGCATGACCTCGGTGATGTGATCGGTCAGGTCCTTGCCGTCCAGAATCTTGTTGCGCTCGGCGTAGATGACCTGGCGCTGCTTGTTCATGACGTCGTCGTACTCAAGAACGCTCTTGCGCATGGAGAAGTTGATGCTCTCGACCTTGTGCTGGGCGTTCTCGACGGCCTTGGAGATGATCTTGTGCTGGATGGGCATGTCGTCGCCCATGTCGGCGGTAACCATCATCTTGGAAACGCGGTCCATCTTGTCGCCGCCGAACAGGCGCATGAGGTCGTCCTCGAGCGACAGGTAGAACTGAGTCTCGCCCGGATCGCCCTGACGACCGGAGCGGCCACGCAGCTGGTTGTCGATACGACGGGACTCATGGCGCTCGGTGCCGATGACGGTCAGGCCGCCGGCGGCAAGCACGCGCTCGCGTTCGGCCTTGCAGGTCTCCTTGGCCTCAGCGTTAAACTGCTCGAGCTGCTCGGGCGTCACGTCCTCCATGGTCAGGCCCTCGTACTCAAGGCGCTCGCGCACCAGCTCGTCGGGATTGCCACCCAGCAGGATGTCGGTACCACGACCGGCCATGTTAGTAGCGATGGTCACGGCGCCGTAGCGTCCGGCCTGGGCAACGATATGAGCCTCGCGCTCGTGATGCTTAGCGTTGAGGACCTCGTGCGCGATACCGCGCTTGGTAAGGGCGGCCGACAGCTTCTCGGAGCTTTCGATGGAGACGGTGCCCACCAGGACCGGCTGGCCCTTGGCGTGACGTCGCTCGACGTCGTCGGCAACGGCGTTGTACTTGGCCTGGATGGTGCGGTACACCAGGTCCTCGTGGTCGACACGCTGAACGGGCTTGTTGGAGGGGATAACCTCGACGGGCAGCTTGTAGATCTCGCGGAACTCGGCATCCTCGGTGAGTGCCGTACCGGTCATGCCGGAGAGCTTGTCATACAGACGGAAGTAGTTCTGCAAGGTGATGGTGGCCAGCGTCTGGTTCTCCTCGCGCACGAGCACGCCCTCTTTGGCCTCGATGGCCTGATGCAGGCCCTCGGAGTAGCGGCGGCCTTCCATGATGCGGCCGGTGAACTCGTCGACGATCTTGACCTCGCCGTTGGTGACCACGTACTGCTTGTCGCGGTGGAACATGTACTGGGCCTTCAGCGCCTGCTGCAGGTGGTTGACCAGCTGACCGGAGAGATCGGCATAGATGTCATCGATACCCAGGCGGCGCTCAATCTTCTTAAGGCCGCGCTCGGTGGCGGCGATAGTGTGCTTGGCCTCGTCCATGACGTAGTCGCCCGTGGGCTCTACGTCCTCGGTGGCGGTGAGCATGTCGTGCGAGACGTCCTCGCCGCGCTCAAGGCCGCGCACGGCACGCGCGAAATCCTTGTAGGTGCTGGCGGACTTGGTGCCGGCACCCGAGATGATGAGCGGGGTACGTGCCTCGTCGATCAGGATGGAGTCGACCTCGTCGACGATGGCGTAATGGTGGCCGCGCTGCACGCGCTGCTCGGGGCGAGTGACCATGTTGTCGCGCAGGTAATCGAAACCGAACTCGGAGTTGGTGCCGTAGGTGACGTCTGCCTGGTAGGCCGGACGCTTGAGCTCGAGCGGCATGTTGTTCTGGAGCAGACCGACGGTCATTCCCAGGTACTTGTAGATGCGGCCCATCCACTCGGAGTCGCGCTTGGCCAGGTAATCGTTGACGGTAACGACGTGTACACCCTTGCCGGCAATAGCGTTGAGGTAGCCGGCCAGCGTGGAGACCAGGGTCTTGCCTTCGCCGGTCTTCATCTCGGCGATATGCCCCTCGTGCAGTGCCATGGCGCCAATGAGCTGCACGTCAAAGTGACGCATGCCCGTGATGCGCTTGGAAGCCTCACGCACGGTGGCAAAAGCCTCGGGGAGCATGTCGTCGAGCGACTCGCCGTTGGCGTAACGCTCACGGAACTTATCGGTCTGGGCGCGGAGCTCTTCCTCGGTCATCTTCTCAAACTGGGGCTCAAGACCGTTGATCTGATCGACGATCTTGTAGTAGCGCTTAAGGTCCTTATCGGATCCAAAGGACAGCAGCTTTGACATGAATCCCATGTGGTTTTCCTTTTTGGCCATCGCCCACGCCATGCAGCCTCGGGCGAGTTAAACACAGATAAATGTACTTTAGCCAAACAGGACGCGGCCTATACGGTCGACCTCGACCGCCACGTAATAACTACGACCCGACCGACCTGCCAAAAAGGGACTGGTTTATTTTGGCAGGTTTTATCTGGGAAAACGCCGTCACTCTGCCATTTGGTGCAAACCAACCTGTCCCCTTCGCACCAATCTGGTGCAATGGGGACGAGCTAGCTTGCACCAATAAAAAGAAAAGGGCCGCGCACCCGAACGGATGCACGGCCCTTATGCCATGAATGCGAGCGATTCCGCGGCGAGCTATTTACTCAGCAGCCTCGGTGGTCTCGGCCTCGGCAGCGGCCTCCTCGACGGGAGCCTCTGCGGGAGCCTCGGCGGCCTGCTTGGCAGCCTCCTCGGCAAACTTAGCGGCACGCTTAGCCTTCTCGGCAGCCTTAGCCTCAGCGGCGGCCTTGCGAGCAGCCTCGGCCTCAGCAGCCTTGGCGGCCTTGGCAGCCTTGGCCTCCTCAGCCTTCTTGAGCTGGGCGGCAGCGGCGCCACCGAACTTGTCGGCGAAGCGCTGGACGCGTCCACCGGTGTCGACGAACTTCTGCTGGCCGGTGTAGAACGGGTGGCACTCGTTGCAAAGCTCGACCTTCATCTCGGACACGGTAGCGTGCGTCTTGAAGGTGTTGCCGCAGGAGCACGTCACCGTGCACTCGACATACTGGGGATGGATACCCTGCTTCATGGTAGGACTCCTTATTGGTCAGGCGCTGGTTACCGATCAGCGCATAAGGCGTCTTGGTTTCCGACCAAGACAACAAACTCGGCTATGGTACCACGGCGCCGCGCGTCCCACAAAAGGTTCACGGTCTTTTCGGAACGACACGAATCTGACCCATCGAAACACATCTCCACCGTTCCTTCAACTGGGAAAATGCCGTCCCCGGGGCCTGAGAAGGGCCCCGGGGACGTTCGACTGACTGCGGGAACGGCCTTTCCGCTCAATGTGTTCGGCTGAGATCGGAAATCAACCAAACTGAACTAGGTTCAGTTGACATGGTTAAAAACGAGGGGCGACGCTTTTGCGTCACCCCTCGTCCCGGCCGGTTGCTTTAGTTGTACACACGGTAGTTACACTTGAACTGGGTTATGTGTCCATAGTTGGAGCGGTACCAACCCGACGTATAGCTGATTGCCTCTGCGCCTAGATAGTCGTAGCCCTTGTTGTAGCGAAGCTGACGGTAGGTCGTGTCGTACTCTGCTACGTAAAACGTGTCTCCAGAGAAGGCTTTGTACCGGTCTTTAACCGTCGAAGCCATGTACGCGGGTTCGACATCGCCTTTCTCTCCGTTGAGCGCATAGACGGGTGCCGCGATTCCGCATAAAGCCGTTGCCACGAGGATGGCGTAGACAGCCATGCGCGACGCATTGGACTTCAGCTGTTCAAATAGTTTCATGTCATTCATCTCCCTCGTATGTATCGAGGTATTCCTGCTTGAGCGTCTGCGAGGACGACTCGATCTTTTCCACGAGCGTGCCGGCCTCGATGAAGTAGAACGAGTTGGTGAGGTCTGCCAGGTCGTCGAGCAGATGGCTTGAAATGAGCACGCTGCGTCCCCGCGCCACTTCGCTGCGCATCGCGTCGCAGGAGGTTTTCCGTTTTCCCGGATCGAGGCCGTTCAGCGGTTCATCGAGGATGAGGTACGGGCAATCGGTCGCTATCGCCATGGCAAGCTTTACCTGCTGCTTCATTCCTGTCGAGAGTTTACGGGTCGGCTTGTCGAGATATGGGGAGATTCCGAGGGAGTCGCAGAGCGAGTCGATGTCGGCGGCCGATTTCCACGCCTCCCTAACGAAAGCAAGGTGCTCGATGGCCGATAGCGTGGGATAGAGATCCGCGCCGCCCGAAGAGCTCAGGTAGACGAGTTCTGCAAATTCGGCTGATCGACGTTGGCAGATTCCGTCTGCCGCCAGGCTTCCCGAGCGGATGCGGGTGGGAAATTGGCCCGACAGCGCTTCAAGAAGGGTGGTTTTCCCCGAGCCGTTGGGAGCAACGAGGCCCGCCGCCGTTCCCGGGCTCAGGAAAAGCGACCCGATTGAAAGTATCGTCGTGCTTCCGTATCCCACGCTCGCGTCTAGAAGCTCGAGCCCATGGTGCTTTTTCGCGGGTCCAGGCTGTTTGGGGGAACGTGTCGCAACGGCGCCGACCGCAAAAAGGACCGCGACGTATGCCAGGGCCACGGCAAGCATCGATGCGCTGCCTGAACCGGAGCCAATGAATTCTGTCGGGAAGCATCCTACGTAGCCCGTTGCCTCGATAGGCGAGAACACGGCCAGCGGCAGGAGATTGAGCGCGGCGTTATGCCCTAGTGCCGAATCGGACAGCAACGGGAATGCCGGGGCCGCGACAAGCAGCGCTGAGGTAAGGGGGCCCGCGAGGACGCGCCTCGTTGCGGTCGATAGGACGGCGGAGCAAACGGATATCAAGGTTCCGCCCGCAAGCAGCGCGAGAAGCAGGGCTGTGAAGACGTTTCCCGCGGTCGTGGTGGTAAGCGCGCCGTCATGGAAGAAGGCGATCGGGTACCCAATTTGCCCGAAGCCGTTTAGGACCAAGGCGTAAATGCCCCCGGGTGCGAGGCCGGCGAGGAGCATCGCGGTCCCCGCGACGATTATCGAAAACACGATCTGGATAAGGCGCCGGAATTTGGGCGCGGGCGCCTTTGCCGCCAGGGTCGCAGGCCTTGTGGCGCCGAGCACGAGTATCGACGAGAGAAGGAAGGGGATGAAGGGAAGGAAAGACGGCGCCGTGGCAATGGCGTAAGGCAGGAAGGAAAGGAATGGCAGGTCGTTTGCGGAGGCCGGGATATCCGTGATGCCGGAGCTGCTCAGGGCACGGCAATATGCGAGCGCTGCGTCATTGGTCTCTCGGTCTCCCACGATGGACCCGGATTGGAAGCCTTCGCCCATGAGCGCGTAGTAGCTCTCGGCAGAATCGAGAAAGGCGGCGTCGGTTTGAGCGGCAAGGGCGGCGTTCGCGTATCTTGCAAGCTCCGCGTCAGCTTGCTGCTCTGGCGATAGGTCTGTGCCGCTGGCCTGGGGCGCGCGCGTATTGAATGCGTCGACAAAGCCCTGCATGCCCTGCTTCATAAAGAAGGGCCCGTAGATGGGTGAATTGAACGCAATGGGGACGGAAAAGGCTGCAGCGAGAACGAGCGTACAAATCCATGCGGCCTTGTCTCTTAGGATCAGTTTGAGAAGAAGTCGACAGTACATTCAGAAGCACCTACGTTCCTCAAAGAATCGTTAGATTAAAAGTAACAGACCGGATGAAGATACGTGCGACGGGGGCGAGGCGAATGGCTGAGCGGTATCGATACGCGGGTTCAACGGTATCACATTGGCCACATAGATTTTTAACTTGCATTTCTACCCGCCCTTTTCGTAGAGTCGCCGATACGTGCTTAGCGCACCCTCGGCGCGTCCGGCAGGCTTTGCGAAATGGGATCCAGGAGACTTCGGCGCAGCATCATCTTGCGGAATGCTTCTAATGAGCCTCCCATCCTTCAAAAACAGAATCTCATCGCACAGCCTATCGACCGAATCCAAGATGTGGGATGACATGATGATGCACGTACCAGAATCGGCCAGCTTCCTGAGAATCTCGGAATGCAAGTCCACCCTGCTGGGGTCGAGCGCGTTCATGGGCTCATCTAATAGAAGGTACCGCGCGCCCGTCGCATACGCAATCGCCAGGGTAAGCTGCTGCTTCATGCCCTGGCTCAGAGTGCGGATCCTCATCTTCGCGAACTCGCCTATCTGCGTTTGTTCCACTATCTCTTCGATATCGCGAGCATGCGGCCACATATCGCAAACCATCTTGAGGTGATCTTCCGCACGCAATCCGGGATACAGCAGCGTCCCCTCACCAGGTGCATAGAAGATCATAGAACGGACCTCTCTCGCACCCGTACCCTGCACCTCATCCAGAACGATGCTCCCGTCCACGCGAGGACCCGGCAAACCTGCCATCGCACGCAGCAACGTCGTCTTTCCATGCCCGTTCGGAGCGACGAGACCGTAGACCGTACCCGGGGCAAACTCAGCGTTCACCGAATCTACGAGCACCTTCTTTCCATAAGAGATCGTCAGCGTTTGAAGGTCAATCATCGAGATCATCCCCTTTCGATCTTTGGAACACTCAGGCGCACCATCAACGGAGATACGGCGCCCAAGACCACCAGCAGAGCGCCCGATGCGCCGACGACCTCTCCAAAAGGCATCGCGTTCGTCCCTCGCCCAAGGAACCCAATCGTCCCCACCTGGGAAGCGGGATCAAACGAGGCGAATGGAGCCAGCAGCGCGACGCCCATGCCCACGCTTTCAACATGAGCGCTCAACGAACCCAACACCAAGAGAACCGCGCAAACCATTCCGGTGACAACGGAGTTGCGGCTAATCGCTGCTGTCAACGCAGCGACGACGGAAATCACGCCGTATGCCATGACCAGCAACGGAATACTGCACAACACCGCCTCCCCCACCGTGGACGTTGTCGAAGCTCCCGCCCGAATGAGAGCGACGGGATACTCCGATCCACCCGCACCGTTCTTAATCACGGACACAACGACAGCGGGAACCATCGACACCAAAAGCAGCACCAAGCCAAGCAGGAGAGCCAGCGCAACAGCCGTCAGAAAACGCACATGCGCTGTTGCGGGGATCTGGAGAACCAGAAGGGAACGACACTGCAGGTGGGTGCACGCGAGCGATGTGACAACCACGGGCAACAGCAAAAATAAGGAGGGAAGCGCTGCCTGGAGATACGAAAGGAGGATTAATGGGGGCATCTTCGTACTTAACTCGTAAACCTTGGGGTCCGGCAAGCTCGCGATCGACTCAAGCAGAAGGGCGCGCGCCTCCGCACGAGAAGGAGTCTCCGGCTCGATTCCGATCGATTGCAGGAGAGTCGCATCTGCCGCGCCCAGCTCACCTCGAGCGCGCTCGTACGTCGCAAGGCTTCGAAACCCCTCCGCAGGCATAGGCGCGTACACGAAACCCGAAAGAGCATCCCGCATGTCTTCCAGGGCCGCTTTGCCCTCGACGTCCATATTCGCAGCGTTCTGCTCTAGATACCGATCTATTGAACGGAGCTCTCCATCCCTATACCGAACAGCGGAAACGTTATCAGCGTCAGGAAACATCTCGACCAGAGCCGGGGCCAGCATCGTCGTCGACATTGCAATCGCGCATACGGCGAGGGTAGGAGAACGCAGGAGCAGTTTCCCCATCGTTCTTACGTATGCAACGGCGAAGGCACAAGCGCTCGAACGAGTTGCCGTTCTCGATGCAGTGAAGGAACCTCTCTCAAGACAAATCGGGGATATCGGGCACGCGCAGCCGCTCTTTCCAGCAACGCAAAGCAGGCTAATTGCCAGCACCTCGATCCCGATTGCGCATACGAGGGCAATCGCGCCACGCTCGAAGCAAAGTCCAGGCAGATTCACTATCTGCGTTGTCGGGTACGGGCTATAGGCGCCGACGGTCAACTCAGTGTTCGCATACGTAAGGGGATTCAACAGGGCGAACTCACGTAAAGCGATGGATCTTCCGTAATACCCGGGAACCATCGTCACCCCCATCAGGGCACATACGAACACGATTCCAAGCGTAGGGTTATTGGCAATCTTCACGGCAAGGTGAACGACAAGCGAGATGAACGCTGCCACCAAGAATTGCAAGATGGCCGTCTGCGCGAACACCAGCCAAGCCGGTTTGATAACCGGAGTCGCATATTGAATGTAGCCTATCGGATAGAACGGCGAGCCCGGGCCATTCTTCACAAGCGCGGCGATTATCCCTGGAAGATTGATGGCGAGGACGGCAAGCATTGCAAAAACACTCGCCCATACGCTCGATGCAACAAGTCTACCCAGCTCGCCCATCGGTGCCTGGATGATGAGCTTTTCACGTTTGTTAAGACGCGCGGCAAGGAACGAGACGGCAACGGCCGTTGCGACCCATAGCAAGTACTCCTTCGATCCGTCATAATAGGTGTACTCTCCATCCGATATCTGCAGAAACGGAAGTAGGGGAGAGAGCGGTGCCAAGATAAGACGTCCCGCGGCAAGAGGGTACAGAAGCGCGGGCATGCTTGATGAAGAGGTACAGACACCGTCCTCCCCCGCATTCACAAGCGCATCCGCATAGGATGCTGACAATTCCTGCTCAACACGGGTTATTCCCGACTCGAGGTATTCGACCCGTCCGTCGATGCCAGCCGCGCTCCTGAAGACGGGCAGAGCACAAAGAACCATCAACGCAACAACGACAACACAGAGCGACCTGGAGGAGAGAAGCGACCTAAAGATCGCCTTCGAGATTTTGAGCATATTCATCGCCAACCTTAACCTCATCCAGTCGGAACAGAAGGGCCGAACAAAATGCTCGGCCCTTCCTCGCATCTAGTAGGTGCTATAGACAAATTGCCATTTATCAGTTGTGCCAAGAACACCACAGGAGCACATTGCAGCGAGGCGGGATTCCCTATGATGCGCGGATCGGCGATAGCCATTTCGGTAGGAAATCGTCTTGTAAGAGATGTTGAACATCGAGATGCTGTGCCCGCTTACGCCGCGAGGACAGCTGTAGCTCCAGTAGGTATCGACGACGTCGTCCGTATACCCGAGGGGCTCAACGAGGGCACACTGGCTGCTCTCATGGGAAGGAGGCATCGGGGTATCCGCAAAAGCGGGGGCTCCCGGCAGCAACAAACAAAGAGCGAGGCCGAGGAAAACCAAGAGCTTACACGACTTAACAGTACTGAACATAATCCTCTCCAATCTAGAGGGGTTTCGGTTGCAGTATGCTGTGATTACTTGCCGGCAAAGTCAATTTAACATAAACTGTTAAAAAGTAACCTGAGTTTTTTAAATTCTTCGGAGGTTATTATGAGTTCCGACAATCGCACTCCCCGGCTTCATTCCTTCCGCATCGCATGTGCGATAGCCTCTGCGACCCTTTGCGCCACCGCCATCGCACAAGTGGCGTTCTCCTTAAAGCCAGCAATCGAAGTGCTCGACAACCCTGTAATTGCAGACTCCCCCGCGTATCCAGCCCTTGCGATCTCGACATTGGTCCCTGCCGTCATCGGTATCGCTACGACCATCCTCAGCGCCGTTCTCGTGTGGACGATCAAGAGCGGAGACCCCTTCAAGAAAGGGTCTGCGACATGCTTGAAGGTGCTCGGCATTCTCTTCGTTGTTCAAGCTGCCACCAGCCTCTACGCCGGCTCACTCAAAACCTCCGTTTCGATGTTTGGCGGCGAGGGGGCCGTCGGCGCCCAAGAGATCGCTTCATCATTCGATTGGACCTCTCTGGTTCTCGGCATCGTCCTGTTCATGCTTTCCCAGCTCTTCTTGTACGCCCGAGAGCTGTACCTCGACTCCGACGAGATTGCGTAAGGAAACGCCATGCCCGTAATTGTTCGCCTCGACAAGATCATGGCCGAGCGAAAGATTTCCTCGAACGAACTTGCCGAAAGGATTGGAACCACGCCCGTGAACCTGTCCCGTATTAAAAAAGGGCATATTCGCGGCATTCGCTTCAACACACTCGAGCAGCTATGCCTCGCCCTTCGTTGCCAACCCGGAGACCTTCTCGAAGTCATGAGCGAAGAGGATGCCCGAAAGGAGTTCGGACTCGATTGGTCCGCCGAGGATTAGAGGGCGGTCGTACTCGCCCTGCACACGGGGATGCGAATCGGCGAGGTCTGCGGCCTTCGGTGGTGCGATGTGGATTTCGAGACGGGCCTGATCTCGATCAGACACTCGGTGGCGTACGCGAAGGGAATGGGTTCGTTCATCAAGGACACCAAGACCCATGACGCCAGGGGTATCCCCATCGACCCGGTCGGCCTACTCCCCTTCCTGAAGGAGACCCACGAGATCGACTGCGGAAAGCTGCGCTTGCGCGGCCTTACCGGGGCGGTCGAGATCGGGGACTGCTACATCCTGTCGGAGCCGGGCGCGACCTTCGCGACGACAAGCTATATCCGCAGGGCGTTCAAGACGTTCTCGGAGACCAACGGCCTCATGGGCACCAACGATGAGCTGATCACGTTCCACGGCCTTCGCCACACGTTCGCAACGCAGTGGATCCGCCAAGGCGGCGATATCAAGGCGCTCCAATCGATCCTCGGCCACAAGGACGCCATGGCGACGCTCAACGTCTACGCCGACATCGAGCCCATCTCCAAAATCCATAACATGCTGCGCGCCACGCCGTGCCTTTGGCGCGGGCACCTCGGGCCGAGGGTCGATCCGGGTCCAATGTTCCAACAGAGGATCCAGGAGTCCATCGAGACGCTCCAGGCGTTCGGCTACGGCATCACCGAGCCGGACGACCGAAATATCGCCATACGCGACGTGAAGACGAACAGTTGGCTCTAGCTCACCGAGTACGCGGCAGTGCTGGGCCCATCCCAACTGAGGTCACGGTGGTCCGATAGGGGCGCCGCCCGCGGCATGCGCCGCGGAGCGGTATCCCCTACCGAAGGGCGGGGATGCCCTCCGCTTCCAGTTCGGAATCAGCCGTCGGAGGCGTTCGGCTGACTGCGGGAACGGCCTGTCCGCTCAATGTGTTCGGCTGAGATCGGAAATCAACCCAACACGAGCCGGACACGCGCCAGACGGCTCTTCCCCGTGCGGCCTTCCCCCTTACGCTCATGTTGCAGGCATGTAACGCCGCAGCGAGCGCGCCTTTTTTGCGCCAGACAGGTACAATGATGAACACTGTACCGTAGCGGAGCGCCCCGCGCGCGCCGCAATCACGCGAAAGGGTTTCCCATGGCCGAGATCTCGTCCTCCCGTATCGTCATCACCGTCCTTGGCAAGAACCGCCCCGGCATCGTCGCCGGCGTCACCCGCGTTCTGGGCGAGGCCAACGTCGACATCCGCGACATCACGCAGTCCATTATCGAGGACATCTTCACCATGACCATGCTGGCCGACACCGCCGAGTCCAAGCTCGACTTTGCCGAGCTGCAGAAGGCCCTGGCCGAGGCCGGCGAGCTTTCGGGCGTCAACGTGTCCATCCAGCGCGAGGACGTCTTTAACTTTATGTACCGCCTGTAGCGAACAGGCTGCGTGGAGACGGCCCAACGTGCGCCCAGGCGCAACGTCACCACATGGCCCGGAGAGGAGCGCACATGGCCTACGACGCCAAGAAAATCTACTACCGCTTCGACGACCACCTGAGCCGTCTGGTCTTGGATTACGAAGCAAGCCGCCAGATTTCGTCTGAGAGCGAAAACCTCTACCACGGCCTGCCGACCGACCCTTATGACGAGGGCCTGTTTGTTGAGCACAATGTCAAGCGCGGCCTGCGCAATGCCGACGGCTCGGGCGTGGTCGCGGGCCTCACTCGCATCTCGGATGTGCACGGCTACAACAAGGTCGACGGAAAGGTCGTGCCCGATCAGGGCAAGCTCACGCTTCGCGGCTACAGCATCGAGGATCTGGTCAACAATGCCCAGGCCGAGAATCGCTACGGCTACGAGGAAGTCGCCTATCTGCTTATCACGGGTTCGCTACCCAACAAGGAAGAGCTCGACGGCTTTTGCGAGCGCCTGGGCGCCTTTAGACATCTGAGCGACGAGTACGTCAAAGAGTTCCCTATGACCACGGTGTCGTCGAGCATCATGAACGTGCTCCAGCGCGCCGTGCTGCTGCTCTACGCCTTCGATGCCGAACCAGACGTGATCACGCCCGAGCACGAAATCGACGTCGCCATTTCCATGCTCGCACGTCTCCCGCGCATCGCCGCCTTCGCACACATGGCCTCGATCGCCAAGCTTCGCGGCTCCGAGGTTCACGTGCCGCACCCCACGCCCGGTCTCTCCACCGCCGAGACCATCCTACAGGTCCTGCGCGGCGGCATGGCATTCACCCGCGATGAGGCGATGCTGCTCGACGTTATGCTCATGCTGCATGCCGAGCACGGCGGCGGCAACAACTCCACCTTCGCTTGCCGCGTGCTGTCGTCTTCGGCCACCGACCCGTATTCCGCCTACGCCGCGGCTATCGGCTCGCTCAAGGGCCCGCGCCACGGTGGTGCCAATGCCAAGGTCGTGTCTATGCACGAGGACATCCGCGCGCATGTCTCCAACTGGGAGGACGAGGACGAGGTCGCGGCCTACCTGGGCAAGATCCTCGACAAGCAGGCCTTCGACGGCACGGGCCTCATCTACGGCATGGGCCACGCCGTCTATACGCTCAGCGACCCGCGCGCCGAGGTCTGCCGTCGTTACGCGCGCACACTTGCCAACAAGAAGAACCTGGGCGATGAGTTCGCGCTCATCGAGCGCATCGAGCGCCTGGCACCCCAGGTCATGCGCGACCACGGCATGACCAAGCCCATCTGCGCCAACATCGACCTGTACACGGGCTTTATCTACAAGATGCTCGGCGTGCCCGAGACGCTCTTTACGCCGCTGTTCGCCGTCGCCCGCATGGCGGGCTGGTCGGCACACCGCATGGAAGAGCTCTTCTGCGCGCACCGTATCATCCGCCCCGCCTATCGTCCGGTGATCGAGCCGCTAGAGTACAAGCCGCTCGCTGACCGCTAGGACGCGGACCGTTATAGAACTCGAGCGTGGCCAGGGCATCGCCGCCCTCGGCCACGCTTTTTATGCCAGCAGAAAGGGCTGCATCAAATGATTGTGTTTTCCGATATGGATGGAACGCTGCTGACGAGTGATAAGCAGATGAGCGACGCCACCTGGGCGATGCTCGACGAGCTTGCGCGCCGCGGTATTGAGTTTGTGCCCTGCACAGGCCGTCCACTGTCAGGCGTCTTTGAGCCCATTCTCGCCCATCCCGCCGTGCACTACGCGGTCTGTGCCAACGGCGCCAGCGTCTGGCAGCTCGACGAGGATACGCCCACCGACGCCTCGCGCGCCACGTGCATCTTGAGCCGTCCGCTCGACCGTGGCATTGCCCACCGCATCCATCGCATTGCCGCCGGCCACGATGTGACCTTCGATATCTTCGCGGACGGGCAGTGCTTCCTCCCCCGCTCGCTCTACACGCGCCTGGACGAATTCTGCGGCGGCGACCCCCACATCGCGGCTTCGCTCAAGCGCACACGAACACCGATCGACATGAATATCGACAGCAAGATCGACGAGGTCGAGACGCTCGAACGCATCGCCATGTACTGGCACGACCCGGCCGATCGCGATGCCATCGCGGCGGAGCTCGACACGCTCGGAGGCATTGAGGTCACACGTTCGTACGCCATGAATATCGAGGTCATGGGCGAGGGCGCCACCAAGGGAACGGCCCTCACGTGGCTATGCGAGCACTTGGGCGAGCGTCTCGCCGGCGCCTGGGCGTTCGGCGACAACATCAACGACATTCCCATGCTGCAGGCAGCAGGCCACGGCATGGCCATGGTCAACGGCGAGCCCGAAGACCGCGACGCCGCCGACGCCATCACCGAGTTCGACAACGACCACGACGGCGTCGCCCGCACCATCATGGCCGCCCTCGCCTAGTCATTGGCCAGTCACTGGGGACGTTCTTGAATGACTAGTCGTTGGGGACAGTCTTCGCGAAAAAGCTGCAAGGACTGTCCCCCACTGCCGGCAGAAAAGGAACGTCCCCATCTGCCGGATTAAGCGAGACTCTCCAGCACGCGACGGAGCTCCTGCTGGACGGCGTGGTCGCGATTACAACCCACCACGCGATCGGCCACCGCCTTGAGCGCGGGGCGCGCGTTTCCCATCGCACAGCCCGTACCGACAAAGCGAATGATCTCGTAGTCGTTCATCGAGTCGCCAAACGCCATGACCTCGTCGCGTTCGACGCCATAGTGCTCCATGAGCTGTGCGATGCCCGAGGCCTTCGACACACCGGGCTGCATGGCATCGATCCACGCGTTGCCCGAAGGCGCAAAAGTAAAGAGCTGACCGAGTTCACGCTGCAGTACGTAAGCGCTGTCCATAACGGCACCGTCATCGCAAAAGATACTCGCCTTGATGATATTTACGCTGGGATCGGGCAGCTCCCAAATACGCTCGGCATTGGGAAGGTCCTTATCGACCTCACGCACGAACTTGCACTCGTCATCGAGCAAGAAGGACTTGGTTCGGTCAAAAAGCGCAAGATGCAGATTGGGAAACGTCGCGACGGCTTGGGCGAGCCTTCGAATCGCCAGGTGCGAATACACCTCACGGTCTACCATCTTGCCGTCGGCGAAGACCTGGGCACCGTTAGCGGCGACAAAGTCCATCTTGTCGCGAACGGGCGCAAAGAACTCGCACAGGCGATCGTAGCGACGACCTGACGATGCGGCGAAATGCACGCCATGCTCGCGTAGCGCCAGAATCAGTTCGTAGGTCTCGGGAGGCACCTGGCCGTTTTCGTCAAGCAACGTGCCGTCCATATCGGATGCAATCAGTTTAAACATAGAAAAGCTCCCTTCGGGCTTGTTGGAATCGAACGTGTATCCGATTCCAACGTACCCAAAGGGAGCTCAAATAAGACTCCGCGGGCGTAAACGTTACAAGGACCTGGCAAATAGCTCACACATGCCAGAGGTCTCACGGTCGCGGCGTCAGGCGACACGCCAAAGAGTGTCCCCAACGACTAGTCGTTTAAGAACGTCCCCGATGACTAGTCGGCGTAGGTGAAGGTTGTAACGTCGAACATGCCCTCGGGGCGGATGCGGAGCGTCGGGATCACCGGCAGGGGCAGGAAAATGATGCCCATGATGGGGTCGAGCGGCGGCTCAATACCCATGGCGCGCGCCTTGACCATAAAGTCGTCGTGCTGCGCGGCAACGTCCTCGGCCGTACCCTCGCTCATAAGGCCACCGAGCGCCAGCGGAATGCGCGCCACGACCTCGCCGTTGCGCACCAGCACGTGGCCGCCCTGGCCCACGGCCTCAACGGCAGCCATCATATCCGCCGCATTGTCGCCCACCACGCACACGTTATGCGAATCGTGGCCGATCGTGGAGGCAATGGCACCACCGGTGATGGTGAAACCGCGCACCCAACCGCGACCGATATGCTTGCCGACCAAGCCCAGACCGGCGGGGCCGTCGCCGTCGACACCCTCGACCTGCAACGACACGCCACGGCCATGGCGCTCAATCAGCATAATGCGGCGCAAGTCCTCGTCAGTCTCGGGGCGAATCATGCCCGTGATAGCCATGCCCGGGATCACATCGATAACGGCCTCGCCCGGCTTAAAGGCATAGTCGAACACATCGAGCGAAAGCTTCGGCAGCTTAACGGAGGCACGCAGCTCATCGGCAAGGGCCGCAACCTCGGCCATCTCGGGTGCAATCTCGCCCACAAAGGTGCCGTCCTGCGCCACCAGGGCACCGGCGGCATATACGCGATGCGGAGCCGTGGCAAACGTCAGATCATTGAGCACCAGCAGGTCGGCACGCTTGCCCGGGGCAATCGCACCGCGTAGCTCGTACGGGTCGCGGCAGCCGTGATCCAGGCCAAACGCCTCGGCCGTGGAGAGGGACGCCATAGAGATGGCAACCACGGGGTCAATGCCGGCCTCGATAGCCACACGGCAGGCGTTGTCGATCATACCGGTCGAAAGCGCGTCGGAGGGAGCACGGTCGTCGGTCGCAAAGCAGCAGCGGCGGGCACGGGCGGGGTTTTCCAGCAGCATCGGCGACAAGTTGGCCAGGTCATGGCTGCACGTACCCTCGCGCAGCATCACATACATGCCGCGGGACAGCTTGTCGAGTGCCTCCTCGGGAATCGTCGACTCGTGGTCGGCGATAATGCCCGCCGCGGCATAGGCGTTGAGGTCCTTTCCGGCAACGAGCGGCGCGTGGCCGTCAACCTGCTTGGACGGCGTCTGGTTGGCAGCATCGATGCGAGCACAGGTCTCGGGGTCGCCCATAAAGACGCCCGGCAGGTTCATCATCTCACCCAGACCGAAGACATCGCCCGGATACTCGGCAAAAAACGCCTGCATATCGGCGGCGGTAATGACGGCACCGGCCTGCTCATCGGGCAGCGCGGGCACGCACGAGGGCATCATGTACTTGATGGAAATGGGCGCGCGACGGCCGTCCTCGATCATAAAGCGCAGGCCGTCCAGGCCGGAAACGTTGGCAATCTCGTGGCTGTCGGCAATGGCAGTGGTGGTGCCGCGCGTCGCCGCCATGCGCGCATACTCAGCAGGGCGGATGTTCGAAGATTCGATATGCAAGTGCCCGTCGATAAAACCGGGGGCAAGATAGCGGCCCTGGCAGTCGATGACTTCAGCCGCCTCGTAGGTGCCAGCAGCGTCATCGCGACCGTCGTAGAGCACGCCGACGATTACGCCATCCTTGACGGCAACGCTACCGGGCGCCACGCGCTGGCCATATACGTCGACAATCTGCGCATTGGTAAACAGCGTGTCGACGGGCACGCGACCCTCGGCAGCGTCGATCACAGACCTCATGACCTCAACGGACATACATACTCCTTTAACCGTAGAAAAAAGCTGCGGGGCGGACAGACCTTCACCGCAGCAAACCAATAGCCATTGTATGCCCAAAAGAAAGTCCCGCTAACACCCCTTCCGCTTAACGGCACACGCCGCTTGGCGCAATGGGGACAGGCTGCTTTGTACCAATGACAAGGAGTGTCCCAAAGTGCCGGCACAAAAGGAACGTCCCCAAGTGCCGCAAAATGATGAGAGTGGATAATCTCCCACTTTGAACCCCAAAGCAGGCCAAAAACGGAAGATTATCCACTCTCATTCTGTGGGCACTCATTTAAGTCTGTCCCCAATGAGTGCACCTAACTGCCACCTACAACAACGGAAGCGCCGATGTCTTGGCAACGACAGACACTATGACCCAATCCGAGGGCACTAAAAAGATAGGAGCCCCCGCTCGTGACCGCGGGTCGGGGCTGCGACAATGATGTTGAAGTGCCATAGGCGCAGCCGCGCCGCAACGAGGTTGGGAGGCTCCCATGCCAAAGTATTCTACCGCGTTCGGGATGGACGTCCACCTGAGGTCGACCACCGTCTGCGCCCTCGACGCGGACACCGGCGAGGCCGTGACGAGGAGGTTCCCCGGCAACCCCTGGGGCGAGATCGCCGGGTGGATGGGTGGGTTCCCCGGGCCGTCGCTCGCGGCCTACGAGAGCGGCTACCCCGGCTTCGCCCCGCAGAGGGAGCTCGCCGGGCTCGGCGTCGAGTGTGTCGTCGCCGCGGTCTCGAAGATCCCCAGGTCGGCCGCCGACTCGGCCTCCAAGAACGACAAGGAACGACGCCGCCAGGATGGCCAAGGCGATACTCGCCCACGACATCTCCCCCGTATGGGTCCCCTCCCCCGAGGTCGAGGGCATCAGGGACCTCGCCGGCGCCTACGACGGGGCGACCGCGCGCCTGGCGACCGCCAAGCAGCGGCTGCTCGCCTTCCTCGCAAAGCGAGGGTTCGCCTACGGCGGCACCACGCCCGCCGGCAACCCGAGGAAGTACTGGACCTACGACTTCCTGAGGTGGCTCGACAAGGTCAGGCCGGAGGACGACGGCGGGGTTCGGACGCTCGCCGCCCTGAGGAGCGAGGTCGAGGCCGCGGCGGAGGCCCGGGCGGACCTGCTCTCCGAGTACAGGGCGGCCGTGGATGCCAGCCCGATCGCCGCGGAGGCGGCCGCCCTCCAGTCGATCAAGGGCTGCGCCTTCGCGCTGGCCGCAGCCTTCTCGGCCGAGGTCGGCGACTTCACGAGGTTCCGTTCCGGAAGGCAGGTCACGGCCTATTTCGGCCTCGCGCCGAGCCAGAGGTCGAGCGGCGACTCCGTGCGGCTCGGAGGCATCAGCGGCGCGGGCAACGCGCTCGTGAGGAAGCTGGCCGTTGAGGGTTCATGGTGCTACGCCGCGGCGCGGCACCAGCCGAAGCTCATGCCGAGGGACACGGGCGTGCCCCTCGAGATAAGGATGCACGGGAGGAAGGGATCCGAGCGGCTCCTGCGGCGGCGCGAGGAGATGCTCGCCCGCGGCATGCCCCAGGCGAAGGCCAACGCGGCCACCGCGGCCGAGCTCGTGAGGTGGCTCTGGGCCCTCGGCACGATGTGCCGGGAGGGCGCGGAATGGACATAGCCCCCGCCCCGGCGAGCCGGGCGGCCTTCGGGGATACCCCCTATTTCGCTGTGCGCGCGGAGCCCTCCGCATGCGCCTCGACAGACTTGGGGAACCCCGCCGAAGGAATGGAGTGCGGGCCGACAGAACGGTATCCGCGGATATGAGACTGAGCCGAAGGCGTCGATGACATGCCGGGGGCGGACCGGGACGGGTTAACGGCAGGCCCCGCCGACCGATTGCAAGCGGTCGGCGGGGCCATTGTGGCTCTTGACAGCGGATTGGGTCATATGAGCGAAAACCCGCCAGAGCGAGCAAGGTGCCTTGAAACGAGGCGGCATTGACCTTCTGGTCATGCCGCCGAAGTTGAAAGGCAGATTGCCGCTCTGGCGGGTTTGCAGCGTCAACCGGTTACGCGGTTTGGTAAAACCGCGTAACTAAACCAACTTAAAGCCCTTGCGCTTGCCCACGGAGAGGGTGTCGCCCAGTTTGAGGGCGCTCGGATCGATGTTGTAGCTCTTGGGAGCCACAGCCTTGCCGTTGATCTTGACGCCGCCGCCGTCGATGTCGCGGCGGGCCTGACCGGCGCTGGCCGAAAGGCCCAGGTCCTTGAGCAGGCCGGCGAGGTAAATCTGACCCTCGTCGTTGACGGTCAGCTCAACGTGCTTCTCGGGGAAGTCGGCAAGCTGGCCCTCCTTGAACACGCGGTCGAACTCGGCCTGTGCCTCGTCGCCGGCGCCGGCGCCGTGGTAGGTGTCGCACAGGTCGCGGCCCAGTGCGCGCTTGAGCTCATAGGGGTCGGCGGAGCCATCGGCCAGGGCGGCATCGATCTTGTCGACCTCGGCCGGGGCGAGCGAGCTGGCCAGACGATAGTACTTGCCGATCATCTCGTCGGGGATGGACATGGTCTTGCCGAACATATCCTTGGGAGCGTCGGTCAGGCCGATGTAGTTGCCATAGGACTTGGACATCTTGCGCACGCCGTCGGTGCCCTCGAGCAGCGGCATGGTAAGCGCGATCTGCGGCTCCATGCCCATCTTCTCCATGAGCTCGCGGCCGGCGAGCAGGTTGAAGAGCTGGTCGGTGCCGCCCATCTCGACGTCGGCCTTGATCTGAACGGAGTCGAAGGCCTGCATCACGGGGTACAGAAACTCGTGCAGGGCAATCGGCGTCTGGGACTGGTAGCGCTTGGTAAAGTCGTCGCGCTCAAGGATGCGGGCGACGGTGAACTTGGAGCACACCTGCAGCAGGCCGGCCAGGTCCATCGAAAGGATCCAGTCGCCGTTGTGCACGATGGTGGTCTTCTCGGGGTCCAGGATCTTCATGGCCTGGCTCACGTAGGTCTCGGCGTTGGCCTCGATCTGCTCCTGCGAAAGCTGCGGGCGGGTGGAGTTCTTGCCCGAGGGGTCGCCGATCAGCGCAGTGCCGTTGCCGATGATAAGGGTGACGTTGTGGCCCAGGTCCTGGAACTGACGCATCTTGCGCAGGGGCACGGCATGGCCCAGGTGCAGGTCGGGGCTGGTGGGATCGACGCCGAGCTTGATGTTGAGGGGCTCGCCCTTCTCAAGCTTCTTGCGAAGGTCGGCCTCGGGGACGATCTGCGCTGCACCCGAGGTGATGATACGCATTTGCTCGTCAACAGACAGCATTGGGTATCCTCCTTTTGCTATAGCACCCTCACCGGATACGGCGGTGCTGGAAGTTCATAAACCCACTAATAATAACCAAAACAGCGCGACGCGGCACCTACGACAGGAAAATCCTCGTCCTGCCGCACGCGTCGATAACGACCGGCAAACGCGTGCCGTCACGTTCGACCAAAAAGCGCGCCTGCTGACGGCGCGAGCAGTCACGGCAACGGACCTGCCCCGTTGCATCCGTGGCGCAGGCGCCCTCGGCAGTCAGCAAGCAGTGCTCGCACACCATGAGCTCGGGACGGTCGGCATCGACAGGCCCCAAGACACCGGGGCAAGCGGCAAGCTCGGCAACACGCTCCGCATCATTGCCGAGCAACTCGGCCGACAAGCACACCCGCCCCGCACCGAGTCCGCGCAGCCAGGTAAGCGTGGCCCGATTGGCACAGAACACCGGCGCCGCCACGTCAAACGTTGTGCCCAGCTCGCGGGCCATCGCCACTTGTCCCAGATTGCGGCAGACGACGCGCCCGGCACGCTGCATAAGCGCCCGAGTCCGCTCGGCGTCGCCCGCGCGGCACACTTCGTCGAGCACCACCGTTGTATCGGACAGATCTCGCTCATCGCGCGGACCCACATCCATCAGCTCCCAGGCAAAGACCATACGAGCAAAATCCTCGCGCTTTACCGGCCCCGCCGACCCCGCCAACTCCGTCGACGCGCCGCCATCCACCGCAGCGTCCTCAAAGGGCAGCACCTCAACGGCACGCGCAACGGGCGCAATCGCATCCGCCTCGGCCCGCATGCGCTCCAACACCGCCGTCGTCTGATCCAACACGCCGGCGCTGCGAATCAGATAGACCTCGCAGCCCGCGTCCACCTTACGCTTGCAATGCACGACGACGCGCTTCCCCGCTGCGGCATCCACCGGGCAGGGCACCTGCGGCCAGCGCTTGGGCACATCGGGACGCGCGTCGACACCCGGATAGAACCGAATCTCGAGCGTGTCACCCGCCGCCACGGCGGCATCGAGCTCAACGGTCACCTCTTCGTGGCCCACAGCGACCAAGCGCCCCACGCGCACGCCCTGGTTGATCGCGCGCTCAAAGCTCATGAGCTCGGCACCCGAACGACCCCGCAGGTAAGCATCGGTAAACCCACGGTTAAACGACCTTCCCAGCTCGCGTTCAAGCTCTTCCACGGCACCGGAGTCCCACGCGCCGTCGCACAGCATATCGAGTGCCCGACGCCACACCCTCACCACGTTGAATACGTAATCGGGATTCTTCATGCGTCCCTCGATCTTGAGCGATGCCACGCCGGCGGCAACAAGCTCGGGCAGGTGCGCGATACCCAGATAGTCACGCGGACAAAGCAGGCGGTCTCCCTCGACGGCAACAACACTCTGCCCCGCCTCGTCCACTAGGTCGTACGCCAGACGGCACGGCTGCGTGCAGTCGCCGCGCATCGCCGAGCGCCCACGCCGCAGGGCCGAGAACTCGCACGCCCCCGAATAGCCGATGCAAATCGCACCGTGGCAGAATACCTCGATGGGCACGCCCGTGGCACATAGCGCCGCAATCTCGTCGACCGTCAGCTCGCGTGCCGTCGTCACGCGCTCGACCCCCAGTTCATCGGCGGCAAGCCGCACGGCACCCTCGCTATGAGCGCCCGCCTGCGTGGACAGGTGAATCTCGACCCCGGGAATCGCCGCGCGCAGCGCGCAGGCCAACCCGGCATCGGCGACAATCAGAGCATCGGCGCCCAGCTCCAGTGCATGAGCTCCCAACGCCACCGCGTCGGACAACTCATCGTCAAACACGAACACGTTGAGCGTTACGTACACATGCACGCCATGGGCATGCGCCACGGCGCAGCCGCGCGCAAACTCGTTATCCGTAAAGCCATGGGCGCTCACACGGGCGTTAAAGCCGCCCAACCCCGCATAGATGGCATCGGCACCCGCGGCGATAGCCGCAAGCATCTGGTCGAGTCCGCCCGCCGGCGCCAGCAGCTCGGGCAGCGCCGCACTGACAACATCCAATCCAGTCTCGTATTGTCCGCTCGGCCCCATCGTCCGAATCGCCATCGACAAACTCCTTACCAAGGTATGCATTCACTCTGAAAAATGCCGTCTTCCAGCATACACGAGGCCTCGCGCGCCCCGTTTGGTTTATCGTGTAATAACTTATGTCCATCCTGCCCCGACGGCACATCCACCGTCTGGCACGACATACCTGGAGGTCAATATATGGGTCCTCGCCAACGACAGGGACACAGCCGTTCAAAGACGCACGCCCTGCCCATAATCCTGCTCTCGTTTTTGGGCTTTCTGCTGATTGCGGGCGTGGCGTTTGGCATCGGCATGGTCGGTAACGTCAACCGCTGGCTGTCCGATCTGCCCGACTACACCGACGCCAACGCGTATCTGGTGAGCGAGCCCACCGAGATCGTCGACTGTAACGGCAACAAGATCGCGAGCTTCTACACGCAAAACCGCAAGTCCATCACCAAGGACGAGGTCTCCCCCTACGTGCTGCAGGGCACCGTTGACGTCGAGGACGAGCGCTTCTACGAGCACGGCGGTATCGACCTGTGGGGTATCGCGCGTGCTGCGGTGGCAACCCTCGGCGGCGGGCACGAAGGCGCCTCGACGATCACCCAGCAGCTTGTGCGCAACACCATCCTGCAGGAGGAGCAATTCGACTCGACCATTGAGCGTAAGGTGCGCGAGGCCTACATCGCCATCAAGATGGAGGACATGTACTCCAAAGACGAGATCCTCATGATGTACCTCAACACCATCTATTACGGCCACGGCGCCTACGGCATCGAGGCCGCAGCCGAGACCTATCTGTCCAAGAGCGCCGCCGACCTCACCCTGAGCGAGGCCGCGCTACTCATCGGCCTTCCCAACTCGCCTTCGCAGTACGACCCCACGGTCAATCCCGATCTGGCACTGTCTCGCCGCAACAAGGTTCTCGACAACATGCTGCGCCTGGGCCACATCACCCAGGAGGAGCACGATGCCGCACAGGCCGAGCCCATCACCCTCAATGTGACCGAAATCTCGGGCAGCGGCGTCGACGTATACTCGCAGCCCTACTTTGTCTCCTACGTCAAGCAGCTGCTGGAGCAGGAGTTCTCGACCGACGTGCTCTTTAAGGGCGGCCTGACCGTCAAGACCACCATCGACCCCACGATGCAGCAGGTGGCAGAGAATGCCGTCCGCGAGCAGCTCGACACGCTCTCGCTTGACGGCCTGGACATGGGCATGGTCGTCGTCGACCCCAAGACCGGCTACATCAAGTGCATGGTGGGCGGCTACGACTACAACGCCGACGAGAACCACGTAAACCATGCCACGGCCAAGCGTCCCGTCGGCTCCACCTTTAAGGCCTTTACGCTGGCAACTGCCATCCAAAACGGCATGAACCCCAACGTCACCCTCAACTGCAACTCGCCGCTCAAGGCCAAGGGCACCACGACCGAGGTCCAAAATTACGCCAACCAGAGCTACGGCAACATCACGCTTAAGCAGGCGACGGCATACTCCTCCAACACCGGCTACATCCAGGTGGCGGAAGCCGTCGGCAACAGCAAGATCATCTCGCTCGTCAAAAAGCTCGGCATCGACCCCGCCAAGGACAACATCGAGGACGTTCCCGTCATGACGCTCGGCACCGGCTCGATCTCGCCACTCGAGATGGCCGCCGCCTACGCGACGTTTGCCAACGGCGGCTACTATCGCCAGCCGATCGCCATCACCGAGATTGATTCTCGTACCGGTTCGGTGCTGTACCAGCACACCGACAATCCCTCACAGGTGCTTACCGAGGGCGAGGCCGCCGCGGTCACCGATGTTCTGTCCGGCGTCATGAAGGGCAGCGGTACGGGTGCTGCCGGCGCCCTGAGTGTCAACCAGCCCTATGCCGGCAAGACGGGCACCACCGACAACACCACCAACCTTTGGTTCTGCGGCTATACCCCGCAGCTGGCGTGCGCCCTGTGGACCGGCTATTCCGCGGGCGAGATCCCCATCCAAAAGTACGGCACGGACCTGCTGGGCGACAGCACCAACCTGCCTGTCTTTAAGCGGTTTATGAACACCGTTCTGACCGGTACCGAGCGCGAGGAGTTTGCGACCGGAACGGCGCCCACCTACAAGAACAACAGCGTCTGGAAGTTCTACGGCACCAACAACACCAAGAAGTCGGAGAACGACGACAAGGACGAGGACGAAGAGGAAGAGGAAACCACCACAACAACTACCACGACGACCACGACCACCGAGACCACGGGCGGCGACACCACCGGCGGCACCGGTACGACCGGTGGCTCGACGGGCGGCTCCACTGGTGGCTCGACGGGCGGCTCCACTGGTGGCTCGACCGGCGGCGATGGCGGCACGCCTACGCCTACGCCCACTCCCGACCCCTCGCCCACGCCTGACGATACGGTCGGCTAAGAAGTACGCGACTAAAGCCAACAAGGCCCCGAGCAGCTTATTGAACTGCTCGGGGCCTTTTAGTTTGAAGCGACCTGGTGGGCGGTCTTTATACCGGCAAACAAAAAGGGGTACCGACCAACGTCGATGCCCCTTACAAGCCACTATGTCAGCGCACGCAATGCCGAGCGCGCGGCCCGCACACCTACTTGCGAGAATTGCTCAGCTTATTGATCAGCGCCTCGAGGCGCTCGCCGTCCTCGGCCGTCTGGGCAATAACCAAAATCGTATCGTTGCCGGCAAGCGAGCCAAGCACATCGGGCAACTCTGCCGCATCAACGGCGGCGGCGATGCCGGAAGCCGTGCCAGGCTGAGCCTTGATCATAACCAGATTATCGGTACGCAGAACGCCCGTTACGAGCTCGGAAACCATACGCTGCAGGTGCAGGTCCTCTGCCAGAACATAGATGCCCTCAGGGAGCTTACGCAGCCCCATATCGGCAATATCGCGAGAGACAGTCGCCTGCGTGCAATCAAAGCCCATAGCACGGAGCTCATCGACCAGCACGCGCTGCGTGCGGACATCCTTATTGCGCACAATATCTCTAATGGCATCCTGGCGCCCATTGCGTTTTTTAGCCATACAAACCCTCTCTCCAAAAGATGGCGGAGACAATCAATCAGTGATTGAATAGTTTAACGCTATTTGAAGGCTTTTGTGTATAAGAACGCATTTCGAAACAATTCTATGCAAGTTTGTTTCGTAATGAGCCGTTTAGGCGGTTTTTGCGCCCGTCCGGTTAAGAAAAGCTGCCAGATGCGTACACATCACGCAGCGCGCGGGCTTGGCGCTGGCGATCGGCCCAAACAACAGACCGAGTCCCCGATGGTTATCCTTGAGCGCGGCGACCATCTGACGGGTTCGAGGCGCCTCGAGCATATCACGCATGCGGGCGGAACGCTCGATTGACGACACTCCATGCGGGCTCAGACACAAATTCTCGATGCAGGCGACCAGTCCGGCAAAGTAGAACTTTTGGCTTGCCAGCTTGAGCCGACCACCGCTATCTGCTTCCGAGAGTGAGTCCGCAAGCTCGTCGAGCGCCCGGGCGTCATCGGATACCTTGGCATACATGGTGGGATCAAAGGCATCTGTAAGCTTAGGCGCCGCCGCGTGGAAACAAGCGTCGCCGCATCCGGAGACGCGCTGTGCCTGCGAGAGCGCGCACGCCATAAACCCAACCGTGCGAAACGTCTTATCGCACAAAAGACATGCCTCAAACAGTGGACGGCTGTACATCACGCCAGAGACTTGAGCAACCAAGCCGCCTAAAATCAACTGGGGCAGCCCAGTCACCATAGAAGACTCGTCTTCTATGGCAATAGAGGCAGCATCCAAGACGCGCGAATGACGCTCGCGATGCGCATCGTATCGATCGAGCGACACCGAGGGGAGCACAATGTCTGCCGCAGTATCGCACGCGATATCGACCATCTTGGAAAGGGCCTGCGGAGCAAACCACTCATCGGCGTTCATGGCGATGATTTGAGAGCCGCGCGAGGCATCAAAACCGGCACGAAGACAAGCGCCGCGCTTCGCGTCCTCGACGTCAATCAAATCAATATGGATGTCCCTGTCGGCAGCAACTTGAAGCGAATGGCGCACACCGGGCACAGCATCGCGGCAGACAACGACAATCTGCAAATCATAGAGGTCTTGGTTCTGGATACTCTCGAGCGCACGCATCGCATAGCTGGGCGAACCTTCTACCACAAGGATCACCGAAAGTCGCGGATGCGAACAACGTCGAACCAAGTTTTCCATCCTCTCGATAGCACCAAATCAAACTGTCGTTCATGGTACACCCGAGCTATAAAAGCAACGAGCCGCCTAACATGTTGCACGCCAAGAACAGATGTTGCACACGCGCAGCTCACACATAGTATGTGCAAGGCACAGACGCGCCGAGCACTCCCCTAGTCGAGAACGACAAGCTCGTCGGGGCCGTAATCCACACCCATAAACGTAAGGCCGCAGGCAGGCGCCGTGGGACCCGCAGCGGTTCGGTCACGGGCGTCAATAACCTCGCGCATCCACTGGGGATCGCGACGATGCATGCCAATCTCCACGAGCGTTCCTACAATGGTACGCACCATCGAGTGCAAAAACGCATTGCCCTCGATAGTGAAGGTCAGGATATCCTCGCCAAAAGCGACCTCGTGGCCAAACTCCGCACGCATCACGCAGCGGTGCGTGGGCTTGCCCACAGCAGAGGCAACCTTGCAAAAGCTCTTAAAGTCCTGCTCGCCCAAAAGCGCAGGGCAGGCGGCCGCCATCGCATCGACGTCGAGGGGATAGCGATGCCACCACACCGCACCGCGCGAGAGCACGGGGCGCGCATCGCGATCGGCAATACGGTACGTATACGTACGGGACCGCGCGTCAAAGCGGGCAGAAAAGCCCCTACGGGCCTTGTAGACCTCGTTTATGGCGATATCTTTGGGCAGGAGGGCATCCATAGCCCTCAGCCACCTACGGCGCGTCAGAGCAAGCTCAGCGTCCGTTACGGGCACGCTAATGTACTGGGCCACCGCATGCACGCCGGCATCGGTACGACCCGCACACGTCAGATCGATCGGGCGGCGCAGCAGCGTCTCGATAGCGCGGCGCAACTCGCCCGCAACGGTCGTCTGGCCCGGCTGCTCGGCAAATCCGCTATAGGACGAGCCATCATAGGCAACACAGAATACAAGCGTGGCATCGAGCTCAGGAATCGAATTGAAATCAGACGGCGCGGTCATGGGCGCTCCCAACAAACAATCAACGGTATCGCGACAAAAAAAGAGGGGTACGCGAACGTACCCCTCGAATATAGCCTATGCAGACGGATTGTCTACTCAGCGGTCTCCTCAGCAGGAGCCTCCTCGACAGCCTCGACCTTCTTGGGAGCAGCGGCCTTCTTGGGGGCCGGAGCAGCCTTCTTGGCCTTAGGCGTGCAAGGCTCGGTGACGAGCTCCATGATAACGATAGGAGCGTTGTCGCCCTTACGGTTACCGAGCTTCATGATGCGGGTGTAACCGCCGTTGCGGTCCTGCCACATGCCCTGAGCAGCCTTGTCGAAGATCTCGGCAACGAGCTGCTTATCGCCGAGCTTGGCGATAGCCAGACGACGAGAGTGCAGGTCGCCCTTCTTGGCCCAAGTGATGATCGGATCGACGACCGAACGCAGCGCCTTAGCGCGGGTCTCGGTGGTCTTGATGCGGTCGTTCTCGAAGAGGGCCTTAGCAAGGCTCTTCTTCATGGCCTTGGTGTGGCTCGCATCGGTGCCGAGCTTAAGGCCCTTCTTAACGTTGTGACGCATGGTCTAGTTTCTCCTCAAATATGCGAAGCATTAAGCCTTCAGGCTCAGGCCCATGGACTCAAGCTTGTCCTTCACTTCCTCGATCGACTTAACACCGAAATTACGGATGTTGAGCAGATCGTTCTCCGAGAACTCAACGAGCTGACGGACCGAGTGAATGCTGGCGCGCTTAAGGCAGTTGTAGGAACGGACGGAAAGGTCCAGATCCTCGATCTGCTTGTCCAGCTCGGCGTTGTCGTTGGTGACCTCGGGAGCGAAGATCGAAGCCTCCTCCTCGACCTCGGGGGTCTCGGCAAGGTTCATAAAGGCGGCCATATGCTGGTTGATGATATTGGCAGCCTGGACCACGGCGTCGCGCGGGGCGATGGAGCCGTTGGTCTCGATCTCGAGGACAAGGCGGTCGTAGTCGGTATGCTGACCGACACGGCAAGCCTCAACGAGCTTGGCGCAACGGGAAACCGGCGAGTACAGCGAGTCGACATGGATCACACCGATGGGATCGTTGTCGCGCTTGTTGGCCTCGCCAGAAACATAGCCGCGGCCATAGCCGATGCGCATGCTCATGGTGAGATGGCCACCCTCGGTGAGCGTAGCGATGTGCTGCTCGGGGTTGACCAGCTCAAACTCGGACGGAATAAAGAAGTCCGCACCGGTGACCTCGCAGGGGCCGTCAACCGAGATGGTGGCGGTCGCCTCGTCGGTCGTGCCGAGAGCCCTGAAGACAAGACCCTTGACATTCAGGACGATGTCGGTGACATCCTCGACCATGTTAGGGATGGTCATGAACTCGTGCTGCGCACCATCGATCTGAATAGCCTCGACGGCGGCACCCTCGAGCGAGGACAGAAGAACGCGACGAAGGGAGTTACCCAGCGTATCGCCGTAGCCACGCTCGAGCGGCTCGACGGAGACACGAGCAGACGTCTCGTTGATCTCTTCGACCTGAACCTGAGGCCTAATGAATTCTGACATGTATTACCTCCAGCCTCAGCAGCCCGGATGGACTACTTAGAGTAGAGCTCGACGATGAGCTGCTCGTTGATATCACCGCTGATCTGCTCACGCGTCGGCAGAGCGAGCACGTTACCAGACAGCTTCTCGATATCGACCTCGAGCCAGCCAGGGACCTCAAAGCGCTCGGAGGAAATCAGAGCCTCCTTGATGGGGAGGAGGTCACGGAACTTCTCGCCGACAGCGACGACGTCGCCGGCCTTGACGCGGTAGGACGGGATGTCCACGCGCTTGCCGTTCACGGTGAAGTGACCGTGACGGACGGACTGACGAGCCTCTTTGCGGGTGCGGGCGAAGCCAAGACGGAAGACGACGTTGTCGAGGCGAGACTCAAGGATGATCATGAGGTTCTCACCGGTGACGCCGTTCATCTTGCGGGCCTTGTTGAAGTAGCCGTGGAACTGCTTCTCCAGAACGCCATAGATGAACTTGACCTTCTGCTTCTCGCGCAGCTGCATGCCGTACTCAGATTCCTTGCGACGGCGCTTGGGCTGACGGATAGATTCCTTCTTGCTGCTGTAACCGAGCTCAGCGGGATCGATCCCGAGCTGACGGCAGCGCTTAAGAACAGGAGTCCTGTCGATTGCCATATTGATACGATCCTTTCAGTTACACGCGGCGACGCTTCTTGGGGCGGCAGCCGTTGTGCGGAATGGGGGTCTTGTCCTGGATGCTCGAGACCTCGAGGCCAGCAGCCTGGAGGGAGCGAATGGCGGTCTCACGACCGGAGCCGGGGCCCTTGACGAAGACGGAAACCTTCTTCATACCGTGCTCCATGGCCTGCTTGGCAGCAGCCTCGGCAGCCATCTGGGCAGCGAACGGCGTGGACTTACGGGAGCCCTTGAAGCCCACCTGGCCAGCCGACTTCCAGGAAATGACGTTGCCCTGGGGATCGGTGATCGAAACGATCGTGTTGTTGAACGTAGAACGAATGTGAGCCTGGCCCACGGAAATGTTCTTACGGTCCGCGCGCTTCAGACGGGCAGCGCGAACGTTCTTCTTAGCAGTAGCCATCTATCTAGCGCTCCTTATTTCTTCTTCTTAGCACCGATCTGACGCTTCGGGCCCTTGCGGGTACGAGCGTTAGTGTGGGTGCGCTGGCCGCGGACCGGGAGGCCCTTGCGGTGACGAAGGCCGCGGTTGCAGCCGATGTCCATAAGGCGCTTAACGTTCTGGTTGCGCTCACGGCGGAGGTCGCCCTCAACCATGATCTGGTTCTTATCGATATAATCACGGATGGCATTAACCTCATCCTCGGTGAGGTCCTTAACGCGCGTATCCACGTTAACGTTGCACTCGACGCAGATCTTCGTCGCAGTGGTGCGGCCGATGCCGTAAATGTAGGTCAGACCGATCTCAACGCGCTTCTCACGCGGGAGGTCGACACCATTAATACGGGCCAACGTAGTCTCCTCTCTTAACCCTGACGCTGCTTATGACGGGGGTTCTCGCAAATGACGAGGACCTTGCCATGGCGCCTAATGATTTTGCACTTATCGCACATCTTCTTGACCGAAGGACGTACCTTCATCGTTCTTCCTTTCGGTAGCGCTCAAACTACTTCCCTACTATCTACTCGCCCAGCCGCAGGCGTTTAAAACTATGGCTGGTCTTCACACACAATCCGACCGTAGGTTGAGCTAAGCCTGCAGTCGGAAATGGAGTGCGCGTATGCGTGCCACTATTTGTAGCGATAGGTGATGCGGCCGCGGGTCAGGTCGTACGGGGAAAGCTCCACGACAACCCTGTCACCGGGGAGAATACGGATGTAATTCATTCGGATCTTGCCAGAAATGTTGCACAGAACCGAATGACCGTTCTCGAGCTCGACCTTAAACATGGCATTGGGCAGCGGTTCCTTTACCGTACCCTCGAGCTCAATTGCGTCTTCCTTCTTCACAAGCAATCATCTTTCTCTAGAAAACGACAGCGATTGAGTATTCTACAACACGTATGCACGCATCGTAATAACTTCGTAATGGCTCCACAACTAAGTGGAACTTGTTACATTTGAAATGTAAAACAAAGCCGTTCCCTGATACCCAAAATCGCCTTGAAATGAGAAGGCATAGACCTTGGGGTCATGCCTTCGAAATTGAAAGGCGAGGTTGGGCATCAGGGGGCGGCGACTTTTACATTTCACCGCCTTGCAAGGAACACCAAGCACCTTGGGCATCCGTTGTGAGAATCACCGGGCCGTCATTGGTAATGGCGACGGTGTTCTCGTAGTGCGCGGCGGGCAGGTGGTCGTTGGTCGTAACAATCCAACCGTCGGAGCCAGTGCTCACATGGTTGGAGCCCATCGTAACCATCGGCTCGATGGCAATGACCATGCCGGCCTGGAGGCGAACGCCCCTCCCCTTCTTTCCATAGTTAGGAACGTTGGGGTCCTCGTGCATCACGCGGCCAATGCCATGGCCCACATAGTCACGAAGCACGCCGTAACCGTGAGACTCGGCGAGGGACTGAACGGCGTAACCAACATCCCCGATATGGTTACCGGGAACAGCCTGCTCGATGGCAGCCTTAAGGCAATCGCGCGTGACCTCGCACAGGGCCTTGGCCTCGGGCGTGGGTGTGCCGACAAAAAACGTCCAAGCGTTATCGCCAACCCAACCGTCGACAACGGCTCCCGTATCGATGGAGATGATATCGCCATCGCGCAGGATCATGTCGGGGTTGGGAATACCGTGGACCACGGCATCGTTAATCGATGCGCAAATGGTACCGGGGAACCCGCCGTAACCCTTAAAGGCCGGGGTGCCGCCATGCATACGGATAATCTGCTCCGCGAGCTGATCGAGCTCAAAGGTCGAAACACCAGGGCGCACCATGGCTCCAACGTGGCGGAGCGCCATCTTAGATAGCGCTCCTGCCTTCTTCATCTGCTCGATTTGCGTTGCAGACTTAATCTTGATCATAGACCGAGAGCCTCTTTGACATCCCCGTACACGGTCTCGCGAGCCTGGTCACCGTTGACCGACTTGAGCAGACCCTGGCCACGATAGTAGTCGACGAGCGGGCTCGTGGACTTCTCGTAGACGTCGAGACGGTTCTTGATGGTCTCGGGCTTGTCGTCGTCGCGCTGATACATCTCGCCGGCGCACTTGGGGCAGGTAGCATCGGCAGCGGTGCCGGTGTAACCGCAGGCGCGGCAAGTTCGACGCGAAGACAGACGATCGATGATGACCTCGGGGGCCACGTCGACCAGAAGGGCGCAGTCGATCTCGCGACCCATGGCGGAGAGCTCGGAATCGAGCGTCACAGCCTGGGCGGTGTTGCGCGGGAAGCCGTCGAGGATGAAGCCCTGCTGGGCGTCATCGGCAGCAAGGCGCTCCTTGACAAGGTCGATCACGAGCTGGTCGGGAACGAGCTCGCCAGCGTCCATGTACTTCTTAGCCTGAATACCAAGCTCGGTGCCACCCTTGACGGCAGCACGCAGCAGGTCGCCCGTGGAAATGTGAGCGACGCCAAACTCGGCGACGAGCTCCTGTGCGACGGTGCCCTTACCGGCACCCGGAGCTCCGAGCAATACGAGGTTCATGAGCAATCCTCCTCTAGCCTATTTAAAGAATCCATCGTAATCATACATCTTGATCTGGCCTTCGAGCTTATCGACCGTGTCGAGTACGACGCCGACCATGATGAGGATGGACGTGCCGCCAAATGCCTGGATCAGATGGTTACCCGTGAAGGAGAAGATGATCGAAGGCACGATGGCGATGAGCGCCAAAAAGACAGCGCTGGGAAGCGTGATCTTGTTGAGCGCGTTCTTGATGTAGGCCGCGGTAGCCCTACCCGGACGGACGCCCGGAATAAAGCCGCCCTGCTTCTTAAGGTTGTCGGCCGTGTCATCGGGGTTGAACACCATGGAGGTGTAGAAGTACGCGAAGAACACGATGAGGACAACATTAAGCACCCAGTTGAGCCAACCGGTCGAAAGCGCAGAGGCAACTGCCTGAATCCAGCCGATGCCGGGGAAGAACACGGCAATCTGAGCCGGGAAGTACAGCAGCGCCGAAGCGAAGATGATCGGCACGACACCCGCGGTGTTGACCTTGATGGGTAGGTAGGTGGTCTGGCCACCCATCATGCGACGGCCCACGACGCGCTTAGCGTAGGAGACCGGAATGCGGCGCTGGCCGCGCTCAAGAAAAACAATCAGCGGGATAACCAGCAGGATGATGGCGCAGATGATCACCATGGTGATGATGCCACCGGCATTACCCTCGGTGCTGGAGAAGATAGCCTGCGGCAGGCCGGCCATGATGTTCGCAAAGATGATCAGGGACATGCCATTGCCGATACCGCGCTGGGTGATGAGCTCACCAATCCACATGATCAGCATGGCGCCCGCGGTGAGCGTACCGACGATCATGAGGTCAAAGATGATCTCGGGGGCACCGGCACCGTTGAAGCTAATGCCGAAGCTCTTAAAGAGGAAGAGGTAACCCACGGAGTTGAGGATTGCCAGAGCCAAGGTGAGGTAACGCGAATACTGCGTAATCTTGGTCTGACCGACCTCGCCCTCGCGGGCAAGCTCATGCAGGGAAGGCACAACGGCCTGGAGCATCTGGAGGATGATCGAGCTGGTGATGTAAGGCATGATGCCCAGCGAAAACACCGACACATAGCTCAACGCGCCGCCAGAGAAAAGATTCAGGAGGGCCATAGCACCTGCGGCGACCGAATTGTTATCGGTCGAGAAAAGGCCCAGCATCCCCTGGAAGGGAATGCCGGGCACAGGAACGTGCGCACCAATGCGGTACACGACGAGCATAGCTATGGTAAAAAGAATCTTTTCGCGCAATTCTTTGATGCGGAAAGCATTCTTAAGACCATTTAGCACGGCAGCTCGACCTTTCCGCCGGCGGCCTCGATCTTGGCCTGCGCAGAAGCGCTGACCTTGTCGACCTTGACCGTGAACTTCTTGGTGAGCTCACCATTGCCGAGCACCTTGACGGGCTCGAACTCGCTCTTGGTGATGCGAGCGGCCTTAAGAGCGGCACCGTCGATCACAGCGCCGTCCTCGAACTTACGCTCGAGACGCTCAACGTTAACAGCGGTGTACTCGATACGACGGGGGTTGCGGAAGCCCGGAAGCTTGGGCAGGCGCATAGCCAGCGGAGTCTGGCCACCCTCGAAGCCGGCACCCTTGGTGCCACCAGAGCGGGAACCCTGGCCCTTCTGGCCGCGGCCAGAAGTGGTGCCGTGACCCGAAGAATTGCCACGGCCGACGCGCTTGCGGTTCTTGGTGGAACCGGGCGCGGGAGTAAGATCGTGAAGCTGCATTTGCTACTCCTCTACAATCTCGACAAGGTGCTTGACCTTGAAGATCATGCCGCGGACGGACTCGTTGTCAGCAATCTCGCGAACCTCGCGGATCCTGTGGAGACCGAGGGCACGGACAGTACGGACCTGGTCCTGCTTGCAACCGTTGGTGCTGCGGACCTGCTTGATCTTGATGGTGTCAGCCATGCTTAGTTCTCCTTACCGACGAACATCTCGGAGACCGTCAGGCCACGGCGAGCCGCGACGTCCTCAGGGCTGGAGAGCTCCTTGAGGCCCTCGACGGCAGCCTTGATGATGTTGAGGCCGTTGTCGGTACCGAGGGACTTGGACAGGACGTTCTTGATGCCAGCAAGCTCGAAGAGGGGACGCACAGCGCCGCCGGCGATAACGCCGGTACCCTCGACAGCGGGCTTGATGATGATGCGGCCGGCACCAAAGTGGCCGAGAACCTCGTGCGGGATGGTGCCCTGCTCGGTCACCGGCACGTGGAACATGTTCTTCTTGGCATCGAGAGACGCCTTGGAGATGGCCAAGGGCACCTCAGCGGACTTGCCCATGCCAACGCCGACGTTGCCCTTGCCGTCGCCAACGACGACGAGAGCGACGAGGCTCATGCGACGACCACCCTTGACGGTCTTCGACACGCGGTTGATGTAAACGACGCGCTCCTCGAACTCGGAGGCCTCGCGCTGCTGCTTCTGATTACGAGCCATGTGCTACATACCTCCTAGAACTCGAGACCGGCGGCACGAGCACCGTCGGCGAGGGCCTTGACGCGGCCATGGTAGATACGGCCACCGCGATCGAAGGCGACCTTGGTGATGCCGGCCTCGATGGCACGCTTGCCAACGAGCTGACCGACCTTCTCCGCAGCCTCCTTGTTCGAGGTGTGGGTGCCCTTGAACTCGGCCTCGAGGGTCGAGGCAGAGACAAGCGTCAGGCTGGAGCCCTTGCTGTCGTCGATGATCTGGGCATAGATGTTGGCGTTAGTACGGGTCACGCGAAGACGCGGACGCTCGGAGGTACCCGAGACCTTGCCGCGAACACGACGCTGACGACGCTTGAGGCCTTCCAGCTTCGCCTTATGCTTGTTCATACGTAAACTCCTAAAAAGGTTGATCTTGCCAGCACCTGACGGGGTGCTGGTCTTATGCGAGTGAGTCGGTTACGACTACTTGGCGGCCTTACCCAGCTTGCGGCGGATGTGCTCGCCAACGTAGTGGATACCCTTGCCCTTGTAAGGCTCGGGAGGACGATGGCCGCGGATCTCAGCGGCGATCTGACCGACCTGCTGCTTGTTGATACCCTTGACGTTCACGTGGGTGTTGTCGGGAACCTCGAAGGTGATGCCCTCGGGAGCCTCGACGATCACGGGGTGCGAGAAGCCCAGGGAGAACTCGAGGTTCTTGCCCTTCTGCTGCACGCGGTAACCGACGCCGGCGAGCTCGAGCTTCTTCTCGAAGCCCTCGGAAACGCCAACAACCATGTTGTGGATGAGGGCGCGGGTGAGGCCGTGACGGGCACGGGTCTCACGCTCGTCGTCGGGACGGGAAACGGTGAGGACGTTGTCCTCGACGTTGATAGCGAGCTTCTCAAAGACATCGAGCTCGAGCTGGCCCTTGGGGCCCTTGACGACAACGTTGTTGCCGTTGACTGCCACTTCGACTCCGGCGGGAATCTGGACAGGCTTATTACCGATACGAGACACGGTGATCTCCTTTCCTTCTACCTACCGAGCGAATTACCAGACGTAAGCGATGATCTCGCCGCCGACGTTGTGCTTGCGAGCATCGCGGTCGGTCATGACGCCATGGCTGGTGGAAATAATGGCGGTACCAAGGCCACCGCGGACGCGGGGCATGTCGGCAACGCCGGTGTACTTACGCAGGCCCGGCTTGGAAATGCGGCGGATGCCGTTGATGACCTTAGCCTTCTTGGGACCATACTTAAGCGTGATGTGCAGAGTCTTCTGGGGAACGGTGTCCTCGACATCGTAGCCCTCGATGTAGCCCTCCTCGTGCAGAACACGAGCGATCTCGACGAGCTTCTTGCTGCTCGGCATGGAGACCGTGGCCTTGTTCACAGAGTTAGCGTTACGGATGCGCGTAAGCATATCTGCGATCGGGTCTGTAAGGTTCATACAGATTCTCCTTCGTTCTTGATGAACACGTGCTCTTGGTTCTTCGCCGCCCTTAACGGCAAAGCCTAACTAGCGCGTTTTCCCTGTTCCAAACTGATGCTTGAAACGCTGGTAGTGACTTACCAGCTGGCCTTCTTAACGCCGGGAAGCTCGCCCTTGAGTGCAAGCTCGCGGAAGCAGACACGGCACAGGCCGAACTTGCGGTACACAGAGTGCGGACGGCCGCAGCGCTGGCAGCGCGTGTACTCACGAGTAGAGAATTTCTGCTTGCGATTGCACTTGACGATCATCGATGTCTTAGCCACTTATATCCTCCTCACATAGAGTATTGTTCGCCCCAAGCGCCGCCCCCTTGTGGGAACGGCGCTCATAGGGCAGGTGAACCTATTTCTTGAACGGGAAACCGAAGGCGTCCAGAAGGGCCTTGGCCTCCTCATCGGTGTTGGCGGTGGTCACGAAAGTGATGTCCATACCACGCTGGTGATCGACGGAGTCGAAGTCGATCTCGGGGAAGATGAGCTGCTCGGTGACGCCCATGGAGAAGTTACCACGGCCGTCGAAGCTCTTGGCCGAGATGCCGCGGAAGTCGCGGATACGGGGGATCGCGACGGAGGTCAGACGATCGAAGAACTCCCACATACGGTCACCACGCAGGGTAACCTTGCAGCCGATCGGCATACCAGCGCGCAGGCGGAAGGTAGCGATGGACTTGCGGGCACGGGTGATCATCGGCTGCTGGCCGGTGATGGCGCGCAGGTCGCGCACGGCACCGTCGATGGCCTTGGAATCGGTAGCGGCCTCGCCGACACCCATGTTCACGACGATCTTCTCAAACTTGGGGATCATCATGACGTTCTCGTACTGGAACTTGTCCTGAAGCTGCTGCTTGACCTCGTTGTTGTACTTGGTCTTCAGACGCGGCACATACTTCTCTTCTGCCATTGTTCACTCCTTCTTGGGGTTTTAAGCACGGGGCGTGGCCACGATGGGTTGTCCTCGTGCCTCCTGGCTGCATCCGCGCCGCTCATGGCATTTTGCGGTTTGGACTCGACGCAGCAGGAGCCGACAAAACAACCGGTACTATACGCGCATCGGGAGCGTATTTCCAGAAAAACCTCGTCTGCCTGCACAACTCCACAACTCCCCCGCACAAATGGATCCCTAGGGCACGGAGGAAAACAGCAGTTGCGGTGAGATAGGGACTGTTTGATGGCTTAAAAGGCTTAAACAGTCCCTATTCCACCGCAACTCATATATGGGGCGTTATTTTTGGCGCGGGAGGACCAGGTTGAGGATCACAGCAACGAGCGCGGCGACGGCAATGGAGGATCCGCCAAAAACGGTGCCGACCCATGCGGGGAATCCAGCGCCGGCAAGCGCGCCGGCCGTGCGCTCAATGCCCGTGCCAAAGGCGATAGAGAGACCCATGAGCGTGGTATCGCGCTGAGACAGGCCGTGGCGGGCAAACATGACCACACCGTTCATACCGATGGTCGCGAACACGCCAATCGTGGCGCCACCGATGACCGGCTGCGGAATAGACGTGAGCACCGCCGCACACTTGGGCAGCAGGCCCGCGATGAGCAGGATGGCAGCCGCAAGCGTAAAGACCATGCGGTTGACGACCTTGTTCTCGGCGATAATGCCCACATTCTGGCCAAAGGTTGCCGTGGGGACGCCGCCAAAAAAGCCTGACAGCATACCGACCAGGCCGTTGGCGATCAGGCCACCCGAGATCTGGCTATCGGTCGCAGGGGTATCGAGCGCAGCGGACGACACGGCGGCAAACTCGCCCATGACCTGAACTGCGTTGACAATGGCGACAACGCCCACAACGGCGCACGCGGCCGGGTCGAACACCAGGCGATGGGCGCCCAGGGCCGGCGGGGCGAACCAGCTGGCGGTCGCGATGGCCGAGAAATCGACCATGCCCAACACCGCAGCCAAAACAAAGCCCGCGCAGATACCAGCCAGGATGCTGCCCAGCCTAAGCGCGCCCTTGCCGTAGTTGCCAGCCATAAAGGTGACGACGAACGTCACAAGTGCGACGGCCCAGTTGGTGACACTGCCAAAATCGGCCGCGCCCTCCCCGCCCGCCATGGAGGCAACTGCCACTGGGCATAGCGACAGGCCAATGACAAAGATGACGGTGCCAAGCACCGGGGCCGGAAACAGAAAACTCACGCGCCTAAACAGTAGGCCGAAGAGCGCGACGAGCGCGCCGCCGATTACCTGGGCGCCCAGTACGGCCTCAAAACCAAGCTCAAGACCGACTGCCTTGAGCGCCGGCACGAAGGTAAAGCTCGCACCCATCACAATGGGCAGGCCCGAACCGACGACACCTTTTATGGGAAACTGTTGAAGGAAAATGTCAATCGCCGAGAGGACGAGCGACGCCTGGATGACAGCGGCTTCCTCTTGAGGGGTAAAGCCGCAGACCGACGCGATAATGATGGCGGGCGTGACGATACCCGCGAATGCCGCCAGCACATGCTGCAGTGCATGGGGTAATACCTGCACAAACGAAACTTTTCCCGTACGCTCGAACAGGGCATCCCCTGCTGCCGACTCTGCCATTTGCGCCTCCCATACCCTAGGCAGCGGCCCCATGCCGCTCAACGGTCGGACATTATAGGGCATATGGCACAGGTAGCATTTTGACCCGCATGCGGCAGAGGGCTGGGGCAGCTCATTTGGGATGCGACTAGCGCTTGCGGGGGACGAGTTTGGTGCGACGCAGGTGGATCATCTCGGCGGCGATGGAGATGGCGATCTCCTCGGGGTCCTCGGCCTCGATGGCGACACCGATCGGCAGGTGCAGCTCGTCGATCTGGCCCTGCGTGAAGCCCTCCTGCTCTAGGCGGGCGCGCACAAAGGCGGTCTTGCGGCGCGAGCCCAGGCAGCCCAGATAGGCGGGTTTAGCGCGCATGGCCTGAATCACCACGTCGATATCGGACTTGTGACCCGCCGTGGCGACGACCACCAAGTCGCGCGGGCCGATGGGGCACAGCTCGCTCAGGTTCTTATAATCGACCAGACGACGGTCGTAGACGTCGGGCACCCATTCGGGGGTCAGCGTGCCGGGGCGGTCGTCGCAAGCCACGACGGCAAAGCCCGCCGCCGTGAGCACCCGCGCCGTCGCAGCGCCCACGTGGCCGCAGCCAAAGATATAGGTCAGGCCCTCGGGGCAGAGCGTCTCGATGTGCGCCGGGGGAATCTCGGAGGCGGCGTTGGTGTAGGTGACCTTACTCCCCTCCTCCACCAGCGAAAGCTCGGGGCAGCCGGCAATGGTATGGCGCGATGTCTCGCCATGGTACTCAACCACATCGCCCTCGAGCGCGCTCGCGATAAACGGCTCAAAGTCGATGACGAAGTCGCCGATGCGCCGATAGGCCAAGACGTCGGCAACCGACTGGAACAACGGTGCCTGAGTCGCATCCAAATGCAGGTAGCACAGGCAGATGGCTCCGCCGCAGATCATGCCGGTATCGGAGTTCTCGCCGCCCATGGTGTAGCGGACCAGACGCGATTGCCCTGCGGCCAGCAGCTCGCGCGCCTCGTCCAGCGCAAAAAGCTCAATCTTGCCGCCGCCGATGGTGCCCGCTTGGCTGCCATCGGCAAAGACGGCCATCCAGGCGCCCACGCCGCGTGGTGATGACCCCGCCGTACCGGCCACGACCACGAGCTCGCACGTCTCGCCAGCACGCAGGGCGGCAAGCGCCGCATTCACCACATCGAGCTTTTCCATTGCCGCCTTCTATCCTCTAAAGACATCGGTGAGCATAGCGAGTGCCTCGAGCACGCCGCCGCCGACCGATGTCGCCTTGTCCGAAATATAGTTGATGTAGCTGGCGTCGCCGCGCGGATCGACATCGGCGCATTTAAAGCCCTCAGTCACCTGCACGCCGTTCGCCAAAAGCCCGCGCAGACAGCCATCGATCTGCGTGCACATGGGCGTATCGCCCGCGTAGCCAATCACGTCTCCGGCGCTCACGATGTCGCCGATTGCGCGGTCGGACCGAAACACGCCGGCGGCGGGGCTGTGGATAACACGTTCCTTGCCATAGCCGGCGATAATGCCCGGCACGCCCGTGTTAGGCTGGGGCGAACCTTGGGTAATGACACGGCCGAGAAAATGCCCGCGCATGGTCTCGACCACGGCGTCGCAGTCAACCGGCGCGGTAAAGCCCGGCCCCACGGCGATGACGGCGGGCGCCATGTCGCGCGTGGTGCCCAAGTTGCGCTTAGCCAAAATCGCGTCGACCACAGCCGCGGGTTTCAGCTCGCCGATCATCTTGGCCTGGGGGTCTACCACAACGGCGACGTCTCCAGCCTCGGCAATCGCAAGCGCCTCAGCCGGCGTCTGTGCCAAGCGAGCGCGAATGCCCTCGACCTGGACCTCGCCCAGGCGAATGGCCTCGCAAAAACTGATTGTGCGGCGGATGCACGTGGGAACCGCGATATCGGCCATGACAACCGACACGCCGGCGCGCACCAAACGGGCAGCGACACCCGTGGCGATATCGCCGGCGCTGCGAACATAAACGAGCATTCCCGGGGCACCTCCCTGTGCTACGGTTTGAGCAGAGCAAAAGCGGTTCGACCGCTACTCTGATGATTATTTATTATCACAGTATTATACGGCGGTGAACAGATGGAAACGGTTAGCGGCAATCTTGCCTCGGCGCTCAGGATCGAGCCGGGCATTACCGCGATTATCGGCAGCGGCGGCAAGTCGACCTTGCTCAAGACGCTGGGTCTTGAGCTCATGCGCGCTGGCGGCCGCGTGCTCCTCTGTACCACCACGCATATGCTTCCCGTTGCCGGCGTGCCATGGGACGGGTCGAATCGTCGCCTGGACGCCGCACCTTGGAAGCCAGGTGCCTTACACGCCCCCGGCTGCACCTGCGAGGCCTGCGCGGGCCTTGTGCGCGGAAGCATCTGCCAGGCAGGCGTCTTGGACCCGGAGACAGGCAAGCTCTCCGCCCCCGCTGAGCCGCTCGACCAGCTGGCGCAGCGCTTTGACTATGTGTTGGCCGAGGCAGATGGCAGCAAGCGACTCCCGCTCAAGGCGCATGCCGCCTGGGAGCCGGTAATTCCCGCCGCCACGGCAAACGTTGTCTGGGTCGTCGGCGCCTCAGGGCTGGGCAAGCCCGTCGCCAAGGTTGTCCACCGCCCCGAGCTCTTCTGCGAGCGCTGCGGCTGCGAGCCCACCGACGCTGCCACCCCAGAGCGCGTCGCCATGGTGCTCAATGCCGAGCTGCAGATGCTGAACCTCGACAATGCCCGCATCATGCTCAACCAAGTCGACACGCTTGCCGATCCAACGATGGCAGATTGCTTCGAGGCAGCCCTCGGCCGCCCCCTCATCGCCACCAGCCTCCAGGGGTAGCAAATTTGGGACGGGGCTCTTTTTGCTACCCCGTCCCAAAAAATCATCTCCCAAATTAGCTACCCCGGCGGTCTTCCCGTTAGCGGGGCACGTAGCGGCCGGGTTGGGCTCCGGTGGGCTCGCCGTCGCGCGCAGCCAGCACGCCGTTCACAAACACGGCCTTGGCGCGGCCGTGCGCTTCAAAGCCCTCGAGCGGCGTATAGTCCACAGCCTGATGCTGCGTCCCGGTGCTAATCGTCCAGCGCGCCTTGGGATCCCACACGCACACGTCGGCATCGGAGCCCTCGGCAAGACAGCCCTTGCGCGGATACATGCCAAAGACGCGCGCCGGGTTCTCGCTCATCAAGCGGCACAGATCCTCGGGGCCCAGCTGTCCCTCAAAACTCGTAGCGATCGCGACGGGGCGATGCTCCACACCGGGCCCGCCGTTGGGAATCGCGCGGAAGTCATCGCGCCCGCGGTCCTTTTGCCCGTGCAGGTTAAAGCTGCAGTGGTCGGTCGCAATCGTATCGATCTCGCCGGCCACAAGCGCCTCGCGCAGTGCCGCACGGTCGCCGGCATGGCGCAGCGGCGGGCTCATCACATACTTGGCGCCCGCAAAGCCGTCCTCGCCCTGCTCCAAGTAGCGCGTATCGTCGAGCATCAGATATTGAGGACAGGTCTCGACATAGATGTTCTTCTGCCCGCGCGCTTTGGCAGCGCGAATGGCCTCGAGCCCCAACTTGGTCGAAAGGTGTACCACGTTGACCGGTGCGTCGCCGGCCAGGTGTGCCAGATACAGCAGACGGCTCACGGCCTCGGCCTCGCACACATCCGGACGGCTGAGCGCATGGCCCTCGGGCCCGTGGATACCCTGCTCAAACACGCGCTTCTGCAGCTCATTCACCAGCGTACCGTTCTCGCAATGCACGCACAGTATGCCGCCAATACGCTTGAGTTCCTCCAGCACCTCGAGCGTCTCGGCATCGTCCAGGCGCAGATGATCGTAGGCAAAGTAGGTCTTGAACGACGATACGCCCGCCTCGCGCATGGCCGAGAGGTCGGCGCGGTTGCGCTCGTTCCACTCGGCGAGTGCCATATGAAAGGCGTAGTTGGCCGTGCAGGTTCCGTCGGCGCGGCGATGCCACTCGGCCAAGGCATCGGGCATGGTCACGCCGCGATCGGCCGTCGCGTAGTCCACGATGGTCGTCGTACCGCCGCAGGCAGCCGCACGCGTACCGGTCTCAAAGCTATCGGCCGTCCAGTCCATGCCGGTCCAGCACTGCATGTGCGTGTGCCCATCGATAAAGCCCGGGAACACCCAGCAGCCCGCAGCATCCTCGACGGTATCGCCCTCGGCCGGCTCAATCGCCGCGGCAATCCGTACGATCTTATCGCCATCCATGGCAAGATCGGCGCGGCGAAGCCCTTGGGGCGTCACGAGTGCGCCGTTTTTGATGATGATCATAATTGCTCCTTATTGATTGATGCAGTTGGCCACGCGATCAAAATACGAGCAGGCGGCGATATGCTCCGTTATGCGTCGCTGTCCCTTGACGGTATCGACGTCCCACAGCTCGTAGGCACGCGCCTCGACCAGCACCACGTCGGTACGGTCCTTGAGGATCGAACCGCCGCCGTCCTTACCCTCAAGACACATAAGTGCATCGAACAGTTCCGCCGGAAAGAGCACCGGGCTCGAAGGCTCACCGTTGCACGCAAGACGCACCGGATACTTGCGGCCACGCTCATCAAACGCGCGAACCATGGCCTCAAAAGAATCCGAACTCACGAGCGGCTGGTCGCCCGGCAAAAAGAGGCAACCCTTCCAGCCGCGGCTCGCCCCCCACGAAAGGCCCGCACGGACGCTTTCGCTCCTGAGCTTGCCATCGTGCAGCACGCACGGGCAATGCTTGTCCTCGCAAATCTGGGCGACCTCGGGCCAACGCGTCGAAACCACGACGTCAAAGCCCCGGGGAACCGAATCGATAGTCCGGGCAATCAGCGGCTTGCCATAGATATCGGCAAGCATCTTGTTAGAGCCAAACCGCTTGCCCTCGCCCGAAGCCATAATGACGCAACCGAGTTTCATGGCGATACCTCCCCTGAAACCATCGTACCCATAACTCGCGTCGCGGGGCATCTACATCGAAAGCGCTTATCCCGCACGCCCACGATGCAAAAAGGGGCACCCCGCCGGTTGGCAGAGCGCCCCCTTTACATGGCTTACCTCAGCGCGGCTTTAGGCCTGGAACCAACGGGCGGTGTTGCGCTCGTCGAGGGCCTTGAGGGTAGCGGCGGGATCGGCAACCTTCTGCAGGAACATCATGGCTGCGATGGCGTACGGCTTGTAGCTGGCCTCCTTGTACATGCCCACGCGGTGCATGTCAAAGACGTCGGCGTTGACCTCGCCGTGCTCGCAGGAGACACCGGAGATGTCAGCGGGCAGCGGGTGCATAAAGATGGTGTCCTGGCCGTTGGCGGTCTTCTCCATGAGCTCGGTCGTGGAGCACCAGTCCTGATGGGTGGCGTTCTGAGCGAGCAGCTCCTTCTCGAGCGCTGCGATGCCGGCGTCGTCGCCCTCGGCGTACAGGTTGGTACGCTTCTCCATGGCGGCAAACGGAGCCCAGCTCTTGGGGATCACGATGTCGGCGCCCTCGAAGGCCTCGGCCATGGTGTTGACCTGCTTAAAGGTGGTGCCGGACTCGGCGGCATAGCCCTTGGCGCGCTCGACGACCTCGGGCATGAGGTCGTAGCCCTCGGGGTGGGCCAGGGTGACGTCCATGCCAAAGCGGGGCAGCAGGCTGATCAGCGACTGCGGGCAGGACAGCGGCTTGCCGTAAGAGGGCGAATAGGCCCAGGTGACGGCAACCTTCTTGCCCTTGAGGTTCTCAAGACCGCCAAACTCGTTGATGAGGTAGAGCATGTCGGCAGAGGACTGCGTGGGGTGATCGGAGTCGGACTGCAGGGAGATGAGCGTGGGACGGTGATCCAGAACGCCGTCCTCGTAGGCCTGCTGGACAGACTCGGAGACCTCGGCCATGTAGGCGTCGCCCTTGCCGATGTACATGTCGTCGCGGATGCCGATGACGTCGGCCATGAAGGAGATCATGGTAGCGGTCTCGCGGACGGTCTCGCCGTGAGCGATCTGGGACTTCTTCTCGTCCAGGTCCTGCAGCTCGAGGCCGAGCAGGTTGGCGGCCTTAGAGAAGGAGAAGCGCGTACGGGTGGAGTTGTCGCGGAACAGGGAGACGGCCAGGCCCGAGTCGAAGATCTTGGACGAAACGTTGTTCTCACGCAGCTCGCGCAGGGCGTCGGCGACGATGTAGAGAGCCTTGAGCTCATCGGTGGTCTTATCCCAGGTGTGCAGGAAGTCGCTGCCGTACATGCCCTTAAAATCGAGGCCGTTCAGCTGCTCGACGAGCTCGGTAAACTTGGCGTCCATGTAAATATCCTTTCCATAGATGAAACGATCGCAATGAGTAGATGTGCTCCGGCATGCGCGTGTGGCTAGAACATGCAGAGCGCTATGACGAGGACCCGCTACCGTTGAGGAAGCATGGGAGATAACGACCGCGGGCCCCAAGTCAACAGGGGGTGCCGGGGACACAGGCTGTCCCCGGCTCAACAAGATCAAGGAATGGGACTAGTCGATCTTGTTGTTGGTCAGACCAGCGCGGAACACGGTAGCGTCGCCATCGGCCTGGCTCGGATCGTAGAGGTTCAAAGCAGCAACATACATGGCGGCAGCGGTGACCAGGTCGTCCTTGTAGGTGACCTCGTTGGGAGCGTGAGCCTGAGACTCGGCACCCGGGCCAAAGCCAACGCAGGGGATGCCATAGCGGCCCTGGATGGAAACGCAGTTCGTGGAGAAGGTCCACTTGTCGCACAGCGGACGACCGGTGCGCTTGTCCATGCTGGGCTCGCAGCCGATGCGCTCGTCACCGAACATGGCCTTGTGGGCGTCGACGAGGGCCTTGACGTGCGGAGCGGTCTCCTTGTTGATCCACGTGGGGAAGTAAGCCTCGGTCTCGTAGACCTCGCCGGTCCAGGACGGACGGTCGTACATGTACATGGAGACCTTCACGTCGTCGCCGTACTTCTTGGCGGCCGGCAGGTTGCGGATCTCGTCCAGGCAGGACTCCCAGGTCTCGCCGGCGGTCATGCGACGGTCGATGGAGATGGCGCAGGAGTCAGCGACAGCGCAGCGGCTGGGGCTGGTGTAGAAGATCTGGCTGACGGTGCAGGTGCCGCGGCCCAGGAAGCGGGCGTCCTCAAAGTGCTCGGGGTTGTACTTGGGGTCGAGCATCTTGACGAGGCCCTTGATGTCGGTCGACTCGTCGCAGCCGTTGTTGTTGAGGGCGCGGACGTCGGCGATGATGTCGGCCATCTTGTAGATGGCGTTGTCGCCGCGGTCGGGAGCGGAACCGTGGCAGGAGGTGCCGTGAACGTCGACGCGGATCTCCATGCGGCCGCGGTGACCGCGATAGATGCCGCCGTCGGTGGGCTCAGTGGAAATGACGAACTCGGGCTTAATGCCGTCCTTGTTGTAGATGTACTGCCAGCACATGCCGTCGCAGTCCTCTTCCTGGACGGTGCCGACGACCATGATCTTGTAGCCCTCGGGGATGAGGCCCATGTCCTTCATCATCTTGGCAGCGTAGGTAGCAGAAGCCATGCCGCCCTCCTGGTCGGAGCCGCCGCGGCCGTAGATGATCTCGTCGGTCTCGTAGCCCTCATAGGGATCGGCATCCCAGTTCTCGATGTTGCCGATGCCGACGGTGTCGATGTGAGAGTCGATGGCGATGATCTTGTCGCCCTCGCCCATAAAGCCCATGACGTTGCCCAGGCCGTCGACCTTGACCTCGTCATAGCCAAGGCTCTCCATCTCGGCCTTGATGCAGGCAACAACCTCGCCCTCCTCGCAGGACTCAGAGGGGTGAGAGATCATGGCGCGCAGGAAGCGAGTCATATCAGCACGATGAGACTCAGCCGCAGCCTTAATGGCATCAAAATCGAGTTCTTTAGTCATAACAGTCAACCTTTCTACAAGGGTTTACCTACAGGTAGATATTTCAGATAGATCACTTGTGCCAAGCGGCGTGAGGTTGAGCACCCCACAAGCAAGTAACCATAGGAGGCGGACGGAGGACTTTGCTCCGTCGCGAGTTCCGCACGAGCCGGAGAGCACTTAATGTGCTCTCCGTGCGAGCAGGACTGTCCGAGCAGGGAGTAAAGTCCTCCGGCTGCCTCCGGACAGGTCAGTCTGCTAGCAGGTCGGATACTCGCCCTCCCAGACGATGCGACGGTACTGATCCGGATCGGTGTCGCCCTCGGTGGAGAAGCAGAGCACGGAGCTCGTCTTGTCCAGGCCGATGAGCTCCTTGAGCTCGGCGTACTCGGGATCGAGCATGAGGGTCTCGACCAGGCCGGTGGTCACAGCGCCGGACTCGCCGGAGATGACGCGCGGGTCGCCCTTCTCGGGAGCGCCCAGGGTGCGCATGCCGCGAGCGGTGACCCAGTCGGGGCAGGACACGAAGGCGGTGGTGTGGTTGCGCAGGATATCCCAGCCAAGGATGTTGGGCTCGCCGCAGCACAGGCCGGCCATGATGGAGGGCATGTCACCGTCCACGATGCGCGGATCTCCGTCGCCGGCGGCAGCGCCCTTGTACAGGCAGGCGGCAGGCGCGCACTCAACCACGACAAAGGTGGGCGGGTTATCGGGATACAGGTTGGTAAAGTAGCCCACCACGGCGCCGGCGAGCGAACCCACGCCAGCCTGGACAAACACGTGCGTCGGGCGGTTGATGGCCATCTCGCGCAGCTGCTCGGCAGCCTCGGAAGCCATGGTGCCGTAGCCCTCCATGATCCAAGACGGGATTTTCTCGTAGCCCTCCCAGGCGGTGTCCTGAACGATGACGCCGCGCTCGCAGGCGTCAGCCTCGGCGGCGGCCATGCGCACGCACTCGTCGTAGTTGACCTCTTCGATGGTCACCGTGGCGCCCTCGGCGGCGATGTTATCAAAGCGGGGCTTGGTGGAACCCTTGGGCATGTGCACGACGGCCTTCTGGCCCAGCTTGTTGGCAGCCCACGCCACGCCGCGGCCATGGTTGCCGTCGGTGGCGGTAAAGAAGGTGGCCTGGCCAAAGTCCTCGGCCAGCTGATCGGAGGTCAGGTAATCGAAGGTGCAGTCGGCAACGTCCTTGCCGGTCTCGTCGGCAATGTAGTTGGCCATGGCAAACGAACCGCCCAGGACCTTAAAGGCGTTGAGGCCAAAGCGATAGCTCTCGTCCTTAACGCACAGGTTGGAAAGGCCCAGGCGCGCAGCCTGACCATCCAGGCGGGCAAGCGGAGTGACGGTATATTGGGGGAACGACTGGTGGAAGGCGCGGGCCTTCTTCACGTGGTCGAGGCTCATGATTCCCAAGTGCTTGTCATCGCTCTTGGGCATCGTGTTGCCCGCCCACTGGATCTTATCGGCCATACGGTGAACTCCTTAAGTCCTCTCTTGCCGGCCCCCGCATACGCGTTTCAGCCCGATCCCATTCACACGGCTGAACTTTTATGTGGATGCCAAACAAAAAGTTTGTTAGCAATGTTCTATCACACTTTTTGATTGGCATACCTAACGAATTGTTTGTTGCCGTAATCGGTACTTTTTCGCCGCCGAACGGTCACCAATTAGCCTGTCTGTGTATTTGTTTGCGAACAGGTGTGGTTTATGGCAAAGTGTGCCCAAACTAATTTTTAGGAAGGCACCCATGACCCCCGCACAGATTGAGTTTTACAAGCGCCTCGCACACGGTCTGGCGCTCCAATTTGGTCCCAACTGCGAAGTCGTCGTCCACGATCTGGAGACCGAGGACGTGGACCACTCCATCGTAGTGATCGAAAACGGCCACGTCAGCGGGCGCAAACTGGGTGACGGCCCCAGCCATATCGTGTTTGAGTCCATGCACGAGGGCACCACCGACGTACACGACCGCGAGCCGTACCTCACTAAAACCACCGATGGCAAGCTGCTCAAGTCCTCGACCATCTTTATCCGCAACGACGAAGGCAAGCCCGTCGGCATTTTGGGCATCAACTTTGACATTACGCTTATGAAGGCTTTTGAGCGTTCGCTCGACGCCTTTACCGGCACCGGCGGCACGGGCTACACCGAGCCCGAGCCCATTACCAAGAACATCGGCGACTTGCTCGAGGACCTGCTGCACGAGTGCGAGCAGTTTGTGGGCAAGCCCGCGGCGCTCATGACCAAAGATGAGCGCATTCGCGCCATTGGCTACCTCGACCGTCGCGGCGCCTTCCTCATTTCCAAGTCGAGCGAGCGCGCCTGCGAGTTCTTTGGCATCTCCAAATACAGCTTCTATAGCTACCTCAATGAGGCCAAGGCGGCGGCCGGCTACAAGTAGGCACTCGCCTGGATTGCCCTCCCCTTTTGGGCGCGAGTTCTGGAAAGCACGAATCCAAGACCGAGCCGCTTGGGAAGTTCCATATAATCGATGTCATTAGTATTTCGAAAGGATGGAACAGAATGGCGTTGAGCAAGGCATCATGCACCGGTCGCGGATTGATTCCGGCAATTGATGGACATGTGCACCGCATGTTCGATGAGGGTGAAGACGACCTGTTTTCGCTGAGCCTTGACGACGTGATGGATGATCGCCCGTGGACCGCCGACGAACTCATGGGCGGCGGGGCTCGCCCGTCAAGCCCCAATCCCGCACTTGCGCCTAAGCCCGCATCTGCGCCGACTCCTGCGCAGCCGCCTGTTTCGACGCCCGCGTCTACGCCCGCACCCATTTCGGCGCCCACACCCGCTCCCCGCCCCGCAAGCGACCCGTCCGAGACGGCGGCATTTCTCGCTGCGGCGACGCGGAGCAAATCGGCCGACAGCACCGTTATGTACAGCGCCCAGCAGTTGCCCGTTCCTGCGGCACGCAAGTCTCCGGTCACAAGGCTCGATGAGCCCGTTGCCCATCAGGTTGCCTACGATTCCTGGGCTGCAGCCGATCTGGATGAGACCTCTACCGGCATGCCGGCGCTCGACGTTCCAGTTAACCCGCTTTTTGCCGCCAACACGAGCGCCGCGGACTATGAGGGCGGTGCGGCATATTCCGATTATTCCGATGGCTATGCTGGCACCGATCGCATCGAGACCGAGGATTATGGCACCGCATCGAGCGATTATCTCAACGATCCGTACGCTGCCACGCCTGCACCGGAATATGACCCGGAGGCCGCGTCCGCGCCGGCGTATACCAAAAGCACGGGCGAAGAGCGCTTCGCCGATTATTACGCCGAGGAAAAGGCGCTGCGTTTCTCGGAATTTCCGCAGGCAGTCAAGGTTGCCTTTATCGCCATTGTCATTGCCCTGCTCGGCGTCATTGCGTTTGAGGGATTCCGTCTGTTCTCAGGCCCCACCCAAGCGGAGTCGGAGACCCAGCAAAAAGAGGACGATAACAAGTATCTGGACATCAACACCCTCAAGGGCGACCCCAACGACGGGGACGACGAGTAGCGAGAGCTGAAGGCGGCCGCAGGATCCCTCATCCAGCACCGGCTTCTAAGTGCTGTTTTGTCATCCAGCTACACTTTTCCGGATAATTTGCCTATCGAATTTGACACTTTTCCGAAGTTTTAAGGTGCCTATTTCGACACTTTTCCGGATGAGAGCCGAATAATCACTTGGAAAACCAACGCCATCCGCGCGTCATTTCGTGGATGGCGTTGGTTTGTTTCCGTGCGCGCTGATAGACTCCATCGTGCCCGCAAGGAGCGGGCGCGTTTTATCCAGAGTCGGGGTAGAGAGTTGGCTCCACGATCCCGACGCCAACCGGCCAAGAGGCACGGTGGCCCTGCCAACATCGATGAAAGGAGTCCATATGGACAATTTCTCCGTGCGCAGCGAGCGCAAATTCCACAACCTGGCAGCCAAGCCAAAACGAATGCATCTTCTGGACGGGCCGAGCAGCTATGCCTCGGCCATGGTCAAGAGTAGTCTCTCCCACCAGATGCGCTTTACGGTACAGAAGCTCGAGGAGGAACTCTGTGCTGCTGGCGACCCGCACGTACTGCAGATCAAGCTGCTCGGAGATGACTCGCGTGAGCCGTCTAGCTGGAAGCTGTTTGCAGACGGCACGTGCATCGCAAGCGGTTCGGGTGACTTTGCCCGCGAATGCTTCTGCGAGGGAGCCGAGGCATTCCTGGACCTGTGCCGCGACGCCGTACGCACGGCCGAGCTGTACTAGTGGAGCCAGAGGGAGTATGAGCTGTTGAGTGCGGCCCGCGGGATTGCGGGGGCGTAGGCAGACAGGCCAGACAGCTCGTCATACTGGTTGACGCTTCGATTCAAACAGCAGGGCGGGCTCGCGCTTACAGCCCCGCCATGCCAAACCGAATGGCGTTCTCAAAAGGCCTACCCCCTCCGCCTTCAGCTTTAGCAGCAGGTCGCCCAGCTCGGAGCACTTGCTGGAAAGGCGCGTCTGAGCTCGCTCGCCCATCCCCCACCTTTGACGGACCTCCTGGGCGCGCGGGCTCACGCGGTAGTCCCCGTCCATCATCTGCTTGAGCAGCTTGGCGGTCACGCGCGCATCGGCCAGAGCGCTGTGGGCGTGACCCGTCGACTCGTCGAACTCGATGCCAAACCACGTCGCTGCGTCACTCAAAGAGACGCACCCGTGGCTGCTCATGTCCATGATCGAGGTGTAAAACGCCTGCAGGTCGGCCCAGTCCGTAGGAAATGCGGAAAGATCGATGTGCTTTGCTTGGCACTCGATCAAAAGCTGTCGACGATCCGCCCCGCTCCAACAGACCACCTGGGCGGAGTAGCGCCCGATCCAATCGCTGAGCCTTTTGATCACCATGTAGAGCGGATCGGCCATCGCGGTGCCCACGGCCGATATCCCTGTGAGCTCGCGAACGGGGAACGCAACGCCTTCGGTAAATTCCGTCTGTACAAACTGCGAGAACTCGCCCATAACGTTGCCGTGGTAATCGAGCTTGACGGTGCCGGCCTCGATAATCTCATTGCACAGTCCACGGCGCTGACGCTGCTTTGGCACCGGCGCAAACTCAAAGTCCAGCACAATCTGGCGCGCAAAGTTCGTCGTATCGATAGCCGAGACACCCGGCATCTTTTCAGCTGACACGGTTAGGGCCTCTCTCCGTTGCTTGCCGCTCGTTTCTCGAACGGTCATATCACAGCAAGTGTAGCTGCCCGTGCGGACATGAAATCGCACAGTGCAGCTTTCCGGCATCCTTGCGTAAAGCTGCGCTTTGAGATGGTCACGTCGCTGTTATTATCGAACATATATTCGTATTTATGGCTGCAGTTTGATAGACTGGTTATTGTTGACGGCAGTTCCATGTGCCGGGCAGCGCCCTCCATGCGACGGGAGGTGATGCCCATGACCGATCTGACTGATTTTGTGAAGCTCCTGACCGCTTTGGTCTCGCTCCTCACGGCGCTTATCGGACTTACCGAGGCACTCAAGCAGCATACGAAGCATAAAAAGAGGGGTCGACGCCGCTAAGGCGATGACCCCTTAATCCAAGCAACGGCGCTGCCCAGCTCTTCACTACTTGGGCTGCCGTCGACCTTATTTTACCCACGGGCACCGGGTTTACCAAATGGATTTTCGGTAAAGGAAGCACGGCACGCCCGCAAAAACACTACGCCCCAAGTGCCGCCACGGGGATCACCGCCACGCCGTCGTCGCGTGTGTAGGCAATGCTCCCCTTTCCAACCACGACCGGCAAAAACGCCGGCGCGGCATTCTGGGCGTCAGGATTGGAGAGCACTTTCCTCTCCAGCGCCTTGAGATTTCTCGCTCCATCGTCTACTTTCGCATCGCTCAGCTTGACCTCGATGGCTCCTCAGCGCCCGTCGTGCTCAACGATCAGATCGACCTCAAGGCCCTTCTCATCTCGGAAATAATGGACACTGTTGTCGACACCGCCGTAGGTGGAAAGGAACACGCGCACGTCGCGCAGAACGAGGTTCTCAAAGAGCATCCCAAACGTTTGCATATCGCCAAGCAGCCGCTCAGGGGTAGCCCCCAGCAACGTCGCCGCAAGTAACGGGTCGCAGAAGTAGCGCTTGGGGCGCACGCGAACGCGGGCCTTCGAGCGCATGGGCGGCTCCCATCCGCACAGGTCCTCGGTCAGCTTGAGCCTGTTGAAGAGGTCCAGGTACGCAGCGATGGTCCTCTCGTCGGGACCCGCCTCGCCGTACGAGGCATCCTTCATGAGCGTCTTGTACGTGACAGCCTGGCTCTCGTTCATGGCAAGAGCTCGCAAAAGGCCGTGTGCAAGCTCGGGCGGTCATGCGATATGCGAAATTACGCCATTCTCAATGCGGATTTTACGCTACTTTCAATGTAGTTTTTACGCCATTCTCATTGAAGGTTTTATGCTTGGCATCCTTAGCGCGACGCTCGCTCAACCCCTGACCACCGGATTGCCCGAATTCCGGGATGCTGCCTCCGCTCCAAACAAAAGGCCCCGACTCGCGATGAGCTGCCTCCCATTTCTTGAACATTAGAAATGGGAGGCTTTCCACCCCATGCCTCTATCGGAAACGGCATCCCGTCCTGAGCGTCGAATCCGGGACGTAGTTTCCGCATGCGGCCTCGTTAGGAAAGCATGTCCCACTCTGAGCGCTCATTCCGGGGCGCAATTTCCGCCAGAAACGCCGCCGGGAAAGCGCATCCCGGTTTGGAGCCGAAATCTGGGATGCGGTTTCCGGTTGAGGGCTGTCCGGAAAGCGCGTCCCATTCCGAGTGGCAATTCCGGGTCACAGTTTCCGCAGATACAAGGCGACAGTCCGCCGGCCTTATCACATGCCTTCAAATATGCGATCCAGAAACACAAAACAGCAGATAGAATGCTCTTTTTCAAAAAGTACACGTCCCGAAACTTACCAAGACTTCATATCCAGCTACCGTTCACGGTCGCCGATTACCGCCCACCGATTCAAACAAGAAATATGTCGCCAAAAGCAGGCCATCTACCTGCATGGTTAGATTTTGGTCAGCTTTTGGTCAGTTGAGCGGCAAGTTCCGGCTGATACGTTTTTGCTACCCAAAAGGAGGCGGTAGCTCATGACCCATTGCAATGACCAACTCATCGACCAACTGCTCACTCAGGCCGAGCAGGAGGGACGATGCCTTATTCCCCCGAGCACGGCGATCCGAAAAGCGCTCCTTCGGCGCATGGGCGTCACGGTCGCCTCGCCCATGCCGGGGTTGTTTGCGCGAAAAACGCGCTGGGACGAACTCAACCGAGCGCAACGCCATTGCGAGATTATCCGCGCCCTTGCAATCATCCACCCCGATTGGACGTTCTGCTCGTTTTCGGCAGCATGCCTCCTGGGACTCGAAGTCTCGTGGCGGCACCTGAACGTCGCACACGTCTGCAGCTCGACAAAACCATCGGCTCGCCCGGGCGCGCATATTCAGCGGCATCAGATCGAGCCGGCCGGAGCAATCCGTCTATCCAGCACATCGGTAACGCCGCCCATCAAAACGGTAATGGATTGCCTGCTGCAGACCGGTTTTGCCGATGGCATGCCCATTGCCGATTCGGCGATCTCAAAGCTTGGCCTAACGCGAGAGCAGCTGATGGGAGCAGTCGAAAAACGAGCGGGCGCTCGCAACGGTCGCGCGGTGCGCACGGCCCTCACCACGCTCCAATATGCTGACGCGCGCGCCGAGAGCGGCGGGGAATCGGTCGCCCGCGCTGTCATGATCGAGACCGGCTTTGCACCCGACCAACTTCAATACGAGCTAACGGATCCCTTCGATTCGACCGAAAGCATGCGAACGGATTTTGCCTGGGAGCGTCAAGCCAGGGAACTCACGCTGGGCGAACTCGATGGGCTCATCAAATATACCGACCAGACCATGCTGGCCGGACGCACCACCGCCGAGGCGCTCGTTGCCGAACGACAGCGCGAGGCGCATCTATCGCTTTACGGTCATCCCTTGCTGCGCTTTACCATGAACGAAGTCCGTTCGGCAGGCATGTTCGCGAAAAAGCTGCAGACGGCAGGCATCCGGCAGACCGCTCTGCCGGCATGGCTTAACGACGTGGAGCTGTAGGGGCCGCTGAACGGCGACTCGCCGCGTCGCATCTTGCCAATCTGGGACATGCTTTCCCAGCAGCCACGCTGGCGGAAAGCGCGTCCCAGTCTGGACGCTCAAAACGGGATGCACTTTCCGGATGGTAGGCCTAACGGAAAGCGTGTCCCAGAATGAACGCTCAAACTGGGATGCAGTTTCCAAGTGAACGACAACCGGAAAGTGTGTCCCATTCCAGGCGCGGATTCCGGGATGCACTTTCCGTTTGAAGCTCCAACCGGAAAGCGCATCCCATTCTGGAGCCGAAATCTGGGACGCAGCTTCCGCATGCGGAGGCGCTCCAAACAAAAGGCCCCGGCTCTCGATGGAACTGGGGCCAAAGGCGCAGCATATACAGTTGATGTTGAGCGCGAACAGCCCGTCAGCAATGGGCGTCCGCGTTCCACCCTACCCGCGGTGACGGGCGCGGCTGTACGGCGTATCCACCATGGGCAGATCCGGACGCAGCTTGCCGTCAAACGCGCGGTAGGCATTCTGCACGGCGGGCGCCGTGGGGATCGTTGCAATCTCGCCGATGCCCTTGCCACCATATGCCACGGGCAGCAGCTCGTCCTTCTCCACGTAGATGGCGTGGATATCCGGAATCTCGGGCGCACGGAACAGCCCGAGCGTGCCGTACCTTGCCTGGGGTACGCAGTCCTTGAGCGGCCAATCCTCGGTAAGCGCATAGCCCATACCCATGAGCACGCCGCCTTCGATCTGACCCTGGATGGAGATGGGATTGACCACCTTGCCGGAATCGTGCGCGGCATAGACCTCGCTCACGCGGCCGTCATCATCCAAAATGACCACATGCGTGGCAAAGCCGTAGCAGATGTGGCTCTTGGGGTTGGGAACGTCGGCGCCCAGCTTGTCGGTCGGCTCCAGGTACACGTAGCCAAACTCGCATCCCTCGAGCGCCTTGATGGCGGCCGTGGGATCCTGAGGATGCATGCCCTGGCCGGCGACGAGTTCCTGCGTGCGCAGCTGATAGGCGCGACCGTCGTCGTACTCGATCTTGACGCCGTCGCCATGCGCACTCACGGGAGTATCGGGTGCAGGCTTGCCGGCCTCGATGTCAAGCATGGCATCGCGCAGCAGGAAGGCGGCACCGCGCACAGCCTCGCCAGTCACGACCGTCTGACGCGAGCCAGACGTGGTGCCGGAGTCGGGAGCGTTCTCGGTAGAGCACTCGCCGTTAGCGATGCAGCTCAGCGGCAGACCGCACGCCTCGGCAACGTCCTGCAAAAAGACGGTGTTGCAGCCCTGGCCGATGTCGGACGTGGCGGCATAGACCACGGCCACGCCGTCCTCGACGCGAATCTTGCAGCGGCCGGCATCGGGCAGGCCCACACCCACGCCGGCGTTCTTCATGGCGCAGGCGATACCGGCGTGCCCGGGATGCGCATAATAGGCGTCCTTGACCTCGAGCAGCGTCTCCTTCAGCGCCGTGGAGCGATCGGCGATCTGGCCGTTGGGCAAAACCTCGCCCGGCTCGATGGCGTTACGGTAGCGGATCTCCCACGGGTCCAGGCCGACCTTCTCTGCCAGCAAGTCGATCAAGCTCTCGAGCGCAAACTCGGACTGACAGACGCCAAAGCCGCGGTACGCGCCGGCGGGCGGGTTGTTGGTGTAGTAGCCAAAACCGCGAATGTCGGTGTTCTGGTACTTGTAGGGGCCAACGGCATGCGTGCAGGCGCGCTCGAGCACCGGGCCGCACAGCGACGCGTAGGCGCCGGTGTCAAAGTTGATCTCGCAGTCCAGGCCGGTAAAGTTGCCCTCGGCGTCGCAGCCCAGCGTAAAGGTGCCATCCATGGCATGACGCTTGGGATGGAACGCAAGCGACTCAGCGCGCGTGAGCTTGCACTTCACAGGACGCTGGAGCTTATAGGCAGCAAGCGCGGCCAGGTGTTGGATGGACACGTCCTCCTTGCCGCCAAAGCCACCACCCACGAGCATGGTCTCGACGACCACGCGCTCGGGCTCGTTGTCCCAGCCAAACATGTGGGCACACTCTTTGCGCGTGTCGTAGGCACCCTGGTCGGTCGACTGCACCTTGACGCCGTTCTTGTACGGGAAGGCAACGGCGCACTCGGGCTCCAAGAAGGCATGCTCGGTAAAGGGCGTGGTAAAGCGCTGCGTCACGGTGAACGCGCTCTCTGCCAGCGCCTTGGCGGCGTCGCCGCGCGTCACGTGACGGCTCTGGCACACGTTGTCCTTGAGCTCCACCGTGTTGCCAAAGGCAAAGAAACTGTCGTGCAGGCGCGGGGCGTCGGCAGCCCTGGCCTCGACAATGTTACGCACGGGCTCCAGCGGCTCGTAATCGATCTTTACGAGCTTCTTGGCCTTCTCGAGCGTCGCCTCGTCCTCGGCAACCACCAGCACAATGGCATCGCCCACGCAGCGGGTGATATCGCCCGCCGCGATCATGACGTCCCAATCCTGGATAAGGTGGCCGACCTGGTTGACCGGCACATCCTCGGCGCGCAGGATGCCCACCACACCGGGCAGGGCCTCGGCCTTGGAGGTGTCGATGGAAAGCACACGGGCGCGCGGATACTTGGAGCGCACGGCGCTGGCATAGGTCAGGTCCGGCTGATCGAGCTCGTCGATGTCATCGGGGTACTTGCCCTCGCCGAGCACCTTCTTGCGCACGTCGATACGGAAGGCGCGCTTGCCCACGCCGTAGTCGTCGCCGCGCTCCAGGCCCTCGTCAATCTGCTTTTCGCCGCGGAGCACCGCAGCGGCCAGCGAAATGCCCTCGATAATCTTCTTGTAGCCGGTGCAGCGGCAGACGTTGCCGCGGATGGCGTACTTGATCTGCTCCTCGGTGGGCTCGGGGTCCTCGGCGATGAGCGCCGCACCCGCCATGACCATGCCGGGGATGCAAAAACCGCACTGCACGGCGCCCACGGCGCCAAAGGCGTACACAAAGGCCTCGCGCACGTCCTCGGGCAGGCCCTCGACGGTCACGATGTTGCGGCCGGCGGCAAGGGCGGTGGTCAGCACGCACGCCTTGACGGCCGCACCGTCCACATGGATGGTGCAGGTACCGCACGCGCCCTCGGAGCAGCCGTCCTTGGCGGAGTGAATGTGCAGGTCGTCGCGCAGGTAGCGCAGCAGCGGTTTGTTTTGGGTCGTCGTGCGCTCGACGCCGTTGACGGTAAAAGTGAATTCCTGTGCCATGGTGATTCCCTTCTACACGCCGGCGGCGATGCCGGTGCGGTCGTGGATGGCGCCATGCGGGCAGACGACGGCGCACATGCCGCACGACAGGCAGTCCGCGCCGTCGATATGGGCGCAGTTGTCCTCGATACGGATAGCGCCGGCGGGGCACTTTTTAGCGCACATGCCGCAACCGATGCAGCTGGTGTCGCAGATCTTGCGGGCGATGGCGCCCTTATCGGTGTTGTTGCAGCGCACCAGGATGTTCTGGTAGCCGGGGACGAAAGCAATCACGCGCTGCGGGCACGCCATGCCGCACAGGCCACAGCCCGTGCACTTGGAGCGATCCACGCGGGCGATGCCATCGACCAGCGCAATGGCGCCGTGGGGGCAGGCCGTGACGCAGGCGCCACAGCCAATGCAGCCTTCGCTGCAGTGGGCGTCGCCGCCTGCGGAGGCGCAACCGCTTCCGCAGGCAACGTAGGCCACGTTATGTTGAATGGATTTGGCCATAAGAGACTCGCCTATTTCTTAAGAAGGTACGGATAGCTGTCGCGCACGGCCTTGATGGTCAGGCGGACGGCCTCGGGCAGACCGGTGTTGACGGCATCGACCGAGACGGTACGGACCGTGCCGGCAACGCGGACCTTAAAGTGGTCCTCGTCCACGGCCAGGAAGCCCTCGTTCTCGGAGTTCTCCATGTCCTCCTCGCTCCAGAACAGGGTGAGCTTGTCCTTGTAGGGACGACCCTCCTGGTAGGGGCAGAACACGGCGCAGTTGCCGCACTCGTTGCACATGCCATCGACATGTACCACCTGATGCTTGGCCAGGCCCGGCACCTTAATAGCAACGTTGGCGCGGTTGGGGCACACGTCGCAACAGACCTCGCACACCGAGCCGCAGCCCAGGCAGCGGGTCTTGGTGCAGTTGCGCTTGTCGCGGCACAGCGACCCCTTGCGCTCGTAGCAGGTGTCCTCGCGACCGGCCTGCTCGTTGCAGTCGGCGTACTTGTTAAAGTCCACACCGGCGATGGCACGGGCGACCTCGGCGGCATCGGCGATAGCCTCGACCACGGTGGCAGGACCGCGGCGACAGTCGCCCGCAGCCCAGACGCCCTCGACGCCGGTGGAGGTGGCGGCAAGGCGGCCGCGACGGTCGTGCTCGACGCCCGCGGCATCGTACAGGCTGGCATCGATGCCCTCGCCCACGGCGCAGATCACCGTGGTGGCGGGAAGCTCGACGGTCTCGCCCGTGGTGACGGGGCTGCGACGGCCGCTTGCATCCGGTTCGCCAAGTTCCATGACGTCGCAGGTCAGCACGGCACCGTTGAGCGCCTTGGGCGCCAGCAGCTCGCAGAACTCAACGCCGTCGACAAGAGCAAGATCGAGCTCTTCCTCGTCGGCGGGCATCTGCTTCTTGGTACGGCGATACACCAGGCGCACGTTCTTCACGCCTGCCAGGCGCTTGGCCACGCGGGCGGCGTCCATGGCGGTGTTGCCGGCACCAATGACCACGACGTCCTCGCCCAGCTTAAGCTTCTCGCCCTTCTTGGCGGCCTCGAGGAACTCCAGCACGTCGAGCTCGGCACCCTCGCCCAGGCCCGCAGAGCCGGGCATCCAGGCACCGGTGGCCACGACCACGTCGGTAAAGCCCTGGGCCTTGAGCTCGTCAATGGACTCCACGCGAGCATTGAGCTGCACCTTGGCGCCAAAGGCCAGGCAGAGCTCGGCGTCGTGGGAGATATCGTCGCTCGCGATACGGAACTCGGGAATCACGTGACGGACCACGCCGCCGAGCGAATCGCGGGCCTCGAAGATGGTGACGGGCACGCCGGCACGTGTCAGGAAGAACGCCGTCGCCAGGCCGGCCGGGCCGCCGCCGATAACGGCAACGTTGCGCTCGCCGTCGTTGGCGATGGCCTGGGCGCGCAGCTTGGGCAGCACGGCGGCCATGGCCTCGCGGGCGGCCTTGAGCTTGCTAGCGCGAATCTGGGCGCCCTCGGGCTCGTAGAACGCACGCTCGCAGGCACGGCCGCAGGGATGCGGGCAGATGGTGCCGGTAATGAACGGCAGGGCGTTGCGCTCGATGATGATGTTGAGCGCGTCCTCGAAGCGACCCTCGTCAACAGCCGCCAGGTAGGCGGGAATATCCTGCTGGATGGGGCAGCTCGTACGGCACGGCGTGGTAAAGCAGTCGGAAAGCGGGCTCTTGCCGGCGACCTTGCGGTCGGGCAGCGGGCGCAGCGGCTTCTTGTAGAGCGGGTTGGTGAGTGAGTCGGTCTGGATCGCGGTCACGGCCTCGAGAGAGACGCCCGCGAACGGCTTGCCGTCCAGATCGGTAAACTCGCCGGCCATCTGGCTAAAGCGCTCATAGCCGCCGGGCTTGAGCACGTCGGTCGCCAGGGTAACGGGCCAAATACCGGCATCATACAGGGCACGGATGTTGTAGACCGTGGCACCGCCGGAGTAGCTGATGCGCAGCTTGCCATCGAACTGCTCGGTAATGCGACGAGCGGCCTCGATGGTCAGCGAGAACAGCGAACGGCCCGACATGTACATCTCGGTGGAGGGCAGCTCGTTCCTCGTCACGTCGACGGGGAACGTGTTGGTCAGCTTGACGCCAAACTCCAGGCCGCGCTCGGCGCACAGGGCAATCAGGCGCTCGAACATGGGCACGGCGTCGGCCCACTGCAGGTCCTCGCGGAAGTGTGTATCGTCGAAGACGATGTAGTCAAAGCCCAGCTCGTTCAGGCGCTGACGGGCAAACTCATAGCCCAGCAGCGTGGGGTTGCACTTGATGTAGGTGTTGAGGCCCTTCTCGGTGATCAGATAGGTCGCGATGCGCTCGATCTCCGCCGGCGGGCAGCCGTGCAGGGTAGACTCGGTGATGGAGTTGGAGACGCGCGCCGGGATGGACTCGACAAACGCGGCATCGACATGCTCAAACTTGTCCAGGTTGGCAAGCGCCCATGTGCGGCACTCGTTCCAAACCTCGGAGCCGCTGGCGTCCTTCATGCCCTCGATGTAGGCGTCGACCTTGGGGCTCTTAATACCCTCGAGGTCATAGCCCACGGACATGTTGAAGACAAAGCCGTCCGGGCTGCCCAGGCCGTACTCGCGAGCGATCAGGTGGCAGGCGAACCATGCCTTCACGTACTCGGCAAAGGCCTGCGGAACCTCGAGCTCGGTCGACCACTCGCAGTTGTAGCACTCGTCCTGCGCCACAATGCAGGGCTTGTTCACACACTTGGAGAGCTCCTCGCCGTCCATAACCTGAACGGTCTTGAGCTCAAAGAAGCGGGAACCGGCAACGTAGGATGCCACGATGTTCTGGGCCAGCTGCGTGTTGGGGCCGGCAGCCGGGCCAAACGGAGTCTCGATGCGCTCGTCAAAAATGGGAAGCGCGCCCTCCTGGTTGGTCGTGACCATCTTGCGCACGCCAAAGATGGCGTCCTGGGTCTTGTGCTCCTCGATGATCCAGTTCATCAGCTGCGAAAACGGGATCGGCCTCATGATGTCGCTCATAGTGAGCTCCTCTCTGTAACGCCCGGCGAGACCGCGCGGCGGGCGCAAATACGGCGTAGCGCTAGCACAGCGCCGGCGACCCCGCGGAGGTCGCCTATACGCGCGTCGGATGCGGCGAAACATCCGACGCGCGTGAATCTACTTGTAATTAGTACGTGCGATCGTTGAGCGTGCTCCAGAGCTTCTTGGACTCGGCCATGGTCCACGCGTTGATCTTGTCCTCATCAATGCCAACGAACTCGCGATCCTTGTACAGGACGCGGCCGTTGATGATGGTGGTGCGGCAGTTTTTGCCCATCATGCCAAAGAGCATGTGGCCGTCGATGTTCTCCTCGCTCAGCGGCGTAAAGGGCTTGTAGTCCATGACGATGACGTCGGCGGCAGCGCCGGCCTCGAGCACACCGAGCTTGCGATCGAAGTACCTGCTGGCCATCTTGGCGTTGTTCTCGAACAGCATGGTCATGGCCTCGCACCAGCCCACGTTGGGCATGGCGGCGTTGTGGCGCTGGATGATCAGGAAGACCTTGAGGCTCTCGAGCATATCGTGGGTGTAGGCGTCGGTGCCCATGCACACGGGAATACCGCGGCGGAAGAACTCGAGCACGGGGGCGCAGCCCACGGCGTTGCCCATATTGGATTCGGGGTTGTTGACGAGCCAGGTGCCAGACTCCTTGACGATATCCATCTCGGCGGGCGTCACGTGGATGCAGTGGCCGAGCATGGTGTCGGGACCCAGCAGGTTGTGCTGCAGCAGGCGCTCGACGGGACTGATGCCACCGCGGTTGAGGCGGGAGTCCCACACGTCATTCATGCCCTCGCACACATGGATGTGGAAGCCGGTCAGGCCGTTGTTGGCCTCGGCCATCTTGTCCATGGTCTCGTCCGACAGCGTAAAGGTGGCGTGACCGCCAAACATGGCGGCGATCATGTGGTTGTCGTTATCGCGACGCTCCTTGGCGGCCCACTGGGCAAATTCGGCGTTCTCGGCAATGGCCTGGTCGCATTTTTCCTGGCCGCGGCGATCGGAGACCTCGTAGCACAGGCACGAACGCATGCCCAGCTCCTGAGCTGCATCCTTAATGGTAAAGAGGCTTCCCGGGATTTCGCAGAAGCTCGCATGATGATCGAAGATCGTGGTGACGCCATCGCGGATGGAGTCAAGAATCGTGGCATAGGCGCTGGCCTTGGTGCCGTCGAGCGTCAGGTTGTCATCGATCTTCCACCACTGCTGCTCAAGATTCTCCAGGAAGTTGGTGGGGTTGCAGCCCTTAATGGCAAGGCCGCGGGCCAGACCCGAGTAGATGTGGGTGTGGCAATTGATGAGTCCGGGCATGATGAGGTTGCCCTGGGCGTCGACGTACTCGGCATCCGGGTACTTGGCCTTGAGCTCGCACTCGGGACCTACTTCGACGATCGTATCTCCGTCAATGGCGACCGCGCCGTTGGGAATGAACGGGGTCTGAGCGTTGCGGGTAAAAACGGAACCGTTAGCGACCAGAAGCATGAATGCTCCCTTCAACATCAGGGGCGGGGTTTGACACCTCTGACATGGCGGAGTGCGAAGCGCCGGCCTACACCGGAAACGGGCCCTCTCCCGTCAACGCTTCACCAAAGGGACAAACCCTTTGAAGTGCGGCTTGGCGCCGCATGACGTCGGCGGACGAGGCGATGCGCCCGCCGACGAATAGCACCGAATTGGTTACTTCTTGCTCTCGGGCAAGACCAGATCCACGGCAGCGTCCTTGGCAGCATCGATGTGCTGAGCCACGACCGGCGTCTGCGGAAGGATCAGGTTAAGGACAATGGCCATAATGGCGGTGGGGGTTACGGCATTGGAGCCGATGACGGTGGATACCCAGGCGGGCATACCCTCGCCGGCAAGGCAACCGCTGGCCATCCAGATACCCAGGCCAAAGACGACGGAGGTACCGACGATGGTGGTAGTGCGCTGCGTGAGGCCCTCGCGGGTGAACATGCGCACGCCGTTCATGGTGATGGTGCCAAAGACGCCGACGGTCGCGCCGCCGATGACGGGCTGCGGGATAGCGGAAAGGACGGCAGAGAGCTGCGGGAACAGACCGGCGATGGCAAAGACGGCCGCGATGATCACAAAGACCCACTTGTTGACGACCTTGTTGGAGCAGATGATGCCCACGTTCTGGCCAAGGGCGCTGGTGGGAAGACCGCCCAGCAGGCCGCCGACCATAGAGGTGAGGCCCTGGGACACGATAGCGCCGGAGAGCTCGCGCTCGGTGGGCATACGGTCGATGGAGCCCAGGCAGGCGGCGGAAACGTCGCCGATAACCTGGATGGCAACCATGGGGAACACGACAGCGAGGGTAATGCAGACCTCGGGATCAAACTCGAGCGCGTAGGGCATGAGCTTGGGAAGGGCGAAGACCTGAGCGGTGGCGACGCTGGAGAAGTCGATCATGCCAAAGGGGATGGAGACGATCATGCCAACGATCATGCCAAAGAACACGGATCCCAGCTTGAGCGTGCCCTTGCCAAAGTTGGCGAGCGCAAAGACCACGGCGAAGGTGATAAGAGCGACGCACCAGGCCTGCGGGGTGCCCCATAGCGGCGTACCCATACCGCCGGCCATATACTTGACGGCCGTGGGATAGAGAGAGACGCCAATGGAGAAGATGACCGTACCGGTCACGACGGGCGGGAACAGCCACTTGATCTTGCTGTAGGCCAGACCAAAGAGGACCGCGACGGCGCCGCCGACGATCTCGCCGCCCAGCAGCGCACCAAAGCTAAAGCCCGAGGCACCCATGGCCTGCAGAGCCGGCAGGAACGCGAACGAAACGCCCATGACGATGGGCAGGCCGCCGCCGATGCGACGGAAGGGAGCGAAGGCCTGAAGGGCCGTGTCGATTGCCGAAAGAATGAGCGCGACCTGGATGATGTCGGTGCTCTGCTGGCTATTAAAGCCGTAGACGCCGGCCATGATGACAGCCGGGGTGATGATGCCGGCAAACGATGCCAGTACGTGCTGAAGGGCACACGGGATCATTTCCTTAACGGGAGGCATGCCTTCACGAGTGAACAGGGCTTCAGTGCCGTTCTTAACCGTCTCCTGGGTCATTTGACCACCAATCCTCGAAATAGTTGTTTTCGCATCTAACGCTCTATTGTGACGCAGTGCGGGGTTGAGGTTGTGCCTTCGTTGCATATCGTATTAAAGATGATTCTCATTCTCAATAATAATTTTTTGTTATCAGACTATTCTTCAGCTGAGATAATGCATTTCCGCAGGTCAGGAAAGTGTCTGTTCAAAATAACATCTAACTTTTCTTTTGGTCGACCGTTTACCGCCAAATACCTACCGCTCATCTGTATTACGCAATGTACCTGCGAATATGTGAGTCAATAGACACCGTGTTACCATGAGAAAAAATTGTTATGATCATTTCCGATTTCACCCAAAGGAGTTGCCCGTGAACGAGACCGTACGTCGCTTTTTGCCGATGGTCGATTTTCTGGAGCAGATACTCGGCAAAAACAGCGAAATCGTGCTGCACGATTTCTCGGATCCCGACCACGCCATCGTCGATATTCGCAACGGCATCGTGAGCGGCCGCAAGGTCGGCGGTCCCGCCACCGATCTGGCACTCAAGATCATGCACGACGCCAAGTATCGCGACCTGCCGTTTATTACGGGCTACGAGGGGCGCGGTGCCGGCGGCAAGACGTTGGAGTCAGCGACGTACTTTATCCGCGAGAATGACGAGATCGTCGGTATGCTCTGCGTCAACACCGATCTCTCGACCGTGCGCTCCATCAACGCCATGGCGCAGCAGCTCATGGCGTGCTTCGACGCGGCGCCGACGCGCACGGAGCCCGCCCCTATCGAGGTCGAAAGCCTTTCGGAGTCCACACAGGAGCTCATCGACCGCAGCATTGCCGAGTTGCTGAGCGCGCGCGGGCTGGATGTAGCGTCGCTTGGTCAGAGCGACCGCGTGGACGTCATTCGCCACCTCAACGGCAACGGGGTGTTCATGCTCAAGGGCGCCGTGGCCTGCGCCGCCACCTCGCTGGGCATCTCGGAGCCCAGCGTCTACCGCTACCTGCAAAAAGTCCGCAAGGAGGGCTAACGAGCAAAATGGAGCGCGGCTCCACAAGCGATTCGTCACCTGACAAAAGACCCTGCAGCTCGCACGCGCTGCAGGGTCTTTTTGCATGTCATGTTTAGTTGTGGTCAACGCCTTAGAGAGCGGCGACGACCTCGATCTCGACCAGACCGCCAGCCGGAAGAGAGGCAACCTGGAAAGCGCTGCGCGCGGGGAACGGGGCCTCGAACTTGGAGGCGTAGATCTCGTTCACGGCGGCGAAGTCGGCAATGTCAGCCAGGTAGACTGTGGTCTTGACGACATCGGCAAAGGTGGCGCCGGCAGCGGTCAGCAGGGCCTCGACGTTAGCAAGGGACTGCTTGGCCTGGGCCTCGACGCCCTCGGGCATCTTGCCAGTTGCGGGATCGATGCCCAGCTGGCCGGACAGGAACACCATGTTGCCGGTCTGGATACCAGGGGAATACGGGCCGATGGCTGCGGGTGCGTTATCGGAAGACACGACGGTCTTGCTCATGTTTTTCTCCTTACAAGTAAAAGGGAACGGGAGCGCGGCGTTCACACCGGGAGGCACAGTTCGGTCTGAACACCGCGCTTGATTGGGATAGTACTCAAGGTGTCCGCGCGATGCAAGATTATTATCACGTTGCGAGAATATTTTATCGCCCAACGGTTTCCCCGGACCGCTGAACGGTTCTCATGTGAAGCAGCCAGTCCAAGCTGCTGAAGACTTTATCCCGCTTAGAGCACGGGCATCGCCTGCCGCGACGGCACCACTATACTTTTGATTATCTGAGCATTTTGAAAGGCAGGATATGACCGCAACCGCCAGTCGAACCACCAACCGCAGACCCGAGCTTTTGGCGCCCGCCGGAGGGTCCGAGCCCTTTGCCGCCGCACTCGCCGCCGGGGCAGACGCCATCTACTGCGGCATGGGCAGCTTCAACGCCCGCCGCAAGGCCACCAACTTTACCGACGAGGCCTTTGAGCAGGCCTGCCGCGCCGCGCATCTGGCCGGCTCGCGCGTCTACGTCACGGTCAACATCGTCATCAAGGAATCCGAGATGAGCGATGCGCTGCAGCTCATCCATCGCTGCTCCACGCTGGGCGCCGACGCCTTCATCATCCAGGACTGGGGCCTGTTCTTTGAGGTCAAACGCACGATGCCCAGCATCGAGACGCATATCTCGACCCAGACGAACATCCACGACGACCGCGGAACCCTTTGGTGCCGCGAGCAGGGCGCCGACCGCGTGACCCTCTCGCGCGAGCTTTCCATCGACGAGATTGCCGCCATTCACGATGCCGCGCCCGATGTGGACCTTGAGGTCTTTAGCCATGGCGCCATCTGCTTTTGCTATTCGGGCCTGTGTCTGCTTTCGAGCTTTGCCATGGCGGGACGATCGGCCAACCGTGGCATGTGCGCCCAGCCCTGCCGCTTGCCCTACGAGCTGATCGACGAGAACGGTCGCTCGCTCTCCCCTGCCGGTCGCGAGCGCGCGCTGTGCCCGCGTGACACCAACACCTCGCAGCTTGTTCGCCGTCTGTATGACGCCGGCGCCGCGTCGCTCAAGCTCGAGGGCCGCATGAAGGCGCCCGATTACGTGTACTCCATCGTTGATGTGTATCGTCACGAAATTGACGACATGCTATCCGGAGCCACCGTTGCCAAGGACGAGGAAGCCGCCCGCCAGCGCCAGCTCAAGCGCTGCTTTAACCGCGACTTTACGCACGCCTATCAGGACGGTACCTCGGGTGACGAGATGATGAGTTACGAGCGCTCCAACAACCGCGGCCAGATCGTGGGCACGGTGCTCGGCAGCCACCTGGCCAACCGCGATGTGCGCGGGCTCAAGCCCGACGACCGCCGTCGCCGCGCCGCCATCGCCCGCATTGAGTTGTTTGAGCCCGTGGGCAAGGGCGACCTGCTGGAGCTTCGCCACGACGATGAGTTCGACCAGTTCCTGACCACCATCGCCGCCGATGATGCCGCTGCCGGCGATGTTATCGAGTGTCGCGTGCCCCGTAGCATGCCCGAGGGCTGCCGCGTGCGCGTGATTCGAAGCCAGCGCGCTATTGACGCTGCCAGCGCCGCGCTCAAGCGCGATGTGCTGCGCCGCCGAGCTGTTGATGTATCCGTCGTGGCGCGCCTGGGCAAGCCGTTTACTGTCACGCTCACCTGCTGTGACGACCCCGCGCTCACCGCCACCGCCACGGGCTTCACCGTCGAGGCCGCCAAGACCCGCGCCGTCGAGGCATCCGATCTGGTTGAGCACGTCGGGCGCATGGGCTCCTCTCCCTTTGAGGCCGCGAGCTTTGACGTGGCCCTCGACGAGAGTTGCGGCATGGGCTTTTCCGCCGTGCACAAGGTGCGCGCCGCCGCTTGTAAGGCGCTGGAAGAGGCCATTCTGGCACCGTACGAGGAGCGCGCCCGCACGCTCGAGCTACCGGCGATTGTCACCAATGATTCCCGCCCCGCGCCCGAGCACTACCGCGATGAGCCGCAGATCTGCGCTACCGTCACCTCGCTCGAGGCCGCCGAGGCCGCTCGCGCGGAGGGTGCAACGCGCATCTACATGACCACCGACGCGCTCGAGGCTGTCGGACTCTCCCCTGCCGATGCATTTGAGCAGGGTATTGTGCCCGCACTCGACGAGGTCTGCCGCGCCGTTGACCACGTCCGCGTTGACCCATGGGTTGTTGCCGGCGCCACGGTCGCTATTGGCAACATCTCTGAGCTTGCCCTGGCCGCCCAGGTTGGCGCCACGGCCGAGATTCGCTCTTGCCTGCCGGTGCACAACACGCCCTGCATGGAGGCGCTTGCCGAGCGCGGAGCCGGTGCGTTTTGGCTCTCGCCCGAGATCACGCTCGACGAGATTGTCTCGCTCGGCGCCGCCGCGCCCGCGGCTCTAGGCATCACCGTCTTTGGCCGCCCGCGCGTTATGACAAGCGAGCATTGCATTCTGCAGGTTGCCAACGGTTGCATCCACGATTGTGCCAGCTGCCGCCTGCGTGCCCGTAAGCTCTCGCTCAAGAATATCGACGGAAAGGTCATGCCGGTGCGTACCGACATCCACGGCCGCTCTCGCTTGTACGACGCCTACCCCATCGACCTCACGCCGCAGGTACCACAGCTGCTCGATGCCGGCGTCCGTCGTCTTATGGTGGACGGCACACTGCTCGAGACGGATGAGGTGGGCCGCGCCACCGCTCGCGTCCGCCGCGCCGTCGAGGCAGCGCAAGCCGGCCGCAAGCCCGCCGCCCGCCTGCGCGGTGCCACCTCGGGCTGCATGTTTGTGGGAATCAGCTAACCGAAAGGCTTACACGTGAACGAAGAACCTCAAGTCCTCTACTGCGACGCCTGGCTCATGGCCATCGACAAGCCCGCCGGCATGATCGTCCACGGCGACGGCACCGGCGAGCGCACGCTCACCGACTACGCCAGCGACCTGCTGCTGGCGATGGGCGACGGCTTTGCCGCGACCGACATGCAGCCGCTCAACCGCTTGGACCGCGACACCACCGGCGTGGTGCTGTTCTCACTCGACAAGCAGACGCAGCCCGCCTTTGACCAGATGATTATCGACCACGCGTTCGAAAAGCACTACCTAGCGCTCGCCGAGGGCAAAATCGACTGGAACGAGAAGCTCATCGACAAGCCTATCGCCCGCGACCGCCACGATAGCCGCAAGATGCGCGTTGGCGCCAGCGGCAAGCCGTCTCAGACGCGCGTCAAGGTACTCAAGCGCCTTAAGAGCCGCCGTGGCCTGCCTACGCGCTCGTATATTGATGTCGAGCTGCTCACCGGCCGCAAGCACCAGATCCGCGTGCACCTGGCAAGCGAGCATCATCCCTTGATTGGCGACGACCTGTACGGAACGCCGCGTCCCTGCGGCCTGATGCTCCACGCCCACAGCGTATCCTTCACGCATCCCGTAACCGGCGAGCACATCCACATCGAAGCCCCCTGCCCCTGGGAGCCCTAAATCCTGCCAAAAAGGGACAGGTTTATTTTGACAGGTTTTATCTGGTCAAACGTCATGCCGCCACGATGACTCAGCCGCGGTCCCAAAACGTCTCGATCTGTAACAGTTAGAGCCCATTTTCCGGTCTATCTGTTACAGATCGAGACATTCGAATCCCCCTCAAGGGAAAATCTCAATCTGTAACAATAACTCGGCAAAATCGATCCCAAATGTTACAGATTGAGACAAAGGAACGGCGCAATTCGGAAGTATTTCAATCAGTAACACCTAGCCCACTTTAAGCGGTCCAGTTGTTACAGATTTAGACTAAACCGGTAGACAACGAAAGCGGCAACGCCCGTAATGGACGTTGCCGCTTTTCTATTGAGAAAACTACTCAGTTTTCATTACTAACCACCACAATGGGGACGGGCACCTTCGCGGTGGTTTTGGCCTTAGCCCGTCCCTGCCGTTAGACCGTGACGACGTTGTCCATTGCCCGGTACTTGGCGGGGACCTCGCCTGCGGTAATAATCGTTGCATCGCGGAAGTCCGCGAACTTGACGGGCGCCACCATGCCAAATTTACTGGCGTCCGAGATTACGAAGCGCTTGGCCGTATGGCGCATCGAGATACGCTTTACTTGCGCCTCCTCGATATCGGGCGCCGTGAAGCCCTGCTCGGCGGCAATGCCGTTAGAGCCCCAAAAGCCGCAGTTGAAGTTGTAACGGTCTAAGGTTGCCAAGGCATCGGGGCCAACGAGCGCCTCGGTCTCGGGTTTGAGCTCGCCGCCCAGCACCACGGTACGCATGCCGCGCAAAGCGAGATGCTGAGCATGGAGCACGGAATCAGTCACATAGGTGACACCTTCAAGGTGTGGAAGATGCTCGATGAGCCTGAGCGTCGTCGAGCCCGAGTCGATGTACACAAAGCTCTCGGGCTCCACCAGCGCCGCCGCACGGGCGCAGATACGTTCCTTGTCGTCGTTATGGAGATCGCTGCGCTCATTAAGCGTTAGGTCGCGCGTCACGTGCGCGCGCTCAAGGCTCGTCGCCCCACCGTGCACCTTGGCGATACGGTGTGCGCGATTGAGCGTCTGCAGGTCGCGCCGAATGGTAGACGCCGTCACGCCCAGGGCCTCAGCAAGCTCCGGTACGGTAACCGAGCCCGTCTGCTGCACCATCGACACGATTGCGTTGAGCCTATCTTCCGCAAGCATCGCTTACTCCTCCTCGGGGTACACGACTCCCCAATCGGCGCGAAGCTTGGTCATAAGCTCCATAACATCAGAAGCATAATCCAGAAGCTCGCGCTTGGAGTCGTCGCCGGCAACGGCCTTCTCAAGATCGGCCATCTCATAACACAGGGCGTAAGCCTCGGTGCCTGCGTGGACCTCCTCGCGGTGGCCGTCCGCAGTCCACACGATGGTCGCGTGATCGGCACGCGGATATTCGTTGACCTCGATGTAGCACTTGTCAAAGCTGATGACCGAGCGCTTGGGCTGCTTGGAGTGAAGCGTAAGGCTCACGACGCCCAGCTGCTGCTCGGCATTGCGGCAGACGATGCCGCCCGCAACATCGACGCCAGTCTCGCAGGTGTTGCCTAGAGACACGACCTCGGCGGGCTGGCTCGCCATAAACAGGCGCATGACGGACAGGGCATACACACCAATATCGAGCATGGCACCGCCGGCAAGGTTGCGATTGTAGAAACGGTTGGTCAGGTCGCCGTACTCCTTGTAGCTACCAAAGTTGAGCTGAGCGAGGTTCATGCGGCCGAACTCGCCGGCATCCATGCGGCGACGCAGCTCTTGATACAAGGGCATGTGGAGCACCGTGGTAGCGTCCATAAGGACCACGTTGTGCTCGGCGGCAATGGCACGGGCCTCATCGAGTTCAGCGGAATTGAGGGTAATGGCCTTCTCGCAGAGCACGTGCTTGCCGGCTGCCAGGGCAGCGCGCAGATAGGTGATATGAGTGTTGTGCGGGGTAGTGATGTAGACGGCGTCGATGCCAGGATCGGCGTAGAGGTCCTCAACCGTGTCGTAGACCTTCTCGATGCCATACTGCTCGGCAAAAGCCTGAGCCTTGGACGGCGTACGGTTGGCGACGCCCGCAAGCTTGCGACCGGCAAGAGCAAGGGACTGAGCCATCTGGTTGGCGATAACGCCGCAACCGATGACGGCCCAATGGAGCTCGGGAGCCGTAAAAATATCGTCGGGGAACGGCTTGTCCTGGACCGAAGCGAACGCTGCTTTGGCGGCTGCCGCGGCGTCGAGCGGAGCCTGCTTGGAATCTGCCATTATGTGCCTCCTGTGTCATAGAACGCCTTGCTTTCTGACAGCTCTATATTCGCACAAACACGCGCTTCTGTGCGCGTTTTTGCGTATCTCACCGCTAAACGGTCATTTTTATCCCGTAAACGGCGCATCTATACGCATATTCACGCAATCCCACGCACGTAAATGCGCACAAATGCGAACCGGTCATTGCTCAGAGACAGGGGCTTATGCTTAGAACTCAAAAGACAGGATGATCCGCTTCGCCTCGTCGCTCATGGCGCGCTGCAGCTCTAAGGACCGTCCCAAACTGCAGACAGAAAAAGAACGTCCCCAGGCGCCGGCATTTCAAGAGCACTCATTTAAGTCTGTCCCCAATGAGTGGGAGCAATCAGAGACTCTTTGCGAGGGAGGCCGGACGTGGCCTTCCTCGTTTTTATTCATGGACTTTAGTCCGTGCCGCGCGGCACGCGCGGCATAGAAAGCCACCCGCTCAGCGGGTGGAGGCCAATTTCCGCTACGCGACAAAAACCTTCCCCCTAGCATGAGGATTGTTCAGGTCATCATACTAGGGGGAAGGTGATTGCTGTGGCCCAGAAAGCCAACAGCTTCGCGCACACGAATTGGCTGTGCAAGTACCGCATCGCACCGAGGCCAAGCTCATCGCCGCCATCGTCGAGAAGCACCCCAAGGTGCGCTTTGCCGCGAGCCGCACCTCGGCCCACGCCGACCTCTACGACCGCATGGAGCAGGCCCTGTGCGAGCGCGTGGCCAACGCGGTGGATGTCGTCCGCTCCGACATCAGCCCCGCGCTTCTTGTCCACACCGGTCCAAACCTCGTGGGTGTGGCGGTCCAGGGACTCTAGTGGAGGCGGGGCGTCCTGCCCCAAAAACAAATGCAAAAGACGAGCACTTCTTGCCGCTCAATTGGCAAGAAGCGCTCGTCTTTTCTTAACGCGTTGTATGGCGGAGAGAGCGCAAGTTACGCGAGCGCCCTTCTTGCCAGCTCGGCCGCGCCGAGGATTCCTTGGTCGCCGCCGCAGCCCGGGGCGCAGATGTAGCTCTCCATGTCCTTAAGCTCGGCGGTCTGGATGTAGCCACCCAGATATTCGAGGGTCTTCTTGCGGACGATGCCGTAGAGCTGCTCCTGGTGCATCACGCCGCCGCCGAGGACGATGCGGCGAGGCGAGTACATGAGCACGAGGTTCGCGCACATCTGCCCCAGATAATCCCCCTCGAGCGCCCACACCTCATCGTTGTCCGCGAGCTCGGCCGCGGGCTTTCCCCAGCGCGCGGCGATGGCGGGGCCGGAGGCGAGCCCCTCGAGACAGCTCGCGTGGCTCGGGCAGACGCAGCGTCCCTCCTCGGTGGGACGGGTCCTTACCAGCATGTGACCGGCCTCGGGGTGCAGCATGCCGTGAAGGAGTCTGCCCGCGCACATGACGCCCGCGCCCACGCCGGTGCCGATGGTCACGTAGACGGCGTCCTCGAGCCCCTTGCAGCAGCCGAAGACCACTTCGCCGAGGCAGGCAACGTTCACGTCCGTGTCGTAGGCCACCGGAATCCCGAGGGCGTCGGCGAACGCGGCGCGAAGACCATGGCCTCGCCACGCGAGCTTGGGCGTCTGGAGGATGGAGCCGTAGCGCTCGTCGTTGGGGTCGACGCAGGTCGGGCCGAAGGCGCCGATGCCCAACGCGTCCACATCGCGGGCGGTGAACCACTCGATCATCTGCGGGACGGTCTTGGCGGGCGTAAGCGTCGGGGTCTCCATACGGTCGAGGACCTCGCCGTCGCCGGACACCACGGCACAGACCATCTTGGTCCCGCCGGCTTCGAGGGCGCCGAGCCTCATTTGCTTTTCGCTCATGTGATCCTCCTTACAAAGGGACGCCCGCAGTCATGGTCAACCGCGGGCGCCCATAACGTTGGCTTGTTTCGAGGCGACCCTACCTGGGCACGCGGTCCTGCCTTGCGGCAAACGGGGCGAGCACGGCGTGCGGCTCGCTTTGGTACCAGTAGGCGACGGTGGAGATGTCGTCCTCGCGCTCGTAGAGCTTGATGTCGTCGTTGCCGAGGTCCTGGAACGTCACGCGCAGGTCCTCCTTGAACGAGATCGGGTCGGGAAGGTGCCACCTGTAGAGGCCGTGCCTGGGCAGCGCGTCGTCGTTAGTCGCGAGCATCGGATTCGGGTTCGGCTTGCCCGCGCTGAAGCGGTCGCGCGTGGCGTCGCGCGTCGAGCGGTACGGGTAGCCGGCGAACAGCGTGTTGAAGCACTGCGCCTCGGGCAGCGCGTGGGGCGGCCTGTCGAGGAAGGCCCAGGCACCGCCGAAGTAGTCCTCGGCTCCCGTCGAGGTGACCGTGGGGAACTCCTCGTCGCCGTCGAGGAAGAACTTCATCTCGCCCTCGCCCCACCAATAGCGCTCCAGGGCGCACAGGGCCATGTAGGTGCCGACGTAGTAGCCCTTGCCGCGCACGCCGTCGAGCACGGTGTAGTCGACGCCCCTGCGGGTGCTGCGCTCGCGGTTAAAGCGGGCGTGGAAGTACATGGCGTCGTCCGGCACGTCGGTGAGCGCGTAGTTGAACGTGTAGAAGATGTACTTAATGAACCCGGGGTGCTCGCTCGTAAGCGTGACCTTGGCGTGCTTCCTGAAGGGCATCTCGAAGTAGCAGTTCATGCCGCCCGTCGGGTTCACGCAGATGGGCATCGAGTTGACGATGGCGCGCTCACCGAAGCCGTTGCAGAAGAAGTCGCCGACAGGGCACTCGACCGAGGGGGTCTCCTCGTCGTCCCAGTAGAAGCGCAGCACGAGGTCACGCATGACGAAGCTGCCGGCGGCGGTCTTGTCGGGGACGGTCATCCAGATGTGGCGGATGATGCCGGGGCCCTCGATGTCCGCGAGCGTGATGGTCTCGCCGGACTCAAGGGGCACGCAGCACGAGCCCTTGCGGCCGACGCCGAGGTGGCTGGCCGACATGGCGGCGCGGCCCTTCTCGCCCGTGATGTTCTCGGGGGTGATGGCGCGGCTTTCCTCACCGCCGTGCATCCACACGTCCTTAAGGAACTCTCTCATCGTCGACCTCCTCTATTCGTCGTCGTCGCACTCAGCGGAACTGGCACCGTTCACGTAGATGATCTGCTGGCGCGCCTCGTTGACGAGGGCGTCGAAGTCGAGTTTCTCGTCGGGGCGCGCGAGCGCGACCGTCATGGCGAGCGGGAGGTTGACACCCGCGATCACGTGGATCCGGTCGGAGGCGAAGCGGGAAAAGCGCTGGTTCACGCTGCCGCCGTACGCGTCGGTGAGGACGACGACCTCGTCAGTGCCCGAAAGAGCCGCCTCGACCGCCGCGTCGAGCCCCTCGCCGTTGTCGTTCACGTAGGCGCACACGGCGTTGACGGCGTCGCCCTTACCCGTAAGGAACTCGAGGGTGTCCTTGAAGCCCTGGGCGAGAAGGGAATGGCTCGCCACAACTATCTTTCTCATTGATTCACCAATCTCTTGGGTCGAAGCTAGGCGAGGATGCCGGCGGCGGAGGCGACCATCGCGAGGACGATCACCACGAGGATAAGGGCCGTCATGCTCGCGTTCTTCTTGGTAAGAAGGTAATACGCGCTTCCCGTGATGGCGGCGGGGATCATGGCAGGCAGGATCTTGTCGAGCAGCGGCTGAATCTCCATCGCGACGTCGCCGAAGCTGAAGCTAATCGGGCAGGTGACGCCGATGACCGAGGCGATGAGGCAGCCGACCACGGTGAGGCCGAGCACGGAGGCGGCGGCAGTGAGGTTGGGAAGCTTCTCGCTGAAGTCGGTGACGAGCTTCACGCCCTGCTTGTAGCCGAACTCGAGGGCGTGCATGCGGACCCAGAAGATGACCAGGATGAGCGCGAACCAGATGCCGGCTCCCACGGGGTTGCCCTCGATGGCCATGTAGGCGGCGATGGAGCCCATGATGGTCGGGATCATGGTCATGAGCAGGGAGTCGCCGACGCCGGCGAGCGGTCCCATGGTGCCGATCTTCAGGTCTTGGACGGCGTCCGCCGCCGCTAGGCCGTCGCGCTCCTCCATGGCCACGCAGGCGCCAAGGATGATGGCGGCGAGCCAAGGCTGGGTGTTGTAGTAGCGGAAGTGGTTGTTGAGCGCTTGCTTATAGTCCTCGTCGTTCGTGTAGATCTTCCTCAGGACCGGCGAGAGGGCGTAGGCGACTGAGGCGCCCTGCTGGGTCTGGTAGTTGAAGGTGCACACGCTCATGAGCCAGCGCCAGTTCGCGTTGCGCAGGTCCTTCTTGGTGACCTTGTAGCCGGAGGGCTTGCCCTCGGCGACGGCGGTGATGTTCTCGTTTTCCATGGTTACTCATCCTCTCCGATGAAGGCGTCTGCGGAAGCGTGGGCGGCGAGCTCGGTGTCCCTCTCGGCACGCTGGTAGAACGCAATTGCGAGGGCAACGCCGACGATGGCGGCGCCGATGATGGGCACGTTCAGGAAGGCCGAGAGGAAGAAGCCGGCGAGCAGGTACTGGAAGTACTTGGCGGTTGGCATGTAGCGGAGCAGCATGGCGATACCGACGGCCGGGAGCATCTTGCCGGCGAGGGTGAGGCCGGAGAGGAACCACTGGGGCATGACCTCGAGGAGCCAGTTGACGGCGGGCTGGCCGAGCGTCACGGAGACAAAGACGGGCAGGGCGGCGCACAGGCCGAAGAGCGCGGGGCAGACCCACAGGATGGCGTTCATCTGATTGAACTTACCCTCGTTGCAGAACTTCTGGGACTTCTCGACGACAAAGCCGTTGAGGATCTTGACGACGACGTCGAGCTGGATGCCGAGCATGCCGACCGGCAGGCCGATGGCGAGGCCCGTGTCGGAGCCCAGGGTCACGCCGTAGGCGGTGGCGATGATGGCCATCGTGCCGTAGTCGGGAATGGAGGAGCCGCCGAAGCCCGCGACGCCGAGCTGCATGAGCTGAATGGTGCCGCCGATGACAAGGCCGGTCTTCCAGTCGCCCATGACGACTCCGGTGATGAGGCCCCAGAAAACGGCGTAATTGACGAAGATCATCGGGATGCCGTAGTAGTCCACGTGCTTGATGAAGGCCAGCAGGGTCAGAAGGATAACCTGCAGGATAGTGAAGTTGACCATATTTCCCCCTTAGATGAGGTCTGCGACGGAGACGGGCTTGTCGGCGGGCACGAACTGGGCCGTCACCTTGACGCCACGGGCGATGAGCGCCTTGTAGCTCTGGACGTTCTCGGCGGAGGCGTAGGCGCGCTGGGTGAGCTGGATGCCGTCCTCCTTGACGAGCGAGCCGCCGACGACCAGCGACGGGAGCTCGACGCCCGACTCGACCAGGCGAAGCATCGTCTCGGGCTCCTTGGCGATGACGAAGACCTTCTCGCGGTCGTATTTGCCCGCGGCGAAGTTCTTGAGCGCGGTCTGCTCGGAGATGATCGAGACGGCCATGCCCGCGGGGCGCGCCATCCTCATGGTGGACTTCAGGACCTCGTCGCCGGCGACCTTGTCGTCGATGACCATGACTCGGGTCGCGCCCGACACCGGGGCCCACTGCGTCACGATGATGCCGTGAAGCAGGCGATTGTCGATTCGTGCCATAACAACACTCATGTTTGCTCCTATCAAATCAAGTTTTTCATTCAGCACTGCCTTGGCGCTATCCGGATTCGCGCCGGGCAAGGGGTTATCGGATTATTGAGGACGCGCGGTCAGCTCGCGGCGGCGCGGGGAAGGTCACTCGTCGAGCAGGAGGACCGAGGAGCCGAGGCGCTCTTCTCGCGCCGGGGCGGCGCTCACGCTTATGTAGTCGAAGACATATGCGATCTCGCTTACGGGAACCTCTACGCGATAGCGCGTCGAGATGCTCGAGAAGCTCTGCCTGAAGGACTCGATGAAATCGATGCGTTCCTCCTCGAAGCGGTCCTGGCCAACGTAGGTCTCAATGGGGTTTCTGGTAACAAGGCGCTCGACGAGACAGCAGAGGTGGACGTAGAGCCCAATGATGGCGTTGCTGCCGATCTTCTCGCCTGTCCTGCGCTGAAGCTCGTGCACGGCGCTCTCGATCTCGTGGAATAGCCGCTCCGGGTCGAGGATGGTGATGGAGCGGATGACGTTCTGCAGCGTCATGTTCGAGAGCAGCTTCTCGTGGAAAGAAGAGAGCTCGGAAGCGTCAAGCCACCTGCCGAACACGGCATCGACCTTAGAGGCGGACGCCGTCGACATGATGTCCTCGAGGGCGACGAAGGGGACGGAGGCGATCCCGGGGTCTCCCGTGCCGATGACGGCGCAGACGCGGTGCTCGGAGAAAACGGCGTCGTTCGACCCGTTCGTGACGAGCTGCTTGAAGGGCCGCGTGAGCAGGCGCGCGCCTATGGTGCGCGGGAGGCTCTGCGAGACGAGCTGGCGTATCCTCTCCGCGGCGTCGACCCCGGACTCGGAGCAGAAGACGATGGCGTCCTCACGGTTGACGCGCTCGATCACCTTGCAGTGCGTCACGCACGCGGCGGTCGCATCGCCAAGAACCTCGGCGATGGACTTGCCGCCGAGCAGCCCGGACCCGATCTCGAGCGCGAGCCCGGTGGAGACGTTGTTCACCACCCCGATGGTGGAGTCGGTAACGTTCTCGAGGGCCTTATAGGCCTCCTCCAAAGAGCCCATGTCAACAAGAAACACGACCCCGGTGCAGTAGGAATGGCGGTCGACGAGGCGCTGGAGCGGACCGACGATGTCCTTCAGCTGCTGGTCGTAGGGCATGTCGACCGCCTCGTACACATGCACGCCGAGCATACGGTTCGCCGCGTCGGCGATGCTCGTCGCCGTCGAGTAGCCGTGTGACAAGATGACGCAGAGCGTCCGAAGGGCCTTCGCGTCGCGAGACTCCGATGCGACGCACAGCGTCAGAAGCGTCTTCGTGAAGTGATCGAGCGAGATGCCGAGCGCCCCTTCCATGTCTGCGGCGACCTGATCGGAGACGCTCGAGGCAAACGGCAATTCGGAGGTCACGGCACCGAGGAGATGGGAGATTTGCTCCGCACAGGCAGACTTTCGCTTAGCCAGGCCGATGCCCGGCCACAACTGCAGGCAAATCTCCTGGGCCAGTAGAAAAGTGACCTTCCTCGAAAGCTCGATGCCATAAGAAGAGCCTGCGTCGGCAAGGACCGCGCCCACGACGCGCTCGAAGGCGCGCGACCTCGATGAGGCGACGCCGTGGCCGAAGATCAAGTGATCCTCAACGCTGCGCACGGCGGAGACAGCTTGCGAGACGAGCTCGGAGACAGAGAGCTCCCCGGCGCAGAATCGCTCATCGAGAGAGCACAGGGCATCGAGCGCCTGCTCGACCGGCCCTGTGCTCTCAGCGGCATCCAGGGACGCGTCGATCAGAACGCCATCGTCGGGCTGCTGATCGATCTGCGCGGAGGAGAGGAGCCCGCTGGGAAGAAGATACGGGCGAACGACGACGTAGTCGCCCTCGCGATTGAGGAACGCTTTGGCGCAGCAGTTCGTCACGCAGGCGCGCAAGCCGGCGATGTTATCGGAAAAGTCCGCGTTCACGAGGCAACGGTATGCGCCGCGGCTGATCTTCACATCAGAACCGATTCGGCACCCCTCGCTGCGCAGGAAGCTCAAGATGAGATCCTCGCGCTCCTCGGGGGTCCGCTCCTTGAGTGAGGGGACGCGGGCACAGATGGGCATTTTGCTGTAGGCCGAGGAAACCTTCAGGTCATCGGCGGAAAGCGTCGTCGAAAGAACGAGACGAGCGCGCGGCGCATCCTGGGAGGCATCGAGCCCGAGGGCCGTCGCAAGACAGTGCTCCATCGCAGAGGGAGAGAGTGCCTCGATGCCGTTGACAAAGACCACACCCCCGCGCGATTTCGCGATCGACTCGTCAAGAAGCCCGTTGAACGAGGCGGCGTCCGGGACCCCGGCGCAGTCGATGCGCACATAGGAGGAGTCGCGGGGCAGCAAGCCCTGGTTCTTGCCGTACTCGTAAACAAGGCGAGAAAGGAAAGACTTACCGACACCCACGCCGCCGCTCAAGAGGATGGGCAGGCCAAACGGAGGGTACTGAACCGCAGCCTTGCACTGCTCGACAACGGAGCTGAGGCTCATGCCGAAGCCCACGGCACGCGCGAAGTCGCGGTGATCGGCGATTCCCGTCGCCTGGATGAGGTCGGCGAGCGAGGCGTACTCGCTTGCAGAGAGCTTTACCTGAAAATGCTTCTGGAACGCGCGGCGATGAAAATAACGGACGGGCCTGCCCGCCACCTTAACCACAAGACCGGCGCGAACAAGGTCGTTGAGGTACTGGCTCGCCAGACTCCTGGAGATGATGAGCGTCTCGGCGATGTCGGTGGTGGACAGACGGGCAAGGTCGTCGAGCGAGACGGCAGAGGTGAGGGCCTCGAGATGCTCGAGAATCCTGTCCCTCATGTCGACGGGCTTCTTTGTCAAGCTGTCCTGCGCGGTCTTGTCCATGACTTCTTACCTCCTCGTACAAGGAGTATAAGGGGAGAACAGAGAACGGAAGGGGGCGCATGGGGGAATCAACAGCCCCGAGGAAAAGTCCACCACTTGAGGGGCAGAAAACAACGGCCATTGAACATTCAGGGCCGACGCTCAACACTTCGGCTCGACACTTCGCTTTGGAAAGGGCCCTGCGCGCCGGGGCCCCAACATAAAGAAGGGCCCCGGCGCGCAGGGCCTATAGCTTAACCATGCGCGCGACGATGCGGGCGCAATCGCAGGCGGCCTTCTTCTCGAAGGTGTTGTAGTCGACGACCTGGCCCTCGGCGCAGTGCTTGTCGCTGATGGCGCGCGCGACGACGAGGGGCACGCCGTTGAGATAGGCGGCCTGCGCGATGGTGCAGCCCTCCATCTCGCAGCACAGGTCGCCGAAGGTCGCGAGGATGCGCTCCTTCTGTTCCGTGGGCGAGACGAACTGGTCGCCGGAGACGACGCGGCCCTCGAGGACCTTAATGTCGGGGGCGACGGCGGCCGCGGCGGCGCACGCCGCCAGCAAGGGCCGGAACGGATCGCGCAAGATCGAGGCGTCGCCCGGGAGGTCGGACGTTACCGTCAGCCGGCGCCGTGTCTGCTGCATCATGAGGGAGAACGGCCTGGCCGGCGCATACGGCAGGAAGGGGTTCAAGGTGCACCCCGGGGCGGTCAACGAGGCCGACGTGTTAGCGCTAATCTAAAATTGACCACTTTCGCAAACGCATCTCGCCGAATGCGCTAACGCGCTTTCGCCGACCCCGCTAACGTACTTTCACCAACTGCGCTAACGGAACTATGCTCCGATCGGGTATCCGACCCGGGAGGAGCGGGATATGGAGCGAAACGTAATGGGAGAGCTGAACGTCTACAGGGGGTCCGGCGCGAAGCCGAACTTCAGCGAGATCGCGAGGAGGCACGGCATGGACCGGCACACGGTCGCCAAGTACTGGCGGGAGGGCGAGTCCGCCGCCGACGGGAGGTCCGCGAGGGGCAGCGCCTTCGACCCGCTCGAGGAGGTGATCCGCGCGAAGGCCCAGCTGCCCGGGATGACCAAGATGGCGGTCTACGCGTTCCTGCGCGAGGGCCGCGGGGAGGGGCTGCCCGGGTACGGCGCCTTCACCGCGTGGTGCCGGGCCCGCGACGTGCCCTTCGGGGGCGCGGGCGGCCGCGAGCCGCACCCGCGGTTCGAGACGCCCCCGGGCAGGCAGCTGCAGTTCGACTGGAAGGAGGGCATGAGGCTCGTCGACTCGGAGGGCGAGGTCTTCGAGTTCAGCGTGTTCACCGCGACGCTCGGCTACTCCCGGAAGCACCGCTTCATACCGGTCAGGAGCCGCACGCTCGACGACCTGCTGTCCTGCCTGCTCGCCACCTTCACCCGCCTCGGCGGCGTCCCGGAGGAGTGCATCACGGACAACATGTCGTGCCTGGTGACCGTCTCGGGCCGCAGGAGGACCAGGCAGGAGAGGGCGTGGCGGTTCGCGCGGGAGGCCGGCTTCGAGCTCAGACTCTGCGCGCCGCGCTCGCCGCAGACCAAGGGCAAGGACGAGTCGGCCAACCGCTTCCTGAACCGCCTGCTCGCCTACGGCGGCGAGTTCACCGGGTGGAGCGGCCTCGCCGAGGCGGTGGCCCGGGTCGAGGCCCAGGCCAACTCGGAGCCGAACCGCACCACCGGCCTGCCGCCCGACGCGCTGTTCATGCGGGAGAAGGAGAGCCTGCGGCCCATCGGGAACCTCCGGCTCCTCGAGTCGATGGTGGGCGACGTGAGCGTCCAGACCGTCCCGCCGACCATGCTCGTCAGGGCCGCCGGCAGGGAGTGGTCCGTGCCCAGGCGCTGCATCGGCCGGCGCGTGAGCGTTATAGCGATGCCCGGCGGCCAGGTCGTTGTGAGGATGGCCGGCGAGGAGGTCGCCGTCCACGACGCCGCGTCCGGGCCGTCGAGGCCCATCAACTACGACCCCGACCACTATGGGCAGGCCCTCGAGGGGAAGCGGGGCCTGGCCGACGCGGACATCGCCGAGGCCGCGCGCGCCAACCTCGCGCTGCTCGACTCGCTCGGAGGGGCGTGATGGGCGCCGTCGCGGAGGGCAGCCCCTCGATCAGGGCGCAGGCGAACCTCTCCGCGCTCGGGCTGCACGAGATGGCGGCGTCCCTGCCCGACTACGTGAGGATGGTCGCCGCGGGCGAGCGGGGCTTCGCCTCCGCCCTCGAGGAGATGACGCGCGTCGAGGTCGCCGCCCGGGAGGTCAGGATCACCAACCAGCGCATACGTTCGTCGGGGTTCCCCTACGTCAAGGGGCTGGCGGACTTCGACTGGGACTTCCAGCCGTCGGTCCCGCGCGCAGAGATCGAGGAGCTCGCGACCCTGAGGTTCGTCGAGCGGGCCGAGAACGTCCTGCTCGTGGGGAGCCCCGGCGTGGGCAAGACGCACCTCGCCGTCGCGCTGGGCATCGAGGCCGTCAGGGCGGGGCGCGAGGTCAGGTTCGTGGACTGCGCCCGGCTCGTCGAGGACCTGGAGGACGCCTCGTCGCGCGGCATCCTCAAGAAGAGGCTCAAGTACTACGCCCACTCGAGGCTGCTGATCATCGACGAGCTCGGCTACCTCGACGTCGGCAGCGCGGGCGCGGACCTGCTGTTCCAGCTGATATCGACGCGCTACGAGCAGCGCTCGACGATCATCACCACCAACGTGGGGATCAGCGGCTGGGGCAGGGTGTTCGGGGACGACGTGGCGGCGAGCGCGATCGCGGACAGGGTGTGCCACCACTGCCACCTGGTCAAGATAACCGGCAGGTCCTACAGGCTGAAGGACCTGCCGAGGGACGGCTCCGTCAAGCCGTGACCGGAATCGGTGAAAATACGTTAGCGCAACCGGTGAAACCGCCTTTGCGCGAACGGCGCGCCTGTTTAGCGAAACTGGTGAAAAATAGATTGACGCTAACACCGACGTGTCGAACGTCGTCGCGCGCGGCTTCGTCGGCAGGGCGCCATGCACCCATATATGCAGCGACTTGGCCTGCGTACGCGTCAGGGCGTCGTGGAACTACGTCTGCCTGCTCGTCGACCTCTGCAACGGGGAGATCGTCGACCACTCCGAAGGACCGAGGAGGGACGCCCGAGCTCCGAGCCAAGCTCTTGGATTACGTGCACTGGTACAACAACTTCAGGATCCACTCGACGCTGGGCTACATGTCGCCGGTCGAGTTCGGGGAGGCGGGGCCGTCCCTCCCGGAATCGTCCAAATAAGTGTTGCCAATCCAGCCATCATCTCCGCGAAGGCGGACGTCAGGAAAAGCTCGGCTTGAGCTCGGTCGGACGCGGTCTGTGGGGCATCATTCAGGCTCAGGGGGTCTCCTTGTCTACTTCGGTCGCAAGCTGAATGATAGGGACGGCCCCTTCTCTCTTTCCCTTTCGTTTTCGACGCGTCACCCTCTCGGCGGGCTTAAGGCCCGCGCTCGCGGGTGCAGGGGCTACGCCCAAACCCCAAAAAAGAAACGCCGTACTCGAAGCGTTTCCGGTCGTCAGCGTAATCTCAAATCCCGTTCGTCAACTCATGGGCAAGCCACCTGAGACTACTCATTTCTCCTACTGGCAATGAAGACCTGCAGCCTGCAGTTTTGCAAACTGCTTGAAAGCCACCTGCGTTGATTCACTTCCTATTGCAGCTAGCGGCTTGCACGCGAAAAGGCATTTAAGTTTCAAAACGGGCGTTTTCGGCGCTATCGAGCCTCCAAAGGCATCCCGCCGCGCCCTTTGGGACAAAAACAAAAACTCAAAGCCCTGAGTTCGAAAATAGTTTTTGGAGTTGTCCCGACTTTTGTCCCCGAAGCCGACGAAACGCGACAGGGTGTCACCTGGCGGCACTCGATTCGAGACGGCACCGAAAACTGGATGCAACCGGAATGACGGGACGGCAGAACCGAAGCCATCGAGTGGGGATAGAAAAAGGCCCGGGTGCCGTGGGACATCCGGGCCTTTGCTAGCAACTTGATGTTGCGGGCAGCTTAGAACTTGTAGCCGCACTTCTTGCAGACGCGCAGCTTGTTCTTGCCGTCCTTCTCGTGACCGACGCGGGTAACCTTACCGCACTCGGGGCAAACGAGATTGACGTTGGAGGCGTCGATGGGAGCCTCCTGCGAAACGATGCCGCCCTGCTGGTTGGCAGCGTTGGGCTTGACGGCCTTCTTGACGACCGAAACGCCCTCGACAACGACCTTGTTCTCGGCGGGGAGAGCACGCAGGACAACGCCCTGCTTGCCGCGATCCTTACCAGAGAGAACCTGGACCTTATCGCCCTTCTTGATATACATATATCTCCCCTAACTACAGGGTCTCGGGAGCGAGCGAGACGATCTTCATGTACTTCTTGTCACGAAGCTCGCGAGCGACGGGCCCGAAGATACGGGTGCCGACGGGCGAACCATCGTTGTTGATGACAACGCAGGCGTTCTCATCAAAGCGAATGTAGGAGCCATCCTTGCGGCGGATCTCCTTAACGGTGCGAACGACGACGCAACGGACAACGTCCTTCTTCTTGACGTTGGCGCCAGGGGTAGCCTCCTGGACAGCACCGATGAACACATCGCCGATGCCTGCATAACGACGCTTGGAACCGCCAAGCACCTTGATGCAGCGAATCTTGCGAGCGCCGGAGTTGTCGGCGACGTTCAGCATGGTTTGCATCTGAATCATGGTAGATGTTCCTCCGAACTAAGAACCGAAGAGAGGTGCGCAGCCTTTATACGGCCCGTGGTATGCAAGCCAGGCATACGCACATCTTCGGAAACGTACAAGTCGTAAGAGCGACTGCTTATTTAGCGCGCTCGACGACCTCGATGAGGCGCCAACGCTTCATCTTGGACATAGGACGGGTCTCCATAACGCGGACGGTATCGCCCACGCCAGCCGTGCACTCCTCGTCGTGAGCGTGCAGCTTCTTGGAGCTGGTCATCATCTTGCCGTACTTGGGGTGACGCTTGCGCTCGGTGATGGTGACAACAATGGTCTTGGCACCGGAGACGGAGGTAACGACACCCGTACGGACCTTACGCGAGTTACGCGAATCAGTCATGTTCTCTCCTTAGGTCCTACTCGGCGACAGCGGACTTCTCCGCTGCGATCTCGCGGGCGCGCTGCTCCGTGAGGACGCGAGCGATGTCCTTCTTCACGGTGTTGACGCGAGCGGTGTTGTCCAGCTGGCTGGTGGCCATCTGGAAACGAAGGTTAAAGAGCTCGGCGCGCATTTCCTTCAGCTTCTCAACGAGCTGAGCGTCCGAGAGCTCACGAATCTCTGCGGGCTTCATTAGTTCTCCTCCTTGGCGGCGGCGGCGTCCTCAGCAGCCCACTTGGCCTCGAGAGCGGCCTCCTCAGCCATCTCCTTCTCGATGCGCTGCTCAGCGTTCTTGGCAGCAACAATCTTGGTCTTGATGGGAAGCTTGTGCTGTGCAAGACGCAGAGCCTCGCGAGCGACCTCCTCGGGCACGCCCTTGACCTCGAACATGATGCGGCCGGGCTTGACGACGGCCACCCACTCCTCGGGATTACCCTTACCAGAACCCATGCGAGTCTCGGCAGGCTTCTTGGTGATGGGCTTATCGGGGAAGATCGTGATGTAGACACGACCGCCACGCTTCATGTAGCGGGTCATGGCAATACGAGCGGCCTCGATCTGACGGTTGGTGATCCAATGGGCCTCGAGAGCCTGGATACCAAACTCGCCGAAATGCAGCTCGGTATTACCCTTGGCCTGGCCCTTCATGGAGCCACGCTGCACCTTGCGGTGAAGAATACGCTTAGGGGCAAGCACTACTGACCCCTCCTCTCGGAGTTACGACGACGAGGACGGGAAGAGCCCTCGAGTGCAGGGTTGGGAACAGGCTGGCCCGGGAGCTTCTCGCCCAGGTAGATCCAGACCTTCACGCCGCAAGCGCCCATGGTGGTGCTGGCGACAGCCGTGCCGTAGTCGATCTTGGCACGGAGGGTGTGCAGAGGCACGCGACCCTCGCGGTACCACTCACGACGGCCCATCTCGGCACCGCCGAGACGACCGGAGCACTGGATACGGATGCCCTTAGCGCCGGCCTTGCGGGCAGACTGGACAGCCTTGCGCATAGCGCGACGGAAGGCAACGCGGCCCTCGAGCTGCTCGGCGATAGACTGAGCAACGAGGTTGGCGTCGAGCTCGGGGCGTTTGATCTCGACAACGTCGACGGAGAGCTGGCCCTTGGAGACGCCAGCGACCTTCTCGAGCTCGGTGCGGAGGGTATCGATCTCGGCACCCTTCTTACCGATGACAACGCCGGGGCGAGCGGTGAGGATGATGACCTTCACCTTGTCGCCAGCGCGCTCGATCTCGACGCGAGAGACAGCTGCGCGGGAAAGACGCTTCTCGAGGTACTTGCGGATCTCGAGATCGTTACCGAGGGTCTTAGCGTAATCCTTCTCTGCGAACCAGCGGGAGCGCCAGTTCTCGGTGATGCCAAGACGGAAGCCGGTGGGGTAGACTTTCTGACCCATACAGCCTTACGCCTCCTTTCGAGGAGCAACGACGACGGTGATGTGGGAAGTACGCTTCAGAATGCGAGAAGCGGAACCCTTGGCGCGGGGACGGATGCGCTTAAGCGTCGGACCCTCGTCAACATAGGCAGCGGCGACAACCAGGTTGTCGGCACGCAGACCGTTGTTGTTCTCGGCGTTCGCAACGGCGGAACGGAGAACCTTCTCGACATCCACGGCGACGGCGCGGTCGCAGAAGTGGAGGATGTCGAAGGCCTGAGCGACAGGCTTGCGGCGGATCAGATCGACCACCAGGCGGGCCTTGCTGGGGGAAACACGCACGTACTTAGCGACGGCGCGAACCTCGGTGGCCTCAGTTTCAATAGACTTAGTTGCCATTTACGGTTAACCCCCTATTTGGCCTTGTGGCCACGGAACGTACGAGTCGGCGCGAACTCGCCGAGCTTGTGACCAACCATGGACTCGGTAACATACACGGGCACATGCTTGCGGCCGTCGTGGACGGCGATGGTGTGACCAACCATCTCGGGGAAGATGGTGGACGCGCGGGACCAGGTCTTCACGACGTCCTTCTTGCCAGCCTCGTTCATCGCGGTGATACGCGAGAGAAGGCGAGTCTCCACGAACGGGCCCTTTTTGAGACTTCTGCTCATAAGTGCTTTCTCCTAAAACTCGGTATCCGAAATTACTTCTTACGGCGACGAATGATGTGCTGGTTCAAGACCTTCTTCTTCTTGCGCGTACGAAGGCCCTTCGTCGGCTTACCCCAGGGGGTAACAGAGGGACGACCAGAGGTGTGGTTCTTGCCCTCGCCACCGCCGTGCGGGTGGTCGACAGGGTTCATGACGGTACCGCGGACGGTCGGGCGCACGTTCATGTGACGCTTACGGCCGGCCTTGCCGATGACGATGTTGGCGTGATCGGCGTTGCCGACCTCACCGACGGTGGCGCGGCAGGTAACGAGGATGCGGCGCATCTCGGAGGAAGGCATACGGACGATAGCGTACTTGCCCTCCTTACCCATCAGCTGGCAGGAGTTACCGGCGGAACGGGCGATAGCAGCGCCCTTGCCCGGCTGGAACTCGACGGCGTGGATGAGCGTACCGACGGGGATGTCGGCGAGGGGCAGGGCGTTGCCCGGCTTGATGTCGGCGTCAGAACCGGACATGATGGTCTGACCGACCTCGAGGCCCTTGGGGGCCAGGATGTAGCGCTTCTCACCGTCAGCGTAGTGCAGCAGAGCGATGCGAGCGGAACGGTTCGGATCGTACTCGATCGTGGCAACCTTGGCGGGCACGCCGTCCTTGTTGCGCTTGAAGTCGATCACGCGGTAACGACGCTTCACGCCGCCGCCCTGGTGGCGGGTGGTGATGCGGCCGTTGTTGTTACGACCGGCCTTCTTGGGCAGGGGCTCGAGAAGAGACTTCTCGGGCTTGGTGCAGGTGATCTCGGAGAAATCGGAGATCGTCTGCCAACGCCTACCAGCGGAGGTCGGCTTAAGGTGCTTTACAGCCATTACAATCCCTTTCAATAGGAATCCGTTAGCCATCGCAGACAGGGATTCGAGGTTCTGCCTCGGGTGCGATGACACCGGACGTATACACGGTTCCGGGCGTGTCCATTTTATACGCCCAAAACCTTGAGCTCTCGCCTCCCCTATTTGGGAGGCATGAGCTCACTCAACAGCAGCGAGTCTTAGGCCTGGTTGCCAAAGACCTCGATGGTGTCGCCCTCGGCCAGCGTGACGATGGCCTTCTTCCAAGAACGAGTCTTGCCGGCGACATAGCGCACGCGCTTGGTCTTGGGCTTGACCGTCAGGGTGTTCACGCGAACGACCTTGACGCCGAAGATCTCCTCGACAGCGTCCTTGATCTGATACTTGTTAGCATCCTTGGCGACCTCGAACGTGTACTTGTTCTGCTCCATGCCGGAGAAGGAACGCTCGGACACGATCGGACGGATGATGATCTCGTGGGCGGTCATTTATGCAAGCACCTCCCCGAAGTGAGCGGCGATGTCGGCGGGCATCAGCACAGCGTTGTTGTTGACGAGATCGTAGGTGTTGGCCTCGTCGGCAGTGATGATGAACGTCTTGGGAATGTTGCGGAATGACAGGTAGGCGTTGACGTCCTCATCGCGAACGATGATGGTCAGACGCTTGCCCTCAAGGCCGAGGGCCTTGAGCATGGCGACGGCAGCCTTGGTGGAAGGCTTCTCGAAGCCGTAGTCGTCGACGAGCACGAGCTCGCCATCGGCCAGCTTGGCGGACAGCGCGGAGCGCATAGCCAGCTTGACCTCCTTGTTGTTCATACGCTTAGCGTAGGAACGGGGCTTGGGGGCGAAGACAACGCCACCGTGACGCCACTGGGCAGCACGGATGGAACCCTGGCGGGCACGGCCGGTGCCCTTCTGACGCCAAGGCTTCTTGCCGCCACCGGAAACCTCAGAGCGACCCTTAGCAGACTGGGTGCCCTGACGCCAAGAGGCCATCTGGCACTTGACGATGTGGTGCATAACGTGGATGTTCGGCTCGATGCCGTACACCTCAGCGGCGAGCTCGGCCTCGGCGACCTTCTTGCCCTCGCTGTTCTTTACTTCAAACTTTGCCATTTAAGTGTTCTCCTTGGTATGACGCTGGGCTAAATGGGCTGGGCCCTTAGGCCATACGGATGGCGACGAGACCATTCTTGGCACCCGGGACAGCGCCCTTGACCAAGATGAGGTTCTGCTCGGCATCGATGCGGACAACGGAAAGGTTCTTGACGGTAACGCGCTCGTTACCCATGTGACCGGCCATCTTGACGCCCTTGAGGACGCGCGCAGGATAGGCGCACTGACCGATAGAACCGGGGTGACGCTGGAAGTGAGAACCATGCGTCATAGGACCGCGGCGCTGACCCCAGCGCTTGATGCGACCCTGGAAGCCCTTACCCTTGGAGGTACCGATGACGTCGACCTTCTCGACATCAGCGAAATCAGCGACGGTGACGACCTCGCCGACCTTGTGCTCCTCGCCGTTCTCGACGCGGACCTCACGAAGGAAACGGACAGGCTCGACGCCAGCCTTGGCGAAGTGACCAGCCATGGGCTTGTTCACGTTCTTGGCCTTGATGTCGCCGAAACCGATCTGGACGGCGTCATAGCCGTCGGTTGCCTGAGTTTTAACCTGCGAGACAGCGCAGGGGCCAGCCTGGATGACCGTGACGGGAACGACGTTGTCGTCCTCGTCCCAAACCTGGGTCATGCCAATCTTGCGGCCGAGAATCATGCTGATCAAGATATGATCCCAACTCTCGCGTGGTCTTGGGACAATGCGTACACCACCGAGCGTACGCCCCTAGAGGACCACTACTTACACGACGTGCTCCCCAGCCTTGTATTTCGCCCGGACTACCTGACAACCCTATTAAGCAGGCATTTTGTCCAGCCAGAATACTCCCCTGGTTACACACAGCTGTTTAGTATACACGGCTGCGGGCGTATCCATCGAGATTCATATTTCACTCACATTGTTTACGCAGGTAAAGTGCGCGGAGTCGCCTGGGGCCGGCAGAGCGGCGGCGAAATATATTAAGGTTGCTGCTCTGCCGGGCTTGGGAGACGACACGTTGACGCCTGCTTAACTCTGCTCGCTCAGGCTAAAGACTTTGTTGGGGATCCACTATTTGTTGGAGGGTGAATTTGCTTTGAAGCGGTTTGCCTTCCGCCTGTGGCTTTTTTGAATTGGCGGCTGACGCTGCCGCGACTTATTGCCAAGAGGACTTCAACACCATCGGCGCTCATGAGACGAGCGGGACACGGCGACCTCCTCAAGGCAGAAGAGGAAGGCCCGCGCTCCAGCTCCATTATCGCGGCATCCCGTTTCGGGGCGAAGAACTAGAGCACCGAGAACCGGATGAAATTGTACGTGCAGATCACGATGATGAGCACGAGGGCGAACACGTAGAGCTTATCGACCGCCGCCGAGTCCATCCGGCGCAGCAGGCGGCGCCCCACGACCGACCCAAGCACCGCCATCGCCGCCATGCCCAGCAGGACCACGGGGAGGAACGCGGGCACGCTGCCCGTGGCCAGCGTGTAGATGAGGCTCGCCGTCTGCGAGAACGCGATGATGAACAGCGACGCCTGCGCGGCGGGCTTGCTCTCCATGGCGAAGAAGAAGACGAGGATGGCCAGGTTGAAGGGGCCGCCGCCGATGCCGAGGAAGGACCAGCACGCCCCGGCGCAGAACCCTATGAGCGCCTGCGCCCACGCATTCTCGAGCTTGAGGCCCTTGATGCGCGCCTTGTTGAGCGTGTAGGCCAGCACGAGGACGGCGAGCACGATGAGCACGGCGGCCTGGACCGCGCCGACGAGCTCGGCGTCGGGGAACACGGACCCCAGCCGGTTGAACAACATCTTGCCGATCACGCCGCCCACCGCGGAGCTGACGGCGATGGGCGACATCGCCCGCGCGTCGATATCAGACTGCCCGCTCGCCGCGTTCTGCGCGAGCGTGGAGAGCGACATGATGAGCACCGACATGCTCGAGAGGAAGCTCACCGTGCTCACGCTCATGACGTTCATCGCGTCGACCACGGGCTTGATGATCACGCCGCCGCCGATGCCACAGAGCGGCCCCAGAAGCGACGCCAGGAAGCATACCGCGAAGACCAAGATGTATTGAGGACCCATCCGAACAAGCTCCTATCGATCGAGCAACACCCTATGCAACGAATTGCAAGCGTTCGTATCATTCAAAACCGCAGCGTATGGTTGTGGACTTTTACATATCTCGAACGCTGCTGCGCGATATGTCCCTATTTACGCCGCTCATGCGGAGCACCGTTGCGCCAAGGGCTAGGCGTCCCCGCCAATCTGCCTGCCGAGTCCATCAATGGCCCGCGCACCGTCTCGACACGCCGCTAGTAGTTAGCGAAGTAATCCTGGTTGAAGATGCACGCGTAGACGACGTCGAGCAGCAGCGCGGTGGAAACGCTCATGGCGAAGTGCCCGATGTTGTCCTCGCGGTGCATCCGGACAGGAAGTTGATGGTCGCCACGTCGGCGACACCCACGGCGTCCATCACGGGCTTAATGATGATGCCCCGCCGACACCGCAGATGGCACTGATGGTAGAGGCGAAAAACGCAATGGCGAATACGATTGCTAGCATATGAAGCGCCTAGACTCTTCCCTACTTGTCAGGCATGGCTGCTGCGAGCGTCCGCTCAGCGCGCTCGCAATAGGACGCGGCGCGCCCCTCGTCACCCTTGTTCTCGTACTGAACCGAGAGCATCTGGCAGAGCAGGGCCTCTTCCATGCCAGCCGCCTCCGACAACGCGCGCTCCATCTCGTCGATATAGGCATACGAGCCCTTGAGGAAGACGTCATAGGTGCGACGGTCGGCACGCGCAGCCTCGCGATCACCGTGCTCCTCGAGGTAGGAGAGCACCTCGCGTGCGTGGGGCTCATCCCCGATCTCCACGTAGAAGGAGAACGCCTTTGCCGCCAGCGCGAGTGTCTGCTCCTCGCTCATCTTGAGCGAACCCATCTCGCGGATGATGCGCTCGGATGCCTCGACGTCATCCATGGCAAGAGCTGCGTTCAAGCGCATGAAAAGCACGTTGTACTTGGGGTACAGCACGCTAGTGAGCGGGCGGTTCAGGACCTTGAGGTAGTTGTTGAGGTCGCCCTCGCGCAGGTACGCCTCGAGCTTGGCGAAGGTTGTGCGCTTTTGGACCTCCATGTAAATGGTGAACCCGACCGCAACCACTACGACCACAATGCCGATCGTCTTCATATCCATGGATAGGCCTTTCTCTTAACGTTGGAGGCGCGAGGGCCGGGGGCGCTCAAGCATAACGGCGGGCGCACGTCCCGCCACCAACTCGCCGTCACGAACATATCCCTCTTCGCGACCAGCGAGCTCCTCAATCAGGCAGGCACGGAGCACGGCGATGCGCGCGGCGCGCTCCGGAGCGTCGATGAGGTCGTGCTCCTCACGCGGATCGGCGTCCAGGTCGAAATACTGCTCCATCCCGGTCCGTGTGAACCAGATGTACTTGTCATGCGGGGTCACGATCCACTGGTTGGACTGCTCGCGGCTGCCGCTGTGCTCGCCGTGCAGGTATGCACGGTTCAGCGGCGCGGCGCCGGTAAGCTCGCCCATGAGCGAGGCGCCCTCCACGCCCTCGGGCACGGGCAGGTCGCACGCCTCGAGGATGGTGGGCATAAGGTCCATGAGTTCCACCGTGCTCTCGCTCACGCCGCGAACGCGCTCGCCGCCCGGCACATCGACGTTTTTGCCCACGTGCACGATGAAGGGGATGCGCGCGGAGCCCTCGTAGGGCAACACCTTGCGAAAGAGACTGTGGTCAAAGAGCATCTCGCCGTGGTCGGAGCAGAACACGATCACGGTGTCGTGGTAGGTCTCGTCGTTCTCGAGCGCCGTGATGAGCCGGCCGATCTGGTGGTCCATATGTGTGATGCAGGCATAATAGCCCGCCATGGCCTCGCAGCGCAGCTCGGCGTCGCGGCAGCCGTGCACGCTGTCCAAGATCATGCCATCGCGCTCGGTGGCATCGGCGTCATCCCAATCGCCAGCGGCAGGCGCGCGCAGCTCCATGTCGCGGTACAGATCGAAGTAGGTCTGCGGCGCGTCGAAGGGCGGGTGGGGCCGCACGAAGCTCGTCATGAGGAAGAACGGGCGCGTGCGATCGCGGGTCTCCAAAAAGCGGATGGACTCGTCCACCACCCAGTTGGTGGGGTGCAGGCGCTCCTCGTAGGCCCAGGGATGGGTGATCCAGGAGTTGTTCTCAACGCCCGAACCGTTCACGTCGGCGAATTCGCCCAGTTCATTTTTGAGGAAGCGCATGTAGTCGTCGGAGACGTTCTGGTGCATCCAGTACGGCAGGTTCGCCTTGCGGTAGTGGCCGATGTAGCCGTCATGCAGGCGCATGTGCTCGAAGCCGCAGCCCAAACGCGGCGGATGCACGTGCATCTTGCCTACCACGGCGGTCTGGTAGCCGCCGTCGCGCATCTCCTGCGCGAGCATATGGTCGTACTCCCACGCGATACCGTCCTGGTAACCCACGCGGCCCGTGCCCGCGGGCGTCTTGCCGCAAAAGAGGGCGGCGCGCGCCGGGATGCAACTCGGGCAGGCGGAGTAGGCGTTCTCGAACAGCATGCCGTCGGCGGCGAGCGTGTCCAAGTAGGGCGTCTGCACGTCCGGATGGCCGTCGATACCCAGGCAGTCGCCGCGCATCTGGTCGCACATGATAAGGAGAACGTTGGGTTGCTGGGGCATAGGGAACTCCAAACTCACGGGAACGGGATGAAGATTGAGTGGTCAAGGCAGGAGGGGCGCAGAGCCCCACACAACTACGACGAGGCAAAACCCGGGCAGGATCAGCGCCGCGTGAACATGCGAGCCACGCGCTGCAGGCCGGGATAGGCGTACTCCAAAAACTCACGCAGCCCGCAGTAGCCCGCATCGTAATAGGCGATGTTCAGGCGCTTGCAGTTGCGATGGCAAATGCCCTCAAAGGGGCAATCGGCGCACCGCGCGCAATCGCGACGCGGCTCGTTCAAAAACATGCGCATGGTCTCACAGGTCGCCATTGCCTCAAGGGAATCGACGCGAATATCGCCCACGCGGTACTCATCCAGCGCATAGAAGTCGCACGGATACACCGAACCGTCGCTTTCCACCACGAACTGCGGAGCGCAGCGGCCGAGCATACCGCACTGCGACGGAAACTGCCCGAGCGCCATCTGCATGACGTTCTCGAACAGCCAGATGCTCACATAGCGCCCAGCACCGAGCTCGCGCCACCACAAGTCGAACAAGCGGCGGTAGAACGAGGAGAAGGCACGCGGGTCGAGCGAGAACGTGTCCCGCTCATCGTCGAGGCCCGGCAGGCACGGGATGAACTGGATATGGGTGATCTTCTCCTGCTTGATGAAGGAGAAGACGCGCTGTGGATGCGCCGCCATCTGCGAGGTGAGGACCGAGAGTATGTTGACGTCCACGCCGCGCTCGCGCAGCAGGCGAACGCCGCTCATGACGCGCGCGTACGTAGCGGCACCGTGCGCATCGGGACGCATCGAATCGTGCAGGTCGCGATAAGCGTCAACCGAGACTCCGATGAGGAACCCGTGCTCGCGGAAGAACTCGGCCCATTCCTCTTCGATCAGGTAGCCGTTGGTCTGCAACGCCCAGCTCACCCGCTGGTTCTCACGGCGCTCCTCCACCCGCGCGACGAACGAATGGAAGAAGTCAAGGCCGGCCAGGGTGGGCTCGCCGCCCTGGAAGGCGAAAGAAATGTGCGCATCACTCGCCACGGCGAGTGCACGGTCGATGATGGCACTTGCCACGTCTTCGCCCATGACGCGGGCGCTCCGCTCCTCGCGATGAGCAGCGACATCGCAGTAAAAGCAGTACCTGCACCGCATGTTGCAAGCACTCGATGCCGGTTTTATCAAAAAGCCAATATGCTTCGCGCACATGGCACATACCCCCCTTCGCACAGGCTAGCCCTCACTCATCGGGCCGGAAACCACGTCCTTACCCGAGGCGGCGCATCCGGCCCGCACAATCACCGCATGAATCTTAGGCCAAGCCCAGGCGCTCCTTTTGCTCGGCCGGGGACTCATGCTCCTCCAGGCCGCGCAGCAGCAGGTCAATCATGCGCTGTTCGGCGTGGTCGTCCTTGCCGGCGAGATTATTAACCTGGCCGTAGTCACTCTCAAGGTCGAACAGCATCGTCTGCTCGACCTCGGCGAGCGGCGTGGCTCCCTCGATCTGGGCCGGCTTCTTACAGGGGATCTTGAACAGCGGGTACTTGGTGCGTTTGAAGTAGCGGCCACACTCAATCTCCTCCGGGCAGTCCGAACCCATCTTTTTGCGGATGGTGTGCGGCAGTGCGGTGTACTCGAAGCACGGCTGGTTGCCGGCGACCGGCGCGCGGAAGTAGGTGTAGCGGCCGTCGGTGACGTTGACGGTCATGGCGTGCACGCCGTACAGGGCGTAGCCACGCGTGGGCGCGTCAGCATCCGTCATGAGCGGCACGAGGGAGGTGCCGCACACATCTGCGGGAATCTCGCAGCCGTGGGCTTCAAGCACCGTGGGCATGATGTCGATTGCCTGAGTGAGCTGGCGGGCATGCTCGCCGGCGCGGGCGTTACCCGGGAAGTGCACAATGAACGGCAGATGCGCGAGCTCGTTATACAGGTGCATGTAGTTTTTGCCCATGTAGTCGCGCTCGCCCAGGAAATAGCCGTGGTCGGTGGTGACCATGACCATGGTATCGTCCAGCATCCCGCGCTCCTCGAGCTTGTCGATGAGCCTACCAAACCAGCGGTCGGTCATGGTGACGAGGGCCTTGTAGCGGCGCTGCAGGTAGTCCTCCGCGCCCTTGTTGACGTCGGTGGCGGAGACGCGCTTGTACTCAGGAATCTCGAAGTAGTCGCGGTCGAGCTCGCCAGTGCCGCCGTACATCTCCATGTACTTGTCGGGCACATCGAAGGGCTCGTGCGGGTCGAAGGTCTCAACCATAAGGAAGAAGTCGTCGGCCCCAGCATTGCCGTCGATCCAGTCGCAGGCGGACTGGAAGGTCTTGGGGCTCGGCATGTCCTCTTCGTTGGGCCAGAGCTGACGGTTCTTCTGGTACTGCTCGCGCACGCGCCCGTAGAAGGTCTCGGGCATGTTATTCGGCTCATCGATGCGGCTGACCCACGGGTCGCCCTCCTGGCCGCGGTAGTAATCCCAGGTGTTGAACTCCTGGAGGTAGCCCTCGCCACCGGTGCGTAGGTAGTGGCAGTGGTCGGTGGTGATGTGGCAGAAGTTGCCGTTCGCGCGCAGGCAGGCCGGCAGCGTCACATCGAAGGGCTCGATGGGGCCCCAGGGGCGCTCGAGGAAGTTGTAGCGACCGGTGAGGATGTCGCGGCGGGCAGGCATGCAGGGAGCCGAGCCGATCCAGTGGTTGTCGAACACGCAGGAACGCTCGGCAAAGGCATCGAGATTGGGGGTCTGGACGTCGGTTGCGGGGTTGTAGCACGACAGGACGTCGCGACGCAGAGTATCCATGAGCACGAGGACGGTTCTCATTGGCATCCTTTCGATAGTTGGATTTGCCAGATGGCGATACGCCAAAGGCACATGGGCATAATGGAGCGCACCCCGATCGCGCACGATGGAGAGCACATGAGACAACGAGGCCCGCGCCCGGCATGCGGGGCGCGGGCATCAAACGATTTGCCTTTTGATAAGCTCGCGATTAGGCGAAGATCTTGAACGCCGGGAAGTAGAAACCGATAGCGGCGAACACAAGGGAGAACACAATCAGACCGATGATGATCTGGGCGGAGTTCTTGCCCTGGCCCTTCTTGAGCAGGCGATAGCAGATGAAAGTCAGAACGACAGGCAGCAGGAAGGGCAACACCTTATCGAGCTGGTCCTGGAGCACCAGCGGGTCACCCTCACCGAAGGCGAACTGCACGGCAAGCTTGAGCTTAACGGTCGTGGCGATCAGGCCGCCGGTGACCATGACGCCCAGCACGTTGGCGAGGTTGCCCAGACGGTCGAAGACCTGGACGCCCGCCTTCTCGACGAGCTCCATGCCCATCTCGTAACCCTTGTGCAGGCCGAAGTACTTCAGCGGCCAATACAGCAGGTTGATGAGCAAGAACATCACGAGCGGACCCACAATGGAGCCGTTGTCGACGCACATAGATGCGCCGATGGAGCCGGCGATCGGGAACCAGGTGAGGTTCAGCAGGGAGTCACCAAGGCCGGCGAAGGGACCCATGAGGGAGGTCTTGATGCCGACGACGGTGTCCTTCTGATCCTCATCCGTGGTCTCCTCCAGGGCGGCGGTGATGCCAAGGATGAAGGGGATCGCGAGCGGGTGGGTGTTGAAGTACTCGAGGTGGCGCTTCATGGCGTTAACGCGCTCCTCCTTGGGGGCGTCCTTGTAGAGCTCCTCGAGGACAGGGGCAAAGCAGTAGGTCAGGGACAGCGACTGCATGCGCTCGTAGTTGTGCGCGAATTGGCAACCCTGGGTGCGCAGCAGGACCTTGTTCAGGGTGGAGTTGGAGATCTTACCCATTAGAGATCGTACTCCTCGTCATCATCGGAGCCGGCGGCAGAGGCGGCGGCAGGGGCGGGTTGATTCTTCTGGCCCTCGGTAATGACGTCCCACACGCCGGCGGCGGCGCAAGCGGCGAGCGCGATGCCCACGGTCGGGACGTTGAGGAAGGCGGCCATGATAAAGCCGAGCAGCAGGAAGATCCACATGTTCTTCTTCATCATCATGGTGAGGAGCATGGCCAGACCGACGGCGGGCATCATGCCACCGGCGGTGGAGAAGCCGGTGAGGACCCACGGAACCTGGTTCTGCAGGAAGGCCATGATGTCCTCGATCACGAAGGAGCCGATGCCCGTGGCGATGAAGACGGGAACGGCGCGGGTCAGGAAGAAGCACAGGGCGCCGGTCCAGAAGAACTTGTTGACGGCGTTGAACTTACCGGACTCGATGGCCTTGTCGGCACCGTGGACAAGCGAGACGTTAGTGGTCATGACCAAGATGTTCAGCTGCTGAACCAAGGTGGCGGTGGGGATGCCGATGGCGACTGCCAGGGCGATGGCGCTGGCGGTGTCGGTGGAACCCATGATGCCCAGGGCGGCACCGACGATGGTGCCGGAGATGACATCCGGCGGAACATAAGCGCCGATGTTGTTGACGCCGAGCCACATGAGCTCCATGGTCGCGCCGATCATGATGGCGGTCGTCATGTCACCGAGGATGATGCCGACGCCGACGGATGCCAGCAGGGGCTTGCGGAAGCCCAGGTGGGGACCGAACTGGTCCCAAGTGCACAGACCCGCCCAGATGGCGAGCAGAAGTGCCTGAAGCATAAGCCTCTCCTTCCCTATTCGCCCATCGTTCCCTCCGATGGGCACGCCCCGGGTTCACATGCCCGGAGATGGTTACTTACTTAGTAGTTCTTGAGGAGCTCGGACACGGGCTCCTTGGAATCGCGCGTGGTGGTCTGCATCCAGCAGTCGACGCCGAGGCCAATGAGCTCCTCGAAGGCGGCCTTTTCCTCGGCGGTGACGGACATGTTCTTGTGCAGGCGATGACGCTGCTCGTTGAAGCGCATGCCGGAGACGTTCAGGTAGTCGAACGGCAAGCCGTTCTCGTGCAGCTTGAGGGCGTCGATGGGGTTGGTGAAGAGCACCATCGTGGCCTTCTTGAGCTCGGTCTTCTTGAGGACCTCAATGAACTTCTCGACACCGAAGACGGAGACCTTGATGTCGGGGGCGGCGAGGCCGGCGACGGACTTCTGGACGGGGTCGTTGGCGACCTTATCCGAGACAATGATTGCCGATTCGATGCCGAAGTCGGGAATCCAAGTGGTGGCGACCTGACCGTGGATCAGGCGGTCATCGATGTCGACGAGTTTGAGTGCCATGATGTTCTCCTTTTCGTTTGCACGTTCCTTCAGTACCGTTTACGAATGCTCTGCTCGATCGAGGCGCCCACTCGGGGGATACGGGTGAGCGCCACTCGAATCGACGGGCTAACGAGCCTAGAGGTCCAAATCGTCCTCGTCTGCCTCCACGGCCGGAGCGGGAGCCTTGATCTCCTGCTGGGCCCCGGCGTGAGCGGCAGTGAGCTGGGCACGGACCGCGTCGGCGGAATCGAGGCCATCGCGGGTGAGCAGGAGCTCGACCGCAACGGGCATGGACAGGCCAGTGTAGGCAACCATGTTCATGCCGTTGAGCAGGCAGCGGGTAGTCACGTTGAATGGGGTGCCGCCGTAGATGTCGCATAGGGTGACGACGAGTTCGCACTCGGCGCTGAGGGTCTCGTAAGCCTCGCGCATCTCGGACTCGAAAGACTCCAGGCTCTTCTCGGCGGTGAGACCAAGAGCGATGACATCAGGCTGCTTGCCCGCAATCATCTCGACGGCGCCGAGGGCGGCCTGAGCGAACTCTCCGTGACTTGCAAGGATGACACCGATACGCATCTTCTGTCCTTTCATACTTATTAATTCTCTTCGTTCTGTTCGTTCTGTTCGTTCTGTTCGTTCTGTTCGTTCTGTTCGTTCTGTTCGTTTATGTTCGTTTATGTTCGTCTATATTTGTTTATTGGTCAAGAGATGATTTTTGGAATGAGCTCTATTTACCTCCTATTTGATGGTTTTTTCCGTGAGCGTTATGTTTTGACCGGTGAAAGGTAATGTGCCTTCGTGAACGGTTTGCGTTTATTTATGTTGTTCGTTTACATTGAAATAAGAACAAACGCTCGATGAGGGAGTCGGCACTCATGAAATCCGAACGCCAGCAGGCCATTCTCGACTTGCTCGATCAACATCATTCGGTATCGGTAAACGAGATATCTAATACCCTATCTGTTTCGGATATGACCATCAGGCGTGACCTGGCCGAGCTTGCCGACAAGGGCCTTCTTGTGCGCGTACACGGAGGGGCTCAGCTTCCACACTCCGCCCACGGAACAGCCCTTTCACGTTTGACCCCGCATGAGGAGAAACGTCGTTTTCAAGTTGATCAGAAACGTGCCGCTGCTATAGCCGCCGCCCAAACCGTCTCAGCCGGCGATACGATCTTTCTCGGTGGAGGCTCCACTCTCGAGCTCATGTGTTCGTATTTGCCCCAGGAGGACATACGCGTCGTCACCAACAGTCTTCCCGTGCTGAACCTGCTAGCCGACAATCCACATATAGATCTATTCTTTGTTGGTGGCATGATGCGTCACGACACGCGAGTTTTCACCATGCCATACAACGGCCGCGGCCCCTACGGTCTATCCGCTCCCAAGGCCTACGTCTCGGCAACCGGTATTTTTGGAAACGAGGTCTTTGGCTCTCGTCCCGATGCAGCCATGGTCCTCTCAGACGCTCTTTCTCGAGCTCAGGAGCGTTATCTTGTTGTAGATGCTGAAAAAGTCGGAAGGCGCGACTTCTGCCTTTTCACCACACTGGAGGATATGACCGCGGCATTCATTAACGAGGACGCAGACCCCCGGACCATCGAGGCCCTCCGCGCCTATACCTCCGTCATTACCGCATAATCCAATTGGCAAGCCATGCTTAAACCCGAACGTCACGAACAATTACTTGAGCTGTGCGCTCAGCGCGGAATGGTCACTGTTGCCCAAGCCGCAACAATCTTTGGTATATCTGAAATGACCGCTCGAAGAGACTTCGATGAGCTCTCGCGACGCGCTGGCGTCATCCGCGAGTACGGTGGCATCCGACTTTCAAGCGGCTCCCCCATTGCCGAAGAGGTCCCGTTTTTTGAAAAGCTCTCAATCCGCTCCCCTGAAAAAGAGCATATCGCACGCACCGCTGTCAACCTCATCAGAGAGCGCGACACCATCTTCCTCGGACCCGGTTCGACTTGCGCTCTCATCGCCCGTGCGCTGCCGCGCATGCGGCTGCGCGTCATCACAAACAGCATCATCGTGCTGAACATGCTCCAGACGCGTAACGATGTGGAGATCTGGGCCCTGGGAGGACAGTATCGCAAACGATCGGGTTCTTTCGTCGGGCCCATCGCCGAAGATGCTCTCGCCCCGCTCGGTATCGACACTTGCTTTATCGGCACCAACGGCGTACTCGCCCAATCCATCTCCTGTTCTAACCTTGAGGAAGGACGCTTACAGGCGCTCGCTTGCGATCGCGCCGCCAAGCGTTACCTTGTCTGCGATTCAAGCAAGATCGGACAGATGGACTTCTTCGGCTTCTTCAATCTCGATCAAATGGACGCACTCATCACCGATGCAAATGTCAACGACAAACAGCGTTCCATGGTTCTCGAATCAACTCGCATCATCGTCGCAGAATAGGCCTGTTTTGATTTAGCTGGACACCACAGCAAAGACCCCGATTCGATAAAGCCGAATCGGGGTCTCATTATTCGCATCAAATCGCAAATAGGTCAGCAGCTACTTCTCAGTGTAGACGCTCTCGCCACCGAGATAGGTCTCGACGAGGGATAGGTCGGGGTTGAGGACGACAACCTCACCCACGTAATCGGAGGTGCCGGCACCGGTGAGCACCACATTGAGGCGACCGTCGCCCATGGCGCGGGCGTCGGCCAGGAACGCCTCGACGGCCTCAAGGTTATCCTTGTAGATGTTCAGCGTGTCAAGCCAAAGCTCGGGAGACGACACGTTGATGCCTGCTTAACTCTGCTCGCTCAGGCTAAAGACTTTGTTGAGGATCGATGATCTGCTGCAAGGTGAACTTACATTGGGACGTGTCGCATTCTTCTTGCGAATCCTCAAAATCAAAGATCATGATGGCGCAGTTGGGGAGTTTTGTTGGGAGCTCGAAGCCCTCTGGGGCTGCAGCCTTGATGAATTGGCGGCTGGCGCTGCCGTGGCTTACTGCTAGGAGGGTTTCGATACCATCGGCGCCCATGATATTGGTGAGGGTGTCCACCATGCGCTCTTGCAACGCGCGGCTTCCTTCTCCTCCGAAGGGGACCAGGTCCTCGCCCGGATCCCAGACGTCGGTGGGGAGGGCATCGTGGGGACCTTCTTCGAAGGTGCCGTAGCAGCGCTCGATGATGCCTTCGCAGGGCTCGACAGCGGCGTCCGGACCGAGGAGTTCGGTAGCAACGAGCTGAGCTGTGTCCATGGCTCGGCCCAAGGGCGAAGAGACCACTTTGTCGGGAACGACGTTGTGGGCTTTGAGCCACGCGGCTGCCACCCGTGCCTGCTGACGGCCCAGGCCGGTCAGCGGTGAATCGCAGCGGCCCTGGACCAGCTTTTTGACGTTGAACTCCGTCTGACCGTGGCGGAGTAGGTATAGGCGCTTCATGCTCTCCCCTTCTGCATAACTTGCTTTGCCGGCGCGGCCTACTCGTGGGTATGGCCTACGTAGTCTTCGTCGATCGTAATCTTGGCAATCGACTTGGGATATTCCGATTCGACCCGTTGTGCCAGCGCGTGTTTTACGTCTTCGGCACTCATCTGCAGATCCGAGGGACGCACGCAGTCAAAGATCACGTTGGTGTGCGTAGGACCCGGCACACAGCGAAGGTCGTGAATCGAAAGGCGGTTATCGATCTGTTGGGCCATGGCGTTAATGCGTAAACGCATGCTCGCCACCTTTGGATCGTCGGTCACGATGGGGTCGTAATGGAGCGTGACAATCATGCCGTCTTCGTTCCTAAACGCCTGCTCAATATTGTCGAGCGTGTCGTGGCTTTCCAGCGGGCTGGCCTCGGCCGCCATCTCTGCGTGAGCGCTTGCGAACTTCCTGCCCGGGCCGTAGTCGTGAACCATCAGATCGTGAACGCCCAAAACACCGGGATAGCTCATGATCTTATCTCGAATGTGCTTGACCAGCTTAGGATCGGGCGTCTGGCCCAAAAGCGGGCTCACCGTATCCTGGATGAGTTCAAAACCGCTCCAGCCAATATAGGCGCCAACGGCAAGGCCGACCCATGCGTCAAGATTGATGTGCGTCACCTGCGAAACAATTGCGCACGCCAGCACGGCGCCCGTAGCAAGGACATCGTTCTTGGAATCCTGGGCGGTCGCATGCAGCGTCTCGGACTCAATGCGATCGCCGAGCTTTTGGTTGAGGGTCGCCATCCAGAGCTTTACGACCATCGAAAGCACGAGAACTGCCACCAGGGCAAGCGAGAACTCGACAGGTTCGGGGTGGATGACGCGCTCAACTGAGGACTTCACCAGCTCAACGCCAATCAGCAGCACGAGCGCCGCCACGACCAGACCCGAGAGATACTCGTAGCGACCGTGGCCGTAAGGATGCTCGGGGTCGGCCGGCTTGCTCGCCAGCTTAAAGCCAAGGACACTCACGATGTTCGAGCTGGCATCGGATAGGTTGTTCATGGCATCCGCCACAATCGAAACCGATCCCGAAACCACACCAATTGCGCCCTTCGCAGCACAAAGCGCGACATTGGCGACAATACACACCATGCCCGCTAACGTGCCCACACGCGCACGATCGCCCTGCGCACGCTTAACAATCCACTCGACCATCTACATCCGCCCCCACGGTGCTACTTATATATCTATTGTTCAAACGGATTGTAGTGTAGCCACTTTGTCCCCCAGATACAAAAAGGCCGCGACCCACACGGGCCACGGCCTTGGAATGTGGCAAAGGAATCGTCCTTGTGCCGCACAGGTTTACGCGCTTACTTCGGCCGCGCTCTTAGAGGTTTCGGGCAAATCGGCTCCATCCCCCGCCGCCTGCCCCTTCGCCGGAACCACGCCAAAGCAGTAGCTCAGCGCCGCAGACACCGCAAATGCCATACCGCCGGCAGCGCAGCACCACAGCAGGTTCGAGATGCCGCCCGTGGCAAAGCCAATGACCATGAGGACATTCGTCATGCCGATGGTATAGGCCGTAACGTGGCCCACGGCCGCAACAAGGCCTCCGACGGCGCCGCCAATGGCCATGCACGTCAGGCACCTGCCATATTTAAAGCCGCAACCGTACAGCGCCGGCTCGCTTACGCCGCCAAGAACACCCGAGATTGAATAGCCCAGCATGAGAGCCTTCTCGTCCTTATCCGCAACGCGAAGCGACGCGCCAAAGGGCATGCCCCAAACGGCGAACGTTGCCATCGTCGCGGCGATCAAGATGCACGAATCCGTTCCCACACTCATAAACTGCGCATAGGCAAGCGATAGGACAACGTTGCTGACGCCGGCGATCTTTAGGAACTCCCAGCCCGCGGCAAGCCCCATGAGCGTGAGCAGCGACACGATGCCACCGGAATTGCCAAGCATAAACATAAGCTGGCCCAACAGCATGCCCAGATAGCTGCCCGCCGGCGCCGTAATGCACAGGGAAACCGGAACCATGACGAGCATGGTCGCAAACGGAACGAACGAAAACGCCACGGCCTTAGGGATAACGCGCGAAAAGAAACACTCCACTCGCCATAGCACGGGCACCGAGATGAGAACCGGGATAACAGTCGTCGTGTAATCGTTGACCGGCGCGGGAAGCAGACCATACACGGAAGTCATCGATGCCCCCGTCGTCGATGCGGCATCGACGAGCTTAAGCAGATCGGGCGCAATCAAAACGCCGCCCAGCATCATGCCCAGCTGCTCCGAGCAACCGAGCTGGCGGGCGGCCGCCCAACCAAGATAGATGGGCAAAAAGTAGTAGCCGGCGTTATAGAGCCAACTGTAGAACAGGCGATAGATTTCGGAATCGGCAGACCACAGGCCCAGCATGCCTTCGCCCATAATGACGGCGACGGTGCGGAACAACGCCGCGCAGACAATAAAGGGCAGCGCCGACATCATGCTTTTGGACAGATATTCCACCACGGCCATGGCGTTTGATGAAACCGTCGTTATAAACGAGGTGTTAGTAACTTGTGACATGGAACGCCTTTCCCAATGTGACATGCGGACTGCCCCTTTGTCACATCGTGCGGTATCGACCGATTGCGCGGTACTTTTCGTAGCGGAGGTTTGTGAGGGTCGCGTCGTCGAGCTGCCCAAGCGTATCGAAGGCATCAAATGCCGAGGACATGACGGCACCGGCGATCTCCTCATGCGACAGGCCCCTATCGTCAACGATGCCGTCGATGATGCCGAGCGCCAACAGATCGGGGGCCGTGAGCTTAAGCGCCTCGGCGGCCTCATTCGCGCGCTCGGTATCCTTCCACAGGATCGACGCACAGGCCTCGGGGCTCACGACCGAATAGGCCGAGCTCGAGAGCATCAGGATGCGGTCGGCCACGGATAGCGCCAGCGCGCCACCAGAGCCGCCCTCGCCTGTCACCACCGAGACAATCGGCGTCTTAAGGCCGCTCATCTCCATGAGATTCTGGGCAATCGCCTCGCCCTGGCCGCGCTCCTCGGCACCGATGCCGCAAAACGCGCCCGAAGTATCGACCAGGCACAGAACCGGTCGACCAAACTTTTCGGCCTGGCGCATAAGGCGACGTGCTTTGCGGTAGCCCTCGGGATGTGCCATACCAAAGTTGCGACGCATGCGCTCTTTGGTCGTGGTACCGCGCTCGATGGCGATGACCGTTACGGGGCGTCCGTCTTTCCAGCCAATGCCAGCCACCACAGCGGCGTCGTCGCCAAAGTAGCGGTCGCCGTGCAGCTCTACGAATCCGTCGAGACCCAACGAGATCATCTCGCCTGCCGTGGCGCGGTTCGCCGAGCGAGTCTGTTTGACGATTTCGAGCGCGCTTTTTGGTGCGGCCGAGCGCTTAAACAAGTGTCCCAGCTTTTTGTCGCGACGACCCGTATGCACGATCTCATGCGGTGCCCCCAGGCCGGGCGCGTGCCCTTCGTGCAGCGCCAGCAGCTCGCCTACCGTGAGCACAATCTCACCACGCGGAACAACGGCATCGCAAAAGCCGTGCTCCAGCAAAAACTCGGAACGCTGGAATCCCTTGGGCAGACGCTTGTGCATGTTCTGCTCGATCACGCGCGGGCCGGCAAATGCCGTCAGGGCATCGGGCTCGGCCAGGATAATGTCGCCCTCCATGGCAAAGCTCGCGGTTACACCTCCGGTCGTGGGATCGGTGAGCACCGTGATATACAGGCCGCCCGCCTCGCTGTGGCGCCTAACCGCTGCAGAAATCTTGGCCATCTGCATGAGCGAGGTCACGCCCTCCTGCATGCGGGCGCCGCCCGATACGGTAAAGCCAACGACCGGCAGCCCCAACTCGGCCGCGCGCTCAAAGACACGACAGATCTTCTCGCCCACCACGGAGCCCATTGAGCCCATCATAAAGTTGGCATCCATAAAGAAGAGCGCGGTATCGCAGCCGCAGATTTTGCCCCTGCCGCACACAACGGCATCGCGCTCGCCCGAACGCTCGCTCACGCTCTTAAGCTTGTCGGCATAACCGGGAAACGAGAGGAAGTCCTTCGACGCCAGATTGGCATCCCATTCCTCAAAGGTACCCGCGTCGACCGTCATGCGCATGCGCGCGCGACCGCTCACGCGAAAGTGTTTGCCGCAACGAGGGCAGACCTCGAGGTTGTCGTGCAGGCGCGCCTCATCGATCACACGGCGGCACTCCGGGCATTTGACAAACACGTGGCGCGCGGGGAACTCGGCGCACGACTCGGTTATCGGCCCCTCAAGGACATTGACCGTCTTCGCTTTTCTATTCATCAGCATAGAGATGCCCCATCAGATCGGTGTGATACATGCCCGACAAAAACTCGTCGTTTGCCAGCACGTCGAGCTGAAGCTCGCTATTTTCGCTCACGCCCTCAATCACGAGCTCGCCCAGGGCCGAGCGCATCTTGCGAATGGCGCCGTCACGCGTGGGCGCACACACGATGAGCTTGCCGAGCATGGAGTCGTAGTACGGCGGAACTGTCGCACCGGTGAACATGGCCGAATCCCAGCGCACGCGCGGACCACCCGGTACACGCAACGCGGTGACCGTTCCGCATGACGGCAGAAAGTCCGGCGTTTCGGCATTGATGCGGCACTCCATGGCGTGGTTGCGGACCGGCATGTCCTCCTGCTCAAAGGGCAAAGGCTGGCCGGCCGCCACGCGCAGCTGCCACTTGACCAAGTCGGTATCGGTCACAAACTCCGTAACCGGATGCTCCACCTGCAAGCGCGTGTTCATTTCCATAAAGTAGAAATTGCCGTCGTCCGAATACAGGAACTCGATGGTACCGGCTCCTTCGTAGCCGACGGCACGAGCCAGGTCACGCGCCGCCTTGTGCATGCGAGCACGAATGTCGTCGTGTCCGTCGAGGCACGGCGCGGGGCTCTCCTCGATCAGCTTTTGGTTGCGACGCTGCACCGAGCACTCGCGCTCGCCGAGCGAAAACACATGGCCCTGCTTATCGGCCATAATCTGCACCTCAACGTGGTGGGCCGGCGCGACGAACTTCTCCATGTAGCACTCGCCGTCGCCAAAAACGGCCTCGCCCTCGGCACGCGCCTCGATGAACGCCTTTGCCGCGTCTTCCACGCACTCGACCTTGCGAATGCCGCGACCGCCGCCACCTGCACGCGCCTTGATGAGCACGGGGCAGCCAATGCGCTCGGCCTCGGCCGTCGCCTCCTCGGGACTTTTGAGCAAATCGCAGCCCGGCACGATGGGTACGCCCGCCGCGGCAGCCGTTCGGCGTGCGGCATCCTTGTCGCCCATGCTGTCGATGACCTCGGCCGAGGGACCGACAAACGCTAGACCATACTTGTCGCAGTCGCGCACGAAGCTCGCCTTCTCGGAAAAGAAACCGTAGCCAGGATGGATCGCCTTTGCCCCCGACTTCACGGCACAGGTGAGCACGGCATCGTCGTTGAGGTAGCTCTCGGCAAGACGCGGGCCGCCGATGCAATACGCCTCGTCGGCAAGCTGCACGTGCAGCGCGTCCGCATCGGCCGTGGAATAAACGGCGACGGTCTTGATGCCCATATCGCGGCACGCGCGGATAACACGGACCGCGACTTCGCCGCGGTTGGCGATGAGCACTTTGTCGAACATGAAGCCTTCCTTAACTTTCGTGCATGAGTGCAAAAGACATATCGGCGCGGCAGCAAACCTCACCGTTGACGCTCGCGGTACCCGTCGCAAAGCGGAACGGCCCGCGCGCACGCGTGATGGTGCACACCAGATCAACCGTGTCGCCCGGGCGCACCGGACGCTTAAAGCGCACCTTATCGAGGCTCGTATAGAACGGCGTCGCGCCGCGCGCCTCCTCGTCGCCCATCAGCAGCACGCAACAGTTTTGGGCGAGCATCTCGCACTGAATCACGCCGGGGACTACCGGGTTTCCCGGAAAATGCCCCTGCAAAAAGTACTCGTCGCCCGTAATCGTGATCTTGCCGTGGGCCTCGTCGCCCACCAGCTCGGCCTCGTCGAGCAAAAGCATCGGTTCGCGATGCGGCAACAGCTTCTTGAGCTCTTCTTTGTTCATGGACATCACCTATCCGATCCTCATAAGGCAACTGCCGAACTCCACGAGGTCGCCGTCGGCCACGCAGATCTCGAGCACCTCGCCGTCTGCCTCGGCCGTCACCTCGTTGAGAACCTTCATGGCCTCGATGATGCAGAGGGTCTCACCGGCCTTGACCTTGGAGCCCACGTGCACAAACGGCTCGTCGCCCGGCGCCGGGGCAGCATAGAAAACGCCGACCATGGGAGCGGTCACCTCGGTGCCCTTGGGCTCCGGTGCGGCGGCAGGCATGGCGACAGGAGCCACCGCCGGAGCAGTCACGGCACCCGGCATAGGCATGGGCACGGCAACCGGCTGCGCGGCGCTCGCGCGCTCGAGTTCGACCGCGGTGCCATCGGGCTCCTCAACGCGTACGCGCGTGAGGCCGCGGTCCTCCATAACATCGGCTATCTCGGCAAGTCTTTTGGAATCCATGCTCTAGCTCCTCGTATATCTACGCAGCGCGATGGCGGCGTTGTGCCCGCCAAAGCCCAGGTTTGTCGAAAGCGCCCAGGTAAGGTCGGCGCGAACCGCGCGATTGGGCGTGTAGTCAAGATCGCAGGCGGGATCGGGCGTGTGGTAGTTAATGGTCGGCGGCACCACGCCCTGCTCGAGCGCCATGGCGCAGGCCATGACCTCGATGGCACCCGTGGCACCGATCATGTGGCCGGTCATCGACTTAGTCGACGAGACGTGCGCGGCGCGTGCCGCGTCCTCGCCGAGCGCACGCTTTATGCCCGCCGTCTCGGACGAATCGTTGAGCTTGGTCGAGGTGCCGTGAGCGTTGATGTAGAGGCCCTCGGAAGGCTTAACGTCGCCCTCGGCCACCGCCAGCGATATCGCACGGGCAATGCCGGCAGCCTCGGGATCGGGGCTCGTGATGTGATAGGCATCATCGGTGTTGCCGTAGCCCACGACCTCGGCATAAATGTGCGCACCGCGCGCCTGCGCATGTTCCATGCTCTCGAGCACGAGCACGCAGGCGCCCTCGCCCATCACAAAGCCGTCGCGATTCGCATCGAACGGACGACAAGCCGTCGCAGGATCGGGATTGGTAGTGAGTGCACGGCAGGACGTAAAGCCCGCAACGGCATCGGGGATGATGGCCGCCTCGGCACCGCCGGCGAGAATCGCATCGGCATAGCCATGCTTGATGGCGCGGAACGCCTCGCCCACGGCATGGGCCGAGGTCGCGCACGCAGTCACGACTGGCAGGGTCGGTCCCTTTGCCTTGTGACGGATTGCGATATTGCCCGATGCCATGTTGGGGATCATCATCGCGATCATGTAAGGCGATGCGCGGCGGGGCCCACGGTCGGCAATCGTATGGACGTTGTCGACGAGCGTCTGCATGCCGCCCACGCCTGAACCCACGTAGACGCCCAGGCGCTCGCGATCGATGGCGCCTTCGACATCAAAGCCCGCATCGTGCATGGCCTCGTCCGACGCCGCCAGTGCAAACTGAACGCAGGGGTCTAAGTGCTTGGCATCGTGCTTGCCAAAGTAGTCGTTGCCGTCAAAGCCCTTGACCTCGGCCGCCACCTTGACGGCAAACGCATCCGTATCGAAGTGCGTAATCGGGCCGATGCCACAGGTCCCGGCACACATGGCCGCCCAGGTGGCAAGCGCGGTGTTGCCGAGCGGCGACACGGCACCGATGCCGGTGATTGCAACTCTCTGTTCCATCATGCTCTCCTCATTCAAGCCGTTCTTCGGCCCTGGTTTCTACATCGCCATTCCGCCGTCGACGCGCACGACCTCACCCGTAATGTAGGCAGCCGCATCACTCGCCAAAAAGCGCACCACGCCGGCCACTTCCTCGGGGCGTGCCATGCGCTTAAGGGGAATCTGTTCCTCGGTTGCCGCACGCACCTTCTCCGAGAGCTTTGCCGTCATATCCGTCTCGACAAACCCGGGGGCGACTGCGTTCACTCGTACGCCGCGGGGCGCAAGCTCGCGTGCCACCGCCTTGGTAAGCCCTATCACGCCCGCCTTGGAGGCAGCGTAGTTGGCTTGCCCGGCATTGCCCATTAGGCCCACGACCGAGCTCATGTTGATGACGCAACCGCCGCGCTGACGCATAAAGGTCTTGGTGAGCGCGCGCGTCGTGTTGAACGTGCCCTTGAGATTGACATCGAGCACGCGGTCGAAGGCATCGTCGCCCATACGCATGAGCAGGCCATCGCGGGTGATGCCGGCGTTGTTGACAAGCGCCCAAATGGAGCCAAAGTCGTTGAGGACCGTCTCCACGCACGCGTTGACGGCATCGGGCTCGGCCACGTCACATTGATATGCGCGCGCCGTGGCGCCAGCCGCCTCGCAGGCTTCGCGCGTCTCGCGCGCCGCATCGACGCTTCCGGCATAGATGACGGCGATATCAAAGCCGTCCTCCGCCAGGCCCACGGCACAAGCGCGGCCGATACCACGCGAGGCGCCCGTGACCAGCGCCACGCGACGCGAGTCGTTGCGCTCGAGCGCGCCGTTGTTCAAGTTGCCCATGTCATTCCTTTCGGGTTACAGCTCTGTGGACTATGCGAGCTCGTCGGCAATAGCTGCGACCTGCTCGGCCGTTTCGCACGAATACACGCGAACGTCGCTCAGCGTACGCTTGACCAAGCCCGACAGCGTTTTGCCAGGGCCGACCTCAATAAACGTGTCGATGCCTTGATCCTGCAGGGCATGCAGCGTGTCGACCCAGCGCACGGCATGACTCACCTGGTTGGCCAGCACCTCCGATGCCGCCTGCGGGTCGGCCGGATAGGGCGCTGCCGTCATGTTTGCCATAACAGGAATGAGCAACGGGGACGGCGCGTGACCGGCCTCGATATATGCAGCAAGGCCACAGGTCGCCTCGGCCATATAGGGGCTATGGAATGCACCCGACACCGCGACCTTCATGGCGCGACCGCCAGCCTCTTTTACCAGGACGTCGAGGGTCTGCAACGCATCGGGCGCTCCGGCCACAACCGTCTGCTGGGGGCTGTTGTAGTTGACCGGCCAGCAGTCCTCGCCTGCCTGTTTTGTCAGGCCCTCGACCTGTGCCGCATCGAGTTTGATGACGGCGCGCATGCCGCCGGGGTGACGCTCGGCCGCCGTGGCCATCAATGCCGCGCGCTCACACACGAGCTCAAAACCCTCTCGCGTATCAAATGCCCCCGCAAAGGTGAGCGCGGCGACCTCGCCAAGCGAAAAACCCGCACAGGCGGCAGGCACCACGCCGCGCTCGCGCAGGGCGGCAGCGACAGCCAAGTCGTGCACGAACACGCAAGGCTGCGTGTTCTCGGTCTGCGAGAGCTCCTCCTTGGAGGCGTTCCGGCACTGCTCGCTGGTCCCTGGGCGCACCTCGTTGGCAATGGCGAACACCTCGGCAGCCGCCGGCGATGCTTCGATAAGGTCGACGCCCATCGCGGGATGTTGGGCACCCTGACCGGCAAATAGAAACGCTACGCTACCCATGCGGACGCACCCTTCAGGACGTGCTCGGCGCCATCGACCAGGTCGTCGACGATTTCGCGTGCGCTCTGGCGCTCGTTGACCATGCCGGCAATCTGTCCGCACAAATACGAACCCTCTTCGTAATTACCGTCCTTTGCCGCCTTGCGAAGCGCACCCGTGCCCATGGCCCCGAGCTCCTCGGGGCTTGCGCCCGCCGCCTCGTTCTTGGCATACGCGTTGGTGAAGGGGCTCTTGAGGGCGCGAACCGGATGTCCCGTCGAGCGACCGGTCGCACGCGTCGACGTGTCGCCTGCCTTGAGCACCAGCTCTTTGTACTGTTCGGATACGGTGCACTCGTTTGCGACCAGAAAGCGTGTTCCCACCTGGACGCCGGCAGCGCCGAGCATAAAGGCGGCCGCCACACCGCGGCCATCGGCGATACCGCCAGCCGCAACCACGGGAATATCGACCGCATCGACAACCTGCGGGACAAGCGCCATCGTCGAGGTCTCGCCAATATGGCCGCCCGATTCGGTGCCCTCGGCAACCACGGCAGTAGCTCCGCGACGCGCTACGAGACGCGCCAGCGCCACCGAGGCAACGACCGGGATGACCTTGATGCCCGCCTCGTTCCACGCCTTCATGTACTTGGTGGGATTGCCGGCGCCGGTCACCACAACGGGCACCCGCTCATCAATCACCACTTGTGCGACCTCGTCGACAAACGGGCTCATGAGCATAACGTTGACGCCAAAGGGCTTATCCGTCTTGGCGCGCAGCTCGTGAATCTGATCGCGCAGCCAGTTGGCATCGGCATTCATGGCCGCGATAATGCCTAAGCCGCCTGCCTCGGACACGGCCGATGCCAGCGAGGCGTCAGCAATCCAGGCCATGCCGCCCTGGAACACAGGCTTTTCGATGCCGAGCAGATCGCAGAGAGGAGTCTTGAGCATCACTACTTCTCCAATGCCGCCTCGACCGTATCGACGAACTCGCCGACCGTCTTGGGGTTCTCCTCGGTATCGAGCTCAATGCCAAACTCGTCCTCGACGGCAACGAGGATCTCGACGGTACCCAGGCTGTCGAGGCCAATCTCCTCGAGCGTGGACTCGGGCTTCATCTCGACATCGTCAAGGCCGGCGGTCTCGCGGATAACGTCGCAAACGCGCTCGAAGGTCTTCTGATCTGCCATGGTAGTTCTCCTTTGGTTGTGCCCCAGGGGCGTTTTCATTTCCTATGTGCAACTACTTCCAGCGAAGTAGATAGCCACCTACATCCAAGCCGGCGCCAAATCCAACGAGGGCGATGGTGTCGCCCGCATTCAGTGCGTTGGTGCGCGCCAGCCGATCAAGCGCAAAGGGAATGCAGGCGCTCGAAATATTGCCGGTTTCACGCAACGTTCGGACCACACGGTCGTCCGGCACACCTAAGCGCTTGACCGCCTGGCTCAGGATTCGTTCGTTAGCCTGATGGAATACAAAATGATCGATGTCTTCGACCGCAATGCTCGCATCGCTCGCAAGCTTATGGACCATGTCGCAGATGGCATTGACGCCAAACTTGAAGACGCGACGGCCGTTCATGGAAAGCACGCTTTCGCGGTCCTGCGCCGTCTTATACGGCGAGGAGCCCGCCAATCCGGGGACGCGCAGTGTTTCGACGTCAGGCGACGTCGAAAGCTCAACAGCAAGGGGATTCTCTCCCCCGGCCTCTATGACCGCAGCACCCGTGCCATCGCCAAAGAGCACGCACGTTGCACGGTCGGTCCAATCGAGCGCGCGCGTCATCTGCTCGGCTGCAACGACCAGCACGTGTTTGGCGCGACCGCGGGCGATATAGCCCTCGGCGACATCGAGCGCAAATACGAAGCCGGCACAGGCCGCCGAAACATCGAAAGCAGGACATGTGGCACCCAGGCGCTCAGCAATGGCGCACGCTTCGGCAGGAACGAGATAATCGCCCGTCGTCGTCGAACAGACGATAAGATCCAGCTGGCTCGCATCGATTCCGGAAGTCTGGAGCGCTTGCTCGCTCGCTGCCACGGCAAGGTCGTCGAGTGACTCGGTGGTGCACACATGACGACTCTTGATGCCTGTGCGGGTAAAAATCCACTCATCCGAGGTATCGAGGAACTCGGACAACTCGTCATTGGAAACACTGCGCTTGGGAAGCGCCGAGCCTGTTCCAAGAATCGTGAAACCCATCACTAACCTCCTTTGAGTTGTTGACGTGTTTACATCGACCAAGAGAGGATAGCGCATTTCAGTCGTTGTTGACGTGTTAACATAAAATTGTCCAAATGCGACAAAGGCTTCACATTGTGTCGGTCTCTCGACACCATTGCGTTATTCACTTATTAATTAAGGAGGTGGCAGCCGCTATGGATGCCCAATTAACGATAGTCGACGTAACCGGATCGACCAACGATGACCTGCTCGAAGCAGGAAAACAGGGTGCGCCGCACGGCACGGGACTTGCCGCCCGCGCGCAAACGGCAGGACGCGGCCGACGCGGCCACAAGTGGGATTCAACCGCCGGCAACTTATTGCTCTCGATTGTCCTACGTCCATGCGTTAATCCTGCGAAGTACTCTGGTCTTGCTGCCGTCAGCGGCCTAGCGGTGCTCGAGGCGCTCGAAAAACAGGGTCTTGCAAACGAGATTGGCCTCAAATGGCCCAACGACTTGGTCGCTCGAGGGCGCAAACTTGGCGGCATCTTAGTCGAGGCAGCACGCGATAACGAAGGCAAACCCTTCGCCGTCTGCGGCATTGGCGTCAATGTGAACTATGTGCCCTCGGAGGTTCCCGATGGCGGGCTGGCGGCAATCGGCCTCTCGGATCTCAACAAGAATGTTCCCACGGTCGATACGCTGCTCGATGCGGTCTACCATGCGGTCGTTGAGGGTGTAGACACTTGGGAGAAGTGCCTTAATACAATGGAGAGTAGCGTCGGCCCGCTTGCGCCCATCCTCGATGATTATGTCGCCCGCCTCAATTGGATTGGGAACCACGTAATTGCCCGCTCCCCCGCTGGAGAAGAGCTGGCGCGAGGAATATTCAGAACGGTCGACGATTATGGTCGCGCGAACATCGAGACGGAGGGCGGGCTCCGCGCATTCCACTTCGAAGAAGCATCCTTGCGCCCTTTGAGCGCATAGGGTGCCAAAGCCATCCTCTCAGCAGCATTATTCGCCTCTTAAAACCTAAGCTCAAAACAAAAGGGCCCCGCTACCGTAACGGCAGCGGGGCCCTTTAAGCTATGAGCGATATCGCTTAGAGCTTGATGTCGATGTCGACACCAGCGGGAAGGTCGAGACGCATGAGCGAATCAACGGTGCCCGAGGTGGGGTCGAGGATGTCGATGAGGCGCTTGTGGGTGCGCATCTCGAACTGCTCACGGGAATCCTTGTTCACGTGCGGCGAGCGGATAACCGTGTACAGGTTGCGCTCGGTGGGCAGGGGGACAGGACCGGAAACGCGAGCGCCGGTCTTCTGAGCGGTCTCGACGATGAGCTTCGCGGACTGATCGACGACCTCGTGATCATAGCCCTTGAGGCGAATGCGGATCTTCTGGGTAGCCAACTTAAACCTCCAAAGAGTGCGAGAGATGTTCTCGCGGATTACGTAACAGGGAGCTCGAACTTAGGCGTTCTTGCTCATGACCTCGTCCACGATGGACTTGGGCGCGGGCTCATAAGAGTCGAACTGCATCGTGTAGGATGCACGGCCCTGGGTCTGGGAGCGAAGGTCGGTAGCGTAACCGAACATCTCGCCCAGCGGCACCTTGGCACGGATGAGCTTGCTGTTCTTGCGATCCTCCATGCCCTCGATCTTGCCGCGGCGACCGGAGAGGTTGCCCATAACGTCGCCCATGTACTGCTCGGGGGTCTCGACCTCGACAGCCATGATCGGCTCGAGCAGCTGCGGATCGGACTTCTTGAGGGCGTCCTTGATAGCCATGGAACCGGCGATCTTGAAGGCGGCCTCGGAGGAGTCGACCTCGTGGTAAGAACCGTCGAACAGGGTGACCTTGACGTCGAGGACCGGGAAGCCGGCGATAACACCGGTGTTCAGGGCCTCCTGGATGCCCTTGTCGATGGACGGGATGTACTCCTTGGGCACGACGCCGCCGACGATAGCGTTGACGAACTCGTAGCCGAAGCCCTCCTCCATCTTCTCGAGCTTGATGACGGCGTGGCCGTACTGACCGCGACCACCGGACTGACGGACGAACTTGCCCTCAGCCTTCTCGACGTCGTGACCAGCGGTCTCGCGGTAGGCAACCTGGGGCTTACCAACGTTAGCGTCAACCTTGAACTCGCGGAGCAGACGGTCGACGATGATCTCGAGGTGCAGCTCGCCCATGCCGGCGATAATGGTCTGGCCGGTCTCGTGGTTGGTGGACACCTGGAAGGTCGGGTCCTCCTCGGCGAGCTTGGTCAGAGCCAGGGACATCTTGTCCTGCTCGGCCTTGGTCTTGGGCTCGATGGCAACGTCGATAACGGGCTTAGCGAACTCGATCTTCTCGAGGACGATCTCCTTGCCCTCGGCGCACAGGGTGTCACCGGTGGTGGAGTTCTTGAAGCCGACGCAAGCGACGATGTCGCCGGCGGCAGCGTCGTCACGGTCGATACGCTCGGCAGCGTTCATCTCGAGGATGCGGCCGAGACGCTCGCGCTGACCGTTGGAAGCGTTGACCACGTAGGAGCCGGACTCGGCGCGGCCGGAGTAAACGCGGACATAGGTGAGCTTACCGACGAACGGGTCGGTCATGATCTTGAAAACCAGGCCGGAGAAGGGCTCGTCGAAGGAAGGATGACGCTGGATCTCCTCGCCGGTGTCCGGATCGGTACCGGTGACGGCCTCGACGTCGAGCGGGCTGGGCAGGTAGTCGACGACAGCGTCGAGCAGCTCCTGAACGCCCTTGTTCTTGTAGGCGGAACCCACGAAGACGAGGTTGAGCTCGTTGGCCAGGACGCCCTTGCGCAGAGCAGCCTTGAGCTCCTCGACGGTGAAGTCCTCCTCCATGAGGATCTTCTCCATGAGCTCGTCGTCAAAGCTGGCAGCAGCGTCGAGGAGCTCCTCGCGCTTGGTAGCAGCGATGTCAGCGAACTCAGCCGGGATCTCGTCCATCGGCTCGGGGTAGGTCATGCCCTTCTCGTCGGCCTTGAAGTCCCAAGCGGTCATGGTAACCAGGTCGATGACGCCCCAGAAGTTGTCCTCGGCGCCCATCGGGACCTGAGCGGCCACGGCGTTAGCGTCGAGACGGTCCTTCATGGTCTCGATAGCGTTGAAGAAGTCAGCGCCCACGCGGTCATACTTGTTGATGAAGGCGATGCGGGGGACGTTGAAGGTGGAAGCCTGACGCCAAACGGTCTCAGACTGGGGCTGAACGCCGGCAACGGCGTCGAAGACGGCGACAGCACCATCGAGGACGCGCAGGCAGCGCTCGACCTCGGCGGTGAAGTCAACGTGGCCCGGGGTGTCGATGATCTGGATGCGGTAGTCCTTACCGTCCTTGTTCCAGAAGCAGGTAGTAGCAGCGGAGGTAATGGTTACGCCGCGCTCCTGCTCCTGAACCATCCAGTCCATGGTGGCAGCGCCCTCATGGACCTCACCGATCTTGTGGGTCTTACCGGTGTAGTAAAGAATACGCTCGGTCGTGGTGGTCTTACCAGCATCGATGTGAGCCATGATGCCGATGTTACGGGTATCGGAAAGCTTGTACTTAGGCTTAGCCATGTTAGTTCCTTACCTTAACTTACCAACGATAGTGAGAGAACGCGCGGTTGGCCTCGGCCATCTTGAAGACGTCCTCACGCTTCTTGACGGAAGCGCCCAGGCCGTTGGAGGCGTCGAGAATCTCGTTGGCGAGACGCTCGGCCATGGTCTTCTCCTTGCGAGCGCGGGAGAAGTTGACGATCCAGCGGATACCCAGAGCGGTGGAACGACGGGAGTTGACCTCCATCGGGACCTGATAGGTAGCGCCACCGACACGCTTGGGCTTAACCTCGAGCGTGGGCTTGACGTTGTCCATAGCCTTCTTGAAGGTAGCAAGAGCGTCGCCACCCTCGGACTTCTCGGCAACGATCTCGAAAGCGGTGTAAACGATGCGCTCAGCGGTGGCCTTCTTGCCGTCAAGAAGGACCTTGTTGATGAGCTGAGTCACCAGGCGGTTGTTGTAAACGGCGTCAGGCTGAACCTCACGACGATTAGCTGCTGCACGACGCGGCATGTGAAATCTCCTTAAGTGTCTACCGTGCGGCGCTTAGGCGGCACACGGCGAAAGTATCAAAACGTTATCTGGCTTATTTAGCCTTGGGGCGCTTAGCACCGTACTTGGAACGGGCCTGCATACGGTTCTGGACCGGAGCAGCGTCGTAGGCGCCACGGATGACGTGATAACGGACACCAGGGAGGTCACGGACACGACCACCGCGGACGAGCACGATGGAGTGCTCCTGCAGGTTGTGGCCCTCACCCGGGATGTAAGCAGTAACTTCGATGCCGTTGACAAGGCGAACACGGGCAACCTTACGAAGAGCCGAGTTCGGCTTCTTGGGGCTCGTGGTGAAGACACGGGTGCACACGCCGCGCTTCTGGGAGTTGTGCTGCAGAGCAGCGTTCTTGGACTTCTTGGGCACGGAACGACGGCCCTGGCGAACCAGCTGGTTAATAGTAGGCAAAGCGTACTCCTTCTCGAATGATTCCAGCTTTCTGTAAAGTGCAACGGCTTGAATCGAGGGGTCAGCATCCCCCTACGAAACACGCAGTTCGATAGGATACGTGGCGTTAGCTGTATCGTCAACAGACCACGCCGCCGGGCGTATCCCAAAATCGGCACATTTCCGCAAAGCCTACACAAAAGGAATCCCCTCCTGTGCGCGGGG
>CAJKTW010000004.1:0-194574 GCA_905202925.1 uncultured Collinsella sp. | reverse complement strand
GGACTTGCAGCGACGGACCTCAGGACGCTCTTACACCACGTCTGCGCGCGCCACCGCGCCCGTTCCCGCGTCCGCGGACTCCGGGATGCTGATAATTCCGGAATTTGCACGGCGCTGCCTGGGGTACCTGCAGGCAAAAGGCGACCGCCCCGCCATAATATTCATTCGGCGGGGCGGTTTATGCAAAAAGGCGGCTGCGAGCACGCCATCGCTTGCAACTCGCTAGAACCCGAATCCCGGAGCAGGTTACTCGGCGCTCTTGAGGGCGCCGACCATGTCGATCTTGTTGAGGGTGCGATTGGTAGCGAGGTTGACGATAAACGTAAAGCCAAAGGAAAGCACCACGGCGAGCACGTAGCTTAGCGGCTCGACCTCGACGTCAAAGTACAGCGACGGCATCTGCAAAATGTACGTAAAACTCTCGGCCAGCAAGCCGCCCAGCGGAACGCCCAGCGCGGCTCCGATCGCCGTAAGAATCAACGTCTCCTTGTTGACGTAATGGTGCACCTCGCCACGACGGAAGCCCAGCACCTTAATAGTCGCCAGCTCGCGTTCGCGCTCCGAGATGTTGGTGTTAGACAACGTAAATACCACCACAAACGACAGGCACGCCGCCATAAAGGTCACAAGCACCACGACCGAATTGATAATCGTAAAGTTTGCCTCATAGTTTTCCCAATGCTCGGCGGTACTCGACAGCGTAATCCAACCATCGCTCTTAAGACGGTTGGTAAACGCAATCTGATCGGCCGACGAACCCTTAAGCAGCGCAAGGATGCCGTTGAGGCGCGCGCTTCGACCGAACGCGCGCTCGTAGGTGCCCTGCGTCATATAGAGCGTGTTGCCAAGATAGTTGAGCGAAATGTCGCTGACTTTGACCTTGGCAACATTGAGCAACGAATCCTGGACGTGTGCCGTATCGCCCGGCTGAATCCCCAGTACCAGCTGTGAACTCTTACTCAGATACACGTCTCCGTCACGCAAAGACAGCGGTTCTTTGGACTCGTCCTCAAGGCGAACGTAGTCGTCCAGGTCGTTCGCGCGGTCATCGGGCACCACGATCAGTTGCACGGTCTCGCTCTTGCCGCCAAAGGTAAAAGTGACGTTGTCGGTCATGATCGGCAGCGTCGAAGTCACGGTCACGTTGGAATCATTGGCCGCGCTGCGCTCATCCAACGCCGCGCACGTCTGCGTAAAGTCATCGGGGTTGGCAACCGCCAGCAGGTCGTAGCGCGTGATATGCCCGTACTGCTTGGGCGAGAGCGCCACCGACGTATCGCGGATGCCCATGCCGCAAATCACAAGCGCCGTGCAGCCGGCGATACCGAAGATAGTCATAAAGGCACGCTTTTTGTAACGGAACAGGTTACGCGCTGCCACCTTGTTCAAAAAGCCCATGCGGCGCCAGATAAAGCCGATGCGCTCAAGCAAGATGCGCGAGCCGGCGCGCGGGGCCTTGGGACGCATGAGCGAGGCCGGGGTCTCAGCCATCTCGTGGCGGCAGGCGATAATCGTGGCGCCCACCACGCCCACGGTAAACAACGCCACCGATACGAGCGATGACACGATGTCGTACGAAAGCAGCATCTGGGGCAGTGAGTACATGTCGTCGAACACTGTAAACAGGAACAGCGGCAGGCCCACGAATCCGATGACGTTGCCGAGCACGCCGCCAATCAGGCATGCCCACAGCGCATAGTCCACGTATTTGGACAGGATGCGTCCGCGCGAATAGCCGAGTGCTTTGTACAGGCCAATAAGCGTGCGCTCCTCCTCGACCATGCGGGTGGCGGTGGTGAGGCTGATGAGCACGGCGACGATAAAGAAGATAAACGGGAATACGGTGGCGATGGCCTCAATCGAAGAACTATCGCTCTCGACGCTCGAGTAGCTTGCGATATTGCCGCGGTCCTGGATGTACCAGGTGCATTCGCCCAGATCGGAAAGCTCGGCGCGGGCATCGGCGAATTGCTGATCGGCGGCGGCGCGGCGCTGGTCCAGGTCGACCTGAGCCTGCGCACGCTCCTCGCTGCCCTCGGCCATGCGATTGATGTTGTCCTGCTCGATCCCAAAGACCATATTCGCCTGACGCTCAGCCGCGTCCAAGCTCGCCGGTGTGTCGACCGTCAGCTCCTGGGCGCGCGCCTTCTCACGCTCCTCGCGGATCTTCTCGATATTGCCCTTGACCTCATTGATCTTTGCCGAGTAGGCATCCGAATAGGAGTTGAGGCTCTTGGCTCCCTCGACGACCACGTGGACAGCGGAGTAGGAAGAAGATGTCGCGGCATCCTCGCTCACGTAGAACTTGTAGTCCGCAGTCGAAGCAGCGCGAAAGGCGTTGACCGTCGAGTCGGAGCTCACATCAGTGGGATCGAGAACCTCGGCCGTGATGGTGTAGTCCCCATCGGCAAACTGGTCCTTGGCGCTTTGGTTCGACGAGCTCGCATCGTTGGCGGCAAAGCTCACCGTATCGCCGATTTTCTTGCCCGAAGCCTTCAAAAAACGTGAGGTCACTGCCACTTCGCCCGAAGTCTCGGGCAGCTCGCCGCGTACTAGCACCGGTTGGTCAATATTCTCTTTGGAGAGGCTCTGTACGACGACACGCTCGCGCGTCGTACCCACGGCGGTATAGGCGGTCTCGGTATAGATGCCCTCGGCCGTCTCGACGCCATCGACCTCTTGGATCGCGGCAAGATCGTCATCGGTCAGACCATAGGTCGACTGCACGTTGATGTCATAGACATTCTGCTGGTCAAAATAGGCGTCGACCGAATCACACAGGTCCTCGCAGCCCGCCTTAAGGCCGCACATCACGCTCACGCCAAGCGCGGTGATCACAACGATAGACAAGAAGCGTTTGAGGCTGCCGCGAATCGTGCGGTAGATGCCACGGCGAAAAACCGTCGGCACCATATCGTTTGAGCTTTGGGCGGTACGGTAGGTCGTAAAATCCTGCTCGCGCTCCGTGTTCTGCGCGTCGCGGCGTTGACTGTTTTGGCGGTCCTGATTCATGGGCGCTACCACTCGATCGTCTCGATAGGCACAGGATTTTGCTGGACCGTCTCGCTCTCCACGCGGCCGCTCTTAAAGCGGATCAGGCGATCGGCCATGGGCGCCAGCGCAGAGTTGTGGGTGATGATGATGACCGTAATGCCTTGCTTGCGGCAAGTGTCCTGTAGCAGCTGCAAGATCTGCTTGCCGGTTTTGTAGTCGAGTGCACCCGTAGGCTCGTCGCACAAAAGCAGCTTGGGGTTCTTAGCCAGCGCGCGGGCGATGGATACGCGCTGCTGCTCGCCGCCCGAAAGCTGCGCCGGAAAGTTAGCGAGGCGGTCGCCCAGGCCAACCTGGCGAAGCGTTTGCTCGGCGTCGAGCGAATCGGGGCAGATCTGCGCCGCGAGTTCGACGTTCTCAAGCGCCGTCAGGTTAGGGACCAGATTGTAGAACTGAAAGACAAAGCCGACGTCAGCGCGACGGTATTCCACAAGCTGAGCCTCGTTGGCAGAGCTCACGTCACGCCCGTCCACCGTCACGGTGCCAGAAGTTGCCGTGTCCATGCCGCCCAGAATGTTGAGGGCCGTGGTCTTGCCGGCACCCGAAGCACCCAAAATGATGGCGAGCTCGCCGCGCTCGACCGTAAAGCTCGCGCCGTCGAGCGCGTGGATGCGGGCATCGCCCTCGCCGTATGCCTTGATGACGTCTTTGAATTCGATATAGGCCATCGATTAATTCCCATCTGGTCGGATAACTCTTTAGTATTACCCATTTCCCACCTACAAAAAGGGACAGGTTTATTTTGGCAGGTTTTATATGGGGAAACGAGGGCGCGGGCGGGCGCCAAGACTGTCCCAAGGCAACCATTTGACCCAAACCGCGCCCGCCGCTATGATGCCGCTGCGGAATGATTGTCTCCGTTGGGTGCGTCAGTAAAACTGTCGCGTCGCCCTAAACCGCCTTGTTGCTGATGACTTCTGCTGTTGCGTGATATCCCTTGGGCATCACGCCGCGGCAGGAGTCTTTTTTGTTTTGGAGGAGAAGTGTCGGAAAGCAGCGCATCGAGCAGAATTAAACGCCTGGTCAACACCTATAGTTGCCTCGTGCTCATGGGCGCCGTCGGAATCCCTATCGGCGTTATCGTTGGCGCCATCTGTGCCCTTTTTGGTCGTGTGCTCCTGGCAATTGGCGCCTTCCGTGACGAGCACGTCGCGTTGCTGCTCCCCTTTCTCACTCTTGCGGGCCTTGCCATCGTGTTTGCCTACCGCACCTGGGGCAAGGGCACCGGCCGCGGCATGAGTCTGGTGTTCGACGTAGGCCACGGACGCGAGGACGCCATCTCCCCGCGCTTGGTGCCGCTCATTATGCTGAGCACGTGGGGAACGCACCTCTTTGGCGGCAGCGCGGGACGCGAAGGCGTGGCCGTGCAGATCGGCGCCACCGTCTCGCATTGGATCGGCCAACGCCTGCCTTTCCGCGACCCCGGCAACACGTTTTTGCTCATTGGTATGGCCGCTGGCTTTGCCGGACTCTTTCGAACGCCGCTCGCCGCCACGGTCTTTGCTATCGAGGTGCTGGTTGCCGGACGCATTGAATACCGCGCGTTGTTCCCCGCGCTTACGGCTTCGCTTGCCGCAAGCATGACCTCCGGCGCCCTGGGACTCGAGAAGTTCGAGGTCGCCGTTACCGCCTCGTATGCGCTCGACCTCCCCGGTCTTGGACGGCTGGCGCTGTTGGGCATCGCGTTTGGTATGGTCGGTGGAGCTTTTGCCTGGTGCCTTGCCCACGCCAAGACCCTTGCGGCGCGGCTGCTCCCCAACCCTTACATACGCGTTGCCGTTATGGGCCTTGCGCTGTCGGCGATTCTGTTCGTGCTGTGGCAGGGGCGATACTGCGGCCTTGGCACCAACCTGATATCGGCGGCGCTCAACGGTAACGGCAAGGTCGCCATCATGCCTTGGGACTGGGCGCTCAAATTCACACTCACCATCGCCACGCTTGCCGCGGGTTATCAAGGTGGCGAGGTCACGCCGCTGTTCTCCATCGGAGCCAGCCTGGGTGTCGTACTCGCCGGGATTCTCGGCATGCCCGTCGAGCTCTGCGCCGCGCTGGGCTACGCCGCCGTCTTTGGCAGCGCCACCAACACGCTACTCGCGCCGATCCTCATTGGCTGCGAAGTCTTCGGTTTCGGTAATCTGCCGGCGTTCTTCATCGTCTGCGTTGTGGCTTATCTGTTCAACATGGATAAGTCGATCTATACCCTGCAGGAGCACAACCGCACCCGATAAACAGGGCGTTTGCCACCAAAAAAACGCGCGCGACAGGCCAGGCCCGCCGCGCGCGTCATCCTATACGCGATTAGTTATTGTTGTTGGTCATCGAGGCCACTGCTGCTGCAAGATTGGAAATGGGCATTGTCTGCAGCCAGATGCGGCCCGGACCGGTGAGCACAGTGTTGAACACGCCTTCACCGCCAAACATGATGTTTTTGACGCCCTTGACCATCTGCGCGTCGATGCTCACCGTCTCCTCAAAGCCGGCCACGTTGCCGGTATCTACAATCATTTGCTGACCAGCAGCAAGCTCGTACTCAACTAGGTCGCCGTCGATCTCGGCAAAGGCAATACCCGAGCCCGTGAGCTTTTGCATGATAAAGCCCTCGCCGCCAAAGACGCCGGCCTTTGCCTTCTTGTTAAAGTGGATGCTCAACTCAACACCACTTTCCGCGGCAAGGAACGAGCGCTTCTGCAAAATCCAGCTCTTGCCAGGACCGATCTCGATTGGCACGATGCGGCCGGGGAAACAAGAGCCAAACGCAATCATGCCATCGCCGTGCGCGGTCCAAATGTTTTGGAACAACGCCTCACCCGAAAAAGCCTTAGAGAACATCTTGCCTATGCCACCGCCCGAGGTGGACATCTCCATGTTGGGGGTCATCCAGACCATGGCACCACTTTCGGTGATCATGGATTCGCCGTCGCTAAGGTTGCACGTAACAACCGGGAAAGCCCCTCCGCCGATCTCGTACTGCATGACCGTCTCCTTTCCCTTCGGGAGCCGAACAACGATGCCTATATTTTAGCAGCTAGAGGTGCATTTATTTGCGTCGGTGGCGTTCATGGCGCCGACCACGGCCAGCCTCCGCCGACGTTTCCCCAGATAAAACCTGCCAAAATAAACCTGTCCCTTTTTGGCAGGTTTTAAAAGCGGACGGTGAAGACGATCTGATGATCGTGGTCGGATACGGTGGCGGATCCGCCATGGGCTTCGGCGATGGCGCGCACCACGGATAGGCCCACGCCCGAGCCGCCTGTCTTGGAGCTGCGCGACACATCCGCACGATAGAAGCGGTCGAACAATCGGTCCAGATCGCCTTCGGGCAGCTCGTCCACGGCGTTCGATACGACAAGCTCGGCGCCGCCCTTACCCTTGCCGTGCGAGACGGCACGCAGGCTCAACTCAATCACGCTGCCCTCGCTCGCATAGCGCGTGGCGTTGTCCAGCAGCAACTCAACCACCTGCGCCACCGCCGCAGCATCGGCATGGGCCCGCACGCCGCTCGCAATCGACATCGACAGACGCTTGCCGCGCGAAACCGCCACCGACTCAAACGGCGCCGCCGCCTTGTCCACTGCCTCCGAAAGATCGATCGATGTCATGGTAAAGCCCGCCGAGCCCTCGTCCATACGTGCCAAAAACACCAGACGCTCCGTGAGCGCCGTCAACCGTGCAACCTGTTCGTGAATGCTCTGCGTCCACTCGCTCTCGCCGCTCTCAATTTCCTGTACCTCGTTAGCGGCGTCGATCACAGCTAGCGGCGTCTTGATCTCGTGACTCGCATCGGTAATAAAGCGCTTTTGCTTGCTGTAGCTCTCGACCATCGGTCGAATCACCGCGCCCGAGGCCACCGTCACAATCGCCAATACCGCCAGCCAGCCAATGCAGCTGATGGCCACACTGGCACTTAAAAACGAATGAAAACTCGAAAGCTCGCGCGAACAGTCCACAAACACAAAGGTGGTCTCTTCGTCTTGAGCTGTAGTCGTATAGCGGTAGTTACCAGAAAAGCCCGAGGTCCGGCCCTTGGAATACAGCCCCGCGGCAATGCGGGCGGCACGCTTGGCGCCCACCGCAGCAATGCGGGCCGTATTGACATCTGCCACCTGCCCGCCGGCAATCGTCACCGTAAAGTAGCGCGTGTCAAAGGGAGACTCCGCCGTCATGCCTTCGAAATGCCTGATGTGAACGCCCGCCTGGCTATCGCCGGCTTCCTTGCCATTAGCGGAATCGGCTTTAGGCTCGTCCCCCCAATCGATGCCGTCCTTGCCCGCCAGGATATAGTCCAGGCGAGCGTCGGCCGTCTTGCAGACATGCGAGTAATTTACGATATTGATGCCGGCAATGATGAGCGTGAGCACCACGGTCACGGCACCCATGGCAACGAGGATAAACTTGCGACGCAGGCGGCGGCCCAATGCGTCAACAGAATTAGCCCGCCCCGTTCTACTCGAGGCGGCGTGAAACCGCTCCGTTATGCGCTTGCACCACGTGCGCACGCTCACGCCTGCTCACCCTCCTCGACAACCTCAAGCGAATAGCCCTGGTTACGCGATGCGCGGATGGCAACGTCGGCACCAAGCGCCGTCAGCTTTTTGCGCAGGTACGAAATATAGACCCACACCACATTGGCGCCTTCGGGCGCGTCCTCACCCCAAACCTCGAGCATCAGACGCTCGGTGGGCATGCGCGTGCCGGCGTTGCGCATAAAGAGCTCCATAAGCTGAAACTCACGATTGGCCAGATGTACCTCGCCCAAGGGACCCACAAGCGTGCACGATATCGTATCGAGGCGCACGTTGCCCACGCCGAGCGTCGTGGCGTCAATTGCCGTCGCGGCACGCGTCATGGCACGAATACGCGCAAGCAGTTCCTTGACGGCAAACGGCTTGGTCAGATAATCGTTGGCACCGGCATCCAAGCCCTCGACCTTATCGGACACCTCGCTTTTTGCCGTGAGCATGATGATGGGCAGTCGCTTACCGGCGGCACGTGTGCGTTTGAGCACCTCAATGCCATCCATGCTGGGCATCATGATGTCCAGGATTGCGGCGTCATAGTCGTTGGCGAGCAGATATTCGAGCGCCGTCAGACCGTCGAGGGCGGTGTCGACCTCGTAGTCGCTATGTTGAAGAATCGCGGTGAGGGCGCGGGAGAGGCCGGGTTCGTCCTCGGCAAGCATCAGCTTCATAGTTGTTCCTTTGGCGCACGGCTCTACGGGTTTTGATACTGCCGATGATAGCGCACCGCCAGCCGCCTTAGCGCAGCCTCAGCTGCTCAACCTGCGCGTTTTCAAATACGCAGGATATGGCTTAGCCAAACTTAAGGCGCAGATACCGAGCGCTTGGACGCATGCCAGCCGCGAAAGGACAGCGACTCGTCCCTTCACGGCGCCTTCGTCATGCAAAGTGCCCTGGCGTTACTCCTCGTACGCGCCCTCAAGCCGAAGCAGCCATTCCTTGCGGTCAAGCCCGCCGGCATATCCGTTGAGCGAACCATCGGCGGCAACTACGCGATGGCACGGCACGATAATCGAAATGGGATTACGCGCGACCGCGGCCCCCACGGCACGGGGAGACACAACGGGCGCTTCATTTCCCGGTACACGATGTCGAGCGGCAACACGCTGGGCGATCTCGCCATACGTAGCGACCTCGCCACGCGGGATCGAAAGCAGCTCAAACCAAACCTCACGCTGAAACGCCGTGCCGATCATATGCAACGGCGGCGTAAACCGAGGTTCCTGCCCTGCAAAATAAGCATTCAGCCAAGCCCAGGAACGCTCAAGCACCGAAGAGGCCGCACCATTTGCCGGACTCACCGACGACATGCCACCAGTACCGGAAACCGCATCGACGCCTTCAACATGTTCGGAGTCTTCACGGAGAAGCGTGGAGCCAAAGTGCTCCTGCCCCTCAAACCAAAGCCCCGTCAGACCGCGGCCATCAGCGGCAAGCAGGATTTCGCCCAAAGGCGAAGCAAACGTCGTCGTGACCACCAGCGGCTCCTTTCAAAACTCCGCAACATAATACCGCGAACTGTGCAGACAACCCCCGCAGATACGTCCGGGCGGGCTCGCAATTACTTCAGCGAGGCTGTTTTTCCCAATCAAGCGAAGAAGACGCGGGGCTTCGACGCCAGGGCGGTACCCCCGCCAGCTGAGCTCTAATACTTTTCCCGAGAAGTGAACGAGTAAAAACGAAGTCCCGGAGCATCCACACCTTTAGACCGCAAAACCGCAGGATTCGCGCTGCAAAACCGCAGGACATAGCAATCAAAAAATGCCAATGCTTCGGGGGTCCAAATAAGGTCGTTCACTTCACGGGAAAAGTATTAGACCTCAATTCGCACCAAGCCCAAAGTCACCCCAGGCAGCAGGCGCGAAGCGCCGAGGCCGCCGCCGGGACCAGGGCCCGCAACAACCACATGCCCCCACATCAGCCCAGCGGCCCCAACCAACAACGACCCCATCGCAGGCCACTCGCAGCAGCGTCACCGCAGGCGGGGGCCGGGCTTAGTTTTCAGAACACTCCGCAGACCAGTGTGGCGCCTTGTCCGCGGCTCCGAAGGAGCAGGACAAGGCGCCACACATGGTCGAGGACGTTCTGAAAACTAAGCCCGGCCCCCGCCGGACAGGTCCACCGCTACTCGCAGAGCAGCTTAGCGATCTGGACGGCGTTGGTTGCCGCGCCCTTACGGATTTGGTCGCCGCAGCACCAGAAGGTGATGCCACGCGCGGCCTCGGGGTTCGAGATGTCGCGACGCACACGACCGACCCAGATCAGGTCCTGGTCGGACGTATCCATCGGCATGGGGAAGCGATCATGCGCATCCTCGGCGCTCATGTCGTCAACCAGCTTCACGCCCGGAGCGGCAGCCAGCGCAGCACGGGCCTCCTCAACCGTAATGTCGCGCTCAAACTCGAGCGTAATGCTCTCGGAGTGCGAACGCAGCACGGGCACGCGCACGCAGGTGCAGTTCACGCGCAGCTCGGGCAGATGCATGATCTTGCGGCCCTCGTTTTGCAGCTTCATCTCCTCGGAGGTAAAGCCTTCCTCCTTGACACCGCCGATCTGCGGAATCAGGTTGCTCGCCAGCTGGGCGGCAAACGCGCGCGGCTCGGGAATCTCCTCGCCACGGCCCAGGGCGGCCAGCTGAGCCTCGAGCTCGGCCATGCCGGGAGCGCCGGCACCCGAAGCCGCCTGATACGTCGAAACGATCATACGCTTCACGCCGGCGAGCTGATGCAGCGGCCACGTGGGAACCAGGCCAATGATGGTCGCGCAGTTGGGGTTGGCGATTAGGCCGCGATGCCACTTGATATCGTCGGCATTGATCTCGGGCACGACCAGCGGCACCTCGGGATCCATGCGGAAGGCATGGCTGTTGTCGACCACGACGGCGCCGCGCTCGACGGCCTCGGGCAGCAGCTCCTTCGCGATGTCGTCGCCGGCGGCTCCAAGCACAATGTCACAGCCCTCAAAGGCCTCGGGACAAGCCTCTTCGATCACGATCTGCTCGCCGCGGAACTCAACGGTCTTGCCCGCGGAGCGTGCACTTGCTAACAGCTTGAGCTTGCCGACCGGGAACTCCTGCTCGTTGAGGCACTCGAGCATCTGGGTGCCCACGGCTCCCGTCGCGCCCAAAATAGCAACCGTGTACTGTTTCATGCTTCCCCCTTTAAAGGTTGTGGCTTTTGCCCGCACGCCGAGCAGGCCGATTATTGTTGCCAGTGTATACAAGAACGGGGCAGGCACGAAACCCGCCCCGTCGAAACGAAACCGAAACGAAACGCCCCGCCGTAGATTTTTGAGGCGAGTCCCAAAAATCTAGCGAGATAGCAGCTACTTGTGGAGCGCAGCCAGAGCGGGATCGACCGGCGCGGAAGCCTCCAGGTCGGAGACCTTCACAATGCCGTTCTCATCGGAGAAGGCACGGTAAATGGTCCGAATCGCCAGGTCGAAGTCCTTCTCCTCGACACCGATAATGATGTTGATCTCGTCGCAGCTCTGCGAAATCATACGCACGCTCACGCCGGCCTGGCCAAGCATACCAAACAGATGGCCCGAGATACCTGCGCGGCCGCGCAGGTTACGGCCGACGGTAGCGATGAGCGCCAGGCCCTCGACAACCTCGATCTCGAGCGGCTCGACCTCCTGCTGGATGTCGCCCACGAGTGAGTACAGCGAATCGTGAACGTCCTGCTCCTGCACCACGGCGCCAAAGCGGTCGACGCCGGTGGGCATATGCTCGACGGAAACGTCATAGCGCTCGAAGACCGAAAGCGCGCGGCGCATAAAGCCAACACGGGGCTTGGTGCGGTCGCGGGCCACGTTGATGGCGACAAAACCGCGCTTGCCGGTCACGCCGGTAATGATGGGCTCTGCCTCGCCCTCATCAGCCGTCTCGCTAATGATGGTGCCGGGGTCCTGCGGCGCATTGGTGTTCTTGATGACCAGTGGAATGCCGGCCTCGCGCACGGGGAACACGGCCTCCTCGTGCAGGACGCTCGCACCCATGTACGAAAGCTCGCGCAGCTCCTCGTAGGTAACGCGGGCGATGGGCTGAGCCTCGGGCACAATGCGAGGATCAGCAGAATAGAAGCCCGAAACGTCGGTCCAGTTCTCGTACAGGTCGGCGCCCAGGCACTTGGCCAGGATCGAGCCCGAGATATCGCCGCCGCCACGGTCGAGCAGCTTGATTTGACCCTCACGCGTCGCGCCGTAGAAACCGGGCATGACAAAGCCGCCCTGCTGACCGTACTCCTGCACCAGCTCGGAGGTGCGGTTCATGCTGAGCGTACCGTCGTGATGGAACGCCACGACCGTCGCGGCGTCCAGGAACGGCAGGCCCAGATACTCGGCCATCAGGCGAGCGGTGAAGTACTCGCCACGACTCACGAGCTCCTCGGTGGAGTAGCCGCCCGAGCGGGCGCGCTCGGCAAAGGCCGCGAACTCCTCGCGGATGGGATAGGTGAGCTCCAGCTCGTCAGCGATATCAAAATAGCGCTGGCCGATGTCCTCGAGCAGTTCCTCGCACGACACGTGATACTTAACGTGTGCGTTAACCAGATAGAGCAGGTCGGTCACCTTGGTGTCGCCCTTAAAGCGGCGACCGCAGGCGGAAACCACCACAAAACGGCGAGCCGGGTCGGCATCGACGATGGCCTTGATCTTCTTAAAGTGTTCGGCGTCGGCGACCGACGAGCCGCCAAACTTGGCAATTTTTATCATGGGCTGGAGGTTACCTTTCTAAAAGCCTCTGCAAACCTGTTTTGCGCGCTCTGATACCATGGGTTCACCGATTGGGACCAAGGCATCCGAGGAGCAGTGTTATATGGGAACTTATCATAGTACACGAGGACGCACTTTATCGTGCTCAAGTAAGGTGGCAATCCGCACCGGCATCGCTCCCGACGGGGGTTTGTTCGTCTCGGACGAGCTGGGCACCCAGCAGCTCGATATCAGCTCGCTTGCAGATAAATCGTACTTTGAAATCGCTCAAGATGTGTTGGGAATGTTACTGAATGATTACACGGCCGAAGAAATTTCTGCCTGTGTGAGTGAGGCATACCGCGACACATTTGCAAGCGAAGAGGTCACGCCGCTCGTCAAACTCGACGCCGCACCGGGCGTCGACGCCCCTCAGACCTATGTGATGGAGCTCTTTGGCGGCCCCACGAGCGCCTTTAAGGACGTCGCCCTGCAGATGCTCCCCCGCCTTATGGCCCGCACCTCCGCCAAGGACGGCGGCGCCGAGCGCATCATGATCGTCACCGCCACGTCAGGCGACACGGGCAAGGCCGCACTCGCCGGCTTTGCCGACGCCCCGGGCACGGGCATTACCGTCTTTTATCCCGAGGGCAAGGTCAGCCGCGTGCAGAATCTGCAGATGTCCACGCAGGAGGGCGATAACGTCGCCGTCTGCGGCATCCGCGGCAACTTCGACGATGCCCAGAGTGCCATCAAGCGCATCTTTGCCGATAAGGAGCTTGCCGAGCGCCTGGAAGCCGCCGGCACTGTGCTTTCGAGCGCCAACTCCATCAACGTCGGCCGCCTGGTGCCGCAGGTCGTCTACTACTTTGCCGCCTATGCGCAACTGCTACGCGCCGGCGCTATCGAGGCTGGCGACGCCGTAGAGTTCTGCGTGCCCACCGGCAACTTTGGCGATATCTTGGCCGGCTACTACGCCAAGCGCATGGGTCTGCCCATCGCCAAGCTCGTCGTGGCGAGCGACAAGAACAACGTGCTTGCCGACTTCCTGACCACCGGCGTTTACGACCGTAACCGCCCGTTCTTCACGACCATCTCGCCGTCGATGGACATCCTCATCAGCTCCAACCTGGAGCGCATGCTCTACTTCCTGTCCGACGGCGACTGCGAGCTCGTTGCCGGCCTTATGGATCAGCTTGCCCAGACCGGCCGCTACGAGGTGCCCGCCGAGCTGCTGGCCAAGATCCAGAGCGTGTTTGGCTGCGGCTGGGCCAGCGAGGACGAGGTCCGCGCTGCCATCAAGAGCTGCTGGGACGCCAACGGCTACGTGATCGACCCGCACACCGCTTGCGGCTATCACGTCTTTGAGCAGGTCGCTTCCGCCGAGGGCGCCAAGGCCCGCGTGCTGCTTTCGACCGCCAGCCCCTACAAGTTCCCGCGCGCCTGCTGCGACGCCCTGGGGCTCGACGTTCCCGAGGATGATTTTGAGGCTATGCGTGTGCTCGAGCAGGCCACCAACACGGTCGCCCCGACCCAGCTCGCCGAACTCGAATCCAAACCCGTCCGCTTCGAAGACGTCTGCGACGTCGATGAGATGGCAAGCTACGTCGAGTCTGCAGCAAAAAAGATGGCTACTAACTAAACCCCTTATTAAGCGCCGGCGAAAGCCGGCGCACCTTCTTTTATCAGATAACCCCCGGGATGATGACGAACGCGCACAGCGTGCCTGGCTGTTTAGTTCGTCGCGAGTTCCGCACGCAAAGGAAAGCACTTAATGTGCTTTCCGTCTTGCGCAGGACTGCCCGAGCAGCGAACTAAACAGCCAGGCACGCCAGGAGGACTCACATGATCAAAATCACCGTCCCAGCAACGAGCGCCAACCTAGGCATCGGCTACGATACCCTCGGCATGGCCGTCAGCCTCTACTCGCACTTCACCTTCGAGCGCGCCGACAAGCTCACCATCACCGGATGCCCCGAAGAGTTCCAAAACGAGAACAACCTGGTCTACGTGAGCTTTGTCGATGCTCTGGCCGCCTGGAGCGAGCCGGCCTTTCCCGTCGCTATCGACATTCAGACCGACGTGCCCGTCGCTCGCGGCCTGGGTTCCAGCTCCACCTGCGTCGTCGCCGGCATCATGGCGGCCGCCGCGCTGACAGGCCACACCGTCGACCGCGCCGAGCTCGTCCGCATCGCCACCGAGGTCGAGGGCCATCCCGATAACGTCGCCCCCGCTATCCTGGGCGGCGCCGTCTGCTCCTTTACGCCGACCGACTCGCTGCCCCAGTGCCTGCGCTACGAGGTGAGCGATCGCTTGCGTTTTATTACCGTGATTCCGCCCTACGAGGTACATACGAGCGAGGCGCGCAAGGTCGTGCCGCAGAAGATTCCGCTCTCCACCGCCGTGTGGCAGATGGGCCGCATTGCTGGCATGACGCGCGGTCTGGAGACCGGCGACCTTGACCTGATTGCCGCCGCCAATGACGACCGCATCCAAGAACCCTATCGTCGCCGTCTCATCCCCGACTACAACGCCGTGCGCGACACCTGCCTTAACGGCGGCGCCAAGACCATCTGGATCAGCGGTTCGGGCTCGACCCTCATGGCTGTAACCGACGACACCATCGTGGCAAAGTTCCTGCAGGTCAAGCTGCGCGAGCAGTTCCCCAAGTGTGAGACGCATATTCTGACGTGCGACACCGAGGGCGCTCAAATCGAGTACCTGTAGACATCGCTAGTTAATCCCTTCGGGCCGCCCAAGGGTATCCCCTTAAAAACGTCCTCGCACTTGAGGCCCGCTTATCCTGCTCCTTCGGAGCTACGGATAAGCGGGCCTCGTGCTGCGGAATGTTTTTAAGGGGATACCCTTGGGCGGCCCTACAGCAACGTGGTCGACGATGTCTATAGGAACCCACGCTTTGAAGGGGCGCCGGGCTGATGGTTTGGCTTTTTATTGGTGGGGGCCCTTACTGGGATGGGACGCTTACTAGAGGCAGGCCTCGGCGATGCGGCGCTTGAGTTCATCGATACCGGTGCCAGTCTGGGAGCTTGTGATGATTACGTTTTCGGCCGGGACGTTGAGCTGCTTTTTGATGGCTGCTGCCTGGCGGGCCTGCTGGGTGCGGCTGAGCTTGTCGGCTTTGGTGAGGCAGACGATAAAGTTGAACTCGTTGCCCTGCAGGTAGTCGATCATGTCATGATCGAGCTTGCTGGGGTCGTGACGAATGTCCACCAGCGAGACGACCAAGTTAAAGCTGCGCTCGGAGTCGAAAAAGTCGCCGATAAGCTCGGCCCAGCGGTCGCGCTCGGCCTTAGAACGACGGGCGAAACCATAGCCCGGCAGGTCGACGAAGTGCACGTCGTCGGCCTCAAAGAAGTTGATGTTGCTCGTCTTGCCCGGCGTACTCGAAACCTTGACCAGGTTCTTGCGGCCAAAGAGCTTGTTCATAATCGACGACTTGCCCACATTGGAGCGGCCGACAAAGCTCACTTCGGGGCAGGTGGACTCGGGAATCTGCGAAACCTTGCCGTAGCTGGCGACGAACTTGGCAAGCTGGTAGTTAATGGAATCGGCCATGGACACTCCTTGGTCGTAGGTTCTTACAAAAGAGCGCGCTATTGCGCAGCGGCAATGCGGCGGACGATATCGAGCGTGATGTCACTTGCGACACGCGCATACTCGAACAGATCGAACTCTCGATCGCAAATTGCATCGTACGCCTCGTCACAATTATCGCTGATAGCGCGCAACACCAGGCAATCGACACCATTTTTGGTTGCGACATGGGCAATTGCCGCGCCCTCCATGCCGACACAATCGGCATGCGTCGCCTCGATAGCGTCGTTGCGCATGGCGGCGCCCGTCACAAAGCGGTTACCCGTGGCAATCGTGCCGACCAGGAACTGCTTGGTGCCCTCGTTCGAAGCGACTGCATTTGTCGAAGCGTCAACGAACCCACGCTCAGCAAGCACGTCGACGGCAATATCGACCAGCGCGGGCGTCGAACCAAACTCCTCAAGCCCCGGTGCAGACTCGGCGATAAGCGCGGTATCGGTATCCAGATAGCGCAGGCGTTTGCCAATGACCACGTCGTCGATATGGAGCTTGGGGTTCAAACCGCCCGCAATGCCCGAAAACACAACAGCCTGCGGAGCATACTTACTAATGAGGTGCTGCGTTGCAGCGGCGGCGTTCACTGTGCCCATGCCCGCCGTTGTGGCGACAACTGTCAGGCCGTCGAGCTCACCGCTCACGACGGTCAAGCCTGCCTCCCGCGCCTCGCAAACGTCACTCAGCTCTTCCTTAATCTGCATGATCTCTTTTTCGAGCGCACCGATAATCGCGATGGTAGCCATACCATTCCCCAAACCTATACGAAATTCTCAACCAAGGTATGGTACCAGCATTTTGTTTGACCTCGCCAAACGAACACGCTAAGCCAGCGCAGCTCGCGTATCAAACAGAGCCTTTGCAATCGCAGCCGTAACCTCGCTCGAGTGGTCGCTCCACGACATCAATGTCATGATACTCATAACATAGCTATGGCCGTCGACTTCGATCAGTCCGGCATCGCATGTCGAATAGCAACCATCCTCGCTAATCCAGCCTGCCTTGTTGCGCACCAAAACATGCTCGCCCGCAATGCCATCGCGCACTCATTTAAGTCTGTCCCCAATGAGTGCCCTTGGGGGCGAAAATGGATCGCTAGCCGATGGCGTTTTTGAGTTCGGCGCGGCGCTTTTTCATGCCCGTCATGACGGCGTTGCGCAGCTCGGGCATGCGCGCGGTATCCATCTGTGGAACGCCCTCAAGCTTATAGGGAATCCCCAGCTGCTCGTATTTGACGACACCCATGGTGTGATACGGCAGCATCTCCAGGCCGACCACGTTATGCCACGGGGCGATTAAACGACCGAGTGTCTCGCACTCCTCCACCGTATCGGTAATGCCCGGCACCACCACGTGGCGAATAACGACCTTAATCTTGCGATGGGCAAGCTCATCGCCAAACGCCAGGATGCGTGCGGGATCACAACCGGTTAGCTTTTTATGCTCGACCGGGTCGGCATGCTTAATATCGAGCAGTACCATGTCGGTCTCGTTGAGCACGGCATCGAACTTCTCGGGATGCTGAGGGTCGAAGGCGTAGCCACAGCTATCCAGGCAGGTATGCACGCGACCATCGGGGTTGTTGTGCATTGCACGGAACAGGTCGGCCAAAAACTCGGGCTGCAGAAGTGGCTCGCCGCCCGAAACCGTAATTCCGCCGCTGCGGTAAAACTCATGATTGCTCTGGAACTCGTCCATCAGGTGCTCGACGGTCACCATCGTGCCGCCGTTAACCGACCAGGTATCGGGATTGTGGCAATACGCGCAGCGCATGGGACAGCCCTGGACAAACACTACGAAGCGGATGCCGGGTCCGTCGACCGTACCCATCGTTTCAATCGAATGTACGCGGCCCAGGGCAAACGCGGAGTCCTCGGGACGAGCGTCCACACCCTCGAGCGTCATCTCAGCCATTCCCGCTACCTTGCCTCTCATTGGTTTTAGTTACATAAATGCCAGAGCCATTCTAGCCCATACGCATGATGGTGAAACGGTTTAGTGGTCAATTGGGTTGTTCTATTTGGCCCCACACAAAAGCGGCGGGAAGGTTGTCACAACCCACCCGCCGCCGAGGCAATAGCTATCGATAGACGCCAGGCCTTACGCCTTGAGCGTGAACACCGCGCCGAAGGCGGTCGGGCCGCAATGGCTCGAGATGACGCCGCCGACCTGAGTCCGGGTAACGTCCTTAAAGCCCAGGTCGTGCGCATAGACTTCCATATCGTCGCGCAGCTCCTCGGAAAGGCCCACTGAATACGCCAAACCAATGTGCGAGTAATCAATATCGCCCTTCGCAACCATGTGGTCAATAAAGGCACGGGCACATTTGAGCATAGAGCCGCGGAGCTTCTTGGTCGCCACGAATTTGCCACCCGTTACCTCAATGCAGGGCTTAATCTTGAGCAGATGGGCGCCAAGAAACGCGACGTTGGACAAGCGACCACCTGCCTTAAGGAAGGCAAGGTCCGTAGGAACAAAGCCCAGCAGCACGCGGTCCATCACCGAATTGGTAAAGGCGAAAATCTCGTCGACGGTGGCATCCGGATGGGCTTCGATATACTTGGCGGTCTCAACGGCGACAAGCGACTGGCCCACCGACACAAAGCGCGTGTCCATGGAGAACACGTAGTCGCGCCCCTGGGCCGCAATCTTAGAGGACTGATGCGAACAGGTCGTGGCCTCGGAATATGCAAGATGCAAAATAGTCGCGTCGGGTTGCTCGGCATGGATGCGGTCGTACACATGCGCAAAATCCGCTGGCGAACAGCCACTGGTCTTGGGCATCACACCAAACTCGTTGCAGCGCGAGTAAATCTCGAGCGGATCGATCGAGCCGTCCTCGACGGTCTCGTCACCAATCGTGACATGCATAGGCACGCGCACGATGCCGTAGCGCTCGCAGAGCTCCGGCGTCACATCCGACCCAGACTCAACCACGATTACGTACTTGCCCATTATCATCACGACCCATCTCGACGTTGACTATGTATTACATGCGCACGCTCGCCGCCCCATTGAACAACGACTCACAAGCGCCAGAGAGACGCCGCCCTTCGCCCACAGCAAAGGACAGCGTCTCCCTGGAAAACTCCGTGCTTATCTGAGATTCTACACGGTTTATTAAGGAGTGTTACTTATTCCGCAAACGGTAGCTATACGCGATAAACGGTAGCAAGCAAGTATCCAGAACTCTCAACCCATCAGGAGAGTTCCGCCTAAAGGGTGACTACACAGGACCCCGCCGGGGCTGTTTGGGCTACCTCCCAAAATATTCCGCACGCAAGAAGCCCTCGCCGCACGAAGTGCGCAGCGAGGGCTTCTTGCATGTCCGAGGACGTTTTGGGAGGTAGCCCGAACAGCCCCGGCGATCCTGCGGGAGTTAAATCCCTTTAGAACTTGTTGTGGAAGGTACGCGAAATGACCTCGTCCTGCTGCTCCTTAGTGAGCGTGTGGAAGTTCACGGCATAGCCGGAAACGCGGATGGTCAGCTGCGGGTACTTCTCGGGGTGGGCCTGAGCGTCGAGCAGCGTCTCACGGTTGAAGACGTTGATGTTCAGGTGGTGGCCACCCTTCTCGGCGTAAGCGTCGAGCATGTGGACCAGGTTATCGGCCTGAGTCTCAGAAACTTCAGAAACCTTCATAATGTGTCTCCTTCGATTGATAGGCGCCGGCCGAAACCGTCGCTCTAATCAGTAATCGTTATTGTTAGTATAGCACTAACAATAGTTACTCGCCCAGCTGATCAAGGTCGATATCGCCAAAGAACACCTGGTCCTCCTTGCCGAGCGCACCCGGGATGATGGAGAAGGTGTTGGAGATGCCGTCCTGAGCATCGCGGAACGGGAGCTTGGAAACCGAAGACAGCGAAGCGATGGCGCCGTGGCTATCGCGCTTGTGCATGGGGTTAGCACCCGGGGCGAACGGCTGGCCAGCCTTGCGGCCGTCAGGCGTGGAACCGGTCTTCTTACCGTACACGACGTTGGAGGTAATGGTCAGAACCGAGGTCGTGGGCACGGAGTTGCGGTAGGTGTCGTTCATGCGGATGTACTCCATGAACTGGTGCACAACGTCGTGAGCGATCTGGTCAACGCGGTCGTCGTCGTTGCCGTACTTGGGGAACTCGCCCTCGGTCTCGAAGTCGACGATGATGCCGTTCTCGTCGCGGACGGGGTGGACCTTGGCGTACTTGATGGCGGACAGGGAGTCAGCCACGACGGAAAGGCCAGCGATGCCCGTAGCGAACCAACGATGCACGTGCTTGTCGTGCAGAGCCATCTGGATGCGCTCGTAGCAATACTTGTCGTGCATGTAGTGAATGATGTTCAGCGAGTTGACGTACACGCCAGCAAGCCACTTCATCATGTCGTTGTACTTGGCCACAACGTCGTCGTAATCGAGCGTATCGCCCTCGACGGCGCGATACTTGGGGCCGACCTGCTTCTTGGAGACCTCGTCAACACCGCCGTTGAGTGCGTAGAGCAGGCACTTGGCCAGGTTGGCACGGGCGCCGAAGAACTGCATCTCCTTGCCAATGCGCATGGAGGACACGCAGCAGGCGATGCCGTAGTCGTCGCCGTGGTAAACGCGCATGAGGTCGTCGTTCTCGTACTGGATCGAGGAGCTGGCGACAGAAGTCTTGGCGCAGAACTTCTTGAAGTTCTCGGGCAGACGGGTCGACCACAGAACGGTCATGTTGGGCTCGGGGCTGGTGCCCATGTTCTCGAGCGTGTGCAGGTAGCGGTAGCTCATCTTGGTAACGAGCGTACGGCCGTCAACACCCATGCCGCCGATGGACTCGGTGACCCACTGCGGATCGCCGGTAAACAGGGCCTGGTACTCGGGGGTACGGGCAAACTTGACCATGCGGAGCTTCATGATGAAGTGATCCACGAACTCCTGGATCTGCTCCTCGGTGAAGGTACCGTTGGCAAGGTCGCGCTCAGCGTAGATGTCGATGAACGTAGAGGTGCGGCCGATGGACATAGCGGCGCCGTTCTGCTCCTTGACGGAAGCCAGGTAGGCGAAGTACATCCACTGGATGGCCTCCTGCGTGTTGGTAGCAGGGTTGGAAATGTCGAAACCATAGGTCTCGGCCATCATCTTGAGCTCACCGAGGGCGCGGATCTGCTCCTGCAGCTCCTCGCGATCGCGGATGTTGTCGGCGGTCATGACCGTCGGGGTGGAAGCCTTCTGGGCCTCCTTGTCCTTAATCAGGTAGTCGACGCCGTACAGGGCAACACGACGGTAGTCGCCGATGATGCGGCCGCGGCCATAGCCATCGGGCAGACCAGTGATGATGTGAGCCGAGCGGCAAGCACGCATCTCGGGGGTGTAAACATCGAAGACGCCGGCGTTGTGAGTCTTGCGCTCGAAGGTGTAGCGCTCGACAACGTTCTCGTCGACCTTGTAGCCGTGCTGGCTGGCAGCCTGGCAAGCGATGCGGATACCGCCGTTGACGTGCAGAGCGCGCTTGAGCGGCTTGTCGGTCTGGAGGCCGACGATGGTCTCCTTCTCGCGGTGGGCGTTATCGATGTAGCCAGCGGGGTGGCTCACGATACCCGTGACGGTCTTGGTGTCCATATCGAGGACGCCGCCCTGCTCACGCTCCTTAAGCAGCAGGTCGAGAACCTCGCCCCACAGCTCCTTGGTACGCTCGGTCGGGCCGGCGAGGAACGACTCATCGCCCTCGTAGGGGGTGTAGTTCTTCTGGATGAAGTCTCGGACGTCAACCTCTCCCGTCCAGATGCCTTCCTTGAAGCCTTCCCATGCCTCCTGCATTGTGTAACCACGCTCCTAGTTACGTGTAATGCGGCGCTCTCTCACACCGCTGCTTATTGAATTCTTGAATTATCGGCTTGCACTACCGGCTTCTTCCGTTCTTCACTACACGTTGGTGCAGGGAAAAACGTTTGTCCACCTTGGAACTGCAACCCAAAACCCAAGATTTCACCCGTTTGAGAAGGATAACATAGCCGCCCCCTTCATCAGGGCTGTTATATGTTTCTTTTTTTATACCATTAGAGCGTTTTTAACAAATCCGCAGGAAATGCGAGCGCGAACAACTACCGTTCACCGATTTGTTTGGTATTTTTCCTTGCCTTTGTACGACGTTCACTCTAGCTGTTATGTCAGCTTTATCAGAGTAAAGTACCCCAGAGACCCTTCAGAAACTGAAGGGCGGCCACGGGATTTCCCCCGGGGCCGCCCTATGGCGTGGCTAGTTATTTAGCTTTAATTGCCGTTTGGCATTAGGCGGCTGCGGAGGCCTTGTCGGTCGTTGCCTTGCCGTTGCTCTGCTGGCCCTCAAAATGCTTGTAGCACCAGCTGGTGACCAGCGGGGTCAAAATGGCCGTCACGATAGCGCACGCTGCAACCTGTGCCGTAGCCGTCGCGAGCACGGCGCCACCGTACATGGCCCCGTTGACGCTTGCCATGGCAGCAGGCGTGGCCACATTGGCTCCGGCGCAGCTCGAAATGGCCGCACCTGCGACACCCGTGCCGCCTGTGAGCTTATCGACTGCGATGACGGGAATTGCAAAGATTACCGAGCAAATCACGCCGAGCAGAATACCGGGAAGACCGCCATTAATGAGCTGGCCAAAGGTCATGGTCGAGCCCATGGCAAAGAAGACGAGCACGATGACGGCGGAAAGTGCCGGCGCCATCATCTTCTTAAAGCTGGGGAAGAGGTTGCCCAGAATAATGCCGACGACGATCGGCAGGATGGCACCTACGAGCGACCAGCCAATCGGAGCCTGGCCGGCAGCGCCGAGCACGATCATCGTGACCGGAGGGCCGACAACGAGCGTGGTGATTGCGACAGCGCCGCGCTCGGCCTCATTGCCCATGGTGCCCATCAGACCAGCGTACATAGCGTTGTTGGCGCCGGTGCAAGCCGCCAGCATCACCATGGCAGAGATGCCAAACAGGTTGTCGTTGAACACATAAAGGATGAGCAGCGACACGGCAACGACCACGATTTGCTTGACGGCGATGATGATGGCACCGCGGGCAGCGGCGGCAGGAGCACTCTTAAACGAAATCGTCGTACCGACGATGAGCAAAAAAGCGCCCACGAGCGGGCCTGCACCCTGCTGGGTCATGCCAAGCGTAAAGCTGCCGAGCGTTTTGAATAGGTCGGGGAATAGCGTGTTGAGCAGGCAGCCCAGCAAAAGCGGCACCAAAATATTGGCACCCGGGATGGAGGACATCTTAAAGAACGGCTCCTTTGCCGCCGGCGCCTCCACCGCAGTCGATTCACTCATATATATCTCCTTTGGATGCATGCGAATCGTAGCCGCACGCGCCTATGTCAGAAAGAAGGCGACGGTCCCGAGTCGCAGGAGCCGTCGCCGAATAATCGTCGTGGGGTATTACCCGTCCAGGACGATGCCGCCGTCGCAGTCGCCGATCTCGCCGTTCACGAAGCTGGCGAGGTCGGAAGCGAAGAACAGCACCATCTGCGCAGGCTCGCTGGCCTGGGCGGCGCGGCCCAGGGGGATACCGTTGATGATGCGCTGAGAGTTCTCGTCAGAGAGAATCGAGGTCATATCGGTAAGGGTGAGCGACGGGCATACAGCGTTGCAGCGGACGCCGAACTTGCCGCCCTCCTTGGCGACTGCCTTGGTTAGACCGTTAACACCGGCCTTGGAGCTGGCGTAGGCAGCGGTGCCGAGCAGGCCACCACCGATCTTGCCAGCAACAGAGCTCACGTTGACGATAGTGCCGGCATGGGCCGCCTTAAAGTGCGGGTACACGGCGTTCATCATAGTGAAGGTACCGTTGAGGTTGATGTCGATGGTGCGACGCCACTCGGTGTCATCGATCTCGTCGAACTTCTTGGTGCTGATGACGCCAGCGCAGTTGATCAGGATATTGGTTTGCGGCAGGTCCGTAAAAATCTGCTCGACGGTCTCGCGCGCCTTGGGTGCATCGGCGACATCGAGCTGATAGAACTTGTTGCCCTCGCCAAGCTCGGCCACCGCGGCCTCGCCCTTAGCAGCGTTCCTTGCGATGAGCGCGACATGTCCGCCGCCCGCGACGATGCCCTTGGCGATCTCGAGGCCAATGCCCTGAGTGCCACCGGTAACGATCGCGGTTTTACCCGTGAAGTCAAATGCCATGACTCCAACCCCCTTGATTCAGGTGTCTCCTTGCGGGAAGTTGGAGCATCGCACGTGGCGATTATATGAGTCCTAGTCGTCATGGTGGTGACAACCCCTCGCCTAACCGCGTGCATAATAGTTCTTTGAAACGCTTCAGCAATTGAATGATTTTAAGTCTTTATGCGCTCTTTATATTGCCTAGCGGCCAAGTAGTTTTTTGGGACATGTCCCAAAAATCTACCGCATAGGGTACGCGTGCAAGGGTATCATCTTTCACCGAAAATAGTTTCTAGTGTTAGGGGTTTTCGGTGGAAGATACCGATTTCCATGAGCTTGGGCGTCAGCTCTTAACTGAGTTTGGCAGCATGCATCAGCGCATTTCGCGCTTTGCGGACAAAGCTCTCGGCGGCGAGATGGCTGTCATGCGCGCTCTCATGCTCGCTGGCGGTTCGCTCACGCCGAGCGAACTCGCTGATCGCGCCTGGGTCTCGAGCGCCCGCATCGCCAACATCCTGCGCGCCCTCGAAACCAAGGGCTGGGTCGAGCGCGAGCACTCAAAGACCGACCGTCGTCGCGTACACGTCACGGTGACCGACAAAGGCCGACAAGATCTCGAAATCAAACGTCGGGAATTCGAGAAACGCACCGCGGCCTTCCTCGAGCAGCTCGGCGAAACAGATACCCAAGAGATGGTGCGCCTCCTAAGGCGTGCCAACGAAATTATCGATCGCAATCAAGAAAGGAGAGATGCCGAGTGAGGATTCTCAAGCTCTTTAAAAAGCATATCCTGGCGCTACTCACGGCTATCGTGCTTATCGTAATCAGCTGCAATGCCGACCTAGCGCTACCTACGTATATGAGTGACATCGTCGATGTGGGCGTGCAGCAAGGCGGCATCGCCTCGCCCGTACCCGACACCATTCGCGCCGAATCGCTCGATGACCTCAAGCTCTTTATGAGCGCCAAGGACGCCAAGGCAGTGGAGGCCGTGTTTAGCAAGGCTGACAAAAACGGCATTCGAACGTACAAGGGCACCGAGGAAGAGCGTGCCGATGGAGGCAAGATTGCCGACATTATGAGCCTGCCCGAGACTGTCGTTCTTTCGCTCAACCAGGGCATTGACGCCAACTCCATGGGCGACATGATGGGCTCGTCCAGCGAGAAAGACAGTAACGCTGCCCAGGCCATGCCCACCCCCGAGCAAATGGCAGCGATGACGCCCAAGCAGCTCGCCGAGATGCAGCAGAAGGCCGCAGCGGCGCAGAACATGCAAAAGCAGATTGATGCCGACGGCGGTAAGATCACCATGAAGAGCCTGCGCCTGGGTGTCGAGGGCGGTCTGGTAGACCAAAGCAAGCTCGTCGAGGGCGCCAACCAAATGGCGGACAAAATGGGCTCCATGTCGGGCTCCATCGTGACCCAGCGCGCCGTGAGCTATGTACAGGACGAGTACAAGGCGCGGGGCATCGACCCCGCTGACGTGCAGAACGCCTACCTGAGCCGCATGGCGACCACGATGTTTGGTCTGTGCCTCGTATCGCTCGTCGCCACCATCCTGACCGGTGCCGTGGCCTCGCGCACCGCCTGTTCCATCGCCCGCGACCTGCGCCGCGAGACCTTCAACAAGGTTATGCACTTCTCGCCGGCCGAGGTGGGCAAGTTTAGCCAGGCCTCGCTCATCACCCGCTGCACCAACGACATTCAGCAGATCCAGATGGCCGCAACCCTGTTCATCCGCATGTGCCTGATGGCCCCCGTCATGGGCATCGTCGCTGTCATGCGCGTCCTGGCCAACCACACCGGCTTGGAGTGGACCATCGCCGTGGCCATCATCGCGGTCTCGGTCGTCGTCGGCGTGCTTATGGGCCTCACCATGCCCAAGTTCAAAAAGATGCAGAGCTTTGTGGACCGTGTGAACCTTACCGCCCGCGAGCTGCTCGACGGCCTTATGCCTATCCGTTCGTTCAACCGCGAGGAGCATGAGCTCGAGCGTTTTGACAAGGCGTCGCTCGACCTGATGACCACGCAGCTCTACACCAACCGCGCCATGAGCTTTATGATGCCGCTCATGATGCTCGTCATGAACTGCATCACCGTGCTTATCGTCTGGTTTGGCGCCCAGGGCGTGTCCAACGGCGTGATGCAGGTCGGCAACATGATGGCGTTTATCTCCTATACCATGCAGATCGTCATGGCGTTTATGATCCTCACCATGGTTTCGGTCATCCTGCCCCGCGCCGAGGTCGCAGCCGAGCGCGTGGAAGAGGTCATCACCTGCCCCACGAGCATCAACGACCCTGCCTCGCCCAAACTGCCCGCAGCCAGCGCGCCGCGCGGTGAGCTCACCTTCCGCGACGTGAGCTTCCAGTATCCCGATGCCCGCGCCGACGTCATTAGCGGCGTAAACTTCACCACGCACGCCGGCCAGATGCTCGGCATCATTGGCTCCACGGGTTCGGGCAAGTCCACGCTCGTGCAGCTGATTCCGCGCCTGTACGACGTGACGGGCGGCAGCATTTCGCTCGACGGCGTCGACGTGCGCGATATGACCCTCTCCGAGCTTCGCCGCCGCATCGGTTACATCCCGCAGCAGGGGCGCCTGTTCTCGGGCACCATCGAGAGCAACCTCAAGTTTGCCGGCGACATGGTAAGTGACGAGGATATGCGCCAGGCAGCACGCGTCGCCCAGGCGGAAGACTTTATCGCCGAGCGCGAGGGCGGCTACGACTCCCCCATCAGCCAGGGCGGCTCCAATGTCTCGGGCGGTCAGCGCCAACGCCTGGCCATCGCCCGCGCGTTGGCCAAAAAGCCCGAGGTCGTGGTGTTCGATGACTCGTTTAGCGCCCTCGACTACAAGACCGACGCGCGCCTGCGCGAGGAGCTGGCCAAAAACGTTACCGACGCCGCACTCGTGGTCGTGGCCCAGCGCATCGCGACCATCATGCACGCCGACCAGATCATCGTGCTCGACGACGGCCACGTAGTGGGCACCGGCACGCACGAGGAGCTGCTGCGCAGCTGCCCGGCGTACCTGGAGATCGCACAGTCGCAGCTTTCCGCCGAGGAGCTGGGGCTTACCCAAGAAGAGATTGAAGCCGTTATGGAAGGAGGCGAGCGCTAATGGCAGACGAAACCAAGACTCAGATTCCCAAGCCAACCCGCCAGCGCGGTCCCATGGGCCGCATGGGTGGCATGGGCCGCGGCGAAAAGGCCAAGGACTTTAAGGGCACCATGAGGCAGCTGCTCGGCTATATCGGCCAGCACAAGATTGCCGTGTTTACCGCCGTCGCCTTTGCCGTGTGCTCGGTCATCTTTAACATTGTGGGGCCCAAGGTGCTCGGCCAGGTTACTACCAAACTGTTCGAGGGCTTGGTTGCCAAGGTCAACGGCACCGGCGATGTCGACTTTGTCTGGATCGCCAAGACGCTCGGCTTTTTGCTCTGTCTGTATCTGGCGAGCTCTGCCTGCAGCCTGATCCAGGGCTGGCTCATGACCGGCGTTACGCAAAAGATCTGCTACCGCATGCGCAAGGAGATCGCCGCCAAGATCGCCGTCGTGCCGATGAGCTACTTTAACGGCCACAGCAAGGGCGACGTGCTCAGCCGCATCACCAACGACGTCGATACGCTCGGTCAGTCGCTCAACCAGAGTGTGACGCAGCTCATCACGTCGGTGACGCAGATTATCGGCGTGCTCGTCATGATGCTTTCGATCAGCCTGCCGCTTACCGGCGTCACCGTGCTCACGCTGCCGGCCGCCGCGATTATCCTGACCGTGATGATTCACTTCTCGCAGCCGTACTTCCGCGAGCAACAGCAAGTCCTTGGCACCGTCAACGGCATTATCGAGGAGGACTTTGCCGGCCAGAACGTCATCCAGGTGTTCGACCGCGCCGAGGCCTCAATCGAGGAGTTCGACCGCCAAAACGACCGACTCTTTATTAGCGGCTGGCGCTCGCAGTTCCTGTCGGGCTTGATGATGCCGCTTATGAGTCTGGTGGGCAACATGGGCTACGTGGGCGTCGTCGTGGTAGGCGCGCAGCTCGCGCTGACCGGCAATGCCACGCCCGGCGACATTCAGAGCTTTATCCAGTACGTTCGCAACTTTACGCAGCCGGTGCAGCAGCTGGGCAACGTGAGCAACACGATGCAGTCGATGGCCGCCGCCACCGAGCGCGTGTTTGAGTTCCTGGCCGCGCCCGAGGAAGAGCAGAAGGCCGACGCGCAGATTCCCGAGAAGCGCCCCGGCCACGTGGAGTTCGACCATGTCAAGTTTGGCTACACGCCCGACAAGACCATCATCCACGACTTTAGCTGCGAGGCGCAGCCCGGCCAAACCATTGCCATCGTCGGCCCCACCGGCGCCGGCAAGACCACGCTCATTAAGCTGCTGCAGCGCTTCTACGATGTGGACGGCGGCTCGCTGCGCGTCGAGGGCATTGACGTGCGTGACTGGGACCGCGCGGCACTTCGCGGCGAATTTGCCATGGTGCTGCAGGATACCTGGCTGTTTAACGGCACCATCCGCGAGAACATCCGCTACGGACGCTCCGATGCGACCGACGCCGAGGTTGAGGCCGCTGCACGCGCCGCACGCTGCGACCACTTTATCCATACGCTCGCCGGCGGCTACGACTTTATGATCAACGAGGAGGGCACGAACCTGTCGCAGGGTCAGCGCCAGCTCGTGACCATCGCCCGTGCCATTTTGGCCGACCGCCCGGCGCTGATTCTGGACGAGGCGACCTCCAACGTCGATACCCGCACCGAGGAGCTCATCCAGCGCGCCATGGATGCGCTGATGCAGGGCCGCACGAGCTTTGTCATCGCGCACCGCCTGTCCACGATCCGCAACGCCGACGTGATCTTGGTAATTCGCGACGGCGACATCGTCGAGAAGGGCACGCACGACGAGCTGCTCGCCCGGGGCGGCTTCTACGCCGATCTGTATAACTCGCAGTTCGACGAGGCGGCGTAAATTCTGCCGCAGGGAACGAATAACGCCCGAGAACGGGGACGCAGGACAATCTGCGTCCCCGTTTTTGTTTTGCAGCCCTCGAACCGCCTCCCCTGGGACCTGATTGACGCCCTCCCTCAAGGCCCCGTGGACAAAAAATGGCAAATATGAGTACTGTCACCTTTTTAGTAACAGCCAAAACTGCCCCAAACGACCTCATTGCGGCCTAGATATGCCTTCAAATTGATCAAAATGCCCGGTAGCATACTTCTGTGTGCCAACGTTAATGAACATATTTACTGTTGTGTCTATTATCTTGTAAGATCGATATGATACTACGCTAGCAACAGTACTCATATTTGCCATTTTTTGCCCACAGGGTATGCCGCAGAAGATCCAACTTGCTCCAGCGTGCCGTACGTTGGCCCTCCCCTTCCGGCGAGCGCCGACATTTCCCCAGATAAAACCGACCAAAATAAACCTGTCCCTTTTCGGCAGGTTTCACTTGCACTTTAGCGTGCGACAGCGGATAATGCCGAGCATTCGAGAATTCGCCAATTGTTGCCGTTAATTGATAAAGGAGGCCCCATATGGCCATGGAATTCAAGCGCAGGCTGCCGATCCCCATGGAGATCCGCGAGGAAATGCCGCTTTCCGCCGAGCTTACCGCCAAAAAGCAGGCATTCGACGCCGAGGTCGCCAAGGTCTTTACCGGCGAAGACGCACGCAAAGTGCTCATCATCGGCCCGTGCTCTGCCGACCGCGAGGATTCGGTGCTTGAGTACATGAACCGACTGGCCAAGACCGCCGAGGAGGTCAAGGACAAGCTCATCATCATTCCGCGCGTCTATACCAACAAGCCGCGCACCAAGGGCACCGGCTACAAGGGGCTGCTGCACAACCCCGACCCCGAGGCGCCCGATGACCTGCTTGAAGGCGTTAAGGCCATCCGCCACATGCACCTGCGCGTCATCGAGGAGACTGGCTTCTTTACCGCCGACGAGATGCTCTACCCGTCCAACTACCAGTACCTCGTCGACCTGCTGAGCTACGTCGCCGTGGGCGCGCGCTCGGTCGAGAACCAGGAGCATCGTCTGGCGTCGAGCGGCATTTCGGTGCCTGTGGGCATGAAAAACCCCACCGCCGGTTCCACCACCGTTATGCTCAACTCCATCTACGCCGCCCAGGCACATCAGAGCTTTATCTTCCGCAACTGGGAGGTCGAGTGCGACGGCAACCCGCTCGCGCACGCCGTCATGCGTGGCTACATCGGTCTCGACGGTCGCACCTACCCCAATTACCACTACGAGCACCTGGAGCGCCTGGCCGAGCGCTATACCGAGCATGCCGGCTACGCCAATCCGGCGGCAGTCATCGACTGCAACCACGACAACTCGGGCAAGCGCCCGCTGGAGCAGTACCGCATTTGCAAGGAGGTACTCGACAGCTGCCGCCGCAACGAGTCCATCTCCAAACTGGTCAAGGGCTTTATGATCGAATCTTACCTTGAGGACGGCAACCAGCCGGTCGATGGTGGGGTCTTTGGTAAGTCGATCACCGACCCGTGCCTGGGCTGGGAAAAGACCGACTACCTCATCCACGAGATCGCGGAGCGGGTTTAGTTACGCGGGCCGCATTTGGACAATCTGACGTTCAACTTCAAGGGCGCGACCAGAAGGTCAGCGCCCTTTCGTTTCACGTCACCTTGTCTCAAATGCGGCCCGCTCGCTGTCCGTCCTCTACCTGCGGCGTTGTCTTGCTCCGGATGCGGCAGTTAGGGACGCTCCTTTTCTGCCGGCAGTCTGGGATGTTCCTTGGGGTAGTCATTGGACGTTCTTTAATGACTGGTCGTTTAAGAACGTCCCCAACGACTACCCAGAATGAGAGTGGATAATCTCCCGTTTTTGGCCTATACCAGCGCTAAAAGTGGGAGATTATCCACTCTCATCGAGCAAGTGTCCGAAATTCCGCCCTCATTCCTTCTTAGGACCCTCCGTCCCCGAGGATTCGAGGCTCGTCTGCCGAATGGTTGATGCGGCAACGATGTCGCCATGTCACACTCATAGGTGGCCTGACCCAACCTGGAAGGAGCCTCCATGAGCCTTGACAACGTAACCCTGCGCGCCGCCACGCTCGATGACCTGGCCGGCATCGCCGCCATCTACAACCAGCTGTGGTGCAACACGCTGCGCAACCGCGGCGACGTCGAAGCTGCCGATTTCTACGCGCGCTTTAACATCGCCATGCAGCTGCAGCGCTCCCCCATCGCACTCGTCGCCGAGACCGAGGGCCGCATTATCGCCGCCTGCTGCATCGGCATCTTCGAGGACGGCAAGCCGCGCACCAATCCCACGTGGGAGCCCTGCTATAACGAGATGTTTGCCCAGGCAACCGAGATGGCAAAGACCGCCGATGCCAAGCTCGAGGGCTCGCTCTTTGGAGACAGCCGCGAAAAGGCCACAGCGGATCGCTTTGCCGCCACAGGCAACGAATATGCCCAGGGTCAACTCAACTTGATTATCATTATGCCTGAATGGCAGGGCAAGGGACTCGGCCGCAAGCTCATCGACCTTGCGCGCGCCGAACTCGCCAAAGCCGGGTGCACCAAATTCTTCCTGATGAGCGACTGCAACTCCGACTGGCAGTTCTACGAGCACCTCAACATGAAGCGCATCTTGGAGGATCACAGCCAGGACACCGGCGACGGATTTATCGTCTATATGTACGGAGGCGACACGCAGGATTAACTTGCATGTCGCCTCACGGGCTTTCTACAAGACGGCCCAAACCATCAACCAAGACGAGTCAACAAGGCGCGCTCTCCTCGGCAGCAAGGGCATTCGTGCTGTAACGAGTGGTGGAGATGGCCACGCTTGCACACAACTGTCTCGGATAGATAGCGGTCGAGCAGGCGCGCCCATGTGCGTGCGTCAAGACGCTCCTCCGCCCTGCCATACAGCGATCGACGGAGTGCCTCGCCCATAAGGCCGCTAAAATCATCGAGCTCAAGAGCGTACTTTGGGACAACGTATCCGACCAACGTCCCCACAAACGGGCTGTGCCCATTACACACGCAGCTGTTTATCAATGGTGCAGGCGGAATGTCATCGTCGTCCAGGTCAAATATGTCCAAGTCCAGCTCACCAGAAGCGTATGGGTGTATTCCGCGGTTAAGCATCTTAAAGATATGGACCGCGAGTCCAAAGTCATCCGTCTGTGGCGTAAACACGGGGGCATTCGTGGACGCTGCCAAGCTCTCGAAATCGCTGATGCCGGCTATCTCCATGAGTTGAAGCACCTCGGGGGCAATATAGCCGGGAGCGGCGCACGCAGTCCTATGTGTCACATCCGAAAGCGTAAAGCTATACGAGCGCCTTGATGGTATCCATGCCCGCATGCGCCGAAGCCTCGCAACCCTTCTGCCCGTTGAGCACGCACTCGAGCAGCGTATCGTATGCGCGCTGGGCTTCGGGGGCCAGGTACGCCCTGTTAAACATGCCCTCGGGTCGCACGTTTCCCTTCGAGTCGATCATATAAGGCCCCAATCTGTTTGGTTTCCCCAGATTGTGTGCCCGCACACCCAAGCCGCACGGCCCGCCGTTCAGCTGAAACCACCACACAAAAAGTCCGCCGACCATTGAAGTCGGCGGACTTTCGCGTGCGGACAATCAAGCACTGTTCACCATGGAACTGCTATTTACAGCGCGCCTTGGGCTGCTGCTGGGTGATGCAGTGGATGTTGCCGCCACCATAGATGACCTCGCGCGTCATGATGCCGATGACCTCGCGATCCGGATAGGCGGCTTGGATATTCTTGAGTGCCTGGGCATCGTTGGGGTCGCCAAACTGTGGCACCAGCACCGCCCCGTTGATGGGCAAGAAGTTGAGGTAGCTGGGCTCAAAGGCGTCCTCGGGAGTACGCGGCAGCACACCCTCGACCGGATCGATGGTCGATGCCTCCTCCTCGGTCATATATACCGAGGTCGCAGGCATAATCACCTTGTGGATCTTGAGCTTGCGGCCACGGGCATCCGTCGTCTCGGAAAGCGTCTTATACGCCTCTTGGCACTCCTTGTAGAACTTATGGTTGGGATCATCGGTCCACATGCAGCAGACCTCGCCGGGCGCACTAAAGCATGCGACGTCGTCCACGTGCCCGTTGGTCTCAAACGGGTCGATGCCATCCTTGATCCAAATGACCTTCTCGATGCCCAGGTACTCGGCAAGCTTCTCCTCGATCTGCTCCTTGGTGTACTGGGGGTTGCGGTCCTCATTGAGCAGGCACATCTCGGTGGTCACCACGGTGCCCTGGCCATCGCAGTTAAACGAGCCACCCTCGAGGATATAATCCTCGGGACGATAGCGGTTAACCTGCTCGAGCTGTGCCACCTGCAAGCCGATACTCGCATCCTTGTCCCACGGGAAATACAGACCGTCGATAAAGCCGCCATACGCGTTAAAGTGGAAGTGCGAGAGTGCCACGTCGCCCTTGTCGTTGACAAGAAACGCCGGGCCGGGGTCGCGGATCCAGGAGTCGTTGTACTCCATATGAATCACGCGCACGTTCTCAACGCCATCGAAAATCTCGCACACCGCAGGGAAATCCTCGGCATTGACACCAACGGTGATGGGCTGGAAGCGTGCAACGGTCTTAATAATCTCGGTAAAGACCTTTTGCGCCGGCTTGGCACCACAGCGCCACACATCCGAGCGATGCGGCCACAAAATCCAGGTGCGCTCCTGCTCTTCGTACTCGCCGGGCATGTAGAATCCGTCCTTCTTTGGCGTAGACTCGCTCTCGTAAATGGTCTTCATTTCAAGCTCCTAAATCTCGGTGCTTTTGCTTGACGAGACCATGATGCGGCCGCACCGAGATGTTCTCAATGGTCCCTCGAGCCCCTTTCAGCGACCGACGGTATACCATTCGCTGACCTAAAGTTCTATTCAGGCCGAGAACATGACATACTGGGTTCCACAATGGAAAGGATGCCCTATGCCCCCATGCAATAAACAGCAGACTATTGAGTTGGACAGTACGACCTGGACTGCTCTCAACGAGCTCGCGCTTGCAATCCACGCATCACACGGTGTCGATAAGCTGCAAAAGGAGACCCTCGAGGGAACGACAGGGCTCGTGCCCCATCGGATCGCCATGTTCGACCTGATCGAGGCGGCGGGCAGTGATGCCCCACGCTACGTCCACCCCGCAAGCAGCGGAATGGACGACCGCGCACTGAGCGACTACTACAACCGCTACGCCGCGATGGACTATACAACATGGAGCTTTGACTTACATAAGGTCGGCGTCTACCGCGACCTCGACCTCGTCGACGTCGAGCGACGCGATGCCACGCCCATCTATCGCAAATGGATGGAACCGCAGGGCGTCTACTTTGGCTGTACGGCCACGCTCGCGCACAACGACAGCCCGCTAGGAAGCATCACCCTGTTTCGTGAACGCACGGCCGGAGACTTCACCGACACCGAGCTCGCAATCCTGCTCGAAGTCGCTCGGCACGCGAGCCTCGCGCTCGCCAACCTCTATCCTCGGGGCATTAAACTCACCCAGACAGAAGACACAAACCAGCTAAATGCTTTCATTACAGAACACAATATCCAACCGCGCGAAGCCGAAGTCATGCGGCTCATGCTCGACGGCAAAACGAACAAACAGATGGCAAACGAGCTATTCATAAGCGAGTCAACCGTCAAGAAGCATGTCAACGCCATCTATCGCAAGCTCGGCGTCAGCAACCGCCTGGGCCTCATGACTGCCACGCAAAACATCCCGCGATAAAAAAGGGCGCCCTCCATGCAGAGAACGCCCTTTGATTTCGCCATTTGAATTAGTGTCGGCTCTGGCTCAAAGAGTAGACAGGTTTATTTTGGCAGGTTTTATCTGGGCAAATGTCAGCCGCCGCGAGGGAGCTGCCTTCCCTCGCGGCGGTCTTCTAGCAGAAAAACCAAGTGAGTAGGCTTTTTGTAGGAGACCAAGCACGCCCCAAAACGCCACAGCTCTGACCTGCGGTTTTATTGAGTATTTGTTACGATGTGCTCGGCATATCCAAATAAGTCTACTCACTTGCATCTAAGACGCACCAGATAGGCAAAAACCGCCGCAAAAAGGGGGCCGGTTCCCTTCGTGGCTGTTGTTAATGCGCCGAGCTTGTTATCGTAAAAGCCAATCACGCGCCGAAACCACACTACAGTCTTTCGACTCATACGTTGAGTCCACGCGGGCCACAACATAGCGCGCATCTTTTGCAATGTCGATCTCATCGCATACAGTCTGTAGATGGCGGGCGTACTTATCGTGATACGTTCTGGATGATTTTATTTCGATAGCCTTGGGACTCCCTGAGTTTGTACAGTCGAGCAAATCGATTTCACGCTTGCTGTCGTCCCTATAGAAATACAGCTCGGGATTCTCGCCCACGTTGAGATGGCTCTTCGCCGTTTCGGAAACGATGAGGTTTTCGAAAACGGCCCCCAGATAAGGGCTCTCCAATAGTTGCTCCAGTGATCCAATTTTGAGCAAGTAGCAGAGCAGCCCCGTGTCGTAAAAATAGAGCTTGGGCGTTTTAGTTAGACGCTTCTTGGCATTTGCATAATAGGGCTGCAGCGAAAACGTCAGGTAGTTCTGCTCCAGGATGGACAACCAGCTTTTAATGGTCGATACGCTCACGCCCGTATCTCGAGAAAGCGAGGATATATTGATGAGGGCACCGACGCTCTGAGCAATTATGGACAGAAACTTATGAAACTCCGCCTTATTGCGCACATCAAGCAAGCCCACAACATCGCGCTCAACATAGGTATCGATATAGCTGGGGAAATAAACCGAGGACGGCATTCCGGCGGAACGCAGGCGAGGGTATCCCCCTTCGAGCGCGAACAAATCCACTTCCAGCTGCCCCTGCTGGCCCCTCTCCGCTTCTCGAAACGATAATGGCAGCAATTTTAAGATCCCGACTCGCCCGGCAAGAGACTGCCCGATGCTTTTCATCATCAAAAAGTTTTGCGAGCCTGTAAGGATGTATTGACCGGCGTCTCCCCGCTCATCCGAAACAACCTGGATCATTGAAAACAAATCCGGCGCGTATTGCGCCTCATCGATGATGAGTCCGCCCTTTCGGTTGCGGATAAAACTCACCGGATCCTCCAAGGCCGCGCGCCTCGTTTGAGGGTCCTCAAGCGTGACGTAGGAATAGTCGGGAAAGGCATGCCGAACCAGCGTAGACTTACCACTCTGCCTAGGCCCTGTCAACGACACAACAGGAAACCAGCCTGCCATGCGAATGAGCAACTCATGCAAATCCCTGTTAATGAACTCAGCCATATCAACGCCCCTTATTACGCTGTTACCATAATCGAATAGTTTCATTCTCCATAATCTTATAGTAGCGTTTACCATAATCTTATGGTAACCCAGTTCAAAAGCATTATTTATAGAGCCGAAATCTCAGACCCTAAATAACAAAAGCCACCACAATGGGGGCTGTCCCCATTGTGGTGGCTTGCAGGCAAGTTAACTTGTTCGACTATCGTACGCCAGCCATGTCCGAGCCTAGAGCGTGGCAAGGCGCTTGGACTCGTGCGCGGCGAGCGCAATGGAGATGATGCCAGTAATGGCATCGGCCACCACCAGGGCGATCCACACGCCCTCGACACCCATCATGTTGCCGAGGAGGTACATAAGCGGCACCGAGCAGATCACATAGCGAAGCAGGCCCGTAAACGTGGCGACACCCACCTTCTCGACCGCCTGGAAATACATCGACATGGTCATGGCAAGATAGCCCAGGGCAACAGCCAGGATGACAGTACGCGTGGCGTTGGCGGCAACCTCAACGAGCGCAGGATCGCTGCCGGCAAAGAAGGCGCACACCGGGGTGGCGGCAAGCCAGAGCGCGACGGTGACCAGCGCCAGCGTCACAACCTGGTACTTAAGCGTGCAGGAGAGCGTCTCCTTAAGGCGTGCCCAAGCCTTTGCGCCGGCGTTGAAGGCAGCGATGGGCTGCAGACCGTAGGAGAAGCACTGGGCAACCATCATGGTAATGTAGAGGATGTAGCCGTTGATCACGCCAAAGGCTGCGATGTAGAGCGAGCCCATGTCGCCGCCGAGCGAACCCAAAAGCGAGTTGGCAACGGTATTAAAGATAAAGGTCGCACCCTGGACCAGGAAGAACGGGAAGCCGATCTTGAAGATCTGGCCGCAGATGGCGAGGTCGAGCTTAAGGTCGGCCAGGCTAATCTGGAGCTGGGACTTTTTGCCCCCGATGAACCAGAAGATACCGATGGCCCAGATACCGATGGAAAGCCCGTAGTACACGCCGGCGCCCATAACGCCAAACTTGAGCACAAACGTGGAAAGCGCGAGCCAACAGATGGCGACGATGGCCGAAACGGTCATGAGGTTGGCCTGGATCTGAACCTTCTCGTCCACACGCATCACAGCGGTGATCATCTGGCCAATAACCGTGAGCGGCAGTAGCACGGCGAAGGTGCGCACGCCGGCAACGGTATCGGCCATGATGTCGGGCGTGGCGCCAAAGAATGCGCAGATGGGCTCGGTAAACACTGCCATCACCACAGCAAGCAGCACACTCACGATCGTGGTAAGCCAAAAGCCCTGGCTAAAAGCCTTGCTTGCGCCCTTGATGTCGCCGGCACCCAAAAGGTTGCCCACCACGGCGGGCACGCCGGTGCCAAACAGGTTGCCAAAGGCCAGGTTGATGTACTCGACCGACATAATGATCGAGACACAGGCCAGGCCGTGGGCACCTAGGCCCCAACCCATCACGAGGCCCTCAAGGACCACCATGATGATCTGGGCGAGCATGCCCTGGCCGGTGACGATGGTGTACTTACGCACCAGACCGGGAATCGGTTGGGAGGCGAGCTCGCGCTCCTCCTCCACGGCAGCGGTTACTTCTTCTGCCATTGTTCTCCCCTTTCCTTGAGAGAGTAGTGCTGAATGGATGTCAGGCGACTGACAACTGGCACCAAGCCGCCCAATCAAACGATGGCGCTATGCCTCAAAGACCACCTTGCCGGCGATCATCGTGAGGGCTGCGGTAGCCTCGAGCACCTCGGCCGGCTCGCAATCAAAGAGATTGCGGTCGAGCACGCAGATATCTGCCTGCTTGCCGCACGCGAGCGTGCCGATGCGGTCCTCGGCATGCATGGCGTAGGCGCTGCCATAGGTGTAGGCGCGCAGAGCCTCGGCCATGGTAATGCGCTCCTGGGGGAACCAGCCCTCAGGGTTGGAACCGTCCTCGAGCATGCGGAAGACCGCGCCGTACACCTCCTCCATGGGCTCCAAGCCCACAACGGGGAAGTCACTGCCCAGGTGCACCACGGCTCCGCTGGCAAGCAGGCTATGCAGGGGCCACGAAAGCGCGGCACGCTCGGGACCCACGGCTTCGTCCTTGGCAAGGTCAGCCATATCGAGCAGCATGTGCCACGGCTGCATGCCGGGGCAGACGCCGAGCTCGGCATAACGCGGCATATCCTCGGGTTGAACCGTCTCGTTGTGCTCCATGGAGTGGCGACAATCCCGCTTGCCATGCAAGCGCTCGCCCTCCTCAAAGCAATCGAGCACAAAACGCACCGAGCGATCGCCGATTGCATGGATGCGCGTGTCAACGCCCCATTCCTGCGCCCTCAGGATGGCAGCGCGGATGCGCTCCGGCTCCTCCGCGGGCTCACCACAGGTGTCGGGTGCGTTGCTATAGGGTTCAAGCATCCAGGCGGTATGGTCGGAGCACACACCATCAAGGAACTGCTTAAAGCCGTGCCACTCCACCTGCGTACCCGGGAAGGCGTATTTCTCCTTGATCTGCTCGAGCGTCAAGGACTCGTTTTCGAACAGGTCGGTGTACAGGAACACGCGCAGCGGCAAGTCGCCCTTGGCATTAAGACCTGCCAACACCGCATACGGGTTTTCCATGCTCACAAACGTAGGATTGACCATGCCGACTGTAGTGATTCCCAGGGCATTGGCGCGCCGGGCGGTTTTTGCAAACGACGCGTCAACAACCTCGGGCGCTGGGTCGTAGACCTCGTCCATAAAGAAGACGCCGGCGTTGTTGGAAAACACGCCCGTCAGATTGCCCTCGGCATCCTTAAGGATCTTGCCACCTGCGGGATCGGGCGTCTGCGAAGTTACTCCCACCTTGTTGATGGCGCAGGTATTGGCACTAAAGGTATGCAGGTCAACCTGCTGCAGAAAAACCGGGCGGTCAGAGATGTACTCATCGATCATCGCGGCTGTGGGCATCTCGGGGACATCCCACTGGAACTGGATAATCTGGCAGCCCAGGATCCACTCGTTATCGGGATGGTCGGCCGCAAACGCCACGACACGTTCCATCGCCATCTCAAAACTGGTGCAGTCGATGAGGTTGACGGCAAAATCGGGGTCGGTCATGAACGCGCCCTGGGCAAAATGCGTGTGCGAGTCAATCAGTCCGGGCATGACGAGCTGGTCGCCAAAGTCGCGCACCTCGGTATCGGGGCCGATAAACGGTGCCAGGTGGGCATCGTCACCGCAGGCAACGATTTTATCGCCCCGCACGGCAACGCCGCCCTTAAACGGCTCGAGCCCATCGCCGGTAAAAGCGGCGTTGCTCTTGATAACTACATCAGCCTTGTCCATGTGAGCCTCCTCAGGCATCTTTGGTTGCAACGCGGACGCACCGCCCGCGTGGGCACTCGGTTGGGAGCGTAGCGCTCCCGCATCGGCGCGTGCCTACAAGCCGTGCTCGGACGTCCGTCCCACGTCCGCGGCTTCGCGCTACACCCATTGATACACAGGGGCAAATCCATGCCAAGGCCAGGGACCGCAAACGGTCAGTTTAAGCAGGTTTACACGCTTTACCTGCAGGTTTATTGTCTGAGATTATTACCGCGTCATTACGCCCAACGGCGTGCCCGCCCACACGGCAAGACCCGCATGCAAGGAAGAATAGGGCTAGGAACGCCAAAAGGTATCTATGAGGTCATCTCGGTTGGAGACACCGCTTTTAACGTAGATGCGATGCAAGTGTGCCTTGACCGTGCCAGGGCTGATGACCAACTCGCTGGCGATGTTTTGGGCGTCGTTGCCCTTCAGCACCAGTGTGAGCACTTCCTGCTCGCGCCGTGACAGCTTATGGGCGTCGGCATAAATCACCACACGCGATGCGAGGTCGTCCTCAGAGCTTGCGCTCTCGGCCGCCACGTCCTCATCGGCACGCGGATGACGGGCATACACACGCAGGATATGGCTAAACTGGCATAAAAGCTGAGCCGCGCATACCACGAGCAGCACGTTTTCGGAGATATTGCGCTCGGACAGATACCACAAAAAGAGGCTGATGACGGGGTTTTGAAAGTCGGGGTGGCAGAACAAGATCATGTAGGTGTCCTCGGCGATTACGCAAAACGCAAAAACGAGTGCCACCTTCCAAAAGAGCTTTGAGCGGTCGAGGTCCAGCTTCTCAACACGAGTGGCTCTGCACCGGTAATGCCAGGCGGCATAGGCAAGACATCCTACATTGCCCAGGTCACGCGTGAGCCAAAAGAGATACTGCTGCATCTCTCCGGCAGCGCCGCTGCGAGGCACCAGCAGCAATTGCAAGATTGAAAACGGCACGATAGCGAGCCCGAGCATGCGCGACGTCGGCCTTTTGCGCAAGCGTGCAAACATCCACAGCACAATGCAAGCATAGATGGCAATACCGAGCACGCAGCGCAGCAAGGGGTGCTGCAGCGGCTCGCTAAAGGTAACGGCGTAGTCATATTTGAGCCGAGTGTACTCGTCAAAAAAGATGACCGACATATCGAGCATGTAGAGCAAAAAGCCCGCCGCGGCCACTAGGCTGTCGCGACGGTGCGTCATGAGCCAAACCACCAATGCCACGGCACTGGTCACCAGAGCCACACCCATGATAATCGTGGTGTAGATATAGAACGCGAAACTCATGCCCGCCTCCCCTGTCTAGATGCTGTGAGGATGTTGACAGATTCTTTGCCGCAAGATTAGACTCACCGATTAAACGTACTGTATCGTTTAGATAAACAAGCTGTGTCTCACCGATGAAAGGAGATGCCATGACACCGATCGCTCCGCTCAAGATGCTCGTCGCGCCCGCCGCCAAGGCCATCACCCGACTCGGTTCTTCCATGACCTACGACGATGTCCCCTGCATCGCCGAGGAGCGTTCGGACAGCCGCCCGTACCTGGGCCACGTCCCCTACTTTGCGCCTAAGCTCGTTTCCGATCCCGAGCACCGCGAACAGTAATCCAAGATGCACCAAGCGCTGCGTAACTCGCGGCGCTTACTGTTTTGGTGCAAAGTAACCTGACCCCCGTGCACCAACGCCGGGATTGTCGACGCTTCGGCCGCGGCGCGATATGAGGCGCGAAACCTCGCCCAATAACAGGCCAATCACTACGCCCGCGAGAACCGGCAACTTTGCCATCTCGGCAGGTGAGCTGTTGAGCGGCACAATCGTAGCAACAATCGAAAGCACGAGCTCCACCACGGGAATCGCAAGCGCCACCGCGAGCACCTTGCCCTCGAAAGGCGCACGGAACACACGCGAGCGATTATCGTGCTTGCGCAGACGCCAAAACGCTGGGAACATGGGAATATAGCTCATGAGCAGAAAGACGACGTTCATCGAGAAGAAGACCCAAAAGACGTCGGAACCCTCACCCAGCGGAATCTGGAGCAGCAGCGCCAGACTGGCAAAACAGCCGTTAATGAGCGCCGAGCCGTTGGGCATGCCGGTCTTTTTGGACACCAACGCAAAGGGGCGCGGCATGTTGCCGTGACGTGCGGCATAGCTCGCTACGTTGTTGACGCCAAAGCTCCAGCAGATCATATTGGCGAACAGCGTCACCAAAAAGGCCACGCCCACGACCATCGTCAGCGGGTGGGTGCGCCCCACCATAGCGGCGACTGCGTCCACAATGCCCGAATCGAGTGAAAGCTGCTCGGTGGGAACCGCGGCTCCAATGCCAATGCCACAGATGATGTAGATCGCCGCAATGGCCACGCCACCGGCAATAACCGCCTTGGGGATATCACGTGACGGGTTCTTCATCGTGCTGGCAAAGGTCGCGACCACTTCGAAGCCCATAAAGTTGAACAGGATAATCGATAGGTACGTCAACGAATTGGTGTCGCCCAGATCTGGAATGAAGGTCTTAAACGACATGTCGTTGGCAAAGCCGTTATTGCAGGCAAACCAAATGCCGACGATTCCCACCGCAGCGGTAATGAGCACCTTGATGACGGCGCCGCCGTCCATAACCCAATCGGCCTCCGCCACCGGCTGCATTGCCATGACCGTGACGCCCCACACAAAGGCAATCTCGATGGCAATTCGGATCCCGAGTGAAAACTCGATACCCCACACCGCATTAATGACACTGGGGAACATGCAGGCGATACTTGCCACCCACAGCGGAAAGTTAACCCAGTAGCACCAAGAGCAACGGGCGCCCCAACGGTCGCCCAGGCCCAAGCGAACCCAATCGTACAGGCCGCCCTCGGAATCAAACGCCGTACCCAGCTCGGCCACCACCAGACCATAGGGAAGCAAAAACGTAATGATAAGGAAAATCCACCAGAAGAACTGTACGTTACCCATGGCAGATGCCGGAGCCGCCGCCTCGATGGTAAACACGACGCAGATAACCGAAAGGATGACCTCGATCAGGGAGAACTTTTTACCTGCCATGGCGCGCGCCCCCTACAGCAAAAAGAATGGCATCTGTACCGAAGGCGCAGCCCAAGGTAGGGTTGCAGGCCGCGTCACCGGTGCAGGTGCCATCCCAGAGAGAGGAGAGGATGCATTTGTTGGACCAACGCTCGCGGAACAGGCGCGTGTAGATAACGATACGCTGGTACATAGATACTCCGATCAAAACGGCCGCGTTCACGACCGATAACTTTCGGCAATTGAAGACGCGTCTGACCTGGGAAATTCAAGCGAACAATTGGCCTAACCCGCAAAAAATCCCAGGCCAGACGCGTACTCAATCAAAGAAAAGGGCACTCCGAAGTGGAGGCAACGGAGTGCCCAAAGAAAAACCCAACCGACCAAGACATCGAATAAACCGACCATCAATGCCCCGAGATGGTCCGATTCACCGACCGTCCGATTGATCGGCTGGGTTCCCGAAGCATCACGGCTCGGAAAGTCAGACGTTTACTCGGCGTGCTCAGGTGCGCCAGATTGGCGCGAACGAGGAGCGTAGCGTACTGACGCTACGTAAGCGACGAGTGAACGCCAAGGTGGCGTGCCTGAGTTACGCCGAGGGCTCCTGCTGGGTAATGCAGTGGATGTTGCCGCCACCGAAGACGACCTGCTCGGACTGGACGCCGACGCACTTGTAGACGCCCTCGCCCCAGACCTCGTCATAGATCTTCTGGAGCGTGTCGACGGCCAGCTGGTCGTTCTCGTCGCCGTACTGCGGGACGATAACGCCGTGGTTGGTCACGAGGTAGTTCATGTAGGAGGCGATCAGCGGCTCGTCGGGGACGCGAGGCTCGGCGTTCTCGTCGGCGTCGATGGTGTCGCAGGAGGCCTGGTCCATGAACAGCGGGTTCACGGGCATGCAGAGCTTGTAGACCTTCATCTTGCGGCCCTTGGCGTCAACGGCGTTGGAGAGGGTCTCGTAGGCAGCGTGGCACTGCTCGTAGAACGGATACTCGGGATCGTCGGTCCAGATGCAGGCCATGACGCCCGGGGCGATGAACGTGGCGACGTCGTCGATGTGGCCGTTGGTCTCCTCGGGGTCGATGCCCTCCTTGACCCAGATGACCTTCTCGACACCCAGGTAATCCTTGAGGTGCTCGTCCATGTAGGCGCGAAGCTCCTCGCTCCAGGGCTCAAACTTCTTCTTGAACTTGGGCCAGATGGACTCGGGATCCTCTTCCTCTTCGAGCACTGCAGAGCAGGTGCGGCCCGGGGAAAGCAGGCACTGGTCGGTCACGACAAGGGTGCCCTCGCCGTCGACGGTGATGGAGCCGCCCTCGAGGATCATGTCATCGGGACGATAGCGGCGGCAGCCGGAGAGCTCAGCCATCTTGAGGGCGATCTGCTCGTCCTTGTCCCACGGGAAGTAGAGGCCGTCGACGAGGCCGCCGTAGGCGTTGAAGTGCCAGTGGTTGGCGCGCTTCTCGCCCTTGCCGTTGATGACGTAGGTAGCGGCGGTGTCGCGGAACCAAGCGTCGTCGGTGGTCATCTCGATGACGGTGACGTTCTCGTCCTCTTCGAAGACGGCCTTGCAGTTGGCGTAGTCGGCCTGGTTGGCGCACATGGTGACCGGGGTGAACTCGGCGATGGCGCGAGCGATGGCGGCATACTGCTTCTGAGCCGGCTTGGCGCCGTGGGCCCAGGTGTCGGTGCGGTGGGGCCAGCCCATCCACACGCGATCCTGCGGGGCAAACTCAGCAGGCATAAAGAAGCCGTCGGCCTTGGGGGTGGACTCGGACTCGGTGATCGTACGCATAAGATTTCCTCCAAATCGAACGATCGCTTGCTGCGGGCGGGTTACCCGCAGCCTAAAACCAAGAGATGGTAGGCGCCCGTTCCCCGGCAAAGGTCGGGGCGCCCGGCGCCGGTTTTCACGGAGTCGCACCGGCAAGCGACGACGTAACCAAGTGCGCGGAGACAAAACGCACGAAGGATACGGAAGAGAGATTGGGGCGGGCGGTGGTTACCGGAGCTATCGCTCACACCCACCCCGGGGAATGGTTAGCAAACCTGTCGCTTGGGCACGCCTCCGAAGAGGCTAGAGTGCCCGGAGTCGGGAGCGACAAGCCCGACGAAGCGCGCGTTGGTACACGAGGAGGGTTGGAGCCCCAGAACCGGGTGCTCTAGTTCTCCTCGGCCTCGGCGGCCTCCTCAGCGAGACGCTGAGCAGCCAGCTCAGGGGTGAGACCCTTGTACTCGGTCTCGCGACCCTTGGCGCTGACGACGCGGACGACCTCGCCGATGAGCACAAGCACGATGAAGATAACGATCAACGGGACCTTGTCAGCAATTTCATCGACGGAGAACGGAACCAGCGTTGCAACGATGGCCAGGATCAGCTCGATGCAGGGGATGGCCAGCATAACCTTCATCATGGCGCCCTTAAACGGGAACGTGAAGATGCGCTCGCGGTTCGGGTCGTTCTTACGAAGGTTGAGGAACGCCGGGAACATCGGGATGTAGGTGAGCAGCAGGAAGACGACGGAGGTGCCGAAGAGCATCCAGAAAACACCGTTGGAGATGGCGTCGATGGGAACCAGCTGCAGGCACAGCACCAGGGAGGCAACGACGGCGTTGACCAGGTTGGCGCCGTTGGGCATATCGTCGTCAGAGATCATCGAGGCGAAGACCTTGGGCATGTTGCCGTGCTCGGCAGCGTAGCGAGCAACGGAGTTAACGCCGAAGGACCAAGCGGCCATGTTTGCGAACAGGGTGATCAGGAAGGCGATGCAGATGACCTTAAAGATCATGGAGTCGCCCACCATGGTCTGGACTGCGACAATCATGCCAAAGTCGGGGTCGATGGAATCGGCCGGCACAGCAGCGCCGATGCCAAAGCCAGCGAACAGGTAGATCACGGCGATGGACAGGCCACCAACGATGATAGCCTTGGGGATATCGCGAGCGGGATCGGCCATATCGTCGGTCATGGTGCAGATGACCTCGAAGCCCATGAAGTTAAAGATGATGATCGACAGGTAACCGAGAGCGTTGGTGTTGGTGAGCTCGGGCAGGAAGGTGGCAGCGGACATGTCGTTCGCAAAACCGTTCTCCATGGCATACCAAATGCCCAAAGCGCCAACGATAACGGCGACGGCGACCTTGATGATGGCGCCACCGTTAAGGACCCACTCGGAGTCGGCCGCCTTGGAGCGGCCCATGAGGTAGACGATCCACACAAAGGCAAGATCGATACCCATCTTGGCGATCAAGTTGAACTCGACGCCAAAGACCATGCCCAAAATGTCGGGGAACATCGTAGCCAGCGAGGCGATCCACAGCGGGTAGTTGACCCAGTAGTAGTACGAGATGCGGGCGCCCCATTTGTCGCCCAGGCCATCGCGTACCCAGTCGTAAATGCCGCCCTCGCCGTCATAGGTGGTACCGAGCTCGGCGACAACCATGCCGTAGGGAAGCAGGAAGGTCAGGATCAGGAAGATCCACCAGAAGAACTGCTGGTTGCCAATGGCAGCAGCAGGAGCGGCGGCCTCGCAAACGAAGACGACGCAGATGATGGTCGAAATGACCGTCAAGAAGGAAAGCTTTTTCTTTCCGTCGCTCATGATGAGCTCCTTCGCTCAGTCTTGGACAGATCCGAGGCCCAAGGTACTAAGGCAATTGCCTGAGCCTCGGTGAGCGGGCGACAGGAGACGAGCATCCGCCGCCCGCAAACGTGCGTTTAGCAGGCTTAAGGCTTAGAGCTGCTCGAGAGCCTCGAGAGCGGCGTGAAGCTCGGCCTTGGCGGAGTACTCGACACCCTCGTCGTTGAGCGGGGTGCGCTTGCCCAGGGCAGCGAGGAGAGCACGGATGGAGTGCTTGCGGTTCTCGGCCTCGACCCAGCACAGGGAGCGCTCGGGATCGTCCATGACCTCGTCGACGACTTCCTCGTTGCGAGTGGCCGGCAGGCAGTGCATGAACTTGGAGTTGGGGCCGGCGAAGTTCATCATGTCCATGGTGACCTGATACTTGGGGTAGAACACGTCCATGTAGTTCTCGCCCGAGACCTCCTCGTCGTACAGGCCATACCACACGTCGGTGTAGATGAAGTCGGCGCCCTTGATGCACTCGATGTCGTCGGAGATGACGACGGAGCCGCCGGAGACCTTGCAGTTCTCCTCGGCGATGGCCATCATCTGCTTGCCGAACTCGGCGCGCTCCTCAACGGTGCCAACGTGCAGGCCGCCGTCGGGGATCTGGTGGCCCTTAGGTCCAAACTGGACAAACTTCATGCCGACCTTGGAGGCGATGAACATGAGGGAGACGCAGACCTGGGTGGCGTCGCCGATGAAGGCCAGGGTGCAGTCCTCGATCTTCTTGCCCTCGGGGAGGTTCTCGAGCATGGTCATGAGGTCGCCCATCTCCTGCGTGGGATGGTTGAACTCGGACATGCCATTGATGACGGGAACAGCGGAGCCCTCGGCGAGGCCGACGACGTCCTTGTGACGGTCAACGCGAGCCATCATGATGTCGAGCAGCGAGCCCATAACGCGAGCGGTGTCGCCCAGGGACTCGTGACCGCCGAGCTGGATGGTGCCGGGGCCATAGAACTGAGCATGGCCGCCGAGGTCGGTCATAGCGGTCTCGAAGGAAAGACGAGTGCGGGTGGAGACCTGCTGGAAGATCATGCCAAGGCTCTTGTTGCGGAGCAGGTGCGGATAATAACCGTCAACCTTGATGGCCTTCTTCATTGCCAGGCCAAGATCCTCGATAGCCAGGATCTGCTCTTTGGTGAAGTCGTTGGTGTCGATGAAATCCTTAGGCAGTGCCATGTCGATTTCCTTTCCGCCGGTCGTGCCGACTATTACTATGAGGCGCTCGAACATCACGCCTCGTGTTGACAAGACCATCATTCACCCGTATGCAATTTTTACCTAGTTTATTCGGGATTAAAGACCGTTCACGGAGTTACACCCCCTCTAAACCAATATAAACCCGCAGGTAGCGGGATTGCAGGGGGGTTTACTATCTAGAACCGCGAACGGTATACGGCTATGCTGTATCTCGGCGCCTAATCCGCAATGAAACGAAGGGTTGAGACGTCTATACCCCACAAGGCATACAGGGCTTTGCCATAGATTAAATGAGATGGGACGGTGACAGATGAACACTCTGATGTTCTTCTATACCCTAGCGATACTCGTGATCTGTATTGTGACGGCAGTGCTTTCGCTTGCCGCCTATGCCTCGTCCCGTCGCCGATTCTTTATCTATGGCAGCGGCGTTTTTATTTGCTATGCCATCGAGATGACCGAGATCTTCTTTTTTGAATACACGTTGCAAAACCAGAGTTTTCCGGCCAGTGACTATTACTCAATTACCATGCCTGTAATGCGGACCCTTGTGGCGACCGCTTCACAGGCTTTTATTTGGCTGATTGCCATGGACCTGCTCGATAAGCATTCTAAAAAGCAGTTTGTTATTCCCGTCGCAACGTTCTTCCTGAGCGAGCTGCTGATCATTGTCGCTGTCCCCTACGGCCCCATGCATCAATGGCTCTACTACACGATGCGTCAGGCATTCCTTGTATTTGTGGGGCTCTATATCTTTTGGACGGCACGCAAGAGCACACAAGTCGAGCTGAAGGCACGCGTTAACAACCAACGAAAGCACCTGATTATCGGCGCTATTCTGGTCGGATGCATCGTCGCCGAGGATTTCTACAACATTCTGATTGTCCCCATGAGTCTGGCGCCCTCTTGGCTGCAACTATATCTGTCCGAGCGCAACTTTAGCGAAAACGTCTTTGCCTGCTACTTTGCGATTCTGCTGATCATCCACTCCTACCACGTGCTTTCAATCCGCATGCAGGAGGCGCCCGAGGAAAAGAACGTCAGCGATCTTGATCGACACATCGAAGAGCAGATGCCCTTCTATCGCAACGCCTACAAGCTCTCCAACCGTGAGACCGAAGTTATGCGTCTGGTTGTGCTGGGCAAATCGAACCAAGAGATCGCTGACGAGCTATTCCTTGCCGTGGGCACCGTCAAGACCCACATCCACAACATCCTGGTCAAAACCGAGCAGCAAAACCGCACGACGTTGATCCTCCACTTTTGGAAGCGATAACCTACCAAAAAGGGACAGGTTTATTTTGGCAGGTTTTATCTGGACAAACGTCGGCCGCTGCGAGGGAGTTGCCTTCCCTCGCAGCGGTCTTCTAGCAGCAAAAACCAAGTGAGTAGACTTCTTGCAGGAGGCAGAGCACACCCCAAATCGCCACAGCGCTGACCTGCGGTTTTACCGAGCATTTGTCGCGATGTGCTCGGCAGATCCAAAAAAGTCTACTCACTTGCATCTGAGGCGTACCGGAAAGGCAAAAAACCGCCGCGGAAGGGGGCCGACTCCCTCCGCGGCGGTTGTTTGCGTTGGTTTTGCGACGGTTTTGCCCGTCTGCTACTCGCTGTAACGGGTGGCGATGGCAGCTTGTACCATGCCGGTGCTCATGAGGTAGGTCACCAGGAAGTAACCACCATAGGCCGCCAGGAAGATCGCACAGGTGAGGCCCACGGTACCGCCGATGCTCATGTTGCCAAACGTGCTCACCAGCTCGATGATCACCTTAAGCGCCACAAAGGAGTGCGCCAGACCAACTGCCAGCGGGAATAGGAAGAACACCGCTTGCTGCGCCATCACCGAATGGCGAATCTGGCGGTCGTCACAGCCAATCTGTGCCAGCACACGATAGCTGCGGCTGCCGTCGGCCACATTGGAGAGCTGCTGGATCGACAGTATCGCCGCGCACGCAACGACCAGTACAAAGCCAATGTAGATGGCCAGATAGCTAATCATGCCGTTCATCTGCGCTGCTTGCGTGTACATCTCGGAACGCGTGATGAAGACTCCCCACGACCCCGGCTCCTTGCCGTCAACGAGCAGATTATCGAGCAAGGTGTATTTAATGCTCTCGTCTGCCTCGGTCGTATCCATACCCTGTTTGTAATTAACGAGCAGATTACTGGAATACGGCTGCAGATTAAGCTGGGACAGCAGCTCATCGGCTACGACCACGGTACCGGGATTGCTGCCCATCGCCGAGTTGGCGATGGCCGCCGTGTCCTCGTCCGACTTATCGGTTGCGGGCTTGAGCTCATGCCCGTCCAAGGTGAGGGTATGGCCGCCAGCCATATACTTGGTGTACAGGTCGCCCAGCTCACCGCCCATATCACACGTAAGCACGTACTGGTCGCGGCCAATGCTCACCGGCTCCTCGCCCATCATCTGGCGCAGCTTGTTGTACTGGCTCGCCGGCGTCACATACAGACCCATCGCATCGGCGTTGCTTCCCTCGAGCGCCTTGAGAAGCTTTTCGCCCATGGCCTTGCACATCTCACCCGCCACCACCGAGGGGCCCGAGCCGCCAAGCGGATAACTCAGATACGAATCGATCTGCACATGCTCACCGGCAACATCGGCGATATTGACCTTCTTGCCGGTCTCGTCGTTGTTGTCCGCCGACTTGCCCTTAATACCGTCTGCAACGTTATCGGGATCTTTACGATCGCCATGCCATGCAGCGTACAAATCGACCGTTGCATCGGCCAGCACCATGCGATCGGCCTCAGACGGATTGACATACTCCTTGTAGTAGTCGAGCGTTTCGGGCGTGTAATAGACATACGTCTGAGACACGTCAACAGGGTTATAGCGCTCCAGATTCTCGTTCATCACGTTGGCAATCGACATACCGCACGTCACCGAGGTAATGGCAAGGAACAGAATCATCGCGATGACGCCCATCGAAAAGCACACCGTATTGACCTTGGCCGAAAGCTGACGCACGGTAAACATATTGAGGCCGCGCCAATACACGCCGCGCAAGCTCTGCAGCAGCTTGATGAGCATGCCCGAGAGTCCCCAGAACAGGGCAAAGGTGCCCACCGTAACCATAGCGGTCGTAATGCCAAACTGGCTCATGGCCCCGTCCAGCTTGTCGCCCGTCTCGGTTAGCGGGAACCCATCACGCAGCAGACGGTAATAGGCCACGCCCACAAGTAGCACGCCCACGGTAAAGATGGCAATCGCGATCCAGGGGTTGCGTGTCTTGATGCTCTCGTTGCGACGCTCGGCACCCATAAGCTCGATGAGTTTGGTACGACGCACGGCGCGCAGGTTCAGCAGTAGCGTGAGCACAAACATTACGAGCATGCAGGCAAGGGTCAGGTTGAACGCATGCACCGAGAAAAAGAAGTGAAAATCGGCGATCTGCGTCTTAAAGAGCGAAGCCGTAAAGAACGTCATGAGCTGGGAGAGCCCCACGCCCAGCACAATGCCGGCGACAAAGGCGCCGACCGAAACGATCACGGTCTCGAGCGCCATGATCGTGGCGACGCGCCCGCGCCCCATGCCAAGCACCTGGTACAGGCCAAACTCCTTCTTACGGCGTTTCATGATGAAGTTATTGGCATACACCATCAAAAAGGCCATGACGCCAGCCAAAAAGTAAGTAAGGTAACCGAGCATGGTGCCCATGAGCTCGGACAGTCCCTCTTCCTCGATGCCGGCAATGTCGACCTGCATCGAGACGGTGTTGAAAGCATAGAAGACCGTGACGCCTAGGGTGAGCGTCAGCAAGTAGACGAGGTAATCGCGGCCGGCGCGGCGGACGTTGCCCCAAGCGAGTTTACAGAGCATCGGAGCCCTCACCGCCCATCATGGCAACGACCTCCATAATGCGGTCGAAGAACTCTCGGCGGTCGGTATCGCCGCGGCGCAGCTCGGTGAAGATCTTGCCGTCGCGAATAAACAGCACACGGCTCGTGTAGCTGGCGGCAAAGCTGTCGTGCGTGACCATGAGTACCGTGGCGCGCAGGCGGCGATTCAGGGCCTCCAGGCTCTCGAGCAGCAGACGAGCGCTTTTGGAGTCGAGGGCGCCGGTGGGCTCGTCGGCCATAATCATAGTGGGGTCGGTGACGAGCGCGCGAGCCGCGGCAACGCGCTGCTGCTGACCACCGGACATCTGGTAGGGATACTTGTCGAGCACCTGGCTGATGGACAGGCGCGCTGCCACATCCTGCACGCGGGTCGAAATCTCTGCCGAGTTTGCGCGGGCGATGGTGAGCGGCAGGGCGATGTTCTCGCGTGCCGTGAGCGTATCGAGCAGGTTGGAATCCTGGAAGATAAAGCCCAGCTCCTCGCGGCGGAACTGCGAGAGCTTGGCCTGCTTCATGCGCGTCACATCCTGGCCGTTGATGCGGATGGCGCCACTCGTGGCGGCATCGATGGTCGACACGCAGTTGAGCAACGTCGACTTGCCCGAGCCCGAGGCTCCCATGATGCCGACGAATTCGCCGCGGTTGACGGTAAAGTTGACGTCGTTGAGCGCGCGGGTCACGTTGCCCAGCGCTCCATATACCTTTTCGAGATGCGCGACCTCCAGTACCGGGGTCGCCATTTGGGTGGTTTGCATACCGAGTCCTTTCTTGCGATTAGTCTACGGCATCTATAGTCGCAAGGAGCCGAGTCGGCTACCATCGATATGGCTTACGCTTGCCTTACCGTTGTGTAAGGTAAGGGTAGCCTGCCATGTGTTGATGTGGAGAGAGGACTCCTGTTGAAGACTGTTCATGTTGCCGCTGGGATCATTCGCAAGGATGGATCTGACGAGCTGCTTGCCGTGCAGCGCGGCTACGGCGACATGCAGGGACTGTGGGAGTTCCCAGGTGGCAAGCTCATGCGCGGCGAAACACCCGAAGACGCTGTGCGCCGCGAGCTTATGGAAGAGCTACAGGTAAAGGTCACCAACCTACGTGATTTCTACACCGTTGAGTATGACTACCCCGATTTTCATCTCTCAATGGAGTGTTACTACTGCTCGCTGGCTGATGAATCCGATGAGCCCCAGAAGCACGACCGCCAGCTCGATATCCGCTGGATTCCGCGCACCTCGCTTGCCACGGTGGAATGGATGCCCGCCGACAAGGGGCTCATTGATGCGCTGATTGAGCTGAAGGAAGACCGGCTTGAGGCTAATGGCGCTGCCAACGATACCGAGACCACGGCCGACGAGCCCGCTACCAAACCCAAGCGCAAGCCTAAGCGCCACAGCAAAAAGCGCCCCAAGCCCGGCCTGCTGGACGGCATCGATACCTCGGACCTCTCCGCTGACGAGCGCGAACTGGTCCGCCGTCGAGCCGCCATCAAAAAGTCCATGAAGGGCAACAAACGCGCCAACACCAAGCCCGAGCTGCTCGTTCGCCAGCGCCTACGGGCCGCCGGCCTCACGGGCTATCGTTTGGAATGGAAGGTGCCCGGCAAGCCCGACATCGCCTTTCCCGGGCGCAAGATCGCCATCTTCGTCAACGGCTGCTTTTGGCACCGCTGCCCCAAGTGCAACCCGAGCCAGCCCAAGCGCAATGTTGATTTTTGGGAGGCAAAGTTCCGTCGCAACGTCGAGCGCGACCGCGCTGCCGTGGCGGCACTCACTCAAATGGGCTGGACGCCCATAACCATCTGGGAATGCGAACTCAAAAAAGACCGCATCGACGCCACGATGGAAAAGGTCATCGAGCAGGTGCGCGCCGTAGAGCCGCAGCGCTAACAGCAAGCATCCACACGCTCCGCACGTCCGCGCCACATCCACGTCACAAACCTTAGAAAGCCCTTAAGCCCAAAACCTTTCAAGAGTGTTACTTGATACCTCTGACCTGCAGTTTCATTGTTATATCAAACCTGGTTAAGCCTTTCTTTAGCGCTTCCTTATCAGCGCTCGCGGCATAATGTAGCCAGCGCACGGGACCTAGCAGCAAACCCCGAGCGCATCCTTTTGGTGGATATCGAGGAGGCCGCACGCATGCATTCTTCCAATGACGCAGCTCAGCTGCCATCCCTAAAATATGCAAACCTTTTCTCCTTCCCCCCGACACAGAGAAACGGCCTCCTCGACTCCCCCACCACAAAAACCAAGCGCTCAGCCGATCAGAGCCTCAACTTACGAGCATCCTTCGAAAAGCTCCAAGCATTCTTAGACAAGGCGTTCCCCGAACAGGCAAGAGCAATCTAAGCCCATCGCGCTTTATACTGATGCCATGCGAAACATGGATCACATAGAATTGCACCGCGGAGGACGCGAGGAAGCGTTTCCCGAGACCGCCGAAGACTGGCCCTATATTGCCGAACGCGCAGAATTCGCTCGCTATCCGGGCAATTCCGTCCCATGGCACTGGCATTCCGAGGTTGAGCTTTTCTACATGGAGCAGGGAGCGATTGACTATCGAACGCGCGCGGCTCATGAGCACGTACGCTTTGAGGAAGGGTCCGCCGGCTTTATCAACGGCGGCGTTTTGCACAGCACGCTGCAATCACCCAATTCGGCACCAGCCATTCAAATGTTGCATATCTTTCAGCCGTCGATGCTCGGCGATCCCGCGGGACGCCTTCAAAAGCGCTATATCAATCCTTTGCTGCAATGTCGAGGCGTCGATGTGCTCAAATGGTCGCCCACCAACCCCGACGATATGCCCTTTATCGATTTGCTAAAGAGTTCCTTTAACCACGACCTTCAACGGCCGCAGAACGAGATGGCGCTTCGGAATAGCTTGTCAGAGCTCTGGATTCAGATTTACGCCAAGGCCGAACCGCTCTTTTCCTCCGACAACGCCTCTTGGATGACCAGCCGCGACGTACAGTTCAAGGCAATCCTGGACTTTATCCACGCAAACTATGCAGCCGCTGTAGATGTGCCCCAGATGGCATCTGCAGCCGGCGTAAGCGAAAGAGAGTGTTACCGCATTATCGAAGCTTGCGCAGGAACGACCCCGGCGGCATATCTGCGCGCATACCGCGTAAACCGTGCTTGCGAACTTTTGGCACACACCACGCGAACGGTCCAGACAGTCGCGCGCCAATGCGGCTTTGCGACAGCAAGCCATCTTGGCCAGGCATTTAAAGAACAAATGGGATGCACTCCTTCGAGCTATCGAGCAGCGAGGCAGAATCTCGATAGCACCAGGCAGAAATCCCGCTAGCCTTTCTTCTGTCACCGCATCAAACTTGCAGGCAAACAACAGAGAGGAGCAATCATATGAAGCACTTTGACCATATCGTATTTGACGTTGATGGGACATTGGCAGATACAGAAGAAAGCGTTCTATCATCGCTTGTCCAGATTGTCCAAGAAGAGACCGGCAAAACGCTCCCCCGACACGAGCTTGAATTTGCCCTCGGCATACCCGGCAAGGATGCCCTTGAGAAACTTGGAATCTACTCGCAGGCAACGTTGGATCGCTGGTGCCAAGTTGCCGCCAGCTTTAAAAGCACCATCAGCGTGTTTCCAGGTTTGCTTGAAGTCATCGCAACACTCGCCGATAGCGGCTGCAAACTTGGCATCGTCTCCTCACGTGCGCGCGACGAATACGCAAAAGAAATTGCACCCCTTGGTTTCGATAAGTATTTTGAGCACATCATCCTTGTCGAAGACACAACCGAACATAAACCCGCACCCGCACCCATGCTCGAATATCTCCGGCGTACGGGCGCGAATCCTGGCAACGTCGTCTACGTTGGCGACACCGTCTACGACGAACAATGCGCAACTTCGGCAGGGGTCAGTTTTGCCAGAGCGGCATGGGGATCACACCAAGACATCCCAAACGCCACCTACAACCTCAAAACCCCCAACGACCTGCTAACCCTAACAACCAAATAACCCACGCGTCCCACCCTTTCAGCCCCAACACCACAAGGGCGATTGAGCAGGACGGTTTGGGCGGGTCCCCGTACTTAGTTTCCAAAATCATTCCGCAGCGCGAAGGCTTCTTATTATTTTCCGCCCAACGCCACAAGGACGACGACCTCGAGTAGGTCAACCTGGGAGGGACGAGGGCTTAGTTCCCCAATCTTTCCGCAGGGGGCAAAAAGCCTCGCCGCACGAAGTGCGAAGCGAGGCTTTTTGCATGCCCGAGGACGATTGGGGAACTAAGCCCTCGTCCCTCCCCGGGATATGTAGCGAGTCGGAGTACCCTTGCTGTTACTCTGCTTTGCCCACAGAGTTGAGGTTGGTCATGCGGATCTTAACCAGCTCGGTGATCTCACGCATGCCCTCCTTGGCCGGCTTCTTGGGGTCGAAGCAGGCGGGGTTCTCGGCCATGTAGGCCATGAAGCCCTTGGTGTAGGCCTGACGCAGCTCGGTGGCGTAGTTAACCTTGCAGATGCCGTTCTTCACAGCCTCGGCAACCTGCTCATCGGGCACACCAGAGGTGCCGTGCAGAACCAGCGGCACGTCGACGGCGTCGCGGATGGCCTTGACCACGGACTGCTCGATGTGCGGATCGCTCGTGTACACGCCGTGGCTGGTGCCAACGCCAATGGCCAGCGAGGTGCAGCCGGTGCGCTCGACGAACTCCTTGGCCTCGGCAGGATCGGTGTAGGGGCTCTCGCCCTCAACCGCGGGACCGTCGTCCTCCTTGCCGCCAACCTTACCGAGCTCGGCCTCGACGGGCACGCCCATGGCGCGGCCAGCGTCGGCAACGGACTTGGTCAGGGCGATGTTGTCCTCGAAGGACTCATGCGAACCGTCGATCATGACAGAGGTGTAGCCAGTGCGGAAAGCCTGCATGCAGCGGTCATAGCCATCGCCGTGATCGAGGTGCAGGGCGACGGGCACGGAAGCGCGCTCGGCGGCAGCCTTGACCATGCCGTAGAAGTAGTCCAGACCAGCGGTCTTGATGGTGCCCGGGGTGGTCTGCATGATGACGGGGGACTTGGTCTCCTCGGCAGCAGCCAGAACGGCCATAACAAACTCGAGGTTCTCGACGTTGAACGCGCCTACGGCGTAGTGGCCGGCCTGAGCGTCCTTGAGCATCTTTTCGGTGGTAACAAGTGCCATGAGCGTTTGCTCCTCTCCCTCGCCCGCATCTGGACATCGGGCGTACGTGTCCGCAAGGCCTATTACCTTGCGTTTTGCTGCGCCCATTGTATGAAATTCAGCGGCTTTGTATGTGCGAGATATTGAGCCCATGCAGGTCAATACAGCCGTTTTTGAAAAGTAAACGGAAGGAATTGGAGCCGAGCGGACGTGTTCGATATTGAATTTTGGGCGTTAAGCGTCTTTCTTTTATAGAAAAAGTAAGTAATCGAAAGGCGTTTTCTTACTTAAAAAGAAAATGAACGAAAATAGACTCAACACAATTCCTGCAAATTTAGGTTAAGGATGGAGCAGCTATGGCCCACGCAACAACCCGGGCTTTCGCCGATGAGCGCCGCGCCGCCATCATGGAAATGCTCGAGCATAACGCCTCCGTTCAGGTGGCAGACATCGCCCAAACCTTTGGCGTGTCCTCCGTCACCGCCCGTGCCGACCTGGACGCCCTCGCGGAGTCCGGCAAGCTGCGCCGCACACATGGCGGCGCTGTGTCGCTCCACAAACGCCTAACCGTCTCCACGCAGGATCGCCGCATCAATGTCAACGTCGCCGCCAAGCAGGCCATCGCGCAAAGCGCCATCGAGCTCGTCAGTGACGGCGACACGTTGCTCGTCGACTCGGGCACCACGGCACTCGAATTTGTCCGGCTCCTCGACCAGCGCGACGGCATCACCGTCATCACGGCCGACATTACCATTGCCGATTACATCGACGAGAGCATGCCCTCAGTCGATGTCGTCATGCTGGGCGGGGCACTGCGCAAAGGCCATCGCTATCTGTACGGCCCACTTACCATGCAGGCGCTCCAAATGGTCCACGCCGATCTTGCCGTCATGTGCCCTGGCGCTTTCGTTCCCGGCTGCGGCTTTACGACCGACTTTCCGCAGATGGCCGAGACCAAAGCGGCTATGGCCGGTGCCGCCCGCCAAAGTATCGCCCTCATGGACGCCAGTAAGGTCAACGGACGTGGCATGTACCGCTTTGCCGAGCTGACCGACGTCAACGCCATCGTGATGGACCGTGATCCCGATGGCGCCGTCGCCACCTCAATCGCCGAGGTCGCCGACGACGCCCGCCCAAATCTCCTCATCGCCGGCACTTAAACAAAAACCACCACAAAGGTCTCCTTTGTGGTGGTTGAGCATCAGAAGTGAATGTGTCGCTACTTGGAAAGCTCGTCGGCGAGGGCCTCGATCTGAGCGCGCGAGGCGTCGTTGAGCGAGCCCAGCACGGTCACCTTGTTCTGCGCCAGGGTGATGTCCTTCATGCCCTCGAGCTCCTTGGTCATAACCTTGGCAGCGGTGGGCGCCCAGGAGCCGGCCTCAACGAGCGCCACCGTACGGTTCTGATAGGCGTGCTCGGCAAGCGTGTGGATGAAGGTGCTCATAAACGGGAAGATCTCGCCCTGATAGGTGATAGAGGCGAGCACCAGGCGGTCGTAACGGAACGCATCCTCAACGGCCTCGGCCATGTCGTCGCGAGCCAGGTCAAAGACGGAAACCTTCTGGCCGCGAGCCTCAAGCGCAGATGCAAGCTCCTCAACGGCAGCCTTCAGATGGCCGTAGACGCTCGCGTAGGCAATGGTGATGCCCTCGTCCTCGGGCTGATAGCTCGACCAGGTGTTGTAGGTGTCGAGGTAGTAGCCCAGGTTCTCGGTCAGCACGGGGCCGTGGAGCGGGCAGATGATCTGGATGTCCAGATCAGCGGCCTTCTTGAGCACGGCCTGCACGAACTTGCCGAACTTACCAACGATGCCAAAGTAGTAGCGGCGAGCCTCGCAGGCCCACCCTTCCGGATCCTCGATGTCGTTGGCGCCAAACTTGCCAAAGCCGTCGGCACTAAAGAGCACCTTGTCGGTAGACTCGTAGGAGAAGATCACCTCGGGCCAGTGAACGTTGGGAGCGCCGACAAACGTTAGGCTGTGACCGCCCAGATCAAGCACGTCGCCCTCTTTGACGACCATCTTGCGCTCGGGGTAGTCGGTGCCAAAGTAGTTGACCATCATGCGGAAGGCGCCCATGCTGGCCACAATCTGTGCCTGGGGATAGCGCTCCATAAAGGCGGCGATGCCGGCGGAGTGATCGGGCTCCATGTGATGGATGACCAGGTAGTCGGGCGTGCGGCCGTCGAGTACGGTCTCGAGGTTGCCGAGCCACTCGTCGACAAATCCGCCATCGACCGAATCGGCGACAGCGATCTTCTCGCCCAAGATAACGTAGCTGTTGTATGCCATACCGTTCTCGGACACGTCGTACTGGCCCTCGAACAGGTCGATGTCATGATCGTCAACGCCAATGTAGCGGATATCCTTGGTGATCTCCATCAGGCAAAGCCTCCTAGATAGACAAATGAACCCGTCTATCATAGCACTCGCCTTCATAGTCACGGCTATCTGCCGGCATCCTTACCGATTGTTATTGATATGCAACGCCGAGCCGTTGACCTGCGAAAACTATGCGCGCGGCGCTGCCGTGGTGTGTCGAACGATGAGCTGACCGGGAATACGAATGGCGACGGTTTTGTCCGATGCCCCCGCCTTGGGAACTGCGCGCTCGAACACCTCGCGCCCGCGCTGATGCAGATCGAATCGAACGGTCGTGAGCTCGTTATGTGCGACAAAGTCGTCGAGCGAGTCATCGACGCCCACCACGCTCACGTCCTCGGGCACGCGCAAGCCGCTATCGCGCAGCGCGGCAATGGCGCCGTTTGCCATCTGGTCGTTTGCCGCGTAAATCGCCGTCATGGTGCGGTCGTGCTCAGCCAAGTACCGAGCGGCCTCGTAGCCGCTGTTGGCAGACCAGTCGCCCTCGAGTGGCTCTACCGTCTCGATGTGTTTACGCTCGAGTGTATCTTGCCAACCGGCGCGACGAAATTGCTCGTCGACCGAGAACGACGGGCCGCCAATATAGCGAATCTGCTCGTGCCCCAGCTCAAACAGGTGATCCATAAGCAATAGCGAGCAGCCGTAATGGTCGGAATCGACCGTGGTCACGCGCGGATGCGCGTACATGGTAACGATGACCGTTCCAATGCCCGGCAACGGATCGAACGTCTCAAAATCGGGCGCCATGCGACTCATGCCGATGATGATACCGTCCACGGGCAGCGCGGCCATACGACGCGTGGCCTCGGCAAGCGAAAACTCCTCGGTCTTGGACATCTCGACCAGCGTGATGGCGCAGTTATGCTCGCGAGCTGCGCTGGCGATGCCGTCGATCATTGAGAGGTTCCCAAACTTGGTGACATCGTTGACGCACAGCCCGACCGAATGGTAACGGCCGTCGCGCAGCGAGCGACCGGCATAACTCGGACGAAAGCCAAGCTCTTGCATAGCGGCCTGCACGCGCTGGCGCGTCTGTTCGTTAACGTTGGGCAAGCCGTTGGCGACGCGCGAAACCGTCTGCTGCGAAACGCCAGCAGCGCGGGCGACGTCGGCCATGGAGACCGGACGCGTGCCTGTATCGTTGGACGGGCGCCTTGCCACAGGTTCACCTTCACCCTTGAGAGATCTGAATAGCGTGAATGCCGGCCCGGGCAGAAATACATCCCGCGCCGAGGCCCGCTATCGTCGGACGCATGTTAACGTACTCTACTTTTTCTATCTGCATCTCTTCTGCTTTATAAGTCCATACGGCAGTACCGTTCACGGCTGAATTTCTACCGATTACCAGATTCTCAAAAAGTGATAAGTGTTGTGTTATGAGTACGTTAACATAGCCCGTAACGTGCGGCATCGTAGATGCTGAGTTTATGCCGCTTCAGATTGTTAACGTACTCACTACGACGGAAAACTCGTCAGTATGCGCTAAAGAAAGGACCCTCATGACCACCCCCGACGAAAAGACACTCGCCACGCTCACCAAGCTGTTTGAGGAGGAGTTTGGCCCCATCGGCGATCGCCAGGTGCTCTATGTGCACGCGCCCGGCCGCTCCGAGATCAGCGGCAACCACACCGACCACGAGGGCGGCCACGTTATCGCCGGCTCGCTCGATGTCGCCGTTGACGGCATTGCCGTGGCAACCGATTCCAACAAGGTCCGCGTTGCCGACGAGGGCTATCCCACGTTTGAGATCGCGCTCGACACGCTAGACGTTCAGGAGTCCGAGAAGGGCACGTCCGCGAGCCTCGTCCGCGGCATGGCCCACGAAATCGCTGCTCTGGGCGTTGAGCCCCAGGGCTTCGACTTCGCCTTCACCTGCTCCGTCCCCTCGGGCGGCGGCCTTTCCAGCTCTGCCGCCGTCGAGGCCGCGTACGGCCGCGCCATGGAGACGCTCTGGGGCGCGCCCGCCATTGAGCCCGTCGCGCTCGCCCAGATGAGCCAGCGCACCGAGAACAACTACTACGGCAAGCCCTGCGGTCTGATGGACCAAGCCGCCGTGTGCCTGGGCGGCCTCGCCTACATGGACTTTGAGGACCAGGCTCAGCCTAAAACCCAGAAGCTCGAGCTCAACTTTGAGGATCACGGCTATTCGCTCGTGCTCGTTAAGGTTGGCGCCGACCATGTGGCGGCTACCGACGACTACGCCGCCGTTCCGCGCGAGATGCAAGACGTCGCCGCCGAGTTTGGCAAGGCACGCCTGTGCGAGGTAAACATTGCCGACTTTGACGCCAAGCTCCCCGAGCTGCGCGCCAAGCTGGGCGACCGCGCCTGCCTGCGCGCCGTTCACTACTGGTACGAGAACGGCCTGGTCGACAAGCGCTGGGCAGCCCTGAACGCCGGCGACATTGACCAGTTCCTGGTCCTGACGCGCGAGTCCGGCGCCAGCTCTGCCATGTACCTGCAGAATGTCGTTGCCAAGCTGGGATCTGAACAGCCTTCCATGTATGCCTTGGCGCTGGCCGAGCACGTGCTCGACGGCCGCGGCGCCGTTCGCATTCACGGTGGCGGCTTTGGTGGCACCATCCAGGCCTTCGTGCCGCTCGATCTGGTCGACACCTTCATTGCCAAGATGAACGGCTGGCTGGGCGAGGGCTCTGCCCGTCACTACGCCATCTCTGACAAGGGGGCTTACGCGGCATGGCTGTAATGACCGACGTGCGCGAGGCTGCACAGAGCCTCATCGAATATGCCATCCACCGATCGATGATCGGACAGGACGATCGCATCTGGGCATACAACACTATTTTGGAGTGCATCGGCGCCACGGGCCCCGCGCTCGACATGGCTTGGGCGCTCAAGACCGAGAAGATTTCGCTCTTGCACCCCGATACGCTCCCCGACTTTGACCTGGAGGGCACGCTTGCCGCGCTTTCCGAGGCCGCCGTTACCAACGGTGCCGCCGAGGACACGGCGTCGGGCCGCGACCGCATCGCCATGCACATCATGGGCGTACTCATGCCGAGGCCTTCGGTTGTAAACGAGGAGTTCAACGGACGTATGGGCGTCAACGAGCCCCGCGCCGCGACCGACTGGTTCTACGGCCTGTGCTGCGACGCCGGCTACGTGCGCCGTGCCGCCATCGCGCGCAACATCAAATGGAGCACCCCCACCAACTGGGGCGATCTTGAGATCACCATCAACCTGTCCAAGCCCGAGAAGGACCCGCGCGATATCGCCGCGGCAGGTGCAGCTAAGAACACGGGCGAGAAGTATCCCGCCTGCCAGCTCTGCATCGAAAACGAGGGCTATCCCGGACGCTCCGCCGCAGCCGACGGCGGAGCTCACCCCGCCCGCCAGAATCTGCGCGTTATCCCCATCCAGCTCGACGGCGAGCGCTGGGGCTTCCAGTACAGCCCGTACGCGTACTTTAACGAGCACTGCATTGCCATGAGCTCCGAGCATCGTCCGATGCACGTCGACCGCAAGGGCCTGACCTGCCTGCTCGACTTTGTGGACCTGTTCCCGCATTACTTCATCGGCTCCAACGCCGACCTGCCCATCGTGGGCGGCTCGATTCTGTCGCACGACCACTTCCAGGGCGGCGCGCACGAGTTCCCCATGATGCATGCCGCCGAGGTCTCGCAGTTTAGCGTGCCCGGTTTTGACCAGGTCACCGGCACTGTGCTGCAGTGGCCGCTCTCGGTGCTGCGTCTGCGCTCGCATGACCGCGCTCAGCTGCTCGATGCCGCCGAGAAGATTATCCTCGCCTGGCGCGAGTGGAGCGATGAGTCTGTTGGCGTCATCGCGCACACAGCCGATGGCGTGGCGCACAACACCGTGACGCCCGTCATTCGCCGCGTCGACTCCCGCGGCAACGCCGGCGGCGAGATTTACGAGGCCCACCTGGCGCTTCGCTGCAATATCACGACCGACGAGCATCCGCTGGGCGTTTTCCACCCGCATGCCGAGTATCACCATATTAAGAAGGAGAACATCGGCCTGATCGAGGTTATGGGCCTGGCTATTCTTCCGCCGCGCCTGGTTCCCGAGCTCGGCGCTGTCCGCGAGCACCTGCTGGCAGCCAAAGCCGATACCAGCTACGACCTTGCCAGTGCGCTCGAGGGCGACGACCTTTGCCGCAGCCATGCCGCGTGGGCCGAGGACGTCTATGCCCGCCGCGCCGACGAGCTTACGGCGGACAACGCCATCGACATCCTGCACGAGGAGGTCGGCGTGGTGTTTGGCCACGTGCTCGACAACGCCGGCGTCTTTAAGTGGGACGAAGCCGGCCGCGCCGCCCAACAGCGCTTTATCGACTCACTGTAATGATCCCTTGGAGACGGAGGAAAACGGACTATTTCGTCTTCAAGACAACGGCGCCCGCCGGCAACATCGCCGGCGGGCGCCGTTTTTGCGTGTAGTCATTGGGGACGCTCTTAAACGACTAGTCAAACAAGAACGTCCCCAACGACTAATGACTCGAGCGTGGAAAATCTCCCACTTTGAGCTCGCATGGGCACCAAAAGCGGGAGATTATCCACTCTCATTCTATTAGGAGTCGCAACCGCTACAACTCTACGACCTCAACGCCGTTGTAGATCTCGTCCCAGCGGTCCAGGACCAGGTGGCCGGTCTTGGGGTCCATGGCGTTGAGCTTGCCGCAGGTATTGGCGGTCTTGAGCACCGTGACGTCGTCGGCACCAGCAGCAATGGCATGCGCAAAGCCGGCGATGGTCGAGTCGCCGGAACCCGTCGCGTTCACAGCCGCAATCGCGGGCGTCTTGGCGCGGAATGCGCGACCCTCATGGAAGCCCACCGAACCGGCAGCGCCCATCGAAACGACAACCCAGGGAATACCGGCAAAACGGCTATCGGCGGCAAGCGCCTCGCGCAGGGCATCGACATCATCGGTCGTAAAGGACGTACCCAGCAGGCCGTTAATCTCGGTCAGGTTGGGTTTTACGAGCTCAGGTTTAGCGTCGGACTCCAGCGCAGCCTCCAGCGATGCACCCGAGGTGTCGAGCAGCACCTTGGCGCCCGCCTCCTCGGCGATCTTGACGAGCTCGGCATAGTAGCCGGCATCGACGCCACGCGGCAGCGAGCCCGAAAGCGTCACAACGTCCGCCCTCGCTGCAAGCTCGGCAAACTTGGCCGTAAAGGCCTCGAGCTCGGCCGGGGCGATCTGCGGGCCGCTCTCCAGCAGCTCCGTCTGATTACCCTCGTGCAGGATATTCAGGCAGATGCGCGTCTCACCGGCAATGGGCACAAAGTCGTTCTTGACGCCGTCGGCATCCATAAGCTCGGCCATATAGGCACCCATGTGACCGCCAAGCAGGCCGGTCGCGAGCACGTCATCGCCCAGCTGCAGCAGCACGCGGCTCACGTTGAGGCCCTTGCCGCCAGCGGTCTTTTCGGGCGTCACACGGTTAACATCGTCGATGATCAGCTTGTCGAGCTGATAGCGCGTATCAATCGACGGGTTCATGGTAACGGTCAGAATCATGTTGAACTCCTGTTCCGGGGTGGCATAACCCGCCCCAAACATACGATAACTCGTTAAAGGATCTCGATCTCAAAGCCGCGGATGACGGTCTCCCCTGGCTTGGCCACCAGGCAGCCACGCTTGTGCTCCAGAATATCGTCCTCGTCGGAGCAGGTGGACAGACCACCCCACGGCTCAACTGCCACAAAGTCGCCCTCGGGCTTGCTCCACACAATCAGGTACGGCATATCGGGGAACGTCAGGCGCACGCCCTTGTCCTCGGTTTTCTTGGTCAGCGTAACCACGCGGCTCTCGAGCACGTCAAAGATGGTCTCCGCGAAGTCGAAGAGTTCGTGGGTAAGCGGCAGGTTCTGGCCGATCATGGGGTTCTTGCTGCGATGCTCAACATCAATCAGGCCCGTCGAGGGAACGGCGGTACAGAGCTCGGTGGCCTCGCACCGCTCAAAACGAAGCTCATAGTCGTCATAGGACTCGCCCTCGTCGAGCGGGCACTTAAAGCCGGGGTGACCACCCACAAAGAACGGCATGTCCTCGGTGCCCTCATTGGTCACCTCGTACGACACGGCCACCTTTTCCGAATCGATCGTGTAACGAGCAACGATCTTAAACGGATACGGGTACTGCTCGAGCAACTCGGCATGGTCGGCAGAGCTTAGGCTCAGCGCAACCATGTTGTCGCCCTGCTCCTCGAGCTTCCACTCCTGTTTGCGCGCAAAGCCGTGGCGAGCGAGCTTGACCTCGCGGCCGCCCATGGTCATCGCGCGGCCGTCACGAAGGCCACCGCAGATCGGGAAGCAAATGGGCGCCTGGCCCGACCAGACCGCCGGGTCACCCTGCCACAGGTACTCACGGCCGTTGGCTTTAATCGAAGTGAACGATCCGCCAGCCGTGCTCAGCGCCACACGAATAGAACCGTTATCAAGAACAAACTCCATAGGAGCCTTCCCTTTCTTACGACAGCCCGCCAAGTCAATAGGGCTGATAGAAAACCGGCCCGCGCCCCCTCACAGAAACGCGAGCCGTCAATTGAAAAGCTGCAGAATGCCGGGTACCGCCTGGAGCGAAGCACTCAAGCTCAGCAAGCAAACGTGTTATCGGAGCAGCTAGCCGAATCAGAACGCTTCCCAACAACAGCGGTAACCCTGCTGGTACCCCCTACGTCAGCGAGCGGCGCTCAGGTGCCCCAGGTCGCCGCGAAAGAGGAGCGACGCGTACTTCATGTACGCGAGCGACGGTTTGAGCGGCGAGATGGGGTGCCTGAGCGCCGCGCAGCGTCGACCTGTTACGCGGTTTGGCAAAACCGCGTAACCCCCTTAGTCGTGGTATTCGCCGCGGTCCCACTTCTCGAGGAACTCGTCAAAGAAGTGCGGGTCGGCCTGAGCCTCGGCGTCGGCCTTATTGCAAGCGTCAATCTTGGCGATCAGGGCGTCGTGCTCGGGAGTCTTCTCGTAGGGCTCCTCCAGGAAGGCAAGCATAATGTCGGCCATCAGGAACTCGCCGGTGATCTTGCCGCCAAAGCCCACGATGTTGGCGTTGAGCTCGCGACGGGCATACAGGGCAGAGGTCATGTCGCGAACCAGGGCGCAGCGAGCGCCGGGAACCTTGTTGACGGCGTTGGTGATGCCGATGCCGGTGCCGCACAGGGCCACGCCAAAGTCGGCCTTGCCGCTGGCAACAGCCTCGCCCACGGCCTTACCGTAGATGGGATAGTGCGTACGGGTGTGGCTGTAGGTGCCGCAGTCGAGCACCTTGTAGCCAGCCTGCTCCAGGCGGTCGGCCAGATAGATCTTCTCGTCCGTAACGATATGGTCGCAACCGATTGCGATGGTCTTCTTCATCAGAACGTCCTTTCGTCTGAATTCACAAGTTGAGATAGAAGTTCGAGTTCTCGGTGGCTCTCGTTAGGCCATCTTGTTGAGCATGTCGACACGGATCTGGTGACGGCCGCCGGCGTACTGGGCGCGCAGGAACTCGCGGGCGATCTTCTTGGCGACCTCGGTGCCCACAACGCCCGGGCCCATGGTGACCATGCGCGAGCCGTTGTGCTCGCGGGTCATGTAGGCGGAACGCTCGTCGGAAATGTTGGCGACGACCATGCCCTTGATCTTGACGGCGGCCATATAGGAGCCGACGCCGTACTTATCGAATGCGAAGCCCTGGGAATCCTTGTGCTCCAGCAGGTCCTTGGCAACGGCGGTCGCGGAATCGACAAAGTCCGCAGCAGGGGTCTCGGAATAGTCGACGACCTCGTGACCGTCAGCGATGAGCATCTCCTTGATGGACTCCTTCATCGACATACCGTCGGCATCGGAAGCGATTACAACCCTCATGACATCCTCCTTGAGAGATACGCAGGTGCGTAGTTTCTGTTTGGAAGTGTTGAATCGCGCTCAGGTCCGGGCATCTGAATGTGCGGTTCTTCACTGTTCATGTTTATTTGAACACATTCGAACATAGGTTGCAACCATTATTTGTTTAACTTTGTTCTTTTTTGAACAAATACCGTTTACGGTTGATTGCCGACCGTTTGAGCCCGGCGCAGACGTAGCGACCATGTGTTCAACAAACAAAAGGGCGGCCGAGAACGTGTCTCGGCCGCCCTTCTTACGGTTGATCTTCCAAAGATCGCTTTGCCGCCTACTCAGACTGCCCGCTCTTCTTGGCATGTTTGGACGGAGCGCTCAGAAAACGTCCCGTTAAATAGTTCGCCGGGCCGGAAATATCGATCCCCAGCAGCGTGTGCCCCAGCCACAGAAACGCCGCGAGCACCAGCAATGGAATAGCGCACGAAGTCACAATCATCACGATGACGCCTTCGATCAGATCGGTCACCTGTTGCACAATTTCATCGGTCATCTGCTTGGCACCGCTGGTCACCGATGTGACGAGACCCGAGGCGCCGTCGGCAAGCTGCTCAAGCACATTCTTGGACTCTGTGGACTCGGTCTTTTTCTTACTTGCTTTGGAGCTGTCGCTATCTGCCGCACCCGCAGCGTCGGCCGCCTTTTGCTCGGCTTGCTCGATGCTCACTCGATACGTTTCGTCGACCTTTTGCGACACCCATACGCTTGCAGGCACCAAGGCCATTCCGATCATGGCGACCACCAGCACGCGAGTCGCCACGCGGCGCAGGACGGCGCTCGTGCTCCAGCGCCCGTGAATGCCAAGCGACACCGCAAAGAGCGCCAACGCAAACGGGATTAAGATGCCCAAGCCAACCGACCACAAAATAGTCAGCAGATATTTCTCGAGGTAGAGCACGGCAAGCACGATGCCCAAGTTGCCCGAAAGCTGTGCGAGCTGCTCAGCGACCGGCGTACCCGTATCACCCGGCAGCGCGGTAATGCCCGCAGACAGCGCCACGCACGAGGCCGTGAGCGCCAGTACGTTACCTTTCTTTTGGTCGATAACCTCGATGGTGGAGTCCCAAGTTTTGGTATCGGCAAAATGCGGACGAGCTACAAAGCCCGACAGGAGTGCCAGTACCACGAGCGCAACGATAAAGCCAATCTGTAGCTTTTTGTTTGCGCACACGACATCGGACAGGCTGGGCTGCAGCTCGGTTACCGTCGTGTGCTCGGTTATCTGGACAGGACGCCCATGAGCCATCTCGTGCGCATCTCTTTTTTGTATTGACCCGTTATCCGGCATTTGGATACCTCCTCATTCCGGCGTTTAATGTGAAAGGAAGTATACCCACCCAGCGAAAAACCGAACGGCAAGACGAACGGGCACCAAGACTGTCCCCAATGACTATTTCGGGATGAGTTGCGGTGGAATAGGGATTGTTTTGCGCCCGCCGGTCCCTATTCAGTCCCTATTTCACCGCAACTTGGAGGAGTGCAGAAAAAGCCCTGCCGCGGGTAGCGGCAGAGCTTTTGGAAGGGGACTTGGTTGTGAGAGCTCGTTAGGCGAGCTTAGCCTCGAGTGCGGCGATGCGCTTATAGGCATCGATGGTAAAGCGGGTCTGCTTCTCCAGGATCATGGTGGTCATGAGAGTGTCCTGAGCGTGAGCCATGATGAAGGTCATCTCCATCTCGCCGCCGCCGGCCTCCTGCGAAAGCAGCTTGGTCTGCGTGTCGTGGGCGCCGATAAGTGCATCGCTGGCATCCTTGTGCAGCTGCTCGGCCTTCTCAAAATCACCCTCGCGAGCAGCATCGAGCGCTGCAAGCAGATCGGTCTGGGCGTCGCCCGCGTATGCGACAATCTCAAATCCAACCATCGAGATTTCTTCTTTGGTTGCCATATTGCGTTCCTTTCACATATGAACCAACGGAGAGCATCGCGTCCGGGCATACGCGCTGCGCTGTGTATGGCAGGAACATTAACATTCAAACAAAAAAGAACAGCGCAAAACGTAATTTCGAGCTATGAACGGTTGCTTTTCACCCGTGAACGGTTTTTAAACCAATCTGAACATTCTCAAACACAATTAGCGGCAACCCAAACAGGTCCGCACCCTAGCGTATATCGCGCACCGTATCGCCCTCGACGAGCACACCCGGAAACAGCATGTGCTCCACACCGGGTGCAGCGCCCTCGGCGCCGGCAATCTTGTCGACCGCCCACATGCCGACGCGCTTGTTGTCAAAGCGCACCGTAGTCAGGCGACGATCGGGCACGATATCGCCCAAACTATCGTCAACACCCACCACGCTTACGTCCTGGGGCACGTGCTTCCCGCGCGACTCGAGCCCGCGAATGCAGCCGTAGGCCATGGCATCGTTGGAAGCATAAATGGCTGTGCAGTTCGAATCGTCCGCAAGCACCTGGCCGGCGGCATATCCGCTCTGTGCCGTCCAATCGCCACGGACGAGTCGCGGCGGCTCAATACCATGCGCGCGCAATGTCTCGCGCCAGCCCTCCTCGCGACGCATGCCCGAAAGCGAGCGCTCGGGGCACGAGATAAAGTGCACGGTCTTGTGCCCCTGCTCCAGCAGGTACTCGACCACCTGGCGCGAGCAATCGAACTGGTCGTTATCGACTGTTGAACAGAGCGGGTGCTCCAGCATGGTAACGAGCACCGTCTGCATACCGGGCAGCGGCTCGAAGGTGCCAAAGTCCGCCGGCATGCGATTCATGATCACAACCATGCCATCCACCGGCAGCGCGCTCATGCGCGACGATGCGCTCTCGAGGGTATACGGATGCCCGTCTACTTTAGTGAGGGTGATGGCATAGCCATGTTTGTCGGCCGCGGCGGCAAAGCCCTCCATACGGTCGAGGTTGCCGGTGCCGGTAATGTTGAACATGGCGACGCCGACGGTCTTAAACTTGCCGCGGCGCAGCGATCGACCGGCAAAATTGGGGCGATACCCCAGCTCGCGCATGGCGGCGCGCACGCGCTCCTTGGTCTCGGGGCGCACGCTGGGCGAATCGTGCACCGTACGCGAGACTGTCTGCTCCGAGACGCCCGCGAGACGCGCCACGTCCTTAACGGAAACCGATTTTTTAACAGCGGCCATAGGTCGATCTTTCTATGTCAACGATGCCATTGAAGACATCCTGCGCAGTCATTTTGAACACCTTTAAGTATATCCAACGCCTCCCCAACGATACGCTTACCACCCAAAACCTACCGTTCACCGACAATTCTGCTTCCCCGAGCGGCTTTTGTCGCCCAAATGTTAACGTTGCCATTGTGCAAACACAGAGCCACCGGGCGGCTCAAACGTTTACGCGCAAGGAATCGACGGTCCACAGGCACAAGGGCCACCGGTTCGCGTCTTTTTTTGTGCCGCAAAATGGCAACGTCAACATTTTGGCAACCGAACGTCAAAAGCTACCATCGTTGCTAACCCACCGACTCTTAGGAGCATTGCATGGAGCAACTCATCGCCATCATCGAAAAGGGCCAGCCCTTTTTCAACGCGATCGCCCGCAACAAGTACCTCAAGGCGATCCGCGACGGCTTTATCTCCGTCATCCCCATCATCATCTTCTCGTCCATCTTCTGCCTGGTAGCCTCGGTCCCCAACATCTGGGGTTTCTACTGGCCCGATGACATCAACAACGCCCTGTGGAAGTGCTACAACTACTCCATGGGCATTCTGGCCATCGCCTGCGCCGCCACCACGGCCAAGCACTTCGCCGACGCCCAGAACCGCGATCTACCCAAGAACAACCAGATCAACTTCATCTCGTGCATGTGCGCAGCCATCATCGGCTTCTTGCTCCTTTCGAGCGACACGATCGCCACGGATGCTGCCAGCGGCTTCAACACCACCTACCTTGGTTCCAAAGGCCTGTTGACCGCCTTTATCGCTGCGTTTGTGACCGGCATCATCTACAAGTTCTTCATTAAGCGCAACATCACCGTCAAGATGCCCGAGCAGGTTCCGCCCAACATCTCGCAGACCTTTAAGGACATCATCCCCTTCTCCGTCTGCATCACCGTCTTTTGGGTCTTTGACATCGTCTTCCGCGCTGCCTTTGGCTTCTGCTTTGCCCAGGGCGTCATCCAGGTGTTCCAGCCCCTGTTCACCGCCGCCGACGGCTATATCGGCCTCGCTGTGATCTACGGCGCTATGAGCCTCTTCTGGTTCGTCGGCGTCCACGGCCCCTCGATCGTCGAGCCCGCCATCGCCGCCGCTCTCGTTGCCAACATGACCGACAACCTGGCTGCATTCCAGGCCGGCGAGCACGCCACCGCCGTCCTGACGCAGGGAGCCCAGTACTTCGTCGTCTGCATGGGCGGCACCGGCGCCACGCTCGTCCTGGTCTTTATGTTCTGCTTCCTGGCCAAGTCCCAGGAGATGCGCGCCGTCGGCAAAGCAGCCATCGTCCCCGTGTGCTTTGCCGTCAACGAGCCGCTGCTGTTCGCCGCGCCTATCGTGCTCAACCCCGTCTTCTTTGTCCCGTTTGTCTTTGCCCCGATCGCCAACATCTGGATCCTCAAGGTCTTTATCGACTTCTTGGGCATGAACGGCTTTATGTACACCCTGCCCTGGACCGTCCCCGGCCCCATCGGCACCATCATGGGCCTGGGCTTCCAGCCGCTCGCCTTTGTGATGCTCGCCATCATCCTAGTCATCGACTTTGCCCTGTACTACCCGTTCTTCCGTGCCTATGACGCCCAGAAGTGCGCCGAGGAGGCCGAGATCTCCCAGGAGGAGCTCGCCGCCAAGAACGCCGAGAAGGCCGCCAAGCTCAACGACGCCTTCCAGGGTAAGGCCGACGCCAAGAGTGTTGCCGCCGGCGCCGCTGCCGAGGTCGTAAAGACCGACGCTGCCCCCGCTGCTGCCGCCACCGAAGCTACGGCCGCCAGCGACCTCAACGGCAAGCGCGTACTCGTGCTCTGCCAGGGCGGCGGCACTTCGGGCCTGCTCGCCAACGCACTGGCCAAGGCCGCCAAGGAGCGCGGCATCGATCTTGAGACCGCCGCCGATGCCTATGGCAACCACGTGGACATGCTTCCCGACTTTGACCTGGTCGTCCTGGCCCCGCAGGCCGCCAGCTACCTGGCCGACCTGCAGAAGGACTGCGAGCGCGTGGGCAACAAGTGCGTCGCCTGCCGCGGTAAGCAATACATCGAGCTCTCCCAGAACGGCGACAAGTCTCTCGCCTTTGTGAGCGAGCAGCTGTCGAAGTAAGTAACGCTTAGGGCCAGCCGACTATCCAAGACCGGCTGGCCCTTCGATTTAAACGATTGGATCATCATGTCCGTTAACCCTGCCAGCGTCACCAACCCGCCCGCGCAGTTTCCCGAGGACTTTGTCTTTGGCGGCGCCACCGCTGCCTACCAGGTAGAAGGCGAGACCCGCACCCACGGAAAGGGCAAGGTCGCCTGGGACGACTTCCTGGAGGCCCAGGGCCGTTTCTCCCCCGACCCCGCCTCCGACTTCTACAACCAGTACCCCGTCGATCTGGAGCTGTGCGAGGAGTTCGGCATCAACGGCATCCGCCTCTCCATTGCCTGGAGCCGCATCTTCCCCAACGGCACCGGCGAGATCAACGCCGAGGGCGTGCAGTTCTACCACGATCTCTTTGCCGAGTGCCACAAGCACCACGTTGAGCCGTTTGTCACGCTGCATCACTTTGACACGCCGCTGCCCCTCTTTGAGAAGGGCGACTTCCTCAATCGCGAGACCATCGACGCCTTTGTGGACTTTGCCACCTTCTGCTTTAAGGAATACGCTGACCAGGTGACCTATTGGTTCACCTTTAACGAGATCTGGGCTGACGCCTCCAACACCTACATCGAGGGCACCTTCCCCGGCGGCGTCAAAGCTCATCTGGCCGAGGCCTTCCAGTGCGAGCACAACATGATGCTTGCCCACGCCAAGGCTGTGCTGGCCTTCCACAACGGCGGCTTTAAGGGCAAGATCGGCGTCATTCAGTCGTTGGAGTTCAAGTACCCGCTCAACGAGAACGACCCCGCCGACATCAAGGCCGCCAACAACGAGCACGTGCTGCAAAACCAGTTCCTGCTTGACGCCACCTTCCGCGGCGACTATGCCCCCGACACCCTCGAGTGCGCCAACCGCCTGGCTGCCGTCTCGGGCGGCACCATCGAGATCCTGGACAAGGACCTCGAGATTATGCGCGAGGCCGCGCTCTACAACGACTACCTGGGTGTCAACAACTACCAGTGCCGTTTCCTCAAGGCCTACGACGGCGAGAACGACCTGCACCACAACGGCACGGGCGAGAAGGGTACCGGCCGCTGGCGCGTCAAGGGCATTGGCGAGCATGTGAACAAGCCCGGCATCCCCACCACCGACTGGGACTGGATCATCTATCCCGAGGGTCTGTTCGATCTGCTCGTCTACATTAAACAGCGCTACCCCAACTACAAGCAGATTTTCATTACCGAAAACGGTATGGGCTACAAGGACCCCTACAAGGACGGCTTTGTGGACGACCAGCCGCGCATCGACTACATCGAGCAGCACCTGCGCTGGCTGCTTAAGGCCATGGAGGTGGGCGTCAACGTGGGCGGCTACTTCCTGTGGAGCCTGCAGGACCAGTTCTCCTGGACCAACGGCTACAACAAGCGCTACGGCTTCTTCTACGTAGACTTTGAAACCCAGAAGCGCACGCCCAAGGCAAGCGCCTACTGGTACAAGCACGTGGCGCAGACCCGTCGTCTGGACTAGTGGCTTGCAGTTGGCGTAATTGCCCTGCTCACATAACTTGTCCCCATTTCTCAGCCGGGGGCGGCACGTCACACGGCGCGCCGCCCCCGGCCTTTGTGTTTGGGCGGACCGGGAGCCGTTTGTCTCGATCTGTAACATCTGACCCGCGGTTTCGGCCCCAACTGTTACAGATCGAGATGAACACACAGGGCAATCCTCTCAGTCTCAATCTGTAACATCTAGCTAAGTTTTTGGGTCCTAGTTGTTACAGATCAAGATGAACGCACGAGCCAACCCTCTCAATCTAAATCTGTAACATCTGGCGGGTTATTTCTCCCCTACCTGTTACGGATCGAGATGAATAGATTAGACCTAGCCTAAAAATCTCAACCTGTAACACGTAGCCGAGTTTTTCAGTCCTAACTGTTACAGATCGAGACAAACAGGCCGAGCAAGCTACACCCGTAGGTCTTTCACGCTGGAGCATTCGACCAGCACGCCCGAAACAAGCGTACGGCTTCTGGAGCTCGGGGCTTCTAGGCACGCAACGACCTCGTCGGGCGCACGGACACCCAGTCCGCGGTGACGGAACTTCACCGACATATCCCGAAAACTCGATCCCCGGCTTAGCTTGCGCGCATTATCACAATAAACCCCCAACGATACACGGTCCTGCGGTTCAATGAGCCACAGGACCGCACGCCGTCGATCAGATAAAGATCGTCATATACAGAGGTAGATATATCCTATGCCCTTCAGCCCTGAGCTGTTTTGGGTGAAGAACTATCTCTTCTCCGACTCGTCGTTCGAATCGTCTGCCGAAATCGTCGAGCGAGATTGTTGAATACGATTTGGAAGATTTAACTTCAACAGGAGTGACCCGCGGTTTTCCAGCCGCGTCTTCAAAGCCGCGCGAAACAAGAAAATCAATTTCACGCGTTCTGGGCCGACTCCCCTCTGTTTTGGAAGGCTCCTGCCAGCTGTAATAAAAAAGCGAATGCCCCAGACTCTTAAGCTGCTGCGCCACGATGTTCTCGATTAGCATTCCTTTATTAATTGAAATTCTTCCAAATTGAATGTCTCTATGAACATCCATAAGGTCCGGACCATCATCAAACGCCAAGCTCACGAGCAATCCCGTGTCCGCCATATAGCATTTAAGCGAAGACGCGTCCTCGTGCAGGCGGTAACCCACGCTCGGATCACTGCATAAATAGCAACGGTTAATCAGTCGCGCATCCTCAAGCCAGATTAACGCCGACTCATATGTCTCAAAACGGGACCCCTTCTCCAAACTGTCAAATTTGAACCGTTTATTAGCCGCAGATAATTGACCCGGAATATCGTCATAAACCGCCCGCGCACGTCTAGCGTCCGAACCTCCAAACTTGGCAATGTCCTCCCTGTACAGTGCGATAATCTGCCGTTTAACCCTGTCGCATCCTCTAAAATCATTCTCTGCCACAAAGGAGTCGACCGACTGAGGCATACCACCGACAAGCATATACTCATCAAATAATCTCATGCACGTCGCATGAACGCCGTCCGGAAGCGCGGTCCGAGATTCGCGCGCTTTACGGATCTCTTCTGCATAAAGATCTTTTCCGGTCGCCCAAAGATACTCCTCAAAATCGAGGGGCTCGAGAGGGATTCTTTCTTCCTCTGACGGTATGACAATGCTATCGACATTCTTTTTGATGGAGACAAGAGAGCCTGTCTCGATGTAATCAAATCTGCCGTCTTCTACAAGATGCTTTATGTATTCGCGCGCGATGGGAAACCGCTGCACTTCATCAAAAATGACCAGCGACTCTCTCGGTTCGAGGGCCTTACCATACTGCAGCTGAAGCATGCGTAAAAAAAGATCGACATCTTCACGATGGTTCAGAAATATATCGAGCGTGGCTTTGCTAGCAGCCGAAAAGTCAATGTACAGATAATCCTTGTATTCATTCTGCGCGAAGCACTTGACGAGCGTCGTCTTGCCAACGCGTCTTGCACCCTCAATAAGCACCGCAGTGCGCCCTTGCGAGCGTTCTTTCCACTCCTGCAGACGATCATATGCCTTCCGTTTAAACATAATCTCACCTCAGCATAATTTACGTGCTAATTTACAAAAATACCGACCTTCAGATATATCTAATAATACAAAAATACCGAGCTTTAAATGAGCTTATAGCTACAAAAATACCGACCATTGCAATGGTTGAGACATACAGTAATACCGAGCTTTACGCATAACGGATGCTATGCCGAGCCGTCTCGATCTGTAACACTAAACCCGGTTTTGGGCGTCTATCTGTTACAGATCAAGACAATTCAACGATGCCGACTATTCGATACGGCGTGGTACAATTATGTCCCAATGCGAAGGAGATACTTATGCCCATCTGTGTGCCCGTCCGAGACATGAAGGACACTGCCACATTCACCGCGCTTGTTGAGTCCGAGCGCGACGTCACCGTAACCAAGAACGGCTACGAGGCCATGCACTGCATCAGCAGCGACCAGTATCGCCTCATGCAAGACGAAATCGCCAAAGCCAAGCTTCTGTCTCGTATGATGCTGGCAGAAGACGAGATATCGCAAGGCGACTATAGCGACTACGACTCCTTCGCGACCGCGATACGAGACAAATATGACCTATAACGTCGTAATACTCAAAAGCGCGCGATATGAGTACGAGAGTATCGTCGGATACCTTGCCCAAATCCTCAAGAATCCGCGCGCAGCGGGCAATTTTGTCGCTGAGTTTGAATATCAGCTTGACCTGCTTCGCGAGCAGCCGCTTTTACGTCCCCTCTCGCACATGCAAGAGCTGGCGGCACGTAATTACCGATCGTTTCCCGTCAACAACTACGTGTGTCTATACAAGTTTGAGCACGATGCGATCTATATCGCCCACGTCTTTCACCAGTCACAGGACTACGCCCGCCTGATCTAGCACGGCGGCACTCGCTAGCAAATGACCTGCGTGTGCTCCTCGATGGCGGCGCGGTCCTCGTCGGCAATATCCGGCTCGCACACCACGGCGTCCAAGCTGTCCAGGCGGCAGAAGGTGTAGAAGTCGCGCTTGCCAATCTTGCTGGAGTCGGCGATCAGGTAGCGCGAGTCGGCCTTGCTAAAGGCGAGCTGCTGGATACGGCCCTCGTCCATGTTGGACGTAGACACGTCACCGTCCAAGATGCCGTTGGCGCCGATAAACGCCGCATCGATGCCCAGCGCGCGCAGGGTATCCTCGGCCATGGGGCCCACAAAAGCGGCGGTGCGGCGACGGTACATACCGCCCACGAGGCACAGCTCGCAGTCTTCGCGCGCCTCGAGCAGGTTAAACACCGAAAGCGAATTGGTCACAATGCGCAGGCGAAACGTCGGCAGCATCGAGGCCATCTGCTCAACCGTGGTGCCCGTGCCCAAAAAGATGGTCGAGCCCTCCTCGATAAGCTCCACAGCACGGCGCGCAATCTGCAGCTTTTCCTCGGCATGCTTAGTGCGCTTTTCGCTGTGCGAATACTCATGGCGCAACATAGCGTGCGGACGGCCCTGTGCACTGCGGGCTCCGCCGTGCACGCGCTCAATCTCGCCTAGGCTCGCAAGTTCTTCGAGGTCGCGGCGAATCGTCATGTCCGAAACGCCCAACGCATCCGAAATCTCTTTGACCGAGACCGTGCCCTGCTCCTCGAGCAGCTGACGAACCTTATCCTGTCGCTCTGCCTTAATCACGATGAATCCTCGCCGTTCTTTGCGCGCATATCATTCAAACAGTAACGAACAAATTGTATCAGACTCGTACGCGTCAAAAATGAACGCCCGCACAGCTCCAATCATCACTTTTTTGAGAAAAATACCCCCAGCTTTAGTGGGGTGTAGTGATAATCTCGCCTGTTCGCGCTACAGTTTGTCGGAATACCTCGATGTTAGGAACCAAATGATCACTTCCGAGCTTTTCGGCACCGCGCCGTGCGGTACCCCCGTTCATCGTTACACCCTCGACGGGCCCGAGATCTGCGTTCGCATTATGGACTATGGCGCCACGGTGCTTGGTATCGATGTGCCCGACATTCCCGGCAACGTGCGCGATGTGGTGCTGGGCTTCGATAAGCTCGAGGATTACTTTGACAACCCCGCCTGCTTTGGCGCGACCATCGGCCCTGTGGCAAACCGCACCGCTGGCGCCACGATCGCCATCGACGGCACGGACTGGCATATGCCCGCCAACGAGGGCGCCAACAACCTGCACAGCGACCTTGAGCACGGCCTGCACAAACGTGTGTGGGATGTTGAGCTCGACGAGGTCCATAACGCCGTGCGCATGACCACCTCGCTTAAGGATGGCGAGCTGGGCCTGCCCGGCAACCGAACCTTTACGGCCGTGTTTACCGTTACGCGCACCGGCGTCTTCCGCATCGATTATGGCTGCGAGAGCGACCGCGCCACCTACGTGTCCATGACCAACCACACGTACTTTAACCTTGCAGGCCATAACGCCGGCATGGACTGCGAACATTTCTTTGTCGCCAACGCCGCCCACTACCTGCCCATTAACGAGCAGAACATCCCCACCGGCGAGATTGCTCCGGTCGAGGGAACACCGTTTGACTTTCGCGAGCTTCGCCCCGTCGCACCCGGCATGGAGGCCGACGACCCGCAGATCAAGCAGGCCCGTGGCTACGATCACTGCCTGTGCATCGATGGCTATCAGTACGGCCGCAACCTGCGCCGCGCGATGCACGTCGAGGAGATGTGGACCGGTCGTGAGATGGACTACTACACCACTGCCCCGGGCGTGCAGCTCTACACCGGCAACTGGCTGGGCGACGAGCACGCCAAGGACGATGCCAACTATGGCTGGGGCGCCGGCTTTGCCCTCGAGGCCGAGATGTACCCCGACACGCCGCACCAGCCTCTGTTCCCGCAGGGCATTGTGGGCCCGGGCCATCCCTACAGCAATGTGATCGAATACCACTTTATGAGTCACTAAGCCCGCAACGCGACATATCGCACAGCAGCGCCCGCCGGCACCACCGCCAGCGGGCGCTTTTTCATCTTTTGGGCTCATTTTCGCTGTGACCGTATGAGTGACATATCAAAACTATGCCCATTTACTACGTTTAGCCCGGGTTGCTCGACCATGCACCGGTTTTTGTTACATTTGTGAGCAGTATACCTGCGGTTTTGTTTTTCTCAAATTCGACATGCTCGGCGATAGCCGATCAAACGTAGTAAATGGACATAGTTTTTGACAGGCGGTATCGCACGCGTCCCTCGCAAGGGCAAAATGATCCTTTTTCCTCCGTCCCCAGGAGATCACGTGAGCAGGTTCTCGATGGGATCGGGGTCGGAGCCGGGGAGATAACGGATTTCTAGCTCTATGCCGAGCTCTTGCAGCTCTTTAAAGGCGGCGGTATCTGCATCGCCTACGGCAACGGCAGGCGTTACAGAGCGCTTGCCCTCCCTCGCCCGCATATGGCCGATGCTGATCTTGGTTATTGGCACACCGCCCTTAACCAGCGCGAGTGCATCCGTGGGCGACGCCACCATGATGAGAATCCATTGGCGCGGCGTTGCGGTATAAATGATGTCGATGGTCCTTTGCACCGAGAAAAACCGCGTCCAAACGCCTTCTGGCACCGCCACCCTCATTGGTGCCCATTGGCGCGAATCCGCCGCGATCTCATCGTTGACGATTAGGACAAGGTTGGAACCCACGGCTTCGTTCCACAGCTCAACGTCTTGCCCGTAAATGAAACGGTCATCGATACGCGTAAGAAGAATCTTGGGTTGAGCCATGGCTGCCCCATTCTGTTTGAGACCCATACGAGCGGGACGTCAGTCACCAACTCAACAGCAAGTCAAGCGCCAAATGAACGCCGTAGACACCACGTCTCCAATATTAGTGCATTTAAAGTGAGAAAAGCCGTAAGAGCACTTGCGCGGATGTGCGATGTCCCGTATCATAGACAGCCGTTGACGCTTCAGTTGCGTCACCACATGGCCGCCAGCGTAGCTCAGTTGGTAGAGCACCGCTCTCGTAAAGCGGGGGTCACCGGTTCGAGCCCGGTCGCTGGCTCCATTGCATTTGTGCAGCTCAGAAGCATAATTGCTTCTGAGCTTTTTCTTTGATTCGTCCTTTTTCTCATTCCCTGAGGAGTGAAAAAGAGGTGAAATCTTTTTTTAATCAATTTCACGCTTAGTTTTGCCTACACAACGCCTACATACCCCATTCCATGGCATCTAGGCACCAGGCACCACGCAACGCGCTCCAGCCCACTTTCTGCCGAGGAATACGCGGACGGAACCTCATCGATGAATGAAGATGACCCCAGCATCATTCAAATCGAGTCAGACAGCATTGCTTCTATTGTCCGTAAACGGCAATTAGGGCCATGTACCACTGATTATTACCATCAACGGTACATGGCCCTTGTATATTGATGACCGTGCTTTTTTTCAGTGCTTAAAGAGCGAAGCCATCAGGTCAGCGTTCGTCTTCAGGCGCGCGGCCTTCGCGGTGCCGGCCTTAATTGGCTGGCAATCTAGATGTTATGGGAACAATATCGTGAGGATTTGGTCTTTGGAATACTTTGCGGTGTCTATTTCGCCCTCGTAGGGGGCCATGAAGCCCCATCGCCAGACAACCAATTCCCGATCTTCCGTCTCGCTCTCGCCAAGCTCTATGAGTTCCTCGACGGACATATCGTCGCGGTCGCGTGTGGTGTTCCCGCCCGCCAGTTCCCAGCCGAGCTGGAGGGCACACGCCTCATGCGGGGTCAGGCCGTCAATGCCGATCTCGTTGAAGTCGAGCGGGGACGACCACTTGCGATACGGTAGATCATCGTACTGGAGAGCGACGTTGAGGTATTCGAGCGGACCGTAGATCTCGCGGAGGTCGCAGTACTGGAAGAGGACGCTGCAATCGATGTCTGGGTCACACGTGACCGCCGCGGCGAGCAGGTTCGCGTCCCCAGCGGTGCCGAACTCATCGAGGGGGAGGCACTCGAGGGGCGCGAAGCGGCCGAGGTATTTCCATGCACAGAGGCGCAGGAACTTCGGTTTAACCCCTTCGCGGGCGGCTTCGCGTGCGAGCTTATCTTCGAGTTCGGCTGGTGTCAGCGGCAGGCGGATTTCGGCACCCGCGTCCGGGTCGGCGCGGTAGGTCTCGAAGGACGCGCCCTGGCAGGCGGTAACTCAGATGACAATTGCGGACTGGTCGGTCTTCTCGTTCGGGTCCATTTGACTTAACCTCTTCCTCGGAAGTGTCTCCCTGGGATCAAGGATAGCTATCCTGTCGGTCTATGGAAGGAATCGCGGGAAACGATTCGGCCGATGGCGTGAGAGAAGTCGCCGCGATGAGATGGTTGAAGCTATTTCGGCGCCGTTGCAAAAGCAATCTTGAATAATAACAAGACGCTTGGCTCGGCAGGGAGCCTTTCATGGGCTCCCTGCCGGTTTACTGGGCGTGTAGGCTAGAAGCTCGGTAGGCGTGTAGCGCGGTAGCGGTGTAGGGATAAAAAGAAGAATAAGAATAAGAATAATAACGAGCTGCTTTACTGCGGGGTGCCATTAAAGGCACCCCTTTTGTCCTGCGGGGAGCTTGGCGGGAAGTTTCGGGTGTAGGTGTGTAGCTCTGTAGGCGTGCACCTCGGTAAACATGCGAGTCGGCAGTATCGCTACTTGCACGGTCCCTGCGGGGCGCTTGCTGCGGGAGTGTCATTGTCCGGGTCATGGACGACATACCAGCTGTTCCCGTAATGGCAGACGTCCCGGCAGGTACCGTTCTCTAGAACCACGCGCCATGATTCTGACTGGCGTTTTGGACCGAGAGCCCATGAGCGAGGGCTGTACCACTCGATGCGGGCGAATGGGTATATCGTGCCGTCATACCATTTAATCCCCCAGGGGACGTATTCGCCATCTGGACGGCACTCCACGAGGGCGGTCACCAAGCGGATCGATTTCTCGCACTCCCCCACGACGACACTCCTTCCGAATGGCTAACGAACGCATGTTCTATTATAGCGCAGGGGCAGGTGAGCCGCCGTAGATGAAATCTCCCCTACCGTCAAGAAGAGTAGGTGGCTATGCGTGTAGGCGTGTAGCTCGATAGCCGTGCACGCGCATAGTTCGATAGGTTCGTGGCAATGTAGACCGTTTCCTGGTAGTCCTCAAATGCGGCAGGGTATTTCGAGTTTGTAGATGCTAAAATACGTTTGCTCTCGAAAGAGGGCTCAGCCCCGGCTGGTAAACCTGACGTTTGGCGTGGTGTGCGTGACACGCATGGCGGGCATGGCCGCGATAGAATTTTCCATGCGGAGGGGTTTGACCCCACAGCGCCCCGAGGGTTTCGGGGAGGGCGAACTGGCAGGCAGGGAACCGGGATACAGGCTGTCCAGAAGGAGGGGCGTAATGCCCCTCCTTCTTTTTTGCCACATCAATCGGTCTTATATGTTCCGCCGCGGACTTGATGTTTCCGAGATTGCGGAAATGTGCTGGAAGCCACGGCGGCATATGAAGAGGAAGTCCAGTTTTTCGGTCAATCAATTTCGAATAGGGGCGGCAACCGAACGTGGACGCGGGCATCGACGCGCTCGCCGAAGACAAGACGGCACTTGCAAAAGAACTCAACGAGCTCAATCGGCAGCGTGGGCAATTCAATGCCGTGCCGTCCTCCCCTACCGTCAGGAAGAGTAGGTGGCTATGCGTGTAGAAGTGTAGCTCTGTAGCAGCATAGCTCTGTAGCTATGTAGCCGTATAGCCGTGTAGCCATGTAGCCCCCTACCCAACTACACGGCTGCCCGCAAATCCGATCAGTCGCGCTTGCGCGGCCAGACCACCAGGCGGCTCGGCTCTTTCGCCAGGCTTTTCATCATGCCAACCAAGTCGCCGTGAGTCTCGGTGTTCAGGCAGTTGAACAGCGTGATCAGCTCCAGCCTCTGCCCAACTGGGGCATCGGTGTCATCGCCAACCGGCATATCGGCATCGAAGAGCCACTCTATGGTTGTATTCAGCACCCGGCAAAGTGAAAGCAGATTCGAGACGCGCACGGTTCCCAGATCGGCTTCGAGGCGAATGATCGTCTGCAATGTGCTGATCGGAATGCCGGCGAGATGGGCCACCTGGGTGTTCGTGTAGCCGGCACCCCTGATAATCGATTCCAATTTCGAATAGGGGCGGTCCTTGCCCGCTATCCGCTTTTTTCGGGGTGCCGGCCTGCTTCTTCTCGGCCATAGTATCTAACTCCCGTCGAATGCCGTCTCAGCATCTCGCTGAGGACAAAACCTCGATTTCGATCTCCAGCAGCCCGCAGGTCAGGCAGATGCGACAACTTGTCACATCTCAGCTGTTGAAAACTCTAGTTTTCAACAACACGCAGGTCGCGCAGATGCGTCATTTTGTCACAACGATACGCCAAATTGTCGCATCTAAGCGGCCTGCGCAAACGTCGAGTCGGAGGAAATTGCAGAACCGCAATCTAACTGCGGAAACGCAGCAAAACCGCAGGATGACAATATGGCTTCATCGGGAACGGATGTATATATAAATAGTAATTTTTATTATTCTTATTATTCTTCTGATAACTCCAACGAGGGAGACGAACCTTGTGGAGGGAGCGAAGACGGCTGGAGCGCCGAGGTCCGCCATGTGGCACGCTTCATCGCCGACTCACCTACCAAGCACTGCAACTGCATCTTTCTCGAGAAGACCATGGCTGAGATCAGCGATGCGATGAAAGCGGGCGCCAAGGCCGATGAGATATACGACGCGTGGGACCTCTACCTCGATGAGCTCATGACGAAGAACTCCGATGGCGACTCCGATGCCTTCAAGCGCTACGCGATGTTCCCGCTCAACTGGTTCCGCCGCGCGAACGGCTTCAGGTTCTACCTGAAGAAGATCCGAACGGCCAGCGGAGACACCGCCGAAGGCAGCCACGACGACGCGCACGAGGGCGATTCGGAATGCACGAGTGAAGCCGAAAGGCTCGCGAGGAAGTACCGCCTCACCGCCAATAAGACGACCTCGGGCATCATCTGGACGTTCACGGGCGATTACCATTCGGCGCAGCTCGCCCCCCGAGCGAAGAACCGCCGCGAGGCCCTTCGCTGCATGTGCCCGGTCAAGGGCATCGAGGTGCCGGAGGATATCGACGAGTTGCCGGAAGACTAAGACCCGATTGGAGAAGCAATGGGACAATTGCCTGCAGACGCCCCCCCCTGCAAGACAGCCCACAGCTCATGCAACTGCTCGAATTTGCTAGCTGTGCAAATGCTTCGATGTTACCGCTGCGGCAAGACGCGCGAGCCTTTTGGTCGCGCCGCGTAACTTCGTGACGTCCATTGGGCCGGCGCGTCGCCAGCCCGCACTCGGTACGGAGGATCGTATGTCTGCCGATGCACCTGAAAAAAGCGTCGGACCCGCGATTGCCCGACGCCTTAACATGCGGTGCGCACCCCGGCCGCGAACGACCTACCTGCATTCCCTTGCGGGCCCCAAACAGTTCATGGGTGCGCTAGACAGGAAGTATTGAGGTTCTTACGAACCTCAAATTCCTTTGCGTCTTTCGACGCATAGGAATTTTAACAAATTTAAGCACGCCCGCACCGATAAACCCGAGGGATACATATGAGCCCGATTTACGACACCCTCGCCGTAGCCACGGAATCGATGGAGCGCGAGCGGGGCGCTCGCCTACCATGTGGCCCTCGAGCGAACCGACATCGAGCGGTCGCTAACGCTCTTCTGCGTCTCTCAGGTGAGGAGGAATGGGGGCTCGACCGGGATGACCTCGAAGCCGGGCGGGAGTGCTGCTGCGTCTGCAACCTCGATGACGAGTACGACCCTTATCTACGTGGTCGGGCGCAAAATTAATGCAATTTCCAGCAACGATTACTTGGCGATATGTTTCGCCGTTCTTGTAATGTCGATGCGGTGTTCCATCATACGACCTAGACGATTCCAGCTACCTATAATGCTGACAGGTGAGCCATCCTCATATGGGCTTCCAAGTCTGGCCATCAGTTGAACAGCGGGTACCGTGGTATGGCATATGAACCTCACGGGCCTATACCTTGGTGACCCAATGGGTTCGGAAGCCGTAGACGAGACTATGGTCTTGGGCAAAACCATCATGTCACCGCGTTGGAACCGTTTTGTCTCGTGGGCGGGCCTTTTGAAGCTCTTGGTCAAGCATCTGTGAGGTATTGGTCTTCGGCGTGAGCTCAACGATAACCAGGGGGATGTCGATCACGGCGTCGAGGCCGACTACTTCACGCCCCAGCTTTTCGAACGATACAAGGGCGGCGGCGTCATTCGGAGTAATCAGGTTCAGAGTCTCTCGATTCGCCGCGAGTATCATTGCAATTTCGACGCCCTCGAACTTGCATACATTATTTTGTCAGAAAAGTACCATACCCTGGCAGGGTGCCATCGTTATCAAAAGTTTGGCTTTCTTTCTACATAAAAAGGCACTTTTATTCTTATTAATGTACACGCTAAACGCTAAGGGTTATCCACTTGCAAGATAGCCCTCCCGCCGCGGCCAATCAACCCCTCGACTCGCCACGACCACGGCTCAGGGCCGCAAAAGCCAGCACCGCCACGCCCGCTGCCGCCGCCGCGACCGGCGCCCACGCGGCCGCATCACCCGTCGTGGGCAGCAGACCGTCCGACGGCTGCTCAACACGAGCCCCGCCGTCCTCGGCGGCTACGAACACCCACTCGATCTCATGCACACTGCGCATAAGCTCGTTGCCCGCACTTACCGGAATTTCCACCTGCACGGTCACGTCCGTCGAGCCGCCGGCGCCAGCCGCATGGCTCGCCAATCGCACGCCGTCCGCCAGCTCCCCGTGCTCGGCCAAGGTCCCCTCGGCCACCACGGTGCCGTCGGCGGCCACGCTCACGCGCACCTGCCCCAGCGCACGCACATCGGCCTCGTCGTAGGCGCTCTTCAGATACAACGTCGTCCCTACGCCCAGGTTCTGCGCCTCCACGGTAAAGCTCGTCGACACCGCATCTCCCGGCATCAGGTCGCCCAACTCGGCGCAACCCGCCAGCACATCGCCCGTCTCCCCCAAACCGCGCCCGCGCCACTCGTGCGCGGCGCCGTCGTACACCACCGCGGGCGCGGCCGCGGCAGCCGCGGCCGGCACCCACGCCAGCGCGCACGCCACCGCCAGCGCCAGCGCTGCGGCGCACGCGCGCATCACGCGCCTCTTACCTGCGCGCACCATCTACCTCGCCTCCAGCACGCCAGCAGCACCCACACGCAGTCCCGCGGCCACGCCCCATGCGTCGTCAAACGCCTCCACAGGGTGCGATCCGGCCTGCACGGCCTGCGCCGCCACGTCCACCGTCAACGCACGGCCATCCGCATAGCGACTAGGCTCAACCACGCTCACCTCGTCAAGCAGGTTCTGCGTGGCGGCGCCCGCAGCGAGCGGCACCGTGTAGTAGTAAAACCCGTCGTCTCCCTTCACCCAGCAGCCCGCGGCCGCGTGCGCCGCAAACGTATCCATGCCATATACCTCGTCACCCACGTCTACCACGTAGTCCACGCCCGCTTCGGGCTCGTCCCACAGCACGGCGCCGTCGGCCGCCGTCCACACCGCGTTCGCCGTAGCACGCACGTACACGTCCACGCTCTCCGCGTTGGCCGATACACTCACGTTGCGCTTCACCGTGTACGGCGCGTCAAACTCCTCGTTCACCACAGGCGCCACCTCACCACGCGCAAACGCATTCGTCCGCGAGCCCGTCGCGCTAAACCAAGCCGCCGTGCCCAGGGCGACACAAAACGCAAGCACCGCCACCGGCAGCGCCCTCACACGCCTCATCCTGAGCATCATGCACCACCCCGCACCGCGCCTGCGCCAAACACGTTCTCCACGCGCGCCTCGCCGTCCGCCCACGCATCGTTTTCCACGGCGTTGTCCACGCGCACCTCGCCGGTCGTGAACACCAGCGCGCAGTTGCCCTCGGCCCACGTCCCCGTGGCACCGTCCAACACGCGATAGCTCGGCAAATACCGCCACGCCCAGCCGGTCTCGATCACCTTGTAGTATCCAAACGGCATACGCACGGACATGGTCGCGCTCGAGAGCGTCTCGCCGGCCGCCGGCGCGCCCAACGTCATGGTCACCACACGACGCTCGGCACCCGCAACCTCGTTTCCGGCCGCGTCCGAGCACGCCACGATCTCAAACGTGCACGTCGACCCGGCCGCCTCGGCAGGCGCAGTCTTCGTCAGTGTCAACGTGCCCGCGCCGTCCAGCGCAAATATCGCAAATCCCTGCGCGTCGGTCGCCTTATGACCCAGCTTCTGGGCCGAGCCACCCACGCCCGCGTGGTCGTACAGTCCCACGCCCACACCCACAATCGGGGTAAACGTCGGACCCTCGGCCGCACCGGCGCCCACCGATCCCGGCCCATACGCAGCCTCGACCACGCTCACGCGCAGCTCGTCTTGCGTGTACAGCCCCGTAAACGCCACCTTCACCGGCTCGTTCACGTCGGTCTGGCTCACCATCCACGCCATGTTAGCCGTGTAGTTCGACGCGGCCGGCGCCGCAGCGTCGTACTTCGCGTCGAACGCGCGCATCTGGTACGTCACGGGGTACAGGTCCATGTCCCCCACAATCGTCTCACGGCAAAACTCGTCCCACGCCCTCAGCGTCGTCCCGTCCGCAGCCAGCGCGCTCCAGCTGCTAAACATCTCGCGCACGCTCGTGTCCGGGCTCGCATTCAGCTTGTCGGCGATTATTTGGTACGGCAGCCAGTCGATGATGTTGTCATGCGTGCCGCTCTCGTCGGTCACGCTCTCCACAAAGCTACGCTGCTCGCTCGCCGCCACCTTCACGGTATGCACCTCGCCGTCGGGCATGTGGTAGCGCACGTCGAACACCGGCTCGTACACGGCCGTAAACATGTTCGTCCCAAACGGCTCCTCGGGCATCAGGCCGTACGCCGAGCCCGTCGTCACCAGCACGCCCGCGCCCGTCGCCGCATCGTAGTCATCGTACCAGCCCACAAACCTATACCCCGGCACGTCGGCCGCGCGCGCCATTAGCGCCGTCGAGCTTCCCTGCGTATCCACGCGCACCAGCGAGCGCACGTCGGTGAGCTCACTCAAGCCCATCTGGCCCAGCAACCCTCCCGCCAGCTCATCGTCTATGTTCGAGTTCACGCTCACGGTCGCGGGCCTGTACACCGGCCACAGTTCCATGGCGCCCTCCACCACCGCGTTCGGCCCCGTCAACTCGACGCCGCCCGCGTAGTCGCCCCACAGGACGTAGTCGCGACCCGCAGCGCCCGGCGCCAGCTCGGTCCAGCCCACCAGCACGTGCAGCCTCGTCGCACCGGCGTCCGAGTGCGCCGCATCTATGGCGTCCACGTCAAAGGCCGCCTGCGCAGGCTCGCCCAGCGCATCGCCCAGGTTGCGCGCCACCACCTCGGTCACTCCCGCATTCGTGTGGTACACCACGGCCACGGGCTCGTAGTTGGCCACAAACGTATAGCCATACGCAGGGCTGACAGTATAGTCCAGCACGTTATTCGTGTTCGACACGGCCGAGCCGCCCACCGTGTTGATGGTCTCCACGTACCCGTCCGACCGCTCCACCGTCCACGAGGTCACCTGGTACAGGTCGGCCGACCCAGCTGCAAGCGGTGTATCGACGTTGGCCGTCACCGCAAGCGTGATGTCGCCCGTTTTGGCATCATGGGACGCATCCTGCAGCACGGCCGCGGGGTCTGCGGGTACGTTCACAGAGCTGCCGGCAGGCACGCCGGCGCGCGCAATGTTGGTGGTGGTATCAAAGCTGTACGCTGCGTACACCGGATAGATATCCATGGCATGGTACACACGGTCGTCGGCACGCAGCAGATACGGGCTTGCGTCGGCCACGCTCGACGCCACATATCCGGCCGTCCCCAAACGCTCCGCCTTGAAGGCGTGGGCCATCTCGTCGGCCGTCAAGTCCTCGGGGCATACCCAGCCCATAAACGAGTACGTCGTCGTGCCATCAGAATAGAGCGCGCCCTCGGCAGGAAGGATGTCGGGCGATATGGTGCCCAGGCCAACGGGAACTTTGCTCTGGGCAATATCGATAGGCTCGACGTAGTTGTAGGGGCTCACCTCAGCCAGCGTTTCCCCTGCACCATTAAACAAAGGAGATTGGTATTTACGTGTCGCTGTTGCCGCATCGGCCCACCCACCAGGGTTAACATACGTATCGTTTAGGCCACTAACGCCCTCAATCAGCGCACCCGAGAGGTTGTAGAAGTTTATGTTTGCTGACGCTTTGAAAATGTAGTTTTGGCCATGATCGGCCCCCATAGTGATGCGGTCTTTCCATTTAAACCAAACGGGGCTTTGCCACTCGACAGAATTCGTGCTGGGACCATACGAGACATCACTTGCCAAAGATCCCCCCGTGATGACACGCGTCAAACCTACGAAGTTGTAGCCATAGAGAATATCGCCTTCCACGTTATACAAGGCTCCATCGGTCGTGATTCCCAGCGAAGACGAACTACCAGGGAAATCGCTCACGATCAGAGGATCGTAAAGGGCAATCGAGTCCTTCAGCAGCGCATCGGCATTGACCGGTGCAGTAAGGACTCCGGCAATCGCAGGATAATCATCCAGGGCCGAGCGACCGATACGAACTTCTCCATTGGAATCCTTAGACAGATCGGCGTGGTTTGTCCAACCCAAAAACTCGAACGTCAGCTTCATCGACGACGGTTTCGGGACCGAAGACGCAATATCGGCAAGGTCATCCTGGTAGCTCCCCCACTCCGAAGAGTAAAAGCCCGTGTAGGCATAAGTTGCCAGGCGAGTTGACGTAGCCAGGAAAGCAAAATTGTCCGACCCCTCAACCGGCAGCCAGAAGTTCACTCGATACTCGAAGCGCGCGATGTAGGTATGCGGGACAGACAGGTCGATCGCGTCCGGAATGGCATAGGTCTCCTCGTTCGAAACCTTGGTCTCGGCACCGTCTTCTGCGACCTTATACCAACCCTTGAACCGATAGCCGTAGGGCAGCGCGTCGACGGTCGAGGTCTCATCCGCACCCGAGACGACGATGGAGTAGGTGTTTTTGCCGTTTACCTTGGTCGCAACAACCTGGGCCTCGGCCACATCGGTACGCACATTTGCGCGCACGTCGCCGTCGAGCTCGTTTCCCTCGACTACCAAGTTGATATTCGAAGCATAGCTCGTGTACACGGGATAGAGATCCATGGGCTTCTCCACCGGGTCCCCCGCCTGGTACAGCTCGCCTTGCGCCTTGATGGAGGCGAGCTCAGGGCTTGTGATGGCGGCATAGCCCGCACCGGTGGAGCTGGGGATGGTCGTCCAGCCTACAAATTCGGCCGACGCGTCCACGCCGCCCGTGGTTTTATCGGCAGCGGGAGCGGCGACGTCGGGCAGGGGCTCCTGATGGTCGTACCAGTCATCGGTCGACGCCGCGATGGCAGCGCCGGTCACGTCGTGATACACCACCCGAGCCTGGCAATAGGCCACAAAGAGATCGTTGTCGGCAAAACCGTCGTAGGCGCCCGTGCCCGAATTGCGTGCGGTATAGGTGGCGTCGGTGCCCACCTGCTTGGCCGGGTCGGACACGATGGGGTCGAAGAATGCATGGGAATTCTCGGCATAGTTGGGCTCGACCGACGGCTCGCGGTACCAACCCACCAGACGGAAACCGTCGTTTATTACGGCGGTGAGACCCAGCTCGGTGTCAGACGGAAGCACGCCCTGCACGGCGAAGGAGTGCGGGTCGGACGTGGATTGTTCGCTTCCTGAGGGAGCGGCGCCCGTGGGGGATACCGTGACGGTGGCGGCACCAGGGAAGTCGAACGTGGCCTTGACACTGGCTCCGTGTACGGGAATCCCCAGGTTGAAGTCCATAATCCACTTGTTCACATGTGCGCCACCCACCGTCGTATAGGCGGTATCGCGCACGGCATCGCCCTCAAAGTCGTAGTTCTTCGACTCCCAGAAGCTTCGGTTGGCGTAGCGCGCGTCATCCAACGGGCCGTACGTAAGGCCGCTCGCGTTGTCACCCACGGCGTTTATGGTCTTGGTGGTTGCACTGGCAGAAGGCTTGAAATAGCTGTCGTACACACGGACGTCGCCGTCGTCGTCACGCTCGACGATACCGGCGATGTTGACATCGTTTTGAATGATGGGAATCACAAGCACGGCGTTGTACTGGCGCGAGTGGATGTTGCCCGCATAGTGCGAGCGGGCGATGGTGCACTCGAGCCCCGCACCGCCGTCGGCGCGGGCGGCTATTCCGCCCACATAGCTTGCGTTGCCTGCGCCCACCGAAACATAGGTTGCCGAGTAGGCGTAGCAGTCGGCGGTCGAGAAGCAGTCAAGCACCTGGGCCCCGTCGTAGATGGAGCCCGCGATACCGCCGGCGTACACGGCTTGGCCCGAAACGGCACCCACGGCGATGTCGTAGGAGTTCTTCACGGACGTATAGCGGTAGGCACCCGCATCATCCAGGATATAAACGCCGGTATCCGGGTCGCGCAGCGGCGTGACGCGACAGTACTCGATGGTCGTGCCCTTGGCAGTTCCCACGATTGCGCCCAGGTAGAGGCCCTCGCCACCCAAGCCGGAGACACCGGCGGTGGAGTTGTTGACGACGCTTCCGCCCGAAACCTCGCAATTGTAGATGACGCCGCCTTCGGTCTGGCCGGCGATCATACCGCCCGCCAGGCCGGCGTTGGTGATGAGCGACACCGCATTGTTGGCCGGTGTGACGGAGCTCGTGCAATTGGTGATCTTCACGTCGGCGATCGCGGAGTTCTTGGCGTACCCCACGATGTAGCCGCCGCGGAAGTCGGCGCCCACGTAGCCGTCTCGAAAGTTGATGTCATGGATGTAGGCGCCGTCCGTGGCGGCGAACAAGCCGGTGTTTGCTGCGGGAACCCAAAGATCACGCTGGTAGTCAAGGCCTGTGATAGTGTGGCCCGCACCGTCAAACTCGCCTTTGAAGGGGCGGTCGATGGTGCCGAACGTGAGCGACCCGATTTGCGAGATGATGTTGTCAACATCGTCGGTCGACAAGTCGAGGTCGACGTTCAAGCGAACAGTCTCCCCCTCGAACTGGCTGCCGTTATCTCCGCGCGACGCAAGAATGACGGTGATGAAGTCGGCCACCGAGTTGATCTCGTGCACCCTGCCCGCCGCAGCGGCCTGGCCGTGCACCATGATGAGCGCAACGCACAAGGACGCGACGATAGCCGCCCATTTCACGATATGCCGCCGTACATAGGTCACAAGCCTGTTCAGGAGGGGTATCGGGCGATGTCTCATAGTGCCGGCCACCCTTCTGCATCGAAGATCGAAGTATGGTTGTTCTCATACTGGACGCCCTGCACGTTGGCCGTGAGCCCGTATCCGCTCGCAGGGCCATACTGTGCCTGGGCAGCTGCCGTGTCCAGGCGCATGGCCGTGCAGACAGGCTCGGAGGTCTGACCCGGCTCGAGCGCAACGGTGCAGTACCACATACCGTCGGGCCCCTGAACCCATGCCGAATTCGACCCTTCAAACGTTGCATACTCGGTTACGGATCGGCAATCGCCCGCACTATCAGTCATCGTCACGTCAAGGGAAAGACGGACCCACAGGGCATGATCACCGGTGTTGACGACGCGCACGATACGATGCGCCCCGTCAACGCCGGTGAAAAGCTTGTCTCCATCTTGAGCAGGGACCTCGGCGCCCATGTCGTCGAGAGTCGTGATAGACGCCTTAACGTCCACCGAGCCAAACGCTATGAAGCTGTGAGTTGGAAACTCGCGCGTGATGTATGCAACCGTCTGCGCGGCAAGCACCACGGCGAGCAACGCCAGCACAGGCAAAACAGGCGCATTGCGTCGCAGGGTTTCCTTAAGATCATTTTCCATGCGCGAAGCCTCCCATCAAGCAAAGAATGAGGAGCGCAGGGCCCCAACGTGAGACCCTGCGCATCGCTCGATGAGTTCTAGTTCGTTTCGGTCCAAGTGATGGCGGCATTCTGGATATCGCTAAACGTGGTGGTCTCGCTGTTTGAGCTCATGGCAGCAAGATAGGCCTTGATGTCCATAGTGGGTTTAACGGCGGCATCGTAGGTTTTGTTGGTCACAACCTGCGTGAACAGCTCACCTGTGTAATCATCGGCATCCGCCGTGGGGGCCAGCTTTGCGGCCTCACTGCCGCCGCCGGTGTAGACGAACAGGCCGGACTTGTAGCCGTTGTTAACGCCCGACATTGAGACCGTGTGCCCCTCAACGGGAGCCCACTGCGCGGTGTTGAGCACGAAATACGAATCGCCCGTCTTGTCGAGGTTGTTCTCAACCTCGACGAACACGTAGGCAGGCTCGGAACCCTTGCCGGCACCGACGTTGGGGTTCTTGGCAATGGTGGAGTTTGCCGTGATCTTGGAGTTCTCAATCCACTTGGTCTCGGTGATGAAGCCGTCGGTGCTTGGGTTGTTGGGATCGGGCTTGGTGGGGTCGATGGGATCGGGCTTCACTTCGGGCTTGGTGATGTTGCCGACCGTGAACGTGTTGGTCTTGCTCGCAGTGACGTTGAACCATGCGAAGACGCCGCCGACGACGGCCACGCACAGCAGCGCGCACAAGGCGACGACGAGCGTCGTGCGCTTCTTTCCATTTGTAGTACTCATACTTGGTTCCTTTCTTTTCCGGGCGCGATGCGCGCCCAATGTAAAACCAGTCTTTACCTGCGCTTGCGAAGGAAGGTCCCAAACGCAAACGTTCCGGCGGCTGCAGGTGCCTGTGTAGACATCGTCGTTCTCATCGCCGTGAACGCCGCGAAGACAGCTCCCGACTGTGTGATACGTCTCTTTCTCACGCTCCCTACCTCTCTCACTTGACCTTCGCATGCACACCGCGCGAGCGTTGATTGGCCTCGGGATCTTTGGAAAACAGCTCCATCGCGATCGTCACGGCACCGATGAGGGCGGCGCAGGATATGACGATGTAGATACCAGGTGGGGTTGTGAGGGCCACGTTGGCGTAGCCGAGGTAAGGGATGCATGCGACGGGCGTGCCGACGAGCGCGGAGAACGGCGCGGGCGCGGCGTCGTGCGAGATGTGGCCGTCGGCCGTCTTATTGGCGATGCCTTGGGTGTAGAAGAGGTGGGACTCGGCATCGACGTCGTAGACCTGGTGGGTAACCAGGGTGCCCGAGTCGAGCTTGAACGTGATGGTGTCACCCGGCTGGATGCTGGCGGAATCGGCAGGAGCGACGAAGATGAGCGAGCCGGTGGGGTAGAGGGGTTCCATGGAACCTGAGAGCACGGCATACGGGGTGAGCCCCACGAGACGGACCCCAGCGAAGCAGATGACGAGAATGGCTGCGACCACCGCGGTGACGGCGACGATCGCGTTCCAAGCGCGTGCAGCCATGGCACACCCCCTCAGCGTTTAAGCTGTGTTGCGCACAGGGCGGAAATGAGCGCAATCTCCCCTTTGCGCGCTTTCGTCTTTTGACTATACCCCCCCCCATAACATTTCGTCAAGGCTGGGAATGCATAAAGTAGATTGGTACTTCAGGTATGCCATATATGAACATGAGGGTAATAGTTCAATTAGTTAATGCTTTTTACCAGCTATTTTATTAAGCCCACACAGACCAATGATGCATACTAATTGCTTAGTTTTGAATAGAACGAATAGCGATAAAAAGGACAGCCGCTATGGACAATGTAACCGAAAACGACGCCGCAGGTGTCCTCGTCCTCGGGGAGGACGGCACCGACGGCCTCAACGCCGCCGTCAGGGACCTGCTTGAGGACCTCGTCAACGTCGCGATCGACGAGCAGGCCTCCGAGCTCGGGATGCCGAGCAACGGCTACCGCGAGCGCGCCCTGAACACCCGCGCCGGAGAGATCGCGCTGCGCATCCCGAAGCTCCGCGAGGGCACGCGTGGCGAATTCCTGTCGGTAGTACATCTCAATTTTTAACGAAGGGAAAACGGCTCTGCGACCGCGTTCCGTGGCGGTTGCCGGTGCGGCTGCACGACAGCCCAACGTCGTTTCCCTCGGCCCAGTCGGCGAATGCCTTCGGGGAGTACCAGCTTCACGTGCGCGACGCGCGCCCCGAGCCTGCAGTCGTAGGCGAGCCACGGGCTCCCCACCGCGATCCTGAGCTCGCGCCAGGGGTCATCGGGCACCGGGCGGCGCTTCCGGCCGCAGTACGTGGAGCGGGCCAAGCCGAGCAGCCCGCACATCATATTCCTTAGCGGTGTCTGGACTTCTTGATCTCGACGGCATCCTCCTGCTGGCGCGAATTGCCGTTATTGGAAGAAGCGGCCGTCGGGTTGTTCGCGGCAAGACCGCCGTAGCCCTTTTCATCGCGAATGTCCGCCATGGCCTCGAGGATTTCTTCCTCGGTCATCTTTCGACGGCCGTCGCCGTTCGAGGAAACCTAAGGGTACTCAATGCCGAGGGAGCCGGCGAGAGAGGACGGGTACTCGACGCCGGGGCCGTCGTTCACGGAGTCGTTGCGGTTGATAGTCGATTTCAGGCGGTTCATGAGTTCCGCACCCTCGCGAGAGCACGGCACGGCCGCCTTGGCGATAGCCAGGGCGGCGGCACGCTCAACGTCGGTCATCCAGCGCTCGCGGTTCGACAGGTTGTGGGCTCGGTGGCGGCGGCTGACGTATTTCTCGGCCATCGTCTGCTCAATCGATTCCGCGGTGTATCTCTTGCCGAGCGTCGAGCCCTTGACCTTTCTTGCGACGGGGTCGCTCGGGTGGTGGTAGACGATATCCCCTTCCCGGTTGTAGTTGATTTTGATGCCGAGTTCGTTGAGCTTGGATGCGAAATCGGTAGGGCTCTTGGAGATTCGCATCGCGACGTCAACTCTGTCGCGGATGTCGTCTTTCCACAACCATCCCTCGCGAGCCTTGATCTGCCTTTCCGCCATGGTGTCGGAGATTCCGAATCCGCGCGGCACGATGAGGCGCATGGCGCGGCCATCATCGATCCTCATGGTGGTGTACGAAAAGCCTGCGGCCTTGTCGGGATCGGTCGGGTTGGGGTTGGCGGATCTTGGCTGGCGGACGGCGGTCAGGCTGTCCGTATATGTCTCGGGAATCAATTTCTCGACAGAACGACGCCCATCCAATTGCCGCTGCATCGCCTCGCCATAGTCCTCGACTTGGGCGCCCTTCGCCTCGTTAGCGAGTACGTTGTCGAGTGCCGCCATCGCGCGGTCAAGCCTCTTGCCGCGTGAGACTTGCAGGCCCCTCGCATCCATCTCGGCCTGGGTGCAAGACTTTCCATCGGTGGCAAAGGCGTGCCATCCACGCTCGAGCGACATCGTCTGCAAATCGGCTCGCATCGCTTGGATGACCTTGGTCGTGAGCAGACCGGAGATGCGACGCTTGGTCTCGAGCTCGGTGTTGTTGATGACGATATGTGCATGAAGGATGCCCTGCTTGCCGGCGGCCTCGCGGGCGGTGTTGTCATCGTGATAAGCGATAGCCACCTCAAATCGTCCGATGCCCTCGCCTTCCGGGCCTCGGGAATCAAACCATTTGGATGCCCACTCGTTCACGAAGTCCCGGAAATCATCGAGCTCGACGCCGTTGTCCTTCTCGTCCAACGAGATGATCACTTGTTCCTAGGTGCGAATCTTGCCGTCCCTTTTTACCGGCACGTCGTTGCCGAAAATCTCTCGGGTCCGATCCATCACCTTTGCCCAGTCCCTCCCCTTCCAGTCGCGGTCGGTCAGGTTGAGGAAATCTCTGTCCAAAGCTCGATCGTTTTTAAAAAGGTAGTAGCGGATCCATTTGACGGAACTATGCCCAGAGAGGGGTTTCATGAACGTCATAAGTCACCTCCGTCTTCAATCTGGTCTGGACGGGACGCGGCGTGCTTCTTGCCGCGGACTCGGCGGCGGTCGGCATTGGGTTTATTGATGGGGGCCTCAGAATGCACGGCGGCGGTCAAGTTCACGGACGGGGTCTCGGACAAGGACTCGACTTGGTCGGCGAGGGTCTTCAAGCGTTCGTATATCGCCTTGTTCTGCTTTGAGAGGCGTTCGTAGAGCTCTATGATCTCGACACGCTCTTCTTGTGAAAGGGCGCGGTGGTTGCCGTATTTTTTCAAGATGCGGTTGAGCGCCCGGACGGACTGGTTGTAGTTCACCCCGATGGATCGGATCTCGTTTGAGATAGATTCCAAAGCACTGTCCGTGATTGCTTGCACGGTCAAACTATTCGTTTGGCTGTCGGTGTGCTTGAGGGCGAGTTCTGGGCCGAGCGGGCGGGTGATGGACTCGACACCTGGGGTGGCCCGGCGGATGGACGACAGGTCGAGCGTGACGGGCAGGGCGATGAGGGTGCGGAGGTATTCGCTGCGGCTGGCGTTGATGGCGTCAGCGCGTGCGTCGAGGGCTGTCAGGTCGGCGTTCGGGAGGCGGACCGTGATGCGGCGGGTGGCTGATTGGTCGGGCGAAATGGCTGACATTTCGGCGAGCTGTTGGTCGGGCTGCATCCAGGCAGGCGGGGCGTAGGGCTGGGCGGCGGATGGCGCTTGGGTTGCGTTGAGTTCATCTGGCGAAATGGCTGACATTTCTGATCTCCAATCATCACGGCCGGTACCGAGCTTCGCGAGCGGCCGTTCCCCCACGCGCGATCAGGCATTTTCAATGTCTGACAATGTCTGACAGCCCTGGCAGACATTTCGCGTGGGGTGAGCGAGCGAAGCGAAGCGATTTCAGGCCACTTGTGGCCCCAGCTGCGGTTTTGCCGCAGGTTCAATGTCTGACATTCTTAATGTCTGACGTTGAACGAAACTGGCGTGCTAATTGGCCTTATGGGTAGTTTGGAGCACTTTTTTGGGGCGGTTCGGGTGTTGCCGCAGCGGCATCCACAATTGGCAAGGCCATTTAGCACCTGCCGTCTGACCGCAGGGAAGGCGGCCGCGCTGCGGGGTGATCGGCTCCTGCTCGGGGCGAATTCTGCTATCCCCTGGCATGTGATTGGGACGTTGGAGAATGTCTGACAGGTAGCCAATGGGTGCTTGGTCAATGTCCGCCAACTCCACAGCTGGGGAACATAAATGTCTGCCAGGGCATAGGGATCTCGATGAATGTCCGACAAAGAAACAGATGGGGAATAGGGCTAACGAGGGGTTGCGGGCAACGAGGATGGGTGCGTTTTGAGAGTGCATCTGGCAGAGGAATACGGCGATCTGCGATCCGCTTCAGATGGTGCTCTCCCCTATCCGGCGAGCGGCTTGGAAGTATGAGGTTGGTTTCTGATGGGTGTGCAGCAAGTCGCGACAGCAAACTGTTTGTAAGGTCGAAAGGGTTTCAGCAATTGGATTTGGACGCTGATTTGATTACCGTTCTGGTTTGAAATCATTGTTTGTAGTTGCTCCGGCATTAACTTGAAAGGCTTGTAAAAAGGTTTCGCGCAACGAAAAATGACGGCGCGACCGCTACGTATTTAGTGATTACCGGCAATCTGAAAGCAAGTTCTTTCAATTTAGAAACGTGAACTGACTGCGAATTATTAGAGGACGAATAGGAGAAATTGAAAAGAAATGGACTTCGCATACCGTTTGATACACGCACAAAAATAAAATCTAAGCGTGGTTTTAAAACTGAAAACGTTGTTCGAATTAAAGGAAATCAAAACCTGTTTGAAGTTTTATTGCACGGCATTATGAGTTATTTGAGTCGGTTGGAAAGTTGATTTCGTCCGTTAATGACAAGAATAATAACGAATAGCGATACTGCGGAGTGCCATTAAGGGCACTCCGCTGGTGTGCGAAATGCTTTAAAACGAACGTAGGACGAATACGTTTTTGCTCTACCCTTTTGCCTATAAACCTGGCAAAAACTCCTGCCATATTTGATGAGATGCAACGGCAATCCAGTCGAGCGAGTAGATAGATTCCGTTTGATTCTTAAAAATCAAACGGGCAAAATACTCGAAATGGAAACTCAAATTAAAAGAATAATAAGAAGAATAATAACAAGGTGTTTTGCTGCGGGGTGCCATTAAGAGCACCCCTTATGCTTTACGGGAAGCTTGGCTAGATGCTTGATGGGGATAAGAATAAGAATAATAACAAACAGCAATACAGCGGAGTGCCATTCAATGCACTCCGCATGCTTTTCAATTAGCTTTCGGTTGGTGTCTGGATCATAACTTAGAACTAAAATCAGGACTGATTTATAAGAATCTCGGCTCGGGAAATCAAATTGGTGTGTTCTTGACCCCGAGGTATTCAGTGATTCCCGTGCAAATGACCGATTTGTAGATGCACCTGTCTTTACTCAAACGGCAATCGAGTCTGTTGATCGGCATGTCGAACGCAAGGTCAAACCGTTTGAGCGTGACGTGCGACAGACACGGCGAGAGTTTTTTCAGCAGCCGCCAAAATCTCTTGTCGCCAGCGACCTTATTCGGGTCGAACTCGATGAAACCGCGGTTCATGCTCACCCTGCAACTCGGCTCCATGAAGCCGATGCCCAAACAGAAAAAGGGAGCCTTGATCGGCTCCCTTTTTCTGTTTGGGCATGACTAGAAGAACACCCCGGTTGGGTTATCCATCATTTCGTACCATTCATCGCTGGGTTCAATCGAATCATCGCTTAGATCTGCCAGCGCTTCATAGTATTCATCGCTGTGCTCGACCCAGTCATCTGAAAGCGCAGCCCGACGGTCGCGCTCCTCGCAGTCGATCCAAATGTGCGGCTCGTCTTTCCAATCCTGCTTGAACCGCAGTATCGTTTCGAACATCACAGCATCGCCGCGCTCGTAGAACGCCGCGACCACCTCACTACCGCGGCGAACCATATATGGCCAATCCTCCGGAATCTTCGCCGTCGGGTTCTTGATAAATTCCTTACGGTTGAACCAACTTCCAGCCCATGAATCTTTATTCCATGCAATTCTTTGGAACTCAAAGGCATCATCGCTTTCGGCGAACGCAGCAAGGAATTTATCAACCCTGCGATAATCCAAACCCACCCGGCTTTGGTCTGAGTCAGCCGTACAAATCAAGAACGGAATCTCGATTGGCGTGTCCTCGTATGCCATCTTTGTCTCCTTTGCTTTCATGGAGCCTAGTCTGGCTCCCTTTTTTGTTTCCGTTTGTGGGAAGTGCGCCCTACCAGCTCTTTCCCTGATTTCGCCTCGGCGCGTCACGGGCGTGATCTTCGTTCCACGCCGCCACCACTTCTTGGGCGTCGGCAATCATGTCGTCCAACCCTTCCTCAACGTCCTGCGACTTCCTGGGGTGCGTCAGCGCCCAGATTCGATCCTCAAGCTGCGCGATTCGCTCATGGAAAGCGGCCGCAGGTTCATGGTTTCCTCGTGGGCGCACAACGACTACCGAAGCACAGGCTCATCGACTCGCTTTGGTCGGATTCCCACGTCTCCCACGCCGACCATGCCTATAACGTCAACGGAAAGCACACTTCCGTGGTAGAAGTGCTGTTGACGAGCCATGAGCCACAATGACGGGGCCCGAGCACCATAATTAGGCGATCTCGGTGAACGTCGCGGCGGGGGCATCGAACTCGAACTCTACGACACCGCATGAGCCGTAGCGATTTTTCGTGACCGAAGCAATAACAGGCCGTTTTTTGAGCAACATGTTGGCGTTACGCTCTTCGGGCCTGTCGCCCTTGATCGAGAGCGACATGACGATGTCGGCCGAATACTCAAACATGTTGCAGCCCCCTATGGCCTGAAGCCCGGTGGTCTGTTTGTCATAGTTCGTTCGATTAATCGACGATATTGCAAACAGTGGGCAATGCACCTCATCCACAATGCGGCGTAGTTCCGATGCAACGAGCTTGAGACCGACACGCTCGTCGGCAATGCGCAGCTCCTGGGGCAGAGAGACGATTTGCGCGTAATCGACGATAACCAGTGGCGGCTCGCCATATCTATCGGCAACCTCCTCGATTGCCTTCCGCATTCCCGCATTTTTGATTTCACCGGAGATAATGAACATGCGCTCGGCAATACTGCGCGCATAGATATCGACCGACCTGTCAAATTGCTCACGTTTTCCCACGGACATATCGCCACTGTACATGTCCTCGTACGTAAGCCCACCGTCGGTAATACGGGTCAGACTCTTCGCGAGCATGCTCGCGCGGGTGAGCTCGCCCTCGAATATTACAACCGGATGGCCTGCAATCGCCCAGCAATCCCCAACTTGATGCATAAAGGTAGTCTTGCCAGTGCCAGGGCCACCCGGCACGATGCACAGATATTGGCGCACGCCGCCGAGAAGAGCATCGAGCACACGGTGCTCAATATGGCCAAGCGGCTTATTGTTAAGAATGTCAAGCGTGGTCTTATCCAGGCCATCGCTCATCGGTTTTACAGACGACACGGCCTGCTCACCTCCAGTTCACGGAGATAGGCAAACAGGCTCGACTCGAGAATAAAAACGCGGCGATGCAACGCAATCGCGTGCCCGCTCTCCTTCATGAGCTTCGATGCAGTGACCGGACTGAGTCCGGTCATTTTGCTCACGTCGGAAATACCGAGAAGGCGTTCGCGCCCCAAGTCGGGGCGAAAAGAAACCGCAGATGATGCCTGTACAGCAACGTACGGTTGGGGTTCTCCAATCATGGTAGAATCCTTTCGGGCTTGCTCGCCCCTCCCCCTTCGTCGCCAAACTTAGTTAGGGAAGGGCGGGCGGCTTTTCAATCAACGACCGAGAATTAAATAACTCCTTTCAGACCAGCTGGTCAGGCTATTACCTAATGCCATTATACTATTTCGCACGGTGATTCGGTATTTTAATCTAATTTCTTTTCTAATTCATTTTCTAACGTCATAGATTTTTACGTCTAACTGAATTACAATCATATATGGAGATTGGAGTTATCATGGGCCGTTTACCATTATCCGGAAGCAAGATGAAAAAAATAAAGTACGGAACAACTGTTCTGGAAACCACACCCAAGAAAATCGACGAGCTGCGCCGTAAAAACCCTGAATCGATCAGGAGCACCGGCGAGGCGATCGACTATCTGTGCAATTTGCTTACAGGGCTTACGCCCCGATTTGCAAAAGTCCTGGAAGACACTTGTGCCAAGGAGATCCAACTCATCACTAACGAGATGAGAGCCCTTCCCATCGACGGGACAGAAGAGCTGACGTTTAGCACTAAAGAGTTGGAACGTGAACAGTTCCAGCGCCTCTACGACCATCTATCCCTCTACTATAAAGAGGCAGAAGAGCCCCAGGGCATGAAGCGTGTCAATCTTTTGGGCGGTGATTACGCGGTCTTTCCCTCCTCATGGACGCTTCTGGAGCCGGAAGATTGCGCAGAATCGTGCAGCCAGGTCGGAATTATCGAAATTCGCGGCGGAGCAAAGTACGACGCTCCCCATTTTGTCTTCTTCCACAATGGCGACTTTAGCCCAAAGGATAAATTGCAACGCGCAACCAAACTCTGGCCCCGCATGGCCGATGTGATCCGCGACGAGGTCAAACTGGTCACAGATGACGAGGGGCATTACCTAAATAAGGACGAGCACCTTGCTGCTCCCATCATTTGCTATTTCAATCTTCTAGATGCCAGCTACTATCAGTCAATGGAGCTGGAGCCGCCATACGGCGCGATGATCTGCCGAAACAATGCCGCTTAGAAAAAGAGGCCCGATGGGGCCTCTTTTTCTAGCCTTTCAGCAGATTGTCCAACGCAGACGCAGCCTTCTGGTCATTGGCCTCGATAAAGTGGCTATAGATGGACAGCGTCGTCGATGGGCTGGCGTGGCCCAGACGCGCTTGGATCGTCTTGATATCCGTATTGGCCCCAACGAGCAGAGTCGCCTGCGTATGCCTCAGTTCATGAGGCTTCAGCCCGCTGTAGCCCGTATAGCGCGTGCGAGCGGCGCCGTCGCTGCCAACGACCTCCCTGCTCTCTTTAAAAGAACCGAAGCCGTTTTTCACTGCAAACAGCCTAAACGCCCTCGAATAGTTATGTCCGTCCATCCGGGTCACAAAGGCCCGTTTGCCGCCGGGGACATCGGCAATCCCAATGGAATGGACAATCGGCGTTTCTCCGGTCTGCCCCACTGCAAATGAATCGAACTCACTCCGCTGAATGTCTTTCCATCTGTCCAAATAGTCGGCAAGCTCATCTCCCACCGAAATCTTGCGCCTACTCATCTTTGATTTAGGCGGCCTCAGCGTCCTATCGTTCGTATATTGCTTCACTATCCTTAAGGTCTTGGCATCGGGGTCATAATCCTCCCACGAGAGGCCCAGGGCCTCCCCTTTCCTTAAGCCGCATAGAAGCAGAAGCATTGTGCACGTGATGAAGGAAGATGGCTTCTCTTCCAAAAGGACCGTAAGCAGCCTTGCCGCCTCCTCGGCACTCAGCGCCTTACGAGCCTCGACATTCTGCTTGGGCAGCTTCACTGCCCTGCACGGGTTCTTTCCCACAAGGTCGTTATCGACGGCGTCCTCCATAATCTGTTTAAGCTTGATGTGGATGCGGCGAATTTCACTCTCGCTGAACCGCCCGTCTTTTCTAGCCTTGGCATACACGGCACGAATGTCATCCGATTTAAGCCGATCGAGATTGGGATTGCCGAACAGCTCGCGTATATGGCGGATATCCAATCCTTCACGTTCATAGGCAAGAGGCGACCCCATAGTCGACTCCCTATTTGCATGAAACCTGTCTGCATAATCCGATAAACCCAGAACGTCATTCTCCCGGCTGGAAGCACCCTCAAGCTCAGCCCTATAGGCCTCTAGCGCCTTGGCAACCTCACTCGGCCAATTTTTCGGGTTCTTGCTCCTGCAATGGACTCTACGCGATGGGCTGCGACGGTACCGGCCCGTATCAGGGTCCTTTCCCAGAGAAAAGTAGATTCGATAGACCCCCTTGGCCTTATCGATGCACTCCGAAGTTCCGCGTGCGGTCTTTTTTATCGATCCCTGAATCATATCCCTCACTAGGTTTTCCATTAGGCTTGATGGCAAAGCTTTAAAGGCTTTGCCATCAAGCCTAATGGAAAGATTTCACACTTTCAAGCGTCGATAAGTGTGAAATTGGTGGGAAATCTAGTTCTAATAGCTAGCTCGATATTTGCTATATACATATATTTACGTGCGGTTATTTTAAACTCAGTGAAATTCGCACTATCTGGGTAAAGGTTCAATTCACGTACTCGTAAAGCGGGGGTCACCGGTTCGAGCCCGGTCGCTGGCTCCATTACACAAGATAGCCGCCTTCGGGCGGCTTTTTTGTTGCCGATTTTGAGTGCGTGCGCGCCAATCCAAACATCGCCACGTCAACGGCGGCCCACTCGGTGGACTTCGGGTTTAATGCTTAGGGGCGGGGATTTACCAAAGTGAAAAATTAATGAAAAGAAACCCAGTGCAACAAATGCCATGGCGAGGGCTCGAATTGGCCATATAGATCTAAAATAGTCACGATATACAAATGTCGAGAGACGTTGGGGATAGAGATGAAAAGAACTAAGGGTTTTCTTTTGTTGGTAATGATGCTGCTCGGACTGTTCTGCCTGAGTGGCCCTTCTTGGGCCGAGGCTGCCTGTCCTGAAGGTGAGCCTCAGCAGTCTTATACGGGCAGCCTGCTGATAACTGCTAAGGAGGGCGATGCCGACTCTCAGTCTGGGGTAAATCCCCTTGCCACTTTTGAGGGGGACGGCGGAACGGTCAAGCTTGACCATATTGGTAGCGGGATTTTGAGGTGGCAAGTTCTTCCGGACAAAATTGCGAACGATCCCTTCTCTTTTGCTGGAACGATATATCTGTACAAGGTTGTGAGCGGAAAACAAAAATACGTCGATTGCTATCCGACAAACGGGTCTGGAATTGCATTCACCGGCATTTCGGGGCAGATTGATACACATGTACGAAAGGGAACCTATGTGGTGCGTTGGGTTGGAGCTGCTGGAGGCCCGATATGGATTGCGGTCTTGCGCCCCGATGTCCAAATAGGTTTCTCTCTCTAGACGGGAAGTTGCTCATGAACGCCATATATGACGGAGATGACTGGGTCGATCACTATACTTGGCGCCTGGTCGGCTCGAACGACAATGGGGATGTGGTGTTTGATGGACTATGTCCAAAGCATCTCCATCCTTTTGTCTCGTCGTTAATTGAGAGTTCCGCTCGTGTTGCCCCCTACAGCTCGGCATCGCTTCATGATACGGACGTTTTGAAGACCATAAGGGAATCAATTGACGAGGGCACGATGAGCGGCCCGCTGTTTTCTCGGCTTGTGGGGCTAGATGAGATTGGCTCGAAACGACTGCTTGCGGGCGAAAAAGTGGAACTCACTTATCGGTCGATGATTTCAATCCTGCGGCTAGCCGATGTTCTTCGCAAATAAATGAGGCTTCCCTATTCAAAAACAGAAAACCCCGCCAAACGTGATTTCCCTAGGGAAAACCCGTTTGGCGGGGTCCTAGCGTGATTTCCCTAGGGGAATCACGCCATCAGACGAACAGCTCAGCCGAGCAGCTCGCTACTCCTCCCAGTAAGCGTCGGCAAGCAACTTAAAGCAGATCTTCTTGACCGGCTGTGCGCCATCGCCCGGGAACTCGAGCGTGGGCATGTGAGGCTCGCCGGCAACGAACAGCGCAAACTTGTCGTCGGCAAGATTGCCGGCGATCGAAGCGTCGGAATCGACCAGATCGTAGTCGTCCTTCTCGTCAAACTCCTGAACCAGCGTCAGGCTGCCCGTGGCGACCTTAAAGGCCTCGCGACCCTCGACGTCGATCTGCAGGTCGTGATAGCGCTGATGCGTCTCATAGTGAGCCTCGGCCTCGGGACGCGTCGTGGGAGCCATGACGTTCGCATAGACCTTGTCGCCCAGAATCGGATGGCTGCCGACCTCGAGCTCTGCCGGGTCGTTCTCCTCGAGCCAGTCGATCAGCACGTCGAGGCCCTTGAGCATTCCGCGGTACTCCTCGATATCGCCCAATGCACCGTAAATCATCTAAATCCCCTCTCGGATCGCTTCTTTGGCGGCTACTCGGCAAACGCGTTACCGACGCTGTTGCCACCCACATACGCCTCGACCAGGGTAAGGTCGGGATTGAACACGACAAACTCAGCGTCGCGCCCCAGCATAATGCTACCGCACTTGTCGTCGACATGAGCTAGCAAGCAATGCCGGGGCCGACGCCCAGGCTTTTACAGCTCGGTCACGACAACGCCGTTGTAGACCTCGTCCCAACGGTCCATGACCAGATGGCCGGTCATGGGATCCATGGCATTGAGCTTGCCGCAGGTGTTGGCGGTACGCAGCACCGTCTCGTCGTCCGCGCCGGCAGCAATGGCATGCGCGAAGCCAGCGATAGTGGAGTCACCAGAGCCCGTAGCGTTAACGGCAGGGATATCGGGCGTCTTTGCGCGGAACGCACGGCCATTGTGGAAGCCAACGGAGCCGGCAGCGCCCATGGACACGACGACCCAGGGGATATCGGAGAAGCGGGTATCAGAGGCTAGCGCGGCGCGGAGCTCGTCCACATCGTCGGTGGTAAAGCTCGTACCCAAAAGGCCGTTGATCTCGGTCAGGTTAGGCTTGACCAGCTCGGGCTTAATTTCGGACTTAAGGGCGGCCTCGAGCGAAGCACCCGAGGTATCGAGCAGCACCTTGGCACCGGCGTTCTCGGCAATGCCCGTGATCTTGGCATAGTAGTCTGCCTCGACACCACGGGGCAGCGAACCCGAGATGGTGACGACGTCGGCCTTGCTCGCAAGCTCGGTAAACTTGGCGGTAAAGGCATCGAGCTCCTCGGGGGCAATTGTCGGGCCGCTCTCGAGCAGCTCGGTCTGGTTGCCGGCATGAAGGATATTGAGGCAGATGCGGGTCTCGCCCTTGATGGGCACAAAGTCGTTGTTAATACCGTTGGCGTCCATGAGCTCGGCCATGTAAGCGCCCATGTGGCCGCCGAGCAGACCGGTTGCCACGACGTCGTCGCCCAGCTGACCCAGCACACGGGCCACGTTGAGGCCCTTGCCGCCGGCGGTCTTTTCGGGCGTCACACGGTTGACGTCGTCGATAACGAGCTCATCGAGCTGATAGCGCGTATCGACAGACGGGTTCATCGTAACGGTGAGGATCATTTTTAGCTCCTTATCTCGCAGGCTCCTTGTGCCTCGTGATACGAGTCGACAAAACGGAATTACAGAATTTCAATCGTGAACGAGCGAACGACGGTCTCCTTGGGCTTGGCGACAAGGCAGCCGCGCTTATGCTCAAGCACGTCATCCTCATCGGAGCAGGTCGAAAGGCCGCCCCAGGGCTCAACTGCCACAAAATCGCCCTCGGGCTTACTCCACACAATGAGATACGGGAAGCCCTCAAAGCTCAGGCGAACGCCCTTGTCCTCGCCCTTTTTGGAAAGCGTGACCTGTCGGCTCTCGAGCACGTCAAAGATGGTCTCCGCAAAATCGAAGAGCTCGTGCGACAGGGGCAGCGTCTTTCCCACCATGGGGTTCTTGGAGCGGTTTGCCACGTCAATCAATCCAGTCGAGGGAACGGCGGTGCAGAGCTCCGCAGCCTCGTCTTTCTCAAAGCGCAGCTCGTAGTCCGTATAGGCCTCGCCCTCGTCGAGCGGGCACCTAAAGCCGGGGTGTCCACCGATAAAGAACGGCATGTCCTCGGTGCCCTCGTTGGTCACCTCATAGGAGACGCGCACGGTATCCCCCTCAAGCGCATAACGAGCGACAAGCTTAAACGGGTACGGATAATCGCTCAGCAGCGCGGCGTTATCCTCCGAAGCCAGGCACATCGCCAGCTCGTTCTCGCTCTGGCTCAGCAGCTTCCACTCCTGTTTGCGCGCAAACCCGTGGCGAGCGAGCTTCACGTGATGCCCGGCAAACGTCATGGCGCTACCATCACGCAGGCCTCCGCAAATCGGGAAGCAAATCGGTGCCTGGCCGGACCACACGGCGGGATCACCCTGCCACAGGTACTCGCGACCTCCAGCCTCAATCGAGGTAAACGAGCCGCCGGCCGTGGAGACCTTGATAGAAATCGAATCGTTGGAGAGAGCGTATTCCATTGTCCATCCTTTCGAACAACTGCTTTTTGCTCGCAAGAACCCGTCTCGGCCCTGACCAAAGGACAAACCCGCACGTTCATCGATGCGTCCGGTATCCCGGCCATGCAACGGGGTACCATACAGACATTGATGCAATTACAGCTGAAAGGCCTTCTTATGCGAACCATCATCCTTTATGCCTCACGCCACCACGGCAATACGAAAAAGCTCGTGGACGCCATCGTCGAGGCGCACCCCGAAATCGATACCCTCGACGTCAAGGCGCTCGGCAAAAACGAGTATCCCAACCTGCACGAATATCATCTGATCGGTGTCGCCACGGGCATCTATTACTCCGAGATCGACAAGGACATGGCACGCGTGCTCACGAACGTGCTGCAGCCGCAGGACAAGGTATTTGGCCTTATGACCTACGGTGGCAAAAACAAGTGGTACGGCAAGGATATCGATGGCATCTGCCGCATGAGGCAGGCCATCTTTATGGGCGTCTACGGCTGCCCCGGCTTTGATACGTGGGGGCCGTTCAAACTCACCGGCGGTGTCCAAAAGGGGCACCCGAACGCTGAGGAAATTAAGGGCGCCGTCGACTTCTTCGACAAGATCGAAGACGAGTATGGCGACATCATCGTCGAAGAGTATGCCAAGCGCGAGAAGCGTCTAGCCTACGAAAAGGAGCATCCTGCAGGAGGCCTGGTGGCCGGCGTTAAGCGCACGGCAAAGAAGATCGCTAACAAGCTGTAACTGTAAAGGTGCTTTTGAGCGTTTAACCCATACGGCGGGTCCGAGCAGATTCGGGCCCGCCGTCTTTTTCTATCGTTACTCGGTAAAGGCGTTACCGACGCTCTGACCGCCAACATACGTCTCGACGAGGGTGAGCTCGTGGTCGAACACGACAAAGTCGGCGTCGCGACCCGGCATGATGCTGCCGCACTTATCCTCGATGTGCGCGGAGCGTGCCGGCACCTCGGTTGCCATGCGAATGGCGATATCGGCGCTGGCGATGCCCCAGTCGACGATGTTCTTGACGCCCTGGGCAAGCGTGAGCACCGAACCGGCAATGCTCTTGCCATCGGCGAGCCAGCACAGGTTGTCCTTCATGATGACGTCCATGCCGCCGCTGGTGTAGCTGCCCTCGGGCATGCCGCCGCAGCCCAGGCAGTCGGTGATGAGTACCGTGTGCTGCCAGCCCTTGGCCTGCAGCAGCGCCTTGATGGCGGCAGGGTTTACGTGCTTGCCGTCACAGATGATCTCGGCGTAGGTCTCGGGCGTGGACATGGCAGCACCCACGACACCGGGCTCACGGTGATGCAGCCCGCGCTGGCCGTTATAGGTATGCGTAAAGCAGCTGGCACCGGCGTTGATGGCGGCGATGCACTCGTCATACGTGGCATCAGAGTGACCGATGCTGGTCACGACACCCTTCGCATTGAGGGCAGCAGCATAAGCAGCGGCGCCATCGCGCTCGGCCGCCATGGCGCTCTTAACGATGCGACCACCCGCAGCCTCCTGCCACTGATCGAAGACCTCCTCGGAGGGATCGATAAGATAAGCGGGGTTCTGCGCGCCCACGTGCTTCATGGTAAAGAAGGGGCCCTCCAGGTAGATGCCCTGAATGCGAGCACCGCAGAAGTCGGGGCCGCGACCCTCGTCCGCCTGAGCGATGGCGGCGCAGGCGTCCTTGATCTGCTCGACGCCATCGGTGAACGTCGTGGGCAGCCAGCTGGTGGTACCGCGACGGGCGAGCTCAGTCGAGCTGATATCGATGCCCTCGGGATCGTTATCGGTAGTTGAGTGGTTGTAGAAGCCATGGATGTGAGTATCGACCATACCCGGTGCGATCCACGATCCCGTGTAGTCCTTAATCTCGCAAGAGGGCTCGTCGGCCTGCCAGGCGCCAAAGACGCCGTCCTCGACCATAAGATAGCCGCCCAGTTGCGGGCCTGCCGGCAAGAAGAACTTGTCAGCCTTAATTGCGTACGTGCTCATATGCACTCCTTGCTTCTAAAGCAGTTGACTGTGGTGATGCTTATACCCAGCTCACGTAAAACAAAAAGCGCCCGCCCGCCGTTATGAGCGGACGGGCGCCCTTACAGGGGGGACGCGATTAAGCGGTGAAGGGGTGAATCGTCACGCCCTTAACCACGCGGTTGACCGTGCCGGTGGGGCTCGGCGTATCGGGCGTGTTGCCCACGCGCACGGAGTTGAGCAGGCTGATAGCCTGGGCAAACATCACGAACGGCAGGGCAAGGTAGCCCTCGGGAAGCGCCTCGTAGCCCTTAAAGGTGAAGGACTCACCCTCATAGACGGTGGCACCTTCCTGCTGAACGGCGATGGTGTGCTGAGCGATCTCGTCGCCACCGATCTCGTTGAGGATGTCGATGTCGTACTGACGGGTGTAGGCGTCGTTGTTGACGAACACGAAGACGAGCGTCTTATCGTCGACGAAGGACTTAGGTCCGTGACGATAGCCCATGGAGGTGTCGTAGGAAGTAGCGACCAGACCGTGAGCGAGCTCGAGGATCTTGAGCTGGCTCTCCTGGGCAAGGCCACCGAAGGAGCCAGAACCCAAGTAGGTCACGCGGTTGAAGTCGCCAGCCAGGTAATCGGCGATCTCGGGCTCACGGGAGATGACCTCCTCGCCCATCTTGGCGATGGTCTCGACCCACTCGGCCTTCTGCTCGTCGGAAGCCTCGTCAAAGATGAGGGTAGAGAGCAGGGTCATGCAGGTGTAGGAACCGGTCATGGCGAAGCCCTTGTCGTTGGCGCGCGGGATGAGCAGCGTCAGCGCATTGGGGTCATCAGCGGACTCGACAGCGAGCTTGCCCTCGGGAGCGCAGGTGATGTTGAGGAACTTGACGTTGTGGACGAGCTCCTTGGCAACGGCGACGGCGGCAAGGCTCTCGGGGCTGTTGCCGGAGCGGGCAAAGGAAACCACGAGCGTGGGATCCTCGGCGCGCAGGAAGTCGCGCGGGGCGCTCACGATATCGGTCGTGGCGATGGGCTTAAAGTCGTAGAGATCAGTGTTGCCAGCGTGACGCAGGTACGGGGCGCAGGTATCGCCAACGTAGTCGGACGTACCGGCACCGGTGAAGACAACGGACAGACGGCCCTCGCCCATAGCGCGAGCCTCGGCCAGGAAGGCCTCGATGGCCTCCTTGTTCTCGCGATAGATGTTGAGCGTATCACGCCAAAGCTCGGGCTGCTGAGCAATCTCGGCCGTGGTGATCTGGGCGCCGAGCTCGGTGAGCTCCTCGACACTCTTCTCGAACATTTCTAATACCTCTCTCTAGAAGTAATCCTCTGACGTGCAATTATACACTTCGATTGGTTATCTGGTAGTAACCAGTTAAATACAAAGAATCATCATATGGAAACGGTGCAGACACTAATCGCTACGCTGGTGGTAAACCTTGTATTTAAACTGATCGGCACGAGCAACCGAGAGCGTATACTCCACAACCTCGTTTGACTCGTTATACGTAGTCCTAACCAAATCGAGCACAGGCGAGCCCTCGACGATTTCCAAAAGGTGGGCATCGGTGGGGCGGGCTATGCTCGCATAGAACTCCTCTTCGGCCACGCGTATTTTTTGCTTAAAGTCTTGCTCAATCACATCGTAAAGCGGCTTACGCTCCAGCAGAGGTCGCTTTAGGGACAGAAATTGACGAACCGGTAGATAGCTACGTTCGACCATCATGGGCATGTTGTCGGCAGAACGAAGGCGCTTAAGCTTAAAAATGCGATCACCGATACGCAATCCCATATGCTCGGCCAGATTCTTATCGGCCTCCATCTCGCAAAAATCGAGAATCGTGGTCTCGGGGTCGCGACCCATCGCGCGCATCTGCTCGGTAAAGCTGTAGGACTGCATAAGATTGGTTGCCTTTGCCGAACGGTCGGTCACAAAGGTACCGCGACCGTGCTGCCGAACCACCAGTCCTAAACGTTCCAGTTCCTGCAGAGCCAGGCGTACCGTAGTGCGCGAGAGACCATAGCGCTCCGAAAGTTCGCGCTCGGAAGGAATCATGTCACCGGCGCGATATTCATGGTCAATCTTTTCGGTCAGAATATCGACCAGCTGATCGTACAGCGGTTGCTTACGCGCTCCGATCGCCATCCTATCCTCCCTTTTGCTCGAATTCGGCTAACTACCTAGGGTGTTAAGCATTATCTGTCTGCCACACCCGAATCATCAAGAAAACAAAAGCCGCGCGCTCTTTCGAGCACGCGGCTTTTAACATACACATGGCTTAAGGGGTCGGGGTGTGAGCCGCGTAGGGACACACCCCTCAAGCTAGAGCCTTACCAGATGCTCGGCCAGAGACCAAGCGGGCCAGCGCCCAGGATGCCCAGGACGAAGAGCAGCAGAATGCCCTTGGTCGGGGTCCAGCTGTGCTTAGCGAACATGTAGTAAAGCAGCAGCGTAAGCATAAGCGGGACGAGCTTCGGGACGATGGTGTTGAGGGTGTCGGCAACGGAGAAGTTGACCGGATCCTCGGTGACGGTGCCGTAGGTAACGGACTCCATGCCGTTGCCCAGATCGGTGACGCCGCACTCGACAGCGTTGCCGTCGGCATCGGAAGCGGTGAGGGCGTTGCCGTCCTCATCGGTCATGGCGATGGTACCGGCCTCAGCGGTCTCGGTATCGATGCCCTCCATACCGGTGAAGTTCTCGGCCTCCTTCTCGGAGACGATCACGGTAGTAGCGGAGAGGCCACGGGTGGTGCCGTTGGGGATCTGGAGGTTGATCTGGGTGCCACCCATGGTGACGACCAGGCAACCGACAACGAAGACGCCCATGATGGAAGCGGCACGCGTGAAGGCCTGCATGTTGGCAGTCAGAGCGTCAATAGCGCTGGTGCCAAGCTTGTAGGACCAGTTCATGAGCCAGAAGCGCAGAGCGAACTGGACGACGTTGAAGATCACCAGGAAGATGATCGGCGCAGCGGCGTTGCCGTTGATGGCCATGTTGGAGGTGATGCCGGCCGTGATAGGCACGAGCGTCAGCCAGAACAGGGCGTCACCGATACCACCGAGCGGGCCCATTGCGGCGACGCGGACGGCGCGGATCGTGGGGATGTCAACCTTGTTCTGCTCGAGCGAAAGCACGATACCCATAACAAAGGTGACGAGGAACGGGTGGGTGTTGAAGAACTCCAGGTTGTGGCTCATGGAAGCCGCGAGGTCGTTCTTGTTGGTGTGGATCTTCTCCAGACCGGGGATGATGGAGTAAAGCCAGCCAGCGGCCTGCATGCGCTCGTAGTTGAACGATGCCTGCAGGAAGCAGGAGCGCCAAGCCATCTTGTTGAGGGTCTTCTGGTCGAGCTGCGGAGCAGGAGTGAGATCCTCGTAGTGCTCCGGGATCACATACTCATTAGATGCCATCTTCGAAGTCACCTCCGTCAGAAACAGCTGCACCCTTCAGCTCGGTCTGCTGCTGGAAGTCCCAGAAAGCGATGCCGAAGCCGATGAGAGCGAGGATGAGCAGGGCAGGGGTTGCCAGAGAATCGTTGGCAACGGTGATGAGCGCGAGGCCAAAGCCCATGAGGAAGAAGCCCCACATATCGCGGTTCATCATAACCTTGAGCAGGACGGCGAAGCCGACGAAGCGCATCATGCCGCCTGCAGCGGACAGACCGGTCTGCAGCCAAGTCGGGATGGCGGAAGCGATGGTCTGACCGATGGTAGCGCCAGCGATGAAGAACAGGGTGACGACGACAGCGAAGATCAGGCCGAGCAGAGCCATGGCGAAGTAGTTCAGGCGTTCGATGCCCTTGGTGTCAGCGTTATGAGCCATGTTGTCCGCGGAGGACATGAGGGGCGACATAAGCGTGAAGACCAGGGTAACGCCGAGCTGACCAAGCAGAGCGAACGGAATGGCAAGGCCGACTGCCGCGTTGGGCTCGAGGCCCGTAGCGATAGCGAGAATGGCTGCCATGATGCCGCCGATGACGGCGTTAGGCGGCTGAGCGCCTCCGATCGGCATGTTGCCGATCGTCATGAGCTGATAAGTACCACCCACGAGAAGACCGGTGTTGAGGTCGCCAAGGATAAGACCGATGACGGCGCCGGTGACGATGGGCTGATAGAGAGACTCGAGGAAGTTGAACTGGTCGATTGCCGCGACGAACGTGACGATGAAGACCAGAGCGACCTGGATGATCGAGTATTCCATCTTGCTCCTCCTTTCAAAATGTATGTACGCACTTTGGATTTCACGTACAGAATGTCAGGGTTTCATTCCTGACAGCGTGGATCATGAGGATTACGAGAAGAGCTTGCTCGTGTCCTCAACAGGCGTGCTCGGAACGCGCCTGATCTCCAACTCCACCCCCAATTCCTGCAGCTCTTTAAACGCAGCGACATCCTCGTCGTTAACTGCGACGGAGGTGGCGACTTGGCGCTTTCCTTCCGACATGTGCATGTTGCCGATGTTTACCTTCTTTATAGGCACACCGCCCTTGACGAGCGTAAGCACGTCTTCCGGTGTTTCGGCCACGATGAAGATCTTCTGGCGCGGGCTCGCCTTGCCAATGACGTCGATGGTCTTCTGCAGGGAGAAGAAACGCGTAGCGACGCCGGCGGGAGCGGCCATCTTCATGAGGTTCTGGCGCATGGTGTTGGTCGACACATCGTCGTTGGCGACGAGGATAAGGTTGGAGCCCAGGGTGGAGTTCCACTGGGTAGCGACCTGACCATGGACCAGTCGGTTATCGATGCGGGTAAGAAGAATGTTGGGTTCTGCCATGTTGATCAGCTTCCTTTCGTTATTTGCTGACGACAGTTACTTGATCTCCTGAATCGCGTAACGCGAAACATCTACGACGGCACCGGATCGGACTTTGATCTGGACCTTTTCGCCTTCGATGCCTTTGACGGTTCCGTAGATACCGCCGGCGAAAAGAACCTCCTGACCCGGCTTGAGCTCCGTGTGCAGCTCCTTGAAGTACTTCTGCTTCTTCTTCATGTTGATTTGCGACCAGATGGTGTAAATCAAGCCCATGATGACAAGCAGGCCCAAAAGAGCGACCGAGGAACTCAGAACACTGGCTCCGAAATCGGCCATTAGATGCCGTCCTCGTCGCCGAAGATATCCTCTTCCTCGGCACCAGCGACGGAAGCGACCGTCTGGGCGGTGATGCCCGTCTGGCCAACGGTCACGGCCTGCTCGCCAAGCTCGGCGAGCGTGGCGTTGCCGCGGAGGAACAGAAGCTCAATAACCATGGGAAGGTTAGTTCCAGTCAGAATCTCGACGTTGTCGACATCCTGGGCAATCATCATTGCCTGGTTGAACGGGGTACCACCAAGCAGGTCGGTAAAGACGAGCACGCCATCGCACTCTTCGCGCATGGCGGTAATAGCGGCGCGGAGATCCTCACCGTAGGAAGCAGCCTGGTCGCCCTCAAAAGGAACGACGGTAAAAGCGGGCTGGTCGCCAGCGACCATAGCGATAGCGCTTGCGAGGCCGGGTGCGAACTGTCCATGACCGGTAAGAATAAAGCCAACCATTCAAATTTCCCTTCCGAAGGTGTGTACGATCTGAGTCCGATGATGTTCGGAAGCCAGCGGGCGAGTGCCCTTAAAGCTTCTTGGAAAGCGTTCTTTAAAGACCAGTGGTTTCTTAACTGGTAGTAACCACGTGACGTGTTGTTGTCACTATATCACCACAGAAGAGATTGCTTTCGTTGATTCATACAGTAAAACGTTTTTGCACCGTTCACGGTGAAAAATCGACCGTTTACCGCTCATTAACACTTCTACCTGCGATTTTGAAACCGTTTCGAAATGATTTGACGAAAGATCGGAACTTTTTTCGTGTCTAAACAACGCAGGGTGGCTAAAAATGACGTGTAGAAAAAATGCAGGTCATTGTGAAGATTTGTGAATTGGTCTTTTTGACTTAATACCAGTAAGAACCAGTTTCGATATTATCGGTGAACGGTAGTTTTCGACCGTTCACCGGTTATTTGCAATCGTTTACGGCCGTTTTCCCGGATGAATTGAGGATACCCGATGAAGCACTTGCGCGGTTGCAGGATATTTCAATACTCGTCCATCTCCCCGCGCGCCAAACTCCCACTCCCTGAATGTGCCATAAGCTCTCGCTATTCGTCGTACAAATATTACTTACTCTATTATGTAATTGTTTATCGTTTGTCGTTAAGCATGTTATAAGATACAAGTATCATCCAAGACATTGGTTGGAGGAGCTATGATCCGCTGGAACGTATCCAAATCGAATGAAGCCATCGACCGTGAACAGGCAATAGCCAAACTGAGGAAGCTCACTCGCTACTGCAAATGGGGCACAATCTGCACCATCGTGGCGCTCGCTCTGGCACTCCTCGCAGTCATTGCAATCGAAGATCTAGTCATATTGCCTAGCCTCTCCCAAGGGTTCTGTCTCCAATCCTTAGAGCTTGAGGCTAGCGAAGGGCCAATTCTCGCTCTCGTCGGCACCAATGAACAGACTCCTCTTATGCTTGTCGCGCACGACGGTCATACTGCCATAGGGAGCGGCATGATGGCATGCCTCGCGCTTGCCATCGCGCTAAGCGCATACAGGTTTTTCTCCGCCATTGAAAAGGCGGGCAGGCCCTTTGACCTCGAATGCATCCGCATACTACGTCAAATAGGACATTTGTTCCTTATCGGCGGCGCCGCCGTGAAACTTTTTGGTGCCATAGTCACAGGGCTGATACTCTCAGGATTTGGCGGCAGCTTTACGGATGCACTTGGCGGGCAGCATCTCGACCTCTCTATGCTCTTTGCAGGCCTAATTATTAGCCTGATTGCTAGCATCTTCCAGTACGGGTGTATCCTGCAAAAACAAGATGACGAGTTGCTCTAGGGGGAATCCATGATTATTCTGCGGCTCGACCGCATGCTTGCCGAACGCAAGATTTCATCCAAAGAGCTTGCTGAACGCGTGGGTATCTCCCAGGTCAATATGTCGCGTATCAAGACGGGCAAGGTTTCTGCCGTGCGCTTTTCAACTCTTGACGCGATATGCCGGGCACTCGACTGCCAACCGGGCGATGTTCTGGAATACATACCTGACGAGGAAGCCGATAGCCTCTTTGGGCTTAAAGATGAATAGCCATAATTAAGCCGCCAATCACGCCCTCAACGCAAAAAGCCCGCCAGAACGACTTCCGTACTGGCGGGCAATTTGTTTTCTATCAGCTAGATGCTCGATGAGCCGTGCAACTCTTTACGCAAACAGGCCGTAGATGCTGATGTTGGCCTTGGCATAGAGGCCGTTAGCATACTCGGTCCACTTGGAGCTAGCGCTTGAGGCCTGCGAGGAATACTGCTGGTAGGCGGTGTAATAGGCGGTCATGGCCTGCTTATAGGTAGCGCTATCGGCCGTAAAGGCATCGTCAGCGAAGGCCTTGGCATAGGTGCTATCGGCGTCCTTCCAGGTGCCCTTCTCGCTATCCCACTCGTCGCCGGCAAGGTTAATGATGTAGTCGGCGTAGTCCTTGCTCGCGGTCTCCTCGTTGCCGTCAGCAGGCTCGGTCGGGGCGGTCGGCATGCTTGCGGAGCTATCGCCGACCTTCTTCTTGTAGAGCTTCTGCAGCGTCGCGGACTGGCGGACGATCTGCTTGGCCTGGTCCTTGGACACGCCGTACTGTTTTGCCATGGTCTTGTAGTCGGAGGTGCCGATGGAATCCTCGGCGTACTTCTTCATCTCCTTAGAAGAGACGGTAATGCCCTCGTCCTCGGCAGCGTCGAGCAGGATCTTGTTGCGCACATAGGACAGGATGACGTCGGCAGAAGGAGCGGTGTAGTTGCCATCGCTATCCTTGACGGTATCGAGGCTGTACTGGCTCTCGATGGCCTCGCGCGCGGTGATGTCGCTCTTCTTGCCGTTGTAGCTATAGCTTGCCACGGTCGAATCGAGCTGGTCCTCGGTCAGGGTCGACGAACCGACACCCTTGCCGCCAAAGCCGCCATTGCCAATAAAGAAGCCGACCACCGCAGCGATCACGACTGCAACCACGAAGGCGGCGATCATCGTCTTCTTGTGCTTGGATGCATGGTCGTCCGCGTCGGAGTCGTCGTCCTCGTCCTGTTCCTCGGGCATGAGGTTCTCGTCGGCGGCGTCCGCGGCGACCTTTGCCTCCAGGCGAGCGTCCTCTTCCTCGGCGGTCGTGCCGGCAGCAATGTGCTCGGCAGACGTACCGGCGACCAGGTCGATCTTCTCGTCCTCATCACCGTCGGGGCCTTCGCCGCGCTCGATGATCTGGATGCCGTCGATCTCGTCCTTCTCGTCCTTCTTTTGAATCAGACCCATATCAGTTACTCCTTGTTAGGAAACATAGTCTTCAATAGAATACGCCCGACGAGGCGCCGGGCGTATTGATTCTTAGGTTATACGCAAACACTTAAGTACTATTTAGGCGTTTGCAGCGTGCATGCCTTAGGCCAGGTGCGCGATAACGGCATCGGCAAAGGCCTGCGTGCCCACAGCGCCCTCAACGGAGCCGGTCTGGGCACGACGCACGTCACCGGTAACCTGCTCGCCCTCGTCGAGCGTGGCAGATACGGCGGCACGAATGCGATTGGCAGCATCGTTCTCGCCCAAGTGGTCGAGCATCATCGCAGCAGAAAGGATCTCGGCCGTGGGGTTGGCGATATCCTGGCCCGCGATATCGGGCGCGGAGCCGTGCGTTGCCTCGAAGATGGCGCAGTCGGCACCGATGTTGGAGCCGGGGGCCATGCCCAGACCACCCACCAGGCCGGCGCACAGGTCGCTCACGATGTCGCCGTACAGGTTGGGCAGCACCAGAACATCGAAGTCGTTGGGGTTCTGGACCAGGCCCATGCAGGTGGCGTCGACGATCTTGTCGTTGAACTCGATATCGGGATAGCCCGCGGCCACCTCGCGCGCAACGCGCAGGAACAGGCCGTCGGTCGCCTTCATGATATTGGCCTTGTGCACGGCCGTCACCTTTTTGCGGCCGCAGCGGCGGGCATACTCAAAGGCGTACTCCACAATACGGCGGCTCTTGGCGATAGAGATGGGCTTGATCGAGATGGCGGAATCGGCGGCGAATGTCTTTTGGCCCGAACGCTCGACAAGCTGCGAGAGCTCCTCGACCTCGGCTGCGCCCTCGTCGAACTCGATGCCGGCATAGAGGTCCTCGGTGTTCTCGCGCACGATGACCAGGTCGACGTCGCGGAAACGCGAGCCGTCGCCCGGCTGCGACAGACAGGGACGCGCGCAGGCATACAGGTCAAAGTGCTTGCGCAGGGCCACGTTAACGCTGCGGAAACCCGTGCCGACCGGCGTGGTGATGGGGCCCTTGATGGCAACCTTAGTCTCGGCGACCGCGTCGAGCACGTGCTGGGGCAGCGGCGTGCCAAACTCGTCCATGACGCCGGCGCCGGCCTCCTGGACGTTCCAATTGATCTGGACACCGGTGGCCTCGACCACGCGGCGCATGGCCTGCGTAATCTCGGGACCGATGCCGTCACCGGGAATCAGGACTACATCGTGCGCCATAATCTGTTACTCCTCGTCTTCGGCGTCGTCAGATTTTTTAACGCTAGCACGCTTCTTCTTTTTGGAGAGATCCAGGCCAAAACGTTTAACAAGCATTTCGCAAATCTCGCTCGAACGGGCCTTGAGATAGCTGCCCTTACCGTTCTCGGCATCGAACTTAAGGCGCAGCGCGAGCTTCTCGGCAACCTCGGCGTCGATCTCGCCCTGGCAAAACTCGTACAGGCAACCGAGCATGTCGCGATACTCGAGGTCGCCGTGGTAGCACTGGATGGCCTCGTCCAGGATGGGCCAAGCCTCGCGCGAACGCTCGACGCTCGTGGCACCCCACACGCACAGCAGGCGGAAGGCGGCATAGCGCAGCGTGGAGGAGATCTCGTCGAACAGTGCGGTCTCGGCGCCCTCAAAGGCATCGCCCAGCTGCTCGGGGCAGGTGGTAGCGAGCGCCGTCAGGGCATCGAGGGCCTCCCAGCGGGTCTGCGCCTCGGGGCGGTCGAGCGCCTCGATCAGCGCAGGCACGCAGGGCACGACGCGCTGCGGGTCACGCTCGGCCAGCAGATGCAGCACGCGGGCGGCAAACTGGCGGATGCGGCGCGTGGGGCAGCCGAGCTCCTTGACCAGACGGTCGACGGCGTTCTCGTTCTCCTCTGCCAGCTGAAGCTGTGCCAGCTCCTCGTCGGTGAGCTGTTCGTCTTTGTTTTCTGCCATAGTTACCTCTTCTTATTTCTTAGCGTGCTTGCCAGCACCCTTGCTGTCATCGGTGACCGAGATGAGCTGTCGGTCGGCTGCGCCATTGCGACGCGCACGGCGGCGTTCCTCGGCGTCGCCCGCGTCGGCGGCGGCGCGGTGAGCCTTGTTGACGTTAAAGACCTCGTCGTGCTTGCGCCACGGACCGACGGACTCGCCAAAGCTCATCTTAAGGCCGGCGATAAAGCCGCCGAGCCAGCCGATCGGCGCAAACTGCACCAGCGGGAACAGTGAGAACACCCAGGTCAGCAGGACGACTGCCGCCGCGCCTGCAAAGTTGGCAATCCAGTAGTCGCGCTTGGTGATCACGCGCTTTTCGCAGGCCCACTGGCCGCACAAAAAGCCAATGTAGATCGCAAAGAGAAAGAGCACCAGCGCGAGCACCACGAACGTCCAGCTCATGGGCGCTACTCCTCGTGATGATGGCCGCAGCAGCACTCGTGGCCGTCGTCATGGCCGTGGCCGCCGCAGCACTCGTGGTCCTCGCCGTGATGGTGACCGCAACCGCACTCGTGGTCGTCGCCATGCTCGCCGCAACCGCAGCCGTCCTCGTGGGCACCGTGCTCCTCGGGACGATACTGCGACCAGTCCAGACCGGCGGCGATGGCATCGGCCTCCTCCTTGTAGAGGACCGTGATGGCCTGGGTGCCCAGCTTGGCGCCACCGATGGCGTCGAGCATGTCGTAGAGCGTAAAGGCCACGTCGGCGCCGGGCAGCGCGAGCTCGCGGTCATCGGCGTAGGCGAGCGCCAGACGCAGATCCTTAATGAAGTGCTCGACCATAAAGCCGGGCTTGTAGTCGCCGTCGAGCGCCTTGGGGGCTAAGCTCTCCATAGCGCCGGACTTGCCGGTGCCGCCCAGGATCATCTGGCGGGTCTTCTCCAGGTCAAGGCCGCTCAGCTCGGCAAATGCCATGGCGTCGGCCATGCCGACCATGCAGGCGCCCAGCGACACCTGGTTGGCGAGCTTGGCAGCCTGGCCCTTGCCGGCGCCATCGAAGCAGCAGATGTTGGCCGCAAAGGTGGCAAGGATATCGCGGACCGGCGCGATGTCGTTCTCGGTGGCGCCCACGATAGCCGTGAGCGTGCCGGCGATGGCGCCCGACTCGCCGCCGGTGACGGGGCAGTCAAACGCCATGCGACCGGAGACTTGAGCGGCCTCGGCAATGTCACGGGCGAGCTCGGGCGAGCTCGTGGTGAGGTCGATCAAGACCGCGCCCGGCTTGGTGCACGCGAGCAGGCCGTCGCCCGCCAGGTAGAGCTCCTCGACCTCGGAGGGATAGCCCACCATGGTAAAGACGACATCGGCGTTCGCCGCGGCATCGGCCGGCGTATCGGCCCAGACGGCGCCGCGCTCAACGAGCGCTGCGGCCTTGGACTTGGTGCGGTTGTTGACCGTGACGGGATAGCCGGCGTCCAGGATGTGGCCGGCGATGGGGGCACCCATGATTCCGGTGCCGATAAATGCGACGGAGAGCTTGTTTGCCATGAAACCTTTCCTTTTGGGTTGGGTGTTATTACCAGGTTGAATACTCGGTGCCAGCGTTTGGGCTGTGAGTTGAGGGCGATTACGGCCGCGTTACTTGCCTACTGGCCGCGCACGCGGCGGGCGATGCGGTCGGAAAGCGAGGCTTTCTCGGCGCGGTTCTTGCCCCAAAACGCAAGTGCCACCATGCCGGGCCCCACGTGCGAGCCGATGGTAGGACCGACGGAACTACGGATAATCGTGACGTCGGCGCAGCCCTCCTCCTTGCGGATGGCGGCTTCGAGCCAGTCGCCGTCCTTCTCGGCATCGGCAGTCATAATGGCGATGGGCATAGTGCGATCGGGCACGTAGTTCTCACGGAACGACTTGAGGATGGACTTGAGCGCCTTCTTGCGGCCGCGGTTGACGCCGATCAGCGACAGCGAGCCGGCAAGGTCGTAGGAGAGCTCGGGCTTGACGTCGAGCTTTGCCGTGAGCTGTGCCGCCGCGGGCGGAATGCGGCCGCCTGCAGCCAGCGCGTCAAAGCTCTCGAGCGTAAAGTAGCCGTGGACATAGGTCTTGGCCTCGTTTGCCCAGTCGACCAGCTGCTTGGCGGTGAGTCCCGCTGAGCGTTGACGGACGGCCTCGAGCGCCAAGAGCTCGCCGGTCGCACAGGGCAGAGCGTTGTCGACCACGTACAGCTCAAAGTTAGGATACTCGGCGCGCACGGCGTCCGCCGCCTGGCACGCGGAGTTGTAGCTCGACGACAGCGCCGAGGTAAAGCACAGGTAGACCGTGGGCGTACCCTCTTTGGCGCACTCGGTAAAGAACTCGATATAGCGACCGAGCGACACAGCCGAGGTGGACACGCGGGCACCGGCGCGCATGCGGTCGTAGAACTCCTTGGGTGTGATGCTCGACCAGATGTCATCCGTGCGCTCCTCGCCATCGATAATGAAGGGGAAACCCAAGATATCGACATCGAGGTTCGCGGCGACCTCGGGGCTAAAGTCGCAGCAGGTATCGACGACGATGCGGCAACGGTCCGAATGACCGGCGGATGCGGCCTTGTCCATCAAAGCGACTCCTTACGTAAAAAGGCGGCCACCCGCATGGGATGGCCGCCAACCGTTAACTCATGCAAGTTAACGTATTTTACTCGTCAAGTGTTTCGATGCGGGGCTTGATGATGCCATATCCACCATTCTTACGGTGATACACCACATTGATGAGGCCAGTCGTCGCGTTCTCGAACACGTAGAAGTCGTGGCCCAGCAGATCGGTCTGCACCAGCGCCTGCTCCTCAGTCATCGGGGTGACATCGATGACCTTCTCGCGGACGAGCAGGTCGTCGTCCTCCTCGGGCAGCAGCAGGTCGGCCAGATCCTCGACACGCTCGACCGGTGCAACATCCGCTGCGCTGGCACCACCCTGGCGGTTGTCCACGACCTTGGTCTTGAACTTGCGCAGCTGGCGGGTGACCTTATCGGCGGAGAGGTCGATAGCGGCGTACATATCTGCACCGTGCTCGGCAACGCGAATCACCGAACCGCGGGCGCGAACCGTAACCTCGACGATTGCCGGGTTGGGGTTCGAGGGGTTCTTCTCATAGCGAAGTACAACGTCGACCGTCATGGGCTCGATATCGAAAACCTTGAGCGCCTCGCCGATCTTCTCATCCACATGCGCACGCAGAGCATCGGTTACCGTCGTCTTGCGTCCAGAAACCTTGATATCCATACGTGGCTCCAATCTGCCTCGGGGACTTACTGTACTGGCTATGTACCCATTGCCGTGCATTTAATCACGCGGATTCCCAAAGACCCGAATAACGATTGCTTGATACCGCATACCGAAGTCTCGCACTTTTCCGTGGCAAAGTGCGCTATGGGAGGGCGTCAGCGGCTTTGTATTTGGTCCTGAAAATTGGCTTTGACCTGCTGGTTTTATTGGGATGAAAAAGCCGGGCTCCCCTATTGGGGAAGCCCGGCAGTGCGTGTTGAAACCGTGAAGAGGTGTCCTTTCCAACGTATAGGAGACACCACCCCTAGCAATAACTAGCTATTAAGTTTGTTAATGTCGTCGTCGGTGATGGTGCCTTCCTGGCTGGACGACTTGTCCTCGGAGGATGCGGTCTCATTGTTGGAATCGGAGGACTCGCTGCCGGAAGACATGGTCTCACTGGACTCAGAGTCGCCCGGCTGCACGTTAGCGCCCGAAACCGTCTTAGTGGTGAGGTCGTAGGGCATCGTGCCGTACCAGACGCAGTGGACCGCCTCGAGCGTGCCGTCGGCCGTAATACCGTCGAGGGCATCGCTCACGGCACGACACAGTTCGTCATTGGACGAAAGGCCTGCAACACCAAGCGTCGAGGGCGCCTCGAGCGCACCGACATAGGAGATCTCGCTCATCAGGCGCGCAAGGTAACCGCCAGCCGTGGAGTCGCAGATCACATAGTCGACCTCGCCGGACTCGAGCGCCTCAAAGCACTCGTTGATGTTGGAGTAAGTCTTTTGGTTGGCGGTGATGCTCTGCTTAGCAAGCGCCTCCTGCGAGGCCGAGGACATCTGGATACCCAGAGTAGACGTGTTAAGGGTATCGGTGGAAACGCTCAGCGACCCACCATCGCTGGTTCTACCGAACACGGAAGCGGCATCGTACAGGCAGGTGCCGAGCGAGCTAACGTCCCCGTCCGTGGAGTTGATCTCGCCGATAAAGATATCAGCCTTTTTGTCGCCGAGCGCGGAACCTGCCGAGGACGCATCGACAAAGGCGACCTTAAGGCCCATGCGGCTTGCGAGGGCGCGGGCAGCGTCGACTGCATACCCCGTGAGCTCGCCGTCAGCGCCCTGCATGGCCTGCGGCGCATCGGAGGTATCGAGGGCAACCGTCAGGGTACCGGGAGTGACCAGGGCATCATCCGACACCGTGGGCGTGACGGTCTCGTACTCGATCTGGTCGATCGTGGGAGTCGTGAACGTAGACAGCGGGTTGAACGCGCATCCGCTCAGGCCCAAAACGGCGATGACCGCTGCGGTCCCAGCACCTAACCGAGCCGCGTGCATCAAGCTGCCCCTCACCATGTCCACTACCCTGCCTTCTGTGTCGTATACGATCCGTGCGTTGCGCGGAATATCAGATTGTTCCCACCAGCTGACCTGGTATTTGACCCCACACTTGCGCACCGGGGTGTTTGCTCGGGAGGCCGCAGCCACCTTCACGACTGGCCCGCTCGCCCGCGAGGCGGTATTGCCCCAAAGAAAGTAGAACGGACGGTGCGGCTTACATCTAGGACGCGCCATGATCGCGCCGCGCGCACGCGGTCGCTTACGTGGATCCCTTTGACCGCGTCTGTCTTGGACTAGGACGGGCATTTCGTCCGTCCGCAACCACAGCCTGGTAGGAACGTAGCGCATTATAGCTAAGTTCAAGCTATAGTTTAAGGTTAGGGGCGTCATTCGCATCGCGAGTACAGATTTCGCAGGTCGGAGTGGGCTATTCGTGCCCCTGTGAAGCCCGGAGCTCCCCCTATGGGGAGCTCCGGGGCACCCTTCCTAGGGTGCTGTGGCCAAAAAATGGCAAATATGAGTACTGTCACCAATTTAGCAACAGGCAATTTTGGCCTCTCGGACAGATTTTGCGCCCCGTGTCGCCAACCTGATGCTTAGTTATTCTACATTTGTTTATTATCTTCTTACTTTATGCCGCCTCCGAGTCCTATATTCCTTGATTTTGCTGTTACTGATTTAGTGACAGTACTCATATTTGCCATATTTTGGCCAGGGCATATGATTAACCCCCTAATTTCGACGTGAATTAGACCGGCTTAAGCCCAAAACACGCCCGCAGCGTGTTAAGCAACGCCTCTTGCTTCTTCCTGCGGGCATCGACACGATTCCGATACCGCTTTCGCATGCGCTGGTAGATGCGCCATGCGAGGGCTTCCATCGCTTCCATGTCGCAGAGCATCTCGTTGTTGACTGTCGCAACCTCGATTCCCATGGCAATAAAGCCTGTATTGCGCTTTTCGTCGTGGATACGCCCGCCCCGGGAGGAATGGCCCAGCTCGCCGTTGTATTCAAGGTCAAACCGGGCTGCCTCCTGATATGCATCGCAAACTGCATGCGGCATCCCCGAGATTGCCTGCGCGCGGTCATCGAACTCGATCTTGTAGTCGGTCTTAAAAGGACCGCAGGCAAATCCGCCATAGGAATACGGAAGCGAAAACAGAGCGAGCATGATGCACTCCATGGGCGAGCGCAGGTTCTCTGACAGGTAGGGGCACAGGCGCAGCAGCTGTTTAGCGGCACTCCCCTTGCATCCGGAAAGGTATTTTTCCAGTCGATCAGGCGTCAGCACCGGCTCGACTTCAAAGTAGCCCACGTCTGCTGGCTGGTCCTTGTCCTTTGCAAGTTTATTCGCAACAGGCGAGGTGTAGGGAGGCAGATACTTCCCGCGGTCGCTCAGTGAAATCTTAGAGCACAGCTCCTGGGCCAGGGCAAACGCCTGGATGCAGCCGACCTCGCGCGCAACGGCAACACAAAGAGCCTCGGAAGATAGGCTGTACACCCCCGGTTCCACCTCTAGAATCGAGCCGGCGGGCAACTCGGAACACACGGACCAGTCTACGCCAGGCATGCGGCGGCGCTGCGCCGCAGATCCCACCAGCAAGCACAGATCTTCTTGCACCTCGCCACTTTTGGCTCCAATTCGCACCAAGTCAGGAAGATAGATATCCTCGGTCGAGGGCGACGACGTGCGCAGCACACGGCGCTCTTCATCGGGATTAAGGTCCTTCCAGCTGATATAGCCCATCTGCCGGCGCTCGGCGCGCATCATGCGCAGCGCCGAGGCGCCTGTTAGGATTACGGAAGCCGCTAGCTGTTCGCCTGTCGGCTCGTTGCGCCGCTCAATCTTCACTGCCACAAAACCACCCCTACCAAACACGTGCGATAGCAAGGCCATCGACTGCCGCAGCGCCGGCACGCTTGAGCTCCGCCGAGGCTGCTGCCATGGTCGCGCCCGTGGTGATAACGTCATCGATAAGCAGTAAGCGGCGGCCGTGCACGTCCTCAACCGTCTCGTACATGCCTTGGGCACGCTCGCGACGCTCCTCACGACCGAGTTCGCGCTGGTCGCCATGCCCGTACTTGACGAGGGCATCGAGCAGGGGAACACCCGACAGCTCGCAAAATGGGCGCGCAATGGCCTCCATATGATCAAAGCCACGCCGCCGAAACGCTGCCGCCGTCGCAGGCACAAACACCACCGCATCCGCACCGGACAGCACACCTCCTAAGCGTTCGGGCGCTACGACCTGGGCATGCAGGGCGGTGTCGTAGAGCAGCTCCGCCAGATACGGAGCCAGGCGTCGCTCGCCCGCGTCCTTGTACGCTTTAATGATGCGCGGCAGCGGATGCGCATAGACGGAGCACGCCAGGCAGCGGTCGAGCGTCTCCGCCATTGCCGAGGACGTGCCCTCGACCGAACACTCAGTGCACAGCAAATCCCCAAACGGGGCGCCGCATCGGGTACAGCTATGACGTGGGTCGATGAGCGTGAGCGCGGCCAGGCAGTCTTGGCAAATAAGCGCACCGGCGCGCTCGCAGCCGGCACATCGTGTTGGCGACAATGCCTCGAGTGCCTCGCGTGCCGCCCGCTCGGCAAACGGCAGCAATTCGTCCGCAAACGGTAGGGCGCCGGCACCCTGCAGACGGCTCAATTTGTTCAGATGGCTCTTCAAGACACAACCCTCCCTACGTTCGGTCGCAGGGAGGGTTGTTGATTCAGCGCTATGATACCCCGATGCCCTCGGGGCAAGGCGGGCTAAATCCGCTCGCGGGCGTTATTCGCCGGCGGGCGGTTGTGGTGCGGACGAAGACGGGGTCGAGCCCTCGCCACCATCCTGGCGCGGCTTGCGGGAACGGCGACGACGACGGCGCTTTTGACCCTGGTCGGCCGAGCCCTCGCCACCACGATCTTCGCGCGGCTCGCACTCGTCGCGAGCGGCACCACGCGAAGCCTTGGCAGCCGCTCCCCCGCCATCTCCGGGACGACGGCGCGTGACCTTGACCTCGCCATCCGAGACCTGATCGGCAACGGAGGGCACTGAGGGCTTCTGTTGCGCGCCCGAGGAATGGCGACGGCGCGGACGCGGCGCGCGCTCCTCCTCGCCACGTGACTTGCCGCCCTTGTCGACAGGCGCATCGGAGGCCGAGGGACCCTTGGAAGCGGCACCAGCCTCGCGAGCAGCTGCGGCGCGGAAGGCGTCCTCGCGCTCCTCGCTCGACAGATGACGACGGCGACGGCGCGTGGGGTTCATGCCACCGCCGCGGTTTTGCTGCTGGGGCTGCTGAGCCTCGCGCTCGCGAGAGGCGTTCTTGCCCGCGGCTGCAGCCTCGGCAGCATCGCCCGAGCCTGCGCGCTTGCGACGACGACGGCCACCGGCGGCCTCCTCGGCCTCAGGCGTTGCGGCATTGCCACGGCCCTTTCCGCGGCCACGACCCTCGCCCTGCCCCTGACCGGCGCGAGCATCGGATTCAGCATCGCGACGACGGCGCTTGGGCATCGACGTACCGGCCAGACGGTCGGCGCTCGACAGGCCATCGCCCACGTCGACGCCGTTCTCGCGGTCGAGCTCCATAAGCGCCAGACGCATCTCGGGCGACTCGATGCGCTCGAGCACGTCGCGCGTCACGCAGTCGGGGCGGCAGTTGCAGCCCTGCTCGGCGGCCTTCTTTTTGCAGCCCTCCGAGCAGGTCATATCGGCCAGGTTGACCTTAAAGACCTTGCCGTTCTCCAGGCGCAGCACCAGCTGCTCACGCGGCGTGTCATATTCCTGAATACGCGCCTTGCCGAGCGGCGTATCGATGAGCGTCTTCTTTTTGGGCGCACGGCTCTTAAAGTCCTTGTACGCTTCGAACTCATAGCGCAGGCAGCACATCAGGCGGCCGCAAACGCCGCTGATCTTGGAGGAATTGAGCGGCAGGTCCTGCTCTTTTGCCATGCGGATCGAGACGGGCTCAAACTGTCCGCCAAAGCGCGTGCAACAGAGCTCCTGGCCGCACTGGGCATAGCCGCCCACCAGGCGAGTCTCGTCGCGCACGCCGATCTGGCGCATGTCGACGCGAATGTGCAGCGTCGAGGACAGATCCTTGACGAGCTGGCGAAAATCGACGCGCTCCTCGGCCGCAAAGTAGAACACGGCCTTCTCGCCGCCAAACAGGTACTCGACGCCCACCGGCTTCATCTCGAGGTCGAGTTCTTTGACCAGACGGCGGAAATCGACCATGGCCTCGTCGCCCTGGATGGCAAGATCGTCGGCAAGCTGCAGGTCGATGTCGCTCGCCACGCGCAGCACGGGCTTGAGCGGCTGACCGATCTCGTCTTGCGGCACCTCGAAGGGATCGGCCGTAACCAAGCCGATCTCGGTTCCGCGCTCGGTGGAGCAAATGGCATAATCGGCCTCGAGGATATCCAGGTCCTGCGGGTCAAACCACAGGTCGCGCGAGGCGTAGGTAAACTTAACGGGTACGACTAACGGCATTTCAGTGCCTTCCTGATATCGAACAGCATGACCTCGATGGCCAGCTGGGGAGTAACGTTTCTGGCGATGTTGTGCTCGGCGGTTGCGACCGCCTCGAGCGCCTGGGTGGCACCCGCAACATTCGTCGCAGCGGCAAGCCGACCGATCGTGTCACGCACGTCTTCGTTCACCACGTCGGCCGCCTCGTCCTGAAGTGTCAGCAGCACGTCGCGCATGAGCGTCCGCGCGCTCGCCAGCGCTTCCATGATACCCGAACGCTCGCGCGCGTTGAGTTCGCGCTTGTTGCGGTCCTCAAGCTGCTTCAATGCTCCACGCGACAGGTAGTCGGCGTTTTGCTCGAGCACCTTTTCCTGTGTGGACTTGACCTCGGCGAGCGGTGCCTTAACGGCGACGATGAGCGACTTGGCGCGGCTGAGTACATCGGCCTCATCGGCAGCGATGAGCGAATCGATGGCACGGACCATCTGACGGCGGGCGTCCTGGCGCTCGGCACTCTTAAGGAACTCGATACCGCGCGTGGGGCTGCCCGCCACGGCGACCGCCATGCGGCAACGCGCGAGGTCCTGACCCGTCGCTCGGCTCACGGCACGCGCGGCCACGGCGGGCGACACCAGCCGAAACGGCACGCATTGGCAGCGGCTCACGATGGTGGGCAACATCACGTCTGCCGAGGTGCCCAGCAAGATAAACATAACGCCCTCGGGCGGCTCCTCGAGCGTCTTGAGCAGCGCGTTGGCGGTGTTGGCGCGCAGCTGCTCGGCACGGTCAATGATGTAGACCTTGGCCTTGGCACGGATGGGCGCCAGCGGCACGTCATCGAGCAGCTCGCGGGTCTGGGCAATGAGGTAGCCCGTGGCGCTCTCGGGCGTGTAATAGTGCACGTCAGGATGCGTATGGCGGGCGACGCGCACGCAGCTATCGCATGAGCCGCAGCCATCCTGCTCGCACAGGAAGGCTTGGGCGAGCGCCCACGCGGCGTCGAGCTTGCCCGCGCCGGGCGCGCCCAAAAACAGGTAGGCGTGCGATGCGCGACCGCTGGCGACGGCATTGGTCAAAAAGTCGCGCACGCGCTCTTGGGTGTCGAGCTTGGCCAGCAGGCTTGCCTGAGCGGGGGCCATGTTACTCGGCCTCCTTGGCAAGCGCGGCGGCGACGACATCTTGCGGAATGTCGAGGCCGTAGGCGCGAACCTGCTCGACCGTCTGCGCGAAGACGTCCTCGATGGACGCGGTCGCGTCGATGAGCTTTACGCGGTTTGGTTCCTCGGCGGCAATGGCGCAAAATCCCTGGTAGACGCGCTCTTGGAAGGCTATGCCTTTTGCCTCCATGCGATCTGCCGCACCACGGGCTGCCATGCGCAGCGCCGCCTGCTCGGGCGTGATGTGGTAGACGAGTGTGAGCGCCGGGTGCGTACCCGCGACGGCCAGGTTGTTGGCATCTCGCACCATCTGGCGATCAAGGCCGTCGGCAAATGCCTGATAGCAGGTTGTGGAATCGTAGAAGCGATCGCACAGAACCACCTTGCCGGCTGCGAGCGCGGGAGCGATGACTTCGTGCACCAGCTGGGCACGCGCAGCCTCGTAGAGCAGCAGCTCGCAGGTATCGCCCATTGCCGTGTTGGCGGGGTCGAGCAGCAGGGCGCGAATCTTTTCGCTGATGGCGGTGCCGCCCGGCTCGCGCAGAGTTACGACCTGATAGCCAGCGAGGTCGAGCGCGCGGGCCAGCAGGCGCGCCTGCGTGGACTTGCCGGCGCCGTCGACGCCCTCGAGCGTAATGAAGCTATGTTGAGCGGGCTCAAAAGCCATGGGCGCAGCCCCTTCCTACAAGGCGCGTAAATGCAGATATATCAACCAAGCCATGATACCCCAGTGCTCGGCGCGTCCCAAATCCCACCTAGCCAATGGCTACTCAGACGGCAGTTAGGGACGTTCCTAAACTGCCGGCCGAAAAGGAACGTCCCCAACTGCCGGCTTTTTGGGGTGCTGGGTATAATCGTCGTATTGCATTGAAATGTGGCGAAAGGAGTGGCAATGTCTCGGTATTGTGCCTCGTGCGGCAAACTTCTTGCAGATGATGCCAAGTTCTGCACCTCGTGCGGTGCACCCGTTGAGCAAACAACCGCGAGCGATAGCCAGCCCGCTTTTGAGCAGACCGGTTCCCTCGATACGCCGCAAGCCAAGGCGGACGACCCCCTCGCCTATCGCCCCGACCTCGCCGCAGGCCCCGCGGCCGTCGAGACCACGCAGCGCATACCCGTCGCGAGCGGCTCGCCCCAACAGCAGCCGGCTCCCGCATACGCGCCCGCTTCGCCACAGACCCCCGCTCCCAAAAAGAGCGGCACCGGGCCGCTTATCGCCGTTATCGTTGTGCTGGTGGCGATCATCATCGCCTTGGTCGTTTTCTTTGTGATCAAGCCTTTCGACAACGCCGCCACGCAGACGACTGCCGAGGTAGCTAAGCTGCACCATGACGTCGACGACGATGACCTAGAGCCTCTCGGCGATCCCAACAGCCTGTACGACGACGATGACGATGACGACGAGGATGGCGGCGAAGCAACGCTCTCCGAGCAGAACCTCTACCGCCGACTGAGCGAATACTACGACTTGCTCGAAGACCTCGACAACTACGTCCGTGGCTGCGCGCAGAACTTCAACGGCAGCTATCTGGAAGAGGATCGAACCACCCGTCAAAATCTCGCCGACGTCGCCGAGCGCACGGAGGACACCATCGAGCAGTATTACGACATCGTCGAGGACCTGGACGTCCCGACGAGCTCTAAGAACTACAGCTCCTGGAAAGACATCGTTGCCCTGTATGACGACCTGGACCACCGCATCGACGCGATCTGCGATGCCTGGGAGATCAGCCTGAAATACGCCAAGCCCGCGGACCACAAGAATGAGATCGTGGCGCCGCTGTCACGCGACAACGTGGCGGGCACCAATGACAATAAGTACCGTCTAGACTTTGAGGAGCGCTATCCCGGCGCCAAACCCGTCGAAGTGAACTAGCGCTTTGCCGGTCTAAAAAACGAGCGAGGATCGCGGGGTCCTCGCTCGTTTTTGTTTTAGTCAATGTTCCGACTACGCCGTTACTTGTCGGCGGCTGCTTTCTTGGCAGTCGACTTCTTCGCGGTCGCCTTCTTGGCGGCAGTGGCTTTCTTAGCCGTCGTCTTCTTGGCCGCCGTCGTCTTCTTTGCCGTGCTCGCCTTGGTCGTGGTCTTGCGACCGCGGGCGGGCTTCTTCTCCTTGGTCGGGCAGTCCATGTTCACGCAGATGCGCCACGGGCCGCGCGCCGTGTTGACCACCACGATGGGGGCGCCGCACTCGGGGCAAGTCTCACCCGTCGCCTCGAGCTTACCGCGCGCCGGCAGAGGATAGCTCACGCCGCAGTCATCGTAGTTGGTGCAGCGGATAAAGCGCTTGCCGCTCTTCTCGCTCTTGTGCGCGATCAGGTCGCCATGGCGTCCGGCCTCGGCGCACACCTTGCACTCGCCCACCTTAAGGTCGGGCTCGTAGTTGGTGGGGCACGTCGGGTTCACGCAGATCTCGAAGGCCTTCTGGCGGAACGGCTGGCACTTAATGCGCGGCGCGCCGCACTCGGGGCACACGGCCGCCTCGCCCTCGAGCGGGCTCACCTTGACGCCGCTCGGCACCGGATAGGTCACATCGCAGTCGGGCCAGCCCATGCAGCCGATAAAGCTGCCGCGGGTCTTGGCGCTCGTCTTCATAACCAAGTCCTTGCCGCACTTGGGGCAAGCGCCCACGCGCGCATCGGCCGTGACGGCGTCGCTGATGGCGTCGCCCAGCTCCTGCGTGTGCTTGAGCAGCTCGTCGAGCACGCCAGCCAGCAGCGCGCGCGAGTGCGTCACGACATGCTCTTCGGTATCCTCGCCGCGCTCGACGCGGGTCATGTCGCCGTCGAGCTCGCTGGTCATATCGGGGCTCGTGATGCGCGGGGCAAATTGCGTCAGCGCGTCGATGATGGCGATGCCCAGCTGGCTCGGCTCAACGGGATCATTTTTGAGATAGCGCACGGCATACAGGCGCTCGATGATGCTCGCACGCGTGGACTTGGTACCCAGGCCGCGCTTTTCCATCTCCTGCACGAGCTTGCCCTGGCTGTAGCGCGCGGGTGGCTCGGTCTGCTTTGCCTCGAGCTTAATGTCGAACACGTCGACCGTGTCGCCTTGCTCCAGCGGCGGCATCTGCTCGTCGCGCTTGAGTCCATACGGGTATGCCTCGCGGAAACCCGGGGTCACGAGCACGTCGCCCGAAGCCACGAACGGCTCACCGTTCACGTCAAGCTCGAGCTTAGTGTTCTCGATGGTTGCGGGGCCCATAAGCGTCGCTAGGAAGCGGCGGGCGATGAGGTCGTAGAGCTTGCGCTGGCCACCGTCGAGCGTGGACGGATCACCCTCGCCCGTGGGATAGATAGGCGGGTGGTCGGTGGTCTCGACTTTACCGCGCGTGGGCTTCATGGGGCCAGCGAGTACCTTTTTGCACACGGGCGCCAGCGCCGGGTTGATCTTTGCCAGGTCGCTCACCACGGCGCCCAGATCGAGCGTCGCGGGGTACACGGTGTTGTCGACACGCGGGTAGCTGATGAGACCCGCCATGTAGAGGGACTCGGCGATGCGCATGGTACGCGCAGGCGAGATGCCCTCGGCCGCGGCGGCGGCCTGCAGCGAGGTCGTCGCAAACGGCGTGGGCGGCTGCTGCTTGCGGGAGCGCTTGGTCACCGCGGCGACGGTCGCCGTCCTGACGCCGTCGACGTGACCATACGCCGTCTCGGCAGCATCCTTGTCGGTAAAACGCGCTGTCTTGTGCGCGATCTTAAAGCGATCATCCTCGGCAGCGCCCTGCGCAGCACCCATGCCGCGAATCTGCCAATAGTCCTCGGGCACAAACGCCATGCGCTCGCGCTCGCGCTCGACCACCAGGGCAAGCGTCGGTGTCTGCACGCGGCCGGCGGAGCGCACGTTGCCGAAACCGCCGAACTTGGCGAGCGTCAGATAGCGCGTGAGCACCGCGCCCCAGATAAGGTCGATGTGCTGACGGCTCTCGCCAGCGTCGGCCAAGTTCTGGTCGAGCGAGACGAGATTATCGAAGGCCTGCGTGATCTCGGCCTTGGTAAATGAAGAGTATTGGGCGCGGGCAACCGGCAAGTCGGGCGCCACCTCACGCACCTTGTTGAGAGCGTCCGAACCGATCAGCTCGCCCTCGCGATCGAAGTCCGTGGCGATAATGACGCTGTCGGACTTCTTGGCAAGGTTCTTGAGCGAACGAATGAGCTCTTTCTCGGCCGGCAGTTTAATGACCGGTGCCCACGTGAGGTAGGGCAGGCTCTCGAGCTTCCAGCCCTTGATGGAGATACCGTCGGCAAGGAACGGTTTGCGCTTGGTGTCGTAGGGCGGACGTGCCAGACCATCGGGCATGTCGGCCGGCAGCATCTCGCCGTCCTCAGTAACCGAATACCAGCCCAGCTTTTTATCGAACAGCACGCTGTCGCAAAAATCGGGCGCGAGGATGTGACCGGCAAGACCGATCGTCACGCACTCCTCGCCCTTCCACTCAAAACGGTAGATGGCGGTGTTGTACACCTTGTCCTTTTTGGGTTTGCCCGTGGACAGACGCTCGGCGATCTGACGTGCGGCGTCGTTTTTCTCGGCGATGATGAGCTTCAAAAGAGGCTCCTATCTCGTATCTCTGCGGCTACGCCCGCCCGTATGGCGGCCGACTTACGCCCTTGCTTGCTCAATCTGCCCGATGAGCCAATCGCACCAGGCATCCATGCCCTCGCCCTTGCGCGCGCTCACGGCAAACCGCGGCGCCTGCGGATTGAGGTCATCGAGTGTCTTAGTATACCTATCCATGTCAAAATCGAAAGCCGGAGCCACGTCGACCTTGTTGAGCAGCTGTGCGCCGGCGTGCTGGAAAATGCCCGGGTACTTGATGGGCTTGTCGTCGCCCTCGGGCACCGAGAGGATCATGATGGACAGGTTCTCGCCCAGGTCAAAGTCGACCGGGCAGACCAGGTTGCCAACGTTTTCGATGAAGATGACGTCGATGTTTTCCAGACCGACGGCCTGATCGAACGCATCGACAGCCTCCATGATCATGTTGCCCTCGAGGTGGCACAGGCCACCCGTGTTGATCTGGATGGCGGGCATGCCGGCTTCCTTCATGGTGATGGCGTCGACGTCCGAGGCGATGTCGCCCTCGATGACGGCACAGCGCAGGCCGGCTTTGTCACGCAGGCGCTCGTTGGTACCCAGGATCGTGGTAGTCTTGCCCGAACCGGGGCTCGACAGCACATTGATCACATAGGTGCCTGCCTCATTAAATCGCTGACGCAGCTGATCTGCCAGGCGCTCATTGCGCGACAGGATCGGCGATGCGATATCAATCGTTTTCTCAGCCATACTCGGCACTCCTTACTTTGGCCCCTTTATACCCCATCACCAGATGGCTAGCGGGCTAATCGTCGGGGGTTTCGATTTCGATACTTGCGATGTCGAGCTCGCGGCCGTGCAGCAGGCGCACGTTGGCGCCGCCACACTGAGGACAGCGACAATGAAAGCGGTCGTGGTCAAAGACCTCGCCGCAGTCCAGGCATTCACTTTGCGGATGGATCTCCTCCACCGCGAGCTCGCAGCCGCGCGTGAGCAGATCCTCGTCGCGAAACGTCTCCCACGCAAAGTCGAGCGCCTCGCGCACAACCTCGGTCATATCCCCGATACGCAGCGTCACCAAAACGGCGCGCGAGGCCCCCGCCCCACGCGCCGCGCGAATCACTGTATCGAGTATGCCGTTGACAATGCCAACCTCGTGCATACCGATTTACTCCTCGTCGTCCTCGTCGTCCGAGAACAGGTCCAGACGGCTCACGAACAGGCCCTCCTTGCCCTCGCGCGCGGTAATGACCACGCGGGCGATGGCGAGCGAGATCTCGTAGAGCGAAAGCAGGGCACCGTACATAAGGCCCAGCGTGACGGGCGAGCCGTCGGGCGTAATCACAGCCGAGCCCACAAGCAGGCCAACATATACATAACGCCAGGCACTGCGGAAAGCAGCGTAGGACACGATGTGGAAGACGGACAGGTAGAAGATGATGAGCGGCAGCTCAAACGCCACACCAAAGCCGATCATAAAGAGCAGCTCCATGTTGACGTAGTTCTCCAGATCGGGCAGCGCCGTGGCGACAGCCGAGGTCTCGCCGATGAGCCACTCAAAGCCTGCCGGGATAATGATGAAGTAGCAGAAGATGGCACCCAGGAAGAACAGCACCGTCGAGGCGAGCACCGTGGGCACGACCCATTTGCGCTCGTTGGGGCGAAGCGCCGGCAGGAAAAATGCCAGAATCTGCCAGATGATCATGGGCGTGCACATGACCACGGCCATCTTGATGGCCAGCGAGAAGCGCAGTCCAAAGCCGCCGAGCGTGGTGGTGATGTAGAACTTACCGTCCGGCACAAAGGAGCGGATGGGGTCTTCCAGGATGTCGAGCACCACGGGCGTGGCGAAATACAGCACGATGGCGGCGGCAAACACCGACACGACCACGATGGTCAGGCGGCGACGGAGCTCTCCCAAGTGATCGAAGAGCGGCATGCGCGCAGGTCCGATCGGCATTACTCATCGCCTCCCTTCGGGGCATCGGCGGCAACGGTGTCGTCCTCGGCCTCGAGCTCGCGGGCGAGCTGGTCGACAACGGCCTTGCGCTTGCGGGGACGACGGGCGTAGAGGTCGGCCGTTGTGGGCTCTGCCGGCTCGGGCTCGGACTCCGGCTCTGCAGCAGGCTCGGGCTCGACGGCGGCAGCAGGCTCTGTACCCTCGGCCTCATCAACAGCGCCTTCGCCCTCAGCAGCACCCTCGCTTGCGGCCTTCTCGGCAGCAAGACGGGCGCGACGCTCGGCAAAGGTCTCCTTCTTGGCGGGCGCTGCCGTCTCGGCGGCATCCTCGTCCACATCGGAATCGTCGTCGGTCGCAGCAGTCTTCTTGGGCTTGACCGGGGCCGACGCGGCCTCGCTCACCGGATCGATAATCTCGGACTGAACAACGGCCGTCATCTTTTCCTGCGTCTCGCGGAACTGACGGATGGCACGGCCGATCGTGCGGCCCATCTGCGGGAGCTTATCCGGGCCAAACAGCAAAAAGCCGAAGACCACGATGATCGCGAGCTCACCCTCTCCAATACCAAACACACATACCTCCAAGGCTCGATGTGAGTCGAGCCCGCACCGCGCCATTCGGCCGGAACTCGTCTATTCATTCGGTCAAGTATAGCGCCCGGACGCCAAAACGTCCGAGCGCATCACAAACATATGCCAAACGGCACGCCCTTTTGGGGGCAAAGATTATGCAGCGGTGATCGAAATCTCCTGGTCGACGCCCAACAGCTGAACCACGCGCATCACCGGGGGCTGCACGTTGACGCAGCTAAAACGCTTACCATGATCAGCTGCGTGGTGTGCGGCGCCCACAAGCACGCCAATGCCCGTCGAATCGATGTAGCTCACCTGGGCAAAATCGAGCTCAACGGCCTCAGTGGGCTGCTCGAGCGCCAGGTCGATGGCATTGCGCAGGCTATCGGCGTTAGAGATATCGATCTCACCGGTCACCTTAATGGTGTAGAGCTCTGGCGTGGGGTTGGTGGAAATACCCAAATCCATGTATACGCTCCTTTACGTATCGAAAGTGCGGATAGTACTAGGCGCGGACTTGCGGGGCCCTACGCGTTAGGCGCGCTCGGCACGCGCAAGCTCGGCAGCGACGAGCTTGACAGCCAGCACCAGCACATCGAGCGCAGCCTCCAGGTCCTCGACCGTGGGATAGCTCGGCGCGATGCGGATGTTGGTGTCGCGCGGATCCTTGCCATAAGGCCAGGTGGCACCAGCCGGCGTGAGCTTGACGCCCAGGTCGGCACAAAGCGCGGCGACCTTCTGGGCCGAGCCCTCGGGGCCATCGAAACTCACAAAGTAGCCGCCATGGGGATGAGTCCAAGTGGCGCAACCCGTGTTACCCAAGCCCTCGGTGAGTTTACGCTCAACGGCCTCAAAGCGCGGGCGCAGGAACTCGGCATGCTTTTTCATGTGCTCCTTGACCGCCTCGATGGTGGGAAGGAAACGCACGTGACGCAGCTGGTTGAGCTTATCGGCGCTAATAAGACCGGCCTTCAGGCGCTTGGAGAACTCGGCGATGACCGCGGGGCTCGCACCGATAAAGCCGATGCCGGCGCCCGGGAAGGTGATCTTGGACGTCGAGGCAAAGGCCACCACGCGATCCTCGGTGCCCGCCGCGCGAGCGAGGTCAAAGATATTTGCGAGCTCGTCGGTCTCGTCGTACAGGTCGTGCACGCAGTAAGCGTTGTCCCAGAAGATGCGGAAATCGGGCGCGGCCGTGGGCATCTCGACCAAGCGGCGCACAGTGTCCTCGCTAAAGGTGATGCCCGTGGGGTTGGAATACTTGGGCACGCACCAGATACCCTTGATGGAATCGTCGGCGGCAACCAGGCGCTCGATCTCGTCCATGTCGGGGCCGTTGTCGGTCATCGCGACGGGGACGTTCTCGATGCCCAGATCGGCGGTGATGCCAAAGTGGCGATCGTAGCCGGGAACAGGGCACAGGAACTTGACCTTCTTGCCGTCGTGCGCTGCCTCGTAAGCCTCCCAAGGGTCGCTGCCGCACGAGCCGCAACGCCAGAACATACCGGCGATATCGTGCTCGATCAGCAGGCTCGATGAGCCCAGTACGAGCGTCTGCTCGGCAGGACAACCCAGGAACTCCCCCGCCAGCTTGCGTGCCGAGGGAATGCCCTCAAAGCAGCCGTAGTTGGAGCAGTCGACGTTGCCGTCATGCAGATCGGCATCGGCATTGAGGATATCGAGCATGGGTCGAGAGATGTCCACCTGGGAGGGCGACGGCTTGCCGCGGGCCATGTCGAGCGCCAGGCCCTTGGCCTTGACCTCGGCGACCTCGGCTTTGAGCGCCTCGATGGCGGCATCGAGTTCGGTGGTTTCCATCTTCTGGTAGATCGTCTGCATGGGGTGCGACCTTTCGCGAAGCGGTACGTTGCAGTTCGTCTAAGTATAGACCGCCATCGTCGCAACGTTATGAAGCCGTGATAGATTAAGTTCATCGCAATCAATTACGAATCGCCGCGCATGCCGGCGTGGGGCGCCCAAGGAGGCACTATGGAGTACGGATCGTTTCAGGCCGAGGAATTCGGCGACTTGCAGCGCCTGGTCGACGGACTGTTTTACGACCGCCACACCATCGACCGCCTGGATCTGATCGTACAGGCCGAAATCTTGGACCTGGCGCCCGACCTCATGGAAATCGTGAACCTTTTGCCGCCCGGCTACTACGACCGCCAGTCACTTTGCGACCAGCTCAACTCCGCCTTGGCCGCCCACGGCTGGGGCGCCGTCTACGGCACCGTGGAATAAGCCTCGAGGCCGGCATTTGGCCCGTTTCCCGACCCTGGCGAGGCTTGTTTTAGGGCTTGTGGCCAAAAAAGGGCAAATATGAGTACTGTCACCTTTTTAGTAGCAGCGTTTCTTGGTCGAAATCGGCAAAACTCGACTTGAAACTCCCTAATCACCGTCAGCTAGCGCCAAATTGGAAGTCGATGGTCACTCATTAACGTACAGTTCTTATAACTTTGTTCATTATTTTCCGCACCTAAAATGATACGCCGTTTGTGACAGTACTCACAAACGGCGTTTTTTGACCACTGGCGTGTCTGGCAGGCGGCAAGCACCGCCCGAATCCGCATTTTGAACGCGCCCGAATCGGTTCTGGAGCCGGTTTTCGCGCTCTTACTCGTCTTTGGGCGAGGGATGCTTGCAGACCACGCTCATGTAGATCATGCCGAGCACGGCTGCGGTGACCGAACCGGCGAGAATAGCGGCCTTGGCTGCAAGAACCTCAAACTGGGCCGTCGGGAAGGCAAGGCCGCTGATGAGAATCGACATGGTAAAGCCGATACCGCCCAGAATGCCCACGCCGGCAATCATGTGCCAGTTGACATTGTGCGGCAGCTCGCAGGCCTTAAGCTTAACCAGGGCAAACGTCATACCAAAGATGCCGATCGGCTTGCCCAGCAGCATGCCAAAGTACACGCCGAGCGTCACCGGGTCGGTGAGCAGCGTGCTCATGTCCACGCCCACTAAGCGAACCTGAGCGTTTACGAACGCAAAGATCGGCAGGATCACAAAGTTGACCGGCGTGGAGATCAGACGCTCCATGCGGATAAGCGGCGGGGTCACGCGGTGCATGACGCGCTCGACCTTGGTTGTCGAGACGGTAAAGTCATGCTGGCCCAGGATGTGTGCCTCATCATCGTAGCGGTCATCGAGCAGCGGCAGGCACTCGCCCAGCCAATCGGTGAGGCTATCGAGCTTGACGCCACACTTGGCCGGGATGGTAAAGGCCAAGATGACGCCAGCAAGCGTGGCATGTACGCCGCTCTTGAACATGCAGAACCACAGCAGCAGCCCCAGTACCGAATACGGGGCAAGGCGGTAATGCTGCGTCTTGTTAAGCCACACGAGCGCGCAGGTCACAAGCGCGGCGGCGCCCAACCAAAACGGATTGGGGCTCTGACCGTAGAAGATGGCGATGGCGGCGATGGAGATCAGGTCGTCGGCGATGGCGAGCGTCGAGAAGAACACGCGCACGCCGTTGGGCACGCGATTGCCCAAAAGCGACAGCACGCCCAGCGCAAAGGCAATATCGGTTGCCATGGGGATGGCCCAACCGTTGCGGGCGCCGGCATGGTTAAAGATCAGGTAGATGCAGGCGGGAACGACGACGCCGCCCACGGCCGCCAACATGGGAAGCATGGCCTGACGCGGATTCTTGAGCTCGCCGACCGTCATCTCGTACTTAAGCTCAATGCCCACCAACAAAAAGAAAATCGCCATGAGGAAGTCGTTGACGAAAAGCTCAACGGTGAGACCAGCCGTAAGGTTGCCCAGACCCACATACAGCGGGGTCTCCAAAAAGTGATGGATGGCCTCGTAGGCATCGGTATTGGCGCAGATGACGGCGGCGATGGCGGCGATCACCATGACGGCGGCAGAAATGGTGCCGTTCTCGGCAATGCGCTCCCAGATGTCGTGACGTTCAAAGCGCTTGCGCTCACGAACATTGAACAGCTGCTCAGTTGCTGCCATGGGCGGCTCCTTTCACGGGAAAGCTCCCGTCTTAAAAAAGCACGGCCCGCCCAGATGGCGGCGCCGCGCTCTAACGTATTACGCTTGCATCTAGCCTACCCTGCGCGACAAGCGCGCAAGCGCGGCCGAAAAGCGGAACCACAGGTTGAACATTATTTGCTCAACGGCACAGGCACGCCTGTCCAAGAGACGACGCGGCGACGTGCACAAAAAAGCGACCGGAGCGCGGGGCGTCCGCGATCCGGTCGTGGCGTTTGGTCAACTAAACCTAGCAGGCGGCCATAATGGGGGCAGCGACCTGCTTCTTACGGGAAAGGACACCCGGCATCCAGACGCCGTCGTGCTCGTCAGCAATGCCCAGGCCCTTCTGAGCAGCCTCGGTCTCGCCCTCGAGCAGGACCTGCGAGCCCTCCTCCATGATGTCGGTGATGCACAGGACAATGCCGTCGGCGCCCTTCTCGGCGGCGTAGGCGCGCATGGCCTCGCGGATCTCGTCGATCATGCCGAGTGCGCGGCTCTTGTCGACGGTCTCGTACTGGCCGATGAGCAGCTTCTTGCCAGCGGGCTCGAACATCTTGATGTCGTTGCCGACCATCTCGGCTGCGGTGAAGGAGCCGGACGGACGGGTGAGGAAGACCTCCATGCCAAACTTGACCGGGTCGACGCCCACCTGCTCGCCGAGCTTGGCGGCAACGGCGCGGTCGACATCGGTGGTGGTGGGGCTCTTGAGCATGAGCGTGTCGGTCATCATGGCCGAGAGCAGCAGCTTGACCTGGACATCGGAAAGCTCAACGCCGAGCACGCCGGCGAGCTTGGTGACGATGGTGCAGCTGGAGCCCCAGGGCAGGCAGATGTAGTGCAGCGGGCCGGCGGTCTCGAAGTCGCCGATGCGGTGATGATCGACAACACCAAAGACCGTGGCGTCCTTAAGGCCGGCGACGGACTGGGCAGACTCGTTGTGGTCGGTGAGGACGACGAGCTGACCGGCCTCGACGGAATCAATCACGCGGGGCTCGGCAATGCCGGCGTCGGCGAGCAACTTGGCGGACTCGGCCGGAAGCTGACCAAGGGCGCAGGCCTCGTAGGTGTTGCCGGCATACTCAACCTGGTTGAGCAGCTGGGACAGGACGACGGCGCTCATGATGGCGTCGTTATCGGGGTTCTGGTGACCAAAGACAAGAACGTTTGCCATGGATATCCTCCACTTGATATGTGTACTTGGACGTAGCTATGGTAGCACGCCGATGCCGAGCCTTCGCAGACGGAAGGGCCACGGCATATTTTGGGGCGCAGGCACGGGGGGCCAAGGCTGTCCCTTTTGCACCATGTTGGTGCAAAGTAACCTGTCCCCCTTGCACCAACTATTTGCCGGCGGCGCGCAGGGCTACGTAGGCGGCACCGATGATGCCGGCGTCGTTTTCGAGCGAAGCGACCTTAATGGGCGTCTCGCGCGAGGCGGAAAGCGCGTACTGCTTAAAGTGCTCGCGGACCTTGTCGAGGTAGACATCGGCCGAGGCGGAGGCGCCGCCGCCGATGAGGAACATCTCGGGATCAACCACGTTGGCGATAAGCGCCAGTGCGCGGCCGAGATAGTCGGCCATGGTATCGGCCGCGGCCAGCGCGAGCTTGTCGCCCTCGCGGCCGGCCTGGAACACGTCCTTGGAATCAGAAGGCCCAGTGAGCTCGATGGGCTCGACGCCGGCCTTTTTGCACTCGGCAAGGTAGTTGCTCACCACGCCGGTGGCGCTGGAATACTGCTCCAGGTGGCCATGTCCGCCGCAGCCGCAGGTGCGCTCCTCTTCGGGGTTCAGGCACATGTGGCCAATCTCGCCGCCGGCGCCCACAACGCCCGACACCACGTCGCCGTTGACGATAACGCCGCCACCCACGCCGGTACCAATGGTGACCATCACCACGTTCTGTACGCCCTTGGCAGAGCCGAGCCAGGCCTCGCCCATGGCAGCGGCGTTGGCATCGTTCTCGTATTTAACAACCGCGTCGGGGCAGTGCTCCTGAATGGCGACTCTTAGCTCGGGCAGGTTAATGGCAATGTTGGCCTTGACCTTGGCATCGCCCGATGCCGGGATGGGGCACGGAACGGCCAGGCCAATACCCGCCACAAAGGCGCGCGGAATCTGGGCCTTGGCGACCACCTGGTCGATAGCCTCGGTCACCGCGGCAAAGCCCGCGGCGTCAACGATAGGCGGCGTGGGCACGCTGGCCTTGGCCAGCAGGTTACCATCCTCGTCGAACAGGCCCTCCTTAACCGAAGTGCCGCCGACGTCGATGCCGATGTAATACTGCTTAGGTTCCATGGGAGCCCGCCTTTCTCGTTTAAACATTGCCTGTATGGTACCGCTCCCAAGGCAAAAACCTGCCAAAAAGGGACAGGTTTGTTTTGGCAGGTTTTATCTGTGAAAACGCAGGGCATGGTATTTGGTTCGTTGGGCGGTAAAACGGCTCAACCCCATCCTCGAGTCGATCAATTTGCTCAATACCACATTATTCGAATGCATATTCATTTAGAGCGCTCTAGTTTTTAAAGAGAAGCGTTTTTTAATTAAACCTTTCTCGAACTTTTCAAAAACGCAATAGGGATGCTTAGGTGTTGACTATACTTTCTTCTGTACTCAATCAAGCCGGAAAGGAGGTTCCATGATTCCCAAATACGAGGCGATAGCTGCAGATATCCGTCGAAGCATCGAGGACGGCTCCCTTAAGCCGGGCGACAAGCTACCCACCGTCGTTGAGTTCTGCGAGCTCTATAGCGTTTCCAAAATCACCGTCAAACGAGCTATCGAGCAGATCACCGAGGAGGGCCTTGTCACCAGCCGGCGCGGGTCGGGCACCTACGTTAAGGACACGGCGGGTCTCCCCGACCAGGCATTTTTCCAGGGCAAAAATGACCGCGCCCAGGGTTTTTCGTATGAGCACCGCGGGGAGAAGGTGACCTCGGTGGTCTACGATTTCTCGATTGTCAATCCACCGGCGGACGTCGCTACTCAGCTGGGAATTGCCGAGGACGACTTTGCCTATCACATCGTGCGCGTGCGCCAGGTCAACGAGAAGCCCATCGTCATCGAGTACACCTACATGCCTCTCGAGCTGATACCGGGCCTTAAAAAGAAAGACCTGTATGGATCGGTCTACAGCTTCATCCGCGAGCAATGCGGGCTGAAGATTTCGAGCTTCCACCGCACCATCCGCGCCGTAGCGGCAACCGAGGAAGAGGCTGAGCGCCTGGACACCGAACCCGGCGCTCCCCTGCTCGAGCTCAACCAGATTGGCTTTTTGGATAGCGGCAACGCCTTTGAGTACTCGATTTCGCGCAACGTCGGCGACCGCTTTGAGCTGCACAACGTAACGTTGGCATAGGTTTTTGTAGTCATGCGGGCGCACGTTATGGCTCGTTTAGAGTGGGCGACCGCACAACACCATGGGGGTATGAACATGTCCGATTTGATTAAACTGACGCCGATCTTCCACGAGAAGATCTGGGGCGGCCGCCAGCTCGAAACCGTATTTGGTTACGACATTCCCGAGGGTCCCATCGGTGAGTGCTGGGCCATCTCGGCCCACCCCAACGGCGACTGCCAGATTGCGGAGGGCCCGTATGCCGGCCACACACTGTCGTGGCTGTGGGCCGAGCACCGCGAGCTCTTTGGCAACTGCGAGGGCAAGGAGTTCCCGCTGCTCATTAAGATTCTGGACGCTAAGGACGACCTTTCGATCCAGATTCATCCCAACGACGAGTACGCTGCCGAGCACGAGAACGGCAGCCTGGGCAAGACCGAGTGCTGGTATGTGCTGGACTGCGAGCCCGGCGCCACGATTATCGTCGGGCAGCGCGCCAAGGACCGCACCGAGGCCGCACAGATGATCGAGGACGGCCGCTGGGACGACATGCTCAACGTGCTCCCAATCCACAAGGGCGACTTTTTCCAGATTGACTCGGGCACCGTGCACGCTATTAAAACCGGCACGCTCATTTTGGAGACGCAGCAATCGAGCGACGTGACGTATCGCCTGTACGACTACGACCGCCCCGGCACCGACGGCAAGCTGCGCCCGCTGCATATTGAGCAGAGCCTCGACTGCATCGACTTTGATGTTCAGGCACCGACCGACGGCACCGTGACCGCGCCCGAGGTCGACGGCGTGACCGAGCTCGAGTCTAACTCCTGCTACACCGTCGATCGCGTGCGCGTCGACGGCAGCAAGACCCTCGAGCAGCGCTGGCCCTTCATGTGCCTGTCGGTCATCGACGGCGAAGGCACCGTCTGCGGCGAGCCCGTTCACAAGGGCAGCCACCTGCTGGCTCCGAGCACCGTCAGCGACATTGACCTCGAAGGCAAGATGGAACTGATCGTCTCGCACCTGTAGATCGCACCAACAACCCAAACGCAACAAGGGGCTCTCCCGTCCATGTACGGGAGAGCCCCTAATCGTTTCTATATATCAGCCCACCCGGCTCTCCAGACCAAAAAGCGAACGAGCAAAGCGACGTTCGCAAGCAACGTTATCTAAGGACCCGGGCGGGCGTATGGGGCAACATCGATCGCGAGTTCCGCACGAGCCGGAGAGCACTTAATGTGCTCTCCGTGCGAGCAGGACTGTCCGAGCAGGCGATGTTGCCCCATACGCCCGCCCGGGTCCGCCGGGATTACGACAACTTGACGATCGGTGCAAAGCCCTTCATGAGCTTTTTAGTCTGGCCGGTCTTTTCGAACTGCACCTCGATCATGTCTCCGGCGACCGAGATCACGGTACCGGTGCCAAAGGTCTTGTGGCTCACGGTATCGCCCGCGGCAAAGTCCTGCGACGCGCTGGCGCGATCGACCTTGCGCTCCACCGTCGGCGACACCTTGGACGACGGCTTTTTAGCTCGCGGCGCGCCCGAACCAAAGGTCGAGGCAACACGGCCGGCGTCGGGCGAAACCCCGCGATGGCGCTCGGTGCCATAGGTGCTGCCACCAAAGAAATCGTCGAAGCTCGATCCGCCGCGCGAACCGAAACCGCCGGTCGAGCGCGTATGCGAACCGAACACCTTACCGCCATACATATCCGAGCCCATGCCCGAGCCAAAGGTGCCGTGACGGTCGCCGCGCTTCTCCCAGCCCGTGCCCTCAAAACCGGCAGAGCCGATGCCGCTAAACTCGATATCCTCAAACGGAATCTCGTTGAGGAAGCGCGAGCGCGGGTTGGCAGAAGTCGAACCGTAGGTGCGACGCGTGGCCGCATAGGTCAGGAACAGGCGCTTGTGGGCGCGCGTGATGGCGACGTAGGCCAGGCGACGCTCCTCTTCGAGCTTGCCCGGATCATCGCTGCCGCCAAAGTCGTGCACGTGCGGGAAGATACCCTCCTCCATGCCGGCCACAAACACCGCCGGGAACTCCAGGCCCTTGGCAGAGTGGATGGTCATCATGGTAATGGCATGCGTCTCGCCGGCCAGGGAATCCAAGTCGGAGCGCAAGGCCAGCCACTCCATGAGCGCCGGCAGCGCTTTGCAGGTGAGCGGGCCATAGGCGCGCTCGATCTCGTCGGCATGCACGGCACCCGCCGGCAGCTCCGTCGGCGCGGCATATGCGTTGCCCGCGATGGCAGCGGTCAGGGCATCCTGCGGCGAGAGCGCCGGAGCGGCTAGGCTATCGAGCGGATTGGAGCCCGCGGCGTCACGAGCACCGACGAGCGCCTCAAACGAAGACGCGGGCGCGGACGGCCCTGGCTCGGGCGCAGGCGCGCTCACCACAACGGGCTCGGGCTCGGCACTGGCAGGCACATCGGCAACACCGGCTGCACGCAGCTCTTCCAAGCTCTCGAGCGTGCCCTCGATATCCTCGTGCGTCTCCTCAAATTCGGCAGCGACGCCCAGGAATTCCTGGATGTTCTCGGCGCGGCTCTCGGACTCCATGGTGCCCTCGGCGCGAAACGCCTGCAGCAGGCCCGTCTTATCGACAATCATCTCGACGACGTCCTTGAGCTCGCCGTCCATGCGGCGGCCCTCGCGCACCAGCGCCACAAAACTCGACAGGCCGTTGCGCACCTTGGCACTAAACATGCCCGTCTCGGCTGTTGCGATCTCGCAGGCCTGGAAGAACGAGCAGCGGTTGTCGCGCGCCAGCTGCTCGATCTTTTGGATCGAGGTGGAGCCGATGCCGCGGCGCGGCGTGTTGATGACGCGCTTGACGCTCATCTCGTCGGCCGGGTTCACGATCATCTTGAGGTAGGCCATGACGTCGCGGATCTCGGCACGGTCGAAGAATCGCGTGCCGCCCACGATCTTGTAGGGCACGCCCGCGCGCAGGAACATATCTTCGAGGATACGCGACTGGGCGTTGGTGCGGTAGAACACGGCGATATCGTCGTAGCTCGTGCCTTTGGCATGCAGCTTCTCGATCTCGCCGGCAATCCAGCGGCCCTCGTCGCGCTCGTCGCTTGCCTGGAAAGCCTGAATCTTCTCGCCATCGCCCTCGGCCGTAAACAGGCGCTTGTCCTTGCGCTGCGAGTTGTGGCGAACAACGGCATTGGCGGCGCTCAGGATGTGACCCGTGGAGCGATAGTTCTGCTCCAGCTTGACGGTCTTGCAGTTTTTAAAGTCCTTCTCAAAGTCCAGGATATTGGTGATGTCGGCGCCACGCCAGCTATAAATGGACTGGTCGTCGTCGCCCACAACCATGAGGTTTTGGTACTTGGCGGCCAGCAGGTTGGCGATCTCGTACTGGACGTGGTTGGTGTCCTGATACTCGTCGACGCTAATGTAGCGGAAGCGCTCTTGGTACTTATCGAGCACCTCGGGGCGGGTTCGCAGTAGCTCGAGCGTGCGCACGAGCAGGTCGTCGAAGTCCATCGCGTTGGCGGCGCGCAGGCGGCGCTCCAGCTCCAGGTAGACCTGCGCGGCCTTTTTGTCATTGGGGCTGTCAGCGGATTTGAGCATGTCCTCGGGCCCGATCATGGCGTTTTTGGCCGAGCTGATCTTGCTGCGGATCATGTTGATGGGGAACTGCTTTTGCTCGATGCCGAGCGCCTGCATAATATCACGCACCATGCGCTTGGAATCGTCGTCATCGTAAATGGTGAACTGACCGGTGTAGCCCAGCAGGTCAGCGTCCTCGCGCAGCATGCGCACGCACATGGCATGGAAGGTGCACACCCACATGCCGCGGGTACCGCTGGGGATAAGTGCCGCCAGACGCTCGCGCATCTCGGCCGCGGCCTTGTTGGTAAACGTGATGGCAAGGATTTGCCAGGGCTTAACGCCCAGGTCGCCGAGCATATGGGCGATGCGGAAGGTCAAGACGCGGGTCTTGCCCGAGCCAGCACCGGCAAGGACCAGCAGCGGACCTTCGGTCGTCAGGACCGCTTCGCGCTGGGCGGGGTTAAGACTGTCGATGTCGACAAGCGACTTAGCGGGCTTGGGTGCCGGTGCGGGAGCATCGTAGATGTCGAGCGGGACGAGCTCGGGCTCCGGCGCAGCGGGGGCAGTGTATGCATCGAGCGGCACGGGTTCCGGCGCGGGCGGCACGGACGCAGCAGTGTTCTTTTCCCAGGGCAGGGGCTGGGTCATGGGCGACTCCTCATCTGACGGACGGCGCGCCTGCGGGCAGCGCCATAGTTTGAGCCGTACCAGTATACCGAGCCGCGCGGACACCGACGCAAATCACACCACGACTCCGTGCGCCACCATCGGACCCACCCCATCGCCCAAAAAAGAGGGCAGCATAGACCTTTTGGTCATGCCGCCCTCGTTGAATGACAAGTTGTCGCTCTGGCCGCCGCGCAGCGTCAACCAAGTTACAGGCCGAGCATAGGCTCCAGAACGAAGAAGTACGCGAGCACCACGATGCCCAGGATGATGCGGTAGACGCCGAAGCACTTGAAGTCGTGACGGCGAACGAAGCCCATAAGCCACTTGATGGCGATGAGCGACACCACAAAGGCGACGACGCAGCCCACGCCCAAGATGGCGATCTCGTTGGTGCCGAACGTGCCGCCCTTGATGAAGTACTTGACCAGCTTGAGCGCACTCGCGCCAAACATGACAGGGATGGCCAGGAAGAACGTGAACTTAGACGCCACCGAGCGCGTGCAGCCCAAAAGCAGGCCGCCGATGATGGTAGAACCGGAGCGAGACGTACCAGGCACCAGCGAAAGCACCTGGAAGCAGCCGATACCCAGCGCAGTCTTCCAGCTTAGATCCTCGAGCGTGGCGATGGAACCAAAGTCCAGATTCTCGTCATCGTCCTCATCCTCAGCGGTAGCCGTGGCGGGCGCCGCAAAGTGCGCACCGGCGGGACGTTCACCCGACACCACAGCACGCGAACCAAACGAACCGGCAACGGCCATTTCCTCGCGCTTGTTTGCGCGCCAGTTCTCGATCACGATAAACAGCACGCCGTACACAATGAGCGCCAGCGCCACGACGGGAGCATTGTAGAAATGCTCCTCCATCCAGTCGTTGAGCGGCAGGCCGATCGCCGCCGCAGGAATGCAACCGAGCACAATCTTGCCCCACAGCACCCAGGTGTCGCGACGGCCCTCCTTGCCCTTGCTGGGCGAGAACGGATTGAGCTCATGGAAGAACAGCACACAGACGGCCAAAATGGCGCCAAGCTGAATCACGACCAGGAACATATTCCAGAACGTCTCGCTCACGTTCATCTTGACGAACTCGTCCACCAAGATCATGTGACCCGTCGACGAAACGGGCAGCCATTCGGTGATGCCCTCGACCAGGCCCATGAAGGCAGATTTTAGAAGCTCGATAATATCCAAAGGGACCCCCTCGTTAGACACCCGCCGGTAGATGTTCTGCGGACGATGCGGGCGATGTCCCATTATCAACCGTTGGCGGTGCGCCTGCGCCTACCCTTACCAAAAAACTCGCCCGTTCACAGAATTGCGAGCGGTCAAACCGAAATCCTTGGGTATAACTGCAACAAGATAAAGTGTCCGGCGGCCAACGCACCCGCGCCCGCCCGACGCACGAGCCCCGCGCCCGTGCGATAGACCAAGGAGGAAACCATGAACGAGGGTTACACCAAGGTATTTGTTTCACTCGACGGTACTGAGCAGCAGGATTTTGTGCTCGCACGCGCCATCAAGGTCGCCGCGAACAACGGCGCCAAGCTGATTATCGGCCACGTTATCGATTCCACGGCGCTCGAGAGCGCCGGCTCCTATCCGGTCGATTTGGTCAACGGTCTGGAGGAGGCCTTTAAGAACTCCATCGAAAAGCAGCTCGAAGAGGCCAAGGCCAATCCCGATATTCCCGAGGTCGAGGTCATGATACGTGCCGGTCGTATTCGCGAGACGCTCAAGGACGAGATGCTCGACGTGGTTAAGCCCGACCTGGTGCTCTGCGGCGCACGCGGCCTGTCCTCGATCAAGTATGCGCTCCTGGGCTCGATTTCGACGTTCCTGCTGCGCAATACCGATTGCGACATCTTGGTCGTAAAGTAGCGTTGCTCCCACCGGCCGCGGGGCCTGCGGGGTTTCCATGGGCACGTCCTCGCCGCGTTGCGGCTGCGGGATGTGCCCTTAGGAAACCCCTCCCGGCCCCGCGGCCTTTGCAGCCTCACTTCAACGAGTTGTCTGATAGAAAAATGGCGTGCCGCCCCGTTTGGGGCGGCACGTTTTGTTTGGACGGGCGTTTGCCGTGTGCGCTACTCAAAGTATTGGAACTTGTTCGTCGAGAAGGCGAACGTTACGACAAAGCCTTCGCCGGAGTCGGATGCCGCCGTGACGTCGATGCCCATCTTGGAGCATAGGCACGCCACCAGGTAGAGGCCGATGCCCGTTGCGCGCTTGGTGGTGCGGCCGTTGTCGCCGGTAAAGCCCTTCTCGAACACGCGCGGCAGGTCTGCCGCACACACGCCGCAGCCGTTGTCCGCAACGGTGAGCTCGATGCGCTCGCTCGCCAGGCCCTCGTCCAGTAACGCGCCCGAAAACACGATCTTCGCGCCGTCCTCGCGCGCATATTTAATGCTGTTCTGAATGAGCTGGCCCAGGATAAACTCGAGCCATTTTTCGTCGGTAAAGACCTCGAAGTCGAGGTTCTCGCACACCGGAGCCACGTGCGCCGCAATGAGCTCGCGCGCGTTGGCCTTAATCGCACCCGTCACCAAGGTCTTAAGGTCCCAGCGGCGAATCAGGTAGTCGCGCTCCACGACTTCCGAGCGCGCGTAGTACAGCGCCTGGTCGATATAGCGTTCCACGCGAGCCAACTCGCGACCCAGGTCATCGACACGTGTTGGGTCATCTGCGCCGCCGTCGAGGTTTTCCAGAATCAGGTGAGCCGCCGCCAGGGGCAGCTTGGCCTCGTGGACCCAGCTCTCGATATAGTCGCGATAGTCTTCGGTCTGACGCCGGCCCTCGGCAACCTCGTCGCAGGCGGCGTTGCCCACCCGGCACAGGACCTCGTACTCGAGCTCGCCCTCGGCATAGGTTGGGCATTGCACCATCTCCTGCACCCATGCGGGACTCTCGAGCTCCTCTGCCGCGCGCTCCAACTGACGCAGAAAACGGCGACGGCGAGCGTACTCGATCACGATGCCGAGCATACCGAAGATAAAGGACACGCCAACCGCCACGACCACGATAGAAACGGGTGCGCCGGCGACCGTCAGCACAAAGCAGCTCAGCAGCACGCCGCACGTCCACACGGCGACGGGAAGCAGTGCATCTTTAAAGAACTTGCCAAACGACATAGCCGGCCCCTAGACCGAATAGCCTTGGCCGCGATGCGTCGTCAAATACCCCTTGATGCCGATTTTTTCGAGCGTGGTGCGCAGGCGGTTGATGTTGACGGTGAGCGTATTGTCGTCCACGAAGGCGTCGGAGTCCCACAGGTCCTGCATGATGGCCGAGCGCGAGACGATCTTGCCCGCGCGGCTCAGGAGCAGCGAGAGAATGCGCAGCTCAGTTTTGGTGAGCTCGGTGCTGTCGCCGGTCGCCGTGTTGGTGACCATAGAGCGGGCGAGGTCGAGCTCCAGCCCCTTGTGGACGAGCGTGCTGCGCTCGCCTGACGCCGCGGTGCGACGCAGCAGTGCGTTGATGCGCGCCACGAGTACGCGCGCGCTATAGGGCTTGGGAACAAAGTCGTCCGCGCCGAGCGTCATGGCCATGACCTCGTCGATCTCGGTCGTGCGCGAGGTGAGGACGATGATGGGGACCTCGGATTCGCGGCGAACCTCGTGGCAGATATGCTGGCCGTCCTTGACGGGAAGCGTGAGGTCGAGCAGCACCAGGTCGGGCGCGGCGGCGAGAATATCGCGCGAGACATGCTCGAACGATTCGCAGGCCTCGATTTCAAACCCGGCGCGGGCAAGGATGTCGACAAGCTCACGACGAATGGGCTCGTCGTCCTCAACGATATAGATTAGCGCCATGGATTCCGCTCCCCTCTTGGTTGTCTTGCCACCATTATGGCTGCGAAACTGCAGGTGCGCGCCACGCACGTCGCCAAGGTGACAGAACTGTTCGCGAGCGGGGGCGTTTTGTCCGCCTCGCACTCGCAGCGGTGGCGGGAACCAAAATGATTCTTTAATCCCCGTCCCAGAATAATCATTTAGCGGCGGGCGCGAAGCTTTTCGTAGCCGTCGGCAAAGAAGGCGACCGTCGCGGCATCAGACTCGGCGGCGTCGGCGTCGGTGGCAGGCACCACGCCGTGCTCGTCGCTTACCAGGAACAAGGCGCCCTTGAGCTGTGCGGGAATGTCTACGCGCGTGACCGGGATGCCCTTGGTCTGGGCCAGCTGCTCTATGAGCGTCGCCGTGCCACACAGGCACTCGTCCGCCGGCGCCACAAAGGCCAGCTCGCCGTTGTTGACGGCAGCGAGCAGCTCGGGCGCCACGCCGGTTTCGTCGGCCTCGGAGCGGGCCTCGGCGGAGCGGGCACGCAGCGCCTTGGCCGAAGTATCGGCCAGCGGCTCGTACTCACCCACCGTCATGGCGGCATTGCCGTTAACGTCGATCACCAGCATGAGCACGCCGTCGTGCGCGGTGTAATCGCCCTCGGCAAGCGACCACTCAACGTGCTGCTTGGCCCAGCTGAGCATGTTATGGGTAAGCGGCTCGCCCTGCACCAAGCGCTCGGACAGCGCGCGAATGTGACGGTTGAGCATGGGCACCTTTTTGTTGGACATGCGCCAACGGCAGATAAGCGCGGGCTTGTCGAGCGTAAACTTCTCGCCCGCCTCCTGATTGGCGCAAAAGTCCTCGTACGCACGCTGGTCCTCGGCATTGCCAAACAGCTCTGCATCATCAATCTGGGGCATGGTCATACCTTTCGTGTTAGTCATTCCGTCCTCTTATACCAAAAAGACGGCCCTCCAAACGGAGCGGCCGTCTTTTGCAGAGATAATTTTAGAAGCGAGGCGGTCCAAGGGACGAGATAACATCCCATCCTCCCCAGTCAACCTAACAGGTCGGCGAGGGTTGCCCAGGTGCCGCAGATTGCCGTGAAAGAGGAGCGACGCGTACTTGGGTACGCGGGCGACGAATGAGCGGCAAGGTGCGGTGGTTGGGCAAGCCGCAGCGCCACCTCCCTACTTAATGGCGGAAGTGGCGCGCACCCGTGAAAACCATCGCAATATTGTGCTCGTTGCAGGCCTGGATGCTCTCGTCATCGCGCTTGGAGCCGCCGGGCTGGATGATGCAGGTCACGCCGTGTGCGGCAAGCACGTCGACGTTGTCGCGGAACGGGAAGAACGCGTCGCTTGCGCAGGCAAAGCCGCCCTTCTCCACGCCCTCGCGCTCGCAGAAGTCCTCGGCGCGCTCGCAGGCAAGCAGCGCAGAGTCAACGCGGTTGGGCTGACCGGGGCCCATGCCAATGCCGGCCTTGCCCTTGGAGACCAGGATGGCGTTGGACTTGACGCCCTTGCAGACCTTCCAGGCAAACTCGAGCTCGGCCATCTCGGCATCGGTGGGCTTGCGGTCGGTGGGGAACGTAAAGGTCGCGGGGTCCTCGATCACGTGGTCGACCTCCTGCACCAGCATGCCGCCGTCGATGGAGCGCAGCTCCACCTTGGCGCCGTGGTCCACGCCGCCGGTAGCCAGCACGCGCAGGTTGGGGCGCTTGGCCATGCGCTCGAGCGCCTCGGCGGTGTAGCTCGGGGCGATGATAACCTCGACGAACTGCTTGTTCTGATCGGCAAAGTGCTCAACCAGCTCAAAGGGGACCTCGCGGTTGCAGGCGATGATGCCGCCGAAGGCGCTCTTGGGATCGCAGGCAAAGGCGCGGTCGTAAGCAGCCGTGATGTCCTCGGCAACGGCGGAGCCGCAGGGGTTCTGATGCTTGAGGATCACGCAGGCCGGCTCGTCGAACTCGCGCACCAGGTTCCAAGCGGCATCGGCGTCCAGATAGTTGTTGTAGCTGAGCGGCTTGCCTTGAATCTGCTCGGAGCCCACGAGCGGGAACTGCGAGCTCGCGGTGTTCTCGCAGCCCTCGGCAAAGCGGTAGACCGTAGCCTTCTGCTGAGGATTCTCACCATAGCGCAGGTCGTCGACCTTCTCCAACGAGATCTCGAGCTTGGCAGAGGTGTCCGCCACGTCGCTTGCCTGGGCGGCAAGCCAACGGGAGATAGCCGTGTCGTAGGCGGCGGTAGTCTGGTAGACCTTCACCTGCAGGCGACGACGGGTGGAAAGCGTGGTGCAGCCACCGGTCTCGCGCATCTCGGCCAGGACGGCATCATAGTCGGCCGGGTCGGAGATGACGGTAACGCTCGCGGCGTTCTTGGCGGCAGAGCGCAACATGGAGGGGCCACCGATGTCGATGTGCTCGATGGCATCCGCAAAGGTGACCTCGGGGTTGGCGACGGTCTTCTCGAACTCGTACAGGTTGACGACGACCAGGTCGATCAGCTTAATGCCGTGCTGGGCGGCCTCCTGCATGTGCTGCTCGGAATCGCGGCGGGCCAGCAGCGCGCCGTGAACCTTGGGGTGCAGGGTCTTAACGCGGCCGTCCATCATCTCGGGATAGCCCGTGAACTCCTCGATGGGGGTTACGGGAACGCCCGCATCCTCGATAGCACGAGCCGTACCGCCCGTAGAGATGATCTCGACGCCAAAGTCATCGACCAGCGTGCGTGCGAAATCGACGACGCCCGTCTTGTCGGTGACCGAGATCAACGCGCGCGCGATCTTCACATCAGATCCCATGCAGTCCTCCTGTCTGGTACGCCGCCGTGCTCCGTGAGTCGGTGATACGTCGATCTGCAGCGCTCGCGCGGCGACAATGAAAATACTGATTTAATGTAGCGCATCGAGCGCATCGATGCACCCCGCAACGAGCGCATGTGCAGAAAAAGTTTGCGAGCGGAGGGGATGGGCACGGCACCGGGCACGGTGAGTTCATGGAACACAGGGGCACCATAATTAGATGCCAATAGCGTGGTAGAACTGTGCTCGATATGCATCCGCAAAAGAAAGAGGCACCATGGTCTCGCGGGTTCTCTACCGACCGTTTGATACCGAAGACTTCGACGCCATCGCGCTGATTCTGCAGCAGCTTTGGCATAACAATTCGGATAACGATGAGTACAACCGCCTTGAGGCCGCGTGCGACCTCGCCTATTGCTTTTCGTCATCGACGTTTTCGCAGGTTGCCGTAATCGACGGTCAGGCGCGTGGCATTTCGCTCGCGCGTGCGGGACAGAGTTCCGGCGCCACCGTTAAGGAACACTGGATGGATACCGAACGCGCGCTGCTTTCGCAGATGCGCGAGCTGGAGCCTGATGTCTGCGCCGAGTATCTCTCGTTTGTGCGCGCCACCATTCGAACCAACAACCGCCTGCTCGAGAGCAGCCCGTTGCCGCACGACAACGAAGTCACGCTGCTCGCCGTCGATCCCGATGTCCATGGCCTGGGCGTTGGCTCGGTTTTGCTCGATGCCGCGGTCTCGTACCTGTCCTCGCGCGGGGCGACAAGGGCGCACTTGTACACCGACTCTAACTGCTCGTGGAAGTTCTACGAGCTGCACGGCTTTAAGCGCACGGCCACGCACCGCGCCAACCGCGAAGAGCGTCGTCACGACATGCCGCGCGAAAGCTTTCTCTACGAACTCGACCTAACAGCCTAGCCCAAGCAGCCACACCTGGTCATTTAAGAACGTCCCCAATGACTGATCCCCAACAACTAGTCATTTAAGTCTGTCCCCAATGAGTGGCCGAAGCCCTCGCCGGCATCACCCTATAGAGGGTCTGCAAATAGCTGTGGTCAAAAAACATCAAATATGAGTACTGTTACCTTTTTAGTAGCAGCGCAATTCGGCTTTTTCGGGTCTCTTAGGCGTCTCGACGCGTCGGATGAACCAACGTATCTCCCCAAATGTACAATAAAATGGGCTCCTAACGAGAAGTACTCTCATTAGGAGCCCATTATTATGTGCAAACATATGTGACCAACGCAGCAACAGTACTCATATTTGGCATTTTTTGTCCACTGCCCCTTGCGCGAAGGTCCTCAGCGGAAAGTTTGACCCGTTTCGATGCACAAAAATGGGATGAATCTTCCCTGGCAACCGCCCAGAAAGATCCACCCCAAAGCAAGCGCTCGCTAGAACGTTCCGCCGCCGCCTCCGCCGACGCCGCCACCGCCGCCACCGGAAAAGCCGCCACCGCTGCCGCCGCTCGAGCTATCGGAACTCGAAGCCAGCTCGCGGATGGTCTCGTGGTACACATCGTTGAACGAATCGAGCGGGGACTCGTTGCCGTAGTGATGGTAATACCACCAGTAGCAGGGGTAGTTGTCGTAGAAATCGTCACTGTTGCGCAGGTCCGCAGGCACGGCTTCGGCCAGCTGTCGCAGCACTTCTTTCGAAACGCCCAGGGCAACGCCCATCACCAGAAACTTGTTCCACAAGATCAGGTCGCTGGGGACGGCCTCCTTCAGACGCGTAAAGTCCTCGAGCCAATGCTTGAGCGCCTTGCAGCGAGCCGCCACCTCGGCGCCCTCCGGCGTGTAACGGCGGAAGGTGCAGCTCAGGACAAAGCCCACGATCGTGACGGGGATCGAAATCATAGCGGCACCGACGTTGGCGTCCGCAAAGTCGGTATAGAACAGAGAGCCCAAAATGCCAAAGACAATGATGATGCCGAGAACCAGGCCGGCCACCATCGCGATAGTGCCATCCGATGCGATAAACTCGCACTCCTCCAGCTTGCCCTTAACCGTGCTCTGATAGTCCTCGAGCTTGTCGCCAACAGATTCAGTACGCTCGCTGGCATACTCCTCCAGCTCGCTAAACGTGCGCGAACGGACGCCGTCTTTATCGGGCTTAACGCCAGCGAAGAAGACCTTGAGCACGTCGCGATCGATGCCGTCCTTCTTGGCAGCCTTCCAGGCCTCGTCGGTCACTGTGATGCGATACGTCTGCTCCTCTTTTTCGCGACGGAGCAGACCCTTCTTCTTGGTCTCGGTCGCTTCTTCCAGCTTGATCACGCGGTCGTCGGTCAGCTTCATCAGCGTGGCGATATATGCCTGATCGGGCACGTCGTTCCAGCTCATAAGAGTTGCAAGCACCGCGGGATGATCGGCGGAGGGCACATCGCGGAAGTACTCGTCCTGGAAGAGCGGCTTGGGCTTGGGCCTGCGCAGCTTGAGCATCACGATTACACCGGTATAGGCAACCGCCACAACAACACACACCACGGCAATCGCGCTGGCAACCGCACGCGCGTGCTCACGGCGGGCGTTAGCTTCGTCGGCCCATTCCTTCTCTTCGCTCAGGATCGTTGACATGCGCTCTTCGCCCGAAGCGGCAAGCTGCGGCACCCAGTCGCTAGGGAAGGCGATGCGTGCCTCGGCGAATTCGCCCTGGTGCACGCAGGGAATGGTATAGGTGACCATGGGCTCGTCCGCATCGAGCGACACGTCGCCCGTCAGCGGGCCGTGGCCCCATGCGCGGAAGTTATCGCCCTTGACGGCAGCCGTCCCGGCAGCGGCATTTGCAAAGTAGACTTCCATCTCGACGTCATCGGAGTCCGCCGACCAGCCGTCGCCGACGAATTTCCAGTAGAGCTCGGCGGTATCGGCCCAGTTCATAACCGCACCGGTCATGGAATAACTCACGTAGTAGATTGCGCTGTCGCCGCTCTCGTGAGGGCTGAACACCTTAATCTTTACGCCGTCACCGGTCTGCTCGACCGTGTAGACGCCAGAGTCGCCCTTGTTCGCGCTATCGACTTTGTTAAACGCGGTGTCCTCTTCCTCGACACTCAGCACGTCGATGCCCGCCGTGCCGCCCTGCTGGTTGGAGCCCGTATTGATCTCCCAAAACACGCCGTTGATGTCGTCGTCGAAATCAAACTGGCGTCCCTCGACAACGGTCAGCGATCCATCGGCCTCGACCGTGGCACTGATGTAGGTTTGGGTCATGGAATACCCGTCGGCACGTGCAACGGCGGGCAACAGCAGCAGCGCGCACGCGACGAGCGCGCAAATGGAAGCAAATCGCGCAAACGGGCAGCGCTGCCGACAGGTCTTGGCAACGGGGGCGTTCATAGGCACATCCTTTGTCTGTGATACCAGTAGCGTCATTGTCCCACGTTTGCGGGTTCATGTGACGAACATCTAGGTCAGCGGAGTATCAAACGGGACGAAAGTCACGCCCGCGGCCGGCACCTGGGGACGTTCCTTATTTGCCGGCAATCTGGGACACTCCTTGGCATAGCCCGCTCCGGCCATAGATACCACTTCATAGCTCCGTCACAGGTGTAGCGGCTTTGTGTGGGCGCGGCGTGAGCCGATTAAGCCGGCGAGCGAGGGGCATAAAGCAGTTGAGCGAAAACGGTTTGCCCCTTTGCCGTTCGCTTGAGGATCATGTCCCCCTTTTCCGCGGAAACCCCGACAGTTGCGAAGAGCTGCCGGGGTTTCTGTCGTCTAAGGTGCCGAGTTGATGGACAGGAATCAAGGCACCGAGTCTGCGGCCGCCATACGCAATGCGGGGCCTCGACAACTTGCGTACCACAGTGACGCCTCCCCATCGTGCCCCGCGTTATACTCGTCCGCATGGATATCAACGCACGCAACATAGCAACGCCCGCCGCGGACGCGCTAACGACGACCCCCGCCCCCGCACCCGTCGTGGGCCGCTTTGCCCCGTCGCCCTCGGGCCGCATGCACCTGGGCAACGTGTTCAGCTGCCTGTGCGCGTGGCTTTCGGCCCGCAGCCAGGGCGGCAGCATCGTGTTGCGCATCGAGGACCTGGACGATCGCTGCAAGCGCCCGGAACTTGCCGCCCAATTGATTGACGACCTAGCCTGGCTGGGGCTTGAGTGGGACGAAGGCCCCTACTACCAGCACGATCGTCTAGACCTGTACGAAAGCGCCCTGCGCCAGCTACAAGACGCCGGCCTCACCTATCCCTGCTTTTGCACGCGCGCCGAACTCCACGCCGCGAGCGCGCCGCACGCGAGCGACGGCACGCCCATCTACCGCGGCGCCTGCCGAGGCCTTTCTGCCGAGGAGGTTGCCCGCCGCAGCATCCTGCGCGCTCCGGCCACGCGCCTGCGTGTGCCCGACGTCGATGACCTCGCCGGCGACGTGATCGAATTCGTGGACCGCACGTACGGAGCCCAATGCGAGGCACTCGCCACCGAGTGCGGCGACTTTTTGGTGCGCCGCAGCGACGGCGTGTTTGCCTATCAGCTGGCCGTGGTGGTCGACGACGCTGCCATGGGCGTCACCGAGATCGTACGCGGATGCGACCTGCTTGGTTCCACGCCGCGCCAGATCTATCTGCAACATCTGCTGGGACTGCCCACACCGCGCTACGCGCACATTCCGCTGCTCATGTCGCCGGACGGCCGCCGCCTTTCCAAGCGCGATCGCGATCTGGACCTGGGCGAGCTCCGCGCCCGCTTTGGCACACCCGAGGCACTGCTGGGCTGGCTCGCCGGGCAAACGGGCATCGCGCCGGACACCACGCCGCGCTCTGCCGAGCAACTGGTCGAGCACTTTAGCTGGGATGTTATCCGAGCGCACCGGGAGAACATCACCATAATGGCCGAGTAACCAAACGCCCCGCCCCCTTCACTACCCCCCCCCCGACGAGTGCGTAATTTTGTATCTTGTTATGTACGGAATAGTTCCGTACAATATAGCAAAGGAGGTTTTACCATGCCAACGATTGAGAAGCAGCGCCGTATGGATCTAAGGCTGACCGAGCGTCAACGCCTTACTTACGAGCGCGCCGCGGCCTTGCGCGGGCAAACTCTCACCCAATGGGCCACAGCTCACCTTGACGAGAGCTCCGCACGTGACATCGCCGAGGCGTCAACAACCTATCTTTCTCCTGATGGTTTTGATGCATTTTGCGAAATGCTCGACTCACCCATGCCCCAAGCCGCAAAAGCGTTGCTCGACCGTAAAGCGATTTGGGAATGAGCACGTTTACCAAGCCCGTTCAACTCCCCGTTGGTCAAGGCATCGAGGCTTTCCACTGCGGTAATACCCTTGTAGACGGATGGGCTAAAAACAGATCAGCCTCGGCGCGAAGAAGAGGGTCGGCGGTTATATACGCATCGTATTACGACGGCGCAGTCGCCGGGTTCTATACGCTATGTACGCACTCCGTAGCTCGCGAAAATGTTGACGGAGGATGGTTCGTTCGGAACTCCCCCTCCCAAGTTCCCGCAGTGTTGCTTGGAATGATGGGGGTTGATGAGAAATTCAAGGGGCTTGGTCTGGGAGCTTCACTGCTCAAAGATGCCATCGAGAACGCCTTGAAAATTTCTGCCCTAGCAGGAGCGCGAGCTTTAGTTGTCGATCCAGTAGATGATGAGGCGGCAGCATTCTATGAACATTTTGGCTTTGCCACCCTACCGGGCACCAACCGAATGGCGCTGAAACTCTAGATCGTCGGGCGACATCTCCTCCAGCTCCCAGCATGCCCTAAGTTACCCTACAGATAATGACTATTGATGAAATGTAGGGTAACTAACCGAGGCATCTTATGAAGAACTCACCATACCGCCCCTACGCCACATTCCAGGGTTGGAGTTCGTCGCCCAGGCGAACGATGCAGTCGTAGAGCACAGTGTGGCGCTCGGCTGGGTTGGCATCGCGATGAAAATGCCCGTAGTACCAGCGCTTGTAGTCCAAGCGGTCCTCCAGCTCATCGAAAAATGCCGTAAGCCGATCAACGGCGGGGTAATTCCAGCCAGGTGCCGGATAGAGCGTGGGCGAGAGCATGCGCGTGGAACAGGTGTGGGTGACCACGTAGTCGACCTTCCAGCCCACGCTGTCGAGTTTTGTCCGCGCCTCCTCAAAGTTGCGCTCGTCCGGCAGCTCATGCGGCCACCAGCTGGAATACGGCACGCGGTATTCCTTGTCCACGCTCGTGGCGCCGCCCATGGTAAAGACCGTTGAGCCGTCGAGCTCAAAAACCTCGCCGCGCGTCAGACGCCGTATGGGTGAGGCGTCCGACAGGCGCTGCGTCAGCCCACCATGCCACAGCTCCATGGGGCGCTCCGCCCAGTGATCGAAACGCTCGTGGTTGCCGTCGACAAACAGCGCGGTATAGGGGCGCGACTCCAGCCAAGCGATGTCGGTACATTCCTCGGCAGAGAAATCCCAGGGAAAGCCAAAGTCGCCCGCGACAATCAGATAGTCGTCGCTCGTCAGGCTATCCCCAAGCTCCCAATCGCGCAGCTTTTGCATGTCGAGGCCGCCGTGAATATCGCCTGTCACATAGACCGTCATCGGACCACCACTTCCCTCTTATAGACTTCGAGCTCGCACTCGACCTGCTCGTCGCCCGTGACGTTGACCCACCACGGCCACTTAACGCAACACACCGGCTCATCGACCTGCGCAAACCACGACTTGAGCTCCTCCAGGCTCACCGGGGCGTAGCCGTTGGCGTCCACGCCCACGTCGTAGCGCAGCAGCCCCTGCCTGAGGTTGAACTTGTTGTACGCGCCGCCGCAACTGTGGATATGCCCGTGCAAATGCCAGCTGCCGTGTAACATGCCCTGCCAGTCGACCATAGGATAGTGGCTCAGCACGATTTTTTGGCGGTCGATCTTGAGCACGCAAATGGGCGGCTCGACGATAAAAGCGTCCGCCACCGCAGGCTGCGTCCAGTCTTTGTCGTGGTTGCCGGGCAGCAGATGGACACGCTTGCAGACAATGCTCTTGCGCAAGTCGTAGGCATCTTGAACCGTCATCTTAAAGCTGAAATCGCCCAGAATGTAGAGCTCGTCGTCCACAGCGACCCTGCTATTAATGTTGGCGACCACGGCGTCGTTCATCTGCGCAACAGTCGACCAAGGCCTGTCGGCGAGCCGTAGCATGTTCTCGTGTCCAAAGTGCGTATCGCTGGTAAACCAAATCATGGGGACCTCCTAACGCTCTTGCTCAAAATAGTCACTCGCCGTCTCATCCTGCCCATCGGCACATCGCGCTTCGATCGGCACAATATCTTGGTAGATAAGGCGATGCTTGTCATCGCGCCATTCATCGTCATGGTAATGGCCAAAGAACCAGGTGCGGTAGTCGAGCCGCCCGTCGAGCTCGCCCAAAAAGGCCTGCAGCGAATCGTCGTAGAACTCGCGATTGCACTCCATGCACAGCTCGTCAGCCAAATCGACCGGCGCCTCGTGCGTCACAACATAGTCGACCTTCCAGCCCGCGCGATCGAGCGAGGCGCGGCAATGGCTCATCTCGCGCTCGCTCGGCATCTCCTCGGGCCACCACGTCTTTCCCTCCTGGCGCCACCGTTTGTCATGGCTCGCGGCGCCGCCCATGGCGAGCACCGTGGTCCCGACGATGTCGAACACCTCGCCGCGCATCAGGTGCAGCACATGCGGGCGAGCCTCGTGAACGAGACCCCCATTCCACTCTCGCATTGGCAGTCCCGCCAGCAGATGATGGTTCTCGTGATTGCCGTCGACAAAGCACGTGGTCCAGGGCTTGGACTCAAACCAGTCAAGCCAGTATTTGTCGGTGTTTGAGCCGCTCCATATAAAGCCAAAGTCGCCGGCAACGATCACCACGTCATCGCGCGTCAGCGTACGGCCCAATGGCCAAACGCGCGACGAGAAGCGGCTCGCCCCGTACTCGGCAACACCGTGAACGTCTCCGGTAACGAAAATGGACATTAAGCAACACCTCCGTGCTGTGCGACTCTGGACAAATCAATGGAAGAAATTGCAGGCCGGGCCGGCATCTGTATCCCTTAGGGCTTACCCTTCGTTCTTCCATCCAAACGGATCAAACACCCAAAAAACTAGATCGAGCACACTGTTGGCGGGCAGCATGTTGGGCAGGGTGTCTTGCCTCGTTTGAGCGCGGTCGCCAATGGCACGCTTGTTTTAATAGCGTTTTGCGGAAGGTTTTTGCATCCCGCAGAACGATGATAAACCTTGCCGTTCTTGGTGACGATTACCTTGATTTTTGAGAAATCCACACTAAGGGGCTCGATGGGCGCGGCCACCTCTCGACGAGCCGGTGCCGCTTTCCAAGGCTTGCCTCTCGAAAAATCAGAATCGCGGAATCGATTGATATAGCTGTCGAAACACCCATCGAACAGCAATCCCGTTGCCAGGCCCGCCATGAAGCCGCAGGCAATCGCGGCCTCTCCTCTAATTTGCATATGTCCCTCCTTAATCGCTCTTGAAGAAAAAGGCGGCGTGCACCGCGAGGGACCTTCTCGCCCTTGCGGTGCACGCCGAAAATGGTCCGCTTTCCTTCTGTCCCTAACGGGTCAGCTGGCGGCGCTTATCGGACAGGAAGACACCGGCGGCTACCAGGACCGTGCCACCGATAACGAAGGTCTCTCCCAGCAGGTCGGACGCATCGCCCGTAGCAGGCATCGCCGTCTGCTGAGTCGCGGCCTCGGTCTTTGCCACCGCATGTTTGGCCTGGTACGTCACTTGTGTGGCGGGCTGGGCCTGCTCGCCATTCCCGCGTTCGGCGGCCTCTTGGCGAGCAATCTCGGCGTTGAGCTCGACAATAGCCTGGTCGAGCTCGGCCTTGGCGGCAGTGTAGTTTGCAAGCGCCTCCAAGTATGCCGGCGCCACAGCATCCGCCGCAGCCACGGCGGCATCGAGCTCGGCCTTGGCGGCTGCGACGTGCTCGGCAGCATCGTGAGCCGCAGCGATTTTGGCATTGAGCGCCTCGTCTGCATCGTCAGCGCTGCCGTTGACGATGGCTTCGGCAAGATCAATCCTGCGCAGGCGGGCGACCGCGGCGGCAGAGGCGTAGCGGGCGGCAGCCGCATCCGTCACGGCATTGTCAGCCTCCACCACGTCGTACTCGGCATCGCTCACGGCCACCTCTGCAGCATCGAGCGCGGCATCGGCAGCGGCTTTGTCCTCAGTAGCCTGAGCAAGTGCTGCGGCGGCATTCTTAAGTTGGGCGGCACGGGCGGCAGCCGCATCAGACTTTGTCTGAGCCGTTGCCACGGCGGCACCGGCATCGCTCGCAACTTGCTGGGCCATATCGAGCTCCGCCTGAGCGTCAGCAGCATCGATATCTGCCTGATTGGCATCGCCTTGGGCAACAGCGAGCTCAGCCTCCGCTTCGCGCTGATTGGCACGGGCGTCTTCGAGCACAGACGATGCCGCATCAAACGCACGCTGAGCAGTGACGATATCGGCTGAGTACGCCGCCAGCTCATCCTGAGCCGCGGCAAGTGCATCCTGCTTGTCGCCAACGCCGGCACGAGCGGCGTCCAGCGCGCGCTTGGCAGCAGCCACCTTGCCCTTGGCAATGTCGAGCTCGCCAGACTTGGCGGCCACGGCGTCCTGCGCTGCCGCAACAGCGTCGTTGGCAGCGCTCAAATCGGCGCGAGCATCGCTGACGGCACGCGCGGCGGCGTCAGCTGCAGCCTGCTTTTGCGCCACGGCGGCCTGGGCTTCCGAGACCTTGGTGGCCGCGGCATCGATGTTGGCGGCAGCGCGCTCAACCTGGGCTTGCTTTGCCGCAGCGGTTTGCGATGCTGCGTCCACCTTGTTGCCGGCATCGTTGGCAACGCCCTGCGCCGCAGTAAGCTCCTTGCGCGCCGCATCCACGCCTTGCTCGGGATTTGCCAAAGAGTCGCACCACGCGTTCAACGCAACCTCATACTCAGCAACCGTCATCGGATTGACGTTGTACGGCTCGTACCATCGACCAGAATATACGAATGTCTGCGCCTGCGTGCTCCGACCGTACAGCGTCCCACGCGTGCAAACGCCCATGCCCGTCACGGTGTAGCTGGGATCGATTACGTTGATGTAATGGCCGACCGAATCACCATGCTTCGCGGCGTAGGTATCAATCTCGGAACTATGCGCCGTATAAAAATCGTAAGCGGCCTTTCCCGTAAGGCCCGTCGCGCCCAGCGAGGCGGCAGCAGCGTCAAAGACGGCCTTCTCCTGATCGACCCACTGCTTAAACGGATTGCTTCCGTAGTTCCACGCCACATTCTCGCCCACGTTAAACTGCTGAGCGTGCGCGACCTTCGTATCGGAGAAGTTCGCATCGGCAATGGCGGTCGCCATCATGGCATACGTCACCTTGAGCTCACCCAGGCCAACGCTCGCGCGATACTCGTTGCACGCCTTGAGCCACACGACCGCCTGCTTCATGTTGGCCAGGCTCGTCGCATCGGCCTCCTCGCCCACCTTGTTGTAGCTAGCGAGTTTGCAGTTGAGGATGATATCTGCCGCGTCGTTGGCGCCCACGCTCTTAAAGAACGCGATAGCACCCTGGCGGTAGTTCTCCGCCGATGCATTCGCCGTTGCCTGAGCGGCATCGAGCTTGGCCTGGGCCTGAGCCACAGCCTGGTCGGCCTGCTGCTTTTGAGCCGTCGCCTGATCGAGCGCCTTGTCGGCAGCGTCTTTCTCGTCCTTTGCTGCCGAAAGCTTGGCCTGGGCATCGGCCAGCTCCGTGAGCGCGGAGGCATGATCGGTCTTGGCCTGGTCGAGGGCGGCGTCGGCTGCTGTCTTGGCGGCAACAGCGGCACCCAGCTTGGACTGGGCTTCGGCAGCGACCTGTTGCTGATCGGCAACTGCCTGCTGTGCAGTCTGCACCTCGCCCTCGGCGGCACTCACCTCTTGCTCGGCAGCAGCAAGCTCATCCTCGCGCTGCGACTGCGTGGCCTTGGCGGCCGCCAGCGCCTCGGACGCAGCGTTTACCTTTGCCTTAGCGTCCTCGTACTCCGGGCCCGCAGCGCCCTGCTCGGCTCGATCCAGATCGGCCTTGGCCGCGTCATAGCTCGCCTGTGCGGCGTCCACGTCCGCATCTGCCGCGGTCTTTGCCTGCTGAGCTGCCGAAAGCTTGACCTGCGTATCCTGCTGCTTGGCAGCGGCGTCATCGGCGGCAGCCTGAGCATCCGAGAGCCTGGTCTGCGCATCTTCGGCCTGTTGCTTTGCCTGCTCCAAATCGATCGCCGCCTGCTCTGCGGCAGCCTGGGCGGCGGCTACGGCCTCGGGCGTGGCATCGGATGCAGCGGCCTGTGCGGCCTCGAGCGCAGACTGGGCATCGCTTGCCGCCTTCCGGGCGGCAGTCAGGGCTTCGTCCTTGTCCGTCAGGTTCTTCTTGGCGGCATCGAGCGCAGCCTGAGCGTCCTCAAGCGTCTTGACATCCAAATCGGCCTTGTCTTGCGCAGCGCCCAGCTGCTTTTCCAGCTCGGCCGAGGCAGCAGAGGCCGCGCTATCGCTTGCACCGCGGGCCGCGTCATAGGCGCCCTGCGCCCGCTGCTGGTTGGCGGCAGCGGCATCGTAGGGAGCAGCAGCCGCTTCCAGATCGGCCTTTGCAGCAGCAGCTTTGGCACGCGCCGCATCAACTGCAGCCTGCAGGTCGGCGACCTTTTGCGCCGCAGACACAGCACCCGCGCCAGCACCGGCGGCCGCAGCGCTCGTCAGCGGCGACATCACCGCAGCCGTTGCGCCCGCAGCGCCAATGCCATCCGCACCCTGCGCCGCCGCGGCCAGGGGCGACAGCAGCGAGCCGCCCGTCATGGCAATCGTCGCCGCAGCAACTGTCGCCACGCGTCCAGCCGCCTTGGCCTTACCCAAAGCCTTGCCGTTCATGTCCTTATTCATGTTCTTGCTCATTGCCGATTCCTTCCCACGGTGAGCCGTTGTTTGCCACAGATAGTCGATCCAACTTGCCCCATTAAAAAGAGGTGATAACGGGGTAATTAAATTGAGCGAATTGAATCGTGATGAAACTGATCTCCGCAAAAGCCAAACTCATAGTTCCGCTCGCGCTCAATCTCATCTAAATACTCGAGTTCTTCGCCGCATGGCTTCTCTTCATCTAGAAATACAAGCCCGTTCTCTGCGCGAGAACCGACAGTGCAACCAAGGATAGTCTCGAGATTAATGTAGCTACTATTATCGTTGTTAAAGGAGAAACTGCTGGTGCTCATGCTCAAGTCCCGTCTACATAAACTCAAATTGCTGTGCTTGGCCTCTTTTAGAGACCCCATCTCATACGCTATGACTGCAGTATATGCGCTCAGCTTGTATGTTGCAAGAACAATTTTATTTTTCTAACGCATATAACGGATGTTCATTTCTGTAAACCGCCTCGCTCTCCCCCGCCGCTCCCTCACTTGTTTTGTTACATGTGTTGAATACCATCCCGTGCGGACAAAAACTCACGCAGGGCGGTTGAGCGGCATCCATGCCGTCCGAGAAAAGGAAAGAGAGGAAAGAGAGACGGTCGGCGATTACTCGCACGAGGCGAGCAGTTTCTCAAGATCGCACTCCAATGCCTCACGCTCCTCAACGTCCATCACTGCAAGGGCGACACGCATCAGGGACACCTCGGCGGCAAGCTCCTTAACCTGGTCGGGGCGTTTGCTAAAGTGGTCGTAAATCCGCAGGGCCTCCCCGGCCGCCAGGTACTGCCACTTTTCCAACGAAGGCTTTTCGGACCTGCTCATGGCATCGACCCACTCGCCAAGACCCTGAAAACCGTTGCCCGTAGTCGTGCCGTTCATAACCACATCGAGCGGGCTCAGCAAGCAATCGGGCGATTTTTTGTACACCAATTTGGTGAGCATAAGCACCTGGGCAAGGTTGCGATACTTGTCCTGATCGGCATAGAGCACGTCGTTGTAGCAGGCGCACGCCTTAAGCAGCTCGTGGGCGGCAATGCGCTCCGGCCCATCAAACGGAACGCCGCGCAACAACACCCCAGCAAGATCGAATGCCTTGCCGCCCTGCACGATCTTGTCGAGCGCCGAGCCGTCCACCAAATCCGCCAGCCAAGCAAACTCAGGCTGATACGGCTTATGCTCGTCCTCGTCCTCATGCTCCATCCAGTTGTTCACCAGCGTCAGGGCTTCAATCTCCCTCCCGTTCAGAAAGGGCGAATTCTTCCCCATCTCTTCCTGCAAAAAGCCCCGCGGCTCATGAGAGCGCTCGTACGCAACCGCAAGTTCCCCGTCGCTCACGACCAAGGTCGCACGGGAAATATAGGTATCTTCCCGCATGTCCCTCCAGGCGTACATCATAAGGGGACGCAGTTGACGGAGCATGCCGCGCGCGCCGGCACCTTCCTTAACCGCGCGCTTCGCCGCAAGGCGAGCAGCATCTGCCATCAGCTCCATCTTGGCGCCATTTCCCATCATGTTGTTGTACTTGGGCAGGTACTGTTCATACGCAATCTGGACCAGATCGTCCACGCTCAAGGCGTTAAAGTTAATCACCGAGCCAATGCGCCCGCACAGCTCGGACATAATACCCCAAGTCTCAACATCCTCGATGGTCGCACTGTCTCGCAGCTCGTTTGCCGATTTTGCGGCGGTGCGCACGGCGGCATACGAGGATCCGAAGCCGACCGTGGTGCCAGACTTGTCACTCAGGCGCTTGCGCACCAGAGCATCCAAGCCCATAAAGGCGCCGCCCAAAATGCAAACAACCTGATCGAGGTTGAGCGTCTTAATGGCCGCACTCTTGGAGGTATCACATTCAAACGGCATCTCCCCGCCTTCCAAGAGCTTAAGGAACGACTGCGATGGACTAAAGCTTGATGCAACTTCGCCCCCATCGGGCTCGGCACGAACTGCCTTGTCAAACTCGTCAAAGAGCACCAAACAGATATCGCCGGGATTGGCAGCCTGATAGTCCGCGACCTGCGACAGGCAGTTGCTCATGCTGGCACCGCGCCAGCCCTCGCCCGTCATGGTGGAGACATCGAACACAAACAGCTTGAGCCCCGCGGCATCCGCCACGGCCTTGATGGTGTGGGTCTTTCCCGTGCCAGTGGAGCCCATCACCAAAATGGCAGCGGGCGAAAGAACGTCGCGCGGGTCGGCGCCGCGTGCCAACATCACGCAGCGGTTGACCTCAAAGCTCAGCGCCGTCACAAAGGCCTCCAAGCTTCCTTCGTGGCAATAACACTCTGACGCGTCTGCTCCACCAGACGCGTAGGCGCAATTCGATTGAGCAAGTCCTGGTAGCGATCGATGTTTCGATACTGCTTCTGAGTCATGGGCGCCTTCCTTTCCATATTGGTTTTCTTTCCTTCGATGTGGGCCGAGCCCTTAAACCACTACAGTGCCAGCGATGTCGCCGACTCCAGATAGATCACGTTGCCCGGCTGGGTAAAGACCGGAATGTGGTAGAGCAGCTGCAAAATGCCCTGCTTGAGCAGCGGAAACAGTGTGGGATGCAACACTTCGTACATCAGGGCACCAGCCATAAGAGCGGTAAGTATAGCAAGCAGCAGAAGCTTTTGAGCGTTAGAGAATACCGACATGGTCGTTCCTTTCTTTATGCGAGATATTTGGATTGCGTTGTGGGTTAGCGACTCATAGCGATGGCAATGCCAATAACCGTGATAACCACGGGGATCGCAAGCGATGCAAACAGAATCCCGGCAAAAAGGCCCACCACCAGCGCGCACACGATGATGACCAGCGTGGTGGGTACAAGCGCAAGCAGAGGAGTAACCACGCAGGCGGATGCAAAGCGAAGCCCGTGGAACTTGTGCTCATCGGGAAATAGAGCGTTAAGGACCCCTTCGACAATTCGCCACTCGACAATCGTTCCGATGGTTAAGACAACCGCCCAAAGCAGGTAATCATTTGCACGGGAATCCGAAGCCATCTTTCCGGTGACGCCAGCCCACCAATCAAATGCCGCGGTATAGCCCAGCAAACAGACGATCGCGCAGACGACGGATGCAAATGCGCCCGCGCTCTCGATTGCACCGAGCAGCTCGCACATGTCGGATTCGCGCCCTCCCGTTAACAGCACGATCCATTTGTGGGCAAGCGCCGCAACAAACACCGCGCCCAGCACAACCCAGTACACCCTAAACGCCACCAGGCGCCATGAATGGAGCGGGATCACCGTGTTGCTCTCGCTAATCTCGAACATAAACCCGCCGAGCCACGTCGTCAGCAAGCACATCATGTCGATGGCGACCACGTAGAGTACAACCGCAAAGACGGTTTGCAGAATCATGCCGAAAATATTCATCGCTGTTGGCTTCTTGGGGGCGTCCGGCTCGATTCTGTACATGTCGTATCCGTTCATTAGCTGTCCTTTCATTGCTGATGACATATTGGTCCGAAAGCCCGTTCTTTTTTAGAATTTTTTTTCTAAAAGCTTAACGCAGTTGATACCCCCGTGGGTTAAGCTATAAACACTCAATTTCAAATTCATCGGAGTTGGGCTGATAATATGAATTGACCGCGTCGTGCCATTGCCAACAACGACGCACTCCATATCGCACAACGCATGTCCGAGGAGGCAATCGTGCTTCTGTCTCGCGCAGAACAAGCAAAGCTAGGCCTTTATCATGCCTACAATCAGGATCCAGAGCCTCATAGCAGCGCATTTCTTGCAAACCTGGTTTCCTTTATGGTCTCAAAACTCCAGCCAACGCTAAAAACTCATACGCTTATCGAGCTGTGCTGCCGAGATTTTGAGTTTGCCCAAGATTATGCAAATGGACCCGCATGGTCTATCTGGGGCATCGACCTTAAGGACCCCGAAAGCACCGACTTTAGAACTCGCGGCACATCCGCTGATCCGTCTTTTACATTTACCAAAGCCGATGTCTTTGCCTCAACGCCAGAATCGGGTGCCGTGCCCCGTACCGATGAGCCCACGCTCATCTACTGCAGACCCCCCGAGCAAATCCCCCTCACTCAATTTGAGCCCTCGCTCGAAATTGCAGATGAGCATGTTCGGGATTTCCTTACGTCGAGGGCCCGTCAACTGCAAACACTTGTCGATGTACCAAGCCCGCTTTCGGTCAGCGAATGGTATTACGTTTTTCTCGCTGCTTCCCTTGCGTGTGAACGCCCGGATTCCATTGCGGTCGTACAAGTCTCCAACCGATTGCTCAACCTGGCACGCGCCGCAGACGGGCGCCGCCTGCTCTGCCAGCTTGGACTATTGACAGCGATAGTGTTACTTCCCAATACGATCGCCGCCAATAGCGATGGCTACGCCTTACTATTTCTGAGCGACCGTAAACCCAACGAGCCATATTTCCTCTTTGATGGGCGGTCATTTGACAACAAGCCCATGACAAGCGAGCTCATGCATCAGATCCAAGACTCGATTAGTTATGCTTACGCCAAGACAACCGATGTGACGCATTGGCGTCTCGGCGATCGAGGTGCCGAAAAAATCTGGCCTTTACTTCCCAGTGCTAAAAGCACCTCTTTTGCAGAGGAGTCCTTCGTTCGCTTTGGCAGCGTAGCGGACATACGCCGCGGCATTCCCCGTAGCACTCTTTTAAAGATGCCACAGATGGGTCTTAGCAGAACGGACCGACGAATTGACTGCTACTACCTATCGCTTAAACACTTAGTCGATGGAACGGTTATCGGTTTCGAAGATCTACCCGAGCGCGTATCCGACACGGATATTTACGATATGGGCGATACGGATCCAGGTCTTTTCTATCGTCTCAAACCGCTGGGCGAGTATGAAACCTGCATACTGATCTCACGCTTCGGACCACCATTTAAGCTGGCCCTCGTAGTGCCGGGAAGCATGAGGCGCGAGCCGGCACCTCAGAAACCTCAGTTATGCCCTAAGCTCATTGTCCCCTGCGATGTCGTCTTCTGTGTATCCTTTAAAGATGAACCATTAGCACGATTCTTCTTAGCCTACCTGTCATCCGATGAAGGACAGCAGAAACTCTTAGCCTCCTCACACGGAGACTCGCTTGCGCAGCTATCTCCTAAAGACCTGCGAAGCATGACCGTGCCTGTTCCCGGGCAAGCAGAACAGGAGCGCTGCGCGCAAGAGTACGAAGCAAAACAGCGCGCCTACGAGGACGCCCTTAAGCAGGCGGAACATTACGCCGCGAGTAAGGGGACGATGTAGCGGCTGAGGTTGGCAGGCTGTCCAGCCTTTTCCGACAGCCTGCCAATCAGGCGCGCCATTCAGCGCAGCGGCTAGAAATTGTCATCGGACTTTACGCTGGCTTTGTCCGCCTCTTCGCCCGCGATCAGGTCCCTAACCGTTATATGCGCACTGTACGCAACATCCTCAATCTTTTCCATAACAACATTGTCGCAAGTTCCCCAAATATCTTTGAGGACTCGAGCCAATCCCCAAGCAGCGCTGAGCAGGACGTCAACGTCCTTTAAATCTAAGTGGTTGATCGTAAAGGGACAGTACTCGCGCTCCAGCAGATAGGTGTCAACGGCGTCAATTGCCTCAGCCACGTACTGCTCAAGATCGGGATGGGGATGGAAGGCGCACAGCGCCTTGTGCGGATCGGTCGGCTCAATCCAATACAGCGTTGTCGCTTCCTCGCATTTCTCGAGCGGATAACGCTCAACCGCCTTCTCCCAACTTTCATACCAAGGATCGGCATCGCCGTCCGTCATCGACCTGCAAAGATCGATCGCCGCAGAAACAGTCGCACACGAATACCTATAGCCGGCGTCTTTCTTAAGCTCATCATTGAGCTCGACGTCGCCAGACAGCTCCGCCTCCATGATCAGGAACGGGCCGTCATCATCCGTAATGCTCATGGGATAGTTGTTGTACTCATAGTCCGGATACATTTTGTCTCCAATCAATCGTTCGGACACATTAACAAGCAATATCGAAACTGCGCTCACGCGGAGAGTTGTCGCCCTCGCATCAATCTGCAAGTTTTTCTCATCGCATGAAAAGAACTTGCGATTCTTGCAAGTTTTTCTCACGCTGCGATAAGAACTCGCATGATCGCCCCGCTACCTGCGCCACGAGGCAGCAAGGATAATGGGAATCCCGGCGAGGCACACCACCAAGGCTACGGCTGCGAACGCAAGCGCGATGGCCACGCTCACGACGACATAGGCCACGGCAATGAAGGCCAGCGCCAGCAGGCAGGCAGGCAGCTCGGCCACGTAGCACAACACCAGGTTCGAGCTCGCACGCTTCAGCAGAACGTCGGCGAGGCGGACCAGCTCGACGGCAAAGCCGCTGCCGAAATTGCGTCCGGGGCCCTTGGCAAGGAACCACTTGAACAGGCACATCGGGGCGCAGCCCAGCATGATCATGATGGAAACGGCCCATACATTGTGCCCCGACTCAACAAGGCTCTGGTCACCCATCGCACTGCCGTTGATGAGCCAGGCCGTCCCATAGCCCATGAACGGCATTGACAGCAGCAGACAGGCGCTCACCGCGGCGAGAAGGCGAGACACGCGCTTGCTGAACACCGGTGCCTCGCAGCTGAGCCCAAAGCCCTCGCGGACACGCCAGACGGCATGGTAGGCAGGGTACGCCGCAATGAGCGCGGCCACGAGCAGCGACGCCCAATCGGACCCGGGCGCCGCCGACGCATACTCCGCAATCGCAGGAACGGGATAGGCGGTGTGGAACGACTCATTCAGGAACAGCGTGACCTCGCCCTTCCAGACGCAATGCGGGGCGGCGACAGAGGCGATGCCGACAATGGCAATCGCGGCAACGGCAGCAAGCAGCGCGCCCTGCACGAGCTTGACGACCTCGCCTTTGGCGGTGCGGGGTGCAGCCTCAACGGCGCTGGACGAAATTAGGATAGAAGTGTTCATGATCTTCCTTTCAGAGAGGCCTGATTGGCTGGCGATTGGGTTTTGGGGTGATTGATGCAAATACAGGGGTTATCTAATTGCCCCAGCAAAACAGCAGGTCAATTTGACCGTTCGTGAAGAAATTGGGCTAGCAGGCGATATCAAGATCGTCGCGGCTCGAGAACTCGGCGCTAGCGACACCACGCGATGGGATGCACGTAAATTCAAACTGGTGAACCGGCGAGACTACCGGATAGTCCTCAGCACCCCACTCAAGCTCAAAGCCCAAGCGGGCAAGCTCCTCACGGCAGTTGTCGAGCATAAGCTCACAAGCGCTTTGACGAGCGCAGGCCTCAATATAGCCAAGCCCACGTGCATCGGAAAGGCAAGCCTTCAGCTCATCACAGATGGTCATAACTTCGCAAACGAGATCTTCGAGTTCATCGCGCCTGGCGGAATTCACCAGTTCAAACAGGGTATCGTCAAACATTTTCCGTCCTCCTTTGGACTTCTTTTTTGCTCGACACCTATTGAACACGACAAAGTGGCACAATAGCACAAGGTTTATTCGATTTTGAAAGTTGTGCAGGTTTAAAAAATATGCAGGGTGCCAATTTAATTACTCTGAACTGGCGCGTTAGAGCTAGCTTCATTCGATTCGGTAGAGACAGCTCTTTATATCTCCGTTGTAAACAACCATCACTTTTAAACCCCAATAAGGATCAAGAATTTGAAGAGGTGGAATTCGAGCAGCATTGGACAGTTAAAGAACTGTTAAACGCGTTGCTAAGAATTGATCTGGAAAAGTTCTATAACGAGCTGTCCTCTTGGTATACCGAGTATCGCGACACCCATGCAGCGCCTGTTCCACACCGTATCTTTTTATCGCTCCAGCGAAAAGCACACCTTCAAGAAGCTCAATACCTCAAAGCCTCAGACTCTAAAACAGCGGCCACGTGTTTTCCTCCGCTATGTTCGGGAATTATTGACGCAGGCGAAAACCTCGACAAATGGCATGCCGAAAAGGCAAATATAACCCGTGAGCTCGGAAAGGCAGTCAAACAATCGCTTGATTCCGCAACGAGCGGCGGTTACTCGGACAGTATCTACCGGCTCTTTTTTAACATTTGTTCCTTGTGCATCGATTCGGCTTATCTTGATGAAATACCCGATGCCTATTTGCCTTCAAGGGTTTTTTCTCTTTGGGCACTAGAGTGCGGGAACATCGCGAAAGTTACTATGCCGGCGCTTGAGCTGCTGAGCAGCTGTAGCACCACTGATTCCACTGCGTCAGACCTAGCCAATTACATTGAAATGGTCTTTGGCCTAAATAGTGGGCCTTTGCTCGCCCGCGGAAGTGAACACTCGATTGTCAATCACCCGATGGCGCTTAAGGCGCCACAAACAAAAAGGGAGTTTTATGAGGCGCACTTCCTCGGTCAATTAACTGAGCCTCAGCTAGCCATCGATATCCATGAGTTGGCAATAGCCGTACTCGGCAACATCATCATTGAGTGTCTTAGTTTATCCAAGAAGATCAACGAAGCCTCTTATCAGGATGACCTAAGCCGTCACGTCTCATTATTCGTGAAGCTGCTTTCCAGCGGGGAATCGATTCTGGATGGCGCAAACCAAATTCGCCGCTTTGGGGAGATAACGTCCTCAAAATGTACGAAACATGCAATCGCCGGCCCGATAGTCCAGAACCTCAAGAGCCTCAACGCTCTGGCGCTCAATCTAATAAATAGCGGGCTTTACAACAAGGTTGAGTTATCGAGGAACTCCGAAAGCACAGTCGGCCTTATGCGGTATATCGTAAATGACGGAAAAGACCTTGTTGTCGATATCAACGACAGCAGGGAGATGCAGAAAGCCCTCCATTTTCAGCATTTGATAGACCGCTCCCACTCATTGATTCATTCTTTTCTTCCAAAATCATTTCCTGCTTTCTATGCACAATTACTATGCGAAGCCCTCCGATCCGGGGCGCTTCCAGCAAAATGCAGCACATGCAACAAGCCTTTTTTTCCAACTGGCAACAATAGCAAGTATTGTTCTGGTTACGACAATGAAACGGGCCTATATTGCAATCCCGCGCGCAACACAAATAACAAGCTTGGTAAAAAACTGCCCCATGCAACTGCCGTTAATTTAAGACGCAAAGCAGATACCGCAAGCGGGAAAGACGGACATAACCCGATGGCCGCTAACAAAAAGCGACAGCTATATTTTCAAGAACTAGCCGATGCCGTTGACCACACCCTTGGACCTTATTATCAACGGTCCCCCCTTGTATCGAAAGCACTCTACGAAAAGTGGCTCAAAGCAATCAATCGGCCCAAGAACCAGCCTTGCACCCAAACGCCTGAAGCGTTCGGCTATCCTCATCCTGTGATTTGGAACGGTTCGCTGGCGGATGGCAATGAAGTCGTTGTTATTACGACTCAGTCAGCGCAATTAGGCACTCTTCCAGAGCTCTTGGACAAACTCGCTGGAAAGAACGCTAGCAGCTGCCGCAAATCGGATAACGGTTGGGCGCTTTCTAAGTTCGACCTGGTTGCCACGGTCATCTCATTAGAGCTGGAGGCTGACAAGACCAGAAAGAAGGGAATCGAGTCAATCAAGCACGTCCCCATTCCCGGCCTATCCAGCTACTGGGATTAACCTTTACTAAAGAGTCAGCAGACATCGAGGAGCGCCTATATCTTCCTGCGCTCGTCGAGTGTCTTGCCGCTCTCGTCCTTCCAGACATTCCAGCCGTTGTTCGAGCAGCCAAGCACAACCCAACCGGCAGTCGAGGGCGACTTCGTCACCACATCCGCTTGCAGCACGCCATCCACAATTGGTGCTGTGCGACGGGCCTCAGGAGTCCAGACCCCGTCGTTGACCGGCATTGCGCAGATAAATAGCGCCGATCAGATGGCTAAGCCCATTCCATTGCTTGGAATTGATGAGCCCGTGTGCGTCTCAACCGACCTGACCGTCCAGGACACATGGAACACGCCCGACGCATGTGTCTGCAGCACCGGCATGATCGATGACCTGGGCTTTACCGTGCATACAAAGGGTATGACCCGCAAAAGCAGAACTGGGCTTTATCCCGTGGCCTCCAGCAGAGCCGAAGGCCACGGAGTGGCATTGGACGCGGACGCCGCCCATCCCAATCTGCAAGTTTTTCTCGCGCGATGACAAGAGCTTGCATAGTTATTCTGAGGCCACCTACCGGCTGCCCCAGATGCAGCACCGACCGAGGCTTGACCGCCATTGAAAAGATTGGCATCGACAGCTCGGACGAAAGAGACCCGGATTCTTCACAAGACGGAAGAGGCGATTTATCGTAGTCTTTCCCCGCCCGATGCCAGCATATTTGGCAATCCGCGCATAATCAGCGCTCGTTGCCCAGTCTAGTTGAGTGTCGAAAGGATCACCCCTTAGCCTCAGTTGCCAGTTAACCGACTTGGCTTTCCCGCTAGCAAGCGCCATCAACCGCAAGTAGTCGGCAAGTATTCAATACCTCTCCGCGAAGATACGCCTCGAACACGACCCCCGCTGGCAGCATTAACATGTTAATGAAATTGTCGAGCGGCTTATCTTCCTCCGCAATCACGCCCGGAAACGACGCCCTCGCCATCAGCTCGGGCCTATCAACGGTCCCCGGCACTAGGAACGTGTTCACCACCCGATCGAACCCGCAAGCCTCGATAAACTCCCGGTATGCACTCTGGTACAGGAACTGCTTGGCCACTGACTCCAGCCCCGGCTGGTGCTCCATCTTGCCATTTGCACTCGGCACATAGTACTTCGCGTCACAGATGCAGAACAGCCGCTCGTCATCGGGTCCATTTGCAATGGCAATGGCGTCAGGGATGAGCGTATCGGTACCTTCGGGCTCAGCAAACCCATCGCCGCGCCAGCGCTCCCACAGGGGCCGTGGAATTATCTCGATCAACTTCTTCCGACTATCAGCCGCCCACTTACCCTCAAGCGTAAGTCCGAGCGCGCCCAGCCGCTTACCAAGCGCATCGCCGAGAGCCGTTTTGCAGGCCTCTTCCCACAGGTGGTAAAAGCTCGTTGTCCCCAGTGCCTGGACCTCATCACTGCGCACCTCGCTCTCACGCAGCAGCAGGTAGCGCTCAAGCAAATCGAGCGTTAAGAGCTTCCAGTCCAAGAACTGGGCCGCGCGCTCGCACTCCAGACGCCAACCTAGCATCTCAACATCGCCGAAAGCCTCGATATCCTCGTCCGAAAGACACACCTCATCGAGCGAAAGCAGTTTGTCGATACCCACTTCCCCGAACTTACGCGAGCACTCGGTCAGCACGGCGCGATGCAGCCGCGTGATAAAGTCAGAGTCATCGCGATACGTCTTGCGTGTCTCGTACACCATGTATATCGGTCGACCGTTCGAGAGAACGGGCAAGTGTCCGTCAATTGTACGGTTCCAGTCAATGTTTCCGTTACCGTTGAGTTCGCGATCTTCCACGTAGTTTGAGTACTCACCGTATTCGCCGTACAGCTCCAACAGCGCCAGCATTACGGACAACTTGTCGCTAGCGCCCTCATCGGCGTCTTCCAAACTCGTCAGCACCGCGATGCCCGCATCACGCTTGAGAACTCGCATTATCAACCTGAGCTCATCAATAACAGGTATCCGGTCGTGGAAGTACTTGGGATAGACAATAATCACCGCGCCCTCGGTCATCACCAGGCCCACGAAGCGAAACTGGTAGACTTCAGAGGGAGCGGCGTTCTCCACATCGGCTTCCTCGGGATCGGCTTTCTTTCCCGTCCGGTACCGCACAATACCGCGCGCCATCATGTCGCCAACGAGGGTCTTTGCCCTCGCAACCGTACATCCCAGCTCGTCAGCAAGCCAAGCAAGCGAAAAGGGCCTCAGCTCGCGGACCATCACCGGTTTCATTGCCTATTCCTCGGTCTCTTCTTCAGATTCGGCAGCAATGCCCTCCGATGGCTTGCCAGCGACAACATCAGCGAGCTCGATGCCCTTGAAAATGGCAACTCCATCGCGGTCGAACTGTTTACACAGCTCGAAATAGGTCGCCGTCTCATCGCGGAAAAGCCGTCCGCGCTTCAACTTCCCGACGTCCTCGCATAGATAGAGAAGAACCTTGTCCTTGAACACATCGCTGAATCGATCATTGAGGTCATTGGGCGAGATGAAGAAGGGGCCCAAGAACTTATCCTCATTGATCCTGAGGTCCTTCATCAGTCCGTTAATCTTGCGGCGCAGCTTATCCCAAACGATTTGAGAATCGGTGCCGTTTACCGTAATCGTCACCTCTATCTCGGATATCTTCTTCCCGTCTTCGAGAGGCTTGCCGGCCCCAGCATCGATGTCAATATACCTGAAGTTCCAACGCCGCTTAAATGCGGTGTCCATCGGAAACACCCCTTGGTCGGCGCTGTTCATGGTCGCCCAGATGTACATGTTGGGCGGTAGGGAGAGCTCCTCGCAGGCTATCTCCCTAAAGTCATCGAAGTCCATATCGGGGTCGTAATACCCCTCGATAGCGTCTCGAACATCGGCATCGTCTTTGAGCACATTGAGATAGCTGCCGATGCAGCCAGCCATCTCCTTCGGCGCTGCAACTGGGAAAACACTGTTCCCGCTCTTGTCGCGGTCAAGCAGCTGGAACACGTCACCGAAGACAGCGGCGGGGTTCGCGCGGTTGATTTCTTCAATTAGCAGGACGAAGTTGTCATAGGGGTGTGCTATTGCCTCGAGGTAAGTCTTCAGGAATGGACCCTCAACGAACTCGTAGGATATCTCCTTACTGCCAGGTTCACTATATGGTTTAAAACATCCCACGAACTGCGAGTACGTATAGTCCGGATAGAAGGTCACTCGCCGAATGTTTTTCTTGGCAAAGCCATCCCTGACAAGCTTATTCAGTTGATAGGACTTTCCTGTACCAGGAGCACCAAAGTAAATCAAATTGCGAGGCAAGCCCGCCACTTTTTCGAGAAGTTCAGAACTGTTTTTTACTAGATTCGCCCTGTCTGGTTCGGAATGAGCGCTGTTCGGTTCGCCCACCGGAAAGTACTCCCCAATCGTCGCCCAATCAATACGCGGCTTAACATTTGAAAAAACATCATCGCCAATGCCAATATCATCTGGGAACGGCGCACCCTCTTTCCAGAGAGCGTTTATCAAATTGCCAGTATAGCTTTGCCCAAGAGCGTCCTTAAGGGCCTCCGCAAAAGAAGAGTCATCTTTGAAGGCGGAGTTGCGTTCAACCCACACGGCAAACGCAGTTTTCATTTCCTTTGATGGAAGATAGGCGTCCAAATGCTCATAACAAATTGAATCAGCAAGAAGCACCTTCTTGGAGATAGCAAAAAGATAGCTTTTTGCCCCGCTGGGGTAAAGCTCGGGGTCTTCGCGGGTTGCGCGCTCGGAACGTTGAACAGCTCCTGCGCTAATGAAATTTGAATGGATTCGGGCAGAATCTTTGTCCTTTTTCGGCTTTTTGCCGGTAAAGCCATCAATGTGGTCAGGGACTTCCCCATCTTCAAGTCCGCCAACTTTATGGGCGAAAGAAACAAATGTGTCCTCATCGGAATCGGTATCGCAGTCTCTACCGAACTTGTGAGCATAGTTGTCAAGGGCGAACATATATTGCAGTGCGCTAAAATGTGTCCCAGCTGAAAGCTCTGTGTTTAGTAGGGAGAACGCTGCCATAATTGCATCGATTGAGAAGTATTTACTCACCGTCAGCCTCCAGGAGCTTGTTCGTCAGGGCTTTGGCAATGACCCAGCCAAGCACTGGCGGCACAGCATTGCCGATAACCTTATAACGTGACTGCAAGGGGATCTTGCTGAAATCGTAAGAATCCGGGAAGGACTGGATTCGCGCAATCTCGCCAACTGTATAGCGGCGGTTCTCAACGGGATGAGTGATGCCGCAATTCTCCGGCTGCGCTGAGGCCGTAATCGTACCGTTAATCTCGCCAAAAGCGAACCTGCGGAAAAACTTAGGGGCGTGATAGCGTTTTGGATCGTCGGCAATCTTCTTAAACCTGGGCTTAAGAAGTTCGTAGGGAATATCCTTCCACGACCGGCCCTCAAAGACCACCTCGGGGAGATCGCCAATGGTCATGTCTTCGGTAAAATACTTAAAAGCCTTATCGCCATGAGCGCAGGGACCGATCTGCTCAATCATGGCCTGAGTGGCATCGGTATACGACCAGAAATCCCCATTTTCGTGTTCAACCGAGGGATTTTGAAGGATGGACCCCAGGAGCAACTTCTCAGGCCGCCCAGCAGAAACGGAAGGCAGCTGCTCCGAGTCGACAACGCGATCCATCTCATCGAAATCAAACGTTTTGTTCAGAGAACTATCTATGCCGATAATCAAGAGTCGGAACCTGTTCTGGGGCACACCATAGTTACTCGCCTTCACAAGCCGGTGACAGACGTTGTAGCCAAGTATCCTCATGCGGTTCTCAATCTCAGCAATGACGGGAGTTCCGTCATCCATCTTAGAAGACATGATTCCGCGCACGTTCTCAAAGACGAATGCCCTGGGCTTCTTGCCCGCATTAATTTTCCCCTTTAGGATGCGCTCACATTCCTCAAAAAGGGTTCCACGGTTGTATTTATCGTTTACGCCACCGCGAAGGCCGGCATTGGAAAAGGGCTGGCAAGGGAAGCCGGCAAGGAGAATATCGTAATCCGGTATCTCGTCAAGCTCAACTTGGCGAATATCCTTCTCGATGCAATTAGCGGCGGCATCGTAATTCGGGATGTTCTCATTGAAACAGGTCACGGCATCGCGATCGAAATCGTTGGCATAGACTACTTCAGTGGCCAAACGAGCAAAATGCTTGCCTTGGAAATCAAACCCCCCGGCGAAACCGAGGTCAAGACCACCGCATCCCGCAAAGAGAGAGGCGATGCGATAAGGCTTTGTCTGACGAGTCTCCACGATGTCTATCTCATTTCAATCAGTAATAGCAACATTCTACAAACACAAGACTTTACCATTCAAAAAAGCAGAGCTTTTTAATTCGCCTTATTTCTAGAAATCCACCTCTCGCCTCCGAATGGCAGTTACTACCGTTGTTACCAACCGTGGGCCGCACCACCCGCGCTCACGCCCCGCGCGCCTCAGTCAGAGTCGCTAGCCCCCAATCGCGCGTGCCTAAGCAGCGCGAAGCAGCAGACGGTCGCCTGCGTGCTTCAGCAACTGTTGATGCTCGCTTTGAAGTAGTCCGAAGAGCGCGGATCCGGCGGTGCGGTGTTGAGCTGCAGCCTCACCCTCACGCTCGTGACGGTGAGGCTCAAGTACAACGTGGATTGCGAGTGGGACAAGATGATGTATCTAGATATGTCTAAACTGGAGAGAGGAAGGACGAGCTAAAGGGAAAGACTTAGTGCTAAAAGAGGACGGGGCCGAGGCCGAATAAACCAATTTGCGAAAGAATACCAACGGTGTCCCCTATGCCTATAGGCAGCGACACGCGTTTCTTACCTCTGTCTTTGATTTCATGCAACTATGGCTGAAGCGTCTTTATGTGCTCCAATGCACACAATAGCACGGTCCGATTTCGCTCAAAGCAAAACCGAAACCATGCATATATTCCCAAGACAATCAGGAATAGCGCCCCGAAAATTCCGGCAGAAAGTGGATTGCTGGCTATCAACGCAGACAAATATCCTCCGGCCATAAGAGAGACAATGATGCCGATCAGGCTAAGGACCCAGCTCGTATAATGCGTCTCAGCAACCGCCCGTTCGATTATTTTGCATTTCTTTTTCAGGCTGATGTCCTCGTCAGCTCCAGCGAGAGAGAAGTCCATTCCTGAAATTAAATCGAATAATTCAGCCTCGCTGTATCCGCTTTTCTTGAATCTTTTAATGAAGAAACCTCCTGGTCCAGGACCATAGATAGGACGGTTTACACGAAACAGTTCCTTATAGACGATTTCCATTGCCAACTCCTTAATGCACAGATTCCATTTGCGCTATCTTTCTACCATTCCGTCCGGACAGATTTTTGTCTGACCGCTAGCAACCATTCACAAGGACATCCCGTTCAGTAAATCCTCGTCAAATTGATCCTCGCGCTCCTCATACCCTCGCTCAAGTTTCTTCCCAAGCTCGGCAGCGCAGCGCTTCGTTTCCTTAGAAAACAGGTCATCGATAGCCCTGTCGATTCGCGTGCAAGTCTGCCGGTGCTCGTTCTTCCAGGGCAGGTTGAGTCCCAAACTCGCATCCCAATAGCCGCCGAGTTTGGCGTTGATCACTTCCTCGGGATACAGCACGTCGCGGCGAATCCCTTCGATCGCCTCGTCCTCGTCCATATCACAGGCTGTCTCGCCCTGCACGAGGCACTTGCGCAGCTCCTTTTGCGCCCGGATGCTGTTCAGCATGCGAACGCACACCACGGCCAAAAAGCGGTAGCGCTCGCACAGGTCCCACTCGCCGCCGAGCCATACGCGATAGCCCAGCATTTCGCTCGCGGACTCATCATCCATCAAGATCAATTCCCACGGACGTACTTTGGCAAGCACATCCTCACCTAGCATTTGAACGCCGCCGCGTGTAAAGATGCACGGCTCCACGTCGTAATAGCCAAGGCCGTGGCCTGCACCACGACGATTGATGACGTGCTTGGGCAGCAGGACGATATTGTCGCTGGGCTCGGGGTCAACCTTGCGCAGCTTTTTGACCTTGCGGCGGGCGCGCTTTAAGCTGCGCTCGCTATCGACACGGCCGCGGCCGTCCGGCTTGCCGCCGTATCGCAGGGCAACCTCGCGCGCCAGGATCTTTGTGTCCGCAGCGCACAGCAGGTCGCTCACGGTGGGCAGGTCTTCCCACTCAATGCCGTCGACATCCCAAATCCTGCTCATGTTCAACCTCTTTCTGGCCGTTAAACTACGCGATCGTTCGCCCCGCTCTATATGCCCACAAGACATGAGCCCCGCTAGAGCGCCTTCTTACTCGGAGCAATCACCTCGTCCACCAGACCCAACTCCAGAGCGCGCCTGGCGTTGCACCAGCAGTCGCGCTCGGTGAGCTCGTGGAACTCCTGGGCGCTCAGGTTGCCATGCTCGGCCAGCAGCTCGTCCAGCTCGGCGCGCATGGCCGCCGTGTGCTGGGCCACGATCTCGATATCGGTCTGCTGCGCCATGCCCGTGCCGCCCATCAACTGGTGGATGAGCACTTGCGTGTGGCGGTATACCTGGCGGTGGTCGCCGCAGGCCAAGATCACCGCGGCCATCGAGGCCACGACGCCCTCGCCCACCGTGATCACGGGGCAGTCGAGCGACTGCATGGTGTCGATGAGCGCCAGCCCCGCCGTAACGCTACCGCCCGGGCTGTTGATGATGAGGGTGATGGGCTCGGTGGCGCTCTGATGCTCCAACACCAGCATGGACTTAATAAGGCCATTGCAGGTCACATCGTTGACCTCGCCTTCCAGCAGCAGCACGCGGCTGTTAAGCAGCTCACTTGCCATATCGACGGCGGCAACGCGACCGTCCTTGGACTTCTTGATGATGCTGGGCTCACGATACATAACGGACATGGTTAATTCCTCTCTAGATGGAATCGATAAGGGAAACTGGCCGCACGGCACATGGCAAACAGAGGCCGTGCGGCCAAAATACAGGTCAGAATGCGCGAGGCTGCAAGGGTTAATCCCTTAGCCACTTAGCTGCATTGGGATGGTCGTCGCAAAAGTACTTCTTGGCGCGGAAGGGACGCATGCCGGTCACCTTAACCAGGCAATCGGTGCGAGGCATAAGCCCGACCTCGCCTGGGGTCATCACGCAACCGCGCACATCCACGGCAGTGCGCTCGGCGCCCACGTACTTGGTGCCCAAAACCGACTCGCCACACAGTTCGCTTATGTAGTTCTGCGTCGCGATGTTACTGCCGCCGCCCATATAGACCAAGCTATCGCAGTTATCGAGAATGGTAAGCGCCGTGGATTTACCGTACACGACATCGAGCTGGCTCAGCGATTGCGCACACATCAAAAAGCTAATGCCGCGACTGCGCACGGTCGCAATGCTGCGCTCAAAATCGGGGATGCGTCCCACATTGGGAAACTCATCGAGCACAAACTGCACGCGACGCTGCAAATGACCGCTGGGGCTGGCATCGGCACGGCGCTGGGCAAGGTTAAACAGCTGCTTAAGGGCAACGTTCGCAAGCCATGCATTGGACGAATCGTTGTCGCTCACCTTAAGATCGATCACGCGCTTGCCCTCGTCGATACGGTCGAGACGCATCTCGTCTTTCTCAAAGACGCGCATGAGCTGAGGCGTCTTAAGCCGCGAGATAGTCGCATTGAGTGTGATCAGAATACTCTTAAGCGTCCTATCTGCCGCACCTCGAAAATCGCGATACTGCTCAACGCCATACAGTTCAGCGTTCTTCGCACCAAACTTATCGAGAAACTCCCTGGACTCCACCTCTTCTACAAGGTAGTCCAACGGGAATCGCCCCTCACCATCTCCCGTAACCTTGATGAGCGCAGCCAGTTTAAAGACGTTGTTCATCTTAAGGTAGCGGCGCGGAGCATTGGGGTCCTCGCCCGGCGCAAGGGTGCCGGCAAGACACTCCAGGAGATACAGGATTCCAACAATTGCTCGAAGCAGCAGATCGTTTGCGTTATCCCAGAACGGATCATACCTACGGCTACGACCGTCAGGATCGACCCCCTCCATGATTGCCGCCACTGTGGTGGGGATATCCTCGATATCCATCACGTAACGCAAAGGGTCGTATCCGGCCGACTGCTCGGGATTAACAGTATCGAGAACCGTTACCTCATAGCCGTCCTCTTCGAAGCCTTTCCCCGTACGGCGCAGCAGCTCACCCTTGGTGTCTGTGACCACATAGCAGCATTCGTGGTGATTGAGCAGGTTGGGCAAAATGAAACTCGCCGTTTTGCCGCTGCCGGTACCGCCAAAGGCAAACACATTGTTGGACACGCTCGTCTCCCAGTGCTTGTCGCCCTCGTAGAAAGCCACCGTGGCACCTTGCGCCAAGATCACATCGCGCTGCTCATCGCCGGATGACAGCGTCTGCATTTCCTCCTTGGTCGCCCACTTCTTGGTCTGATACTCCGTTTGCCGCGCGGCCTCGTAGCCGTACATCTTGATGACTGACATGTCACGGCCCCTTTCTTGTCGATAGTTCTGTTTAGTTGCTAGGAAATACGGTCGACGCTTACACCCTCCTTGGGGCTCGTCGTACACGGCAACTTGACCGCGCCGTCAATCAGACGCTCGGTTTGCGCCACATAGCTCTCGCGCGCCGCAATTGAGACTGATCCGTCGCGCAGATACGCAAGCAATGCATTAATCATCAGCTTGTCGAGCAGGTCGTATCCCTTGGCCTGAGCGCAGTTGAGGAGATAGCGGTCCTGGAGCCCCCGTACCTTAGTTGCCAAATCGATTTCCATCTTTTCCTCCATGTAATAAAAGTTCTGCCGATTGTCCGAAAGTGCCTCATACGGGTATTTGACGCATAGCTCAAAGTTGAAACGCGGACTCGTATCGAACACGCGTTGCTGAATCACGCGGTAACGTTCGAAAAACATGACGACATCGTCTTCGTCCGCCGTAAAGCCACGCGATCCGTCGCGATGCACGTGGTCGTAGGGCCTTTTGTGGTCGGTATGACGCACAAAGCGAGACGGAATATATCCACCTTTTTCGGACGAGTACTTCATACCTGTCGAAACCTGCTCAAACATGAGCACGCCGCTCGATTTAAAGCGCGGATTGCTTCCGTGCCGAAACAGGCTAATTAAGATGGCCATGCAGCGCATGCAGTTATCGCGCTGGGGAAAGTACAGCGACAGCAAAGCGAGCGCCGCCGCGGCCAAAAGCTCGCGAGCCTCGTGCACATCGTCTCGATACTGCTCGGGCACCAGCCCGGGAATATCGGGCGAGTGCTTTTCCAGCACGCCAACAAGTGCCTTAGCGAGGCGCTCAACGTTCTCTTCACCGCAGTACGGATACGGAAACGGCTTCTCTGCCTTCTCGTTCTTTGCGCACATACTACGGAGATCCTCGTCGAGTGTGTTGAGGAATGCCTCGTAGATGCTGTCTTCGCTCTTCATGAATGCTTCTTCCTATCCGGTTGCAGATGTTTGTCGGTAAGTTTGTTCTAAGTTTTAGAATGATTTGACGTGTGGGCCAGAAACGTCGCCTAGCCTGTGGTTTCGTAAGTAAAATTACTCTGCTCGATAGCGCGATTTGCCTAAAGGCTGTCTAGCTGTGGCATCAAACAGTTGGTATTGAATTGGTTTGGATTGCTTCGAGGATAGCACAGTGTGCTGTTCTCGTCATTAGAAATTTTCGAAATATTCTGTTAACATATATCCCACTAAGAAGAAAGGGCATACGTATGTACGAATCCGCGTTCTCTTTGCCACGCCTCACCGCTGCCATCATTTCGCGCGCACTCAATCTGGAACAAGGCAGTCGCTTGCGCGTCGTTCGACTACCCGATTCGCTCGATGCCGACCTGCTCAATACGTGCCTCTTCATGAATAAAAGCGTCTTTCCCAGCATTTGCGAACTTGAACCAGGAGAGCGGGACGACGTCGACGGCCCCGCTCCGGTGCTTATCGACGCTACGGGCTATCACCGCAATACTCACGACAAAGAAATTCGCTTATGCGAGGCCCTTATCAACGATCTGGAGCCGGGCTATTTAGGCTTTTGCGATTGGGACCCCTTTGTTTGGTGCCTCTATGCGCTCGCGCTTTCCGGTCGAAGCAGGGCAGCGGTATTACTGCCAGCAAGTCTAATAGATAAAGCCGAGCAGGCGCGCACGGTTCTCATGCGCGAAGGACTCATCGAGCGTGTCGTCTATTTCCCGCACAGCGAACCCAGCAGTTACAAGATATGCGAGCTCATCGTCTTGTCAACGGAGAACCGCAGCGTCACATTCCACAACCTGTCCAGCTTCACTCGCTACATGTTGCCAACCCCCGCGAACGAAGAATCCTGTCCGCCCCTAGCTATTGCACCGGATTGGTCCCGCGTTAGCCTCGCTCAACATCAGACCTCTCCCATAGAGACAATCGTTCTCGAGACGCGTGAGCTACTCCAGCACCATGCCCCACTCTCGTGGGGCAAAATCAGCCTTATCAGCCTCACCCGAAACTACAGGGCTACGCTCGGTGACGCTTTTACGCGAGTAGCTCCATTTATGCCCCGCGAGAGCACCACATCAAACGACATTGATGCAATCGAGGTACGCCGCATCTCATCTCAGGATTTTCAAGACGGCAACCTTCTACCCGCAGATGCTGTAGAGAGTGCAAATGGCTCGGATTCCAAAATCGTAAAGGTGAACCCCAGCGTTCTCGATCGATATGAGCTCCGCGCTGGAGATATCGTCATGCCACGCATGCTGGGTCGCTACGGCGCGTCCAACCTGCTCGTCGTCAGCGCCGATGACGCGAAGCAACACCTAGTTGCTTCGCATAACACCACCGTCATTCGCCCGTCGTTCCAAACGATGACCGAAGAGGAGCGCGTAGTGTTTTCGGAGATAATCGTTGGATACCTTACTGAAGGCCATGGGGCACAGCTGATTCAAGCATTAACCGAAGCAGCCAGCATCCGCGCCATCCGCCCTAACGACCTGTTCGAGATCGAAGTCCCGCCAGCGCTCGACCCGCGCACGCGCGAGTACAGCGAATCCATCAATCGCTTTGCCGAGGTCGTAGAAACAAAGAAACAAGCCGAGGCTGCCGTCGCCCAAGCCCAGCGCAACCTCGAAGTCGCAAAAAAGACCATCACCGAAGTGCTCGACCAAATCTGCGAGTAACACATAGGCAGCAGTAACGCCCCAAGCCGGCGGCGGGACCAGCTCCTGCCGCCGGCTTAACTGTCTGGACTACTCCCATCCCGTAGTCTGGGGATTCCATTTGCGCACATTCTCCGAACGATCGAAGCACGGAGCATACAACCGATTGACGACCTCTTCTGCTCCAGTGATGCTCCCCGCGAGATCAAGTACCCCCGCCTGCCTAGCCATCTTTACATACTGCGCAGAACCATTTTGTTTCCACCAGAGAGGCGCCACGAACTCTTCCGGCATTGCCACCTTGCGGACAGACGCTTCTTTCTCGACTCTCTCGATAAGTGTAGCCCCATCGATGAAGCAAGTTTTCGCGTACACCAAGATGTCGACTATATCCTTGATTCGCGAAGAGGCACGGCCCTCATGCATCTCTATCATTGCGAGCAATTTATCTGCAAGAGCGCTCTCCACTCGGCATACTCGATAGTCGCAGACTGGGAGCCCCTCGATATTCAAACGATCGATCGGCGCGAGAACCTCAGGCTCAAGTCCCCGCACTTCATCAATTACCAAGTCAATTGAAATTGGCTGTAGCTTCTTGGTTCCCATAAAGGGGGTGAACCATACCTTAGCACCGCACCGATACTCATCTTCTTCTTTGATCTGCTCTGCACGATCAAATACAAACGAAACGAAATCCTCCAGATCAATCGAAGCCGCCCGCACCAGATCGGCAACAGCCTCTTCGAGGCTCTCCTCTTGAGCAACCAAGTCAATATCTCTTGTGACACGCGCATCGAGCGTTCGCGCCAGGACGCTTTGACCACCTTTAAGCACAAAACGGCAGTCATCTTCTGAAAAAACGCGACATAGGAAGCGATGAAAGTAGAAACCAACGATTGCCCGATTAGTATCCATTGGTGATTCTCTTGCGGCATTCCTAACAGCCATCTCCAATGCGGCAGGCGTTTTGTACTTCACCATGTCCTCCGTTTCGCATTACCCGTTCAGTACCATCAGCAAAGGCGCCATCAGCTCGCGTCGTTTGGCGGTTTTAGAGTTCTCTTCTACAAGATCCTTCAGCCGTTGTATATCGAGTCCACGTCCAAGCGCGTCGTGATAGGCATCGATAATTAATGAGGGATCCTCGCAATCGAGGCAAAGATCGACAAGCGTGCGCTCGGGTTTAGTTACCGGCAGGCCGTCGAGCCAAACGATGTCCCGCTCAGCAATCTCGCGCTTTACAAAAGAAAGGGATTCGTTTCTTGTATTGATACGCATGGGCGCGGTCATCCTGTAGGGGGACAGATAGAAATCGCCCATTTGCTGTAGGTTCGCCGCTGTCGTACCGCTCACGGCGATGCCATCCCACTGACGTTTTCTCTCCCACGCGCAAAGGGAGGGATTGGTGAGCTTCCAAAAGGCGTTGAGTTCGTCGGTGTCTCGGCGCTGCGTTCCAGACATCCGGTAGGCGCCGTGGCATATCCGTTCAAGACGCCCTGCGCGGCATGAGTGCGCCAGCGCATCTCGAGAGATGTCCATGCGAGCCGCCTGGGCCGTGGTGAACACGCCCTCGCTCTCGGAAAGCTCGCTTATCGCCGTTATGTTGCTAAAGTACTTCATGCTGCAATTGTAGGATATTTTCATACTTTTGCAACGTGATTTTTGATCCATTAGATCCGTTTGCCTTGTTTACCCCATTTCTGACGCCGTTTTACACCGGCGCCCCATCCCCCGCTATTGAGGTCTAATACTTTTCCGCGAAGTGAACGGCTGTTTTTGGACCCCTGGAACATCCGCATTTTTCGGCGGCAAAATCGTGGGATTTCAGCATTGAAACCGCAGGAAGCGGCACCTCTAAAGTGTCGATGCTTCGAGGGTCCGTTTTCACTCGTTCACTTCTCGGGAAAAGTATTAGACCTCGCTGCTAGCTATCCAGAAAGACATCTCTCCCTTCCCCACCGCCGCGCAAAAACTCATCCAACATTAATCTTGGCTCAAGAATCGCTTAATCTATAACCTGCACTATAGAGTTCGACCAAGGGCGGGCGGCGCCGCGCGACGCAGGCCGCCGAACGCAACGCTCGCGCCCGGGCAAGTCGCCCGGCGTCGCGCCCATCGAACGAAAGGAAAGGTCATGGACGACCTCGAAAAAGTTGAAACTATCCGCACCAAGTGCAACGTGAGCTATACCGATGCCAAGGCCGCGCTCGACGCCTCCGACGGCAACGTTCTGGACGCCATCATTTGGCTCGAGTCGCAGGGCAAGACCCAGACCACGTCGGCGCACGCCGCCACCGAGTCCGCGCCGGCCGACGAGCCCTCGGCCGAGATGGTCGCCGCGCAGGTCGCCTACGAAAAGTCGAGCGAAAAGACCGACTTCTCCAAGAAGATGGACGGCGTGTGGGAGTACCTCAAAAAGCTCTTCCGTCTGAGCCTGGACACCAAGTTTATCGCCACGCGCCGCGACGCGATCATCCTCAACATCCCCATCCTGATTCCCATCGTCGCCCTGTTTGCCTGGGGCGCCACGATATGGCTGATGCTGCTTGGCCTGTTCTTTGGCATGCGCTACCGCATCGATAGCGACGGCGACGTGCCCGGCAGCATCAACAACCTGATGGACAGCGCTGCCAATGCCGCGGACGACATCAAGCAAAATCTGAACGACGACAAGTAATCGCAGATGGGGGCACGCATGGCACGGATCCTGATCGTAGAGGACGAGGAGAAAATCGCCCGCTTTGTGACGCTCGAGCTGGAGCACGAGGGCTACCAGGTGGAGCACGCCGCCGATGGCCGCACCGCCGTTGACCTAGCGCTGGAGCGCGACTACGATCTGATTCTGCTCGATGTACTGCTGCCGCAGCTCAACGGCATGGAGGTGCTGCGGCGTGTCCGCAAGCACAAGGATGTGCCGGTGATCATGGTCACCGCGCGCGATGCCGTGATGGACAAGGTGGCCGGGCTCGACGCCGGTGCTGACGATTACCTGACCAAGCCGTTTGCCATTGAGGAGCTGTTCGCACGGATCCGCGTGGCGCTAAAGCGCTCGGAGGCTGTGCGGACGGCTTCGGGCGTTGGCGGCGTTGGGGCCGGGGAGGGCGCTACGGGTGCCGGTGCCGCCGCGACGTCCCCGGCTAGCGACTCGGCCAAGACCTCTGCCGCTCCCTCCCCCGCCGTGCTCACCGTGGGCTCGGTCGCGCTCGACCCCGACCGCCGCGAAGTCACGGTCGGCGGCTCGCCCATCGCGCTCACGGCTCGCGAGTTCGACGTCCTCGCCCTGCTTATGGCACATGCCGGCACCGTACTCACGCGCGAGCGCATCGCGCACGAGGCGCTGGGCTACGAATACGTGGGCGACACCAACAACGTCGACGTGCACATCGCGCACCTGCGCGCCAAGATCGAAGACGCCGGCGGTGCCCGCATCATCCAGACCGTGCGCGGGGTGGGCTATGTCTGCCGCGCGTAACGCCGAGGCCAAGCGCGTCACCTCCATCGCCCGCGCCATCAACTGGAGCTATATGTGGCGCCGCTTGGTGAGCTACGTCTGGCTGGATCTGTTACTGCTGCTTGTTGCGGCGACAATCCTCGTCTATGGCTACAACCAGACGTTGCCCGATGGCACGTTTACCGCGGGATGGATCCCCGGCTCCGCCGTTCACGGCATGTCGCTGGCGCCCGCGCGCAGCTGGGACCTGACCACGCTCACCTATACCGTCGAGCTTGCGCATAGCACCAAGACCTTCCCCCTCGCACAGGACCTCGTCACGCTATGGCCTCTCTACCTTGTCGTTGCGGGCTGGCAGGTTATCAGCGTGCTCAACATGCTCGGCGGCGCCCGCCGCGTGCGCCGCACTATGGCACCGCTCAACGACCTGGCCTTGCGTGTGGACGAGCTCGGCCGCATGCAGCTCGCCGGCGGCAAGATGGAAACGCTGGAGCAGGCCATCGAGCGCGCAAGCGTCGACTCGCCGAGCGTCACCACCGGCGACGCCGACCTGGCGAGCATCGAGGTCGCACTCAACCGCCTGCTGCGCCAGATGCAAGAGGCCAAGCTGCAGCAGATGCGCTTTGTCAACGACGCGAGCCACGAGCTGCGCACGCCCATCGCGGTGATTCAGGGCTACGTAAACATGCTCGACCGCTGGGGCAAAGACGACCCGGACGTGCTGGCAGAGTCCATTGCCTCGCTCAAGGCCGAAAGCGAGCACATGCAAGAGCTCGTGGAGCAGCTGCTGTTTTTGGCGCGCGGCGATGCCGGGCGCACGGTTCTGCGGCGCGCAAATACCAACCTGGCCGCACTGGTCGACGAGGTATGTGAGGAATCGCAGATGATCGATACCGAGCACACATATCGACTGGCGTACGACGCTGCGCTTGCCAACGACCCGCGCTGCGACGCGCCCGTCGACGTGGCGCTCGTGAAGCAGGCTCTGCGCGTGATCGTGCAAAACGCCGCCAAGTACTCGGATGCGGGAACGACCGTCACGTTTGGCATAACGCCCGATGCGGGCATGGGCACGATCGACATAAGTGTTGAGGACGAGGGCATCGGCATGAATCAGGAATCCGCAGCTCACGCGTTCGAGCGGTTCTACCGCGCCGACAACGCACGCGATGCCGGCGCGCAGGGCTCGGGCCTGGGGCTCGCCATTGCCAAGTGGATTGTCGATAGCCATGGCGGCGTCATTGGCGTGACCTCGGTCGAGGGCGTCGGCAGCCGCTTTACGATTCGCCTGCCGCGGTAGGGGCACCCGCGCGAATCAAGGTCTAATACTTTTCCGCGAAGTGAACGTCTGTTTTTGGACCCCTGAAGCATCCACATTTTTCGTCGGTAAAATCACAGGATTCTAGTATCGAAACCGCAGGAAACGATGCCCTTAAAGTGTCGATGCTTCGGGGGCCCGATTTGTCTCGTTCACTTCTCGGAAAAGTATTAGACTTCGGTTTTTTGTCCGTTGCAAAAGTCGACCCCTCGACATAAATAAAGGGATAAGGCCATGCGACCCTATCCCTTTTTGCTAGCTATGGCAGCTTGTGCGCTACTCGCGGCACAGGTGCACGGCGAAACCGGCAAACTCGCGCTTAAAGTACACGAGCTTGGTGCCGCCGTCGGGCAGCAGCACGCGCGACTCCTCGTTGACCTCGAGCCCGCGCTCGGCAAACCACTTCTCGGCCGCATCGATGTCGTTGACAGCAAAGCCAATGTGGCCCTTGGCGCCACGACCGTTCTGCTTCATGATCTCGACCAGCGAATCGTTAAAGTACGAAACCGGGGTCTCGATAACGGGCAGGCCCATCATCGTCGAGAACAGCTCCGCGATCTCCAGGGCGTCTGCCGGGTCAGTGGCGTTAATGCCCACATGGGCAACGCGCATGCCAAAGAGCTCTACCGGGTTGGCGTTCTGCTCACTCATACAGTCAGCGCCTACTGAGCCATAACGTCGAGGACGGCCTTCTCGGCAGCGACGCGGTTCATGCCGGTCATGAAGGGCACGCCACTCACGTACGGGCAGGTGAGGCCCTCGGGGGCAACGGTGGTGGCGATCAGCAGGTCGGCGCCCTCGTCGCAGTAGTCCTTGGCCTCGGAGATGGCGCACTGCACGATCTCGTACTTGTCGGCATAACCGTTGGCGTCGAGCAAGGTGGCGACCTTCTGGGCAACGAGCGTGGAAGTAGCAGCGCCAGCACCGCAAGCCAAAACGATCTTCTTCATAGGTAATGTCTCCCTTCATGGTTTACTTTAGGTAAGTGTACCGCAGCGAGCGATAGCACTCGGCCTCGATGAGCTTTTATGCCAGTTCCTTGATTGGCAACTTCATCCGAACACCTCCCATATTCATCCGTACATGTACGG
>CAJKTW010000003.1:0-218950 GCA_905202925.1 uncultured Collinsella sp. | reverse complement strand
GCGGGCCGTGTTCCGCTATGCGGTTGTCAATTTGCGAAAGAAATTATGCGTCACCGTGTCCCCAACTGCCGGCAGAAAAGGAACGTCCCCAGCTGCCGCCTTCGGCAGCGATGGCAACGCCACAGGTACAAGCGCCACTTTAAGCCAGCCAAGGGAACGACGTTGTTTTGGCAACGACAGCGAAAGCCCGCCAGAGCGAGCAAGGTGTCTTGAAACAAGGCGGCATTGACCTTTTGGTCATGCCGCCGAAGTTGAAAGGCAGATTGCCGCTCTGGCGGGCTTGCAGCGTCGAGCAGTTGCGGCGTTTGGTAAAACGCCGCAACGAACTAGCTCAGCATTGCATCCATCATCTCGGAGTTGACGGAGTCGTCGGCAGACCACTCGCCATCGTCGTTGCAGGTGTACTTGAAGATAACCGTGGTCTTCCTGGGCTCGGTGGCCTTGGTCACATCGACCATAACCTGACCGGCCATCTTGTACAGCTCGTCATCGGAAGGAACCGTGTCAAGCGCAGCGACCTTCTCCTGATACTGGGTGGAGAAGTCCTCGACGATCTTGTTCATAGACTTGCATGTGATAGAGACCTCGGCGGTCGCGACACCCTTGTCCTCGTCGACCGTCACGTCGCCGATCTTGTAGTCAAAGCCCTCGAGATAGGTCTTGGCATACTCCTTGGGATCGATACCCAGCTGCTCGAACTCGTCGCCCGAAGCCTCCTCCAGACCAGAGAGGAAGTCGTCGCCACCGTTCTTGACCTCGTCAAACTGCGTCGTAAGATCCTCGGTGATGAGCTCCTCAACCGAAGGACCTCCACAGCCGGAAAGCACGACCACGCATGCAACCAAGACGGCCATGAGGGGCGCAAGCAGCAGCTTCTTTTTCATGTTGTTCCTCCCAATGAGCGGCACCGCGCTTCCCGGACGCGGCGCACGTTGTAATAAGTAAGCCCATATTATCCACTTATGAACACCCTCGGCAACGCGAAGGCGCGGTCGGTTCGTTTTAGCGTCCGAACGGTTTGCAAGCCCGCCCAACGTGCAATAAAACGCTTCCCCGCGATGCAATAAAAAAGGTGGCCGGAAAACCCGACCACCCTTGCACATCCTTATGTTGCCGCAGTTTACTTGCGGACGACCTTAACGATGGCGTCACCGGCGGCGACAGCGGAGTCGGCCTCGACGGCGAGTTCGACATCGGCAAACTCGGCGGTGTTGGACACGGCCACCACGACGCAGTCCTTGTAACCGGCAGCGGCGATCTTGGCGCGGTCGATCTTGAGTATGGGCTGGCCGGCCTTCACAACGTCGTCGGCCTTGACGAAGCCCTCGAAGCCATCACCGTTCATGTTGACGGTATCGACGCCAACGTGCACCAGAACCTCGATGCCGCTATCGGACTGCAGACCCACGGCGTGACCCATGGTGACGGTCACCTTGCCGTCGCAGGGAGCGTAGACTAGGTCGTCCTCGGGCCACACGGCGCAGCCCTTGCCCAGAACCTCGCCACCAAAGACGGGATCGGGCACGTCGGCCATCTTGATGACCTTGCCCTTGACGGGCGAGCACAGCACGTCGGCGCCGGCAGAAGCAGAGATGGAGGCCGGAGCAGCGGCAGCCGCGGGCTCAGCCTTCTTCTTGAACATGTCAAACAGACCCATACGTTTTCTCCTCTTGATTAAGCGCAACGTTATGCGCATGCCTATGGTGATTATAGTGCCAAATGGTTCAAATGCTAAGGTGGGGACTCGAATCGCGAGCCCATCCCAACGCTTTTCCCCGGTGGCACTCATATTGTCGATTAATCCAGGCCCTCGGCACCGTTGGACTTGATGATCTTCTGGTAGGCGTAGAAGCTGTCCTTGCGGCGGCGCTCGTAGGTACCGGTGCCGTCGTCGTACTTATCGATGTGGATGAAGCCATAGCGCTTGCGCATCTCGCCGGTGCCGGCGGACACCAGGTCGATGGGACCCCACCAGGTGTAGGCGATCAGGTCGACGCCGTCGGCAATGGCCTCGCCCATGGCCTTGATGTGGCTCTGCAAGTAGGCGATGCGGTACGGATCGTGGATGGAACCGTCCTCCTCGACCTCATCGTAGGCGCCCATGCCGTTCTCGACCACCATCAGCGGAATCTCGTAGCGGGCGTAAATCTCGTTGAGGGCGATGCGCAGGCCCAGCGGATCGATCTGCCAGCCCCAATCGGTGGACTCCAGATAGGGGTTCTTGCCGCCAAAGGTCATGTTGCCCTCGGTCATCTCGTGATCCCTGTGGGTGCCCACGGTGCCGGACATGTAGTAGCTAAAGGTGTAGAAATCGACCTTGCCGTCGGCGATATCCTGCAGGTCACCGTCCTCCATCACAAGCTCGACATCGTTCTCGGCCCAGAAGCGCTTGGCATAGAACGGATACTTGCCGCGCACCTGCACGTCGGAGCAGTACCAGTTCATGGTATTCATCTCCTGCTGCGTGGCGAACACGTCGGCCGGATCGCACGTGGCGGCATAGGAGAGGATGAAGCAGTCCATGTTGCCCATCTTAAACTGCGGATAGTGCTCGTGGGCATAGCGCACGACGCGGCCGCTGGCGACAAACTGGTGATGCAGGGCCTGCATACGGGCCTGCGGCGTGGTGTGGACCGCCGAAGCCGGGCCCTCAAAGCCCTGGATCATGCTGGTCCCAAAGAGGTTGCCCATGTCCTGGGTGCCGCAGTTGATCTCGTTGAAGGTGAGCCAGAACTTGACCTTGTCCTGATAGCGGTCGAAGACGGTCTGGCAGTACTTCTCAAAGAAGCCGATGAGCTCGCGGCTCGCCCAGCCGTTGTATTTCTCGACCAGGTGATAGGGCATCTCGTAGTGCGACAGGGTCACGAGCGGCTCGATATTGTGAGCGCGCAGGCAGTCGAAGACGCGGTCGTAAAAGGCGAGGCCGGCCTCGTTGGGCTCGGCGTCGTCGCCGTTGGGGAAGATGCGGCTCCAAGAGATGGACATGCGGAACATGTTGAAGCCCATCTCGGCGAACAGCGCGATGTCCTCCTCGTAGTGGTGGTAGAAATCGATGCCGTCATGATTGGGGTAGAAGCGGTCGGGGTCGATGTCGATCGTGATCTGACGCGGCTCCTTGTAGCTGCCGCCCAAGAAATGGTCGTTGACCGAAGGACCGCGGCCGTCCACGTTCCAAGCGCCCTCAAACTGATTGGCGGCCGTGGCGCCACCCCAATAGAAACCCTCGGGGAACTTGATGTTTGCCATGAGCATCTCCTTTGCATTGCGGGTCGATAGGCCGAGTATCGCCCACGCACGCGACAGACAGGGGCAGGGGTGCCAAACCCGACACTTCTTTTCGCAGACGCGCGCTGCAACAGCGCTGCAGCTGAAACTTTTTGACACCGAAGGAGCGAAGACGATCCGCTCCGCGCTTACCGGCGGTATGCCGCGGGGGTGCAGCCATACTTGTCGTGAAACTTACGGTAGAAGAAGCTCATGTTTTCATAGCCCACCGCATGCGCAGCCGCCCCGGCCGTGGCGCCGCCGCACAGAAGCTCGGCCGCACGTACCAGGCGCCGCTCCTGCACAAGCTGCCTAAAGGTCTTGCCCACATGCCGCTTGAGGAGCGCCGTCGCATAATTAGGGCTCAAGCCAAACTCCGCCGCCATCCCCTCGAGGGAGCACGCGGCGAATTCGCGATCGATATAGCCGAGCATTCCCGTCACCAGGGCAGTGGGCCCCGCCGCGCCGTCCGCCGCGCCGCGCACCAGCTCGCGCTCGTAGCAATCCATGAGCTCGGCCAAAAACAGCTGAAACAGACGCAAGACGATCTCGGGACCGTTGGGGCTCGGGTCGTACAGCTCGCAGAGCATCTCCTGCATGTAGCGCCGAATCCGACGGCTCTCGCCGCAATGAAAACGGACATGGCCCCGATGGTCCGTCTCGCTGTTGAGCGCGTTGAACAAAAACCGCGAGACCGCGCTCTCGCGCGAGAGGCTCGACTCGAGACTCCGGCGCAAAAAAGAGCGTGAAACGGTCATGCTTAGCATGATGTCGTCCTCACCAAGCGCCGCCACGGCATGCGGGCAGAGGGCGTCGAGCAAAAGCACCTCGTTGCGGCCCAGCTCGAGCCTCTCCCCCGCCACCGTCTGCGGGCAGCGTCCGCGATACACATAGCTCAGCTCCACGTAATCATGCACGTGCTCGGGAACTGCATTAAAGCGCGAGTTTTTCCTTATCGTCAGGCCACGCGGCATGCCGGGCTGGGCATAGGCAAACCCTGGCTGCCCAATCTTGCGCACTGGGCATCCGTCGATTTCGACATGCTCGGTCATAATCGACCAATCAAATGCCATGCCGTCTTTATAAGCGATCTCACTGGTGCTCAGTTCGCTGAGCCTACGCTCGAGCTCGTCGATCTCCATGGCTTGCCAATCGTTGATTTGGTCATAGTTCGTCGTGATTCAGATATTAGCAGAACGCGCCGACGCGTCCATAATCTGTGCTATGCAGCAGATCGATCGAGCCAAGGAGGATCCATGACCGCGTACTATCAGCAGGTGCTCGAGGGCACATACGACAACCACGTGCTTCCGTTTTTGTGGATGAAGGGCGAGAGCCATAAGACCATTGCCGAGTATCTGGAAAAGATCGCCGGCGCCGACATCCACGAGGTCTGTCTCGAAAGCCGCCCACACCCCGATTTTTGCGGCGAGGGCTGGTGGCGCGACTTGCGCTTTGTCATTGACGAGTGCAAGCAGCTGGGCCTTAAGCTCTGGATCTTGGACGACGCGCACTTCCCCACGGGCTTTGCCAACGGCGTCGTCAAGGAAGCCGTGCCCGAGCTCCGCAAGATCGTGCTCACGCACCGCACGTTCGACATCGTGGGCCCCACGTCCGCCGCAAGCATCGCGCTCGCCAACATGCTCGACAAAACGGAGCGCTTCCACGGCGTGACATTTATGCAGGACGGCAGCTCCGTCGACGTCGCTTACCGAGTAATCGACGATGTAGACGGCAACCCCAGCCGCCTGGTCTTCGATGCACCTGCGGGCCTCACACAGGCATGCGTGATGTTCACGAGCGGCAAGACCTCCTACAACGAGGACTACATCAATATGGTCGACCGCGCCTCGGTGGCGCAGCTCATCGATGCTGTCTACGAGCCGCATTTTGAGCATCTGGGCGATGAGTTTGGTAAGACGATCCTGGGCTTTTTCTCCGATGAGCCCGGATTTGCCAACGAGAAGGGCACCACGGGCCCCGATGGCATCTCGGACACGCTCATCGGCAAGGCCACCGCGCCCCTACCCTGGTCGGCCGAGCTTGAGCGTCGCCTACGCGCGGCACTGGGCGAGCGCTACCTGGCCGAGCTCCCGCACCTGTGGGACCGCGAGCCGGCCGGCGCGCACGTACGCCACGTCTATATGGACATCGCGAGCACCCTCTATAAGGAGTGCTTCTGCGACCAGCTCGGAGACTGGTGCCGCGCGCGCGGCGTGCAGTACATCGGCCACGTTATCGAGGACAAGGACTGTCACGCGCGCCTGGGCGTGGGCGCCGGGCACTACTTCCGCGCCGTGGGCGGTCAGGACATGGCGGGCGTCGACATCGTGATCAACCAGCTGGTACCCGGCATGGACCGCGGCCTTCACAGCTACGGACGCGGCGTGTGGGACCTCGAGTTCTATAACTACGTGCTGCCCAAGCTGGGCTCCTCGGCAGCACACCTCGACCCCAAAAAGCAGGGGCGCTGCATGGCCGAGGTCTTTGGCGCATTTGGATGGCACGAAGGCCTACGCGAGATGAAGTGGATCGCCGATCATTTTTTGGTGCGCGGCGTCAATTGGTTTGTGCCGCATGCCTTTAGCATGGCCGCCTTCCCCGACTGGGACTGCCCGCCGCATTTCTATGCGCATGGCCAAAACCCCCAGATTGCACACTTTGGGCAGCTCATGAGCTACATGAACCGTACGGCGAGCCTGCTGAGCGGCGGGCGCGCAACGACCCCGGTGGCGCTTCTCTACCATGCGGACGCCGAGTGGGCAGGCGAGGCGAACTTTATGCAGCATGCCGCCTCCGAGCTTTTGCGCGCGCAGGTCGACTTTGACATCGTGCCGGCAGAGGCATTTGAGGACGCAGGGCGCTATGCCATTGAAATTGCCACAGACGGTAGCGGCTTTAGCGTGAACGGCCAGGCATACCGCTGCCTGGTGATGCCCGGAGCCGAGTTTGTCGGCGGAGCCGTGCTCGACTTTGCCGCGCGTGCCGCAGCCGCAGGTGTTGCCGTGTACGCGCTGGATGAGTTGCCGAACAAGCGCTACGACGGTGACACTGCAGGCCGCGAGGGCTTTGCCTCCCTGGATGCAGCCGCGGTCGCCGACATCAAGCTCCTGGCGACCACCGAGCTCGCAGACACACTTGCCAATACCGGCATGCAGACCGTGGTTTGCGCCGAGCCCCAGCCCTGGCTGCGCGCACTGCGCTACGAGCGGGCGGGCGAGAGCTATCTGATGCTCGTCAACGAGCATCCCAAGCAGGGTATCTCCACTCAGATTGCGCTTGCCGACGGCACACCCGGTGCAGGCGCGCGCCTCGACCTGCTCAACGGCACCGAGCCCGCCGCCTTTGACGGCACGCTCGAGCTGGCTCCCTACGAGAGCTGCATCGTGGTCCTTGGGGCTACAGGTTCCGTTGCTGTGGCAACCGCCGAAGACGAAGCCACATGCGTCGACGGGCCCTGGGCGGTTGCCTTCTCTGCCCCTGGCACCGATGCCTTTGGCGAGTCTGTTGAGCTTGCAGACCTGCACGACCTTTCCTCGGCCGAGTTCCCCGGCAAGGCCGGCACATTCCGCTACCGGGCCTCCTTTGTCCTGGGCGAAGCGGCCACCCGCACCGTCATCGACCTTGGCGAGGTCTTTGAGACCGCAACCGTCACCCTCGACGGCAAATCCCTCGGCACCCGCATCTGTCCGCCTTACCGCTTTGAGGCCGCCGCACTTTTAGCCGGCGAGCACGCGCTTACGATCGATATCATCAACACCCTCGACCATGCCGTCCCCGACATGTTCGGCATGACAGAACCCTCCGATCCCAGCGGCCTACTCGGTCCCGTCCGCGTGCTCGGGTAGCGATCCCGCGCAACAGCCCCTTACGAGACGCCCGGCTTAGCCGGGCGTTTTATTTACCGTTATGATTGATACATCGCGATACGAATGCATGGGAGCCATATGGATATCAAGCGCAAAATCACCCAGGGCAAGGGGCTCACCCCCACCGAGCAGCAGCTCGGGCAGACGGTTCTCGCCATGGGTGAGAACGTTCGCGGGCTCTCCATCAAGGAATTTGCGCACCAGACCAATGTCTCCGTCGCGAGCATCCACCGCTTTTGCAAAAAGCTCGGCCTTGAGGGCTTTAAGGAGCTCAAGGTCGAGCTGGTACGCGCAGCCTTGCGCGCAGACTCCGCCGCCGAGGTGGATATCAACTTTCCCTTCGATGCAACCTCCACCCCTGCGCAGGTGATGGAGCGCATGGAGGGGCTCTACCAGACCACGCTGGCCGAAACGCAGGAGCTGCTCGACTCTGCACAGCTCGACCACGCCGCCAAGCTCATCATGCGCGCCGGCACCGTGGACATCTACACGGGCTCACATAACCTGTATCCAGCGGGAATGTTCCGCGATCGCCTGCTCTCGTCCGGCAAAAGCGCGACGTGCCACGACAGTGTCGAGGCGCAGGTGCGTACGGCGCTCGCCTCGGGCCCCGACCATGTGGCAATCGTTATCTCCTACAGCGGCCTTGCCCCCAACCTCAGGGAGATCTTGCCAATCCTCAGCAGTCGACATGTCCCGGTCATCGTCATCGGCACACCGTACTGCGCCCGCATTCACCCCGGCTTTGCCGCCTATCTCACGGTAAGCGACCACGAGAGCATGACGCACCGCATCACGCAGTTCGCCAGCCATATCGCCGTGCAATACGTACTCGATTCGCTCTATAGCAGCTACTTTGCCAAAGATTACGCCCGCTGCTCCGAGTTCTTAGAGCGCTCGTTTCCCTACACTCGCCTCCCCGGGCTCAAGTAGCGACGAGCGTGGATTTTTGGACACTCAGATAACGAGCGTGGATAATCTCCCACCTTGAGCCCGCACACAGGCCAAAACCGGGAGATTATCCACGCTCATTTTGGGTCCCCCGGGAACGCGTGAGGAGGGCGGATAGACAGCCGTTATTTGCGAGGCGTCAGCGACGTAAAGAGTCCGTGTTGGTTGCAGTAAAGATATATCCTGCCGCGCCCGGTAATATGGAAGCGCGGCTGCACCGATTGCTCTGGATAGAGCTTCTTAAAGCAGATGCCGTCCATAGTCGCATATGCCACAAAGCTAATGTAGTGATCCTTGGTCATGGGATGATCGAGCGTGACGTACCAATCGTCCTCGATGCGCTCGATGGAAAAGGCGTGGTCCGCGTCCGGCTCTTCGGCCTCCTGGGGAAACATCGTGGAGCCACAGCAGCTAAAGCTGCCTTCTCCGAGCGCGTGCACAACGTTTCCGCAGATAGGGCAAACGTAAAAGACGCCTTTGAGCATATTGCCTGCACGGTTGGCGTTGGCCCGGATGTCACCAGCCAAAAGCTCAGCCACGCTTATGCCGAGTCTCTGGGCCAAAGGCTCAACGAGGGAAATGTCGGGAAGGCCGCGGCCGGATTCCCACTTGCTGACGGCTTTATCGGTCACGCCAAGGCTTTCCGCCAGGGCGCGCTGGGTGAGGCCGCGCTCTTCGCGCAGCTGCTTGATGGCATGCGCTGCCAAAAAAGTATGGGAGGCATTGGTTTGCCGTGTCTGGTTCATGGGCTGTCCAATCAAATTGAAGAAATGGAGTGAACCGGTTCGACAGTCAGTATCCATTTGAAGGCCAGGCTCGACAACCTACGCTGCGTAGACATGCGCCAATCGAACGAGCGCGGATTTTTGGACGCTCATCCTGAGTAGTCATTTAAGAACGTCCCCAACGACTACATCAGGAGTGTCCCCAGGTGTCGGCAGAAAAGGAACGTCCCCAAGTGCCGCATCGCCAGCAACGGGAGTGCCGATGTCTTGGCAACGACAGCGAAAACCCGCCAGAGCGAGCAAGGTGCCTTGAAACGAGGCGGCATTGACCTTCTGGTCATGCCGCCGAAGTTGAAAGGCAGATTGCCGCTCTGGCGGGTTTGCAGCGTCAATTGGTTACGCGGTTTGGCAAAACCGCGTAACTAACGGACTCCGTACTGCTCGTAGTAGGCATCGATGGCGGCCTTGAGCTCGTCATCGATGACGACCTTGCCGTCGATCTCGTGGTTGTAGAGAGTCTCGACGACCTCGGCCATGGAAACGATGCTCGCGACGGGGAAACCGTACTTGGCCTCGATCTCCTTCTGCGCGGTGGTCACGCCGCCCTTGCCGACCTCCATGCGGTTGAGCGAGACGATAAGACCCTTGATCTCGACATCGGCCGCTGCCATGACCTTGGGATAGGTCTCGTCGATGGACTTGCCGCTGGTAGTAACGTCCTCGACCATCACCACGCGGTCGCCGTCCTGGGGCTCATAGCCCAGCAGGTTGCCCTTGTCGGCACCGTGGTCCTTGGCCTCCTTGCGGTCGCAGCAGTACTTGACCTCCTTGCCGTACAGCTCGTGGTAGGCAATGGCGGTCACGACGGCCAGCGGAATGCCCTTGTAGGCCGGTCCAAACAGCACGTCAAAGTCGTCGCCAAAGTTATCGTGAATGGCCTGGGCATAATACTCGCCCAGTTTCTTGAGCTGATAGCCCGTCACGTAGGCGCCGGCGTTCATAAAGAACGGGGACTGACGGCCGCTCTTGAGCGTAAAGCTGCCGAACTTAAGAACGTCGGACTCAACCATAAACTTGATGAACTCTTGCTTGTAAGCCTCCATGCGGGCTCCTCTCGTAATCGCGTACGTGCCTTCCAGTTTAGCGCAGGCAGGGCGCATTGCGGGGCGCGCTTTGGGGCCGCGGCATTCTGTAAAGGCTTTGTCAGGGGCGATGGTTTTCCGAACAATGGGGTTGACACGGCAAACCCCCTCATCAAGAATACGGGCGGATTCAAACGGGCACGAGATGCCCGAAGCGCGCTGCGCCCGGCCTTAAGGAGGTGTGCCATGGAAGGCAGTCATAGTCGAAAAACCTGCATGTCGCCCTCGGCACGCCGCGAGGATTCCGCGCACGCATAAGCGCCAATAGCCAATCGTCGGCACCCATCCGCCAACAATCATCCGTCAAAACCACCACAAAGGTGCCTGTCCCCTTTGCGGTGATTCGTGAGTATGACGTGAGCGACATCTAGGTTTTTTGAAGCAAATACGACACGTACGCTAACTCCCTTCAACAAGGAGGACCCTATGCTGATGCTCAAAACCGCCACGGTACTCGAAGCCATCTCCAAGCGCCGCCGCACGGCGCGCCCCGCCGCTCACGCCGGCCTGTCCAAGAACACCATATTCGCTGCCACCCATAGCGCCGAGGACGCCCTCGTGCTGCTCGACGCCACGGCCGACGGGTTCACTGCCGAGCACGCCGCCGAGCGCCTGGACGCCACCGGGCCCAACACCATCGAGGCGCCGACCAAGACGCTCGCCCGCCGCATCGCCGACGCGTTCATCGACCCCTTCGCCGGCATCCTTGCCGCGCTCGCGCTGGTCTCGCTCTACATCGACGTGCTTGCCGTGCCCGAGCCGCAGCGCGACCCCTCCACGGTCATCGTCATCGGCATCATGCTGCTGGTATCGGGCGGCATGAAGTTTATCCAGGAAGCTCGCAGCGGCAATGCGGCCGAGGCCCTCAAGGACCTGGTCTCCAACACCTGCTGCGCCCTGCGCGACGGCGAGCGCCTCGAGATTCCCTTCGACGAGCTCGTCCCCGGCGATGTGATCCGCCTCTCTGCCGGCGATATGGTGCCGGCCGATGCCCGCATCATCACCGCGCACGACCTGTTTGTGATCGAGTCCGCGCTCACCGGCGAGAGCGAGGCCGTTGAGAAGACCGCCGCCGCCACGGTCGTCGAGGGTGCCGACGACTCCGCGCTGCCACTGTCTGCCTGCAAGAACATCGTCTTTACCGGCACCTCCGTGCAAAACGGCACCGCCATGGCAGTTGTCGTTGCCACCGGCTCGGACACCTACCTGGGCGGCATCGCTAAGATGCTCAACGGGCGCGGCGAGAAGAGCGCGTTTGACCGCGGCGTCTCGAGCGTCTCCATGCTGCTCGTACGCCTTATGCTCGTTATGGCGCCGGCCGTCTTTGCCATCAACGCCGCCACCAAGGGCAACGTCATCGACGCGCTGCTGTTCGCCACGAGCGTGGCCGTGGGCATCACGCCGCAGATGCTCCCCGTCATCGTGACCACGAGCCTGTCGCAGGGTGCCAAGGATCTCGCCCGCCGCCAGGTTATCGTCAAGGAGCTGCCGGCGATCCAAAACCTCGGCGCTATGGATGTCCTGTGCTGCGACAAGACCGGCACCCTCACCGAGGACCGCATCGTGCTCGAGCGCTACCTCAACACCGACGGCAACGAGGACGCACGCGTGCTGCGCCATGCGTTTTTGAACAGCTTCTTCCAGACCGGCCTCAAAAACCTTATCGACCTTGCCGTAATCGACCGTGCCGATGTGACACCCTCGACCGTCGTGCCCGATGCCATGCTGGGCCAGAGCCTGCGTGACCGCTATACCAAGGTCGACGAAGTGCCCTTCGATTTCTCGCGCCGTCGCCTGAGCGTGGTCGTCGCCGATGCCCAAGACAAAACCCAGATGGTTACCAAGGGGGCTGCCGAGGAAATGCTCGAGATCTGCTCCTTTGTCGAGGTTGATGGCGCCGCCCAGCCGCTCACTGACGAGAAGCTCGCCCAGATTCGCAAGCAGGTCGCCGGACTCAATGCCGAGGGCCTGCGCGTGATTGCCGTGGCGCAGAAGACCAATCCGCGCTGCGTGGGCGAGTTTGGCATCGCCGACGAGTGCGACATGGTGCTGATGGGCTTTTTGGCCTTCCTTGATCCACCCAAAGCAAGTGCCGCGGGTGCCGTCGCCACCCTCGAGGCCAAAGGTGTAGCGGTCAAGGTCTTGACCGGCGACAACGACCGCGTGGCCGCCACCGTCTGTGAGCAGATCGGTATCGACGCGAGCAATGTCTTGCTAGGCTCCGAGATCGATGCACTCGACGACGCCGAGCTTGCCGAGCGTGCCGAAAAAACCCATCTCTTTGCCAAACTCTCGCCGCTGCAGAAGGCGCGCCTGGTGCGCGTCATGCGCGAGCTGCTCGGTCACACCGTGGGCTTTATGGGCGACGGCATCAACGACGCCGCCGCTATGCGCGCGAGCGACTGCGGTATCTCGGTCGATTCCGCCGTCGACATCGCCAAGGAATCTGCCGCTATCATCTTGCTCCAGAAAGACCTGGGCGTGCTCGAGCGCGGCATCATCGAAGGCCGCCGCACCTACGGTAACCTGCTCAAGTACCTCAAGACCACGGTAAGCTCCAACTTTGGCAACGTGCTGTCCGTAACCGTCGCGAGCCTGTTCTTGCCGTTTTTGCCCATGAGCGCCCTGCAGCTGGTGCTGCTGTCGCTGGTCTACGAAATCGTGTGCATCGCGCTGCCGTGGGACACCGTCGATGACGCTTGGACCGCCCGCCCGCGCGCCTGGGATGCCGCGTCCATCAAGGGCTTTATGCTCGAGCTGGGCCCCGTGAGCTCGCTGTTTGACATTGCGACCTTTGTCGCGCTCTTCTTTGTGGTGTGCCCCGCCGCCGTGGGCGCGAGCTGGTCCGAGCTTGCCGCCGCGGGCGACGTCGCGGGTATGGCGACCTTTGCGGCGCTCTTCCAGAGTGGCTGGTTTGTCGAGTCCATGTGGTCACAGACGCTCGTGATCCACATGCTGCGCTCCCCACGCCTGCCGAGCGCGCGCGACCACGCCGCGCCCGCGCTGTGCGCCCTCACCGTGCTGGGCCTGGCGCTCGTCACCTGGCTGCCGGCAAGCCCCATCGCCGATGCACTCGGTCTCATGACGCTACCCGCGAGCTTTTTCGCACTGCTCATCGGCATCGTTACCGCCTACATCGCGCTCACCCAGCTGGCAAAGCACCGCTACATTGCCCGCCACGGTGAACTGCTTTAGCACGGTGAGCCGCCACAGTAGACAGCCCAAGGGCAAAACCACCACAAAGGCGCCTGTGAACTGCCTCCCATTTCTTGGACATCGGGAAATGGGAGGTTTTCCATGAGTATAGACCTCAGGTCGAAGCACGACCTGGAGTCCAGGAGGCGGGCCGTCGAGCTCTTCGACGCCGGCGTCGGCTGCAAGCCGGCGGCCGAGGCCCTGTCCGTCCCCCGCGAGACCGTGAGAGAATGGCAGTGGGTATACCGGGCGTTCGGAAGCGAGGCGCTGCTGTCCATGGGCGGGAAACAATCCAGGTACACATTCGAGCAGAGGGTCGCCGCGGCGTCGGCCGTGGTCGACGGCGGGATGGCGAAGGCCGACGCCATGGCCGAGTTCGGGATCAGGTCGAAGTCCCCGCTGGAGCGCTGGTGCAGGCTCTACCGCGAGGGCGGCGCCGAGGCGCTGCGGCCCCGCCCGAAGGGCAGGCCGAGGGGGTCGAGGTCGAAACCCCGGGCCCGCACCCGCGAGCAGGAGCTCGAGGAGCGCTGCCGCAGGCTCGAGGCCGAGGTCGCCTACCTAAAAAAATTGCGCGCCCTGGTCGAGCGGGACGGGCTCTGACCAGGGCGGCGGCCGAGGCGGTGGGGGCGCTGAGGGCGGAGGGGCACTCCCTGCGCCACCTGCTGGAGTGCTCGGGGCTCAGGAGGTCGACCTACTACTACGCGCTGGCGCACCCGCGGAGGCCGACCAGGCCCGAGCTGCGCGACGCCGCGGCCGAGATATTCTCGCGCACCGCCAACGGCTGCGGGCACCGGCAGATAGCCATGTGCCTGCGCGCCGAGCTGGGCGCGGTCGTGGCCGACAAGACCGTGCTCAAGATGATGCGCGAGATGGGCATCCGGTGCGGGATACGCCGCCGGGGCTCCCGCCGCCGGTACAGCTCCTACAGGGGGCTCGTGGGGAGCACGTTCGAGAACGTCATCGCGAGGGACTTCGGCGCCGAGGGGCCGTGGCAGAAGCTCGGCACCGACGTCACCGAGTTCAAGGTCGCCGGCGCCAAGGCCTACTGGGCCCCGGTGCTCGACTTCTGCACGAAGGAGATCGTGGCGAGCGACATATCGACCTCGCCGGACCTCGCCCAGCAGCACAGGATGCTCGACCGGCTCCTCGAGGCCCTGCCCGACGGGGCGGCGCCGACCATGCATTCGGACATGGGCTGGCAGTACCAGCACGAGTCCTACACCTCCAGGCTGGAGGGGGCGGGCATCACCCAGAGCATGTCGCGCAAGGGGAACTGCGTCGACAACGCCGCCACCGAGCAGCTCTTCGGCCACGTGAAGGACGAGTTCTACCGCGGCAGGGAGTGGGGCAGCTTCGGGGACTTCAAGCGCGACCTGGAGGGGTACATAGCCCATTGGAACACGCGGCGCGGGCAGGTAAGATTGAAGGGCCTGACGCCGGAGGAGTTCCGGAACCGGGCCCTTGCGGCGTAGTCGCTATTTATTCAGTCCAAGTTTCGGGGCGCAGTTCACTGTCCCCTTTGTGGTGGTTAGCTAGTCTTGGGGTGTCCAGGACCAGAAGAAGTTGATGAGGGCTACGCGCGAGGAGGCACCTGTCTTTTTGTTAATCGAAGCGATGTGGCGATAGAGCGTGAAACGCGAAAGGAAGAGTGCCGCCGCCACGTCCTGCACGCTGTCGTCCGAAACGACCAGTGCCTCCAGAACATCGCGCTCGCGCTTGGTGAGCCCGAAGGCGGCAACGAAGCCATCGAGCCGATCGTCAAACGAAAGCTCCGGCGCCTCCAGGGGCACCGTGTCGGCCTGGCCGGGCTCACAGCTCACGCCAAGATCGTCGGTGGCAAGCGCCAGCCTGCCGCGCGTCGCCTCGCCCTCACCGTCTTGTCCAAACTGTCCCAACAGCGAAATCGCGATGCCGACAAACAGCACGAGCACGACGCTCACTGCCGCCAGCACGTTTTGACTCGAGATAATCGCCACTGCCGGAGCCGTCACGAGCATCGAGCAAACGTTGTTGATAACACGGCCCATGCACGGCCACAGATACGCCCAGCGGGCATACATCGAAATCGCGGCGAACTTCGCGGTGAAGAACACCACGAAAAAGCCCGTGCCAAGGTAAAAGATAATCGTGGCGGCAAGCGTGTTGCCACCGTTGCCATCGGTGATAAGTACAAAGAACGAGAGCGTGGACAGCATGGCGGCGCACGTCATGATGATATTCATATACGAACGCCCACGCAGGTCATACAGGACGCCGGCGGCAAGGGCGCTCACAACCAGCAGCAAGCGCGGCCAGTCGCCCAGATCGATAGCGCCAGCGGCATGCGAGGTCGTAAGGCCGGCATTGAGGGCCGCGAACACGCCGGTGAGGCAAGCGGTCGCCACCGTCAGACGCACCACGGCGCCCTGAAAGGTCGCCTTTGCCTCGGGGTCATCGTGCCACCTGGCGCCACGCTCCGACGCATCGACCGATAGCTCGGCAATCTCGACCTCGAACTCGGGCGCAGGCTCATCACGCAATTTAGCGCGGCGGACACCGTGAAGCAGCCCCACCAGCGCAATCGCACAGGCAATGAGAACAGACTGCTGGGGAATGCCCGCAGGCATCACCATATGGTTGAGCACCTGCACCAAAATGCCCACAGCATAGGAAACCGCCACGGTGCGCGCCAGGCAGGGCGTCTGCGCAAAACGCCGCGCAAGATTGGCATGGGCGGTCGATCCGCAATAGCCCAGGGCGCAGCACGCCACCAGGCCGCCGGCAATTACTACCTCAAACCGCATTGCCATAATCATCAGCAGCAACGCCGATACCAACAGCACGCCCGTAATATCGCTCGTCGCATCGATCGTCTGGGGACGGCGATAGTACAGAAATGGGCGCACGAAAAAGCCAATCACGCTCGCGCCGACAACGATGCTCTCGTAGATGACGACCTCACTCGATGGCACGAACTCGGCCATGCGCGCATCAAAGAAATACTCGCACGCCAAAAACGTGAAGAAGAACAGCGCTAGGCACAGAATCTCCCGCATGCCCCGGCGCAAATATGCGGTTGTGTCTCCCAGGTCCCTCATGGTAACCCCCACCCGCTTTGTTGTCCGGAACACCATTTTAATAAAGAACCAATCTCAATATCGAAGCCAAGTTCGAAATGTTGCAAATTCGACCCCAGCCGTCCGCATGACGCCGCGATTTTGAGCCGCATGACCCAGAAGGGGCGCGCGCAAGCTCCAACTCGGCAAGGAGTATCCCCCAACTGCCACTCATTTAAGTACGTCCCCAATGAGTACCCAATGAGTAAGCAAAGGGTGCGACGGAATGGCTCCCCTTGGCAGCTTGAAGCCGTCATGCAGGAACCATTCCGTCGCAGCCTAATGAAAGGGACTGGGTTGTAAATGTTGGAGAAGAGCCGTTAGCGCCCGGGGGCCAGGATCACCAGCGCGTCGTGCTCAAAGGGATGCTGCGCCACGCGCACGGTGCCGTCACCGTTGTCACGGACGGGCAGCTTTGCGATGCGCTTGTCCTCCATGTCGAGGACCGTCGCCGTCCAGCCACGCGCGCCGTCGAGCTTAAACTTGAGCGCCGTGGTACGCGGCAGGTACGCGACGATGCGATCGCCAACGCGCGCCACACGGATGGACTCGCGCGCGTCGTCGAGGAGCTCCTGCGCCGGAACCACGGCAAGTGCATCGTCGGCAGCCGTAGCGCCTAGGGCGGCAAGCACGTGCTCGATCGCGCCAAAGTCCCACACACCCGCAAACTGCAGGCACTCTTGCCAGCGGAAGGGCATGTCAAAGCCCTCGCCCAGGACCGAACCCTGGCTGCGCGATGTTTGCCAGTTCCACACGCCGTGTGCGCCATAGGTCACGCCGGCACTGGCGCCGGCAAGAATCGACGACCATACGCTCGCGCGGCAATCCTGCGCGGTAAAACGCCAGTAGACGTTGCGCGACGCACCCATCTGCTCGTAGCAAGGCTCGGAGTTGACCATCGGCTTTTTGGGATAGTTGGCGATAAAGTCCTGCGGCAGACGCCATGCCTCGGGCTGGCCCTCGTAGTTGTGGCCGGGCTGGAACATATAAAAGTCCAGACGGTCCAGATACTGCGCCGGAATGGTGCGGTTACCGCGGTTGATATGCATGGTGCGCAGTGCCTCGGGCGCGCGCTTGACGACCTCGTCGAGGGCGTCCTCGTAATAGGCGATCGCCTCGTCGCCGGCAAAGTCGGTATCGCCCGCCACCACGTAGACGGGGTCGAACTCGCCCAGGTTCTCGACGACGCGGGCAACGTGGGCGCGAACCTCCTCACGCGGCATAATCTCGGCACCGCAACGCTCGGCGATCTTGGCACCCCAGGTACCGGGCACGTAGTTGCACCACATGAGCACGAGCGCCGGACGAATGCCGTGCTCGACGGCCGCGCGGCACATGGCGGCGGCACGATCCCAATACGCCTGGTTGGGGCAGGACCAATCAAAGTGCACGCCATCCTCGCTGGCATAGGGCCAAATGCCCAGGTCGGGACAGCAGCGATCCCACTGCGGCAACGTGTTGATCTGCAGCACGTTCATGCCCTGCTCGGCACGGCGGGTCAGGTAGTAATCCCAGTCGTTCTCGGCGATGCTCGTAAATGCGCTCCAGCACGTATCGGCAAACCAGAAGAACGGTTTGCCCTCGCACAAAAAGCCGTCCTGGCGACCGTTGGCGGTCAGCTTTCCCAAACTCATCTGCATGTCCTTTCGTTTGATAAAGGATTTGCGAACCGCCGGGGGCTTTCGCGATAACCCCGCGCGAAAGCCCCCGGCGCTTGGCAAACCCTCGCGGGCGAATCTCACCCGCCTCCATCAGTCTACCTTGCAAGAAGGGCCCCGCCGGGCTTACGCCTGACGGGGCCCTGTCGTGTAGGTGAGGTCTTATGCGACCGAACGGTTTGGCCTTAGGCCTCCATCTCGGCGAGCTCCTCCTTGGAGAAGCCGGAGACAAAGACGACGGCAGCGGCGATGACAAAGGAGATTGCCATACCAACGATAGCCCAGACGGTGTTCATCTGGCCACCCTGCAGGTAGTTGGTGAAGACCAGGAAGTTGGAGGCACCGCCTGCGAGGTAGTAGGTAACACCCATGAGGCCGGAGAACACAGCGCCGATAGCACCGCCGATGAACATGCCAAACATGGTGCGACGGAAGCGCATGAGGATACCGAAGAGCGCGGGCTCGGTGACGCCGCCGGCGATGGCGGAGATGACGTAACCGATGGCGAGAGACTTCTCGTCGGGGTTCTTCATCTTGAGGAAGGCACCGAAGGCGCAGCCCCAGACAGCGGCCATAGCGCAGTTGGTGGAAACGAAGACGAAGGGATCGTAACCGGCAGCGATGATCTGAACCTGGGCGAGCAGGATGACGGGCATGTGCATGCCGCAGACCACGAAGAGCTGCCAGAAGGCGCCGAGGATGGCCATGACGATCAGGATGCCGATGCCGCCAAGGTCAGCAAGGCCGAAGAGGGCGTTGGCGATCAGCGTACCGATCTCGTTGCCGATCGGAGCGAGGACGATGAAGGCAATGGGGATCGTGACGATCATGGTGCAGAACGGCGTGAAGACCGTGGACAGCACGTCGGGCATAACCTTCTTAAAGAACTTCTCGATGAAGTACAGGACGGGCACCGAAAGGATGATCGGCAGGACGGACTGCTGGTAGTTGGCAGCGGCGATCTGGATGCCGTAGACGGAGATGATTCCGCCGCCCTCCTGGGTGGCGACGCTCACCACGGAAGGAGCCATGAGGGCGCCACCGAGCAGCATGCCGAGCACCGGGCTGGCGCCGAGCTTCTTAGCCGCGGCATAACCCAGGTAGATGGGGATAAAGGTGAACGTGGCCTCGTACAGCGTGGTGTAGAGGAACGTATAGGTCGGGTCGTCGGCCGAGAGCACACCGAGCATGGTGGGGCCGAGGACGGCCGCGATGGTACGGAACAGACCGCCGGCCATGAGCAGCGGGATGAGCTGGGTCATGGAGCCCGACAGATAGTCGAGGATGATATTGGGCAGGTTCTTGAGCTCGAACTTCTCCTTGGGAGCATCGAGGTTCTCGTTGACGGCCTCACCCTGCTTGACACCGGAGATGGCGACGAACTCGGCGAGCACCTTGGGCACGTTCTGGCCGATGATGACCTGGAGCTGGCTGCCGGCAAACTGGCAACCCAGAACACCCTTGACCTTCTTGATCTTCTCCACGTCGGCCTTGCTGTTATCCTTGAGCGTCAGACGCAGGCGCGTCATGCAGTTGGTGGCAACGGAAACATTCTCCGCACCGCCCACGAGCTCGAGGACATCGGTGGCAATCTGCTTGTTATCTACTGCCATGGGACCCCTCCCCATATCTTCGTGTGCCAGCCCCCTTGGGCTTAGGCACGCCTTTGGCCCGGCGACTATAACCCCTTACGGTTGCCGGACCCTTGGATACGCTTTTGTAAACAAGGTGTTTACTGAACGTTTACGGGCTTTAGTTTACACGGAGCGCCGAATTTATGGCAATTTTGCCGTCTACAGTCCGGTGAACGGTAGGAAATCGGGGGTGAACGTATTTGAATGGCGGGAGATGGTCTCTTTGACCATCTATTGATATATAGCCATTTACGTGGGATTTTATTTTGATGAACACCTCACTGATCTGTTAACTCATCAACAGAATCCCTGCTAGAAGCTAGTAAACATACGTTTAGTAGTTCACGACGTGTTCAATTTTGCCGTTTACCGAGTTCATCTGGTTATTCTTCAATTCTAGATTACACTAAACATGTTTAGTTTGTATTGCCGCAGATGCCAGGCATTCGCGGCGCAAGGGAGACAGCTCATGGAACTCAAATTGTGTACCTACGCAACCGTCACCACCTTGGGCGACTTTGGCCCCTGGATCAGCAAGGTCGTACTCGACCTGCCCTGCACCGTGCGCGCCAACGACATCGACGCGAACACCTTCCATATATATGTAGAGCGTCACGAGCGCTCGGGCGATGTTCTGATGCGCAAGGAACGCGGCGCCGACCATGCCGCGCCCTCCGTGGGTTACATCGACATTCTCGCCGCATATCCGTGCGACGAGAACGGACGTAAGCTCGCCGTGGGCACCCATGTGGCGCTCGAGGTCGCCGAGCAGCGCCTGACCAAAAAGATCGAAGGCGGCGTCATGGGCTCGCGCATGCTCGATGACCAGTTGCACATCACGCAGCTCGCGGCTCTTCCCGGCAACGACGGCGACGATCCCACCTGCGGCCTGGTCTTCGACACCTGCCGTGGCGATATCTGCCCTGCGCTCAAAGGCTGGAGCAACGACACGCAAAAGACCGCCGTCGACGGTATCGCGCTCGAATACGGCTTCTTTGAGCCCAGCTTTAAGGCCGAGGACTCGGCATGCTTCAACCCCTTTGCGCCCGAGGCCACGGCCGTGCCCCAAAAGGCACCGCTCGTGGTGTATCTGCACGGCGCCGGCGAGGGCAAGGGCGCCACGCAGGGCGAAGGCGCCACGCGCGCCTATATCGGCAACCGCGTGACGGCCATCAGCCAGGCGCAGATCCAGCGCTACTTTGGCGGCTTTGCCTGGGTGCTCGTACCGCAGTCGCCCACGTTTTGGATGGACAACGGCGTCGAGCAGCTTGGTCACTCCAACCAGAGCATCTACTCCCCCGTGCTCAAGGCACTTATCGATGAGTTTGTCGCCGAGCATGCCGACCGCATCGACACCGACCGCATCGTGGTCGCCGGTCTTTCCAACGGCGGCTTTATGACCCTGCGCCTGTGCGCCGACTACCCCGATTTCTTCGCCGCGGGCCTTCCCTGCTGCGCCCCGTGGTACAACGCCACGGACGAGGACGTGGCCGCGCTCGCCAAGACGCCGCTGTGGTTTACGCACTCCAAGGGCGACGAGCTCGTGTCACCGCAACAGACCGTGCTGCCGCTCACGGCGCGCCTGCGCGATGCCGGCGCCAACGTGCACCTCACCTACTTTAGCCATGTCGAGGACCTGACCGGCGTGTATCGCGAGGCCGACGGCTCGGCCAAGAAGACGTTCAACCACGGCGTGTGGATCCACCAATTCAACGACCTGTGTTATCAAGACTTCGACGGGGGCAACGTACTCATCGACGGCGAGCCGGTGGGCTGCTGGGAGTGGTCGGCCAGGGTCGACCGCTAAGCCCTCCCATCGCGGGGACCGGGGTTTAGTCTTGCCTTGCGCGTAACTGGCTGAATTGATTTTGATTGGAGCTGTTCCTATGTCCCAGAAGTTGACTCGGGTGATTGTTACCACTGATATGGAAGTCGATGATATGAACTCACTTGTTCATTTGGCTCTGTATCTCAACTTGCTTGATGTTCAGGCTGTGGTGTATACGGCTTCGCAGTATCACTTTCTTGGGGATGGGGTTCATACGCTCGGCGAGGTGAATTCGCATTGGCGGACCAAAGGGCGGCGCTCTTATGAGTGGGCTGTTGTGCCTCATGAGCCCGATCCGCTAGCCGGCGAGCTTCGTGAGTATCGGCCGTTTCCCGAGCATTGGATTGAGAGTCTCTGGAGTAATGAATATGCCCAGGCTTGGCCGCAGTTGCAGGCAAATGCGGCCGCTGCCGGTGAGCCGCCGTTTCCCACGCCCGCCCAGATGATCGAGCGCACCTTTGTGGGAAATGTTGCCTTTGAGGGTGATGTGACTGAGGAAACTGAGGGGTCTCGCGTAATTGCGCAGGCGATTCTGGATGATGATCCGCGTACGTTATGGTTGCTCAGCTGGGGTGGTATGAATACGATCGTTCGTGCCCTCATGAGTATTGCCGAGCGTTATCACGACACACCCGAGTGGCCCGCCGTACAGCAGCGGGTCTATCAGAAGGTGCGCGTGATGGGCGTTGCCGATGGCGTGGGACAGGACAACTCGTGGCTCGACCATGGGCGCGAGCTCTTTCCCGAGCTCATCTTTTGGCGTACGCCCTATATGTATGGAAACTATTTCGACGCCAAGATGGCTCAGCCCGATACGCTGCCGCTGTTTAAGGCTCCCTGGCCTGAGCAGAATCTCACGCAGGACAACGGCCCCCTCATGGCGCGCTACATGCTCTATGGCGATGGCAAGGTCTACGAAAACGAGCCTGAGCGCTTTCAGTTTGGCAAGCATGCCCGTCTGGATTGGGGCCTGGAAGGCATGCCCGCGGTGCAGTTTGAGCGCGGCGACTTTATGGCCGAGGGTGACAGCATGACCTATATTCCGCTGCTGCCGTTTGGCCTGCGCGGTATCGACGACCGCGGCTTCGACACACTGCTCGGCCGCATGTTTCTTGATGGGCATCCCGATGCGAACGCGCCCGCCGGTCTTGCCGCCATCAACACGCCCGCAGACGACAATCCCAATCCCTATCTGTGCGCCTATCAAGAAGACTTTGCCGCCCGCGCGCAATGGTGCGCCCATGATCCGGCCATCTGCTCTCATCCGGCGCATGTTGTCGAGGTCACGGCCGACCGCAGCGCCGCAGCCGGCGAGCGCATCGACCTTGCGGCGACCATCGTCGACCCCGACGGCAGGGGCTTCGATGCGCATTGGGATGTCGCCGTAGACCCGTCGAGCTATGCAGGCGTCCAGGAACTGTCGATGTGGCAAGAATGCACGGTAGACACCGCTTTCATCGTGCCCGCCGACGCACGACCCGGCGACCGCCTTGTGCTCACCCTCACCGTGCAGACGCGCGCCGAGCGCCCCTGCACCCGCTACGCCCAGGTCGCCGTGACCGTGGCATAGCAAGGACGGCGCCCACATTCGGCAGCCGCTGCATTCGACAAAGAGTGTCCCCAGGCGCCAAACGAGCGAGGATTTTTGGACACCCAAACAACGAGAGTTGATAATCTCCCACTTTGAGCCCACAAACAGGCCAAAAACGGGAGATTATCCACTCTCACTCTACGGGTACTCATTGGGGACGTACTTAAATGAGTAGTTTCACTCATTTAAGTACGTCCCCAATGAGTAGGAAAAATGGGCCATGTGTCCCAGTTGTGGAGACTCGTTGAGCCGTCTGGGTATCGTGAAAGATCGCGCGCTCCCCCATCATCAAAAGTGACACACGCTACCAGTTGATGGGAGGCAGCCATGGGCTTCTTTGACAAGATGTTCGAGAAGAAAGAGTGCGCGATTTGCGGTACCGAGCTGGGACTTCTAGGTAAGACAAAAATCAATGAAGGCTACCTGTGCAAAGAGTGCGCCGGCAAGCTCTCCCCCTACTTTCACGGCTATCGCTCCAGCACCGCGGACGATATCCGCGAGCAGCTCGCCTACCGCGAGGCCAATGCCGAGCGTCTGGCGTCGTTCAACCCCACGCGCACGCTTTCTGCCGGGCGCACCAACATCATGCTCGACGAGGACGCGGGCCTGCTGATCATTACCTCGCAGAGCCGCTGGCGCGACGCCAATCCCGACATCATCGAGTTCTCGCGGGTACTCGGCTGCGATATGGATATCGACGAGCATCGCACCGAAATCTATCGCGAGACCGAGGACGGCGAGCGCGAGAGCTACAACCCGCCGCGCTACGACCTGGATTACGACTTTAATCTGACCATCCACGTCAACACGCCGTACTTTACCGAGATCAACCTGCGCGTGAACGACTCCACCATCGATCAGCGCGGTTCCATCGAATACCGCGAGGCCAAGCGCCAGGCAACCGAGGTCCGCGACGCGCTGGTGCAGCTGCGCCAGGAGACGCGCGACAGCGTCGTGGCCGCCAAGCCCCCCAAGACCGCGGTGACCTGCCCCTTCTGCGGAGCCACCACCATTCCCGATGCCAGCGGGCGCTGCGAATACTGCGGCGGCGCCATCGGCGCATAGCCTCCGGCACGGAAAGGACCGATCATGGCCTTCGAGAGCGTCAACTATCAGTGCCCCGCGTGTGGCGGCCCCCTTCACTTTGCCAGTGCCGAGCAAAAGCTCGTCTGCGACTACTGCGACTCGCGTTTTGAAGTCGAAGAAGTCGAGGCCCTCTATCGCGAGCGCCAGGACAAGGCAGACGCCAAAGCCGATGCGGCGGCGGCAGCGCCCAAGCCCGCCGCCGACGCTGCGGTGCAGGAGCTCGCCCAAAACGCCGGCTATATCTGCTCATCGTGTGGCGCCGAGCTAATCTCGGACGGTACCGTCGCCGTTACCACCTGCCCGTACTGCGGCAACCCCGCCGTGGCACCCGGTCAGCTCTCGGGCGACTTTTCACCCGACCTGGTGATTCCGTTTAAGCTCGGACGCGACGACGTTATGGCTGCGCTCAAAGAGCATTACAAGGGCAAGATCCTGCTGCCCAAGAGCTTTGTCACCAGCAACCACATCGACGAGGTCCAAGGCGTCTACGTGCCGTTTTGGCTCTACGGTGCCCACGTGGACGGCGAAGTGTACTTCGATGCGACCAACGAGACCGTGACCGAGGAATCCGATCGCACCGTCACGACCACCGACCACTACGATGCCTATCGCAAGGGCAATATCTCGTTTAAGCGCGTGCCCGTCGACGGATCGTCCAAGATGCCCGACGGCCACATGGACGCCATCGAGCCATTTGACTACGACGCGCTGCGCCCGTTCTCGGTCGCCTATATGCCCGGCTACATCGCCAACCGTTACGATGAGGATTGCGAGACGTGCAAGGCGCGCGCCGAGCACCGCATGGAGGAGAGCACAATCTCGGCCCTGCGCGAAACCGTCATCGACGAATACGACGACGCCACGGTCGAAAGCAAGCAGCTCGACTACACCTGGGATGACAGCGACTATGCCCTGTTCCCCGTCTGGATGCTTTCCACCTCGTGGAACGGCAAGAGCTACCTGTTTGCCATGAACGGCCAGACCGGTCGCATGGTCGGCGAGCTTCCCTGTTCCAAGCCTAAGCTCGCCATTGCCTCGGTGCTGTTCTTTGTGATCGGATTTGTTCTCTCCCAAATTCTCTTTATGGGCGGGAACGCCTTCGATCCGGACTACTTCACCTTTGATATCGAGGGCATCCTCATCAACATCATCGCGCCGCTGATCATCGTGATTATCGGAGACGTGCTACTGGTAGGCCAGCTCAAGACGGCCAACGAGGCCGCCCACGCCGACGAGTACTGCGGCGAGCTCGACCTGACCGAGAAGCACGACACCTTCAGCCACACCGAGACCACCGTTGTCATGAAAGACGACAAGGACGACTAAGCAATCCAACCAATACCACCCGGCCTTTGACGAGAAAGGAAGATCACCATGGGACTCTTGAAAGCTGGATTGGGAGCTGCCGGCGGCGTCATGGCCGACCAGTGGAAGGAATTTATCTATTGCGAATCGATGCCTGCTGACGTCTTGGCCTGCAAGGGCAGCAAGCGCACCGGCGGTCGCAGCTCCAACACGCGCGGCGAGGACAACGTCATCTCCAACGGCTCCGTCATCGCCGTCAACGACGGCCAGGGCATGCTCGTGGTACAAAACGGCAAGATCATCGAAGTCGCGCTGGAGCCCGGTGAGTTCGTCTTCGATACCGGCAGCGAGCCGAGCGTCTTTAGCGGCAACCTGGGCGATTCCATCAAGGAAACCTTCGCCAATATCGGCAGCCGTTTTACCTTTGGCGGCGACGCGGGCAAGGACCAGCGCGTCTACTTCATCAACACCAAGGAGATCATCGGCAACAAGTACGGCACCGCCTCGCCCGTGCCCTTCCGCGTGGTCGATAACAACATTGGCCTGGACGTTGACATCTCCGTACGCTGCAACGGCGAGTACTCGTACCGCATCACCAACCCGCTGCTGTTCTACACCAACGTGTGCGGCAACGTGACCGACAGCTACACGCGCGACAAGATCGACAGCCAGCTTAAGTCCGAACTGCTCACTGCCCTGCAGCCCGCCTTTGCCAGGATCTCGGAGATGGGCATTCGCTACAGCGCCATCCCCGGCCACACCACCGAGCTCGCCCGCGCGCTCAACGAGGTCCTCTCTGCCGATTGGCGCGACCTGCGCGGCGTCGAGATCGTGAGCTTTGGCGTCAACTCCATCGCCGCCTCGCAAGAGGACGAGCAGATGATCAAGGACCTGCAGAAAGCCGCGGTCATGCGCGATCCCACCATGGCGGCAGCCAACATTGCCAGCGCCCAGAGCGACGCGATGCGCGCGGCGGCGGCCAACCCCAACGGCGCCATGGCCGGCTTTATGGGCATGGGCATGGCGGGCGGCATGGGTGGCATGAACGCCAGCCAGCTGTTCGCCGCCGGCCAGGCGCAGCAGCAGGCTGCCCCGCAGCCGGCTCCGGCTCCCGCCCCCGCGCCGGCACCCGCTGCCGCACCTGCGGCCGGCACATGGACCTGCAGCTGCGGCGCCACCAACACCGGCAAGTTCTGCTCGGAATGCGGCAGCCCCGCACCCGCCCCGGCACCGGCCAAGTGGTTCTGCCCCAACTGCGGTAGCGAAAACGGCGGCAAGTTCTGCAGCAACTGCGGAACGCCCAGGCCCTAGCGCCCCCAACTGGTAATGAGCGGGGGATCCGCCACCCCCGCTGCCTTCTATGGGTTTCGTTCGATGAAGGAGGACACCATGAAGACAACGTTTAAAAAGTCCGCGCTCGCATTCCTGACATGCATCTTGGCGCTCGCCTTTGCCCTGACGGGCTGCAGCGGCGGCGGCAAAGACCCCAAGGCCAACTTCGTCGGCAGCTGGAAGTACTCGGGTGGAACCTTGGACGGCGAAGAGCTGACCGAAGAGTACATGGACATGCTCAAGGAGTGGGGCGTCAACTGCATCCTGATCCTCGATGAGGACGGCACGGGCACCCTCGACTTGTTCCTTGAGGTCGCCGACCTGAAATGGGAGGCCAAGGACGCCACCACCGTAACCATCACCGCCGAAGACGAGTCGCACGATCTGAAGCTCAAGGACGACAAGCTCGTCCTGGAGGTAGACGGTGACAAGCTTATCTTCACGAAGTCCGACAAGGATCTGTCCGGTACGGTGAAGAAGGATCGCGAGAACGCCGAGAAGGAAGAGGAGATCGATGAGGCCGTCGAAGACGGCGATGTCCAGAGCGTCGAAATCTCCCCCGCCGTCACCGTCGCCGATGATGACCTGTGCACCATCACCATCACCGAGAAGTTCCAGGACGACTGGGGCGACATCGGCTTTGTCGTCAACATCACCAACAAGAGCGACAAGGACCTGACCTTCTACGCTCCCACCGGCAAGACAAACGTCAACGGCACCATGAAGGAAGCCTGGTTCTCTGCCCACCTGATGCCCGGCACCAACGCCACCGAAGAGTTCACCTTCTCGAAGGGCACGCTTGACAGCTTCGACAGCCTAGTCAACACGACCATCGGCATCGACGCCTACCTGACCGATTCCTACGAGGACGTCGCCTCCTACAGCGCAACCATCGCGTAGCGGTAGACCACGACAGCCGCGGATTGGCGGACACATCCGCGCACACCAGACGGGGCCGCAGGAGTTGATCCTGCAGCCCCGTCGCTTTTATGCCGATGCGTAACGAGCGTTAGCGCTCCATGTTGGGGACGATGCTGCCCTCGGTCACCGCATGCACCGCTAGGCGCATGATATTGTCGTAGCCGGTCTTGCTCAGGATCTCCGAGATGCGGCGCTTGATGGTGCCCTCGCTCATAAAAAGCTCGCCCGCAATCTCGCGACGGCTCTTGCCCTCGCAGGCAAGACGCAAAATCGACAGCTCGACATCGTCGAGTGCCGCCGTGCCCGAGAAAATGCTCTCGGGTGGCTTGGGAAATGTGCAGTAACCCGCCAGCGTGGAGCGCATCACAGCAAACAGCTCGTCGATGCCGACGTTCTTGTACACAAAGCTATCGACGCCGGCCTCGCGCGCCTGATCGACAAAGGTGATCTCGGGCATGCCCGTCATGATGATGACGCGACACTCGGGCAGTGCCTCTTTAATACGCGCCGCCGCCACGATGCCGTTGGAATCGTGCTCGGTGCACACATCCATCAGTATCATGTCCGGACGCTCCTTGAGCACAACGTCCAAGGCATCCGAGGCGTCGGCGATCGCGGCGACAACGGTCATGTCGGGCTGGTCGCCCACGGAACGCGCCAGGCTCTCACGCAAGATAGCCTGGTCTTCGACGATTAACACGCGGATCATGAGCTTCTCCTTTGAACCGTGGCGCTGGAGTTTAGCGGAATGGATACCGCAAGCGTGAAGGGCGGGGCGGGATGGACTTCCAGGCTGCCGCCCAGATTCTGCGCGACATGCCTCATACCAGGGATACCCGTTCCCTCGCGATACGATACGGGTGCAGGCGCGCCGTCGTTAGAAACGGTCATCCGCGCAACAGCGCCGTCTTCCGACGTCTCCTGCCACAGGCGCACATGGACCTGATGGGCCTGTGCATGCTTGGTGGCATTGGTCGAGGCTTCGCGGATAATCTGCAGAAAGGCTGCGGCGACACGCGCGTCGCTTGGCAGCTCGCCCTCTACATCGATCTGCACGCTCACCAGGCCAAAGGCGTGGACGATATCGCCCAGCTGCTCCGAAGGCTCACTGGCACCGCCATGACGCAGATCGGCGGCGATTGAGCGCAGCAACGGATCGACCTGCTCGAGCGACTCGTCGTCCAAGCGCCCCTCCTCCAGATAGCGATGGAGGATTGATAGGCGCTGGCCGATCACATCGTGAACGCGGGCGCGCATGCGCAAATAGGCCGCATTGTCGGCAACTTTTTTGACTTCTTCGATCTGGGCCTGGAGCTCTTGGCCCGCAAGCTCAAGCAGGTGGTTGGCCTGCGCCAGACGGTCATGCGCGTGCGCATACTCTGTCACATCCAGGCCGATAATGCGCTCGAACGAACGGCCCGAAACCATAACGTCATCGTGCACAAACAAGCGAATCTCGGCGGGAGAAACCTCGACCACAACGCGCGCCTCACCAAAGCGGTCCAGATTAATGCGTACGCGGTTCTGGCTGCTTTCGGGCATTTGCATACTGAGTTTGCGCAGATCGTTCCATGTACCGCTCATATCGCCTAGGTCGGTGGGCATATGAAGCTCCACCAGGTTTTTTCGCATGCGGCGGTTCATGAGCAGCGGACGGCCCCTCGGGTCCAGATACAGGATGCCCACGGGAATCACGTTGATGGTTTCGATCGTCGAGAACGCGGTGATATCCTCCTGGCGGTTACGGACGTCCATCAAGAGCGCCGCGACGGAACGGAACAGGAAGAATGCTCCCTCTGCGATAAGGGCAACGGCCCACACCGAGCCCATGGCAAAAACCACCGGCGGTGTCACGGCGCCAACAAGCAGCAGCTCGGCCAGCATGACAGGGCGACGATAGCGCACCATAAGGACCACGCCATAGGCAAAGATCGCGGCATTGAGCCACAGCACTCCGCCCATTGCCCTGGCGCAAACGTCAAGCGACGCCACCAGATACGAGCCAGACGACGCGAATAAGATGAGCGCCGAAATCATCAGGTGAAGCACCAGGCTCGCCTCGTAGGCGCAAATCACCTTACGGTTATAGGACGAGCGGCGCGATGCGATGAGCGGGACGTGGATCGTCTGCAGACACGCAGCCAGGGCAAAGACAACATCGAGCGCAACGATTTGGGGAAGGATGAGCGAAATCTGCATCGTCACTCACCCGCCCTCGGCATCAAGACGATCATGCGCAGCTGGCCGGGCTCGCCCTCAAGACGGTATGCCACGTTGCGCCTTTGCAGAGCGCTTTCGAGCTCTTGCGCAGCGGGCGTCTGCGAAAGATCTTCATCATCGTTGGAAAAAAGCGTGGCGCGCAGCTCGACGCTGCACCGGTCATGGTCGCCCAAGTGATACATAAGCGCCGGATGGTCGGTGGTGTAGGCAAAAAACGCAAAGTCATACACGCAGTCGTACAGGGCGCTTACCGTACTGGCGTGCATCGGGCGCCGTATGGCGATAATCGAGGCGCAATCGACATCGATGGTGCGTAGGTCGCTTGCGAGCTCATTAGCAATGAGTTGAATGCGGTCGCGATCAAAACCGCTCTCCCCGTGCTGTGCCAACGTGAGCGACCCCTTGCGCTTGCAATAGGCGACGAGCATCTTTGCGCACTGCAGCATGCGGTAACGCTCATGCGAGGATGCCTCGTCGGCAAGCGGAGGCAGCGAGCTCAGCAGGCCGTACATCTCATCGAGCGCGCGGGCAAGCGCCCGGTCTACATCTTGAACGAGCAAGGCCTCGGCCTCCTGATCTGCCAAATGCGCCTTGAGGTCGTAGTCGGCCGCGAGCAGTTCGTTTTGACGCTGCAGCTCCATACGCCGATGCGCCAGCTCGCGATTGAGCTCGTTGAGCTCCGAGACGTCCTGGGCAAGGAGAGCCGATCCGCCCAGCAGCGGAAAGGCGCGATACATTACATCGGGATCGGACGCCACGGCAAAGGCATGGGCATGCCCGTGTTCCTGGGCCCGAAGCTCTTCGCACACGCCCGCCGGCATTGGCTTCGACACCGGTGTGGCATAGACTTCCTGCAGGTCGCGCGTTAGAACTTTGAGGTCGAGCGGCAAGGTGTCGAAGATGCCGGCAATGTCGTGATATGACGGAATGACACCGCAATCGAGACAGATTTCCATCGCCACCACGCACAAGACGCAATAGACGAGCGAGAAGTTGAGCCTCCATGCCCAGGGCACGCGCAGAGCATACGAGATGGCAAAGAACGCGCCACCCAACAAAACAAGCGCCGCCGTGCCCGAAAAGCGCTGAATGCGAAAGGACGAGGACCGACCCACCAGGATAAAAAAGGCCGCGAAGTTAAAGGCCGTCCACACCAAGACAGCAAAATAGCCCCAGCCATATGTGTAATCGTTGCTCCAGGTGTCGCTTGCACGGTCAAAGTGGAATACCTGCCGGTGGAAATCGTTGGTGAGCACAAAACCGATAAGTAGGATGGCCACGACCCACAGGATGCTGCGATAGCGACGGCCCGTACGGTGTTGTTCCAGCCCCGCAAGGCGCAGGCCGCACAGCTGGTAGAGCAGCGGAATGAGCGTCATGGGCACGTAGTACAGGTACCACAGGATCGTGGCGTAGACCGGTGTGAACGACTTGTATTTGAGGATGACCTCAATCATCCAGAGGGCGCAGATGGTGGCGACGGCAACAAGGCGGCGGCGCAACACATAGTCCAAACAGCGCAGATAGACCGATACGCCCCAGATCGAAAATATAATTGCGGCGACAAGCAACGGGAGAGAGCTCGAGTGGACGAGCGCATCCACGACCTCTTCGGACACCTCGCTATAGGCGGGCACGGTGTTGGAAAGTTTGGGGTCGGAGGCGAACAACGCCGGCAAGACTGCCAAAAGCATAAGGAACAGCGCGGTAATGGCGCCGGCGATAACAAAGACGCGGCGGCGATACACGCCATGCGATATGCCAACAAGGAATCGCGGCATGGCGAAGAGTCTGCCGCCCCTGGGATCCGCCACGGGTGCGGATCGGGCGGCCGCGTGGCCGATATGTCGCTCGCAGGTACCCATAGTGCTTTTAGTGTACCGACAGGCGGGCCCAAAAAGCGGGCCACATGTCCCAAAATCCGCCGACGGCAAAGGGTGCCCCCAGCGATTAGTCGTTTAAGAACGTCCCCAATGAGTAGTTCTTAACTTCTTTTGCTTTCTTTCACTTCTTTTAACAAAACACCCGACGGGCATAAGCTGCTCGCCGGGTGTTTTGGTTAGGAAACTCTGAAGTTGAGTGTCTCAGCTTCCTTAGGACAGGTCCTCGCCGTTCGTTTCAATGACATGCTTGTACCAGTCAAAGCTCTTCTTCTTGGAACGCTTGAGGGTGCCGTTGCCCGCGTCGTCGCGGTCAACATAGATAAAGCCGTAGCGCTTGGACATCTCGCCCGTACCAGCAGACACCAGGTCGATCGGGCCCCAGGTGGTGTAGCCCAAAAGGTCGACGCCGTCCTCAGTCACCGCGTCGCGCATGGTCTCGATATGCTGGCGCAGGTAGTCGATACGGTAGTCGTCGTTGATGGAGCCATCCTCCTCGACAACATCCTTGGCGCCCAGACCGTTCTCGACCACAAACAGCGGCTTCTGATAGCGGTCGTACAGGTCGTTGAGGGTGATGCGGAAGCCCAGCGGATCGATGGCCCAGCCCCACTGGCTCTCCTGCAGGTAGGGGTTCTTGGCGCCGGCGAAGGCGTTGCCCTGGGTGCGCTCGACATCGGGGTTATCGGCACCGGCGGAGCAACGGGTGCTGTAATAGCTAAAGCTGATGAAATCGACGGTGTTGGCGGCCAGGATCTCGCGGTCCTCGTCCGTCATACCCACATCGATGCCTAGACGCTCGAGCTTCTTGACGGCATAGGCCGGGTAGTAGCCACGACTCTGGACGTCGACGAAGAAATAGTTGCTCTGGTTGTCAAGCTGAGCCTGGCGTACATCGCCCGGACGGCAGCTGTAGGGATAGTAGCTACCTGCAGCGAGCATGCAGCCGATCTTGACCTCGGGGTCGATCTCGTGGGCGATCTTGGTTGCCCACGCGCTGGCGACGAGCTCGTTATGGGCGGCCAGGTACTCGACGGCCTCCTTGTTCTCGCCCTCCTCAAAGACCAGACCGGCACCCATAAACGGCAGGTGCAGAATCATATTGATCTCGTTGAAGGTGAGCCAGTACTTCACCAGACCCTTGTAGCGGGTGAAGATCGTGGTCGCGAGGTTCTTGTAGAAGTCGATGAGCTTGCGGTTGCGCCAGCCGCCGTACTCCTTGATGAGGTGAATCGGGCAATCGAAGTGCGTGATAGTCACGAGCGGCTCGATACCGTGCGCCTGGCACTCGCGGAACACGTCCTCGTAGAAGGCCAAGCCGGCCTCGTTGGGCTCGGTCTCGTCCCCGTTGGGGAAGATACGGGTCCATGCCAGGCTCATGCGGAAGGTCTTAAAGCCCATCTCGGCAAAGAGAGCAATATCCTCTTTGTAGTGATGATAGAAATCGATGCCGGTCTGCGCGGGATAGTAATAGCCGTCCTCGAAGTCGAGCATTTTGCGCTGGCCGGAGACCACCGCATAGCGCTCGGGGCCGTGCGGAGCCACGTCCACGTTGGCAAGTCCGCGGCCGTCCACGTTGTAGGCGCCCTCGCACTGGTTGGCAGCCGTCGCGCCGCCCCACAGGAAGTCATTACGGAAAGCCATGCATCAATCCTTTCGCACGCTGTTGTCATAGGCTCAGTATCCCTGCAAACAACGCGTCGCTCAACGGCAACGGCGCAGGCCGACACTTCTTTTCGCACACGGCGGCCCGGCAGCCGCCCCTGCCTGAAACTTTCTGATACCGCCGCCCCAAACCACCACAAAGGGGACAGGCACCTTTGTGGTGGTTTGGGGCGGTTTGTCTCGATCTGTAACAGGTAGGCAGCCAAAACCGGGCTTGGTGTTACAGATCGAGATTTTCGGGCAGCCCCCCGCAGTTTGTCTAAATCTGTAACAGGTAGAGACGATTTAGCCCGCTAGATGTTACAAATCGAGACGGAAGATGCTAGTCACAGGCGATGTCGAGGTTCTTGCCGATGAGGCCTACGTAGCCGCCCTCGGCAGCCTTGGGGCTATCGGCGTGGCAGAGAACCCACTTGTCGGCCTTCCAGTAGCAGTAGCTGTCACCGGCGGCAGGCATGTCGGCTGCGGCCTCGGGGCGCGGGCCATTGGTGCCCGCCGGCAGCGCCACCATCACCTGGAAGCCGCCGTCGTCGACCATGCAGGGCGTGTAGTGAAGCGTGGTGTTGAAGGCTTCGACGACCGTACCCGCCGGTACGCGGAACGCCTTGACGCACGCGGTGTCGAGCTTGCCGTCCTCGATCTCCCAGCGATGCGCCACGAGCAGGATAAAGTCGCGGGCGCCCAGGTTAAACTCGCTGGCGCGGTGATACTCCAGGCAGTTGAGGCGTGTGTTGTGGCCGTTGCACCAGCCGAGCTGGAAGGGGCGGCCGCCAAACATGAGAAAGCCCAGTTTGTCGGCATCCTTGACGCCCTCGAGCTCCGGCGCACTTGCTACGTACTTGCTGCCCTCGGGAATGGGCGTGGCAGAGAGTGCCTCGAGCACGGGCGACGTGAGCTCGGACGGAACGTCATCCCAAACGTTGCCATAGGATTTGAACTCGGGATCGTTGACAGAATAGATATGCATGTTCACTCCTGTTCGTAAATGTGACTATACGAACATTCTAGAACAATCTCGTTCTGTTTCGAGTGCTCGATATGAAAAAGCGCCCCCACAAGAGTGGGAGCGCTTCTGGCGCAAACGCTATTCCTGCCAGCATCCTTATGCCTGCTGATAGTGCAGGTGCTTCTCGTCGATATCGGCCAGATCGCGGTCGAGATAGCGACGCGCAAGCCAGTTTGCCATGGGGAGGTTCTGGTCCAGGTAGTTACCGCACTCCTCGGGAGCGGCACCGGGAACATCGCCCTCAAAGCCCGCGACAAACTCGAACAGCTCGCGCACGAGCGGCAAGATCTCCTCGCTCGTCAGCTCACCAAAGACAACCAGGTAAAAGCCCGTGCGGCAGCCCATGGGACCAAAGTAGACAATGCGGCTCGACCACTCGGCATGATTGCGAAGGAACGTCGCGCCCAGGTGCTCGATGGTGTGGCACTCGGCCGTGTTCATGACCGGCTCTTTGTTGGGCGTGGTCAAGCGCAGGTCAAACGTGGTGACGGCGGCGCCGGTCGCCGGATCGCGGTCGATGCGGCTCACATACACGCCGGGCTCAAGCAGCAGATGGTCAACGGAAAAACTCGCGATACGCTCCATGGCAGTTCCTCTCGGTAGTCAATTTGGGACGGGGCTCTTTTAGCTGGTTGGAATGGTCGCACCAATCATACCAGTCAAAAAAGCCCCGTCCCAAATGAGCTACCCGGGACGGGGATCAATGAGTTTTTTATCCCCGTCCCAGAAAAATCCTTGGGCGCCGCGCAGCCGCCTAGGCAGTGTATGCAATTGTGGCGTCGACAGCATGGCGCCAGCCGGCGATCTTTTTGGCGCGCTCGTCGGCGGACATGGTGGGCTCCACGATGCCGCGGGCGCCGTAGACGTCGACGACGTCGCGCGTGTACATGCCCAGCGCAATGCCGCAGGCCCAAGCCGCACCCAGACCGCTCATCTCGTCGTTGCTCGCGATGCGGATGGGCGAGCCAACCAAGTCGCTCTCAAACTGCATCAGGTACGCGTCGCGCGTGGGGCCGCCGTCAACACGAAGCTCGGCCAACGCCGCGCCCGAATCCTCGGCCATCGCATCGATGACGTCGAAGATCTGATAGGCGATCGACTCGTCAGCGGCCTTTACGAACTCCGCACGGCCCGTGGTGCGCGTCATGCCAAAGATGCAGCCCTCGGCATCGCTCGCCCAGTGCGGCGCGCCCAGGCCAGTGAACGCCGGCACAAAGTAGACACGGCTTGCCAGATTGGCGGCGTAGCACAGGTCGGTGACTTCCTCGGGATTGTTGATGAGTTCCAGGTCGTCGCGCAGCCACGTCTTGACGGCGCCGGCGTAGCTCACGTTGCCCTCGAGCACGTACTCGGTCACGCCGTCCATACGCCATGCGAGCGAGCTCGAAAGCCCATGCGAGCTGGCGACGAACTCGTCGCCGACGTTCATCATGACCGAGCTTCCGGTGCCATAGGTCGCCTTGGCCATGCCGCGGCTATGGCAGCCCTGGGCAAACAAGGCGGCATGGCTGTCGCCGAGCACGCCGTGAATGGGCACGGGCGCCGGCAAAAAGCCGCCCAGGTCCGTTGTACCGAACAGGCCATCGGAATCGGTCACCTGCGGCAGGCACGCCGGATTGACACCAAAGGCCTCGCACACAGGCTCGCTCCAGCAGCCACGGCGCAGGTCAAAAAGCTGCGTGCGGCTGGCATTGGACCAGTCGCAGCGAAACTCCGCGCCGCCCGTGAGCGTCCAGACCACCCAGGCATCGATGGTGCCCAGGCACAGCTCGCCCGCCGCCGCGGCCTCGGCAGCCGCGGGAACGTTCGCGAGAATCCAGGCCATCTTGCCCGCCGGATAGTAGGGCGAGAGCACCAGACCCGTCGTGTCACGCACCAGCTCGGCCACGCCTTCGCGCGCAGCCAGCTCGTCGCACAGCTCGCGGGCGCGGGCGCACTGCCACACCACGGCATCGCACAGCGGCTCGCCCGTCGTGCGGCTCCAGGCAACGGTGGTCTCGCGCTGGTTGGAAATGCCAACGCCGGCGATGTCTGCCGGATCGACCCCGGTCTCCTCCACCACGGTGCGTGCCACAGCCAGCACGTTGGCGGCGATCTCGGCTGGATCATGGCTCACCCAGCCAGCCTCGTTGACAATCTGGCGATGCGGGCGATCGGCACGATGAATCAAATGGCCGCCCTCGTCCACCAGCAGCGCCTTGGTGCCCTGCGTGGATTGATCGATTCCGATGATGTATTTGCTCATGTACTCTCCTGTCTCCCCCGTCGATTCAACAGCTAAAACCCGACGGACAAGGAGCGAGTGGCCGACCGGCTCATGAGAGCGCAGCCGGCCTGCTCAGAATTCAACCTAAAAGGATTGGTGCAAACCTGTCCCCGATGCACCAATTACTCTGCGGGCAGGAACTCGGCGACCGTCTTGGCGATTCCCTCGCCCGTCAGGCCATAGTGCGCGAAGACCTCGGGGCTCGTGCCGGTGATGACCGGCGCATCGGGCAGGGAGAGGCACTTGACCGGACGCGGGCAATGCTCGCCCACGACCTGCACGACCATGGAACCCAGGCCGCCGAAGGGGCTGTGCTCTTCGACCGTCACGACGGCGCGCGTGGCGTCGGCGGCCTCGATCACGGCCTCGGCGTCGAGCGGTTTGACGCAGTACATGTCGAGCACCGTTGCCGAGATACCCTGTTCGGCCAGCAGATCGGCGGCGTCCACGGCGTGGCGGACCATCTCACCGGTGGCGACAATCGTCACATCGGTGCCGCGACGCACCCAGGTGGCGCGATCCATCTGGAACGGGCACTCGTCCTCGGTGTACACGTCCTCCACCGGGTTGCGGCCCACGCGGATGTAGGCCGGCTTGTTGTCGGCGACCAGGGCACGCACGAGCTCGGCGGTCTGGAATCGATCGCTCGGCAGATACACGCGCATGTTGGGAATCGCGCTCATGGCGGCGATATCCTGTGCGGAGTGATGGCTCATGCCCAAGGCGCCATAGGACACGCCGCCCGAGATGCCGATGAGCTTGACGTTGGTGTTGGAGTACGAAACGTCGACCTTGCACTGCTCATACGAGCGCGTGGTCACAAAGGACGCCGGCGAGGCGGCCCAGGCCTTCTTGCCGCACGAGGCCATACCGGCGGCGATGCTCACCAGGTCCTGCTCGGCGATGCCGACCTCGACGGACTGCTGGGGATACTGATCGAAGAACGGCGTGAGCGACGCGGAGCCGCGGGAGTCGGAGCACAGGACGACGATGTCCTTGTCGGTTGCGGCGGCCTCGAGCAGCGTGTCGCAGATAACCTTGCGGTTGGCGATCTTGTTAGCCATTGATGGCCTCCTTATGGGCAGCGAAATCGGCGATGATCTGGGCATATTCCTCGTCGTTGGGCAGGTGATGATGCCAGGCGGCCTTGTCCTCCATAACGGGCGAGCCATAGCCCTTCACTGTGTTGAGGATGATGACCGTGGGCTTACCCTTGGTCTCGGCGGCCAGCGTCAGCGCGGCGTCGATGGCCTGGACGTCGTTGCCCGGAATGGACAGCACGTTCCAACCGAAGGCGGCCCAGCGCTCCTCCTGCGAATCCTGCTTCATGACGTCCTCGGTGCTGCCGCTGATCTGCAGGCGGTTGCGGTCCACGAGCGCGCACAGGTTATCGAGCTGGTAGTTGCCGCCGCTCATGGCGCCCTCCCAGACCGAGCCCTCGGCAAGCTCGCCGTCGCCCATGATGGTGTAGACGCGGTAGTCGCGGCCATCCATCTTGCCGGCAAGCGCCATCCCGACGGCCACGGGCAGGCCATGACCCAGCGAGCCCGAGTTCATCTCGATGCCCTTGAGCTTGTTGTTGGGGTGGCCGATGTAGGGGCTGCCGAACTTAGAGAAGCGGGCCTTGACGTCGTCGAGGTCCAGATAGCCCTCGTGGCAGAGCACCGCGTAGTAGGCCTCCATGGCGTGGCCCTTGGAGAGCACGAAGCGATCGCGGTTGGGATCGTCGACGGTCTCGGGTGAAACGTTGAGGTGGTTGGCATAGAGGGTCATCAGCGCATCGATGACCGACATGTCGCCGCCGATGTGGCCGCCGGCGCCAGCCATGATGATATCGACGCAATCGCGGCGAAGGTCCCAACGCAGGGATTCAAGCTCTTCGATAGTTGCCATTTCTACTCTCCTCGCAGGTAGGCTTTGACGTCTTCTTCGATGGGGTCGTAAAGATCAGGGGCAATGCCGATGTACTTGCACGCCTCGTAGAGCACCGGCACCACGTTGGCGTGAATGGCGACGCAGTGGTGGATGTAGGGGCCCTCGACGATCTTGGCCTCGAGGCGCTTGAGGTTGTCGACCTCGACCCACAGGTAGGTGCCCATACCGGCCGGGCCGTCGATGCCGCGGGCGTTGCCCAGCAGCAGCGAGTACTCGCCGTTGTCGCCGTCAAAGCGGGCAAGGGTGAGGTCGCCGTGCTTGGCCTCGGCCGTCAGCGCGCCGGGATGATCGAACGCCAGCGGATAGGTGAGCTTGGGCTTGACGGCCGCGCAGCTGCAGGGCCAGGGGCCGCAGTGCTGCAGCAGCTCGCCGTTCTCGTTATCGGGATGGCGCACGGTCCAGTCGGCGAACATGCCGCGGTGACGGCCCAGGTCGGCGGCCTCGACCATCAGCGCGGTGATGGCGCCGTGAATATCGGTCTCGCATACGATAGGGATGCCCATCTCGTTGAGGATTGCGTTGGCGGCGCAGGGCATAATGCCCAACTCGTCCTGCAGGGCGTTCCAGCACTGGATGGCGCCGGCGTTGCAGCCGTACTTCTCGACCAGGCGCTTCATGGCAATGGCGAGTCCTGCGACCGCAGGAACCTTGTCCTCGGGGATGCAGATCTCAAAGCTGTCACCAATGTGGGCGAGCATGGCTGCCATGGCCTGCTCGTCAGCCTGGGCGTCGCGCACGGCCTGGACAAGCTCGGTCATGGGGATGGGCGAAAGCTGGATGTTGAACTTCTCAAGCAGCTCGCCCTCGTTGCACATGGTCGACCAGAAATCGAACGGACGGGTGGCCATCTGCAGGATGCGGGTGTGCTCGAAGGTCTTGACCACGTTGCACACGGCCAAAAAGTCCCAGACGCCGCGCTCGAACTCGGGATCGGTCAGACGGCAGTTGGTCATGTAGGTGAAGGGAACCTGGAAGCGGCGCAGGACCTTGCCGGTGGCGAACAGGCCGCACTGGCTATCGCGCAGACGGGTGCCGTCGGGCTCGGGGCGCTCGTCGCGCGGGCCCCACAGCAGCACGGGCAAGCCGAGCTCGCGGGCAAGGCGGGCGCAGACATACTCGGTACCAAAGTTGGCGTGGCACAGCATGATGCCGTCGACGCCCTCGGCGCGGAACTTTTTGACGATAGGCTCGATATGGCTGTCGTCGAACAGCAGGCCCTCGTCGTTGATGTCGTCGATATCCACAATCTCGACGCCGATCTCGCGCAGGCGATCAGCCGTCAGACCGCGATACTTGATCGCGTCCGGCGCGCTAAAGATACTGCGGCGCGTGGGCACAAAGCCGAGCTTGATCTTGTCCATGTACGTCCTCCCCTAGTCACATGCTCAGTAAACAGACGCATGTTTCGTTTTGTTCTGTTTACTAAATGTTTTACTCTTTTGTTTAAAAGTTTAGCGCGAAAGTCTCGTAAACGGTAGAGAAATCAGCCTAAACGGTATGTAAACAAACTGAACATACAAGGGAGACAAAAAGAGGACCCCGAAGGATCCTCTTCTGAATGGCACTATGTTAACTGCCCTAGCGAGCTTTGGCACGCTGCAGGCAATGCCGTCTCCGCCTAGATTTCGCGCACGCTCTGGCGCTCGACAAAATAGGTCGACACGGCCGTTTTGCAGGTGTAGCTCTTGGGATTGCGGATGTTGCCCACCAGGCGGCGCACCGCGATCTCACCCACCTCGTGCTTGGGAACATGCACCGTGGTGAGCGGCGGGTTGGAAAAAGCGCCCAGAGATAGGTCGTCAAAGCCGATGATCGAGACATCCTCGGGCACGCAAATGCCGTGCTCGTTGAACGCGCGCATGGCACCCACGGCGAGCACGTCGTTCTCGGCAAAGAAAGCCGTCGGCAGGTCGTCGTGCGAGGCATTGTCGAGCCACGCGCCCATGTCGCGATAAGCGCCCTCGAGCGTGGTGCCCAGCGTGACGCGCCATGCCGGATTGGCCTCGAGGTCCGCATCCTCAAGCGCTTGGCGATAGCCGCGCTCGCGGTCCTTAAAGTTGCGGATACGAAGGTCGCCCGCCAGATAGCCGATTTGCTTGTGACCTTTCTCGATAAGGTAGTCCACGGCACGCAGCACCGAATCGGTATTGGCAATGACCACGGCATCAAAGTACTGGCGGTCGCTCCAACCATCGAGCACAATCAGGTGGGCGGCGGCGTTAGCGAACAGGGCGTAGTCCTCCTCGCCCAACTCCGTACCCATTAGTACAATAGCGGCGGCCGGATCGGCAATCAGGCCCTCGACCTGCGGACGCACGGCGTCTAGGTCGCTAAAGTCGAGCGAGACAAAGCTCGTGCTCATGCCGTGGCGACGCGCCTGGCGCTCCACGCCCTCGATGACCGCGGGGTGGAAGGTGCTCTCGTCCAGGATGGCGCCCGTCTTGCGCGCGAGCACAAACTGGATGCTCTCGAGCTGCGTCGACTGCTGATAGCCGAGCGACTGCGCGCACTCCAGGATGACTTTGGCGGTCTCCTCGCTCACGCTGCGCTTGCGGTTGAGCGCGTTGGACACGGTCGCAGGCGAAAAACCGGTGATGCGGCTGATTTCGCGGACACTTGCTTTGGCCATTGTTCCCCCTAGTAACGGTCGCGGTCGAGCATCGTGGCCTGACCGCCCCGTGACTCGACAACTAAACGACCGCAAATTCAATCTAAACAGAATAGTAAATGTTTAATAGCTAGTTTAGCCTGTTGTCAAGCGAAGCGACGCGACTATTCCCCCAACGGGCGTATTTACTCGGTAGCTAAAAAAGCCCCGTCCCAAATTGACTACATGGGACGCGGCGTGAAAATCATTTAGCCCAGGACGCGGGCCATACGCGCCTTGAACTCGGACAGGAAGCGCGGGGCGTCGACGGTCAGCGCCACGAGCGCGCTCTTGTCCGGATCGGACAGGCGGCGCTCATCGCAGATGGTGCGACCGCGGTACTCGCCCAGCAGATCAACACGCAGGTTGCAGCCGAGCGCACCTACGAGCGTGGGGTCGATCGCCACGGCAACCGCCAGTGGATCGTGCAACGCGCAGCCACCCAGGTAGGACGCGTTCATTTCGTACGAACCAATGTAGTGCTCGACCATGCTCGCAAATGCGCAGCCAGCCATAGTACCCGAGCCCGTCCAGCCGGCAATGTCGCGGCGTGTGAGCACCACGCGATGCGTCACGTCCAGACCCACCATGGTGAGCTTACGGCCCGAGCGCAGCACCGCGTCGGCTGCCTCGGGGTCGCTCGCCATGTTGGCCTCGGCGCCCGCGCTCACGTTGCCGGGCACGGTAAGGGCGCCGCCCATCACGACCACGCGGCCGATGGACATCATCGCCGCCGCATCGCGCTCCAGGGCGAGCGCCAGGTTGGAGAGCGGGCCAGTCGCTACGTAGACCAGATCGGGACCATAGGTACGCGCGGCATCGATCAGATAATCGACCGCCGCGTTGCCGTCGGCCGAGGTCGCTCCCACCGGCTCGTACGGCGAGGCGGGCACGCTTGCGCCGCCAATACCGTTCTTGCCGTGGATAAGCGTGGTGGACGCCGGCGGCGTGTAGGGTTCGGTCGCCTTCATGGGACGATCGGCGCCCAGGTACACCGGCACCTCGGGACGACCCAACAGGTCGAGCACCGCCAAGCAGTTGTGTGCCGACTGCTCGACGCGCACGTTGCCAAAGCACGTGGTGATGCCGACGAGCTCCACCTCGGGGCTTGCGATGGCATAGGCGAGCGCCATCGCATCGTCCACACCCATATCCAGATCAAGGATCAGCTTCTTGGTTGCCATTGTTCTACTCCGCTTCTCCGCCTTGTACTAAATCGTCCGACCCAAACTTGTGCTCGACTTCCGCACGCGTGGGAATTGATTGCTGAGCGCCCAGGCGCGACACCGTCACCGCCGAGGCGCGAGCACCCGCGGCCATGCACTCAAAGAGCGGCAGACCCTCCAGACGAGCTGCAGCAAGCGCACCAATAAACGTATCGCCCGCGGCCGTCGTATCGACCACCGCGCTCGAAAGCGCCGGCATGCGCAGCGGCTCACCGCCGTCGCCGAGCGCAACCGAGCCGGCGCCGCCCAGCGTGATGACCGCGGCGCCGGCGCCCTTATCGAGCAGCGCATTGAGCGCGGCGACGCAGCTCGCATCATCTGTGGGCAGAATGCCCGTCAGCACCTGGCACTCGGTCTCGTTGGGGCAGACCAGGTCGACCGCAGGCCACGCTCCTGCCGGCAGGTCGCAGGCGGGCGCCGGGTTAAAGATCGTATAGAACCCCAGCTCGTGAGCGCAAGAAAGCGCCGCGGCCGTTGCTGCAAGGTCACATTCGCCCTGGGCAATAAAGACGCTTCCGGCAGCCGGGGCAATCTCGCTGGCATCGCCGTCGAGCTCGTCGGCCACCAAGCGCCTCAGTGCGCGGGCAACGTCCTCGCCCGCAAGCGCATGGTTGGCGCCCGGCGACAGCACGATGCGGTTGTCGCTCTCACAGCGAATGATAGTCGCGGTACCGGTCTCCACGTCATCGCGACGCGCCACAAACTCAACGCCCACGCCGGCATCCTGGAGCCCTGCCACAAGCGCATCGCCAAAGGTATCGCGCCCAACAGCGCCAATCATGCACGTGCGCGCACCCATGCGCGCGGCGGCAACGGCCTGGTTAGCGCCCTTGCCACCGGCGTTGGTGATAAACCCGCTGCCGCCGACGGTCTCGCCCGCACGCGGTATGCGCTCGCACGCCACCGAAAGGTCCATGTTCATACTGCCGAACACCGCAACGATGCCGCGATCTGCCATGGAAACCTCCTCATCTGCGGGCCTTATGCCCACCGTCGGCCGTCGATCGTGCACTCTCGCACCCCCTATAACTTTAGTTCACTTTGATGTGGACGCGCGCTTGAGCTTGCGCCAGCAGCAAGCATTCACAGGAGCAGGCAGTTACAATGAAGGCGTGCTGATTATTCTCGTCATTGGATGATGTTTTATGGAACAATTCTCGCAATCGGGCTCGCGCGGTCGACGCCGCACGGGCAACGAGCCGGCGCCGCACGAACGCGTGAAGGGCGAGCGCCGTGCCAACGAGCCGCGATGCACCGCGAGCCCCCATCGCGCTTCTGCCAACAACGCGGGCCACGCCAACACTCCCGCCGCGGAGCAGACGCCTGCTCGCCCCAAGTCCCGCTACATCCCTGCCCTTGACGGCCTGCGCACGCTTGCCGTCGTCGCGGTGGTGCTCTATCACCTCAACCTCACGTGGGCTCAGGGCGGCCTGCTTGGCGTCACGATCTTCTTTGTGCTTTCGGGCTATCTGATCACGCGCTTGCTGCTCAACGAAGTCGCTAAGACCGGTCGCATCGACCTTAAGAGCTTCTGGATTCGCCGCATCCGTCGCCTGGTCCCCGCCGTGGTAACGGTAGTGTTCGTGACCTGCGCGCTGTGCACCATCTTTAACCACGTGATGCTCACCAAGATGCGTCCCGACATTCTGCCGTCGCTGCTGTTCTTTAACAACTGGTGGCAGATTATGCAGGACGTCTCGTACTTCAATGCTCTGGGCGATCCCTCGCCGCTTACGCACTTTTGGTCGCTCGCCATCGAGGAACAGTTCTACCTGGTTTGGCCCCCGCTGCTGCTCGCTATGGTATCCATGCACATGAGCAAGCCCAACACGCGCCGCATGGTTCTGGGCCTGGCTGCTGTCTCCGCCATCGCCATGATGGTGCTCTATAACCCCGCCGCCGACCCCAGCCGCGTGTACTACGGCACCGACACCCGCGTCTTCTCGCTGCTGCTGGGCGCCTGGATGGCCTTTATCCCCGATCGCGACCTGGCGCCGGTGCGTCTCGCTCATCGTTTGGGGCTCAATCGCCTGGCTGGCGCCGCCAAGCACGGCAAGAACGCCGAGGGCAAGCCTGGCGAGAAGGCCGACAACGCAGCCGAGACCGTCCCGGCACAGCCGAGCGCCCTCGTGCGCTTTTGGTCCTCGCCCGCATCCATCGATGTGTTGGGCGTCGTGGGTCTGGTTGGCCTTGCCGCCATGGTCGCGCTCACCAACGGCTACACCGCGTTCCAGTATCGCGGCGGCACGCTGCTATGCTCCATCCTCACGCTCATGGTCATCGCGGCCTGCGTGCAGCCCCAGGGAATGGTTGCCCGCGCACTGTCCGCCGAGCCGCTCGTGTGGGTTGGCAAGCGCTCGTACAGCATCTACCTGTGGCACTATCCGCTACTGTTGCTCATGAACCCGGTCGCCAACATCAACGATACGCCGTGGTGGCAGTACATTTTGCAGGTGTTGTTGGTGGTCGCCGTAGCCGAATGTTCATATCGCTTTATCGAGACGCCGTTTAGAAAGGGCGCCTTTGGGCGCACCGTATCCGAGTTCCGCGACGGCACCACCGCGCCCGCCAACTGGGTGCGCGCACACGTCCCTGTCTGCGCAGCCTGCGCTGTCGTGTTGGTCGTTGCACTGGGCGGCCTGATCTTTGTGCCGGAGACCTCCGCACTGAGCGGTGAGGGCGCCGAAGTCCTCAACAAGGAAGCCAAAAACACCGCGCCCACAGACCAACAGGCGGCCGACGACACCGACAAGGACAACGACGGCTTCCCCGATGGCTCCTACGACCTGTTGATGATCGGTGACTCCGTGTCGCTGCGCGCCGTTGATTCCTTTGACGGCGTGTTCCCGCACAGCCATATCGATGCCGAAAAGGGCCGCCAGTTTGATGCGGGCCGCGCGACATTTGAGGGCTATCTCCAACAGAACCTTGCCGGCAAGATCGTGGTCTTTGCACTGGGCACCAACGGCTTGGTAACCGACGACCAGATCGACGCCATCATGACCGATGCAGGAGATAAGCGTATTGTGGTGTTTGTGAACACGCGCAGCCCGCAGCCGTGGGTTGGCTCTACCAACCAGGCCATCGCCAACGCTGCTACGCGCTACAAGAACGTGCGCGTTATCGACTGGTACGGATACAGTGCCAATCGCAACGACCTGTTCGATGGCGATGGCACGCACCTGTCGACCACTGGCGTGACTGAGTACCTCAACTTGATCCACGATGCAGTCAAGAAGGACCTGCCCGTGCATCCCGAGGATCACGTCAACGATCCGCAGCCGGCGGCCGTCAAGTCTGCCACCGACGCGCTCGTCAATGCGCTCGCTCTCAAGCCGCACAAGCTGGGCACCGACAAGTAACCTGCAGCGCAAACTTCCCACATCCGGAGGGGTGCCCGCCACGGCAGGCACCCCCTCCGACAGTTAGGGACGTTCCTTATATGCCGGCACCCAGGGACACTCCTGACACAGCCGAGGAACGCCCTCCTTGCGACCAAATTCTGGGCGCCTCGCCACCCCGAACGTTGTTTCCAAGCCCACACCCGCAGCAAACAACCCAAAATCACTCTTTTCGAGCCGACTCCAAGAGGTCATGGACAAAAAGGGGCAAATTTGAGTACTGTCACCATTTTAGTAGCAGGCAAAACCACCCAAAATGACGTCCGAGCGACCCCTACAACCCCCTAAAGCAGCCAACCTGACTGGTTTAAGACATATTGGAGCCAATTTTAATGAACATACTATCGGCTATGTCCATTATCTTCTTGGATGTAAATGCTATTCACTTAGCAACAGTACTCATATTTGGCATTTTTTGTCCACTGCCATATAACTAACCCCCTATAGCGGGCAAAAAAGAGGCCGCGGCCCATGGCAGCGGCCGCTCGAAACCCAAAAGAGGCGCTAAGCGCTGTAACCCATCGCCTGCAGCACAAACATGACGACCGTCAGCACCGTAATCACACCGATAGTCGCCCAAGTGAGCACATTCCACACGCGGCCGTTGCGGTTAGTGCCCATAATGTGACGGTCAGCGGCAATAACCACCTGGAACACCAGAACCACGGGCAGCAGCACGCCATTGATGACCTGCGAGGTCATCATAATCTGGAACAGATCGACGCCGGGCATAAGCACCAGCACGGCAGAGATGCCGATGATGGCCGTAATGATGCCGCGATAGACCGGGGCCTCGTCCCAGCTGCGATCGGCACCGCGCTCCCAGCCAAATGCCTCGCAGATAGCGCTCGACGTAACGCCCGGCAGCACGCAGGCAGCCAAGAAACTCGCCGCGACCAGGCCCGAGGCAAACAGTACCGTAGACCACTGACCCGCAATAGGCTCCAGCGCGCGGGCAGCATCGGCAGCATCGCTAATCTGAATACCCGCCGGGAACAGCACCGTACCGGTCGTAATGATAATAAAGCCGGCAATGACATCAGCGGCAAGCGAGCCGCTCACGGTATCGATGCGCTGCAGCACGATATCGTCCTCGCCCGCGTTCTTATCGACCACGTTGTTCTGCGCCAAGAAAATCATCCACGGCGCGATGGTGGTACCGATCGTTGCGACCACGAGCGACACGTAGCTGGGGTCATTTTGAATGTTAGGCACGACCAGGTCGACCGCGACCTCACCCCAGTTGGGGCCAGCCATAAACGCGGCGACGATATAGGTCACGAACACGCAGCTCACCAGCAGTAGAATCTTCTCGATGCGCTGGAAACTACCCGACATGGTAAGCATCCATACCAGCAGCGCCACCAACGGCACCGAGATGCTCGCCGGCACGCCAAAGAGAGCAAGACCGCTGGCGATGCCCGCAAACTCCGAAATGGTCACAGCCGTGTTGGCGATCAACAGCGCCGCCATAGCAAGTACACTCTTGCGCACGCCAAAGCGCTCGCGAATGAGCGATGCCAGGCCCTTACCCGTGACGCAGCCGCAGCGCGCCGCGGTCTCCTGCGTCACGATGAGCAGCACAGTCATGACGGGAAGCATCCAGAGCATCTTGTAGCCATAGCTGGCGCCCGCACTGGAATACGTTGCAATGCCGCCAGCGTCATTGCCCGAAAGCGCCGCCAGCAGACCGGGACCCATAGCGCCAAAGATGGCCGCGATGGTCAGCTTTTGCTTGGTGCCCGACTTTTGCTTGGTATTTTGCACGCGACCACCTAACCCATGACTGACATGGCGAGCAGCACCGCGGCGATGCAATACGCCACACACGAGATCATGACGGCAATGACGTTCATGGCGGTGCCCGACGTGTTGAGGTCATGCTCGTCACGCCAGAACAGCACCATCAGGTAAATCACGGCGCTCATGTTGCCAACCAGGCAAATGATGGCAGCGATATTAAAGCACCCGGTAAAGAGTTGCTCCTCAAACATGGGCGCATCGGGGAACGCGGCGGTGCGTACCAGCTGGGCGCACAGGTAGGTCACGAGTGACAGAATCAGGCCCATGCCCGTGCTCTGGAAGAAGAATCCCAGATACGGCTTGGGCTCGTCGTCGTGACCGTCGTATTCCAGGAAGTAGTTCTTGACGAACGACACCATGCGCGAGGCCGCCAGCAGCACGAGCGGCATGGCGCACATGGGAAACACCACCAGATGCGCGGAGCCGAGCGCCGTTCCCAGCACGGTCGCCATGATGCACGACGCGATGCCCCATACAACAACCCAGTATTGGCGATGCACGAACCAGCTGAGCACATTCGTCGAGTCGTCGGACGCGTTATCGCCCGAGCCGACACCGGCGATCTGCAGGTCCTCCTGATGCTCCTCGGCGATAACGTCCATGGCGTCGTCGAAGGTCACGATACCCAAGATGTGGCGGTTCTCGTCACAGACGGGGATAGCGACCAGGTCATACTTGGTCATCTCGTCCGTTACGTCTTCCTGGTCCTCGTCGGGCGACACATAGACCAGGTCGCGATAGGCCAGCTGACCCAACGTGGCGTCGCGGTCGGCTACGATCAGCGTGCGCAGCGAAAGCACGCCGGTCAGCATGCCGCTCGGATCCTCGGTATAGACGTAGTAGACGCTCTCGAAGTCCTCGTCGAGCTCGCGAATCGCCTCGATGGCGTCACCGACCGTTGCCGTGGCGGGCAGGGAGACAAACTCCGAGGTCATGATGCGGCCGGCGGTGTTGTCTTCATACCCTAGCAGGTTACGAATCGCCTTCTCCTCCTTGACGCCCATCAGGCGCAGGAGCTTCTCGGCCTTCTCGTAATCGAGCTCGTCGATCAGGTCGGCAGCGTCATCCGGGTCCATCATGGCCAGCATCGACGATGCGTCCGTGTCGGACAGGCCCTCGAGCATCTCGGTCATGAGCTCGTCGTCATCGAACTCCGAGATGGCCTCGGCAGCCTGTGCGGTATCGAGCTGCGCAAACACCTGCGCGCGTAGGCGCGGGTCGAGCTGCTCGATAATGTCGGCGATGTCGGCAGGATGCAGCTCGCCGAGCGTCTTGTGCGACACCGACAGCTGGATGTTCTTAGTCGAGCGATCGAGCAGGTCCATGTAGGACCAAGCGATGATGTCCTCACTGAGCGGCTTGCCCAGGTGCTTCATAAAGCCTTCAACGATATGCTCGAGCGCGGGGCTGATGGCGCGTAGCAGACCGCGGGCACCGACCTCGGCGCCCAGCAGGCGCAGCTGGTTTTCGCCCGACATGGAAAACTTGATGTCGTTTACGCGCACGACCTTCATGCCCTGCGTGTCGACAATCTGCTTGTTGAGCACGTCGCGGGCAAGCAAGAGTTCGGTCGGCTGCAGGTACGAAAAACGGATTTCGGTGGCCGACGTCTTAAGGTGTACACCCGTCTCGTCGATACGGTCGACCCATTTGCGCCAGCTGATCATAAACGGCGTCTTGCCGGGGCCGCGGAACGCGAGCGACGTCACGTGCGGAAAAACTTCGCCGGTAGCAATGCCAAAATCGTTGACCACGCCGAGCTTTTCGCCGTCGACGTCCAAGACCGGCAATTTGAGCATCTCACTCAGATAATTCAATGGTGCTCCCCATCATTATTCCTCCGGACGCGGCCGCGCGTGCGGCGTCCGGGGGCTTCTGGATATGTATACGCATGCGCGGGCGGCACGCCGCTCGACGCTTACACCCCGTGCATGCGCAAAAAGCACCTGCATGGGGTCATCGACTGTATGGTCGAGGTTTGGATTTCACCTGTAACCTTTCTCTTGACCCTCATTAACCGCAGTAACTATAGCATCAGCATCGCCCTGCGGCATCGAATTTATGCGCTGCACATTGCAGGCATACCAAACGCTGACGCATCCGTGACATAGCCATTGGGGACGTTCTTAAACGACTACCCAATGACTACTCTGTGGTGTCATCGTCCTCGGCAAGTTGGGGGAACACGGCGTCCTTGGGCATGGTGACCTTCGTCAGCGAGGTGAGCTTTTTGCTCAGCGACGTGTCCGTCTTAACCAGGTCGCTGAGCGTCACGATCTTGTAGCCGTCGGCAATGAGGCCGTCGATAATCTGCGGCAGCGCCTCGAGCGTCTGCTCGGCGCATTCGTCTCTATCGGTGAGCAGCACGATATTGCCCGGTGTCACCGAATCGAGCACCGTTGAGACCTGCTCGTCGGCACCGTTGAGCAGCCAGTCGCCCGAGTCGATATTCCACGAGACCACGGCGGAGACCAGGTCCATCGCATCAATCCAGTTTTGCTCGTCAAAGGCAGCGTAGGGAGCACGCAGCAGCATCGTCTTCACGCCGGTCGCCGACTTAATCGCATCGGTGCCTTTCGTGATCTGCTCGCGTACCGCCTCACGGTCCTGACCCTTGAGCGAATCGTCGCTGTAGCTGTTGGATGCGATTTCGCACCCGGCATCGACAATCGCCTTGGCCGTGGCAGGCGAGGCCTCGGCCGCATCGCCCGACAGGAAGAACGTCGCGGTGACGCCCTTTTCCTTGAGTACCTGCAAAATCTGCTTGGTCGCGCCGCTCGGACCCTCGTCAAACGTCAGCGCCACGTACTTTTTGTTGCCCTTGGGCGCCACGCTGGCGCACGCAACGACGCAATCGGTGGCGGGCACAACCTCGCCGCGGTCCTGCGTCTTGCCCGACTGCTCACCAACCCACACCTCGGAGCGGCCCTGGACACCCCACGTCTGCACATACTCTATGGCGCCCGTGCCCTCGACCTTGAGCTTGGGCTCGATAACCGTAGCCTGAATCTCGTGCTTCTCGTAGGTGTTACGGCCATCCTTGACCGTCACCTTCTCGCCACCCTCAAGTTCGCGGCTATCCCATTTGCCCTGTTTTATGCGCTTGCCGTCCACCTTAACCGACAGCTTTTCGCCGCCATGGCGCTTGAGCACGCTGTCATCGACGGCCAGCAGGTCGCCTGCGTCGTAGGTGTCAGTCAACTCCTGGTCGTCGATAAGATTCTGCAGCGTAGAGCCCACGCGCACCGCGGTCTTTTGCCCGTTGAGTTCCACGTCCACGCTGCGGTTGACGTAGCCCACGACGGCAGCGATAAACAGCACAAGCGCACAACCCACGGCGATGAGCGCATAGGGCAGACGGGACGGTCGGCGCGGCGAGCGCCCGTTGCCGATGCGCGCACTGCGGTCGCTAAACCCGCGGCTATGGTTGAGGTACATCGCGCCGGGCTTACGGCGGCGACGGCGCTGACCGCTGGGCAGCTGCCCCAGGTCGCGGCGCGCCGTCGGACGCGCACCCGAACGCCCGTTTAAGTTGGATCCATTTTGGCGCATGTGCCCTCCCCCATAAACACAGCAAGCCGGAGCAACAGGTCTCCGGCTTGCCTCCCATCATTTGGTACGTCGCTATTTTGTAGCTTTTGACGAGCCTCCGCTCGCCTTTTGGTATTCGTCCTTAAAGGCCTTGAACATGCCGCGCGTCTTGCCGAGCTGCTTGCCCAGTGCGCGGCTGCCCTTGTCCACGGCAACCGACCCCTTGTCGTCGAGCACCTTGGCGCCCTTTTTGACCTTATCGCCCACCACGACGCTGGCCTCGGCGGCCTTGGCAGCCGCACCGCCCGAATACCCGAGCGACTTGACCTCGTCCGAGATGACCATCGCGCCGTTCTCGTAGCCGCGCAGCATCGTCGGCGGCACCTGCGTGTCGCCCACCAGCACGCTCGAAGCGGCACCGGCGGTCACATAGAATGCCTGTACGATGCCCGAGCGTGGCTTGAACTCAACGTCCGAGCAGTAGCCCACAACATCGCCCGATTCCGTGCGCACGTCCATGCCAACCCAGATGATGCAATCGTCCAGGTTGATATCGAGGCGCTTGGCCGCGGCGGCATCGTACGTGCCCTTGACGTCATCGACCGCAATGGCGCCCTCGTAGACACCAATGGCGTCTAGCGCTACGAATCGGTCGGGGCGCTCGATCATGCCCGCGATATCGGACTGGCGGACCATAAAGCCGACCACACGCGTACCGCCCGGGGTAAAGACCGGAAAGTGAATCTTTCCGAGCTTTTTAGGGCTGCGCGGCGTGCCGTCCTTTTTGGTGCGCTTGTCCTCGGTAGGCTTGCGATAGATCTTGGCGCCGACAAAATCCCCGGCGCGCATTATGCCTCGGTCGAGGGCTCCGCGGCCTCGGTATCAGCCTCGACGGCGTTCTCGACCACGACGTCGGCGGCAGGCGTCACGTTGCCGCCCGAAATGGCGTCGTTGAGCTGCTCGCGCAGCTGGTCCATGCGCTCGCGGGCCAGGTCGACCTTGGCGCGCAGGTCGTCGGTCTTGGCGTCGACCATCGGGCCAAAGTCATTCACCGCGGCACGGGCCTCCTCGGCGCTGTGCTCGTAGGTGTCGCGCATATTGTCCCAGGCGTCGTTGGCGATATCGGCAGCCATGGCGCGGGTCTCGGCGCCCGAGCGCGGGGCCAGAGCAACACCGATAATAGCGCCGGCAGCAGCACCAAAAAGTGCGCCGGAGACAAAGCTGAAAGTCTTACCCATGATCATTCCTCTCCTGCGGGCACGTCGGTGCCCACCGTTTGAATGCTGTCCATTATACCCGCAGCGCATCACTTGCCGCTCCGCTCATCTGCGTACGGCAAAGGCGCAGGTACGTGATGGTGATAAACGCGTAGGCCTACTCCTGGGGCATAGCCGGCATGGCCACCGTGGCACCCGGGTCCTCGCCGGCGCCGTCCACGAGCGGCAGGCCGCCCTCATGCGCAGGTCCTACCGGAACCGTCGCAGCACCGCCAAAGACGGCAGCGGAGGCCTCGTGGTTCTCGGCAACCGCGCCCTCGGTATCAATCGCCACCTGGGGCTCGTCGTCAAAGTTGGGGACGCCCTGGGGCTCGGTGGGAACGGGCTCGGCGGTCGCATCGGCAACGGGCTCGGCGTCGACCGGCACATCGCCCTCGTGAGCGCCCTCGTCCTCGGCAGCATCTTCGCCGTTCGCAGCGGCGACGGCCTCGTGAGGATCCTTGCCCTCGGCCTCGGCGCGCATGCCCAGCACCAGGTTGCGCAGGCCCGCGACCGTGCCTTCCACGTCGGGGGCAGGCTGGTCGGCGTGCAGGTACGCCCAGTCCATCATAAAGGTGGCCGACGACAGCGCACCGATGGCCAGTGCGTCATCGGGGCACGAAAGCTCGACCTCAAAGACACGCTCGTCATGCTCGCTTACGCGCGTGCGGCCGCACGAGATGCTACCGGCAAGACCGGTCTCGTTCATGAGCTCGACCGTCACGTGCTCCAGCAGGTGGCAGAGCTCGGTCTGACCCATGCAGTCCTGGAACTCGCGGCCGGAATCGCCCAGGCACAGGTGCTTGGCAATCGCCGGCACCAGGTAGTACACGCGCGCCGTGGCCTCAATGTCCTCCGAGGTCATGAGCGGCATGCCAGGGTTCACCAGCACGTGCGCGCAGATCTTGTCCTCGCTGACGGTGACCTTAAGGATGTTGAACAGGCCTGCCATAACTCTCCCCTACTCTTCCTTGTCCTACTCGTCGCCGTCGTGCGGATTCGCGGAACCCGCACCCGACGTCGTCGGCTCGTCTACCGAAGACTCGGAATCCTTCTTATCGGTTTCGGCCGGAGCGATCACGCGAATGAGCGAGATGCGCTGGCCACGCATCGACTGCACTTTAAACTTGTACCCCGCGACCTCAAACACCTCTCCGATGTCGGGCACCGAGTCGCAAAGCTCCAAGATCCAGCCGGCGATGGTCTCATAATCATCGCTTTCCTCGAGCGGCCAACCAAGCTCAATCGCGTCATCGCACGAAAAACGCCCATCGACGAGCCACTCGCGGCGCGAAAGGCGCGTGAGATACTTGTTGTCGGGGTCGAACTCGTCCTCGATCTCGCCGACGATCTCCTCGACGATGTCCTCGATGGTGATGATGCCGGCCGTGCCGCCGTACTCGTCCACGACCACCACGATCTGGTCGTGCGAGGTCTGCATCTCGGACAGCAGCGGCAGGATGTCCTTGGTGTCGGGCACAAAGGTGGCGTCGCGCAAAAAGCCGGCGATGGGCTGGTCGCCCTTGCCGTCGAGCGCGGGCTGGATCAGGTCCTTGATGTGCGCGATGCCCGCGACGTTGTCGGGGTCCTCGTGATAGACGGGGATGCGGCTGAAGCCGGTCTGGCGCATGGTGGACAACACGTCGGCGACCGTCTCGTCGTCCTCGCACATGGTGGTGTCCACGCGCGGCACCATGACCTCGCGGGCAACGGTGTCGCCCAGGTCAAAGATCTCGTGGATCATACGCTTTTCCTCGTCGAGCAGGTCGTCCTGCTCCGAGACCATGTACTTGATCTCTTCTTCCGAGACGTTCTGACGGTCGTCGGCACTCTTGATGCGCAGGATGCGGGCCAGGCCATCGGAGCAAGCGCCAGTCAGCCACACGAGCGGACGGGCGATCTTTTGGAAAAACGACAACGGTCCCACGACCTGCTTGGACACGCCCTCGGCATTGGCCAGGCCGATGCGCTTGGGGACGAGCTCGCCGATCACGATGGACACGAAGGCGACCGCGACGGTGATGATGACCGGCGCCAGGCCGCGCGCGATGGCGGAGAGCGGCGCGATGCCAAAGCTCATGAGCCACGTGGCGAGCGGGTCGGACAGGCTCGTCGAGGCAACGGCGGACGAGGCGAAGCCCACGAGCGTGATGGCGACCTGGATGGTGGCGAGCAGCTGGTCGGAGTCGGCAGCCAGCTTAATGGCACGCTCGGCGCGCTTGTCGCCTTCCTCGGCCTCATGCTCCAGCACGGCGCGCTTGGCCGTGGTGAGCGCCATCTCGGACATAGAAAAGTAGCCGTTGATGAGGGTCAAAACGAGGGTAGTGATAAGGGAGATGGTTATGTCCATCGGGAGTTTCTCGAACCTCCAAGATTCGGGACGTCGGATAAAACGTTGACGGCGGATACGGCAATGGCGCCGGCGCCCAAACGAGGACGCGGGCGCGCAGGCGTGGTCGCTAGATTACGAAGAGGATCACCGCCATGAACTGGAAGATGCTGCCGGCGAGTACCCACAGGTGAAACACGCTGTGAAGATAGCGCACGTTTTTGGCGATATAGAACGGCACGCCCACGGTATAGCACACGCCGCCGACGGCGAGCAGGGCAAGTGCCACGGGGTTGAGCAGCGACACGAGCTCGGGCAGCTTAAAGACAACGAGCCAGCCCATCAGCAGATAGACCAGGCCGCTTACCCAATGCGGCTGGCGCTCGCGCAAAAAGCACTCGAGGGCGATGCCGATAATGGCGATGGCCCATACGGCAAAGAACAGCACGGCGCCGCCGTCGTTTGCGAGCGTGATGAGGCAAAACGGCGTATAGCTGCCGGCTATGAGCAGGTAGATGCAGCTGTGGTCGATGATGCGGAACACGCGCTTGGCGCGCGCGGGTTGAATCGCATGGTAGAGCGTGGAGGCTAGGTATTCGAGAATAATACTGGCGCCGTAGACGATTGCCGCGGCCATGTGGGCCGGGCCACCGCCGCGCAGTGCAGCGAATACGATCAGGAGCACCAGACCCGCGATACCCAGCAAGCAGCCGACACCATGGGTGACGGAGTTCATGATCTCCTCGCCCACCGTGTAGTGCGGAACGGCCGCGGCCTTGGGTCGCGGCTTGGAACTGTCGCTCGAATCGGACATGCCGGTTACATCCTCCAACGTAAAGAGTTCTCAACACTATATCAAAGCGTCTGGGTGCGTGCGAAATTTGCACCATACGTGACCCTTTGTTTACCCATTCTTTGCCTGTTGACGCATCAACGGCGAACGTCCATAATGCGCTTGCATTAAATGTTGATGCATTAACATCTTATAGGAGAATACCGCATGGCTCAAAACGCACATTCCCATCGAAAGCTCAAGATAGCCGGCATCGTTGCACTGGTGGTTGTCATTGCGCTGCTCGGATTTGCCGGCAACTTTCTGTTTGACTTCGCGCTGAATCCCCGCGCGCCATACACCATGAAGATGATGCAGGACGGCAAGGACGACAAAGAAAGTGAGCAGCCGGATGCCGAGGGAACCGAGGCACGGGCATGGTTTAAAGAGAACCGCGAGAGCAGCAGCCTCACCGCAGATGACGGAACCGAACTTGCCGCTTGGTATTTTGCCGCCCCAGAGAGCACGCACAATTACGCTATCTGCCTACACGGATACACCGATGAGCCCATCGGCATGGCCCGATACGTCAAACGATTCCACGACCGCGGCATGAACGTACTCGCACCCGCCGCCCGCGCCCACGAGCGCTCCGGCGGCGACTATGTCGGCATGGGCTGGCCCGAGCGGCTCGATGTCGTTGCATGGATTGGGCGAATCGTTCAGGCCGATCCCGAAGCGCGCATCCTGGTCTTTGGCGAATCGATGGGCGCGGCGACGGCCATGAACGTCGCGGGGGAATCGTTGCCGTCTAATGTCACGTGCATCATCGAGGATTGCGGCTATACGAGCGTCTGGGACGAGTTTTCCCTGCAGCTCAAGGACGTGTTCGGCCTGCCCAGTTTTCCCTTGCTCGATGTGGCCAACCTGGTATGCAACGTGCGCGCAGGCTACGACTTTCATAAGGCGAGCAGCGTGGAACAGCTCAAGCGCGCGACGGTTCCCATGCTTTTTATCCACGGTGACCAAGACACCTTTGTACCGTACAGCATGCTCGACCAAAACTACGAGGCGTGCGCCAGCAAGGTCAAGCAAAAGCTCACTATCCACGGCGCCACCCATGCCAAGAGCGCGCAAGTCGACCCCGAGCTCTACTGGAACACGGTCGACAGCTTCCTCGACAAGAATTTTTAGGCAAAAAGCAACGTCCGGGGCTTTATCTGACCCCTATTTTCGAAAGTATGCAGCAAAATCTGGAACTGCCGACCAGACCGCAGTTTTATCAACAATTTATCAGGGGTTTTGTTGCCAAAAAACGTCGTGTGCTCGGCGGTCTCGAAATTTGCCGCATACTTCCGGAAAACCGCCCGCGAGCGCTGTGCTCGCGGGCGGTTTTTGCTTGAATTGCGCCACGAATGCGCTTGTTTTGTCCAATAGCTAGGTGCTACTTGACCTCGATGAGCTCGTACTTGCTCGTGCCCAGGCCGATCTTCTCGGCATGCGCGATGCACGCGCGCCAGTCGGTGTCGGGATGCGTGATGCAGAAGGGGTCGCGCGCCTGCTCGCCCTCCAAATGCTCGTGGTTATGCTCCATCTTGGCCGCGCTGTCGGTAAGCTCGGTGTTAGGCAGCGGCTCGGATGCCATGACGGCATCGGCGCAGGCCTGGTCGATGGCGACCGGGTCGAAGCTCGCGAACATGCCGATGTCGTTGACGATGGGCGTGTCATTCTCGGGATGGCAGTCGCAGTTGGGGCTGATGTCCATGGCGAGCGAGATATGGAAGCTGGGGCGATCCTGGACAACGGCCTTCGTATACTCGGCGATCTTGTAGTTGAGTACGTCGGCCGCGGCGTCATAGTCGGGCTTGATGCAGTCCTGGTTGCACGCCGCAATGCAGCGGCCGCAGCCCACACAGCGATCGTGGTCGATAGCAGCCACGTGGACCGTGCGGGTATTGCCGTTGGCAAGCTCGCGCTCGCGGGTGTCGTCAAACGAGATAGCGTTGTGCGCGCAGATCCTTTCGCAGGCACGGCAACCAATGCAGTGCTCGGTCGCGACGTTCGGCTTGCCGGCGGCATGCTGCTCCATCTTGCCGGCGCGGCTACCGCCACCCATACCCAGGTTCTTCATGGCGCCGCCAAAGCCGGCCTGCTCATGACCCTTAAAGTGCGTAAGGCTGATCACGATGTCGGCATCCATGAGCGCCTGGCCGATCTTTGCCTCGCGCACGTACTCACCGCCCTCGACCGGGACGAGCGCCTCGTCGGTGCCCTTGAGGCCGTCGGCGATGATGACCTGGCAGCCCGTGGCGTACGGGGTAAAGCCGTTCTGGTAGGCAGTGTCGATGTGCTCGAGCGCGTTTTTGCGGCTACCGACGTAGAGCGTGTTGCAGTCGGTGAGGAAGGGCTTGCCGCCCAGCTCCTTGACGACATCCGCGACGGCGCGGGCATAGTTGGGGCGCAAAAAGCTCAGGTTGCCCAGCTCGCCAAAGTGAATCTTGATGGCGACGAACTTGTTCTCAAAGTCGATCTGCTCAATGCCGGCGCGACGGATGAGGCGCTTAAGCTTGTCGAGCTGGCTCTCGCGAGCATGCGTGCGCAGGTTGGTGAAGTACACCTTTGCTGGTGCGACGGGTGCAGTTGCGGTCATAGATATTTCCCCTCGGTCTATATGGCGTTACAGACATAGAGGATGGTACCCGTTAAAGCGGGGTTGAAGTCAAGCGCCGCACCTGGCCACTCATTGGGGACAGACTTAAATGAGTGCCGCCAGGGACAGCCCTTGTCAGCCCGGCCGGCGAGCGGGCAGATCGGCAAAGACTGTCCCCGATGACTAGTCGTTTAGGAACGTCCCCAATGACTACTCTTGAACTTTGAGGGCTTCGGCCAGGCTGACGCGCTTGATCGAGCGCATGTGCAGCAACGCAACGACCAGGTACGTTGCAAAGCCGATGCCCACGCATGCCGCCATGGACCAGCTTGGCACATAAATCTCGATATTGCCGTTATAGGCGAGCAACATGGAGCGGAAAATAGCCGTAAGCGAGCAGATAATCAACGGCAGGCTCAGCACGAGCGACGCCGCCACGCACAGCGTGATCGAGCGGATGTACAGATGCGAGATCTCGCTATCGCGATAGCCAAAAACTTTCATGTAGCTGATCGAACGGGCGCTGTGGTCGATCACCGCCTTGGTCAGTAGGTACATAAACAGCAGGAAGATAAACACCGCGAGCCCGACCATCATGCCGATCATGTCGCTCATCATGCCGATGAACTGGTCACCCACGGCGCGCATGTCGTCGGGCGTGGTGTCGCCGGCAAAGTAGCGCGCGTCGAGGTCGAGCTTCTCGTCGCTCACATAGCCGTTAAAGTAGGCGGCGTCGTTGTCGAACAGCTCGTTAAAGTCGTCGATACTCATATAGATATTCATATCCGACTTGGAGCCCCAAACGCAGTCCTTACCCGCGTACTCAAGGGAATAATCCCGAGCCTCGTACTTGTCGCGAAGCTCGACCTTCTGGCCCTCGCTCCAGCCAAACTTGTCGAGTAGACCGCCGCCAAAGGCGACGCGTCCGTCGCCGACGTTGAGGCCCTTCCAGTAGCGCGAATCGGGCGAGATGCCGTAGACGGAAATCGTCTCCTGCCCATTTCCATCGCCGCGATTGTATTGCAGCTGGTAAACGGCATATTTCTCGGCCTGCGCGATTGCGCCCGCGCCGTTGTCGGTCGTATTGACCGGATGGATATCGTCGTTGCCAGTGTCGATCTTAGAGGCCTTGTCGATCAGGTCGATAGCCCCGTCGCGGTCGCAGCCAAGGGCATCGGCCAGGTCGTCGAGGCGCGCATAGAGCGCATCCTTCTTGTCCTGAACGCTTGCGAGCGCGTCCTGTGCCGCGGTCAGGCTCTCGGCAGACGGAGATGCGGTCGCGGCATCGGCTGCCGTCTGCGCCTCATCGGCCGCATCGTCAAGCTCGTCATCGGCATCCTGGGCGGCAGAAAGCAGCGCGCCGTCAACCGACTGCAAGCGCTCGAGCGCCGACCACTGCTCGCGCTCCTCGGCAGTGCCCTCGAGCTCTAGCGGAGCCTTGAGTGTGTACTGGTGCTCGGCGACCAGGCTCGTCTCGAGGTTGTCCGCGTAGTGCGTCATCGTGGGCAGAATCGCCAGGCCAAAGAGCAAAAGCAGCGACCCAAACGCGATGCCCACGAAGAGCGTGGCGAAGTTGCCCAGATTGCGCAGGAAGATACGCAGGCGGAAGCGGGAAACAAAACCCATGCGCTCCGGCAGCTGCAGGCCGCGCTTGGTGCCCGATTTGCCACTCGCCTCGTGACGAAGGAACTGCAACGGCGTCTTGCCCATTTTGCGAAGCAGGCCCACCAGCGTTATGAGGATGAGCGCGACGGCGGGAACCACGGCGCACTTCACAAAGATCTCCCAGCTCCAGTACACCTGGAAGGGCGGCAGGCTGTACGAACCGTAATAGAGGCTGCGCATGGGCTCGGTAAAGAACGCGACGCCGAGCGCGGTGCCCAAAAGCGCCGCGACCACGCCCACGATGGCGGGAAGCGCCAGGTAGTGAAGCACGATCTCGCGACGACGATAGCCGCTGGCGAGCAGCGTGCCGATGATGGCGCTCTCTTCCTCGATGGTGGCGTCAGTGAGCACCACAAAGACAAATGCCATGATCACGATGATGATGTCGAGCAACGTCATCCACATCATGGAGTCGCCGTCCACGTCGTCGCGCGCATAGCCAATGCCCTGATTGGAATCGGCATCGATCAGATCGTCCACGCGCGCATCGGCATCGGTCAGCGCCTCGACCATATCCTGCTCCGCATCGATGCGATCCGCGGTGGGGAGGTCGCGATCGGCAAAGGTGAAGGAGTAGGTGTAGGCAGGCGCGCCGCCGGCATCCTCGAGCGCGGCAAAGCCGGCGTCGGTGACCTCGGCGACACCATAGGTAATGGTGTTCACCGTAAAGTCCGAATTGTTGAGGAACAGCGCCTGGCTATCGGGCTGCGTCATGATGCCGCAGATGGTGTAGGTGCGCCCCTCGAGCTCGACCTTATCGCCGATGGCGAGGTCGTTATTGGTGGCAAAGACGCGGTCTATGGCCACCTCGTCGTCCGCCTTTGGCTGCTTGCCTTCGCAGTAGGACGCAATGTCGACCTTGGTGCGATGCGCGTAGGTGCGCAGGGTGCGCTTGGTGCCGTCGTCGCCGGCGGTCTTTTTGATGATGGCGTCGATGGAGAAATTCTTGTAGAGCGTGACACCGCCGACGTCGCCGGCTGCATCCTCGGCGGCCTTGAGTTGATTGCCGGTAGCCTCGAAGGAGGTGGTCACGCGGCCGTCCTCAATCGTGTACGCATCGCGCATGTCGTCGATAAGGCAACCGATGGAATGCGCTGCGAGCAAAAAGCCCGAGGTAAGGGCGATGCTTCCGCACATAAGCAAAAAGATGCCCAGGTACTTGCCGATATTGCGGCGCAGCTCGCGCGGGAGTCGCTTTGCGAGAGGTGTCATGGCGCCGCCTACCAATCAAGCTCGGCGGCCGCGACGGGCGACTCGTTGAGTTCATCCTCGACGATGCGCCCGTCGCGCAGGCGCAGCACGCGATTGGCCATGCGCGCGATGGCGGCATTGTGGGTGACGATGATGATGGTGCAGCCGTAGGTGCGGTTGACATCCTCCATGAGCTGCAAGATTTCCTTGGACGTCTTGTAGTCAAGCGCGCCCGTGGGCTCGTCGCAGAGCAAGAGGCCCGGGTTTTTGACGAGCGCACGGCCGATGGCGCAGCGCTGCTGCTGGCCACCCGAAACCTGACGCGGGAACTTGTTGCGGTGCTCGTAGAGGCCCAGCGAACGCAGCAGATCGTCGACGTCGAGCGGGCTTTTGGATAGGTGCGCCGTGACCTCTATGTTTTCCTTGATGGTAAGGTCGGGCACCAGGTTGTAGAACTGGAAGACAAAACCCAGCTCGCGGCGGCGGTACTCGCCCAGGTCGGCAGGCTTGAGCACCGTGAGATCGCAGCCGTCCACCATGATGGAGCCGCCGTCGGCATCCTCCAGGCCGCCGATAAGATTGAGGAACGTCGATTTACCCGAGCCCGAGGGCCCCAGCATGACGCAGATCTCACCGCGGTTGATGGACGTATCGATACCGTCGAGCACCGTCAGGCGCGCATCGCCGTCGCCGTAGTGTTTCTTGAGCCCGTTGACCTGGACGTAGGCTTGCTTTGTCGCCATGTTATCCCCCGTTGTTAGCCTTCTGCTACTTTTCTAGGGTAATAGTAAACCTGGGCGAACTATTTTTAAGCGACGTGCGCGGCTTTTTTCCAACCTACTCATTGGGGACAGACTTAAATGAGTGAAATCGCTCATTTAAGTCTGTCCCCAATGAGTGCCGGCAGGAAAGGAACGTCCCCAAGTGCCGACATATTGGGACAGTCCTTGCCAGCCCGGCCGGCGAGCCGGCGAATCGGCAAAGACTGTCCCCAGCGACCAGTCGTTTAAGAACGTCCCCGATGACCAGGTAGCTAGGCGTGGGATTTGGCGCGTGCGAGGGCTAGGCCTACGGCGGCGATGGCGGCGGCGAAGAGCACCGTGACGCCCAGATCGCAGGCGATGTCGCCCAGCACGGTGGACGTCAGGTCCGCGGCGAGCGCCTTGCCGATCGCGTCGTTCACCCAAAACGTCGGCACAAAATGCGCCACGGTCTGCACGGCCGAGCCCATCATCGAAAGCGGCATCCAGGCGCCGCCCAAAAACGTCATGAGCATGCCGAGCAGGTTGCCCACACCGTTGAGCAGCTCCTCACGCGCGCCCAGGCTCGACAGCGTAAAGCCAACAGCCAGCGGCGTGCACGCCAGGGCAAACGTTGCCGCCAGCGCCAGGCACACGCGACCCACGCCGACCTCGGCAACCGCGCTGGCAAAGCCCACGACGCCCATCATGCTCGACACGAGCCAGATGCAGACGGTGAGCACGGCGGCGGCCGCGAACACAGCGAGCGAACGCTGGCGCTCAGAGACCGGGCTGGCATCCATGCGGCGCACGCGCTCGGGCTCGTTCATGCCCGAGAACACCAATCCCACCGACACGATGACCGACGAGATGATCGCGTACGCGCCAAAGTTGAAGTACGACTCGAGCGTGGTAGCAGCAGTCGAGTCGACCTTGACCTGCTCGATCTGGACCTCCGCGCGCTTTGCGGCCGCGTGCTCGGCGGCCCGTGCGACGTCACCGTTGGAGGCAGCGGGTTCAAGCGCCGCCGCAGCGCCCGCGAGCGAGATCCAGCGCGAGGCCTCGGCGGACGAAAGCGCCGCCGCCATGGTGCCGGAACCATAGGTCACGTCGAGCTTGGGCAGGGCCTCCCCCGCACGGGCGGCTGCAACAAGATCGTCCTCAAACCCCTCCGGGATAAAGAACACGCAATCGGCACTGCCCTTGGCGCTGTTGCTCTTGGAGAGCGCGTCGGCAAGGTCGTATGTGTCGTCGCCGACGCCCGTGACCAGGTCAAAGCGTGAGCCCAGGTGCTTGGTAAGCGCCCGCGAAAGGTCGCTATTGTCGCGGTCGACCACGATCACGTTGGTGTCGTAGGGCTTGTACTCGGTAAGCTGCGACGAGTTCCAGCTCACCGAAGCCGCGATGAATACGCCCATGAGCGAGATGAACACCGTATAGATGAGCAGGTAGAACGGATGCGCCAGCGCCATGCGAAGCGCGGTCTTAAAGGTGCTCATAGCGGCTCCTTCCAAAGATCAGCGTAGCGGCGGCGACAAACACCAGGGCCATCAGGACGAGCGCGCCGACGCGGACGGCGAAGGGCCCCAGGTCCTCAAAGAAATACAGGCGATTGAACATGTCGCAGATGAGCTTGACGGGGTTGAGCCAGCACTCGACCGGACAAGCGCGGGCGACGTCGTCGGCAAGCGCCATCGCCGGCTCGCCGTAGAGGCCGGCGAACAGGGCGCACGTGGTGGCAAAGCCCGTGAGGATGCCCGACTTGGATGCCTTGCCGCCCTTAACGGGAAGCGTGCCCACAAAAAGCCCCAGGCCCGTGGCGGCAAGCGCGGATGCAGCCCCGCCCAGCAGGCACAACCCCTCGCGCCCGCCAAAGTCGACGCCCACGACCAGGCGCACGTAGCCGATCGCAACCGCCATCGATGCAAAGGAAACCAGCCACGAGCCGACAAAAATGCCGGCCAGCGACGCCGTCTTGGAAAGACCGCCCACGCAGCGGCGCGCGCCGAGGCCGGACAGATTGGGCTGCAAATCGACGACGCTCAAGGCGGCAAACTCGGCAGACATCATCGCGACCAGGCCAAAAAGCGCGTAATAGTAGATGACCGTGCCATCGGGCGTGGCACGAGTCAGGCTCACGCGGCGGGTTCCGCCCTCGAGCGACAGGGCGCGCGCAACCGCCGCCGGATCGGCGAGCGCCGCCGGGTTGTCCTGGGCAATCTGGGACATGAGCTCGGCATTTTGCGTATACGAGCTTGCCACCGTTTCAAGGATGCTGCGGTCGGTAAGCACCGACGAGACGCGCGAGCTGTCGTAACTCGATAGCAGCGTGAGCCTGGGCGTGCCCGCGGCATCAACCGTATAGATGCCCGCGACCTCGCCGGCCTTGAGCGCTTTGCGCGCGGCAGCCAAGTCTTCGTACTCGCTCACATCGAGCAGCTGATCGTCGCCTGCCTTGGCAAGCGAAGCTGCCACATCCTTAAAGGTCGAGGCATCCCAGGCCTCGTCCGCCACGACGGCAACCGGCACCGGGTCGACCGTGCCGTCGGAGCTGAGGTTCGCAAACATAAACATGAACATCGTGGAAAGCGCGATAGGAAAGAGAGCGCCCCAGACCCACGTGCTCGGCCGGCGCAGCAACGTCTTGACTGTGGTGATGATGGTGTTGAACATGGCCGCCCCCTAGTCGCGCAGCTCGCGGCCGGTGATCTCGAGGAACACGTCGTTGAGGGTCGGCGGTTCGGAATAGATGCGGCCGAGCGGCACGTCATGCGAGCGCAGCGCATCGAGAATGTCCGTCAGGTTGTGCGGGCTCGCTTCGCACGAAAACGTGAGCTGTCCCGCCGTTGCCGAAAGGTCCAGAACGTGCGGCAGGCTTGCGACGGCACCGAGCGCCGCACTCGGAACCTCGCCGACCTCGATTACAATCTTCTCGCCCATCTGAATCATGCGCTTGAGCTCGTCGTTAGTGCCCTGCGCCAGCACGCGCCCACCGTCCATGATCATGATGCGGCTGCAGATCTGCTCGACTTCCTCCATGTAATGGCTGGTATACACCACCGTGGCGCCCTCGTCGCGCAGGCGGCAGATGCCCTCCAGGATGGCGTTGCGGCTTTGCGGGTCGACCGCCACCGTGGGTTCGTCAAAAAAGATGAGCTCGGGCTTGTGCGCGATGCCACAGGCAATGTTGAGCCGGCGCGCCAGGCCGCCCGAGAGCTTGCCGGGGCGGAACTTGGTAAAGTCGCCCAGGCCGACAAAGTCGATCGCCTCGTCCACCAGCGCGCGGCGGCGCTTGCGGTCGTTGACGTAGAGACTGCAGAAATAGTCGATGTTCTCGCGCACGGTGAGCTCGTCGAACACCGCCACCTGCTGCGGCACCACACCGATGCGGCGCTTGAGGTCGTAGCGGGCGGGCGTCATGCGCTCGCCGAACAGCTCGATGGTGCCTTTGTCGTAGGCGAGCAGCTGCAGGATGCAGTTGATGGACGTGGTCTTGCCCGAGCCGTTGGGGCCCAGCAGGCCAAAGATCTCGCCGGGGGCGATACTCAGGTTAAAGTGGTCGAGCGCAATAAGGTCGTCGTAGCGCTTAACGAGGTTTTCGACGTGGACGATGTCTGTCATGAGGCGGCCCTTCTGTTGGTCGTGGCCCGGTACGATTGCATCATCGCAGGAGCGGGCGGCGCGCGCCAGTGAGCTTTGTCACGAGTGCGAGGGTCTTGGTCGTGCGGCCTGCCGACGCCCCCGCTTTGCCACGCGGGAGGAATGTCACGGTTGCGCAGGCGGCCCCTCCACCATGCGCGGCTTCGCGTACAATACCCGTATGAACAGGCTTTTCGACAAATTGATCGTGCTGGCGTGCTGTATTGCGGCCGCCATGGGTCTTGCTGTGAACGCTCACCTGGTCGCGGCGTTTTGCCTTGGCGTTATTGCCACCTCGCTAGCCGAGGTCGCACGGGGGAACCGCGCCCGCCGTGCGAGCGAGGCCGCGAGCTACGTTTACGTCATCGCGGCTGTCTTCGTGCCGCCGTTTGTGCCGTTTGCGCCTCTCGCCCTCTATGACATCGCGCGGCGCGTGCGCCGTGAGCACGCCTGGATCGCGCTGGGCATTGGCGTCGTCTTTGTCTTTGCGCTCGTCGCGGACCTTCGCACCGACGCGCTCACCGCCCGAACGCTCCTGCTGACCGCCATCCTTTCGGTTGCCGCCACCTTGCTATCGCTACGTACCGCCCAGTTAGAGCGCGAGCAGCAGCGCATGCGCCGTACCCGAGACGAGCTGCAGGAACGAGCCCTCGCGCTCGAGGCGCGCAACCGCGACCTTGCCGACCGCCAGGACTACGAAGTCGAGCTCGCGACGCTCGCCGAACGCGCCCGCATCGCGCGCGAGATCCACGATAATGTCGGGCACCAGCTCACGCGTGCCTCGCTGCAGACCGAGGCCCTGCGCGTCGTGCACGCCGACGAGCCCGGCGTCGCCGCCGATTTCGCCGACGTCAAATACACCGTTGACGAGGCGCTCCAGCTCGTGCGCGCCAGCGTCCACGCGCTCAACGACAACGCCGTCGACCTTTCCGTGCAGCTCGAACGCATCGTTGAAGGCGCGCGCTCGGACGGCGGCCCGCAGATTGAGCTTGAGGTTTTGGCCGAGCATGCGCCCGCCAACATCACCAACTGCTTTGCGGCGGTCCTGCGCGAGGCGCTCTCCAACACCATGCGCCACGCCCGCGCGCAAAACGTTGTTGTGCGATGCTTGGAGCATCCATCGTTTTACCAGCTCATCGTTACCGACGATGGCACGGGCGGGACCCAGACGGGCGGTCGCGGCATCGCCGAGGGCATGGGGCTCGGCTCCATGCGCGAGCGCGTCGAGGCGCTTGGCGGCACCTTCACCGCCGGCCCGCGCGCCGGCGCCGGCGGCTGGCGTGTGTTTGCCACCGTTCCCAAACAGCAAGGAGATGAGGCCCGATGAGGCTCATAGTTGTCGACGACGACCGTTTGGTGGTCGATTCGCTCAAGATTATCCTGGGCGCACAGCCGCAGATCGAGGTGGTGGGTACCGGCGCCAATGGCGACGACGCGGTCGCGCTCTACGCCGAGCACGCGCCCGATATCGCGCTACTCGACATCCAGATGCCGGGGCGCGACGGCCTTTCGGCGGCACGCGAGATCCTCGAGCGCGACCCTGCGGCGCGCGTGGTGTTTCTGACAACATTCTCGGATGACGAGTACATTGTGTCGGCGCTCAAACTGGGCGCCCGCGGCTACCTGATCAAAACCGATGTCGCCGCCATTCCACCGGCACTGGCGCAGGTCATGGACGGCAAACGCGTGCTCGAGGGCAAGGCGATCGAGGACATCGATTTTGACGGGACAGGCGCCGATGCCAGCACGCCTCGCCGACCCGCCGCCTTTGCCAGCCTGACCGACCGTGAGTTCGAAGTCGCCGAGCTCATCGCCCGCGGCCTCGATAACAAGGAGATTGCCGCCGCCGCTTACATGGGCGAAGGCACCGTACGCAACCACATCAGCTCGATCCTTGCCAAAATGGGCCTACGCAACCGCACGCAGATCGCCATCGCCTACCTGCGAGGGTAATTGCCCAACAACCGACCACCCCGGCATAGCAAAATGGCTGCTATCGATTTAATGCCATTTCAAAACTATGCCGGTTTACTACGATGAATCGCCCACCTTCGACCACGGCAAATTGCACGCTTCCAAAACCGCAGGTAGAACGCTTGCGATATTTAGAAAAATGCAGTCATGGTCGGGAATGTCGAGTTCATCGTAGTAAACCGGCATAGTTTTGTTCGGGCGGCCCTGCGCGAGTGCCTCCGCAAGCCTTGCGAGACCAAAATGATCTGCTTTCTTCCGCCCGCGGAGATCGGCTGACGGCGCCCGCCACGAAATGGGCCCATCTACTACGTTTGACCCGATACCCCTGACCATAGCCGCGTTTCATGAAAAACCGCAGGCGTTCTACCTGCGGTTTTCATTTCGCATTGCTTGCCGTGGTCGAGGGCTGCCGCCTAAACATAGTAGATGGGCCCATTTCGTGGCAGACGGATCACGCGGCAGCCTTCGCAAGGCAAAAATGATCCGCTTTCCTCCGTCCATGGGAGATCAAGAGCTGTCACGGATATGGTGCCATTTCAAAACTATGCCGGATTACGGAGCTAAAGTCGGGGCCCTCATCCATACCTTCATTTTTTGAAAAACGGCAGGCTATCTACCTGCGGTTTTGTTTTTGCGATTTTCTATATGGTCGGAGGTTCGCCATCCAGCCCCGTAATCCGGCATGGTTTTGTTAGCGGCGGCCCAGCCGCGCGTTCAAGCGCGGGGCCGGCGGGGCAATTTTGCCCCGCCGGCCCGTCTACGCGTTATTCCGGCTTAGTTTCTACCGTGGGAGTCTTGTCCGCCGCAACCGGAGTACGGGCGGTGTCCATAGTCAGGCAGTGCTTGGGGCAGCTCTCGATGCACTCGCCGCACACCACGCAGGCGTACGGATCAATCGACCACGTTCCGCCCTTGCGATCGACCGCAAGCGCACCCGCCGGGCAGCGGCGAGCACACATGCCGCAGCAGATGCACACGTCCATGTCATTGACGATATGCCCGCGCAAGCGCTCGGGCGCCGCCAGCTCCTCCTGCGGGTAGCACACCGTTACCGGCTGCTTGACCATAGAACCCAAGGCCGTCTTGGCAAATGTCAGTAAACTCATGCCGCGCCTACCTTTCCGTGCAGCTAATGCAGGGGTCGATTGTCAGGATAATCATGGGCACGTTGGCAAGGAGCACGCCCTGCAGCGCATGTGTCAGACCCGCCAGGTTCTGCGACGTCGGCGTGCGCACGCGGAAGCGGTCCAGGTTCTTAGTGCCGTTGCCGCGTACATAGTAGTACGCCTCGCCGCGCGGCTGCTCAATCACGACCTCGCCGCGCGCGCCATCGGCCGGCGTAAGCTTGGTGCGCCCGCCGATGCCGTCGTGCGGGATCTTGCCCACAAGCTCCTTAATGATGTCCATGGCCTGCGTAACCTCGGTGCAACGCACCTGACAGCGGGCATAGCAGTCGCCGTCGGTGGCAATGATGGGCTCAAATGCAGCCAGGTCCGCATAGGCACCGTCGCCAAACATGCGCACGTCGTAGTCCACGCCCGAGGCGCGCCCAAACGGGCCGACCATCGACAGATCCAGCGCGTCCTTCTTGCTGATCACGCCCACGCCATGCAGGCGCTCGCCACAGCTGGCGTCGTCCAAAAACGTATGCACCAGGGCCTCGTAGTCGGGACGCATGGCATCGAGCGTCTGGACAATGCCCGCCAGCTCGGAGTCCTCAATGTCGTGCTTTAGGCCGCCGATCTCGTTAATCGACAGAATCACGCGCCCGCCGCACGTGCTCTCAAAGATCTTGAGAATCTGCTCGCGCAGGGTCCACGAACGATAGAACAGCGCCTCGAAACCAAAGGCATCGGCGAGCAGGCCCAGCCACAGCAGGTGCGAGTGAATACGCGAGAGCTCGTGCAGAATGGTGCGGATATACTGCACACGGCCGGGCACCTCGATGTCGAGCATGCGCTCGCAGGCGCTGGCATAGCCATAGCTATGGCCCACGGCGCAGATGCCGCAGATGCGCTCGGCGATGTAGCCAAACTGATGCATATCGCGCTTTTCGGTGAGCTTCTCGAGTCCGCGGTGCACAAAGCCGATCTGCGGAATTGCCTCGATGACGCGGTCGTCCTCGATCACCAGGTCCAGATGAAGCGGCTCGGGCAGCACCGGGTGCTGCGGGCCAAACGGAATTACGGAGCGATGAGCCATGGACCTTACGCCTCCTTTTTCTGCTTGTCGCGGGCGGCCTTGGCGGCAAGCGCCGCGCGGACCTTGGCCGCTTTCTCGGGATCCATGGCGGCGAGCTTCGCCTCCAGCTCGGCGGCCTTGAGCGCGGCCTTGGCGGCAGCCTCGTCATGCTGAGCATCGGAGCCGGCCGCCGCAGCGGGCTGGGCAGCGGCGCCCGCGGCAGCGCCCTCCCCCGCAGCGCCCTCCCCCGCAGCAGCCGCGGCAGCGGCGGCCTTCTCGGCTGCGGCCTTGCGCGCCTTGGCCTCGGCGGCCGCGCGGACTTTCATGGCCTTCTCGCGCGCAGCCTTCACCTCGGGCGTGATGACGCTCATGGGTTCGGCAGTCGAGACCTGGTAGAAAAAGCCCCTAAAGTCAATCTGCATGTCGGTAATGGCAAGACCAAACAGGTCGTGGGCCTCGTTCTCAAACGGAAACACCGCCGGATAGTACGAGCTGATGGACGGAATCTCCTGGTACTGGTCGATGCCCTCGACCACCAGGTTCTCGATCGCATAGTTTCCGTCCCGCGCGATCTGCTCTTGCGCAGCGCGGACGTTGATAAACGTATAGACCAGGCGATACGAGCCGTCGTCGACGTTGCGCTCGGCATGCATTTGCACAAAGCGCGCGTTGACACCCTTGAGCGCCTGGACATGCGACAGGAGCTCGTCGATCCCGACGGTGGTATAGATAGCCTTTTGCATTACTCGGCCTCCTTTGCAGCGGCGGGTGCGGCGGGCGTCCCAGCAGGTGCGTCGCCAGCGGCGGGCGCGTCACCGGCACCATCAGTCCCGGCCCCCGCGGCCACAAACCCGTCCTCGCCCAGCTCAACGCCACCGTCCCAGGTTGCGGCGCCGCCCACGGTAAGCGGATCGCCGCCAGCACGCATCACGGCCTCCTTCTGATCCAGGATGCCGCACGCCTCCACAATGGCGTCAATCACCGTCTCGGGACGAATGGCACATCCGGGCGCGTACACGTCCACGGGAATTGCGCGGTCCACGCCGCCGATCACGTTATAGGCATCGCGGAACACGCCGCCCGAACACGCGCAGATACCGCAGGCCACCACGCACTTGGGCTCGAGCATCTGGTTGTAGATCTGGCGCACGACGGGCAGGTTCTGGGCATTGACCGAGCCCGTCACCAAAAAGATATCCGCATGCTTGGGGTTGCCGGTGTTGACCACGCCAAAGCGCTCCGCATCGAACAGCGGCGTAAGCGAGGCCAGCACCTCGATATCGCATCCGTTGCAGCTCGAGCCGTCGTAATGAATAACCCACGGCGAGCGCGACATTTTATGATCCATGGATGCCGCCTCCTAAATAAACACGTCGACGAGGATGGGCATAAGGTTGAGCAGGCCAAACACCAGCGCCACGCCCCAGCCGAGCTTAAAGCAGCTGCGCCAGGTGCTGCGCGCGAAGGTGTTGTCGATCAGCACCTCGACAAAGTACGTCGCGGCCATCACGACCAGGGCGACCACCCAGCTCACCGGGTTGTCCCAGACAAAGAACATGCCCACCCACATCAAAAACAGCACGGTCTCGCACCAGTGCATAAGGGTCATCTTGGCCAGCGTGCCGCCGCTCATCTCGGTGGCGACGCCTTGGACAATCTCCTGATGCGCGTGATGCGAGTACGAAAGGTCAAACGGCGACTTGCGCAGCTTGATGGTAAGTACCGCGAGCAGCGCGAGGAAGATGGGCGCGCTGTACACGATGATGGGGGCCGACTGCCCCGTCACGGCGATGGAATCAAAGCTGTCGGTGGCAAGGTACAGGCCCACGCTCATCAGCAGAACGGCGGGCTCGTAGCTCATAACCTGCAGCAACTCGCGGTCGGCGCCAACCTGGGCAAACGGGCTTTGCGTCGAGGCGGACGCCAACACCACAAAGATCGCGGCGAGCGTAACCATAAAGGCGCACAACAGCGTGTTGGAACCCGACACAAAGATACCGCCGCCCACCACGGTAAAGATGAGCGCGCACGCCATGTAGGTATCGTCCATGGTGTTTACGCTGGCGGGGGCCTTGCGCAGCAGCTTGGCAACGTCGTAGAAGGGCTGCAGCAGGCGCGGGCCCACGCGGCCCTGCATGCGGGCGGACAGCTTGCGGTCAACGCCGTCGATCAGGCCGCCCACAAGCGGCGCAATCAAGGCAAACGCCACGGTGCCAATAAAAATGCCCACGACGCCCGAGCCTTCAAAATACTTGCCGCGCAGCACCGAGGGCGCGCTCATGGCAAGCCGCTCGGGCCCAATCCATGCGCAACACAGCAGCGCAAACAAGATAATGCTGCAGCATACGACGCTACCCGCGGGGCCAATACGCTTCTCGCCAAGGGCGTCCTCCGAGTACCAATTGCGCTTTTCGGCCTTCACCTCGTGTCCCATCGAGCCGCGGAAATGGCGATATTTGTCGGTTCCCACGCCCGAAAGGTACACGTTGACGTGCGGTTTGTTGCTCACGCGGAATGACGTCAGCAGCACCACGGCGATAAAAGCCACGATAACCACCATCAGATACATGGCGTCCTTGCCAATAACGTACGGCACGCGGCCAAACACCATGGCCAAGTAAGGCGACACCAGGCCGCTCGAGATGAGCGGGAACGCCACGCAGCAAAGAATCAGCAGCGCGGCGATGGTGTTGAGGGCCATCCATTCGGTCTTATGGACATTGACCTCAACGTTTTGAGCCGTGGGGTCGACGCCCGAAAGCTTGGCAAGCCACTTGCCCCAGAAGAAGAACGTCGCGGCCGAGCCAAAGGCAAGCACCATGATCATGAGCACGTTGCCGGTCTGGGCAAACGCCACCAGGGCGCCCCACTTGGACACGAGCATGCCAAACGGTGCCACGAACATGCCCATAATGCCCAGCATCATCAGGCGCGTCAGGTGCGGCATGCGGCTGAACATACCGTCCATGTCCTCGATATTGCGGCTGCCGATATGATGCTCGGCCGTGCCCACGCACAGGAACAGCAGCGACTTTGCCACCGTATGGAACAGGATCAGGAAGATCGCGGCCCACACGGCCTCGGGCGCGCCGACGCCCAGGCAGGCGCTGATAAGGCCCAAGTTGGAAATGGTAGAGTACGCGAGCACGCGTTTGGCGTTGCTCTGCGAGATGGCCATGAGGGCAGCGAGCAAAAACGTGATGGCACCCACACTCGTGACCATAAAGCCGGTCACGGGATAGATGGCATAGAGCGGGCTGAGCTTGACCATCAGGAACACGCCGGCTTTGACCATGGTGGACGAGTGCAGCAGGGCGCTCGTGGGCGTGGGGGCAACCATGGCACCCAACAGCCAAGTGTGGAACGGCATCTGTGCGGCCTTGGTGAGCGCGGCAAGCGACAGCAACAGGACCGGCATCACCAGCAGCGCGGATTGCGCGGTTCCGGCGCCGGAAAGCTCGATCATGCCCGAAATGGTCAGCGGCATGCCGTTAACGTGCAGGTACATAAGTCCGGCCAAAAACGCGATACCGCCCAACATGTTGAGGATGATCTGGGTGAAGGCGTTCTTGATGGCCTCGGGCGTGCGCGTGTAGCCAATCATGAGGAACGAGCACACGGTGGTGATTTCCCAGCCGCAGAACAGCCACTCAAGGTTGTCGCTCGTCACGATGACGAACATGGCCGAGAGGAACAGGAACATAAGCGCCAGGAACTGCGGGCGACGGTCGGGCGCGGTCTGCCCGCGCAGCGCAGCCTCGTGCTCGTCGTGGGCCTGAAAGTCCTTCATGTAGCCCAAGGCATACACGCAGATTAGGCTGCCGACGATGCCGACGGCGAGGACCATGATCACGCTCATGTAGTCAAGGTAGAGTGGCGTTGCCGTGACGGCTTCGGTCGCGGGCAGCGTCATAGCTGCAAAGGTGAGCGAGCCCACCAGCTGCACCACGCCGAGCACCGTGGTGAGCGTGCTCTTATATTTACGCGCGTTGTACAGGATGACGGCGCACAGGATCACGTCGATGACGGAGCTGATGATCGAGAGCACATGCGAGGCGCCGGGGGCAACCTCGAAGCTCTGCGGGCCCGTGCCAAAAAACATGACGGCGACTACAACCGTCACCGCCATAATGATGCCAGAGCCTACAAGCCCTAGCGCATCGCGGGCGCGGTCACCGCGCGCGAGCAGCATGCCCAGCGCCGGTACCAGCGGAAACAGGGTAAGGAAATACAGTAGCGTCATACCATCACTCCCCCATGCAAAAACGCTGCAATTGTTTAACGTTATAGCTCAGTTGAGGAGTAGCGGCGGCGGGTTTTCGGTCAACTGGGGAGTTTTAGGCGTACGGGGTAAGGGCACGCCCGCATTGGAGCAGAGGGGCGGCAAGAAAAATGCGCCCCTGTGGGTGCACCATCCCGTTTGCTATTCCGCCTTTTTAACGCGCGGCTTGCGACCGCGCGGCTTATCAACCAGCGCGGACTCACCGCTCTCGCGATACTGGCGGCACCAAGCCTTGACCGAAGACTCGCTGGGAATCTTGTGCTTGATCATGGCCTCGCGAACCGTTAAGCCGTTTTCCAAGCGGTCCTTGACCACGGCGAGCTTAACTTCGTACGAATAGGTGTGATGATGCGAACCGGCGTTGAGAACGGCGTCGGCACCGCCTACGGCATACGCGCGGGCCCACTGACGAGCCGTGGCCTGGGGAATGCCAAGCTCCGCGGCGAGGGCGCGATGACCGACCCCCTCTTGGAGGATCTCGACGGCGCGCTGCCTAACCTCGGGCGCATGCGTGCGAGTCCTAGTTGCTTCCGACATACCTGCCACTTCTTAGCCTTAACCGTTAATCTGCTTTCTTACGTGCAAGTTAGATAGTAGCATTTTGCTGTTTGCGCGTAACAGTTAATTGAAAATCGCACGGCGGCATCTGGGCATTTGCCATTAATTTGCAACAGTTCTTTAGGTTTTATTTACGCAGCTAGTTAGCTCGCGGCTCATTGACGGTGTTTTACCAACCAGATTGGTATCTTTTTGTTTGGCTGGTATGGTTTGTGTAATTATTAACCCCTCTTCAGCCCGCACCTACATGTCAACTTTCCACTTACTTTCCAGCTTTCCACCTAGCTTTCCAGCTTTCCACTTAACTTACCACCTAAGGTGGAAAGCTGGAAAGCTAGGTGGGAAGCTGGGGCAGCAGCAGGCCAGGAGAACAAGAAAAGGGGCGGCAACCGGGTGGTTGCCGCCCCCTTTGCGAAGCCAGTTGGCTTCGGAACTAGTGGTCGATGCCGTTGAGGTTCACCCTCGTGAGCGTATAGGTCACATAGTCGGGCGATTGAGGCGTTGCGCTCGCCACGTCACCCTTAACCAGGCTCGCTGTCATCACCAAGCGATAGTTCGCGTAGAACTGCTCACGCTGTTCAACCTGCGTGTTGACCTTAACGGTAAAGGGCAGGCTAAACGTCGTATTACCGTTCTTCGTTTTGAACTTGCCGTTCTCCTTCGAGTCAGTGAAGGTGATCGTGCTACCGGAGGGAGCGACCGCGGCAAGCTTACTCTCCGTCACTGTTACGTAGTTTGAGATATCATCCGTTACGCTCTCATACGTGCCGTCGGTTCCGCGGCGCTGAAGCGAGAGCGTGTACACAACAGAGTCTGCGTTCGCAATTGCCTCGGCGGCGTTGCTGAGTCCACCCAGTTCATACGTGGCACCCAGACCAATCGTGCCATTCGCGATCGGACGCAGGTCGTCCACGTTAATGCCAAGCTGCGACTTATCTGGCGCAGAAAGCGTAATGGTCGTATCACCCGTGTCCATGCGATAGTACCCGACGTTACCGCGCTTCGTCTGCGTCAGGCTCGAGGTATTAAGGCCTTCCTTACGCGTCGAAAGCTTGGCGGTATAGGACATCTTGGTACAGGCGTCCTCGCCAGACTGCTTGGACAGGGAGATAACCTTGTTGCAGCCGTCCGGCGTAAGGCGAATCTCTTCCACTACCGTACGCACGGTAAAGGATCCGCCCGCTGCACGCTTGCGGATTCCGGCAAGGTCATGGTCGAGCGTGAGCCTCAGTGAGTCATCACCCGTATCCGTCACAATCTGTGTAAACGCAGGCGTCGAAGCGTCATACGGCTCCCAATCGCTGCCACTCCACCTGTAGTTCTGATTGCCGATGGCAACATAGAACTTCGCAATTGCCGAAGTTCCGCTCGGGAAACTGCTTACTCCCATTAGGTTGTTGTTGGCGCCATAGCGACACAGCGATGTATCGAGCTGATAGAACAGATGGTCGCTCTCTGTATAGTATTGGCTCGGGCTAAACGTAACCGTATCCATGACATCGAGAGAAAGAACGTAGGCGGCACCGTCCTCCGACTTCGAAACCGGAATGCACGCCCCATCTTTTTTGTCGACTACATTCTGCTCATAATTGGACAAGATGCTGTATGTCGATGCCGTACTGTTTTGAATATCGTCGCTGCCATCGGTGCGTAAAACATGATGCAGATTCCAAGATATGCGGCCACCCGAAGAATTCGAGTCAATAGACGAAGCCGTAAAACCGTTGATACTAGCTTGCGTCACGCCGTCGCCCGACTTGGGCACGTTGACAACTAGGTAGACGCTCTCCGATGCACGCTTCTCTCTGCCGGTATCCTTCTCCTTGGGTACCTTTAGCGTATAGCGACTGTTGCTGGGAACGTCAGCACCCGCAACCTTAAACAGCGTCCACTTGCCATCGAGTTTCGCTTTAGCGGTCGCCTCTGCCTCGTTATCACACACGGTCCATGTGCCGGCGCCATCCTGCGTGGCCGACACACCCAAGATCTCGCTCAGCCATCGCTCCTGATATGGATTGCCCGCAGAATCCTTAAAGCCGTCGTTTCCGCTCAGGGAAACGCTCGTTGCTCCGCCTTCGCCCACCGTATAGTGATACTCTCTGCCACCGGCCTTGCCATCAACGTTCGCATCGGTGAGCGTAAGCTGGGTGCCCTGGGGCAACCTTCCGTCGGCACCATTGAAGAGGATACTCTTGCCGAGCCCCTTCATCGAGCCGCCAGCAGCCATATAGCTGTCCCAGCCAAAGTCGACTTCCTTCCCATTGGCAGAATTGTATGTCCAGGTAAGCAGACCCGTCATCGGCTCGCCAAAGCTCGTAAGCACGTGTGCATCTTTTCCAAGGTTAGCGTAGTCTTTTTCTTTAAATTGAGTGCCGTAATCATACGTTGCAGTGAAATCGATCTCGAGCTTGCGCTTAACGATGATCGGCACCTGAACGTTGTAGCTCTGACCCGCCTCGGTAAAGGTAACGGTCAGGAGCGTAAAGCGACCTTTGCCGTTGTCCCAATCGGAGCTTGGGCTAAACGACATATTGTTCTTGCCATTGTTCACTACGCGAAGCGTGGGATTGTTCGACGCGTCACCGTCTTTAACGAACACACCGTCCTTGAGTTGGAAAACCTCTGCTTTGGCCGTCACGTGCGGATTGGTGCCATTCTCGTTATTCAATCTGCAGGCATCGGAGAAGCCGCCGTTCGTGACGATGTTTAGATAGCTCTTGACCGTCGTGTTGTCGTTGCCAGAGATCACCAAAACGGGGAAATCCGCTGTGGCTTGGTTGCTGCTTGTATCATTATTCGAATTGAACTTACTGGCCACGGATGAGGCATCGTAGCTCGACTTATTTTGATAGGCGCCGTTGTCATTAATGCCGCCGATATTCGTGTAGGTGTAGCGATCGGCAACACCGGTGCCTGCCTCGCTCTGGACGGTCGCCGCGGTGTCGATGGTGGCGCCGTCGCCAAACAGGTAGCGATCGGTGGTGTCGTTGTCGGAGGCACGCGCCGCCAGCGTGCTTACGGGGCTCGTGGTCACATACGGGCTCGCTGCCGTGGTGGCGGTATTGTCCGCGCCGTAGAGCGTGATCCCCTTGTCAGGTGCTTCCAGTGTGTCGTTATAGTCACCAAACGCGATATACGACTTCATGTTTACGGCGGCCGCATTGGTCGTGTAAACCATCGGCGGCAGATCACGCGTGGTCTTGCCGTTGCCGAGCTTTACGTTCACGCCCGCTGCGGAGAGGCTATAGCCGTTTGTGTCAACCTCGCCTAAGAGCACGCCCTGCTTAGAGCCCAATTTGTAGGTATTGCTGTCCATGAGCACGTTTACCAGATGGAACTGGCCGCGTCCGTCGCCCGCAATGCCGCCGTTGGAGGTTCCGCCAAACGTTGTGTTAGATACCTTTGTGTTGGTGACGTTGATGACGTCGGCACCGCTGTTAATCGCGCCAAGTAGACCGCCGCTCCACCTGCCCTTGATCGTGGCGCTCTCAATCGCGATATTGTTGCAGGCTATGTTCACATTGCTGAAGTAGTAGCCGATAAGTCCGCCCGAGCATTGGTCGGTGCCGGCAATGTTGATATTCTCGACGCTACAGTCCTCAAACCAGTACGTGTTGGGGCTGCCACTGCTCGTGACCTCGCCAATCAAGCCGCCCGCATTACGGATGCTATTGTTCGTTCCGGTGGCATCGCCGATGATGGCGCTCTTGGCATCGCCTCCGGCATCAATGCGCACGTTGCTTATAGAAATAACGCCTCTATAGGCGCTTCCGACCACACCGCCGGCGCCCATGTACTTATCGGTGTTCGACCCGGTGGCGAGTACATTTACCCCAGAGATGACTGCCGTGCTCGATGCGACGGCTTCCGTGATGCCAATTTTGGTGTTCACCGATACGTTACTGGAGGTATAACCGAACACGCCGCCCACGTAGGGTGTTGTACCCGTGGCGGTTATGGTCGAGTTTTTGCCAATAGTCTTCTCGTATACCCCTGTGGCCGCGGTTGTCCACACGCCGCACGGCGAGGCGATCGCACCCACATAGCCGCCAACGTACTTCTCGCCCGTGACGCTAAGGCCAGTGTATGAGCAGTCACAGAGATTCGCGGGCGCCTGCGTGCCGGAGCCGAAATTGACCATATAGGTCACGTCGTTATCCGTCCTTCGGCTGGTACGGCCCGAGCTGCCAAGAAGCCCTCCTACGCTCTTTGCGCCCAACACGGTGCAGTTCTTCATCTGTACGTTGCGGTAGACGCCACGCGTGTTGCCGTCGTAGTTGGCCGTTGCGCCCGCCAAAAGGCCGGTGCCGATGAGGTCGTTCGATGCCGGTCCCGAGGCAATGCTACCGTTGGCGTCTTTGTACGTGAGCGATACGTTGCAGTTACTAAAGGTGAGGTCTTTGACCTGAGCGCCGTCATTCGCGGTGACGCTCTGCCCCACATTGGTTGAGGTGAACATCACGGTGCTGAATAGGCCGCCCACGCCCGAGACCTTATAGTCGTCATCGGCATATTCGACGACGCCGTAAGTGGCATCTTTGGTGCCCACCGTGATGGTGGCCCCGTTGCCGTCGATCGTTGCCACGTGCGGCGTGATGCGGTCGCGATCGGTGGACGCCTCGTTCGAGCTGCAAGCATTGGAATAGTAACGGCCACTGAGGCCCACGTATCCCGTGCCGTAGCCGGTCATATCGTAGGTGTCGCCCTGCTTGAACTCCAAGCTCATGCCGATCGATTTCGACGCGCACACATAGCCCGTTTGGTAGTCGGCAGCATAGGACGCCACCAGGTAGGGCGAATTTACATCGTCATCATGGTCAAGCGGGCCGTGCCACCCCTGCTTGCCGGGGGCCTTCTGGTCGTCGTTTTTGGCGATTTCGAAATCACCGGCAGCACTCTCAGGCTTGCCCACATTTGCGTAGCTAGCATTCCGTACCTTGCCATATTCCTTGTTGCCAAACAGGTAGCCGCATATCGCCGGGTCTTGCGAATCGCTGCCCCAGTAAGCCTTGGAACCGCGGAACACGCCATTATTGGAGTAGTTGGTATGTGCCGCGCCAGCACCCGCACCCGAGCTGATGATGGCCGAGAGCACCAAAAGGCCCTGGGCGTTTTCCACCATGGTCACAGGAGCCTCGGCGTTAGCGCCGAGGTACTTGTTGTCGGTGCCTGTGGTGGTGACACAGGAGGTTCCTTTTTTTGTGAGCTCGTTGATCTTGTAGTTAGCGTCTCCGTTATCAACGGTACGGGCACAACCTTCGCTAAAGGCATAGCCGTCAATCACACGACCGACGTAGGGGTTGTCGTACAGGCCGTAGTTTGCGCCACCCTCCGCAACGGGTTTGAACTTTTCCTTTGTGCCGCCACGCCACGAGTCGCCCGTGTTGCGGAAGATCACACCGCCGCCCGCAATGGCGCCGACGTAACCGCCGATGGGAACAAGATGCGAGCTACCGGTAACGGTAAAACCGTACGTCGTCGAGCCGTTATTTGGATTGTTTACGACCACGCCATCAATAATGTTATCGCCGCCAAGAATACAGCCGATAACGCCACCGAAAAACGCCGTCGGGACGCCGTCCGCATCCTTATCAGAATAAGTAATAGTCGCCTGCGCATTCACATAGTTGATGTAGAGCTTGCGCACCACGCTGCCATAGCTATAGGGAATGAGGCCGCGAAGCTCACCCTTGTTATTTTCAATCTCAATTGTCACAGGCTCAGAGGACTTAGGGTCGCCAACAATAACGCCGCGGAACGGATTAGCCTTGTTGCCAAATCCGCCAAACGAGGCCGCATCGACGGTAATCTTATTGCCCTCAGCAGGCTCAATGCTGTAATACGCACTCTGCACATAGCGGTGCATGGTTTCGTCGCTCAGCGTCTGCGAGGGATCGGTCGTATCGTCTACTTTTTTCTCCCACTTACTCTCGCTTGGGTTGTTTTGCTTATAGACGTACACGACCTCGTTGTCGGTCCTCGCGCTGTCGGTCTTCGTTTTGTTACGCCGCTCGCACAGCCTGGACTGATCGGCGGCAATAGTGACTTCCCAGCCATCCAACGCCACGCTGTTGTTGATATAGTTGGCGATGGCGTTCATTTCCGCCGCGTCCTTAACGGCATACGGATCGCCATATGTGCCGCATCCCTCTACCAGCTTTGGAATGCGCTGGTTGACTTTAATTTCGTGATACTGGACGCCATCCTCGGTGGCTTTTCCCTTGTAAACATAAGGAAGGTAGTCACCGAACCAAGGCCTGACGTCACCGTCCTTCTTACCATCAACCGTCACATAGCCGCTCACGGCACCATACGTCGCTTCGTCGTAATACCAAAGCTGCTTGCCCGAGTACTCCTTGTTCTCGGCATCGATTTCGCTTCCGTACGTCACCATTCCGGCATTGGCCTCGGCCTTAGTAAAGGTGTAATCCGCAGAGCCCGTGCCCGTACTTTTGTAGCCAAAACTCTCCAGCAGGCTCGCATGGGTGAAAATCGTATTGCTATTTTGGCTGGGCAAGCTGATTCGCTCAAACTTTGCCGTCACCTGATCGGCCTCACTGCCTACACCAAGCTTTCCGAACAGCGACGTAGCCGCCTTGGTGCCACTCGTGTACCCAGTAGTCTTGATATTCTTCGCGTTCAGGCTCACGTACTTCTGCATCTCGTTGATGAGCAGAGGCATATAGGCGTTAGCGTCCGTGGCGCTGTTGGCGCCGTCGACAATCAGATTGTTGAGCGTAAGATCATCAATTGAGATCTTTCTAATCTTGGTGCCACTGCCATCGCTGGACCCACACACGTAGCGGCACACGAGCGCGCCCGATGAGCTTCCGCCCACGCCAATAGCGTCAGTAGAGCTCTTTCCGTCATTGATAACGGGCCCAACGGTACCACCCAAAGTGACGTTGCTTACTGTGAGATCGCCGTCTGCCACCGTTTGAAAAAGACCGCAGTGCATGTTCTCGTGCTGGGTGGCATCGGAGTTTAGCTTGTTGCCATTCTGCTCGGCCTTGATCTTGGAGTAGTAGAAGGTGATGGCCGCATTATTAACCGTCACCTCTCCGATCGGTTGAGTGGGATAGTAGCTGTAGCCGGCCAAATCGATTGTGCCGGTTATGGTTATGGAACCATCAAGCCCTGTCGTACCATCGGGAACGATTGTCGAACGAATACCGGCGGGAGCATAGCAGAAAGCAGACCATAAGAGCAGCTTGTCCGCCGTATTGATTTGGCCGCCGCTAAAGCCGCCTTCACACCTATCATAGGCTCCGTCGAGGTTGTAGAAGTAGCGGGTATTGCCGTTCGTTTTGTGACTTTGGCCGAAAGTCGAGCGGTTCTGGTAGCTGTTGCCATTTGTGGCATCGCCGTCCATGTCCAGCTTGTCATTCCGTGTGTGCAGCGAAACGACCGCGTTGCAGCCGGCGTCCATGAGTTTGCTGCCTTTGCTTGGTTTTACACCGCTGCCAACCCATTCATCGAAAGACGTTACGCCCGGTGCAACGATGGCCCCCTCGCCGCTGGGCACCCTATAGGCGGTCTCCCAACAAGCCTTGTCTTCCAAGTACAGACCTATGTAGTTCTCGACGCCATATGTCGTCTTATTATCCACCTTGCAGCCACGACAAACTAGAACGCCGAGCGTCTGAGCGGCGCCTGCATTAATGGTTGTGCCCGAGAGATCGATGGCATAGTTGTTAATGATCCAGTGACCACTGGCCGCGTATACGAGGCCGCCGACCTCGGTAGAGTCGCTTGCAGCCACAGTCGTGTTGTTGGTCGTTTTGAGGGCGTAAGTGCTGCCGCTGGTGTTTGCAGCAGCATCGCCAATGGTGACGATGGCGTTGCCCCAGCTGTAGCCCAAAAGGCCACCGGCACCGTTGAGCGCATCACCGTTCCTACCGACGTTCATCTTGAACGAATTGAACGAAAGGCCCGAAATGTTCACGTGCTTATCAGCTGAGTTGGCTATTGTCCCTGCATTGTAGGTACTCTGTGCGATGCAGCCGATAAGACCACCGACTTGGGCAATCTTGCCGCCGGCGCAATCGCCGGTTTCTATTGATCCGGCGACTTCGAGGCCCGTAACATTGAATGTCGAAGCGCAATCGCTCACATAGCCGATGGCACCGCCAATACGGCTATTGCCGTTAAGCGATCCGGCTGCAGTGATAGTCGTTTGCGCCTTGCTGTTACCCTTAAACGCAACCGTGGCAGCCGCCGACACGCTGCCCGCAATACCACCAATGTTCACGTCATTGGCAAACGTATCATCGCACGCGATATTCGTTTTGCACGTTACGCTAGACAATGACAGGTTGCCGACGATGCCACCCGCCAGCGACCCGGCATCGATAGCCGAACCGTTATCGAACTTCATGGAGCCAGCGATTGTGACGTTGGAGATGGTTGCGCCGTTGACGGCCGCGAACAAGCCTAAGCGGCCGTGGCGGTAGATTTTGCCGTTGCCGTTGCTCGTGTCATTGCCGTCAAGCACAGCTTCACCACGCTTGCCGTACGGCTCGCCGACGGCAAGGTTGATTGTGCCGTTGCCATTTGTGCCGCCGCCGTTCAACGTTCCCGTGAAAACTTGCGAGTCGCCTGCGCGGTCCTGCGTGAAGCCCGTCAGGCCTGTACCCTTGAGGTCAATTGTGTTGTTCACCGTAATGGTCGAGGACTGCAAGCCGTTCAGGTTGTTTTCGGTAACGCCGTCAACCATCGAGTAGTAGCCGTTGGTTTGCCAGGTAATCGCAAGCTTGGCGAAATCCTCAGCTGTGGTTAGGGCGTAGGCACCGTTAGCTGCCGTCAGCGAATCCGGCAAGGTCAACTTATGAGTGTCCACATCAAGCTTAATGAAGTCGCCGCCCAGACGAACAACTTCACCGTAGGTCGCGATGTCGTCCGTCTTTGAGGCTGAGTTGCTACGCTTGAAGGTCCAGACCGCAGCGCCCTTGTCTCCCAGATCACCATTAGAGCCATTGCCGGCAGCGAAGATCAGCGCGTTGTGGTTCTCGTATACGAGCTGACCCGTCGTGGCGTTCTCGGCAAAACTTGCGCCCGACAGATCCGTGATGCCGCTGAATTTGATTACAGCATTCCACGCGGATCCCGCAATTCCCGCGGCACGGTTGCTTTGCGCCTTACCGATAGGATTGTCGCTTGTAAGTTTGAAATCTCGCACGTCAAGGACATTGCGCGTATCGACAACGCCCACGGCGCCACCGAACTTTCCGGTACCCGTTCGCGCCGAAGCATCTCCCTTGCACGCAACCGTCACGCCGTTGAAGACAACGGCAACGGGCTGCGAGTTAGGATTTGCGCTATCGCCAACATAGCCAACAACGCCGCCTGCGTCGGACAACTTGCTCGCAAGGTCAAACTCAATTGAGCACGTATTCTTATTATCTGCATCCTTTTCAACAACAAAGGCGCGCAAAGCGCCGTCGTCGTCCGTTTTCGTCGCGAACACCTTGCCGACAAGGCCGCCGTAGCTGCCGTTGACACTAACATCTTCTGGTAAGGCGAGTTTGCTCTTATACGTCCCGCCTTGCACCACGATGTCTCCATTAGAGATATCGGCCATGCCAAAAAGAGCGCCGGCGCGCTGCGACGCACCAAGAGTCACAAGGTCGCCCAGGTCGAACATATTGGACGTAACGGCAAATCCTTGCGCAAAGCTCACGTCGCCGATAACGCCACCAGAGCAAGCGCTGTTCTCGTCGCCAATATTTAGAGGACACCCAATCTGCTTATTATCCGCGCCCAGTGTGAGCACGGTCGCTTTACCAATAAAACCGCCGCTGGCAGTTGTGCCCTTGACGGTGAGCGCGTGTAGGTCGAGAGCTTTCGCGACGTTGACCATGGCACCCGTGCTCGAGCCAACGAGTCCTACAACGCCACCGGCGGAGCCGTTCGTAGACTGGACGGTGGCGGTGGGAACGTTTGCCAGAGTGCCAATGCTCAGGGTCGCACCGTCCTTGACTTCGCCTACGAGCAGGCCAGCGTTGCCAGAGCTCGTTTTGACGGCTCCGCCTGAGGTCAGATCGTTGGGGAACGTGACGGACTCAACCGTCAAGCTCCCGCTCTCGACCGTGTTGGCAATCAAGCCAATGTTGCCCGTCGCATTCGCGTTGAGATTCTTTCGAGAATCGGTGAGGCTATAGGTAACGTTCGCAGCAAGGTCGCCCGTCGTCGCACCCAGGAGGGGTGCCGTCAAGGCGGAAGTCGCATCCTTCACATCAACGTTCACGGGTTCCACGATGTCAACCGACGCGATGAGTGTCTTGCTCTCTTCGCCGTTTTCCGCACCGCTGACCTTCGAAGCGACCATCGGTGCGCTATAGCTAGTCGCGCCTACCCACTTTATCCTGACCGTTTTGTTTTGGTCAGACAGCTTGAGGTTATTAAAAACCGTCCGATCAGTCGTAAGCTCGACGGGACTATCAACGTCCCTATAGATCCTGCCTTCAAACGGACATTCATCACTGCCAAGACCCTGGAAAGACATGCCGTTATTAGCCGACTCGGTGAGCTTCGCATCGCCCGTGATGATAACCTTGATCTGCGCATCATAGTAAAGCGAAGCGTCGGCGTTAGACAGGACGGCGAACGCCTCCGACGACTTGACATCGAGGCTTCGGATTCCGCTCTCGTCGTCTTTGCGCACGATGCTTTCCGCGCCGTTCTTCTCGAGCAGCTCGACGAGCTTATTCAAATCCGTGATCGTCGCACCCGCCTGGGCATCAGCGTCCTCCGAAGTCGCATCATCGGCATCTTGCTCGGCGTCGTCAGCGGCGGCATCGTCAGCGGCATCGTCGCCTTCCGTCTGGTCGCCCGTGGAATCGGAACCAGTGGCGCTATCGGTGGTATCGCCTGCTGCAGCGTCATCCTTCACCGCGTCATCCCCAGCACTGTCGCTGTCGGCGCCGGCATCACTCGACCCAGACCCGATCGTGACATCGCCGTTGGTCTCGCCGCTCTCGGCAGTATCCAACGCCTTCGCAGATGCGGCAGCAATCTCGTTCGAGATGTTCTGCCAGCCTGCCGCCACAGCAGCCACCGTGGGCGAGCATGCTTGGAGCACCATGACCACCGTCATGAACTCTGCGAATATGCGCTTTGCCGTTCTCATCGATTCCGTACCTCTTATCCTAAAACTCCGCTTCCAGAGTTATCGAGTCTCCGTCGCGCCCGTCAGAGTAGTTCCGCTCACGCTAATGTCCAGGTCGCCCCAGCCACCGGGCGTTTTGCCGTCCGCTCGGTAAAAGTTGACGACCATCGAACCCGGCTCCATGGTGAACGTAGCCTTGCGAGCTGCAGCATCCACCGTCGCGCTATGGTTGGTCTCAAAGAACGGGTCGATCTCCACGTTCTCCCCCCACGTGAGCGTGACGTTTGCCAGTGCGCCCGTAACCGTCACGCGGTAGTTGTATGCAGCGTAATCAGCAAACTTGCCAGCCTCATCGACCAGCGCGCCCTCAACCGCAGCGGTCTTGACCTCGGCCCTCTTTGACGGCACGACTTTCGCCGCCAGACAGGCTAGCTCGGTGCCGGGGCTCTTCTCCGATACGACCGTGGCCTTAATCACAAAGTATGCTTGTCCCAACTTAGCCTCGGGGAAGGTCACGGTGTAGTCGTTCTTGGTAGGTTGATTCTCCGGAAGCGTGACGCTGCTACCGGGCTGGGGCGCATAGCTCCACGTGGCGCCATCGAGCCCGTGCCCCTCGACCGTCAAGGTGTATGTCACATTTTTGTCGTTGCAGAAGTTGCTGTTGCCCAGCAAGTAGTTGTAGATGCTAAAGGTAAAGTTGCACTGCCCGTTGTTGGGATACACCGTAACGGAGCGCTGGGCACGGGCGAGCTCGTCGGGGCTAGGCGCACTCATATAGCCCGTGAGCAAATCGCTTGCAAATAGGCTCTGCGCAGTGCCCGTTGCGGCGACGGACTTTAGAAATCCGTTGGCGGTGTAGGCGGAATAGGTAAAGTAGCCACCCGTCACGAGCGCCACGGCGCAAATAAGTGCGATTGCCGCCACAACCAGCTTGTTCTTGACTAGGCTCTTGCTTTTTGCCAGCTGCTCGCGCTCGGCATCCTGCTGTTTCTCTTGCTTCTCCATGTGCGCCCCCTCTCCTACTTGCCGCTCGCGTTGCGCGCGATCAGGTAAATCACGTCGGTCTCTTTGGCGCTCTCGTCCCACGAAAGCTTGATGATAAAGTTAAGCGTGTCATTGCCAGTCGAGTTGTCGAGTGTCTTAGCGTTGAGGTCGCCTTTGCCGAATTTCTTGTATCGGTAGAGCGGGCGCGCGTTGCGCTGGACGTTTTGATAGTCCTTGAATGTAGGGTCGCTTGCGCCCTCGCCCGGCACGGCTGCCAGACCGTCGTTCTCCTTGTTGATATATTCGAAGCTCGTCAGCAGGTTCTCTCCGGTTGCTTTCCAGCTATAAGATTTGCCGTCTGCGGTGCCGCTCACGTCGGGCGTCTGGAGCGCAGACGTGTTCTCGGCTCTGTACAGCTCAATAGTGAGACCCGTAATGTTGGTCGTATTCGCAAGCTGCAGCTCAAAACCGTCACCGCCCGTCTGCACGCAAAACGGGCGCTTGAGCGTCACCGTGTTGCCGGTCTTGGTATCGCCGTATTCGGGGTTGTAGCTCAGGTCGACCTGCTCTGTTGCCGTAGCGTTGGGGCCCAGCACTTTGAGCTCCGCCGGCTCCTTGATCTTGCCAACGGTGGAGCCGCGATTGGCATCGACGAACCATCCGAGCGTCAATCCCAGCAACACGAGAAGCACGGCCACCAGACCCACGATGGCCAGGGATTCGCGACGGTGGTCGCTCACCCAAGCCTTGATGCGCTCGATGCGGCCAGCCGGACGCGCTTCGCCGTGCGAGCCGAACCCGTTGCCGCCGGGGTTTGCCGCTCCTTCGTTGTGTTTGATATCGCCCTGCTCGCGGGCATTAAGCTGCTCGTCCATTTATTTATCCGCCTCCTTGGCGGTGAAGCGCACGCGAATGTACTTGACGTTCTTGCCGATAATCTCGTCGGCGTTGTTGTAGTAGCTGGCGCAGGTTTCCACATCCGCAGAGGACATGCCGGCTCCGACAGGCGGAACCGCGCTAGGCGCCTGACCTGGCACGCTCGTGCTATCGGCGCGGAAATAGCGCGCGTGGTTATTGTTGATGTCGCCGACGAGGGTTGTGTATCCCCCCTCGTCGCCTGTGTTAGCGAAAAGGTTGCCACCGTAGCCGGCGTTGCCCGTGCGAACATAGCTCTTGAACTGTTCCGGCCAAATCCAGTAGAGGGTTTTGGTGACGGTTTCGGTCGTGCTATTTGAGTCCGCAGCGTAAAAGCTCGACTTTGGGATGGTAAAGCTCTGCGTAATGACGGTGACGCTGGCCCCGTCCTGGGTCACCGTGGTGGTCGTGGGGACCAGCGGATTCGAGTAAAAGCCAGAGGCATCTTTGCCCTGAAAAACCAGGATATGACCGCGCACCAAATCTTTAAGCGAGTTGATGATCTCTTCGTTTTTCGATGCATCCGCAGCAGTGCCGCCCGTGCCCGCAACGCTCGTCTGAACAGGAATTTCCCAGGTCATCTCCACCGTGATATCGTGCAGGTCATTGCAGAGCGGCCTGACGTTGAGCTGGAGCTGGCCGGCCGACCCCGGAGAGAGACCGCCATCGGTGCTCATGTTATTGAGGTTGAAAAGATTGTTCACGGCAAGGCTTGTACTGTCCGACGCGTAGTTGTCCTGAGTGTCGTACTTACCCGCCGTGCCGCCCTGCGTTCCCGAGAGCACAAACCGCGGGCCCTTCGCCGCGATCGTGCTCCCCGTGGCACTCACTCGGTTATTCGCGGCAAACCAGGCCAGGCATGCAAAGATGGCAACGATGGCGGCCAGCACAAACAGACCGCTCACCAGGAAATCCTTCCAGAAATCCTTGAGGGTCCGCACGTGCTCGTCGGCAGCTTGGCGGTACTCGGCCGCCGTCTTGTGCTGCTGGAGCTCGCTATGTCGGTCCATGCCACTCATCGTTTACGTTTGCCCTGCTAGCAGGCGTGCCATCCTTTCCGCTTGGTCGCGATCAATCCGTTGCTCGTAGGCATAGAATTCAGGCAGAATACAACACCATACGATAAGGTAAAAGAATAGCATTGACCTGCGGTTTGCTCCACAGCGCAAGCCTTAATGATGTCTTAAAGATTACGAATAGCAGCTTCTTCCATATGCCAAGGACATGGTGCAAACAAACCTGACCACTTGCACCAATCCGCAGCACCGGGCAGCGGGCACACGGCGTGCCACCCCTTAACACCCCAACGCGCGCACGGGTATCACGTAGATACCGTCCTCGACCTCGCGGGCGTACTCACCCACCCCCACAATCACGGCCATAAACTCCGGTTCGCGTGTGCGTGAACGAGGATTTCCACAGACCTTCTTGCGAACGCGCTTGAGGCTCTCAACGCCGGCGCTCGCCTTATCTTCGCTCACCTTAATCTCAAAGGCGGCCCACCGTCCATCGGCTAGCTGCACGATGGCATCGCATTCAAGGCCCGAATCGTCGCGATAATAGCGCACGGGCGTGCTATCCAGCAGGTCGAGCGAACGTGCGTAGACCGAAAGATCGCGTATGACCAAATTCTCAAACACCAGACCAAATGTCTGCCAGTCGGCAAGCAGCGCCTGCAAGGACATACCTAGCAAGGCGCAAGCAAGGCTCGGATCTGCCAGATAGCGCTTGGGCTTGACGGTAAAGCGTCGTTTGTCGCGCGCGGCGGGAACCCAACCGGGGACCTCCTCGAGAATGAACATGCCTTTGAGGGCATCCAGGTACCTGCGCACCTTGGTCTCGTCGGCAAACGCTGCGGGTTCCCCCTCGGCACCGAACATATCCATAAGAATCGTTTTATACGTGGTCGCCTGTCCCAGATTGCGCGCGATCGATGCGGAGACTCGACGAGCAATATCGGGGTCGAGACCAACCGCCGGGAAGCTGCTCGAAAACGTAGTGTTGAGATATTCGCGAGCGATGAGCTGGGCGTCAGCCGAAACCATATCGATCGCCTCGGGCCAGCCGCCGCGGCAGGCGGCTTCGACAAGCCCCGGTGTATCGCCATTGCACCGACAGGGCTCAAAACGATGCTCAAACAAGCCCGCCAGGCTCACCTTGCCGCTGGACTCACCTGTCTCGGCAAGCGTCATGGGGTACATGCGGACGCGGCCGATGCGGCCGGCTCCACTATGCGCGGGTGCCTCCGTCTTTGAGCCAAACGCAGGCGTGGCGGAACCCGTGAGGATATAGGCGCCGCGCGTGCCCCGGGTGCGGTCAACCTCGTGTCTAACGTAGTCCCAAATCTGGGGAACTCGCTGCCACTCATCGATAATATGCGGACGGTCTCCCAGCAACATCATCGCCGGGTCGGCACGCGCGAGGTCGAGATTCTCGTCGACATACGAGGCGGACGCCCCGTGCTCAAGCGCGGCCCACGTCTTGCCGCACCACTTGGTGCCCGCAATCTCGACCGCGCCAAAGACGCGAAGGTAGCGTTCGATTTGCGCATCCACGATACGCGGGATGTATCCGTCCCGATGTAGCCTTTCGCCCGCCATGAGCCACCCCCGCAGATTTCCAGTTCCTGCTTTCTGATTCCTCTATTCCACTGTAGCAAATTCGGATTTTCGGGTGGTTGCGATTCGGATTTTCATGTTCTAAGGAGTCGGTTTTTCTGGTGCATGAAATTCGGATTTTCTGAACCCGCTGGTCAGGGGCGCCCTCATTGGCAAAAAAGGCGGGGAGCGCCGATACGGCACTCCCCGCCCACTCAATACGCGATAGCTTTCTTACTTAGAGCTCGTTGGCCGCGTGATACGCCGTGCGAATGGCGCTCGCAATGTCGGCGGTGCGCTCGCCCGAGCAGTCGCCCACGCAGGTCACGGGCACCGTTACGCCGTCCAGGTCAAACCCGTTGGCCTTGGAGCCCACGGCCATCACCACGTAATCGCAGGCGATCTTCACCGGCTCCTCGGCGCCGTCCTCGGTGGTGCGAACGGCCTCCACGCCCTCGTCGGTAATGGCGGTCAGGCGGGTCTTAACATGCTGCTCAACGTTGTGGGCGGCAAAGTCGTTCATAATCAGCGGCAGAATGGTCTCGGACTCGCCTGCGGCAATCTTGTCGAGCATCTCGACAATCGCCACCTCGCAGCCGTTCTGCAGCAGGTACTCGGCAGTCTCGGTGCCCACCAGGCCGCCGCCGATAACGGCGACGCAGCCCGCGAGCTCCGCCTTGCCGGCCAGCACGTCCCAGCTCGAGACGACCTTGTCCGAATCGGCGCCCGGAACGGGGATGACCACGTCGTGCGCGCCCACAGCCACAATCGCGGCGTCGGCGGCGTTGAGGTCCTCGGCCGTAGCGGCATGGTTGAGCTCAACCTTTACGCCCAGGCCGGGCAGAATCTTCTCGTAATACTCCACCGAGCGCATGATCTCGTCCTTGCGCGGAGGCGCGGCCGCCAGCACAATCTGGCCGCCCAGATGATCGCTCGCCTCATAGACGGTCACGTCGTAGCCGCGCTTGGCCGCCACGCGCGCGGCCTCCAGGCCGGCAATACCGCCGCCCACCACGGCGATCTTCTTGTCGCCCTCGCCCGGCTTAATGGCGATGGTCGCCTCGTCGCCGTTCTCGGCATTGAGCACGCACGAGATGTACTGGCGGTTTTGGATCGCGTCGACGCAGCCCTTGTTGCAGTTGAGGCACTCGCGGATGGGCTCACCCGTGGCGGCCTTGAGCGCAATGTCGGGGTCGCACATGAGCGAGCGGCCGTATGCGACGATGTCTGCCGAACCATCTTCCAGGATCTTCTCGCCGGCCTCGACCGAGACAACGCGGCCGACGGTTGCCACCGGCACGGAGACCAGGGCCTTGACGCGCTCGGCCACGGGCAGCGTCCAGTTGTAGGGCATGGCGCCCATGGGCGGAATGGTGTCGCCCATGTTGCCGGTATGGTTGGCCTGTGCAACCTGGATCATGTCGATGCCGGCGCCCTCGAGCAGCTTGGCAAACTCGCAGGCCTCATCGGGCTGCAGGCCGCCCTTGCCGCGCGGCGTGCCGTCGGGGTTCTCCATGATCACGGGGAGCTTGTACTCCACCATCAGCTGCGGCGCGGCTTCCTTAATGGCGGCGACAACCTCGAGCGCATAGCGAACGCGGTTCTCGAACGAGCCACCGTACTCGTCGGTGCGCTGGTTGAGGATGGCCGAGCACAGCGAACCCACCAGACGGTCGCCGTGAACCTCGATGGCGTCGATGCCGGCCTGCTGCGCGCGGGCGGCCGAGGCAGCGATGGCCTCCTTGATCTGGGTGAGCTGCTCTACGCTCGCCTCGTTCACAAAGTGCTGCATGTCGTGGTGCAGCTTGGCGTAGGCCTGCTTGCGGATCTCGTTGGACTCGGCCATCTTGGCGGCAAAGGTCTCCTCGTCGCCGGCGGCCTTGGCCTCCTGCGCAGCCTTGGCGGCGGCCATGGAACCCATGACCATGCGGCCGACGCCGGGCACGTCGTACTCGGGGTGGAACAGCTGCAGCGCGACCTTGGCGCCGTGCTTGTGAACGGCGTCGGCCAGCGCCTTAAACGTGGGGATCTGGGCGTCGGTCGCTAACTTGGGCGTGGGGCTTGCGGTCATAACAGGAGCAACGTCGCCGATGACGATGTAGCTCACGCCGCCACGGGCCAGGCGCTCGTAAAAAGCCAGGCTGCGCTCGCCAATGGAACCGTCGCGCTCCTCGTAGCCGGTGGTCAGCGGCGGGAACATAATGCGGTTTTTAAGCTCAAGGGGGCCAACCGTAATGGGCTGGAGCAGTTTGGATGCGGGTGCGGTCATGGACATTCCTCTCTTGTAGGCGCGGCGGCGATGTTGCCGCGTAGTTGTCTAGAGGATATGGCATGGAGGTACAGCGGCACAACGAAAATCGGCGAATATCAGGTGGCGGCAGGTGGATGGAGCGGACGGCCCGTCGGTTTGTCTCAATCTGTAACAGTTAGGCCCTATTTTGCCGAGCAACTGTTACAGATTGAGACGAACCAATCTAGCCTGCCGAAAGATCTAGATCTGTAACAGTTACTCGGCAAAATCCGTCCCTCGTGTTACAGATTTAGACAAACGGGACCCAACCCACCGGTATATCTCGATCTGTAACACCTGGCCGCCCAAATCGGGTCTAGATGTTACAGATCGAGATTTTGTTTGAGATGTTGGGAATTGGGCTGAGAGAACAGTCCCGGAATAACAAAAAAGCTCGCCGGCTAGGCCGACGAGCTGCAAGTTCTTGGTCGCGGGGGCAGGATTTGAACCTACGACCTCCGGGTTATGAGCCCGGCGAGCTACCAGACTGCTCCACCCCGCAATGTCTGGGCGCCTCATGTGCGCAAGAAAGAATATTACGTGGGAGTTCGGTAAACGGCAAGGAAAATCTCGTAGAGCATAATTCCTTCATATTTAAAACCCCTCAGCCCATATCGCCGTGAACGAATCGCAGCCGAGCGCCGCCGACGACACGTATACAATGGTGCGCGTCCTTTTACGCCGACACCGGGAGTAGACATGCTGCTCGCTATCGATATGGGAAACACGCAGACGGCCATGGGCCTGTTTGACGGAGACGAGCTGGTGCAGTCGTGGCGCATGCCCACCGACCGCTCCTATACCGCCGACGAGATCCATGTGCGCCTGATGGGCTTCTTTAAGATGCACGACCTCTCGCTCGACGCGGTCGACGCGATCGCCTTCGCCGGCGTGGTGCCGCAGCTCTCGCGCGAGTGGCACACTGTGGCCGACCGCATCGCGGCAGACGCCATCGTTATCGGGCCGCAGACGGCCGCGGTGACCAAACTGCGCGCGGCGCGCCCCCAGGCCGTAGGTGCCGACCGCGTCGCCAACGCCGTTGCGGCCGAGACTTTCTACGGCGCGCCGGCAATCGTGGTGGACTTTGGCACCGCGACCAATATCGACGTCATCGATGAGGACGGCTATTACATTGGCGGAGCGATCGCGCCGGGCATCCGCATCTCCATGGACGCACTTGCCGCCCGTGCCGCCAAGCTCGCCAGCGTGCCGCTCGAGGCGCCCGAGCACGCCATCGGCCGCGACACCGAGGAATGCATCAAGGTCGGCGCCGTGATGGGCGCCGCCTCCATGGCCGAAGGCCTGGTCGCTCGCATGAAGCGCGAGCTGGGCCGCGAGGACGCCACCGTTATCGCCACAGGCGGTCTCGCCGGCATCGTCGCCGATTCGACCGATGCCTTCGACGTGGTCGACGGGCAGCTCACCATCAAAGGCATCTGCGAAATCTACCGCCGCATGCAGAAGCTGGGGTAAGGCGGGGTTTAAGTCGAGCGCGAGCGGCGAACTAGGCAACGCATCGGTCCTATTCCTCAAAAACGAAAATTTTTCGGTTTTGAGGAATAGGGCGCCGGCAACCCATTCCCCAAACAAGCGAAACCCTCCCCGGCACAGCCGAGGAGGGTCTTGTTGTCATCGCTATCTTTGAGCGCGGGCGCCTCGCGTTACAGTCCGCGAATCCGTACGGCCTCGGGCGGAAACTCCTGCTCGCCGGCATCGGTCTTGATGGTCGCGCGGCCCCAGATGTCCAGGCCCGCAAACACACCGACCGCAAGCGGCAAGCCGTTGGGCGACACCGCCGCGACCTGACGACCCAACAGTGGCACCATGTCAAAGTACTCGCCCAGCACCGGAGCCAGCGGGCCGGCAGCGCCCTGTGGTGTGTTGGCGGCAACCGCCCAGGTGTCCACGCGGACCAGCACGGCGGCGGCCAATGCCTCGATCAGCGCCTCATCTGCCATATCCACACCAAGCTCACCCAGCGCCGCACGCTCAATATCAACCGTCACCGCGGCAAACATGCCCGCAGCACCGGCACCGCCGTTCACGGCAACACGCGCGAGTGACGTCTCAAACGCAGGCGCACCGCACACGATGTCACTCGGCCACTGGATACCCACCTTACCGGCAAGGCCCAGGCCCGGCGTCGACGTCGTGCCCACGAGCGCGTCCATCATGCCCATCGCGGCCACAAACGGAAGACCGTGAAAGGCGTGCATATTCACATCGGGGCGCACAACCAGCGAAAACGTCAGCGAAGCATCGCCCACGCTCCACGCGCACCAGCCCGCGGACACGCCCTCGCGGCCCGCGTCACGCGCCGCGTCGAGCTCGGTACCGGCGACAACAGCATTCATCTCGATCATCTACATACGCCCCAATTCGCCCACGATATGGCCCACGCGGTCCTCGGGCTCCTTGACCTCGACGCCGTTGTAGCGGAAGAACCGCGCCGGGTCGTGCATCAGGTCCTCGAGCGGCACCAGCACAAAGTCGCGCTCACCAATGAGCGGATGCGGCAGGCGCAGCTTTTTGCCGCCGTGGGTCTCGCCGTCCATCCACAGCAGGTCCAGGTCGATGGTGCGCGGGCCGTTGACCTTGGCCTTCTTGGAGCGGTCGCGCCCCAGCTCGGCCTCGATCTTCATGAGCTCGTCGAGCAGCACCAACGGCGCCAGCTCGGTCTTGATCTCTATAACGGCGTTGGCAAATGCGTCCTGGCGCGTCTCGTAGGCCGGCTCGCTCTCGTAGATGCGCGAGCAGTTGGACACGCAGGTAAGCGGGATCTCGGCAATCATGTCGCGCGCAGCACGGATGTTGTCGCAGCGATGCCCCAGGTTGGAACCCACGGCCACAAACGCGCGGCGCGGCTGCGGCTTGGCAACGGCCCAGTAACCGTTCAGGAACTGCGCAAAGCCAGTGACGTCGTGCACGCGCACGATGTTGGCGCCGGCCTGGATGGCGCCCAGGCACACGCCAAACGTGGCGGCATCGCGCGCGGCGGCTTCGGTCACGCCCGAAACGGCTCCCACAAAACGTTTGCGCGACACGGCGCACATGAGCGGATAGCCCAGCGACGCCATCTTGGCGGTCTCGCGCTGGATGACGACATCCTCGTTGGCCGTCTTGCCAAAGCCCGGGCCGGGATCGATGCAGATACGGTCGCGCGACACGCCGGCATGGATGAGCGTGCGGGCCTGGTCGGACAGAAAGCCCATGACGCGGCGCATGATGGGCGCAGAATCGGGCAGGGTAAAGCGGCGGAGCTGCGAGGTGGGCACGTAGGCTTCCTCACGGCGGGCACTGCGGCGCATCATGGCGGCCAGGTGGTCATTGGGCTCCGATGCGGCCTCGGTGGCCTCGGGCGCGGGCGCGACGGTCTCGGCGGCAGCAGCCTGCTCGGCGGCCGGCGTCTCCTGCTCGCTTGCAGGCTCGGTCGCGGGCTCAGGTTCGCCAAACGGCAACGAGGGCTGCACCACGCCACCCGGAAGCTTGGCCTCCGGCTTAGGCTCACCCAGCAACTTGCCGCGACGGCGGCGAGCCGGCTTCTCGGCCTCACGCGCGGCCTCGGCAGCCGCCTCGCGCGCCTTCTCGGCAACAAACGCCGCCGCCGAGGTATCGAGCTGCACCGTTGCGTGCGTGCGGGTAGGCGCGGCGACCTCGCCGGCATGCATCACGATGACACCGCAGGTGCTCGTCTTAACAAACTCGACCATCTTGGGGTCAGTGAAGCCGGTCACGTCGTTGACGATCGAGGCGCCGCAGCGCACGGCCGCCTTGGCAACCGCCACGTGACGCGTGTCGATCGAGACGATGGCGCCCTCTTTGGCCAGCGCGCGCACCACGGGCAGCACGCGGCGAGCCTCCTCATCGGGATTGACCGGGGTAAAGCCGGGACGCGTGGACTCACCGCCCACGTCGATGATGTCGGCGCCGGCGTCGAGCATCGCCAGGCCATACTCGATCGCGGCATCCGGGTCGAAATGCTCCCCGCCATCGCTAAACGAATCGGGCGTCACGTTGAGGACGCCCATGATGCGCGGACGGTCAAAGCTGAGCTCGTACTTTCCGCACCGCCATGTCTTGCTGTCGTTCGCCATGAACATCCTCCTAAAATGCCCACGCCGCCGCGCTCGGGCGCTGGCGGCGGGGTCGCTTTGCACTCAGTCTTTCTATTGTATCCGCGCACGCGGGCTAGAACGCAAACGCGGCCGCGATGTCGCAAGAAATCAGCAGGTCGGCATTTGCATCCTGATCGGTGGGAGCAAGGTTGCATATGGCCAGCGTATCGCCGGTAAAGTATCGCGTAAGGCCTGCCGCCGGATACACTACGAGTGAGGTCCCGCCCACAATGAGGGCATCGGCCGCGGCGATGGCGGCAACGGCACCGGTCAACACATGCTCGTCGAGCGGCTCTTCGTATAGCACCACATCGGGCTTGATGCGACCACCGCACGCGGGGCACACGGGCACGCCCGCGGCGTCCTCGTGCTCGCGCGAGCAAATCCACTCGGCGCTATAGACCGCTCCGCACGACTGGCAAATGTTGCGATGGACCGATCCGTGCAACTCAAACACGCGCTGCGAGCCCGCCATCTGGTGCAAGCCGTCGATGTTTTGCGTCACCACGGCATCAAGCTTGCCGGCGCGCTCCAGCTCGGCAAGCTTGGTGTGACAGCGGTTGGGCTTGGCGCCAAGCGCAATCATCTTGGTGCGGTAGAAGTCGAAAAACTCGGCCGGATGCGCCTCATAAAAGCTATGCGAAAGCATAGTCTCGGGCGGGTAGGCAAACTGCTGGTGATACAGGCCGTCCACGCTGCGGAAATCGGGGATGCCGCTCGCCGTGGAAACACCGGCGCCGCCAAAGAACACCACACGCTTGTGGGTACCGAACAGCTCCGCCAGTGCGGCGGAGGCCTGCTTGGGGTCCGATATTGCCTGCGTCATATGAGTCCTCCGTCCTTGTTGGTCGGGCAGCATCGGGCGACATCCCGGCATGCGGCCTTTGAGTCAGCACGCGCGGAGCCCACCCCGCCCCTGTTGCGCTAATCTTAAGCCTGCAAACCCCGTCGAAAGGACACCATGCCTCAGACTTACACTTTCGCCTCGTGGAACGTCAACGGCCTGCGCGCCGTGCTCAAAAAGGACCCGAGCTTTATCCAGATCGCGCAAGAACTCGACGTCGATATCCTGGCGCTGCAAGAGACCAAGCTGCAAGAAGGCCAGGTTGATATTGACCTGCCCGGCTATCGCCAAACCTGGAGCTACGCCGAGCGTAAAGGCTATTCAGGCACTGCGGTCTTTAGCCGCCAGGAACCGCTGCGCGTGCTGCACGCCGATGCGCTGCTGCCCTACGCCGGCGAAGGCGAGGCTGCCGAGCTCGTTGCCCAAGCCGCGACCGAGGGCCGCGTCTGCGCGCTGGAGTTCGACAAGTTCTGGTTTGTCGACGTCTATACACCCAACGCCCAAAATGAACTCGCCCGCATCGACGTGCGCATGGCCTGGGACGATGCTTACCGCGGCTTTTTGAACGCGCTCGAGCGCGAGACCGGCAAACCCGTCGTGACCTGCGGCGACTTTAACGTGGCGCACGAGGAGATCGACCTTAAGAACCCCAAGTCCAACCGCGGCAACGCCGGCTTTTCGGACGAGGAGCGCGGCAAGTTTACCGAGCTGCTCAACGCCGGCTTTACCGATACCTGGCGCGCGGCAAACCCCGACGTCGAGGGCGTCTACAGCTGGTGGAGCTACCGCTTTAATGCCCGCAAGAACAACGCCGGTTGGCGCATCGACTACTTCCTGGTAAGCGACGCAATCGCCGGCAACGTGCGCGACACGGGCATCCGCGGCGACATCTTTGGCAGCGACCACTGCCCCGTCACCCTCACGCTAGAGCTCTAGCCCCAGCTGATCCCCTGGGGACGGAGGAAAACGAATCATTTTGGGCCTCGTGGGGGTATCCACGTGACCCATCCGCCACGAAACACGCCCATCTACTACGTTTAAGCCACCACCCTCAACCACAGCGAACAACGCAAAAAGAAAACCGCAGGTAGAAAGCCTGCGGTTTTTCATAAAACGCGGTCATGGTCGGGAGTATCAAGCTAAACGTAGTAGATGGGCCAGTTTCGTGGCAAGCGCCGTCAACTGATTCCCTGGGGACATCTGGGGACGGAAGAAAATGGATCAATTTGGATCTCTGAGGGCCACGATGCCCGTCATATCAGCCGGCCATTCCAAAACTATGCCGGTTTACGGGGCTGAATCGCGAACCCCCAACCATATGCAATTCCGAGATAATAAAACCGCAGGTAGACGGTGTGCCCTATTTCGAAAAATGCTGGTATAGTCGGCCCGCGCCAATCTAGCCCCGTAAACCGGCATAGTTTTGGAATGGCACTTCGGCAGTATTGATTCCCGCCCCGGCGCAACCAGCCCTACAGCCCGTATTTCACGACGACACGGTTAATGCGACGGCACCAAGGCTTGTACAAGGCGGCCAAAAACACGCAGGTCGCAAGGCCGTGCGTAATATCGAACGGCACTGCCGTGGCAAGACGCGCCACGGCACCCGCCCAAGTAAGCGGCTGTACAAAACCAATGATGTCATACGCGTTGATCACGACGCCATACAGCAAGCCCGACGCAAAGCCATACGCCAACAGTGCCGGCATTCGCACGGTTCCATCGGCGCGGTCAAACGCGCCCGCATGCGCCAGTGCGCCACCGATATAGCCCACCAGACCCCAGGCATACATCTGCCACGGCGTCCACATGCCCTGCCCAAAAAAGAAATTGCTGGTCAGCGCTGCCAACGCGCCAACCATAAAACCATTGCGGCGACCAAGCGTCGCCCCCGCGATAATGGCGATGGCGCTCACCGGTTTAAAGTCGGGAATGGGGCCAAACAAGATGCGCCCCGCCGCGGCCAACGCCGCCAACACCAGCGTGGGCATAATCTGGCGCAGGCCCGGGCGCGACGCCTCGTAACCCGCAAAGAACAGCGCAAGCACCAGCGCCACCACGACAAGCATGGCAAGCGCCGCCTGCTCAATACCTGCCAGCAACGCTGCAGCCATCACCGCAGGAACCGCCAGCAGCAGCGGGATTTCCATATGTTGCAAGACGCGCGACAACGGCAGCCCCCATCAAACGAATGTCCGTTTATGGTAGCACGGGCAAAATGGGGCCGACCAATCCCCCGGCCGGCCTTGGCTGCCAGTCGATCAGGCTTTCGCCACGCGACCGGTCTTGGCGCTATTCGCCCGTAACTTTAGCGGCAATGGCCGCGACAAAGGGATCAAACAGCAAGCCGCCCACAACGACAAAGGCCCATCCGCCCACCACGAGGCGAACCCAACGCGAGAAAAACGGCACACCGTCGATAACGCCAACGCCTGACTGAAACGCGACTTCAAATAGCCCGATAATGCAGAAGAGCAGAGTAGCGCCCACAACGGTTCCGCAAATCCGTGCGCCCGGAGTGTTCCGATCAAAACCAAAAAACTCAACGCACGTCTCAATTGCTTTGCCAAAGAGCGGCAAAAAACCCACGAACTGTGCAATACCGATGGCCAGAATAAGCTGCCCCCAGAAACCAGTAAGTCCCTGAAAATCTAAGCCAGGCTTTCCCTCAACAATAGGCAGAAATGAACACATGAATAGAGGATTAACGATGCCGTTGAGAATGGTCACAGCGGTACTCTTTTTTAGTGTCAAGTAGACCAACTCCTTTTGCCCTTGTCGGCCAGGCCCAAAGGGCGAAAACAGGTGTTACATAAGTGAATCGGGAGACGGCAGGAATGGAGACGCCAGCGCCGTCGCGCCAAACAAAACAGCGCACCCAAATAGAAGCGTTTCATAGCTCTCGCCAATGCAGAAGGAGAGGGCCACGGGAATCAAAAACGTAAGCCCCAGCGAAACGGTGCTCACCACGCCACCGGCGCTTCCCGCAAGCCCCTCGCGCACCTCGGGCAACATGTAGGGTAGCGACTGAACGACCGGACCGGCGACGGCAGTCGAAACGCCAATCGCAAACATGAGCCCGACAGAAGGCTGAGAGACAAAAGCCTCTCCGGCCCACATAAGGGCACTCCCCGCCATTGCGGCGATGGCCATAAACACGCGATAGTCGCCAAATTGCGCTCGCGCGTAGGGACCGGCCACGCTGCCGACAATCGACCCAAGCGTCACGAAAGAGGCAAGAAGCCCGGCGACCTGAGGTTCGATTGAAGCCTCAAGCGCTGAAACAAGATAGCCCGAGTACGCCGTAGCCGATGCAAGGGCGACTCCAAGCAGTATCGCCACGAGCCAAACCATCGGCATCTTGATTACCGTCGCAAACGCACTTGCCGACGACGAAGCAGGCTCCGCACCCTGAACGCCAAGGCCATCTGCAGCCTGCAGAACATCTGCCGATGGCGCAACCAGCAGCCACAGCAATCCAAACACGGCAAATAAAACGGCAGCAAGGGCATATGCTCGTCCGGGCGTTGCAAAGAGAGGAGAGGTTGCAAGCGAGCAGGCGATTCCGCCCGACCCCGCAGCGTAGAACCATCCCATGGCCCTATCGGTTTCTCCGCCAAAAGCAGGACCAAGCACTTTTAGAACGATGGCATTCACGACGCATGGTGCCGCGCCCAGAAGCATGGTCGCCATGAACAGCGTCGCAAACGATGCGCACTCCGCGCGAGCAACCGCTGCAATTGCAGAAATCGCCGATGCGATGAATACGAGCACCTTCACGCCATATCGATCGGCGCAAACGCCGACAGGCATGCCGAATACAACGGCAGGAACAAACGGGGCAAACAGGACGGCTGAAAACTCGGCCGAGGTCAGATGCAGGTCCGACACAACCAGATGTGCCAATCCCGACACCTGATACTGCGCGTAGTTCGCAGCAAACACGATGCCGCACACCACAAACAGCAGGGCATATTTTTCGACCGTCCCTTTGCTCACGTTCATCACCCTATCTATGCTTCATCCTTGCGATAGACGACGCGTCCGTTAAAGATCGTCGTCTCGACTTCGAGATCGCGAAGCGCCATCGGGTTCATTTCAAACGGATTGCCCGACAGGATGACGATATCGGCAAGCTTGCCGGCGGCAAGGCTGCCCAAACGGCGCTCAAAGCCCTCGACATATGCTGAGCCGAGCGTGTGCGCTTGCAGCGTCTCGCCGAGCGTCAGGGCATTCTCGCGGAAGTATCCCTCCGCCGGGTGCCCGTCAAACTCGCTACGCGTCACCGCAGCATACACGGTATCGATAGGATCGATTGACATCACCGCAGGCCAGTCAGTACCAAGCCCTAAGTGGATTCCGCCATCGGCCTCTTCCCTATAGCGCCACATGTGGCTCATGCGCTCTTCGCCAAGAGACTCCTCGTACACGCCCTGCCCAAGGCCTCCGATGGGATGCTGCGGCTGAATCGCAGCATTAATGCCCAGGCGCTTCATGCGAGCAATATCCTCGAGCTTCAGGTTATCTGTATGCTCGATAGCAAAGCGCGCCCCCTTGTTGCCGCACACCTCCTCGGCACGCTCGACGGCATCGATAATCATCGTGGCCGATGCGTCGCCGATAGCATGGATACGAACATCGAAACCATTCTTGTTGGCCTCGAGCACCATACAGTCAAGCGTCTCCTGGTTGCACGCCGGCTCGCCGCGGAAGTCCTTTCCCGTGGGGGCGTTAAGATACGGCTCGTGCATGTAGGCCGTGTAGGCCTCGGGGCAGCCGTCCAAAATGTACTTGAGACCCGCCATGCGCACGCGCTCGCTGTGATGACGCGCACGCAGCGCCTGCGACTCTGCCATCGGAGCATCGAGCGCAGAATAGTAGCTGATGCGCAGCGTGCTCAGGTCCTCGCTCGCCAGACGGTCATAGATGTCGTACACGCCGGGCGTGGTCACGCCCAAAGGATACATATCGCCAATCGAAGTGATGCCGAGCTTGTTGAACTTGCGCATCGACTTGAGCAACGACGCATCAAGGTCCGGTTTGTTGAGCACAACATCGAGCAAGATGTTCGTCGCCTGGGGCTCGGACAGAAAGCCATTGGGCTCGCCGTTGTCAAAGTGGCGGATAAGGCCACCTTCAGGCGTCGGGGTATTGCGGTCGATACCGACCGCCCTGAGCGCGGCAGTATTGCACCACACCACGTGCATTGAAAAGTCCGAGAGCACGATTGGGCGGTCGATATCGAGCGCATCGAGGCTGCGGCAATCAGGGTCAATCGGGTTTTCCCATGCAGGCGAATACCAACCCTGGCCGTAAATCCACGGATTGTCAGGGTGTTCGGCAGCAAACTTTGCCACAGCATCCACGCAAGCCTGCTCACTCGGCAGGAACATCAGATCGCAACAGAAGTCTTCATCCTTCTGGATTGAACCAAGCGCAAAATGCATGTGTGAATCGTTGAATCCGGGCATGACCAGTTTGTTGCCGGCGTCAATGACCTCGGTATCGGGACCGATAAACGGCTGCACCTTGTCGGGCGAGCCCACAGCCACGATCTCGCTGCCGCGAACTGCAACGCATCCGGCGTGAGGCTCAAGTTCCTCGGCAGTAAACAACGCCGTCGTCTTGAGGACGATATCAGCGGGAACTACCGCCTCCATGGCTACTCACCATCCTTAGCGGCGGCAGCCTGCATGGCCTTGCGGCCGAGCTCGGGCAGGAAGAAAACCGGAACTACGGAAAGCAGGAAGCAGAGGCTCTCGAGACCCATGTTCACAGTGTAGTCGGCACCAGCAACGTCAGAGATGCCGATGGGCAGGAAATAGCTCATGAGCAGGGAGATGGTGCCCACGATACCGCCAGCGGAACCGGCATACTTATCACCAATCTCGGGAAGGAGAACAGGCATGGACTGCATAATCGGGCCGTTGATGGCGGTAAAGAAGCCATTGATGACCAAAATCGTCCACAGAAGGAAGCCGACCGGGGTGTACCACGTCACGAACATCGATATGGCACCGATGAGAGTAGTGACGATGAGAAAACCCTTGAACTTTCCAAGCTTATCGCAGAACGCAGGCCCAACGATGCAGCCGAAAAAGCTGCCAACGGTAACAATTGCGGCCATGAAACCAGCAGTGGCGACGTCTATGCCCTTGCCAAGCTGAAGCGCCTGAGGCAGGAAACCGGCATAGGCAGTGGTAGAAACAAGTCCAAAACCGACGCCAGCGGAGATTAGCCATACGCCAGGACTCTTGATAGCAACCTTGAGGTAGTCGAGCACGGGCTCGGGCTCGGGGAGCGATTGCCCCTCGGGAACATCCCGGTCAAGCACAATCCAAAGAACCCAGGAGATGGTCATGACGACAGCAGCGACCATATAAGAGTTAAAGACGCTGCCGAACAAGTCAGCACAGATCTGAGCGACAACGATGGCAACGCACGAAGCCGCGTAGAACAAGCCCATGGCGAAACCAGTCTGTTCACGGAACCAGGTGCCGAGCACCTTGATGAGGTTGGCGTTGAGTGCCGAGATTCCCATGCCAATCAGGAACATCGATGCCATCTGCATCGTGAACGAATCGAGCGTAAAGCAACGGAGAAAACCGCCGGCAACCGAAATTGCGGTGCAAACCGTGACAACTTTCTTAGAACCGATACGGTCACCAAGGGCACCCAGCGGAATTGAGAAGAAAACGGCGGTAAGCATAGGAACGAGGAACAGCATCGAAAAGCCGACGGTATCGATATTGAGCATAGGCATGACCTCGACGGCGAGTGCTGAGACCTGGTACTGCATGTAGTTAGCCATAAAGCACAGCAAGCAAACGACTGAAACAATCGCCCAACGCCATGAAGGAAGCTTCTCTTCCATGATGACTCCTTTAATAAGTCGGAATAATCAAACAGCTTGGAGAACCGGGCCCTGGCTCTTAGGTATTCATATTTTGCGATTGGCCCCTCACCGAAACCATTCGGCTAACGGCTTATCATCATTCGAAAAAAGGAGTAGTATCTCTACGCAAATTAACTAAAATGCCAGCTAAACCACTACGCAATCTCATCGGAGGTCATCTTGAGCTTTTTGTCCGATTCTGAATGGCTCTGCTTAAACGATCTCGTGCTTTCGATTAATTCCATCGACAGCGACCGCGAGTTTCGCTCGACCGTCCTCAAAAAGCTGCGTTTTCTCATCCCCTACGAGTCGGCTGCATTTTTCCTGAGCGACCTTTCCAGGGATCTCGTATCCACCCCGCAAGAATGGAAAACGCGCGTCTTTCTTGACCCTCTTGGCATCGATGTCCCCGCTGGGATGCTCGAGCTCTACACCGAAAAGTACTGGCAGCAGGACATGATCGTCGCCCACCGCAATCTTACGCGCTCGACGGTGCTGCGCGAGTCCGACCAGCTCAGCCCTGGCGATATCGACAGCAGTTATATGAAGGATTATCTTGGCGGCCGCCACGTCGTCAACGTCAGTTTCTTTTAATGACGAGGGCTTTTTGGGATCGCTCAATCTTAATCGCAAGAAAGAAGAAGGCGACTTTAGCGATCGTGAAGTTCAAATCCTTGAGCTCATCGAACCGCACCTCACAAACCGACTATCAAAATGGCGTGTACGCGCCGACCGCAGTTCGTCTGAAATCGTATTTGCTCACGACTACGACGTCTCAGCGCGCGAAATCGATGTGTGTCGTTGCGTGTTATCGGGCATGGACAATGCGGCCATCGCCGAAGAGCTATCCATCAGCACCGGCACCGTTAAAAAGCATCTGGAGAACATCTTTCGAAAAACACAGGTCAACAGCCGCGTTGGGCTCATGGCGCTCCTTCAGCAGTACACGGCGCTCAAGCAGTAAGACCGTTCTCGCCCGCGAACCCGCTCACGCCCTATAAAACACGTTGTCGGCAAAGAAGTCGGCCGGGGGCTCCATGCAGGCAATCTCGCCGTCAAACATCATGGCGACGTCGTCGGACACCTGCTCGGCAAAGTCTAAGTCGTGCGTGGCCATGATGACGGTACCGCCGGCATTCGCATGGCCACGCAGGGCGCGGGCGATGATGCGGCGGCTCTCCAGGTCCAAGCCCTTCGTGGGCTCGTCAAGCAGCAGCAGCTCCGGACCAATCAACAGCAGCTTTGCCAACGCAAGCAGCTGACGCTGACCGCCCGAAAGATCGTACGGGTGACGCGCCTCCAAGCCCGCCAGACCCAGGCGCGCTATCTGCTCCTGTGCTGCAGCCTCGTCATATCCGCAGGTCGAGGCCCATTCCATCAGCTCATCGCGAACCGTCTCGGCGACCAGCAGGGCCTTGGGATTCTGAGGCTGCAGCGCCGCCGAAGCCGCTCCGCGCACCATGCGGCCGCGCTGCAGCTTGGCGGTCTTGGCCAGCACCGAGAGCATCGTCGACTTGCCGCATCCGTTGCCGCCCACGATCGCATGCACCGCACCGGCCGAAAACGTCACGTCGAGCCCGCGCAGCACCCAACCGCCAACGCGATCGTAGCGAAACCAGCCTTCCGACAGGGTGGTAGCCGACCCGCCGTGCATTTTTTGGAGTATTCTGCCTCCATCCGTACGCGGGAAGGCTTCCGAGCCGTTCTCGAGTGACGTTTGCGCCACAAATTCGGACGATTTGTCCAATTCCGAACTTTTTTTCGCGCTCGCTGCGTCCCCGGGCGGCTCCAGAGAGCCCAAATTGTCCTCACGCTTGCTGAATACTCCGTTTTTTGCACATCGGATGGCACCCCACCCCAACATGTCATCGGAAAACAGCGATTCTCGGCGTCCCAAAGAAGCCATATCCGCCACCTCGCGCACGCGACCGCCCTCCATCCGGTACGCACACGTCGCATACTCGAGCATCGGCCGCGGTTGATGCGTAGCCACAACAACCGTGCAGCCCAGCTCACGGTTCACGCGAAACAGCGCGTGCAGAAAATTCTTCTCGGCAACGGGATCGAGCTGAGACGTGGGCTCGTCGAGTAGCAGCACACGCGGACGCAGCGCCAGGACGGCGGCAAGCGACAGCAGCTGTTTGCGGCCACCCGAAAGCGTATCGGTATCGCGATGAAGCCAGTCCTCCAGACCAAAGAAATAACTGGTCTCGGCAACACGGCGACGCATCTCGTCGCGCGACATGCCTAAGTTTTCCAGGCCAAACGCCATCTCGTGCCACACGGTCTCGCACACAATCTGGTTCTCGGGATCCTGAAACACGTAGCCCACGCGCTCCGCAGACGCGCGCACGTCCATGTCGGCAACGTTCTCGCCCAGCACGCGCGCATCGCCAGTGCACTCGCCCGCCGGAGCGATCTCGGGCTTGAGCAGCGACAGCAGCGTCGACTTACCCGATCCGGTACCGCCAACAAGCAGCGCAAATGCACCTTGGGGGACAGACCAGTCGAGCCCCTCGAGCACCGCAGCATCAGCCCCGGGGTAGGTAAAGCTCAGGCTCCGCGCCTCAATCGCCGGCATATCCGGGTCGCACGCCGCGCCCGACACCGGGCCACTATCCAACCGAGCCATCAGCCGAACCTCTTCTCGTCAATCGCATGCAGCACGCAGGGCAGCACCATCCAGGCAGCGTACACGACATAGCCCAGCCACGGCGCGGGCACCGAAAGCTGCGGGTAAAACGAATACTGCGCTGTCGCGGTCCATGCCACCGCCACCGCGGCGGCACCAAACACTGCAAGTCCAACCAGCGCGGCAGCATCGCCGCGCCTCAGCCGATACCGCGCATACGTCGTACGGCGCGACGCAGCACCCCACCCGCGAGAGCGCATGGCATCCGCGCGCTCAAGCGAATCTTCCATGCCCCAGCCCATCAGCACGCTCGATGCCCGCAGGCGCGAGCGCACGGGGTCAGCCGGCGCGCGTCCCGGTACATCAATCGCGTCCTGCACCGCCAGCACCGTGCGGCCGCGGCGCAAAAACTGTGGGATAAGCCGCATGCACATCGAAATCATGAGCGCGATCACCGGCGCGGCGTTGCCCAAAAGCGCAAGCACCTTGTCGTAGCCAAGCATCGACGCCGCGGCCTCAAACCACAGCACGCTCGCCACAAACAGCCCACCCATGCACAGGCCGTACATCATGCTCTCCAAATACACCGCGCGCATGCCAATATGGAAAAGCTCGGTCGAGCCCGATGCGCTAAACAGCGGGTTGACCAGTGCAATGATCAAAATCACCGGCAGCTGCCAGCGAAGCGCGCCCAACGTGCGGGCAGCCCCGCGCGTCGCAAATCCATACGCCAACCCGCCCGCGAGCGACAGCGCGATCAGCACCGGTTGCATCGAGAACATGGTGAGCCCCAACGTCAGCACCATGTAGAGTGCCGGCACCGCCGGATGCGACATCGAGAATGCCGCGACGGGCTCGTTGCCCGATTCCTCTCGCATGATATCCACGGGCACCCCCGTCCCCTCGCTCAAACGACAACGCCGCAGCGCCTCCGCCATACACAACCAGCGCAAACGCCGCACCGCCGGCCCAAGCATCAGCTGCCGCAAACCAATCGTTACGCGCTCATCATATGCCTGCGGTATCATATTGCGCCGTGTATCGTTTCCAAACACACGTCTCTAATAACGTAACAGGAGATCACATGGACGCAACCGCAATTATCCTCGCCGCCGGCGAGGGCACCCGCATGAAGTCGAACCACTGCAAGGTTTCGCACAAAATCCTGGGCAAGCCCATGGTTCAGTGGATCGTCGACGCCACCATCAAGGCCGGCTGCAGCCGCGTCGTGGTCGTCATCGGCAGCCACGCCGACGAGATGCGCGCCCTCATCGATGGCGCCTACGCCAACAGCGCCACCAAGGTCGAGTGCGTCGAGCAGACCGAGCGCCTGGGCACCGGCCATGCCGTCAAGGTCGCGCTCGAGGCCTGCGGCATCACGCAAGGCCCCGTCGTCGTGCTCAACGGCGACCTGCCGCTCATCACCGCCGACACCGTCGCCAAGTTCGCACAGACCGTCGCCACCGGCGAGCTCGCCTGCACCGTCATGACCATGACCCCGCCCGATCCTTTTGGCTACGGCCGCATCAAGCTGGGTGCCGATGGTCAGATCGAGCGCATCATCGAGCAGAAGGACTGCACGCCCGAGCAGGCCGCCACGCTGCTGGAGTGCAACGCCGGCTGCTACGCCTTCGACGGCGCGCAGCTCGCCGCCCACATCAACGAGATCGGCAACGACAACGCGCAGTTCGAGTACTATCTGCCCGACATGCTCGAAATCCTCAAGGGTCACGGCCAGGCAGCCTCCATCTTCCACTGCGACGACTACCGCGACGGCCTGGGCGTCAACAGTCGTATCCAGCTCGCGCAGCTCACCGCCATCGCGCGCGACCGCATCAACGAGCACTGGATGGCAGAGGGCGTCACGTTCATCGACCCCACGCAGGCTTGGATCGGCCCCGACGCCACCATCGGCCGCGACACCGTCGTGTGGCCGCAGACGCACCTGATCGGCCACGTCACCGTGGGCGAGGAATGCCAGCTCGGCCCCAACAGCCGTCTCACCGACACCACCGTCGGCAGCGGCTGCACCATCGATGAGACCATCGCCATCGAGGCCGTCATCGAGAACGGCGTCGACTGCGGCCCGCGCGCCTACCTGCGCCCGGGCACCCACATGCTCGACGGATCCAAGGCCGGCACGCACGTGGAGATCAAGAAGTCCACGATCGGCGAGGGCTCCAAGGTTCCGCACCTGTCCTACATCGGCGACACCACCATGGGCTCCGGCGTCAACGTGGGCGCGGGCTCCATCACCTGCAACTACGACGGCGTGCACAAGCACAAGACCGTCATCGGCAAGGATGCCTTCATCGGTTCCGACACCATGATGGTCGCGCCCGCCCAGATCGGCGACGGCGCGCTCGTGGCCGCCGGCTCCGTCATCACCGAGCCGGTCCCGGCCGACGCACTCGGTCTGGGCCGCGCCCGTCAGGTAAATATTGAGGGCTGGGCCGCCGATTATCGCCGCCGCCTGCACGAGGACGACGAGGTATAACGTTTTACCAAGCATCTAAGGAGCTGTTCCCATGGGGACGGCTCCTTTTTCTATCGTGACCTGCGCGACAGGATGAGTGGTCGGTTCGTGTCCGTTGACGGTAAAGACGTTATCAGGACCCGATAAACCCCGCCGCGCGGTTACAATGCAACAAGGCATCTATATGGCATTCGATATAAAGGAGAAGGGTAATGCCGATTAATGATCCCGAGAAGTCGGAGAATATGCGCAAGTCCATCCGCGTGTATTCCGGTTCCTCCAACCGTCCCCTCGCTCAGAAGATTGCTGAGTACCTTGGGGTCGAGCTTTCGGGCCTTACGCTAAAGCAGTTCGCCAATGGTGAGATTTACGCCCGCTACGACGAGACCGTCCGCGGCGCCGACGTCTTCCTGATTCAGTCCGTGGCCGGCGGCAACGTCAACGACATGCTCATGGAGCTGCTCATCGCCACCGACGCTGCCAAGCGCGCATCCGCCCGCTCCATCACCGCCGTTATCACCCACTACGGCTATGCCCGCCAGGACCGCAAGGCCGGCCCGCGCGAGCCCATCACCGCCCGCCTCGTCGCCAACCTGCTCGAGCGTGCCGGCGTCAACCGCATCATCACCCTCGACCTGCACCAGGGCCAGATCCAGGGCTTCTTCGATATCCCGGTTAACCACCTGTCCGCACTGCCGCTGTTTGGCCAGTACTACAACGACATGCACTTCGACACCGACAACCTGGTTGTCGTCTCCCCCGACGTGGGTCGCGCCAAGGCCGCCAAGAAGCTGTCCGACATGCTCGGCTGCGACCTGGCCATCGCCCACAAGGGCCGTCCGCGCCACAACGCCGCCGAGGTCATGGGCATCATCGGTGACATCAAGGGCAAGACCTGCATCATCAACGACGACATGATCGACACCGCTGGCACCCTGTGCGCCAACGTCAAGGAGCTCAAGGCTATGGGCGCCGGCGACATCTACGTCTGCGCCACCCACGGCATCTTCTCCGGTCCGGCCATCGAGCGCCTGAACGATGCCCCCATCGTCGAGTGCGTCGTCACCGACGCCATCCCCGTCGAGGTCGGCGGCAAGATCAAGACTATCTCGGTCGCCGAGGAGTTCGCTCAGGCCATCTCCGCCGTTTACCACGAGGAGCCCGTCTCCACGCTCGTCGGCGGCGACTTCGCGCTGTAATCGCATCGTCCTTGCAACCCGGCGCATCGCCGTCGGAACAGAAGAAACCCCCGCGCTCCCCCTTGCTTCGCAAAGGTCGCGCGGGGGTTTCTTCTGTTCCGACGGCTCGCTCTGCCGCGGCCGCGCTTTTGTCTGGTGGGATTTCGCTGAAACGAAGTCTCGCCTTCGGCGGGCGTGGTAGCCTTTGTCGTTGATTAAACTTTTATGTGTAACGGAAGGACAAATATGGCAGCTGCACAGCCGCTTAAGATTCGCATGGTTGCCGGGCTTGGCAACCCGGGCGAGGAATATGCCGAGACCCGCCACAACGCCGGCTTTAAGGCAATCGACGAGCTGGCCCGTCAGGCCGGTGTCACGTATTGGAAAAATCAGGCCGGTGCCGAGGTCGCGCTCATCAATATCAACGATGCCGAGGAAGAGGGCGGCAAACGCCAGATTGTGCTGGTCAAGCCGCAGTCATTCATGAACACCTCGGGCGGCCCCATCTCCAAGCTCTGCCGCGAGTACAAGATCAAGGCCGAGGAGCTGCTCGTAATCCACGACGAGCTCGATATTCCCGCCGGCGACGTGCGTGTTAAGGTGGGCGGCGGCCATGCTGGCCACAACGGCCTGCGTTCCATCATCGACAAGATGGGCAGCCGCGACTTCAGCCGCATCCGCACCGGCATCGGCAACCCTCCCGGCAAGATGGCCGTCGCAGACTATGTGCTTAAGCAGCTGCGCGCCCGCGAGGCCGAGGGCTTCCAGGACACCTGCACCCGCGCCGCAGATGCCGCCGGTTTGGCCATCGTCCACGGCGTAATCTACGCCCGCGATCACGTAAACGGTGCCGCTTCCGCCAACGGCAAGCACTAAAACCTACCATTTAGGGATGTTAATTTTGGCAGGTTTTATATGCGAAAACGCCGCCGCGGCCGCATCGCAATAAGTCCTGCGCCGCCATACATATGCAGCGCCCCAAAGGGGGCCGGCCCCACCGATGCGCGAGGCCGGCCCCCTTTGCCGTTTTGCCTGATAAAACCGACCAAAATAAACCTGTCCCTTTTTGGTAGGTCGGGATAAACCCTTTTCCCAACCGCCGAAGACACACGTAAACAGCATGTCCATGAGGGTATAATTTGCACCGTATGTCTGCACAACGCCTGTGCGCGTACGGTTTTACTCGGGCTACCGTCCATTTCCGTGGAGGCACGGTTCGGCGGCCCTAACAAGAGAGGGGTTCTATGTATAAGATCCTGGAGAAGACGCAGTTCTCGGAGAAGGTGTTCAAGTTCCGCATCGAGGCGCCCGCAATCGCCAAACATGCGCACGCTGGACAGTTCCTCATGGTTCGCGCCAACGAGACGGGCGAGCGTGTCCCGTTTACCCTGGCCGGCTGGAACGGTGACGAGGGCTGGGTCGAGTTCATCTTCATGGTGATCGGCAAGACCACCGAGATGCTTTCCACCTACGAGGCCGGCGAGTCGCTGCGCGACGTCGTGGGCCCGCTGGGCGTTCCCACCGAGATGGCCGAGGGCCCCTGCGCCGTCATTGGCGGCGGCGTCGGCCTGGCAATTGCCTTCCCGGTCGCCAAGCACCTGGTCGAGACCGGTCACGAGGTGCACGCCATCATGGGCGCCCGCACCAAGGACCTCCTGCTCATGGAGGACCAGTTCCGCGAGCTCCTCGACGAGGACCACATCCACATCACCACCGACGACGGCTCCTACGGCGAGCAGGGCGTTGTCACCGCTCCGCTGGAGCGCCTGCTGCAGGACAAGGCCGTGAGCCAGGTCTTCTGCGTCGGCCCCGTTCCGATGATGAAGTTCTCGACCCTCACCGCCCAGAAGTACGACACCCCCATCACCGCGTCGCTCAACCCCATCATGGTTGACGGCACCGGCATGTGCGGCTGCTGCCGCGTCGAGGTGGGCGGCGTGACCAAGTTCGCTTGCGTCGACGGCCCCGACTTCGATGCCACCCTGGTCGACTGGGATGACCTTCGTGCCCGCCAGGCCGCTTACCGTTCCGAAGAGGGCGAGTCCCTCAAGGCCTATGAGGAAAAGAGCTGCGCATGCCACTAGTTAACGGTCGTTTCGTTGCCGATATGAAGTCGCCCCGCACCCCCGATAACGAGGAGCCGGCTGCCGAGCGCGCCTGCGACTTCCGCCCCGTCGACAAGGGCTTCACCGAGGAGATGGCGCTGGCCGAGGCCGAGCGCTGCCTCAACTGCAAGAAGCCGTTCTGTGTTGAGGGCTGCCCCGTCAACATCAACATCCCCCGCTTTATCGAGCAGATCCGCGCGAAGGACTTCGGCGGCGCTCTCGATACCATTCGCGAGGACTCCATGCTTCCCGCCATCTGCGGCCGCGTCTGCCCGCAGGAGAACCAGTGCGAGGGCAAGTGCATCCGTGGTAAGAAGTCCGAGCCCGTGGCCATCGGCCAGCTCGAACGCTTCCTGGGTGACCGCCCCGAGCTCGCCTCCACGCCCAAGATGGCCCCCAAGAACGGCAAGAAGGTCGCCGTCGTCGGCTCCGGCCCGTCCGGCATCACCTGCGCTGGCGAGCTCGCCCGCAACGGCTTTGACGTCACCGTCTTTGAGGCCTTCTTTACCGGCGGCGGCGTGCTGGTCTACGGCATCCCCGAGTTCCGTCTGCCCAAGGCAGTCGTCAAGCGCGAGATCGACGGCCTGGAGGACATGGGCGTCAAGTTTGAGTACAACTCCGTCGTGGGCAACATGGCCACGGCCGAGGAGCTGTTCGAGCAGGGCTTCGACGCCATCTACGTGGCGACCGGCGCTGGCCTGCCCAAGTTCCTCAACGTCCCCGGCGAGAACCTGCCCAACGTCTTCTTCGCTAACGAGTACCTCACCCGCGTGAACCTGATGAAGGCCAACAAGTTCCCCGAGTACGACACCCCCACCAAGCACGGCAAGAACGTCGTCGTCTTTGGTGGCGGCAACGTGGCTATGGACGCCGTCCGTACCGCCAAGCGTCTGGGCGCCGAGCACGCCATCATCGCCTATCGTCGTACCGAGGACGAGATGCCCTGCCGTCGCGCCGAGCTGCACCATGCTAAGGCCGAGGGCGTCGAGGTTCTGCCGCTCGTCTCCCCGCTCGAGTTTGTCGCTGGCGAGGACGGCTCCGTGTGCGCCGTCAAGGTCCAGAAGATGGAACTCGGCGAGCCCGACGAGTCCGGCCGTCGTCGCCCGGTGCCCATCGAGGGCGCCATCGAGGAGATCCCCTGCGACGTCGCGATCTCGGCTATCGGCACCAACGCCAACCCCTTCGCAAAGAAGATCGGCGGCAAGATGGAGCTCAACAAGTGGGGCTACATCGTTGCCGACGAGGAGACCGGCCAGACCACCGATCCCCGCATCTGGGCCGGCGGCGACATCGTCACCGGTGCCGCTACGGTCATTCTGGCGATGGGCGCCGGCAAGAAAGCCGCTGCTTCCATCACCAAGAGCCTGCTGGGCGAGTAATCACCCACAGCGCTAGCCATCAAACGGCAGAGTCCCCGTCGAGCACACGCCCGGCGGGGACTTTTTCTATGCCGGCCGCCCAAACCACCACAAAGGTGCCTGTCCCCTTTGTGGTGGTTTGGGACTTGCCTGGTCGTTTTGTCTCGATCTGTAACAGTTAGAGGCTAAATATCCCGCTTGGTGTTACAGATTGAGATTGTGCTGAAGCCGAGGATGGGCGCCGTCGCCAAAACCTAACGCTTGCGGCGCTTGGTCGCAGCGATGCCTGCCGCGGCAACGGTTGCGCCGGCGATGCCCAGGGCGGCGACCGTCATCGCGGCGCTATCGCCCGTGGCGGCCAGGGCGGTGTCGGCTTTCTCGGCCGGAGCGGCCTTGGCGACCGTTTTGGTCACCGTAATCGTCTTAGCTGACGTTACGGCAGGCTTGACCTCCGGTTTGACCCCCGGCTTCTGCTCGGGCTTCACCTCGGGCTTCACCTCGGGCTTGACCTCGGGCTGCGGCGCCGGCATCTCCGGGTCGACCGGGACCGGCTTAGCCTCGGGCGTAAACGTCAGGTCGGTGATTAGCCATAGCGTACGGAACAAGCCGGGAACAGGCGCATGCTCGCTTGCCTTATCCACCCGATAACTGCACTCCACGCCATTGACCATCAGTTTAATGTTAGACGTAAAGAAGAAATCCCACGCCGGCTTAAAGTACAGGCCATAGCGATAGGTCACACCAGATTTAAAAGCGTCGATGTGGTTGGTGATTTTCCGGTCCCAGAATATATCGGAGTTCACTTCACTGCCATCGCTGCCCGTCCAGAACTCACACTGAAGAATGGAGTTCGAGCCCGCCGGAGTGTCTGCCGTAAAGTCCGGTTTATCGCCCGCCCTAAAGATGGTGGTGGCGTCGTCAATCTCGATAACGTCGATAGTTTGCCAATCATCAACCGGCTGCTCGCACAGCATATTGGCCGCATTGGGCGCAAACACGCCATCGACGGTCTTATCTGTCACGTCGGTCACACCATGCGACGTAATGGCGTCGTTTGCCGGCGCGGCGGCGTTGTCGCTGGGATTGTTTTGTTCAGCGGGTGCCACATTGTTAGACTCATCGGCGGCGTCAGCCGGAGTCGTCTGCTGAGGTTCGGCGACAGTTTGTGCCGCCAGAGCAGCGTCGGTTGCAGGCGTGGTCGCCGGAGCCGCATCCTCCGCAACTGCCGGCGTCACCAGAGCTGCGGCAACCTCGCCCGTCGCGGCGGCGGAATCCGCGCACTCGGTCGCGAGCGCCACGCTCGGCAGCAGTAGCTGGACGATCATGAGTGCGCACGCACCGACGCTGGCAATCTTCACGCCCACGCAACGCCAAGTACCGTGAACGAGCGAGCAAGCGCGCTCGCGCTGGGTTTGCTTATCAAAGTGGCTTCCGTTCATAACGGCCTCCCTAATCGAAGGATTAACGCCACTACAAAGGCGCCTGTCCCTTTGCGGTGGTCCTGTACAACCAAGATGCGCCAAATGGCCCCGTACGCCTAGGTTCGTACATGCGAGCCCAGGCTGTTACCTACGAAAATACAAAAAGCTGCCGCGAAGACACTTATGCCCACACAGCGGATGAAAATGGCTGTGAAAGCTAATGCTAGCTGCTGCGGCGCTTGGACGCGACGAAGCCGGCGCCGATGACGGACGCACCGGCAATGCCGAGGGCTGCCGCCGCCATCGCAGCGTTGTCGCCTGTGGCAGCCAGAACACCGGAAGCGTTTTTGGCGCCAGCGGCAGTCTTGGTCGTAACGGTCTTGGTGACCGCCGTGGTGGTCTTTACGTCCTTGTCTACGGACTTGAGGCCAGGCTTCTGCTCGGGATTGGGTATGGGGTCGGGATCGGGCTCCGGCGTCGGCTCTGGATCGGGCGTCGGCTCCGGCTCCTGTCCGTCTCCAAAATCAATCACTACATCATGGGCGACCTCAGCAGAACCGACGATATCCGTAATGGCAGACGAACCGGCAACACCGACGACCTGCCCGTTCTGGGAGCTCGGCCATTTCCCCGTATCGACAACCTTTTTCACATCGCGCACGGCACCGTCCGTCGGAGTCGTAATCATCGCGTTTCCTCGTAAATCGATCATCGCGGCACGGAACAGCGTCGCAGTCGCGTCGTTGCAGTTGATCGCATAGATTCCCGCAGTCGCGCCCGAGGCCTCAATCTTCGATTTGCGAATCTTGATACGAGGCGTTTCCGACCCGGTGTTTGCCTCTGCCATGATTCCAAAACTTTGATTGCGGACGGCATCGATGCCGTTTGCAGCAGACAGGCTTCGAGACGTAAGATTCGACTCCTCGACAAGCATCCACACCGCACCGCTTTGCGAACGCGCGCTGATGCCCGCCGAGAGCGAAGCCGCACTGCCGGCGGAAAGCGCGACATCGGCTCTGTTGACGATTTTCATGAGGGTATTCTTTTTGATACCGACCGTATTGATGCACACGGAAACCTGCCAGGCATCGGCTGTCTTGATCGACAGGTTGGCGGCATCGATCGTGACGTCGCCCCCGTGCACGGAGACATAATCCGGTTCTTCCTGCTCGCCTTCCTGAGCAGCGTGTCTACTGGGAAGGTTATCGGCAAAGATACCGTAGGTGCCCACCGTTGGACGCCAAGATCCTTCCGCCGATTTTGCCTCGATTTTGACATCGGCGCCCTTATCGATCGTCACGCTGCCGGCCGTCGCGCGAATGCCCGTCGCACTGTTCACTGCGCCCGAAGCCGTCACGTTGACGTTGGCGCCGCTGATGGTCACATCGCCACCCGCATTGCCGTCGCCTTCCGCCGCAATCACATCGGTCTGGGCCGTCGCATTAAGGGTGCCGTCGCCGGTAATGGCAAGGTTGCCGTTCTTGGCAGCAATAGCGCTCTGACCGGCATCGGCCGTGATGGTGTTGGTGCCCGCCACATCGATGGTGAGGTTGCCCTGAGCGCTGATGCCGGTACCGTCGTAGCCGTTGAGCTTCATGTCGTTAGCGCCATCCCAGGACCAGGTTCCCGCATCGTCGCCGGCGGCAGTGCCCGCGTCGTACTGCGTGCCGCCCACGTTGACCCAGTCGGCGGCGAGCGCCACGCTCGGCAGCAGCAGCTGGCCGGCCATGAGCGCGCAAGCCCCCGCGCAGGCAAGCTTGGCGCCCACGCGACGCCACGTTCCATGAGAGAGCGCGCACGAGCAGCCGTGGTCGATTGGGTTGTCATGGATTTGCTTTCGCATGTGAGCCTCCTTGTCGTAAGGGGTGCTTCTATAACACCATGTTACGGGAAGATATCCGGATCCTGGGACACAAATTCTCATGTGGCGCACCTGCCAGCGCAAAAGGCAACGAGCATGCAATTGGCAAGCGCACCCCGCCCCCCACGAAAGGCCTGCCCCCTACCGTCATGGTCTACAATCGAGGGCACGATTGTTCCGTCCACCCAAAGGACCGTCCTTGAACCTGAGTAAGCCTAAAATCAACGCGCTTCTGGCACTTGCGCTCTTTACCTTTGTCTTTCTTGCCGCCGAGTTTCGATTCGACATCAATGTCGGGCTACTCACCGGTGCCGAACGCGTTGTGCTCGCACAGGGCTTTATCCTGGACGCCAGCGTGATCGGCTTTATCGGATATGCGCCGCTGCTCGGACTCGCACAGCGCAAAGGCCGGCCTCAGGCAGTTGTCAGCGCCGCCGTCCCCATCGCCATCTTGGGGTTGACTCAGATTCAGTCCCCCACGAGCCCGCTTGCGCTCGAGATTCTGGGATGCCTCGCATTCCTCGGACTCGGCCTACTGGGCGGCGCGGCACACCATGCCTTCGCAACGACATTCCAAGACGATCCCAAGCTCGCCACCGGTGCGGGAGCAGCCTATGCCGCGGGCATCCTGATGCAGTTCGCCATCAACCTGCTCAATTGCGGTGGCATCGTCGAGCTCATCATTCTTGGCGCGGCAACGATCGCCATCTCTGCCCTCAGCGTCGTTCCCCAAAAGGCTGCCGAGAGCTCCAGCCCCGCCATCAATCCCTTTGTTGAGCCATCGCACGCCCTTGCCAAGCAGGCGTGTTGGAGCATCGCGCTCGTCCTGATTCTTGCCTGCTTGTTCTCGACCCTCGACAACGTGGTCACGCTCCCCAACGCCCACGGCACCATTGCCGTGCAAACATGGCCGCGCCTCTTTTTGGCGGCGAGCGGCCTTGCCGCCGGCATTATCTTTGATCTTGCCGAGCGCCGATACATGGGACTTGTCATGCTCGGCATCGCCGTGCTCTCGACCATTTCCATCCTGGCCGTGGAAGCCGGCGCCGATCCCAACCTGGGCCTTGTCGTCTTTTACCTGAGCTCGGGCTTTTTCGTCACGTTCTTTACCGCCACGTTTACTCAGCTGGCACCGCGCATGCACGTGCCCGCCTTCTGGGCCGGCATGGGCCGTGCGGCCAATAACGTGTGCGCGTTCACCACGTCGGGCGTCTCGCTTGCGCTTGTGACCTCTGGCAACGTCGCCCTCATCATGATTGGCGCGGTCGTGCTTCTCGTCGCCGCCTGCGCAGCATTCGTGGCAGCCGGCTTGTTCCGCCTGCCCCAAACCGAGCAGGAGCGCGAACATCAACAGCTTGCCGAGGAGGCACTGGCAGCACCGAGTATCGAGGAGCAGCGTCAGGTCTTCATCGTCAACCACGCTCTCACCCCGCGCGAAGTCGACGTGCTCATAGCCGTGACCCAGGATGAACGCCCGCTCAAGCAGATCGCCGAGGAGCTCGGCATCTCGATGCGCATGGTACAGCGCCACCTGAGCTCCATTTATCAAAAGACCGACACGCAGACGCGCGCCGGTCTCACCAAGGCCTTTCCCTCGGCCTAAAACAAAAACCACCACAAAGGTGCCTGTGTCCCCCTTGTGGTGGTTTGGTCGGTTAGTCTTCGAGCTGCGCTACTTTGTAGCGGTAGGCAGCGGCGATAACGTCTTTGCAGCCCTCGCGGCCCAGCTTGGCGCGGTTGACGACGATGTCCTTACCGCTCGTCATCTTCCACTTGCCGGCGCTATAGCGCTTATAGAACGCCTCGCGCGCCTTCTGCTGCTGCTTGACCAGCTTGGCGCCCTTCTTTTTGTTAAGGCCACGCTTCTTGCGCACAATCTCGACGCGATCCTCAAAGGGTGCGGTCACCAACACAGCAATGTGGTTGGGGTTGTTACGCAGCAGATAATCGGACAGACGACCCTCGATAATGCAGCTCTCGGTCTCGCCCAGGTCCAAGATCACCTGGCTCATCTTTTGGAACAACTTATCCGAGTACGAACGCGCATCGTAGCGGTCGGGCAGAAACGCCATGTTCTCCACAGCCAGACGCTCGTCGTAGGCGGCCATCTTATCGAGCGACTCGCCCGCGCGCAGCGACGCACGCACCAGCAGCTCGTTGTCATACAGCGGAATCCCCAACTCGTCGGCAAGCATGCGACCAATCTCGTGGCCCTCGGCGCCAAAGTCGCGCGCGATGGAAATGACCACAGGATTCTTCTTATTCTCCAGATCGCTCATCGCGATTCCTTTCTCTATGTGACAAAGGGGCTGTCCCTTTGCCACATTCTACGCTGCCACCATTCGCCTCTGATATGCCCTCACCAGCAGCGAGATACCAAAGTTGAGCACAAAGTACATCGCAAACACCAGGCCGTAGAGCATAAGCACCTGCGACAGATCGATCGCGTGGGCCATCACAACATTTGCCGTGTACATGAGCTCGGCCACGTTAATGCCCGAAAGATACGAGCTGTCCTTGATGACGGTCGTGCACTGGCTAAACAGCGCCGGGATGATTGTCTTAAACGTCTGCGGCAGAATGATGTAGCGCATGGTGGCAAAGAAGCCAAAGCCCTGGCTCTGCGCTGCCTCAAACTGGCCGCGCGGAATCGAGTTGAGGCCGCCGCGCACAATCTCGGCCATAACAGCGCTGGTAAACAGCGTAAAGGCGATGGTCGAAATCACAATGTCCAAACCCTGCACCGTAAAGTAGATAAACAGGATCCACAGCAGGTTCGGCGTGCAGCGGAACAGCTCGATATAGGCGCTCACCAAAATACGGAACGGACGGGGCGCATAGCTCTTAACGAGCGCCAGCACCGTGCCAAAGATGAGCGAGAAAAAGATCGACAGTACCGAGATCTCAATGGTCTTAACAAAGCCGCCCCAAATGTAGAGCAGGTTGGTCGCGTTGAAGATTTCCATGCGCTAGGCCTCCTCTACGTTGTCGAGCCCCAGCTCGGCCAGGCTCACGCCACGCGGACGCTCCTTGGAGCGGCGCTCGAGCCACTGCACCAGCATGGCGAGCGGAAAGCAGATGATGAAGTACATAAGGCAGCAGACGATGTATCCCTGCAGGTAACCGTACAGACTCACAAAGTTGTCGGAACGGTACATAAGGTCGCCACCGGCCACAAGCGCCAGCACCGACGTGTTCTTGACCAGGTTGAGCGCCTGGTTGCACAGCGGCGGCAGAATGATCTTGAATGTCTGGGGCAGCACGATGTACCAGTACGCCTGCGCACGGGTGAAGCCCTGGCTCTGCGCCGCCTCCATCTGACCGCGCGGAACCGCCTCGATACCGGTGCGGATAACCTCCGAGATGTAGGCCGCGTGATACAGGCCCACGCCCAAGAAGCCCAGCACGAACGGCGCGATGCGCACCGGCTGGTCGGCACCGGTTATGGCCTGCAAAAACTGCGGACCGGCCATGTACATAAAGAGCACCTGCACGGGCAACGGGGTGTTCTGGTAAAACTCCACGTACACGCGGCTTATGGCGCGCAGCACGCGCGAACGGGTGGTAGAGAACACACCCAGCAGCGTGCCCAGCGCCAGCGACAGCAGCAGACCGGCAACGACCACCTGTAGCGTCACGCCAAAGCCCTCCCAGAAGGGCCCCATGTTTTGAAATGTCGTCGACCAACGGTCGGCGTCAAATAATCCTTCGAGCATTCGATTCCTTCCTTGGACGATGCGCCTATACAAGACCCCAGGTCTTGACCTCTTGGTCTAGCCAGCCGTCGGCCAGGCGATCGCAAATCACCTGATCGACCACGGCCGAAAGGTCGCAGCCCTTCTTGGTCGCCACGCCGTAGCCTTGCTCGCCAAACTTGACCTCGGGCTGCAGCAGCTCAACGGTCTCGTTCATGTAACCGGCCAGCGTGGAGCGATCCATGGCAAAGACGTCGATATTGCCGGCGTCGAGCGAACTCTTGATGATGGGATAGCCGCTAAAGGCCCTAAACTCGGGGTTGCAGCTAAAGCCGTTGTCCTTGATCATCTGCTCGATCAGGCTCTGCGTGGTGGCACCCTGGCTCACGCCGATGACCTTGCCGTCCAGGTCCTCAATCGAGGTAAAGCCCGAACGCTTCTTGACCATAAGTCCCACGTAGTCGGTGCGGTACGGCGTCGAGAAATCCCAGGTCTTCTTGCGCTCGTCGGTGATGGTGTAGGTCGCCGCGACCACGTCGAGCTGGCCGTTATCGATCAGCGGGCCGCGCGTCTTGGGCGTTACGTCGGTAAACTCGACAAGCTCCTGGGCACGAGCCTCCTTGTAGCTCACGCCAAAGACGGCAGCGGCGATCTGGTAGCACAAATCGACTTCCATGCCCTCAAAGCGGCCCTTGGCGGTGTCGTAATAACCGTAGCCGGGAACGTCCTTCTTAACGCCGGCATTCAGATGGCCACGCGACTTAATAGCCGCAAGCTTGGACCCCTTGTCGGAGCCCTCGCCGCTGGTGGAGTTGCCGCAACCGGTAAGCACGGTCCCCGTCAGCGCAAGCATGCCGGCGCCAGCCAGCTGCAAAAAGTGACGGCGCGACACGGCCGCCCTCGTCATATCCGTCATGTCCATCACCGCGCCTAGTGCAGAATCTTGGACAGGAACTCGCGGCAACGCGGGTTCTCGGGGTTATCGAAGAAGTGCTCGGGCGTGCCCTCCTCCAGAATGCGGCCGTCCTCCATAAAGATGACGCGGTCGGCCACCTGGCGCGCAAAGCCCATCTCGTGCGTCACGCAGATCATGGTGATGTCCTCCTGCGCGAGCTCAATCATAACGTCCAGGACTTCCTGCACCATCTCGGGGTCAAGCGCCGAGGTCGGCTCGTCAAACAGGATGATGGGCTGCTTAGTGCACAGGGCACGGGCGATAGCGATGCGCTGCTGCTGACCGCCCGAGAGGTTCTGCGGATACTCGCCGGCCTTATGAGCCATGCCAACGCGCTTGAGCGCGGCGATGGCGATCTCGGTCGCCTCCTCCTTGCTCTTCTTTTGCAGCTTGATGGGCGCGAGCGTCAGATTGCCCAGCACCGTCATGTTGGGATACAGGTTGAACTGCTGAAACACCATGGAGCTATACTTGCGAGCCATCTCCAGGTGATTCTTCTTGGTAAGCGGCGTACCGTCGATGACGACCTCGCCCGACGTGGGCTCCTCCAGATAATCGACGCAACGGATGAGCGTCGACTTACCCGAACCAGAGGGCCCGATCATTACGAGCTTCTCGCCGCGCTTGACGGTGAGGTTGATATCTTTGAGCACATGCAGGTCGCCAAAGTACTTGTTGAGATGCTTAATCTCGATCATGTCTGCCATGAATGTCCCTTCCCTGCGTTTACACGAGTTGAACTATTGTACGGAAAGAACCACGTTTCCGCAGCCCACACTACATTCCCGTAAAGAACCCGCAACCTTTAACCCACTCATTGGGGATAACCCACTCATTGGGGACAGACTTAAATGAGTGCCCGCTCATTGGGCATTCATTTAAGTCTGTCCCCAATGAGCGCCGAAAATAGCACAACCGTCCTTGTTGAGCATAAGTCAGCGAAAACCCGTACACGCGAGCAAGGTGACGTGAAATGAAAGGGCGCAGACCTTATGGTCGCGCCCTTGAAATTGAACGTCAGATTGCCGTGTGTACGGGTTTGCAGCGTCGAGCCGTTACGCGGTTTGGTAAAACCGCGTAACAAATTACGCGAGTTTGCCGCCGACGATCTTTGCCGCCGCAGGCTTGTCGAAGTTGCCGCCGGTGGCCTTGCCGAGTGCACCCATGACCTGGCCCATCTGCTTCTTGGAAGTAGCGCCCAGCTCGGCGATGACCTGCTCGATCAGGGCCTCGAGCTCCTCGCCCGAAACCTGCGCGGGCAGCAGGCTCTCCAGAATCTTGACCTGCTCGGTCAGATTGTCGGTACGCTCCTGGTCGGTGCCGGCCTTGATGGACATCTCCAGCGTCTCGCTCGTCTGCTTAATCAGACGCTTGATCATGCTGTTGACGTCTTCCTCGGTCACATCGCGGCGCTCGTTAACCTCGATATTTTTCACCTCGGCCTTAACCTGGCGAATGATGGACAGGCGAACCTTGTCCTTGGCCTTCATGGCCGCGATCATTTCCTTCTGCAGTTCTTCGTTGGTCATCTGCAAATCCTCTCTAATAGCGTGGGCGGCACTCGCGCGAGCACCGCCCCATGATTACTCAGTCGTCGACGAATCGTCGGTCGAACTCTTGGTGACGCCCTTCAGGCTGACGTTGTATGGCACGTCTTTGGGCATGGGATTGACGGTGATGTCGGCATCCTTCTTGTACTGCTCTAGCCACTCGCTGTACGCAGTGCTAGCCGCCTGCGTCTTCACCACATTGGAGACGTACTTCTTGATGTCCTTGGGCACCTGCTTAATGTCATCAACCTGATTATCGACATGGAAGTAGTCGGTGCACTTGATGATGTGGTAACCATAGGTCGACTCGACGACTTCGCTCACGTCGCCCTTGTTGAGCCCCTCGAGTGCCGCCTGGTAGCTGTCGACGAAAGTGGTGAGCTTATCCCAGCCCACATCGCCCTTCTTCTCCTTGGAACCGGTGTCCTCGGAGTACTGCTTCACGGCGTCCTCAAAGCTCAGCTCACCGGAGTTGATCTTGTCCAGGCACTCCTGCGCTTTGGCCTTGGCGGCGGCCTTGTCCTCGTCGGAAGCGTCGGAATCGACCTTGATCAGGATGTTCGACGAGCGGCGGGCATCGTTGTACTTCGACAGGTTCTCGTTGATGTAATCGACGATCTCGCTGTCCTTGGGCTTGCTGGTGGGCGCCACGGCTTCCTTGAGCTTTTGCTGCGCCAGGCTCTCCTTGAGCGAGCTCTTATAGGTGTCTTCGGTGTAGCCGTAGGTCTTGAGGGTCTTCTTAAAGGCCTTGGCACCGCCCGCGCTCTTGCACGCGTCCTTCCAAGCCTTCTCGACCTCCTCGTCCGACACCGTCACGCCGTTCTCCTTCTGTGCCTGTTGAAGCAGAATCTGCTGCGTGTAGGAGTCGATGAGTTGCTTGCGGTACTTCTTGGGCGTGAGGTCGTTGTCGACCAGATACTGCGCCCAGTCCTTGTCCTTGGTGTAGCCGTAAGACGTGCGCATGCTCATGATCTGCTTTGTCACGGTGTCCTCGGTGAGGTTGGTGCCGTTGATAGTGGCAGCCACACCGCCGGTAAGCTTGTAGCCCGAGGTATCCTCTGCCTGCGACATGAGACCGGAGCATGCCATGGCCGAGACGGAAAGCAGCATCGCCAGCACGCCGATGACCACCAGAACGATCTTGACGGTCTTAGACACGTACGTCTTGCGCTGCTTCTTACGAGAGCTCGACGCGGCACGGGCCTGCTGCTCGGGCGTCGGTGCGGCCTCGGAGTTCTTTTTCTTGTTTGCCATAGTTGGCCTTTCGCATCACGAATCGAACAAACGCCATTGTGTCACAACGCAGCCCCCGCGACAAAGGGGCAACCCTGGCACTTGGGGACGTTCCTTTTCTGCCGGCAGTTAGGGACAGTCCCCAAGTGCCGGCTTTAAAAGTGGCGGCGGATAGCGTCGACCATGCCTTGGGGCGTGGTCTGGCCGAGCACATCGGCTGCGACGTCCGCGTCCATAAAGATATTCATGAGCGCTTGCAGGGCCTCGACCTGGCCGCCCGGCTCGGCAATACCCAAATTGATGACGATCTGCGCCGGCACGGGGGCACCCATGCCGGCCATAGCATTGAACGTCACGGGCGCGGCGGGCTTTACCACCGCGATATAGGGCTTGGCCACAAACCCCGGATCGGTATGCGGAATGGCAATGTTTACCGCCGGCATGGCAAGACCCGTGGGATAGGCATCCTCGCGCGTGCGAACGGCGTCGAGCCAACCGTCGGCAATGTAGCCGCGCGGAGCAAGCTCACTCTCGAGTTGCGCAAACACCTCACCCGGCGTCGCACACTCCCAATCAAAAAACACCAGCTCAGGCGTAAACAGCGCTTCGTTATCCGCCATGCGCTCACCTCTCTCACCTAGTCATTCAGGAACGTCCCCGATGACCACCCAAAACAAAAGGTGGCCACGCGCGCCTTGGCGCCAATGACCACCCTGACCACTCAACTAAATTGTACTGTGCGCCGCTAGCCGCGGGGCGCATCAATTGCGACCTTGCCGCTCTCCAGCACGTGGACGCGGCCGTCGGCGAGCATCTGCACGACCTCGGGATACAGCACGTGCTCAATCGCGTGGATATGCTCCTCGAGCGTGTCGACGTCCCAGCCTTCCTCGACAGCCAGCGCACGCTGGGCGATGATGGGGCCGTTGTCGTAAATCTCGTTGGCAAAGTGCACGGTCACGCCGGTCACCTTGACGCCACGCGCAAACGCATCGTCAATCGCATGGGCACCGGTAAAGCTCGGCAGCAGCGCCGGATGCAGGTTGACCACGCGATTGGGGAACGCCGCCAGCAGCGGCGTGTGCACCATGCGCATATAGCCGGCCATCACCACGTACTCGCAGCCACGTTCGAGCAGCTCATGCGCGATGATCTCGTCAGCCGCGATGGGGTCGGCATAGACATCCTTGGACAGCGTGAGCGTCTGGATGCCCGCACGCTCGGCGCGCTGTAGGCCCTTGGCCGAAGGACGGCTCGACACCACGAGCTCAATCGAGGCGTTGAGCTTGCCGGCGGCGATTAGGTCGATCAGCGCCTGCAGGTTGGTACCCGAGCCGCTGATAAGCACGCCAATCTTAAGCGGCTCGGCCGTATCGGTGCCGGTCGGACGGGTGTAGGGCACAAAGCCCAGGCCCTCGGCAGCAGCCATCTGCTCGTTAGCGCTCATCGGAGTACACGACCTTACCGGAACCCTCGACGCACTCGCCCACGCGGAACGGCTTCTCGCCCAGCGCGACCAGTGCCTCGGTCACGGCGGCCTCGTCCTCGGGGGCGACGATCAGGCACAGGCCGACGCCCATGTTGAAGGTCTTGCATGCCTCGTTGGGCGCGAGCTCGGCCTGACGCGACACGTAAGTAATAACGGGCGGAACGTCCCAACCCATCTCGGCGCCGTTGCGGGTGACCACGGCGTCAACGTCGTCGGCGAGCGCGCGGTTGAGGTTCTCGGTAATACCGCCGCCGGTGATGTGGGCGATAGCATGCACGTTGGCGCCGCCGCGCAGCAGCTCAAGAATCGGCTTCACATAAATGCGCGTGGGAGCCAGCAGGGCGTCAGCCAGCGAAGCGCCGCCGAGCTCCTCGAGCGGACGGCTCAGCTCCTCGGCCTTAGCGGCGGCCTCGGGCGTGCCCGGCTTGATGCCGTCGACGCCGATGACCTTGCGCACGAGCGAGTAGCCGTTGGAGTGCACGCCGGTGGAAGGCAGGCCCAGGATCACATCGCCCGGGCGAACGTTCGCGGGGTCGAGCATCTTGGGACGATCGACGACGCCCACGGTAAAGCCGGCGAGGTCGTAGTCGGCCGGAGCCATAACGCCCGGGTGCTCGGCCATCTCGCCGCCCACGAGCGCGCAGCCCGCGAGCTTGCAGCCGTCGGCAACGCCCTTGATGATCTTTGCCATGTGCTCGGCCTCGATGTGACCGATGGCAACGTAGTCCAGGAAGAACAGCGGCTCGGCGCCCGAAGCCAGAATATCGTTGACGCACATAGCGACCAGGTCCTGGCCCACCGTCTCGTGACGGTCCATGATCTGGGCGAGCACGAGCTTGGTGCCCACGCCGTCGGTTCCGCTGATCAGGATCGGGTCTTCCATATCCTTAAGCGCGGCGGCCGAGAACAGGCCGCCAAAGCCACCGATGCCGCCGATGACCTCGGGGCGGTTGGTGTCCTTGACCATCTGCTTAATAGCGTCGACGGCGCGGCCGCCCTCGGCGGTATCGACGCCGGCGTCCTCGTACGTCACATGCTTGCTGTCGCTCATCTGAGCCTTCCTCTCCCACTACCGTCTGACGAGCAGGCGCCAAACGGTGCTCATAGTTGCGTCATTTCGGCGCGCGCCATAACAGCACGCGCCGTCATATCAACAAAACAGCAGGTAAAACCTACCAAAATAAACCTGTCCCTACATGGCAGGTTTTAGGCCTCGCCGTGCTCCTCTTCCCAGCTGCGGTCGACATATTTCTCGACCACGGCGTCGTCGTCAAAGTGCAGCGGCTTGTCCAGGTTGCGGGGCTTAAAGCCCTCCATGAACTTATCGCGGCCAAAGCTCTCGGGAATCGCCACGGGATAGCGGCCGGTAAAGCACGCGTCGCAGTAGCCGCCCTTGGGCATGACCTTCAGCAGGCCCTCGACCGAAAGGAAGGCCAGCGAATCGGCGCCAATGTACTCGCAGATCTCATCGACCGTCCTGTTGGCGCTGATGAGCTGCGACTGCACGTCGGTATCGATACCGTAGAAGCACGGCCAGATGACCTCGGGCGAGTTGATGCGAATATGAATCTCCTTGGCACCGGCGTTGCGCAGCATCTTGACGAGCTGCACCATGGTGGTGCCGCGCACAATGGAGTCGTCGATGACGACCAGGCGCTTGCCCTCGATGTTGTCACGCAGCGGGTTGAGCTTCATGCGCACGCCCATGGCGCGCAACTCCTGCGTAGGCTCGATAAACGTACGACCCACGTAGCGGTTCTTGATAAGTCCCTCACCAAAGGGAATGCCACTCTCGTGCGAATAGCCCTCCGCGGGCGGCAGGCCGGAGTCGGGCACGCCGATGACCAGGTCAGCCTCGACGGGCTCCTCATGTGCCAGCTGACGACCCATGTCATAACGGCAGGCGTAGACGCTCTTGCCGTTCATGATGGAATCGGGGCGAGCGAAGTAGACTTGCTCAAAGATGCAGTTAGCAGGCTCCTCGGCGGCAGGCACGCCCTGCTCGGACACAAGGCCCTCGGCGCTGATGCGCAAAATCTCGCCGGGACGGACGTCGCGGACGTACTCGGCACCCACAATGTCGAGCGCACAAGTCTCGGAGGCGACGACCCAGCCGCCGGCGCGGGTGACATGGGTGGCAACGTCAACCGTCGCGGCGCCGTCCTGCGACGGCAGCTGCGAAACGGATGCGGCATCGGCCTGGTCCAGGCCCTCGTCCACCAGCTTGCCCAACACCAGTGGGCGAATGCCATGCGGATCGCGGAAGGCGTAGAGCGCCTGCTCGTTGATGAGCGTCATGGCATAACCGCCACGCACGAGCTCCATGGTCTTGCGAATGCCCTCGCGCAGGTGGCCCGTACGCTGGGTAAAGTAGCCGATGAGCTTGGTCGCGACCTCGGAATCCGAATTGGAGAGGAACGGCACGCCCAGCTCGATCAGCTGGCGGCGCAGCTCGTCGGTGTTGACGAGGGTGCCGTTGTGCGCGAGCGCGATAATGACGCTATTGATGGTAGAGAGGTGCGGCTGAGAGGCTTCCCAGCTCTTGGCGCCGGCGGTGCCGTAGCGCACATGACCCACGGCCAGCTGACCGGAGAGCGTCGACAAGTCGGCATTGGAGAACACGCGGTCGAGCAGGCCCAGATCCTTGCGGACCATAACCGTACCGCCGTCACCCACGGCGATTCCCGCCGATTCTTGGCCACGGTGCTGCAGTGCACGCAGGCCAAAGTACGTCAGTCGAGCCACGTCGCGATCGGGCGCCCAGACACCAAAAACGCCGCATTCCTCATGCAGCTGGTCGGAGTCCGGATCATACGTCGACATGGCGTTCACCTGTCCCGCGGCACGCTCGGCCGCGCGGATGGTTTCTTGAGACATGGCATCCCCTCAGAGCCTCGTATTTTGGCGTTACCCGCCTTATTATACGCACGGCGCGACGCGCTCCCCAGCGCATGAGCAGCGCTTTTTAAAAGCCCACCGAGCTAATAATCCGTTTTGCGGCCAAACATTTTATCGGTCTGTCCAGTGTAAGTGCCCGCGCCCCCAGATGGCCGCCGCGTCCGCCGTTGGGGATTACAAAGTTGCAATTGGGACGTTCGCCCTGTCTTTTGGCAGGTCGGCGGCGTATCCTTATAACCTACAACAAAGCGAGAAAGGTTCTGTATGGATCGAAACGAACTCGACCCCAGCGTCCCCAGCGCCACAGAGGTCAAGAAGATTCCCCTCATCATTAAGGTGTACGCCGTCCTGTGCATCCTTTCCGGCGTGGGCACGCTCCCGTCGGTCGCTGCCTTTATGTGGCAGGTCATCACGGCACTTGTTAACGGCAACGCCACCGAAAAGCTCGGCGACAACACGCTCGTCGCAGTCGGCCTTATCGTCGCCGGCATCATGCTCTCTGCGGCAAGTGCCGTCATCTTAATCATCTTTGGCCTGGACCTTATCAAAAACCAGCGCCGCAACGCCGCCCGCCTGTCCTACATCCTTATTGCATTCACCGTCGTCGAGCTTTTGGTCGACGTGATGCTCCAGGGCATCGGGCCCTTCCTGCTGCGTCCCGCGATCCAGCTCGGCATCCTTGTTGCACTTTCGGCAACCGTCGACCCCACGCTGCGTCAGGAGCGCGAACTGCAGCGCCGCCTGCAGGAGATGCTCGACCGCGACGCCGCCGCCGAGGGCATGCTCGGCCGCGATGAAACCGGCGAGGGCTACATCAAGCTCAACTACTTCAACCTGTTCTGGGTGTTCTTTGTCTGCTGCATACTCGGCCTGATCGCCGAGGACATCTGGCACATGACGGTCGACGACCCGGGCGTCTATCAGAACCGCGCCGGCATGCTGTTTGGCCCCTTCAGCCCCATCTACGGATTTGGCGCCGTGCTCATGACCATGGTGCTTAACCGCTTCTACAAAAAGAACCCCATCATCATTTTCCTGGTGAGCGCCCTGCTCGGCGCCAGCTTTGAGGTGTTCGTGGGCTGGTTTATGCAGACCGCGTTTGGCGTGGTCTCGTGGAGCTACTCGCACATAACGCTGTTCGGTTTGCCCGATCCGCTCGTGGTACTCACGGGCGGACGCACCTGCACGGGCTTCGCCTGCCTGTGGGGCCTGGGCGGCCTCATCTGGATCAAGCTGCTGCTGCCGAGGCTGCTTAAGCTTATCAACAAGATCCCCTGGAAGAGCCGCTACTCGGCCACCGTCATCTTTACCGTTATCATGCTGGTCGACGGCGTCATGACGCTGCAGTCGCTCGACTACTGGTACCAGCGCGTTAACGACACGGAGCCGGACATTCCCGTCGCACAGTTCTACGGAGAGCACTTCGATAACGAGTACATGGAAAACCGCTTCCAGAGCATGACCATGAGCCCCAAGGATGCGACGCGCGTGTAGCGCCCACCGCGCCCAAAACGCAAAATGCCCGCCGGTATCACACGTACCGGTGGGCATTTTTATAAACGATCCTTCTATCGACGCAAGCCTCTACGCCTCGCGCTCGACCTCACTCACGCATTCGTTCTTAATGGTGCCAACGAGCGCCTGCAGCGCATCGACCACGTGCGGGCGAATGTCCCCGCCGATGAGCACGAGCATGATGTCGTCACCTACGGCAAGCTCGCCGCTTGCCAGCCACACACGCACATAGCCGATACCCGGCATCGCACGCGTCGCCTCGATAGCAGCCTGCACCTTCTGAGCATCGAAGCCAAACACCATGCCGCCCACCTTATGCCCAGGCGCCACGCCATCGGCCTCGACTCCGCGCACCTCAGCCTTGGGCGTCGCGCGCACCACACCGTTATGCGTCAGATACATCCCACAGCCTGCCGCCGAAGCATCGGCCTTGGCCTCGCGCAGCCAAGCATCAATCGAAGGCATCAATTTGCCACTCTCGAGCATCATTTCTCCCTTACCGTCGTCGAGTAGCCAATTTGGGACGGGGCCTTTTTAGCTACTCTCGAACAACTTATTCCTCGACCGGCGTGAGCACCATGACGGCGCGTGTGTTGCTCAGCGACAGCGAACGACAGGTCACAAGCGTTACAACCTTAGTTGCCGAAGCGGCACGATCGGTGGCATCACTCGCCACGGCAGAAGCGCCGTCGAGCATATCGGACAGGTAGTTCTTGAGTCCGTCGTCGCCCTCAAAATTGGTCGTGCGCGCCTTGGCATACGTGTCCTCGACCACCTTGGTCGCCAGCGGACGCAACTTATACGTCGCATCGCGCGTGATGTAGTACACATATTCAATGCTATCGAACGTTGCCTGGTCAGTCGTATCCGAAATCACGTTGAACATCGACCCATCGTTCATATGGTGGCCGTAGATCGTGGTCTGCTGGTCGACCATTCCCGGCGCGGTGTCATCGCTATCCAAGAAGATGGCACCCGAGGCGTTAGACGTGCCATCGAACAGCGTGTTGAGGTATTTGGAGTTGTTGTTGGTCTGCACCACGGGATAGTTGATGTTGGTTCCCGGCACGTAAATCCAACCCACAATCTCGGGGTTCGTCTGAGCAAGCGCATCAAAGTCGATAATCGGCACGCCGCTGGCGTCCTTATCGCTTACATATTGCTTCTCGATTTTCTGATACGAATCGCTCGCCTGCTTATAGCCAATCTGGGCATTAATAAAAATAGCGGCGGCGGCGACAATCAGACCGATACCGATGATGATGAGCAGAATGGGAATAATGGAGTGGCGCTTTTTGCGCGGCGGCTCGGTGCGATCCGACGGCGCGGCATGCGATGAAGACCGGGGCGGCTTCTTAGCGGAGCTATAAGACGAAGGACGATATGCGGCCGGCGCGTCCTGTCGACGATGCGTCGCCGGTGTCACGGGGCGCGGCGCGCGCGGCTGCTGAGGAGAGGATGTCCGACCCTGCTGTGCCGCACGGGCAGCACCCGGCTTCGACGGATCGGGAATCTGAGAAGCCTTGAATCGTTTTCCCTGATAATCGGACATGGCTCTCCTTATACTGCGGTGAAACGGCGGAACGCTTAGGCGTCAGCCATCTCCTGCTTCATCTTCTCGATAACCTTGCGGTACTCGGGGTCGCAAGCACCCAGAATCTGTGTGGCATAGATGGCGGCGTTCTTGGCACCGTTGATGGCAACGCAGGCCACGGGCACGCCCGAAGGCATCTGCACCATCGACAGCAGCGAATCCATACCGCCCAGGTCACTCGTCTTCATAGGCACGCCGATAACCGGCAGCGGCGTAAAGGCAGCCACGACACCACCCAAGTGAGCGGCCTTGCCGGCGGCGGCGATAATCACTTTGATACCGCGATCGGCGGCAGTCGAAGCCCAGTCGTGGACCTTCGCCGGCGTGCGGTGCGCGCTCGCAATGACGAGCTCATAGGGCACACCCAGTGCCTCGAGCTCGGCGGTGCAGCCTTCCATAACGCCCAGATCGGACTTGGAACCCATGATGATCCCGACAACCGGCTTCTGATCTGCCATAAACATAGACCTCCTGTTGAGAGCGGTGACGCAGCGAATCCGCGACCCTTAACTGCAAATAATTCAAGTATAGCCACCGATGCCGATGTGTTCGGTGAGAGACGGAATGCTTTGCGAGATTAAGGCCGAAGGGTCGGAACTTTCCGCCTACATTCAAAAAGCATGCCCACCGTCCTTGGGTGGGACGGCGGGCACGCTTGCTTAGCTGTTGCTGGGGCTACTTGGCCTTGCTGCGACGATGGAAGAAAGCGCCGATCGCGGCGATGATGGCGCCGAGACCACCGACGGTCACGACGGTCGCCGCCGTCTGGTCGCCGGTATTGGGGATCGCCGAACCGTTCTTCTTGCTGCCCTGGGCCTTGTCGCCTGCGGGCTTGCCCGCCTGGTTGCCGCCGTTCGAGCCATTGCCGGAACCCTGGTTGCCCGAGCCGCCCTGGTTGCCGGAGTCGGCATCCCTGAGGCTCTCAATAGCCAGCTTGAGCTGGTCATAGGCCGCCTGGAGCTGGGTGTCGGAAGCATTCTCATCACCCAAGACGTCCTCGGCGTAGGTAATGGCATCCGTCAGGGCCTTGACAGACTCGGCCGTCTTGCCCCTGGTGTCAGTCTCCTTCGCCTGCTTGACCAGGGCCTTGAGCTGCTTCTTAGTCGGATTCTCGACCGGGGCCACCGGGGTCTTCTCGAGCGCGCCGCGGGCGCTCTCGAGCGCCCTGAGCGCCTGGTCGACCTCGTCCTGCGTGGCGTTCTCGTCGCTCAAGATGGCGCGGGCGCTCGCCAGGGCGTTCTCGAGCGCCGTCCAGGAGGCCTCGGTGTAGTCACCGGCCTTGAGGTCGCCGGCAGCAACCTCGGCATCAACCTTTTCGATCGCGGTAGCGAGATCATCCTTCGCCACCGGATCGGGGACGGCCGTACCGTAGAACTTGAGCTCCGCCATGCTGCAGTAGGCATCAACGTTGCCACCGCCGGCGTGAATCACCTTGACGGTCACGTAGCGACCGCGCGCGGCGCCAAAGCTCATCTGTTTCCAGTCGCCACGGTCGGTGAGCACGCGGCCGTCGTTGTCGAAGGCGAACGTACCCATCGACGCGGCGGTGCCCATCTCATAACCGTCGGCAGTGTCGGAGACCAGTATCTCGGCCTCGAAGATATCGCCGTTAGTGCCGCCGTCCTGGCGCGGCAGGAATGTAACGTCGGTGAGATCGTAGTCGCGGCCCAGGTCGACACTCAGATACTGGGGCATACCGGTCCCATGGGCCCAGTCGCTGTGCCAAAGCGTCCGCTCGTCGCCGTCGAGAGCGTTGACGGCGTTGCTGCCCTCGTAGTCGGCCTCACTCGAGAAGCCGGCCACCTTGACGTTCTTGCGGTTCTCGGGCGTGTTGATAAGAATCTTCTCATCGACAGGGCGCATCTTGAGGCCGTCGATTGCCTTCTCGATCTTGGCTGTGGCGTCTGCGACATCCTTCTTGCTATAGCTGCCTTGGCCGCCGTCAAGGAGCTTCTGAGCCGCCTCGACCGCAGCGGTGAGAGCTGCATAGGAATCCTTAGTGTAGACGGACTCGCTGTAGCCCGCGGCCTTGGAAAGCGCTGCCACGAGCGCAGAGGTATCGACACCAGCCTTGACCTCGACCTCATAGGATGCGGTCTTGGAGGGGTCGAGTACCGACGCCACCGTGATCTTTGCCTTGCCGGCCTTGTTGGCACGCAGGTAGTAGCTCACGCTATCGCCAGCCTGAACAGCGGAGACGCTTACCACAGAGGGGTCGGAGCTCTCGACCGTCACATAGGGGTAGCCGGCGCTCTCAGGCGTGGCCTTGGCGTCGACGAGCGTAACGTCGCCTTCAAAGAACTCGGTCTGGTTCTTGCCTAGCTCGACACCCTCGATGGCCTCGACACCCTGCGTGTAGTTGAAGTTGACCTCACGCAGTGTGAGCATCTGGTCACCCGATGCCTCAAGCGGCGTGACCTCGACCTTGGTCGCCTTCTTGCCCTTGTTCTCGGCAGAGAGGCCAAAGGCGTAGCGAGCCCGGAAGGAATCGTACTCCCCGCCCGCGAACTCTTGGGTCGAGCCATCCTCGAACGTCACGACAGCCTTGATCTTCTGCACGGTTCCGTTGCCACCGTTGCGGTTAACGACCTCGACACTATCGAGTTTCGACGGCGTCTTAAATGCGAATGTCATCGTGGTGGGAAGCTTCACGTAACTCGGAAGCTTACCCTCGCTGTCCCAGTTGCCGCTCCAGTTCCATAGGAACTCAAAGCCGTTGTCGCCCTCGTTATTATCGAACAGCGCGTTATAGCTCTTCTGCTGGATAAGTTTCTCGACGTTGGTCCCGTCGTCGGTCGTGAGCTCATCGTTGGTCATCGTGATGTTGAAGGCATCCTGACCGTACTCGGCGACCGTTGGCTGAGGAACATCCGGCATCGTCACCGTGCCGTCGCTCGCAAACTCAAGTGCGTCGCATGCCGGACCGATGAGCCAAGATGTCGAGGGCAGTTCGACCTTGCCGGCGGTCTTGGCCTTGAGCTTGAAACTCGCCACCGCGCCGGTACCGTTGTAGAGCTTGCCATCGCCGCGGTTGGCAAAGGCGAGATTGATAGTCTGCGTTCTGTCCGCGAACTGGACCTTCTCGCGAGACAGGTTCTCCATGCCGGCAGTCGAGCCGTCCTGCGCGATGCTCTCGGACACAAACTCGAACTGGTCGCTCTTGAAGTTGACGAGAGCGCCCAGGGCGTTGACGTTCTTGGCGTCGGCCGCATAGACATCAACGGTGATCTCATCACCGGCCTCGACCTCGGTCTTGCTCGGAATCACCGCGAGCGAACCTGCGACCTTGCCCTTTTGTTTAGTGCCGCCGTCAAGACCCGCCATGGTGAACGAGTAATCGTAGACGTCGTAAACGCCGTTATCGTTGAGGTCGGCGAAGTGGTCGCGGATCTGCGAACCGAACGTCGGGGTATCGGGCTCGCGATTCTCGAGGCCCAGATAGTTCTTCATGTTGGAGTAGTCTCCGTCGGAGATCGTGGCCTTGTTGAGGTTGGAGCCCACGGCGAAGCCATCCGTGCCGTCGGTCTTGTAGATGGCAATCTCGGACGCGGAGAAGAAATTGCCGACCGAGGCGAGCGGTGTCATGCGCACGTAACGGGCGGCCACGGTGCCGTCAAACGCTACCGTCTTACAATCAGCGGAACGTGCCCAATCGACCTCCTGGCTCGTCCAGTGGACGCCATCGAGACTCGTCTCAACACGCATCTTGGTCACAGTGCCGTTGCCGGCGTCATCGCGCGGATAGTACTCGAGCTTATCGAGCTTGTAAGCGCGTCCATAGTCAACGGTAAGCGCCTTGCCCAGATCGTTGCCACCGGAGTGGAAACCGCCGTCGCCCGACTGGAACTCATGGTCGAAGGCGAGCTCGGCCTTATGGCTGCCGTAAAGTGAGCCCTCCCAGGTGATTTGCTCGGCGTTGGGGACGCTCCGCCACGGATCGAGTGCGGAGTTCGCCTCGAGCACATCGCTCCAGGCGGAGTAACCCTCGGCGTTGCGCGAACGAATCTGGTAGGTGTGCTTGCTATTGTAGGCGAGGTCGGTGTGCGTGAACTCGGCCGCATCACCCACGGCAAACACAGTGCCGTCGACCTTAAGGTCGTAGGAGGTAGCACCATCGACCTTTCCCCAGGTGAGCTTGATGCTCGTTGGGGTCGTGACGTCCTCGGGGGCAGCAAGGTTCGTGGGTGCGGAGAGGTTCTCGTTGAGGCGATCGGCTGTGAGTGTGGCGTCGGCGTTCACGAAACCGCCCAGCTCAAGCGTCTGCGCCGCTGCAGCAACATCGGTCTTCGCGAACTTGACGTAGACCTTGGGGTTCGTGGTGATCTTGGTGTTGTTGAAGCTCTCGCCCTGCTCGGCCTCGGTGCCGTCCGCATCGCTGCCGTAGTGGTTGAGGTTGGGGGTCTCGCTGTAGAAGTAGACCGCCTGGCCGGCCTCAGGGGTCGCGGCGTCAAAGGTCTCCTGCGAGCCGACGTCAACCACGTTGAGTGCGGATCCGCCGTTCTTGGCGACAACGCTCGTGGGCCTGGCGGACACATTGGCCACGAAGGTCGTGGTGCGGCTGGAGTCGTAGCCGTTGTAGCCACCCTGCGAGGCCTCGGCGGTAAAGGTCGCGGTGCCGCCTGCGGCCTTGGAGCTGTAGACGGTGCTCACATGCTCACCGTAGGAGATATTGTCGATCGTACCGTAGGAATCGTCCTCAGTCGTGTTGTTCTCGATGGAGGAGCCGTCGTCCTCGTACTGCGTAAAGGTGCCGTCGCCCTCGGTGGCGAAGAACTCGATGATACGCTGGCTGCGGTCGGTACCCTTGGTGTTGGTGTCGCTCACGGCCTCGGGGTTGTTGTTCTCGGCGTACATCGGCACGATAGCGTTGGCCTTCACAAACAGCGGCAGCTTCCAAAGCGGAGCCTCGTAGTTGTTGAGAACCTGGCCGCCGCGATACTGCTTACCCGAGAAGTAATCGATCCAGATGGTGGGATTCTCGTCGGTGCCGTAGTTGGGGAGGTAAATCCCATTGCGAATGTCGTTGCCGTTCTCGTCTGCCTGGGTATCCTGATACACCGGTGCCACTAGGAAGTTCTCACCGAACATATACTGGTACTGGGTCGAAGTGCTTGCGGCGTACTCGGAGTTGTCGGAAAGCAGCATGGCGCGGATCATGGGCAGGCCGGCATCGCCGTTACCCGTGTCGATGTTGGCCGCCGAGGCCGCGCTCGTGTAGATATAGGGCATGAGCTGCGCCTTGAGCTTGAGGTAGAAGCGCGAGATGCCTGTGTAGGGATCGCCGTGCGTCATGGGCGATTTACGGTAGGTGCCCCAACCGTCCATGTCAAGCATAGAGGGCGTGAACGTCTTCCACTGGTAGTCACGCGCAGAGATGATGGGGTCGCCGCCAAAGATGCCATCCATGTCGGAGCCGATGTTGGGGTTGCCCGAAAGACTCTGACCGATATACGTGGGGATATGGAAGCGAATGTACTCCCAGTTACCGCCATACTGGTCGCCGGTCCAAATGCCACCAAAGCGCTGCGTGCCGGCCCAACCATCGAGCGTGATGATGTTGGGGCGCTTGTTAGCGCCGGTCGTCACCGTGTCATAAGCTGTCTTGATGCCATTAAGACCAAAGGAGTAGCCAGATCCAACCCAGGCAACGTCGGTCTTAAGGGTAGTGATGCCTCCCGTCTTGACCTCGGCGTCGAAGTCGCGAAGCAGATGCCACGGGGTCTCAGGGTTGCTGTCGGGCTCAAGGTTGGACTGGGTCCACAAGCCCGTGCTCACACCCTTGGAGTTGGCATACTCGGTGAACTTCTTAAGGTTGTCGACATTGGCACGCACAGCGTTAAGACGGTCGGCCGAGCTCGCTCCGTCGGAGTTGACGCCGCCGGTCTTGTAGTAACCGTTCTGGCCATAGCCGGCGCCGTAGCCGTCGTTCGGCAGGAACCAACCGAGCGGCATGTCGTTGTCCTCGTAGTCATCGATAACCTGCCGAGCAGAGAACTGGCGGTCGAAATCGGTCGCTTTCATGTTCTCGGTATCAACCGTAGGGCCCTCACCGTTGAGCGTCTCGGCCGCAAGTGTGCCGTCGAGCTTGTAGCCCGTCGACATGCCAGACTCGTACTTAACGTCGCCCTTCTCGCTCGAGGACTTGCTGCCCTTGGTCTCCCACTTCTTTTGACCCGAGGTCGTTGACCAGCCATCACGGTTGTAGGCATTAAGATGACCAAGGTAGAACCCGTACTCGGGCAGCAGTACCGGGTTACCGGTCACCTTGTAGTAGTCCTGCAGCATCTCGGTTGCCACGTTCGAAGCGCCCTCGTTGGTCGCCACGAAGTAGTAGGCATCAAACTCATTCTCGCTGTGCAAAGTCGTGACCGTCGATGAGTCCGTGGAACCGAAGTCGTAGGAACCCTCTGCAAACGTGTTTCGGAGTACGCCGTAGCCGTCACTCGTCCAATAAAACGGGTTGGGCGAGGCAACGCCGCCATCGGTCCAGTTGTTCGTGTTGGAGATGGCGATGGTCTGGTTGGTGTGCAGGAAGCGTCCGTTCTGGGTGCCGCCGCCAAAGAAGTTCTCGGACTTCTCCTTGGCGAGCGTCTGGACGGTACCCTTCTTATCAAGGTCGAGGGACGCGGACTCGGAAACCACGACACGGTCGCCTGACTTGATACTCATCTTGCCAGTCGCCTTGTCCAGGATCACGGTCGCCTTTCCGCCGGTGATCTCGATAGTGTCGCCCTTGTCGGCAACCGTCGCGCTCGGCTTGCTGTAGGTGTCCGAGGTATCGGGCTGAGCCTGGATTTTAGCCGTGTGGGACTTACTGCGCGGCGTGGCGTAATCGGAAAACTCACCCTTGGGGTCGACGTTATAACGGAAAATACCGTCCTCGAGGAACGTAATACGGCCCTTGATGCCGTCAGCGAAATCGATGTCGACGACATTCGAGGCAGACTGGGACACGGTCGCCGAGTCGACGCCCTTGAGTGGCGTGGCAATCGCCTGCTGGGGATTGGCAAACACGAGCGTCGCTGCAGTGGCAACGAGGACCGCGCTTCCCTTCACCCACCGTTTCGTAAAAATGGAATTCCTGCGCATCTGGTCTCCTTTCTTCCGACATGCTGAGGTGCCGAGGACGCCCCCCGGCAGCATGGGAAAACGTATCAAACGGAGATGTTCGGTACATTCCGCACAATGGGGGCCACCCGTTACCAAGGGGCCAACTGGTAGTAACCAGATAGCCACCTACTAGGTCATATCAATATATGGGAGCACTTGCGCACCCAAGTTCGGAATTCTCCCAGCGGCAGTAAAATAAGCGTCAACGGCAAGGTGGGCTTAATAAGCCATACCAATTGGTTCTTCAGTCAAATACCAATCTAGCAAAAATGTACTGTTTATCTGGTATTACACAGACCATACCTTTCCCTCGGGAACTGGACTTCGCGAAGTTTGCCGAGAGAAAAGCTCGACCGCCGCCCTGCGACCTACCGGAGATTGCTATGACGTACGTTGGCTGATTTGGTTTGGAATGAGAGGTTGACGGAGGGTGGTGGGCACAACTGTCCCGGGTGCATTTCAAGATGCACCTAAATGTCTGTCTTTATCCTTATAGATTGTCCAGGTAGTCGTCGGCATCATAGGTAAGGCTGTAAGCTTTATTCAGGATGCGCACGAGCTCCTGGGCATCGTGCTCGCCGAGCGCTGAGAGTTGTTTCGAGAGCGATGCCACACTCTCGGCATTTTTTTTCGCCGCGAAATCACGGCCTTCCTCGGTAATGCTCACCAGCACACGCCGATGATCGTTTGGATCAGTCCTGCGCTGAACGTAACCCTTACTCTCGAGTGAATCCAAGATATGCGACATGCGCGCACGGGAGAATTTCAGCTTCTTGGCAATCTCGGAGGGAATGACATCACCGTCAATACCCGATAGATACTGTAAAACCGGTGCCTCGCCCACACTGGCGCCGCCGGCAGCACTCAAGGATCCCTTGGCAAGGGAACGTGAGTACACAATCAGTTTTCGAGCGACGTCATCGTAATCCACTGGGGATATTGTCCTTTGCAACTCTAGAAGGGCCATAAAACCGTCATTTGCCGTACATTAGTTAACATTCGCAACAATTATTTATGATACCCCAACGCGGAAGTCTATTGCTCGTCCTTCTTGCGTCGCATAAGCTCCTCAACGTCGACACCAGCGGCCTCGAGCATGCGCTCGACATTCTTTTTGGCGTTGGTCGTGCCGACCTTAAGCACGATCGAAAGCGGAGTGCCCACCACCAGGCACACGATGCCCACGGGGACACCCCAGCCGGGGCCGCCCTGCATACCCCACATCCCCATCAAAAAGCCAATCGCCACGAGCGAATAGCCCAGGCGCAGCCAAACATTGAGCCGCTGAATAGCATCGGTCTGCATCTTTGCCTCGCGAATCAAGTCGTCGCGCGAAAGGTCGTGTCCATGTTTCTCGTGCATATGGTCCTCCTCGTGCAAAGTGTGCATCATGCGCAAGTGCATCGTTTGTCGAATACGTCATCTTTCAAGAGCAATATAGCGGGTGTCGTGTAGGCGATGGAGGTCGCTGGCCATATTGCCCTTGAAGGGCGGCGCAAAATCAGAAGGCCGTGCGGTTGAGGCCGCACGGCCTTACAGGGGGCCAGGGGATGATGACTAGTAGCTCAGTGCCGGGTCGAAGAAGCCAATGAGAACGCCCACGAATGCGATCACAACGAGGATCAGCATCATAACGATGGGGTTGACCTTCTTCTTGGTCATCATGTACCAGCAGAAGATGATGAAGACCATGGGCAGCAGGTGCGGATAGATTCCGTCGAGCGTGTCCTGGAACTTACCGCCGCCGGGCAGCACCAGATTGGGGCTGCAGGTGATGGAGACCCAGGTAGCACCGACTGCACCGATGACCATGGTACCGACCATCACGATGGAATCACGCAGAGCCTTGGCCTTGGGGCCGACGAGGGCCTCGACCGCCTTGCCGCCGAGCTCATAGCCCTGGTTGTAGGCAAAGCGCATGCCAAGGAACATGAGCAGGTTCCACACGACAATATAGAAGATGGCACCGAGCGGAGAGCCGCCGGTCGAGAGACCGAGGGCGATACCGAGCAGGATCGGGATCAGGGTACCGACGATCAGCGAGTCGCCAAGGCCGGCGAGCGGGCCCATGAGGCCGGCGCGGATGCCGTTGATGGCGTCGTCGTCGATGGCCTCGCCGTTTGCGCGAGCCTCCTCGAGGCCGGCGGTGACGCCGACAATCATGGTGCCGATCTGCGGCTCGGTGTTGAAGAACGCGGAGTAGGTCTGGAGGGCCTGCTTCTGCTCCTCGGGCGTGTCGTAGAGCTCCTCGACGATCGGAAGCATGGCGCACAGGTAACCGAAGGTCTGCATGTGCTCCTGCGAGAAGCAAGTCAGGTTGCCATAGGACCAGTTGCGGAACGACTTGGCAAGCGTTTTCTTAGAGAGTTTCTTCTTCTCTGCCATTAGATGTCCTCCTCTTCCTCATCATCGGAGCCCGAGGTGATAGCTGCCTTGGGAGCGTTTGCGAGGTCGATCTTGAGCGAAGCGATCTCATAGTTGATCAGGGCGAAGAAGCAGCCGATGCCGGCGGCGGCAATCAGGTTGCATCCCATGACAGCGGACAGGGTGAAGCCGAAGAAGAACGTGAGGAAGTCCGTCGGCTTGGAGATGACCTGCTTGAGCAGGATGGCGATACCGACGGTAGGCAGCAGCGAGCCGACGGTGAACAGCGTCTTCATCGCGATGCCGTCCATGGGCATGTAGGTCTTCATGAGGTCGACCATGGCGGTGCCGCCCATGGTGATGATGAACGTCGGGAGGAACGAGCAGACGATGTGACCGATCCAAGGCAGAACGTTGTTGACCAGGTAGAGCTTGTGGAGGTCGCCCTTCTCGAGCCACTTCCAGCCCATGCCCTGCCATACCAGGTTAATGGTGGCGGTGCCATAGAAGAGCACAGTGCCGAGCGTGCCGACGGCGGCACCGAGGGATGCGGCCATGCCGGCAGCCTCAGCGGAGGCGGGATCGATGCCCGAGTTCTTGATGGCGAGGATCGCCAGCGGGATGCCGATATAGGACACGGCGCGGACGTCGGCGGAGACGGTTCCGCCGGGGGTCACGAGAGCGATGTAGACAACCTGGATGGCAGCGCCGACGAGGATGCCCGTCTGCATATCGCCCATGATGATGCCGACGATGAGGCCGGCGACCAGAGGACGACCCAGAGTGTAGTTGCCGATCGTCGTGCCACCCATGCCAGGCAGTGATGCCAGGCAGGCGAACAGGCCGAACAGCGCGGCTTGGAATGCATTGATTGCCATGCTTTCCCCTTTCTTTATTCCTCAGCCCCTTTCCCCCAGGGCTGTAGGTACCAAAATGCGGCTGGCGCCTAACTAGAAGCCAAACTGACCGCGGAACTTTGGCCACTCACCAATGGATTTCTCCTTGATAAGGGCGAACTCGACCGTGTAGCCGGCGTTGGTGAGATCCTCGAGCGCCTGGGCCTCTTCCTGCGTGATCGACTGGTTGTTGCCGAGCTTGGTGGTGCCGGGACGATCGTTGCAGGGACCGACGATGATGCGGTCCATGCCGGGCTTAAAGCCAAAATCGACGAGAAGTTCCTTCATGTCGAGCGGGTTCTTGGTGATCAGGAAGTACTTGGTGTTGGACTTGAGAACCTTCTCGGAGACCTCCTTGAAGTGCTCCTTGGTCCACACGAACGTCTTCTTGCCCGAGGCACTCTTGTAGGCCTCCTTGAGCACGGGGTTGGACGCCGCGGCGTCGTTGACGGCGATAAGACCGTCGCAGGGATACTCGAGGGCCCAACGGGTAACGGTCTGTCCATGGATCATACGGTCGTCAATACGGATGAACGAAATCATACGTTCTCCCCTTTCCTTCATGAGGCCTGCGGTCGCGGCCTCTTCTTCCTAACGTTTGCAGCTAGATGAAACCTTGGTGCGGCCTAGATGTCGTCGTCCTCGTCGTCGGCGTCATCGGTCGGGACAACGAGCTCGGACATACCGTTCTTGCCCTCCTGCAGCATCATCTGCTTGAGGGAATCCAGGTCCATGGTGGCAAGCCCCATCATGGCGGTCATAGCCATGGGCAGATTCATACCGCCGAAGGCAATGGTGTGGGCGAGCAAGCCCTTCTCGGCCAGCGTGTTCATGGCATTGGTGAGCGGCGATCCGCCCAGGATGTCACCAAGCAGGACAACCTCGTCATCGGCGGTAACAGGAGCGAGCATCGCCTTGACGTTCTCGACATACTCGTCAGCGCCCATGCCGTCCACGAGACTCGTCGACAAGATGTTCGGGGCGTCATTGCCGAGCATCTTGAGGACACTGTGCAGTCCGGGAGCGAGCGTTCCGTGACTGACCATTACCAGATACCGCATGCGGTCTCCTCTCGACCTGCCGTGTGTCGCACGGCTTTGCTTTTTGCTGAGATTATTGTTGCGCCGGGGCATGTTCGGTACAAGAAAATAGTTGCGAACGGCAACTATTCATCGGTTAACGGTAGCAACTATTTTTGTGCCTAAATTATTTTTTTCTTCTAATTATTTTTAAAATAGCAGGTAGATTGCCTGATAAATGTTTTATGTTCCTTATGCACCATACATACCAGCAAGAATCGGGCCTGGCATCTCCGGTTTGCTCCGCAGTGTCAGACCATGTCACGTACGCCCACGACATGGAGGTACCCCATGGATATGATCTCGTTTCTCGCCTCCGAACCCTTCGACCGCAGCGGTGATACGCCGCTCTATGTCCAACTTAAACATCGAATCGCCCTGCTTATCGCCAGCCAGGCGTTCGACACCAAGACGCCGCTGCCACGCGAGCTCGAAATCTGTGAGCGGCTAGAGTTATCGCGCGCGACCGTGCGCCGTTGCTTCCAAGATCTCGTCATCGAGGGGCGCGTGGTGCGCAAACGTGGGCAGGGCACGTTCATCAAACCCCAAACCTCAGCACCCGGCATCGACCTGGCCCTGAATTTCAGCGCGCGGATGCGCGAAGCGGGACGGGTTCCGAGCTCGCAGATTCTCGCCTTTTCAAGCATACCGGCCGTCCGCGGCATCGCCTCTGGGCTCAAAGTGCCCGAGGGGACACCCGTCTGGGAGATTCGCCGCCTGCGTCTCGCCAACGACAAACCCATGGAGCTCAACTACGTCTATATCCCCGTGTCACTTTGCCCCGAGCTCACACGCAAAGACGTGGATGGCTCGCTCTACGCCTACATCGCGGAAAAGACCGGCATCCTGCCCGCAAGCGTCGATGCCGTCTACGAGACGGTCAACCTCGACAAGCATGAGGCGCGCCTTTTGGGACAGAACACCGGTAAGGCGGCGATGCGCATCGTGCGTTCGACCTACGACAAGACGGGAACCCCGTTCGAGGTAGGCGTGCTCATCAGCTGCGACGGTCAGGCAAAGCTGCACGTGCACATCGCCGCCGACAAAACAACCTTCACCGCCACAGCCCAATAAATCCAAAACGTGGGCGCCGTCGTTCAAACGAACGACGGCGCCCACACTCACTTTCTTTTTCAGCCCTAGTCATCGCGCAAAGCCCCTTCGGCAGCACACGGTGCAGCCAAGTCACCGTAGGCCGGGGCGGGAGGCGGTCCTTTCTCTCGGAAAACTTCGCGAAGCCCAGTTTCCGAGAGAAAGTGTCCGCCTCCCGCCCCGGCCGGACAGGTCACACTACACCGTGTGCTGCGGCAGGTCCTGCAGGGCGATGACGTCCATGCCCATGTCGTTGGCGCTGCCGTGACCCTGCTGGTCCTCGCGCACGGCCTCGATGGCACTCACGTACGTGTTGGCCGCAGACATCGCGGTCACGCAAGTCACGCCGCGGCGCACCGCCTCGGTACGCAACAGATAGCCGTCGCCGCGCGAACCCGGGCCATACGGCGTGTTGATGATCACCGCAATCTTGCCGTCGGCGATGAGGTCACCGATGTTGGGGCGCTCGCCGTCGTGCGGGCCGCTAATCTTCTCCACGACCTCGCAGGTCACGTTGCCGCCGCGCAGCACGCGCGCCGTGCCCTCGGTGGAGCAGATATCAAAGCCCAGGTAACGCAGGATACGCGCGACCGAAAGGATGTGGCGCTTGTCGCGGTCGCACACGCTAATGAACACCTTGCCGGCGCTCGGGTCGGGCAGCTTGTAGTCAATCGCCAGCTGCGTCTTGGCGTATGCCTCGGGATAGCTCTTGGCGATACCCATGACCTCGCCCGTCGACTTCATCTCGGGTCCCAGGATAACGTCGGCTCCCGGGAAACGGCCCCAGGGCATAACGGCTTCCTTCATGCAGAACCAGTCCAGCTGACGCTCATCGCTCGGCAGGCCCAGGCTGGCGATGGAATCGCCCGCCATGATACGCGCCGCGCACTTGGCCAGCGGCACGCCGGTGGCCTTGGAGATAAACGGCACGGTACGGCTGGCACGCGGGTTGGCCTCGATCACGTAGACGGTCTCGCCCTTGATGGCATACTGCACGTTGACCAGGCCGCGTACGCCCAGCGCCATCGCGATGCGGCGCGTGGTCTCGCGGAGCTTCGCCTGCAGGCTCTCGCTAAAGCTAAACGGAGGGATGCAGGTCGCAGAGTCGCCGGAGTGAATACCGGCCTCCTCAATATGCTCCAGGATGCCGCCGATGTAGACCTCTTCGCCGTCGCACAGGGCATCGACATCGGACTCAATCGCACCCTCCAGGAAGCGATCGAGGTACACCGGGTAGTCGGGGCTAATGCGCGCGGCCTCGGCCATGTAATCGCGCAGATGCTCGGCATCGTAGGCGATCATCATGCCGCGGCCGCCCAACACATAGCTCGGACGCACCAGAAGCGGATAGCCGATGTGCGCGGCCACGGCCTCGGCCTCCTCAAACGAGGTGGCCTGGCCCGCCGGCGGGTACATGATGCCCAGCTTGTCGAGCAGAGCGGCGAAGCGCTCGCGGTCCTCGGCAAAATCGATGGCGTCGGGCTTGGTGCCCATGATGTTCACGCCGCTCTCCTCGAGCATGCGCGCCAGCTTAAGCGGGGTCTGACCGCCGAGCGTCACCACGACGCCGTCGGGTCGCTCAACATCGATGACATCCATGACGTCCTCGTAGGTGAGCGGCTCAAAGTACAAGCGGTCCGAGGTGTCGTAGTCAGTCGAGACGGTCTCGGGGTTGCAGTTGACCATGATGGTCTCGAAGCCGCGGGCCGCCAGCGAGTAGCTCGCGTGCACGCAGCAGTAATCGAACTCGATGCCCTGGCCGATACGGTTGGGGCCGGCGCCCAGGATCATCGCCTTGGGCTTGTCCGCCGGCGTGGTCTCGTCGGGAGCCACGCACTTTTTGGCGTCCGGGCTCGTGCGGAAGATATTCTCGTAGGTCTTGTAGTGGTACTCCGTGGCGCTCGAGAACTCCGCAGCGCAGGTATCGACCGTCTTCATGCTGGGGACCACGCCCAGACCCTTACGGTAAGCGCGTACAAAGCGCTCGTCCGAGCCGGTCAGCGCGGCAATCTCGGCATCGCTCGTGCCATACTGCTTGAGCAGGCGCATCGCGTCGGCGTCGATGTCCTCCACGCGCAGGCCGCGGATGCTCTCCTGAACCTGCACCATATCGTTGATACGGTTGAGGTACCACGGATCGATACCGCAGATGGCATGGATGCGCGCGACATCCCAGCCACGGCGCAGGGCCTCGACCACAAAGAAGATGCGGTGCTCGGTCGGGGTGCCCACGGCCTGGGCGAGCCCATCGTCGCTCAGCTTGTCAGCACCTTCCTTGCCACCGGCGCAGATGCCCTGGTGACCGTCCTCCAGTGAGCGCATGGCCTTGCCGAAGGCCTCCTCAAAGGTGCGGCCGATCGCCATAATCTCGCCCACGGCCTTCATGCGCGTGGTGAGCGTGGGGTCGGTACCCTTGAACTTCTCGAAGGCGAAGCGCGGCACCTTGACCACGCAGTAGTCAATCGTGGGCTCAAAGCAGGCAGGCGTTGCCTTGGTAATGTCGTTGACGATCTCGTCGAGCGTGTAGCCCACAGCCAGGCGCGCGGCGGCCTTGGCGATGGGGAAACCCGTTGCCTTGGAGGCCAGCGCGGACGAACGGCTCACGCGCGGGTTCATCTCGATGACGATCAGGCGACCGGTCTGGGGGTTCACGGCAAACTGCACGTTGGATCCGCCGGTCTCGACGCCAATCTTCTCCAGAATGGCGAGCGAGGCCACGCGCATGCGCTGATACTCAAGGTCGGAGAGCGTCTGCGCCGGCGCCACGGTGATGGAGTCGCCGGTGTGCACGCCCATGGGGTCGAGATTCTCGATGGAGCACACGATGATGCCGTTGCCGGCGTGGTCACGCATGACCTCCATCTCATACTCTTTCCAGCCCTCGATGGACTCCTCGACCAGCACCTCATGGGCAGGCGAGAGTTCAAGACCCTGGCTCACGATGGAGACGAGCTCCTCGTGGGTGTGAGCGATGCCGCCGCCGGCGCCGCCGAGGGTAAAGCTCGGGCGCAGCACGCAGGGGTAACCCACGCGCTCGGCGATGGCCTCGGCGTCGGCCACGCTGTAGGCATAGCCCGAGCGCGCGACCTCCAGCCCAATCTCGGCCATGGCCTCGTTAAAGAGCTTGCGGTCCTCGCCGCGCTCGATGGCGGCAAGGTCACAGCCGATCATCTCGACACCGTACTTGTCGAGCGTGCCGTCTTTCGCCAGCTCGACGGCGGCGTTCAGGCCGGTCTGGCCGCCCAGCGTGGGCAGCAGCGCGTCCGGGCGCTCTTTCTTGATTACGCGCTCGATAAACTCGGCGGTGATGGGCTCAACATAGGTGCGGTCGGCAAGACCCGGGTCGGTCATGATAGTCGCCGGGTTGGAGTTGACCAGGATGACTTCAAAGCCATCCTCCTTGAGCACCTTGCAGGCCTGGGCGCCGGAGTAGTCGAACTCGCAGGCCTGGCCGATAACGATGGGGCCCGAACCAATGACGAGGATACGCTTGATGTCAGTACGTTTCGGCATGTTAGTTCTCCTCGTTCTTGGTCGCGGCGGAACCACCATCGGCAAAATTCCAGCCGGCGAGGCGGTCCTTCGCGGTGTCGATGTCCAGGTAGTTCTCCTCGCCGTCCATGAGTCGCGTAAAGGCGGTAAAGAGATAGTGGGCATCGGTGGGGCCGGGCGAAGCCTCGGGGTGGTACTGGACCGAGAAGCACGGTTCGTCGAGCAGCTGGATGCCCTCGGCGGTGCCGTCGTTGAGGTTCACGTGCGTCAGGCGAATGCGGCCGAAGCGCTCGTTCATCACGACCGGCGCGATGCCGCGACGCACCCAGACGCGCAGGTCGCCATCGGCCGCATGCTCGGTCTCGCCGCCGGAAAGTTCCGGGATCAGTTTGCCCAGACTGGGGAACAGCAGGCCAAAGCCGTGGTTTTGCGCGGTAATCTCCACACGACGGCTCACCAGGTTCATAACCGGCTGGTTGCCACCGCGGTGACCGAACTTAAGCTTTTCCATCTGGGCGCCGCACGCCAAGCTGATCATCTGGTGACCCAGGCAAATACCAAAGACCGGCACCTTGCCGATCAGCTGCTGCACCTGCTCGTAGGTCTCTACCACGGCATCGGGGTCGCCGGGGCCGTTGGATAAAAAGACGCCGTCGGGATTCATGTCGAGCACCTCACTCGCGGGCGTATCCCACGGCACGACAGTAAGGTCGCAGCCGGCGCGGACGAGGCCCTCCAGAATGCCGCGCTTCACGCCGCAGTCGTAGGCGACCACGTTGTGGCGGGCAGGAGCGGCAGGGGCAAGCGCAAAGTCATGCGTAGCGGGCAGGTCGCCCGCGGAAAAAGCATGGGGCCCAGAGCAGCTCACGATCTTGACCAGATTCTCGCCCACCAGCGTCGGCGCTGCGGCCAGACGCTCGGCAAGCTCGTCGATGTCGAAGATCTCGGTCGAGATAATGCCCATCTTGGAGCCGTTGTCGCGCAGGTGGCGCACAAGAGCGCGGGTGTCGACGCCCTCGATAGCGACGATGCCGTGAGCACGCAGGTACTCCGGCACGCTGACGGCCGAGCGCCAGTTAGAAGGCGTGGCGCACATGTCGCGCGCGATCATGCCGCGCATAGCGGGAGCGCTCGCAGGGCGAGCGGTATCGCCGGGGAAGGCTGACTGGACGTCGGTCTCGTCGATACCGTAGTTGCCGATCTGCGGATAGGTCATGGTTACGATTTGGCCGGCATAGCTCGGATCGGTCATAACCTCAAAATAGCCCTCGAGTGAGGTGTTGAAGCAGACTTCGCCGGTTGCGGTACCCTCGGCACCACATGCACGGCCATAAAAAATGGTCCCATCCTCAAGATACAGGATGCAGGGACCGCAGGTGCCCTTGCTGGTTTTTGCCAGCATACGCTGGCACAACTCGCTGGGCGCGATGGTGCGGGCGGCAGCGCCCGCAATATGGTTGTTCGCCATAATTCTCCTTCCCGGTCTCACAGGACCGGCTTAAAGGTTGGTAGTTAGGCCTCGCGGTATTCTAACCGTAAGCATCGCATATGGCATTAATTACATAGAATTGTTTACAAAATGATAATTATGACTTCCCATGCATAATGATTTTTCTGGGACGGGGATTAAAAATCGTCCCGCGTGGGCTTGTGACTCACGCGGGACGATTCGTTTTATTTATCCTGCTCCAGCAGATCGGACGGTGTGCGATCGGGCTTGCCGCCGCGGAAAATCTCGCGGCCATGCAGGCGATGCTCCAGGTCACGTTCGGCCTTTTCCTCGTCAATCTTGGTCTGGCTTACCGCCGGGTCCTCAATCAGCGACGACACCGAGTTCACCTGCTTTTGGATGCGCTCGGCAATCGTGTCGTCCATGCTCACGATACGCATCTTCCAGTCGATGCTCGTGGCATTTGACGAGCTCTTGGTCCACACGAACGTCAGAATGGCGCTCTGATGGCCCCGTGCGGGAAACATGCCAAAGAAAGAGTCGTGCTGGATCTTGCTGTCCTCGTCGATATAGGCGTGCACGTTATACACCACGCGGTCGATCTTATCGTTGAGCAACGCGTTGGTCGCAAGTGCCGCAGCCTGAATCTGCCCGTTGGACAGCAGCTCAAGCTCGTTGGCAGACGATGTGTCCAACACCGTTACCTCGACCGTGCCCGTACGTTCATCGGCTTCATCGACGGTAAAGTCGAGCGGGAACTGCGTAAAGCCGTTGCCCCACTCAAGGCCGCCCTTCAGTGCCGTGGAAACGGTATCCACCGAAACGCTCTCGGACAGGTTGGCAGTGTTCAAGCGGCGCATCACGCCGTAGCCAATCTGCATGCCCACGATCAACACCAGAATGCCGATAACTACGGCCATGGCAGTCTTCGTAATGGTATGGCTCACCCGCGAACCCGAAGGGTCATCCTCGGACAGCGGGTCGATATGTTTTGCCTGGCTCGCGCGGTCCTCGCTGCGCAGCTGCGCCAGCGCCGCCTTGTCGCCGCGTTTGACCGCAGCTTCTTTTTCGCGCATGCGCTCGGTGCGCTTTTTGGCAAGCGTCGGATCCAAAACGCCGGATGCGTCGATCTCGGAGAATAACTCCGTCACTTCTTCCGGAGTCAAAGGGTTCTTCTCAGCCATATACTTCCTGTCATATCAATCAGTCGAGCTCGTGCGCACGCGCACCTTCGAACTGCATTCGATAGTAACGGGCATAGGTGCCGCCACGGGCGAGAAGCTGCTCGTGCGTACCACGTTCCACAACGCGACCATGCTCGACGGTCGCAATCTCGTCGGCATGTTTAATGGTCGAGAGACGGTGGGCGATGATGATCGTGGTGCGACCGCGTGCCAGGCGCTCGAGCGACTCCTGCACCGCTTCCTCGCTCTCGTTATCCAAGGCGCTCGTCGCCTCGTCCAGGATCAGGATGTTGGGGTTCTTGAGAAACACGCGCGCAATGGCTACGCGCTGCTTCTGGCCGCCCGAAAGACGGCTGCCGCGCTCGCCCACGACCGTGTCGTAGCCCTGCGGCAGCGACTCGATGAAGGCATCGATATTGGCGCGGCGAGCGGCCTCGGCGACCTCTTCTGCCGTGGCGCCTGGCCTGCCGTAGGCGATGTTCTCGCCAATCGTACCGTCAAACAGATAGACATCCTGCTGCACCAGGCCAATGGCGCGGCGCAGACTCTGTTGCGTCACGTCGCGCACGTCCTGGCCGTCGATGCTGATGGATCCAGCAGCCACGTCATAAAAGCGCGGCAGCAGCGAACACGTTGTGGACTTGCCGCCGCCCGAGGGGCCAACCAGCGCAATGGTCTGGCCGGGCTTGATGGACAGATCCATATGGTCGATAACAGGGCGCCCGTCGGCGCCGCCCTCGCCCAATTCAACATCCTCGTAGCTAAAGCACACGTCGCGATATTCAACCGCGCCAGCCGTCACCTGCAGATCCGCGGCATCCGGCTTGTCCTGGATATCCGGGGCGGTCGAAAGCACCTCGTCCATGCGTTTAAAGCCGGCGATGGCCTTCTGATACGTCTCAGCCGAGTTCACAAGCGTCTCGAGCGGGGTGCAGAACAGCGAAATGTAGAGCGCGAAGGTCGCCATATCGACCGCCTGCAGCTGTCCCTGGGCGACCAGCCAGCCGCCCAGCAGCACCACGATCACATAGAGCACACCCGAGAGCAGGCCATACGTCGCGGTATAGACGCCCATGGCGTGATACATGTTCTCCTTGGACGAAAGATAGCGATTGTTGGAGGCGCGGAACTTGAAGCGTTCGGTCTCCTCATTGGCAAAACTCTTGACCACGCGCATGCCCGCCAGCGAATCCTGCAGCTGCGCATTGATGCCGCTGATCTTTTTGCGGTTGTCGCTAAAGACCTCGCGCATGCGCATGTTCTGCCAAAACATGATGACCGCAAACGCCGCCGTCACCACGGCCATGGCGAGCGCCAGCACCGGGGCGATGGTAAAGAGGATCACAAACGAGCCGATAATCTCGATGCCGCAGATGATGATCCACTCGGGCACGTGGTGCGCCGCCTCGCAGATATCGAACAGGTCGTTGACCACGCGGCTCATCATGTCGCCCGAGCTGTTGCGGTCAAAGTACGCAAAGCTAAAGCGCTCATACTGGTCAAACAGGTCCTCGCGCATCTTGGACTCCATACGCGCGCCCATCACGTGACCCCAATAGCTCACAAAATAGCGGCAGGCGCAGCGGGCGGCATACATCAGCACCAAGCCCACCGCAATCATGCCGAGCGCCTGCATAATGACAGCCTGACCCTGAGTAAAGAGCCCACCGGTCAAATTGCGCAGGATAATGGGGAACGCCAGGTCAATGGCGGCAAGCACCAGAGCACAAACAGTATCAGCAACAAAAAGCCCCATCTGGGGCTTGTAATACGAAAGAAACCTTTTAAACATGCAATCCTCGAAGAGAAATAAATAGCGTGAGAAATCCGGTTGAACCGGTCAGGCTGAAAACAAAACGTCCCAACAAGCATAACGCCGATGTTCTGGCAGCGTCAGCGAAAACGTCCCTAAGCGAGCAAGGTGCCTTGAAAGAGGAGCGACGCGTACTTCGGTACGCGAGCGACGATTGAAAGGCAGATTGCCGCTTAGGGGCGTTTGCAGCGTCGACTCGTTACGCGGTTTGGTAAAACCGCGTAACCTAGAGCTCCGCTCCGCCCAGCCTGTGCGCGATGCTGTCGCAGGCAAGCGCGCCTACAACGGTCTTGGCGTCTTCGATCTTGCCGTCGAGTACGGCGTCGATCAGCTCGTGCAGCGGCACCAGGTCCACGTTGACAAACTCGTCATCATCGGGGTTGGGCGCATCAAACTCGAGCTTGGTAGCCAAGTAGATGTGGATGATCTCATCGCAAAAACCGCAGGACGTGACAATCGACGTCAAAAAGCGAATACGACCAGCCCTAAAGCCCGTCTCCTCATGCAGTTCGCGCTTGGCGCAATCGAGCGGGTCCTCGCCTGGATCGAGCTTGCCGGCGGGAATCTCGACCGTCACGCGGTCGATGGCGGTGCGGTACTGACGCACCAGTACGATCTTGCCGCTCTCGGTCAGCGCCACAACGGCCGCCGCACCCGGATGGCGAACGATATCGCGGGCGCTGCGGCGACCGTTGGGCAGCTCAACCTCAAGACGGTGGACGTCGAGGATCTTGCCCTTCCAGGCGCACTCCTCCGAAAGAATCTTCTCGTGCAGCTCGGCATCGTGCGGGTCGTCGTCGCCCAGCACCAGCGCCGGCTCGTCAGCGACCTCGCCACCAGGCTCGCCCTCGGCGTGCCCATACATGCGGCTGTCCTCCTCGACGATCTGCGCGTCCACGAGTTCTTCGTTCTTCTCGTCCATCCGTCTCATTCCTCTCGGATTTTAGGCATCCCAGGCGTCGCGGCCGCGCAGCGCACGCAGGCCAATGTCGTGACGCAGGGTCTTGCCCTCAAAATCAATCTTCTCGCAAGCCTCGTAGGCAAGGTTGCGAGCGTTCTCAAACGTATCGCCCAGCGCGGTCACGGCAAGCACGCGGCCGCCGTTGGTCACAAGCTGGCCATCCACCACGGCGGTGCCGGCATGGTACACGGTCACGTTCTCCATGGCCTCGGCGTCGGCGATACCGGTGATGACCTTGCCTTTCTCATAGCTGCCGGGGTAGCCCGCACTCGTCAGTACAACGGCCACGGCCCACTCGTCGCGCCAGTCGAGTTCAATCTGATCGAGTTCGCAGTTGGCGCAGGCGAGCATGACCTCAACCAGGTCGTTCTTAAGGCGCGGCAGCACGACCTGAGTCTCGGGATCGCCAAAGCGGGCATTGAACTCCAGTACCTTGGGACCGGCAGGCGTGAGCATAAAGCCGCCGTACAGGCAGCCGCGGTAGTCGATGCCCTCGGCAGCGAGCTCGGCCACGGTCTGCTCCATGACCGCCACCATGGTGGCGTGTTCCTCGTCGGTCACGATGGGCACCGGGCTGTAGACGCCCATGCCGCCGGTGTTGGGGCCCTTGTCGCCCTCGAGCGCGCGCTTGTGGTCCTGCGAGGTGGCCATGGGGCGCACGGTCTTGCCGTCGGTAAAGGCCAGCAGCGAGCACTCGGGACCGGTCAGCATCTCCTCGATGACCACGGTGTTGCCGGCATCGCCAAAGGTGCCGCCAAAGCACTCGCGCACGGCCTCCTCGGCCTGCTCGAGCTCAGTCGCCACGATAACGCCCTTGCCTGCGGCCAGGCCGTCAGCCTTCACGACCAGCGGGGCACCCTGCTCACGCACATAGGCAAGAGCCGAAGCCTCGTCAGTAAACGAGCCATAGGCGGCCGTCGGAATGCCGGCACGCTCCATGAGCTGCTTGGAGAATAGCTTGGAGCCCTCCATCTGGGCACCCTCGGCACCCGGACCAAAGCAGGGAATACCCGCCGCGCGCACGGCGTCGGCCACGCCCGCCACGAGCGGAGCCTCGGGGCCAATCACCACGAGTCCGCATCCATGGCCCTGGGCAAACGCCGCCACGGCCGCAGGATCGCAATCGTCGAGAACCACGTTCTCGCCGCAGCTCGCGGTGCCGCCGTTACCCGGCGCAATGTAGAGCTTGCCGGCGCGCGGTGATGCTGCGAGCTTAGCTGCCAAAGCATGCTCACGGCCGCCGCTGCCCAACAACAGGATGTCGATGGTTTGAGTGTCCGCCTTCAAGGGTGCCTCCTCTATGGATTAACGGCCCGCTCCGCGCGAGCCCTTTGCAAGCAAATATACCCCTCGGCCGCCCGTCCGGGCTGCAAAGGGGTATATCGCAATAACCAAATAGTCCCGATTACTTCCAGAATCGGTTGATGATCTGCTCGCGACCAGCGCCGACGCCAATGAACGTCACGCGGGTGTGTGCCAGATCCTCGATAAACGCCACGTAGTCCTGAGCCTCCTGCGGCAGCTCGTCAAAGCTGCGGCAACCGGTGATATCGCACTTCCAGCCAGGGAGCTCCTCGTAGATGGGCTTGGCATGCTCAAAGCGCACCTGATGCTCGGGCACGCTGGTGTAGCGCTCGCCATCGACGTCGTAGGCCACGCACACCTTGATGGTGTCGAAGGCCGAAAGCACGTCGAGCTTGGTCACGGCGATGTCGGTGAGGCCGTTGACGCGCGAGGCATAGTTGGCGATAGGGCCGTCAAACCAGCCGCAACGACGACGGCGACCGGTGGTCACGCCGTACTCGTGGCCCTCCTCGGTCAGCGTGTGGCCGGCCTCGGACTCATAGGAAAGCTCGGTGGGCATGGGGCCCGAACCGACGCGGGTGATATAGGCCTTCATGACGCCCAGCACGCGGTCGACATTCTTCATACCGACGCCGGAGCCGGTGATGGCGCCGCCGGCGGTGCAATTGGAAGACGTCACGTACGGATAGGTGCCGTGATCGATGTCGAGCAGCGTCGCCTGGGCACCCTCGAACAGCAGGTCCTTGCCCTCATCGATCATGTTGTTGAGCAGCAGGCTCGTCTCGGTGATGTAGGGGCGCAGGCGCTCGGCCATGGGCAGGTACTCGTCGCAGATCTGGTCCACGGTGTAGGTGGGCAGGTGGTAGATGAGCTCGAGCTCGGGATTCACGCGGGCAAGAGCAGTCTCCAGCTTGTCGCGGAACAGCGCCTCGTCCAGCATGTCCTGCATGCGCAGGCCGATGCGGGCCATCTTGTCCTGGTAGCACGGACCGATGCCGCGCTTGGTGGTACCGATGTTCTTCTTGCCGAGCTTCTGCTCAAAAGCACCATCCAGATCGATGTGGTACGGCATGATGATGTGCGCGTTGCCACTGATCTTGAGGTTCTTGGTGGTGATGCCGTCGGCCTCGAACATGTCAATCTCCTCAAGGACAACCTTGGGGTTGACGACGCAGCCGTTACCGATCACCGACACATGGTCGGAATACATGATGCCGGAGGGCACCTGGTGCAGGCCGTACTTCTTGCCGTTGACGACGATGGTGTGGCCGGCGTTATTACCGCCCGAATAGCGCACGACGGCATCGAAGTCGCCGGCGACCAGGTCGCAAATCTTACCCTTGCCCTCATCGCCCCACTGGGCACCGACCAAAACGGTTGACGGCATGTTTACTCCTTACATTCATGGACTGTCTACGCGCCACGCCGGCACGCAGAAGCACAAAACATTCCCAGTATACCCGTGCAACGGGCGCCTGTCCTACTCCTCGGTATGCGCCCCATCAAGCTCATAGAACTTGGTGGATGCCGGCAGGAACATCAGGTCGACGTCACCGATCGGGCCCGAACGGTTCTTGGCCACGACGATACGCGTAACGCCCTCGTCGGGTCGATCGTCACGCGAGGCCTCGGCCTCGTCGGCGGAGCGGTCCAAGAACATAACGATGTCGGCGTCCTGCTCGATGGAGCCCGATTCACGCAGGTCGGAAAGCTGCGGGCGTTTGCCGGTACGGGACTCGACCTGACGCGACAGCTGCGACAGCGCGATCAACGGAATCTTGAGCTCCTTGGCCATGATCTTTAAACCACGCGACATCTCGGAGACCTCGACGGTACGGCTCTCGGAGCGACGCCCCGGCGGAGGACTCACCAGCTGCAGGTAGTCCAGGATAATGATGGCCTTCTCCTTGTTGTGAAGCATGCGGCGGCTCTTGGCGCGGATCTCGGTCACCGTGGTGCCGGGCGTATCGTCAATCAGAATGTCGAGCTTAGACAAAGTCTGCGTGGCCTCGTTGATATTGGCCCACTGCTCGGGGCTAATGCGGCCCGTACGGAAGTCGCTGATCGAAATCATGGCGTAGGCGCAAATCAGGCGCTGGGCAATTTCCTTGCCCGACATCTCCAGCGAAAAGAAGCCAACGGTATAGCCCGCAGCGGCGGCATTCAGCGCCAGGTTCAGAGCGAACGACGTCTTACCCACGGCAGGGCGGGCGCCGATAATGATGAGCTGGCCCTCGCGGAAACCCATAAGCATGCGGTCGAGCGACGGGAAGCCGGTGGGCACGCCCGCGGCCTGTCCGCCGGCCTTACACACTTCCTCGGCCTCGTTATAGGCCTCGACCATAAACTCGGTCAGTGTCTTATAGCTCGACTTGACCTCGCGCGCCGTGACCTTGAGCAGCTTGCTCTCGGCCAGCTCCACGACCTCTTTGGTGTCGGTAGGGGCGTTATAGGCCAGTGCGTTGATCTCGTTGGTGGCACCGATCAGCTCGCGTAGCATCGAGTCGCGACGGACGATGGCGGCATGGTGCTGCCAGTTCACGAGCGACAGGGTCTGACCCATCAGCTCCAAAATGTAGGCCTCGCCGCCCACGGCATCAAGCTTGTTGATGCTGCGCAGGTAATCGATCAGCGAGATAGAGTCGATGGGAATGCGGCTGTTGTACATATCGACCATCGCGGTGTAGATGGTCTTATGAATGGGCCGGTAGAAGTCATCGGGCTGCAGCTCGACCTGGGCCTCCTCGACCACCTCGGGCGACAGCAGCATGGCGGCCAGTACATTGGCCTCTGCATCTTGGTTTTGAGGGAGACCCAACTTGGAGCCACGGTCCTCGACCGTCAGCCCCGTCTCCCTTTCATCATATGCCATGAGCATCCTCATTCATATCGCTTGCGAGCATCCATAGTATCAGCCACAGTCCCAAAACGGGCCGCGCCCCGGCAATCATCACCGAACGAAACGGATGAACGGTCCCGTGTATAGGACTTCGACGCAACGCCTGCCATGACGCTCGCTGAGCGTAGAAAACAAAAGGGCGCCCTGGTCTCCCAGAGCGCCCTTCTTAGAACAAGATTGTTGCGTTGCAGCAAATGCTACTCGGCAGCAGCCTCAGTCTCGACCTCGGCGGTCTCGGCCTCGGCGACCTCAGCGGCCTCCTCGACCTCAGCCTCGGCAGCGAGCTCCTCGGCGGTAACGCCGACGAGAACGACAACCTCGGCCTTGATCTCGCGGTACAGCGAGATGGCAACGGTGTGGGCACCGGCAACCTTGATGGGCTTACCGAGCTCGACGCGCTTGCGGTCGATGTCCATACCGAGCTGAGCCTTGATGGCGTCAGCGATCATAGCGGCGGTAACGGAGCCAAAGAGGATGCCCTCGTCGCCGACCTTGACGTCAACGGTGACCGTCTTGCCCTCGAAGGCAGCCTTGGTCTCGTTGGCGGTAGCCAGACGGACGGCCTCGCGCTTGGCGATGTTGTTGCGACGCTCGTCAAGCTGCTTGAGGTTGCCCTTGGTGGCGGCAACAGCGAGCTTCTTGGGGAACAGGAAGTTCTCAGCGTAACCCTGAGCGACCTCTACGACGTCACCCTCGCCGCCCTTGCCCTTGATCTCATCGAGAAGAATAACCTTCATGATGCGTCTCCCTTCTTAGCCGCGGTCGCGGTTGCCACGAGAGGAAACCACGGGGACGGTGTACGGCAGGAGAGCCATCTCGCGGGCGCGCTTGATGGCGTTGGCGATGTCATGCTGATGCTGCGTGCAAGCGCCAGTGACGCGACGGGGCTTGATCTTGCCACGATCGGTCATGTACTTACGGAGAAGCTGAGTGTCCTTATAGTCGATGAACTCAGTGTTCTCCTTGCAGAACTGGCAGTACTTACGACGCGGCTGACGTGCAGAAAAATCATTAGCCATGTCAAAATACCTTTCATTTGGCAACTTCGGCGAACCGAAGCAGCCTCTCACTCAAAAATAGGTGAACAACCCTTAGAACGGGATGTCCTCATCGTAGACGTCGACCGCGGGCGGCGTAGCCACCGGTGCGGCAGGACGTGCTGCGGGCGCGGGAGCTGCGGGGGCGTAACCGCCCTGATCGTAGCCACCCTGGCCACCACGGGAGCTCATAAACTCGATCTCATCGACGATGACCTCAAGCTTGCTCCTGCGCTGACCGTCGCGCTCCCAAGAGCTGTAGCGCAGCTTGCCCTCGATCGCGACCTTGTTTCCCTTTGCCAGGAAACGGCTCACGGCCTCGGCGCGGGTGCCGAACATAGTGCAGTCGACAAAGTTGGGATAGTCCTCCCACTCGCCAGTCTGCGCGTTACGGCGACGATCGTTCACGGCGACGCCAAAGGACAGAACCTGGGTTCCGCCGGCGGTGGCGCGCAGCTCGGGATCGCGGGTGAGGTTACCGGTGATGTTCACTCGATTGATGCTCATAACTCACTACTTCCTCTTGGGGCACAAGCCCAGTCCAAAACGACAGTCTTACTCCTGGTCGTCGCGACGGACGATCATGTGGCGGACCACAGCGTCGGTGATGCGCAGGACGCGATCAAGCTCGGCGATCTGGGTAGGATCTGCGTGGAAGTTGATGAGGGTGTAGTCACCATCGGTGAGGTCGTTGATCTCGTAGGCGAGCTTGCGCTTGCCCCACTCGTCAACGGAGTCGACCTTGCCAGCGCCCTCAGCGATCGTGGTATCGATACGCTTCATAACAGCGAGACGAGTCTCGGGGTCGAGCGACGGGTCAACAAAGAACAGCAGTTCATAAGCCTTCATATTGTCACCTCCTCTGGGCAAATGTGGCTTCAGGTCGTGAAGGTGCGCCTGAAGCAGGAAAAGACTTGGTAATAATATCTTTCAACCTCCTAGGCTGCAAGAATATGCAGCTACAACCTCATGACCTCCACATATGCCCATGCTCGCACCACGTTTCATGCGCATTCCAACCAAATGCTGACCAAAAGCTTGACGGATCTGTTGACAAGATACGGTGCCGTGGGGACAAGCTGAGCCAAGCCGCAGGTCAACGGGCACAAGGCTGTGGTCGCAAAATGCATACCAGTGGCCCACAGCACCACCCAAAGATTTTTAAATTCATTGCCAAGTCGCTTATGAATACCCCTTTTGAACAATTGAGTTAATCAACCACGCTGGTCGGAAGCCGTTTTTTGGCACCTCAAACCCCACTGCAACGACAAGCGCGGCCAAGCGTTTTAAAAAATGCCAACTTTTCTGTTTGCACTTTGCGGTTCCTCGTGTATACTGACTTTCGCATTTAACGGAGAGTTGTCCGAGTGGCCGAAGGAGCACGATTGGAAATCGTGTAGGCGTCAAAAGCGTCTCCAGGGTTCAAATCCCTGACTCTCCGCCAGTTAATTCCAAAGCAGGCCTTCGAGCCTGCTTTGTTTTTACCCCACGCGGAGGGGTGGCAGAGTGGTTGAATGCGGCGGTCTCGAAAACCGTTTGGCCTGTATAAGGTCACGAGGGTTCGAATCCCTCCTCCTCCGCCATTTTGGTTGAGAAAGCTCCCGAAAACGGGGGCTTTTTTGTTTAGAGTCCCTTACAAGCAAATACGGCGGAGGAGGAGGGATTCGAACCCGCCAGGGCGCAAAGCGTAAAGAAAACGCGCCAGTGGCGCGTTTTTAGCGCAGCGCGGTCGGCGTAAGCCGACCGGATAAATTTTGAGCGCTGCTCAAAATTTGGACATCCCTCCTATTCAGCCACGCCCCCATCGCGTTCAGCATCGACCCAGATCCCCAAACATGGAACCTACGCCCCCACCCAGTCCCGACCGTTTACCGAGCAATAGGATCACCACGCCCGCCAACCATGTACTATGTACGGGCATTGTCTAAACCCGCAACCAAAAGGACCCCATCTTGCCCGTCGTCGCCGCTATGACCGTTACCTCACACGCCACAGATGCCATGGTCGCCATCCCGTTTTGGCTCGAAATGTTCGCCGTCGTCGCGGCTTCAATCTCGGGCGTGTTGGTCGCGCGCGAGCACAAGCTCGATCTGGTGGGCGCGGTCGCGCTTGCCGTGGTCTGTGGCTTGGGCGGCGGTCTTTTACGCGACATGACGCTGCAGGTGGGCAACGTCTACATCCTCAACCAGCCAATGGCGCTGCCGCTTTCCATTGCCACGGCAGCCATCATCTATATTTTCCCGGCAATCGTCGACAAGCCCGAAAAACTCATTCCCCTGCTCGACATCATCTCGGTCGGCATCTACGCCGCCACTGGAGCAGACAAGGCGCTGGTCTACGGCTTTGCACCGGCGGTGTGCATCATGATGGGCTTTTTCACCGCGGTGGGCGGCGGCATGTTGCGCGACGGCTTTATGGGCGTGGTTCCGGGCATTTTCCAACGTACTAACTTTTATGCCATCGCCGCCATCGCCGGATCGACAAGCTATGTGTGTCTCGTTATGAGCGGCATTATGAGCAATGTCGCCGCGCTGGTCGTATGCGTTGTCGTGACCATGGGTCTGCGCTGGCTCTCGCTGCGCTTTGACATCAAAAGCCCCACCGAAGAAGATATCGCGCGCTTCTTGCACCGTAAAAAGTAAACAGCACGGCACGACCCTTCGAAATGCAACCGAGAGGTTCTTTTAGAGCGCCCACGCGTTGGGTACCCTGTTAGGTGTATGTCGAGCATCTGACGAAGGATTCACTATGCCCTGTAATCAATTCCCGTCGACCCAGCGCCGTAAAGCGTGGGTCCGCATCACGATCCTATTCGCGCTCGTCGCCCTAGCGGTCACCGCACTTCCCACGGCGTCGTTCGCCGGCACAGACACCGCAGGCAACGTACTTGCGACCGACAATGACGCCAATTCGTCCGGCGTCGAAGGTGACCTGTACTGGGCAGGTCAGGCCCTCAACTTGGACGATGCGTCCATCGGCCGCGACATAATTGCAGCAGGCGAGAGCCTCTCCATCCGCGACTGCACGGTGGGCGGCGCCGTCCGCTTGGCGGCGCGCACCATCGACATTGCCAAGACTACGGTTGATGGCAGCGTGACCGTTGCCGGCCAGCATGTCGTGCTCAATTCCGACAGCACCACCAACTGTTTCTATGCGATAGGCGAGACGGTTGCCCTGCGCGGCTCTACCAAGTCGGCAGCGCTTGCGGGCGATACGGTGACTATCGATGGCACCGTCGAGGGCGATGTCGAGGTTTGGGCCGATAAGCTCATCTTGGGCAAGAACGCCCACATCACCGGCACCGTGAACGCGCACGTCTCCGAGGACCCCGAGCGCGCCGCGGGAGTCGAGGTCGGCGCGCTCAAGATCGACCGCACCGAGAGCGAGGATACTTCCACCGTTAACGATGTCATCGGCGGTATCGTCGCCGCGGCACTCTCGGCCTGCTTTGTCGCCCTACTGCTCGAACTCGTCTTTCCGCGCGCAACCGCCAGCGCCGCCGGCATGCTCCACCAGCGCCCCATGCCCCTGTGGGTGAGCGGTCTTCTGGGCACGATTGCTATCGTCCCCGCCGTCCTACTGCTAATTATCTCTATCGCTGGTCTGTCGCTTGCCGGAGCCCTCATGTGCGGTGTTATTGGCATCGCGCTGGTGTCGAGTGCCTTTGCAGGGTGCGCGATCGCGCGCATGGTCGGACACAGCCAGAACCGCTACGCCATGGCGGCCGCCGGCGGCGTGATCGCAGGTGCACTTACGGCAATCCCCCTCGTAGGCGATTTCATCAGCGGCGTGGCCTTTGTCTTCACGCTCGGCTATGTTATCCAGATCATCTGGCGCAACGCTCACCTCAAGTCGCAACAGCCGGCTAATACGCCGGAACTCCCCACCGCCTAGCTGCCAACCACCACAAAGGGGACAGGCACCTTTGTGGTGGTGCAAGCGAACCTGTCCCCCTTGCACCAAAAAGGGCGCCGACCATCGCGGTCGACGCCCTTTCTTATTGGCGGTTATAAGCCCCAGCGCTTATTTGTTGACCTGACCGGCACGGACGGCGGCCTTCTTGCGGTCGGTGGCATTGAGCAGACGCTTGCGCAGGCGAATATTCTTGGGAGTGATCTCCACCAGCTCGTCATCGGCGATGTACTCCAGCGCCTCCTCCAGCGAGAAGGTGCGGGGCGGCACCAGCTGCACGGAAATATCGGAGGTCGAGGAACGCTGGTTGCCCAGGTTCTTGGTACGGGCGATGTTGACGACCATGTCGCCGGCCTTGCTGCGCTCGCCCACGATCATGCCCTCGTAACACTCGGTGCCCGGCTCAACAAACAGCTGGCCGCGCTCCTGCAGCGTGCCCAGGGCATAGGCAACGGCCTTCTCGGTGGTCATGGAGATCATGGCACCGTTCTGACGGTTGCCGATCTCGCCGGCGTAGGGACCGTACTCCAGGAAGGTGTGGTAGAACACGCCCTCGCCGTGGGTGACGTTCATGATGCGGTTCTTAAGGCCCATGATGCCACGCGTCGGGATCTTAAACTCAAGGTGCGTCACGATGCCCGAGGTATCCATACTCGTCATGATGCCACCGGAGGTGCCGAAGACCTCAACGACCTTGCCCGAGTACTCGTCCGGGCACTCGACGACGGCCTGCTCGACAGGCTCCATCTTGTTGCCGTTCTCGTCCTTCTTAAACAGAACGCGCGGACGACCGACCTGGAACTCAAAGCCCTCGCGGCGCATGGACTCCATCAGAACGGACAGGTGCAGAATGCCGCGGCCCGAGACCTCGACGCCGCTCTTGTCCTCGAGCTCCTCGATCTTCATAGTCACGTTGTTCTCGGCCTCGTTGAACAGGCGCTCCTTGAGCTGACGGGCACCCACGATGTCGCCGTCACGGCCGACGAGCGGGGAGGTCGAAGCCTCAAAGACGATGGACAGGGTCGGCGGGTCGATCTCGATGGGCTCGAGCTCGACGGGGTTCTCGGGGTCGGTGTAAACATCGCCGATATCGGTGCGGTCGATGCCCACGACGGCGGCGATGTCGCCGGCGCCGACTTCCTGGCACTCGGTGCGGCCCAGGTAGTCGAAGGTAAAGAGCTGCTTGACGGTAGCGGTGGCGCTGGAGCCATCGTTCTTGACAACCAGGATCTGATCGCCCTGGTGAATGGCGCCGGAATACACGCGACCGATGCCGATGCGGCCGACAAAGTTGGAGTGGTCGATGGTCACACACTGCATGGCCAGCGGGGCGTTCTCGTCAACCTCGGGGGCGGGCATGTCGTCGATGATCATGTCGAGCAGCGGATACATGTCCATATTGCCGTCCTCGGGGTCATGGCGGGCAAAGCCGTTGACGCCGCTGGCGTAGATAACATGCTCCATGGCAAACTCGAGCTGGTCGTCGGTGGCACCCAGATCGGCCATGAGGTCCAGGCAGTCGTTGTAGGCCTTCTCGGGGTTGGCGCCCGGACGGTCGATCTTGTTGATGACGATCATGATCTTGAGGCCGGTGTCGATAGCGTGACGCAGCACGAAGCGAGTCTGGGGCATGGGGCCCTCAAAGGCGTCGACCAGCAGCAGAGCGCCGTCGGCCATGCGCAGCACGCGCTCGACCTCGCCACCAAAGTCGGCGTGGCCCGGGGTGTCGATGACGTTGATCTTGACGTCCTTGTACTCGATAGAGATGTTCTTGGCGAGAATCGTGATGCCGCGCTCGCGCTCCTGGTCGTTAGAATCCAGGACGCGGTCCTCGACCTGCTGGTTGGCACGGAAGGCGTCCGTGGCACGCAGGAGCTTGTCGACCATCGTCGTCTTGCCGTGGTCGACGTGGGCGATGATGGCGATGTTCCTCAGATTGTCTACGCGCATGTAGTTCCCCTATCTTCTATCCATATACAAACGGCACGCGTATGCGGCCCGCCCAGCGATACAACGCTCAGCGGGAATATTGAGCCTTTTACCGAAAACTCGTTTATTTTAGCGATTTTAGATGAGAGGGGTTTCCTCACCTGCAGGTTCAGGGTCGCTCCACATAAAACCATCGCCGGCGCCCATGCCCTCATACAGCACATATGCCGAAAAACCGCTCTCGAGCGTAGTCTCAAAGAAGCTCACGAGCAGAGCGTCGTGGTAGCCTCCGTCAATCTCGACGCAGCCGGTATAGCCGATGGCATAGCGGGCGATACGGCCCAGGCCCTCGTCCTTAAGACCCATCTTGTGCTCGGAGATAAAGTTGGTGGCCGCCTCGAGGCACGCCTCTTCGCCATCCTCATCGAGCGCCGCCAGATAACGGTTGGAAGCAGCGTCCTCAATTGCCACGACCACGCCAGGGTTTTCACCGGCGGCAAGGTCGTCCAAGAACGCGCCGATCAGGTCACACACCATGGCGTCGAGCTCGGCGGAGACGTTACCGGCGTCCTGCATATCCTGTGCCATCTTTAGACCTTCCCATCGAGTCTGGCGTCGTTACAGTTCTTGTGCCTCGGCAGCGATCTTGGCGGCAGCGTCGCGGGCGCGCATCATATCCATCGCGCGCTTGTCGAGTACCTTGATCTGGTTGGTCAGCATTACTGCATCGACCACACCCCAGATTACCAAGCCTGTTGAAATCGAAAACCCAAGCGCACCAACTGTACCACGAAGGCGCGAGCAGATTGCCGCGACAAGGGCGGAGACGACAACCATCTTGATAAACGAGCCGCGGCGCTCGCGAAGCGTGCGGGCCTGCGTCACATAGGCAATGCGAGCCGCCTCGGATGCCTCCGAGCGCATCTGGGCTTCACGCGCGATGGCGGCCGCCTCAGCCGACATGCCGCCGGCCATCAGCGAACGCTCCGCAACCTGGACGCCCCGCATTTAGAAGTCATCGGGGGAGAGCGTATGGACGAACTCGTCGAACTTCTCGAACTCCTGCTCGTCGTCGACTTCCTCGGCATGGGCAGAAACGGTACCCAGGCGATTCATGATGTCGTCCTCCACAAACATGGGAGCATTGCTGCGCACGGCAAGGGCAATGGCATCACTGGGACGGGCGTCGATCTTGCGCTCGTCACCATCGGCCAGTACGACAATCGTCGCGTAGAACACCGGCGGCTCGGCGCGAACGATCTCGATGCGCTCGAGCTTGGCGCCCAGGGCGTCGACGGTGTCGAGCAGCAGGTCATGGGTAATCGGGCGCTCGGCGCGGCCGCTATCGATGCCGCGGCTGATGGCAGCAGCTTCAAACGAACCAGTCTGAATGGAAAGCGAACGCAGCGGCGCGGGCGAGTCCGATTTGCTGCTGCGCTCACGAAGTACGATAAGCGATGGCACGGGACCGGCGGCCATGACGATGGTCTCTATGTCGACACGAACCATGGAACACCTCCGGTACGTAGCGGTTAACACGCGGCAGCCCGCCGCATTGAATAGCTATACTACCCAAACTTTCGCACAGCACACAAAATCAAAGTAGTTAATTTGGGGCGGGGCTTTTTTGACTACTTTCAGTAGGTAAGAAAAAAGCCCCGAGGCAACGCCCCAGGGCTCTTCACAGTTTTGATGGTGGACCTGACAAGATTCGAACTTGTGACCTCCCGGTTATCAGCCGGACGCTCTAACCAACTGAGCTACAGGTCCATCATGGTGGAGGTTAGGGGGATCGAACCCCTGACCTCAGGCTTGCAAAGCCCGCGCTCTCCCAGCTGAGCTAAACCCCCACGGAGACAGTAATAAACACCCCAGCGGCGACTCGGCTCTCGCTGGGGTGTTTATTGCGAAAGAAAGTGGTGGACCTGACAAGATTCGAACTTGTGACCTCCCGGTTATCAGCCGGACGCTCTAACCAACTGAGCTACAGGTCCATCGCGCAAGGGATATATTAGACGAGTCGTTACGCGCGCGTCAACAACTTTTTTGAAAAACTTTGGGTGGGGTGTCTGCCCCGACTGTCCGGCGGCATGCGAAGTCGCCTGCTCGGACAATCCTGCTCGCACGGAGAGCACATTAAGTGCTCTCCGGCTCGTGCGGAACTCGCGATCGACTTCGCATGCCGCCGGACAGTCGGGGCAGACGTGGGGTTCAAAGATTTTCAAAAAAGCGGTCGGCGCGCAGGTGCGCCGACCGCCGATATATGGGGTCTGATGATTTTTACCAGCTAGGGCCTCTTACTCGTCGAGGAGTTCCTCTGGCATGTCGTTACCGTCGCCTAGGTCGACTGGGGCCTCTTCGGCATCGGCTGCGGCCTCGGTACCTTCGCCTTCGGGCTTCTCCTTGGCGGCCGTCATGCGGGCGACAGCGCATACACGGTCGTTGTCGTCGACGGTCATCATCTTGACGCCCTGGGTGGCGCGACCGGTTTGGCTGATCTCGTCGGTCTTGACGCGAATGACCGTCGCGCCCTCCGTCACAATGAACAGCTCATGCTGCGGGCCCACCGTCTTCATGGCTGCGAGGTTACCCTTGCGCTCGGTCATCTGGATGGTGTAGACGCCCTGGCCGCCGCGGTTCTGCTCCGGGTAGTCCGCAACCGGCGTGCGCTTGCCGTAGCCGCGCTCGGTAATGACAAACAGGTCACCATTGCCGTTGGTAACCTCCATACCCAAAACGCTCACGCCATCCTTCATGCCAATGCCGCGGACGCCGCTGGTATCGCGACCGGTGGCGCGCACCTGGTCCTCGGGGAACATAATCGCCTTGCCCGCGGTGGTTGCCATGATGATCTTGTCACCCTCACGCACGCGGCGTACAGCGAGCAGCGCGTCGTCGTCCCTCAGGTTGATGGCGATCAGGCCATCACGGCGGCTACGGTCGTAGGCGCTCATCACGGTCTTCTTGACCATGCCGCTCTTGGTGGCAAACATCAGATACTCGTCGGCGGGGAACTCGCGGCAGCTGATGACACTCGCAATCTTCTCGCCCTCCTCGAAAGGCAACAGGTTGACGATCGCGGTGCCGCGCGCCTGGCGCGTACCCACCGGCAGCTCGTGCACCTTCAGGCGATAGACCTTACCCTTGCTCGAGAAGAACAGCACGTACTCGTGCGTGGACGCGATGAACATCTCGTCGATGACGTCGTCCTCTTTGAGGTTGACGCCCGACACGCCCTTGCCGCCGCGCTTCTGGGCGCGGTAGGCGGCCACCGGGATGCGCTTGACATAGCCGGTGTGGGTGATGGTCACGACCATGTCCTCATCGGCAATGAGGTCCTCGACGTCCAGGTCCTTCTCGATATGGCTGATCTCGGTGCGGCGCTTATCGCCGAACTTCTTGGAGATCTCGCGCATCTCTTCCTTAATGACGCCCAGGATCTTCTCCTCGTGCGCCAGCAGGTCCTCGTAGTAGGCGATGGCGCGGCGCAGGCCGTCCAGCTCTTCCTGGATCTTGTCGCGCTCCAGGCCGGTCAGGCGGCGCAGCTTCATCTCGAGGATGGCCGTGGTCTGCTCGGGCGTAAAGTCAAAGCGCTCGATCAGGCGGCTGCTGGCCTCGGAGTCGGTCTGCGAGGAGCGGATGATGCTGATGACCTCGTCGATATGGTCAAGGGCCATCAGGTAGCCCTCAAGGATATGCGCGCGGGCCTGGGCCTTCTTAAGGTCGAAGCGGGTGCGGCGGGTGACGACGTCGACCTGGTGGTCGATGTAGTGCTGCAGCATCTCGCGCAGACTCAGGCATTTGGGAACGCCGTTGACAAGCGCCAGGTTGTTGGCGCCAAAGGTCGTCTGCAGCGAGGTGTACTTGTACAGGTTGTTGAGCACGACCTGCGGGATGACGCCCTTCTTGAGTTCGATGACCAGACGGATACCCTTCTGGTTGGACTCATCGCGCATATCCGAGATGCCCTCGATGCGCTTGTCGTTGACGAGCTGGGCGATCTTCTCCTGCAGGGTGCCCTTGTTGACCATGTAGGGGATCTCGGTAAAGACCAGGCGGCTGCGGCCGGTCTTGGTGGACTCCACGTGAGCCTTGGCGCGCACGGTAATGGAGCCGCGGCCGGTCTCGTAGCTCTGCTTAATGCCGGCGCTGCCCATGATGATGGCGCCGGTGGGGAAGTCCGGACCGGGCATGATCTGCATGAGCTCGTCGACGGCGGCTTCGGGGTTGTCGATCAGGTAGCAGGTGGCCTCGATCGCCTCGGTGAGGTTGTGCGGGGCGATGTTGGTGGCCATGCCGACGGCGATGCCCTGGCTGCCGTTGACCAGCAGGTTGGGGAAGCGCGCAGGCAGCGCCACGGGCTCGGCGAGTGATTCGTCGTAGTTGGGCTGCCAGTCGACGGTATCCTTCTGCAGGTCACGCAGCAGCTCCATGGCGGGCTTGGCCAGGCGGCTCTCGGTGTAACGCATGGCTGCCGCGCCGTCGCCGTCGATGTTGCCGAAGTTGCCGTGACCGTCGATGAGCGGCGTGCGCATGGAGAACCACTGCGCCAGGCGGACCATGGCCTCGTAGACCGCGAAGTCGCCATGCGGGTGGTACTTACCGATAACTTCGCCGACCGTCCAGGCCGACTTCTTGTGCGGACGGTTGGGGTAGATGCCGCTCTCGTTCATCGCGTACAGGATGCGGCGGTGCACCGGCTTTAGGCCGTCGCGCACGTCCGGCAGGGCGCGCGCCGTGATGACCGACATCGAATACTCGATAAACGACTGCTTCATCTCGCGACCGAACTCCGAAATCTGGAGCTGGCCGCCATTGATATCCTCGCCGGCCGAGGCGCCACGGTCGACTTCGCCAAAGCTCTCCTCGAGCTCACCGTCGTCCTCTTCCTCGTCATCATCGGCATCGGGGTTATAGGCGTCCGGATCGCCGTCCTCGCCCTGCTCAGCACGGGCAAGCAGGCGCCTCAGATCGTCGGGCATGCCGGCGTCGCCGGCCTCGCCCATGCCCTCGTTATTGTTGATATCGTCTGCCACGTTACCTCCTCTTAAGCATCAAGGAAACGCGCGTCATGCGCATGTTTTTCAATGTACTCGCGGCGATAGCCGACCTCGGAACCCATCAGCTCGCGCACGGCGCGGTCTGCCACCACGGCGTCCTCGATCGACACACGCTGCAGAATGCGGGTCTTGGGGTCCATCGTCGTCGAGGCAAGCTGCTTGGGGTCCATCTCGCCCAGGCCCTTGTAGCGCTGGACGGTATAGCCCTTGCGCTTTTTGGTGATCTTGCCGTCCTTGGCCTTGCCGTCCTCGTCGTTATCGTCGGGGTTCAGTCCCAGACCCTGGATGGTGTCGCGCAGGATCTCGTCTTCGGGCTGGCGGCCGTTGGGATACACGTAGTGGATCTTGTTGCGCACCTTGATGCCAAAGATGGGCGGACAGGCAACATAGACGTAGCCGGCATCGATCAGCGGACGCATGTACTTGTAGAAGAACGTCAGCAGCAGGATGCGGATATGCGCACCGTCGACGTCTGCATCGGTCATGATGATGATCTTGTGGTAGCGAGCCTTAGTGATATCGAAGTCGCCGCCGTCGCCGGCACTCGTCGTGACACCGCAGCCGATCGCGGTAATCAGCGACTGGATGGTGTCGCTCGAGAACGCGCGATGGTCACCAACGCGTTCGACGTTCAGAATCTTGCCGCGCAGGGGCAGAATCGCCTGGATGTCTCGGCGACGGCCGTCCTTGGCCGAACCGCCTGCCGAGTCACCCTCTACGATGAAGAGCTCGGTCAGCTCGGCATCGCGCACCGAGCAGTCAGCGAGCTTACCGGGCAGGGACGCCGTCTCGAGCAGGCTCTTGCGGCGGGTCGCCTCGCGCGCCTTGCGGGCGGCGTTGCGCGCCTTGCAGGCCTGTTGCGCCTTCTTGACAATCTCGCGGGCGGGCTTGGGATGCTCCTCCAAGTAATCGGCGAGGCCGTCGGTCACGATCTTGAGCGTGAGCGCGCGCATATAGGAGCTACCGAGCTTTGCCTTGGTCTGGCCCTCAAACTGAGGATCGGGCAGCTTGACCGAGATAACGGCCGAAAGGCCCTCGCGCACATCGTCGCCGGTCAGGTTGGCGTCTTTTTCCTTGAGCAGGTTCTGCTTGCGCGCGTAATCGTTGATTACGCGGGTGAGCGCGGTGCGGAAGCCCTCAAGGTGCATGCCGCCCTCGGGAGTGTAGATGTCGTTGGCGAACGACATGACGTTCTCGCCGTAGCCGCTATTCCACTGCAGGGAAACCTCGACCTCGCCCATCTTGGTCACAGGCGCGTCCGGATCCGATTTACCCTCGATGTAGATGGGCTCCTTAAAGGCCTCGGGGACGTCCTTGCCCTCGTTGAGGAACTTGACGAAGTCGATGATGCCGCCCTCGTAGCAAAACTCCTCCACGTGGGGAGTCGCCTCGCGCTCGTCGGTCAGCACAATCTTAAGGTTCTTATTGAGGAACGCCGTCTCCTGCAGACGGTTGTGCAGCGTATCGAAATCGTAGATGCAGGTCTCGAAGATCTCGTCGTCGGGCCAGAAGGTGACGGTGGTGCCCGTTGAATCCGAGGTGCCCACGACCTCCATCTTCTTGACGGTCTTGCCGCGCGAGAACTCCATCTCGTAGGTGTTGCCATCGCGGCGAACCTGAACGACCACGCGCTTGGACAGTGCGTTGACGACGGAGATGCCCACGCCGTGCAGGCCGCCCGAGACCTTATAGGCCGAGTTATCGAACTTACCGCCGGCGTGCAAGATCGTCATGACGACCTCGAGCGTCGGGATCTTTTTAACAGGGTGCTCGTCGACGGGGATGCCGCGCCCGTTGTCGACGACCGTGATGGAGTTGTCGGCGTGGACCGTCACCTGGATCTCGGTGCAGAAACCGGCCATGGCCTCGTCGACGGAGTTGTCAACGATCTCCCACACCAGGTGATGCAGACCGCTGGCGCTCGTCGAGCCGATATACATGCCCGGGCGCTTACGAACGGCCTCGAGACCTTCGAGAATCTTAATCTCGCCGCCATCGTAATCGTTTTCGTTTGCCACACGTCCTCCTTCAGTCAAGAAAATGTGTACAGCCTTACTAGTTTATCGTAAAAAAATACCCTCGGGAACGAGGGTATTTGGCTCTACAAGGCCACCAGATGCGATTTAAGGCTCTTTTTTGCTTTGCACGCCCTTGGCCCACTCGGCACTGGCTCTCATGGCATTCTCGAGGGCCTCGCGCAGTTTTTGGTCTTCGATGGGCGCCACTTGGCGCTCGATCTCGGTACGCTCGGCCTCACTTAGGTCGGCGTGCGGGGCCGGCGGTCGCTCGGTCGTCGCCTGGCGCAGGCGCTCCTTGGCGGCGGGCGGCGTGTGACCGGGCGCGGTGGTTTTGAACACCAGGCCGTCCACATGCGCACCGGCGCGCTCCATGCGCGCACGGATGATCTCGCGCAACAGCGTCATTTCCTGCGTCCACGAGGGCGAGTCGAGATACACCAGCAGCTCATTGGACTCGGGCAGGTAGCGCAGCCCCGTCACATGCCGTCCCTCGCGCGTGCCCGAGCACACCGCGTTCCATGCGCGATAGACCGCGCGCGACTCCTCGGCGGCCTCCATCTGCGCACGGCGCTTAGGCGTTGCAGCCGCCAGGATGCGCTGGCGCTCTGCGTTCAAAAATCCACTGAAGGCGACTGTCTCGCTCTCGCGCTCGTAATTAGCACGTCTCACCCATGCTCACCACCTTGGCTCGATCAAGCAGGTCATCGGTAAAGTACCCCAGGTTGGTCGTAGTTATGACCGTCTGGATATCATCGCCGATCAGCCGCAGGAAAGCGCCGCGACGCTCGCCGTCGAGCTCGCTCATCACGTCGTCCAAAAGCAGCAGCGGGGCGGTGCCCAGGACATCGCGAGCCACGGCCACCTCGGCCACCTTCCAGGACAGTACCAGCGTGCGCTGCTGTCCTTGGCTGGCAAATGAACGGGCGGAGCGACCAGCCACGGTGAACTCGATCTCGTCGCGATGCGGTCCCACCAACGTCACGCCGCGGCGAATTTCCTCGTCGGCATGCTCGTCAAGGGCAGCCAGCATGCGCTCGTACGCCCAACCCTTCAGCTCTTCGCGATCCTCGACCTGGGGCAAATCCCCCAGCGTGGACGCATAGGTCACGTTGGCAGCCTCGCCGGACGCCACTTGCCCGTAGGCAGTGTGCACATGGCCCGCCAGCCGGTCGAGTAGGGCCAACCGGTGCACGAGCAGGGCCGAGCCCGCGCGAGCAATCGAATCGTTCCACGCGCCGAGCATCTCGCGACAGCACCAGGTCTCCTTGAGCAGGGCGTTACGCTGGGTCACGCAGCGCCCATAGGTGCTCGCAAGATCGGCATAACGCGCGCTCAGCTGCATGCCAAAGTCATCGAGGGCGGCGCGGCGCACACTGGCGCCTCGCTTAACCATGTCCAGATGGTCGGGGCAAAACAGCACGCTCGGCAGAATCCCGCGCACACCGGCGGCAGAGCATCTCTTGCCGTTGCGACTAAACGAGCGCTTACCGTCCTCCGCGCTCAATCCCATATCAAGCACGCGGCCGTCGCCCTCGAGCCTCAGCTCGATCTTGCACGAGCCCACGCCGTCATGGACGAGCTCGGCTGCGGTCGGATGCCTAAACGAGGCGCCACTCGTCAGCAGCTGCAGCGCCTCTATGAGATTGGTCTTTCCCGCCGCGTTGGGTCCCGCAAGTATCGTCACGCCCTCGTCCAGGGCAAGGCGATAGCTATCGAAGCTGCGGTAGTGCGCGACGGAAAGATCGCGGGCGAACATGGTCATGGCGCAGCGCTAGATGCGGACCGGCATGACCAGGTACAGGTAGTTGATCTTGTCGTAGGACTTGAAGATGCCCGCCTGCGAGTAGCTCTTGAGCTCCAGCGTGATCTCCTTCTCCTTGGACAGGGCATTGAGGCAGCCGAAGATGTAGTGGTAGTTGAAGGCGATGGTACCCGACTCGCCCTCAGCCTCGACATCGATCGTCTCCTGCGCAAGGTCCTGGTCATTGGAAATGGAGGACAGGCCCATCTGCCCGTTCTCGACATCGATCTCGAACTTGACGGCGGGGTTGGCGCTCGCGATAACGGCCACGCGCTTGAGGGCGGCGTTAAAGGCGGCGACATCGATCTTGACGCTCGTCACGCACGAATCGGGGATGAGCTGCTTGTAGTTGGGGTACACGCCCTCGATGCGACGCGACACGTAGGTGGTGTTGCCGGCCTCGAAGACGACCTGGGTGTCGGTAGCCCCGATCATGATGGTCGCCTGGCTGGCCATGATGTTCAGCGCGTCGTTAAAGGCGTCAGCCGGAACGTTGAGCTCAAAGGAGCCCTCGAGGGTCGAGGTCTCGACCTGCGTATCGCACACGGCCAAGCGGAAGGAATCGGTCGCCACCAGGCGTACGGTGTTGTTCTCGACCTTCATGTGCACGCCGCCCAGGATGGGGCGAGCCTTGTCGGTCGAGGTGACGCGCCACACGCGGCCGACCATTTCGGACAAGACATCGGTCGGCAGCTCCACGGCACTCTCGATGGCATAGGCCGGAAACTCGGGGAAGTCATTGGCATCGAGCGTGTTCAGCCTAAAAGAGCTCTTCTCGCAACCAATCAGCACCTGGCGCTCGGACAGCTCAAAGGTGACCGGGGCATCGGGGAGGGTCTTGGTGATATTGGAGAGCATCTTACAGGGGATAACCATCTCGCCCTCTTCTTCGACATGCGCCGCGATGCGATGACGGATCGAGATGGTGTAGTTAGAGGTCTGGAATTCCAAGATGCCGTCTTGGGCCTTAACGAGCACGCCCGACAGGATGGGGAGGGTGGATGCCGAAGCGACACCCTTCATAACGACGCCGATGGCTTGTGTAAGCGAGCTCTGGCTGACGGTGAACTTCATCTTTTAATACCTTTCTATAGATATAAATATCTTAATAATAGTAATAGCACTGACGAAACTGTTGATTACTCCCAAAGACGCAGGTCGGACCCAGAAAGAGAATCGACAGCAACCTGTGTGCAACAGGGGTGGTTTTCCACGTTCAAAACCTGCGCAAAACTTTTCATCACCGCGGGTTGGGTTTTAGACACCTTATGCCCGTGGTTTCGACAAGTTTTCAACAGCTGTGTCCATTTACCTACGAGCGCAGTGTAATTTTATCGCGCAGCGACTTGAGGTCTTCGGTAACAGTCCGGTCTTCCTGGATCATCTTCTGGACCTTTTTGTAACTCGTGCTGACGGTCGAGTGGTTGCGGTTGCCAAATTCGGCGCCCACCGCCGTGGTCGTCATCTCGCACATCTCGATGGCCAGGTAGATAGCGATATGGCGTGCTTTGGCGATATTGGCGTTGCGACGCGGGCCGATGAGCTCCTCGTGCGTCACGCCGTACTGCTCTTCGATGACGGACTGAACCGTCTGGACGTTGATCTTTTTGGCCGATGTGTCAAAGTACTGGCTGGCGATGGCGTCGATATCGTCAAAGGTGAGCTCCCCGCCCTCGCGCTCGCGGTCGCCCGCCTCGCCGGCGCAGCGCTCGCAGAAGCTCTCGAGTTCGCGGATGTTGGTGCCCGAGACCTCGGCCATGTGTTTAAAGTGCTCGTCGGTCAGGTGCCCGCCGTCGCCCCCATAGGCCGCCAGCAGCGAGTCGTCGCCTGCCTCGGGAGCGGCGACGATGGTGTTCTCGTAATAGCGCTGCAAGATCTTGTATTTCATCTCGTAGCTGGGCTCTGCGACCAAGCAGAGCATGCCGGCGTTGAAGCGGCTGGTCAGACGCTCGTCCATGCTCAGGTCCTTGGGGGCGCGGTCTGCCGCGATGACGACCTTCTTGTTGTTGCGGATGAACTCGTCCATGAGCTGGAAAAAGTAGTCCACGCTCGCGCGCTTGCCGATGATGTTTTGGATGTCATCGATGATGAGCACGTCCACGCCGTGGTATGCCTGCATGATAGGGGCGTTGCTCTTCTTTTGGCGGTCGAACTCGGTCATCAGGTCGTCCAGATATGCCTGGGAGTTGGCATACTTGACCTTGATCTCGGGCGACTTCTCGGCGAGCTCGTTTTTGATGGCAAGCAGCAGGTGCGTCTTGCCCAGGCCCGATTTGCCGTAGATGAACAGTGATGTGCACGTGCCACGCTCGTCCGCGAGGGCGGCAAACTTGAGTGCCGAGCGATAGGCATGGCTGTTCTCGGGGCCGTAGACAAAGTTCTCAAAGGTAAATTTTGAGTTCGCGGCGAGCGGGGCTCCATCCGCATTCTGCTCGGCCGGTACGGTCGGTGCCGGCATGGGTGAAGCGGGGGTCGCAGCTTGCGTGGACTTAGTCGGCGCTCCGCCCTTCATCTGGTTCATCATGCGACGAAAATCATCGGCCGAGAGCGTGTTCTTGATTGCAATGCCCGAATCCGCGCCCGCCGCTGCGTCGTGAGCGATAGGCATGTGCGTGACGGGTGCGTTCGTTGACGTCGCCGCCGCGGTCGGCAACGGTGCCATGGTTTCACGGGAAACATCGCCGTGCTGGTGCTCGATTGTCGGCACGTCGCCTGCGGAGGCCGGCACCGCCGGGGAGGCAGCGGGAGCCGCGGTGGGCGCCGTCGCAGCAGCGGATTCCGCCACGGCTCCTTGCGGTGCCACGATGTCGAGCGCAATCGGTGCAAAGGCGATTTCTTCCAGATAGGCCTCAATAGTCGGCTGATGCTTTTTGAGCTGCGCGATGGCAAAGCGCGAGGGGGCCTCGATCGTGAGCGTATCTTCGGTCAGGCTTATGGCGCGCGATTGCCCCAGCATGTTGATGAGGCGTGCATCTTGGCCGTCGCGCTGGCAAAAGGCGATGGCATCCCCCAGGATGATGCTTGCTTCCTCGTCCACTGTCTCTCCCGTTCTTTAGCTCTGAGCTCGCACGCGAGCGGCGCCGAGTTCGGTCAGATGGTATTTCTGGCCATGCTTGATGACCAAGCCGGCCTGCGCCAAGTCATTGAGCGTGCGTGACCAAGTGGGGGCCGAGTTTCCAAACGCCCTCGCCAGATCGGTAGCACCGCACGCTTGATTTTGCGCCAGATAGCCCAGCGCGGCGTTGCCGCGATCGCTTACGAACACGTCCGGTTGTGGCTGCGCATACTGATTTGCTGCATTAGGATACATCATTTGAGCTGCTGGTTGTTGAGAACTCTGCATCGGCGGCATTTGCTGTTGAAAACTTTGAGGCCACTGTTGGTAAGGCTGCGGAGTCATCTGCTGGGCCCAGGGGTTGTACTGCTGCTGCGGCATCTGCTGGTACGGCTGCTGATATCCCTGCTGGTACTGCTGCGGGAACTGCTGGCCATACCCCAGTGGCGGCATCTGCTGATATGGATATCCCTGTTGGTACGGCTGATAGCCCATTTGCTGGCCACCCGGTGCCCCCGTCGCCTGCTGCATTGCTGCTGCATCCTGATCCGCCAGCGGCATGGCCTCTGGCGCGTTTGGCGGCATCGACATCGATGCCGCCTGGGGCTCTTGTGTAGGAAGCATTCCGGGCTGCTGCATCTGTCCCACGGGGGGCTGCATCTGTTGCGTTGCCATGGGCTGCTGCGCAAAAGCTCCCGGCAGGGGATATGTGGGCTGCTCCGTCTCGGGCCGCACGGCAGCACCGCGTCCGCCGGCACGCTCTATTTCCTGCACGCGTTTAGGGTCCAGGCTTACCGTAACCACGGTGCCGTTGCCCATGTTGTCCTCGATGGACACGGCCCCGCCGGCGTTTTCCAAATACTCCTGCACCATGGGAAACCCTGCTCCGGTTCCACGGATGTAGCGCTTCATCTTGCTGTTTGCGCTGGTAACGCCAAAGTCGAAAGCACGCTCCTTGTCGTCGATGCCGGGTCCTTGATCAGCGAAGCGGATGGTGTCTCCGCCGTCCAGAATCGAGATGATGGGCTCGGCAAAGTGCGCGTGGATAAAGTTTTCGACAATCTCGCGGATGACCATGAGCGAGATATGGCCACCTTGTTCTTTCATGCACTGGTAGACGGTGTTGGTCGTCTCTTCCAAATACGTGCGGACATCTTGCGGATCAATGACGATCACACGCGGTGTCGACAGCATATCGTCATAGACGGCGATGCGCGCGGCGTACATGGCTTTTGGCGCCTGCGTGGTCGTCTGCTCGCCTTCCTCACGCTCTTCGCGCACGCCGGTGATGTGCTCGTTGTCGGGTGCCGGGTCTCCGGAATCGACCATGGTGTAAAAGTCGTCAGACATGCCGCTCGCAATCTTTCAAAAGGTTTCGAACAAATAGTAGCTCACCGTGCAATGTTTCTCATCTTTCGACAACTTTTCAAAACCTGTTGAAAACTTTGGAAAACGGACGAAAAGTTCTCAACATTGCCAACATGACCTGTTGAAAACTCGATGAAATATCGTGAAAAGTTGCCATGCACCGCTAAATCGAGCTCGGCTTATGGGGGAACCGTGTGAACTGCGCAACCTTTTACCTTTGATTTCTTGACATTTGAACATTGATTTCCCTACAATCTTCAAGCTCACGTGTCTATATCTGCGTCCGCGCCCCCGCGGACACTCGAAATGCAGCAGGAGGAACTTAAGATGAAGCGTACGTATCAGCCTAATAAGCGTAAGCGTGCCAAGACCCATGGCTTCCGTGCCCGTATGGCCACTAAGGGTGGTCGTGCCGTGCTCGCCCGTCGTCGCGCCAAGGGCCGCAAGCGTCTCACTGTCTAGCAGCGATACACACATCTCGCATGAAGACTATTAAGTCTCGGCAAGATTTCGAGCATGTGTTCAGTCAGGGGCGTCGTTTCAATCACCCTCTGATTCGAATGACCATATGTGAATCGGTTGGCGAAGGCGACTCCGGAAGGGTCGCCTTCGTTGGTGCTAAACGGCTCGGTTGTGCTGTCGTGCGCAACCGTTCTAAGCGTGTGATGCGCGAGGCCGCCCGCAGCTGTGGATTTCCCGTTGCGGGTTATGACATCATCTTGTTCGCAACTCCCAAGACGAGGGTTTCCTCGCCGCAGGAGATGGACAATGCATTGCGTTCGCTTATGAAACGCGCCGGCGTTGCCGGGGAGGAGCGATGAGCAATCACGTTTTGCGACGTGTTGCCATCGCTCCTATTCGCATATATCAACAGGTTATTTCGCCCTTATTGCCTGACGCCTGCATTTATTACCCAACGTGCTCGCAATACGCCGTCCAGGCGATTGAGAAGTACGGTGTTTTGAGAGGCTGCTGGCTTGCCGTGAGGCGCATCGCTCGCTGCAATCCCCTGCACGTCGGCGGTTATGACCCTGTGCCCTAGCGGGCACTCGCTATCGGAGGAAAACTTACATGTGGGATTGGATCGTTAACATCCTTTTCGAGCTGCTCAAGCTCATCCAGACCTTTGCGGTCGACTGGGGCCTGTCCATTATCATCCTGGTGGTCATCATCCGTCTGCTGCTGACGCCGCTTATGCTCAAGTCGACTAAGTCGACGGCACGCATGCAGGTGCTGCAGCCCAAGATGCTCGAGATCCAGGAGCGCTATGCCGACGATCCCCAGCGTCAGGCCGAGGAAATGCAGAAGTTCTACAGCGAGAACAAGTTCAACCCGATGGCTGGTTGTCTGCCGCTGTTGATTCAGATGCCTGTCCTGTTCGCCCTATTTACGCTGCTGCGTAACCTGCCGGACTACTTTAACGACGGCACGTTCTCGTTCTTTAATATTCTGCCCGACCTGACCACCACGCCGAGTGCCTCCTTTGCCGATGGCTTTATGGTCGCGCTGCCTGCGCTGGTCTGCCTGATCCTGTTCGCTGTCCTGACCCTGATTCCGCAGCTCTATATGTCGCGCAACCAGACCGGCCAGCAGGCTCAGAGCATGCGTATGATGGCCGTTGTCATGACGGTCATGATGCTTTGGATGGGCTGGAGCCTTCCCGTTGGTGTTCTGCTGTACTACGACGTCTCGTCTACTTGGCAGGTTATCCAGCAGATTTTTGTGACGCAGAAGGTCATCGACAAGGCGAAGGCCGATGAGGAGGAGCGCCTTAAGAACGCGCCGCTGCAGGTTGAGGTTACTCGTCGCGAGAAGAAGCCGCGCCCGCACAAGAAGAAGTAGTGGGATATCAATCTTATTTAGGTACCTAACTTTTGGAGTACGTTATGTCTGAAGAGATCATCGAGGATATGCTTGAGGAGGTTGCCCCGCAGGTCGCGGGCGATTATCCCGAGATTGCACAGCGCTACAAGGCTGGTGAAGAGCTGACCGACGAGGAGCTCGACACCATTGCCGATGTCGCGATTTCCATCCTGCGTTCCATCCTTTCGCACTTCGATGCCGCCAACTCTCCTATCGATGAGTATGAGGGCGACGAGGGTGAGTTGATTCTGGATGTAACGGCTCCCGACCTTGCTGTTCTCATTGGCCGTCATGGTCGCACCCTTGATGCCCTTCAGGTTATGTTCTCATTGCTGGTGAGCCGCAAGCTCGGCTTTAGGTATCCGGTTGTAGTGGACGTCGAGGGATACAAGAGCCGCCGTCAGGACAAGGTTGCCTCCATGGCTCAGTCTGCTGCCGAGCGTGCCATCCGCACTCATAAGCGTGTTTCGCTTCCGCCCATGAATGCCTACGAGCGCCGACTGGTTCACATTGCACTTCGTGGCAATGACGCCGTCGATACTCATTCTGAGGGTTCTGACCCCGATCGCCATGTGGTGATTGTTGCTCGATAATCTACTCGAGCTTATGCTAAGGGGACGTGGTTTCCACGTCCCCTTTTTTTGTCAAAAGTTCTCGATACACTGATTTTTGTCAGAAAGGAGCTTTCGTTGTTAGTACTTACTGATCAGCAGGCTGACGAGATGTTGAGTCGTCTAACTTCCTATTGCAAAGAGTATTCCTTGAGCGTAACTGATACTGAGCTGAGGAAATGTATTCAACATTTGGATTTGGTTCTGGAAACAAATAAGACAACCAATCTCACCCGTATTCTTAACATAGAAGATGCTGCGGTACTTCATATCCTCGACTCACTTGTTTTGCTCCCCTATATCAATAAGGCTCCTGAGGGAGCTTTGCTCGATATGGGAACAGGTGCGGGCTTCCCTGGTATTCCGTTAACCATAACCATGCATCGTAAAGCTACTTATATTGACTCTGTTGGTAAGAAGGTTGATGCTGTCAATTCTTTTGTTGATGTTCTTGGATTGAAACATGCTCATGCGGTTCATGATCGCCTTGAAGAATATGCTCGAAGCCATAAGAAGCAGTTTTCTGTCGTAACCGCCCGCGCACTTGCCCCTCTACCGATTCTTGTTGAGTATGCTGCTCCGTTCCTCAAAGACGGAGGGCTATTTGTTATCACCAAGGGTAATCCTTCGGATGAGGAGCTTGCTTCCGGCATGTCAGCAGCTAAGATTTGCGGCTTCACTTTGCTTCTGAATGACGCAATCGATTTGCCTGAGGGCTTGGGCCACAGGGAGTTCATTGTTCTTAAAAAGAGTCATCCGGCATCCGTTTCATTGCCTCGTGCAAATGGCATGGCAAAGAAGAATCCGCTTGCCTAGATGTTTCACGTGAAACATAATGGATACTAACAACTTGCAGTGTTTCACGTGAAACATGGCGGTTGATATCGAATCGGAATGTTTCACGTGAAACATCCTCCGTTTGACAGCTTTAATACACACCAGGAGGGACCGTGGGATTTCGCGACGTTAAGCGTTCTAAGAGCGCAAAAGACACGCGTATCATTGCAATCATCAATCAAAAAGGCGGCGTCGGTAAGTCAACGACGGCTGTGAACCTTGCAGCAGCACTGGGTGAGCAGGGTCGTAAGACACTGATTGTCGATTTTGATCCGCAGGGAAACAGCACCAGTGGATTTGGAATTGAAAAAGAAGACCTTGATCGCTGCATCTATGATGCATTGTTGAATGATGTGCCGGCAGAATCGCTTGTTCTTGATACAAATTGCAAAAAGGTATTCGTAATTCCAGCTACGATTCAGCTTGCAGGTGCCGAAATTGAGCTCGTAAGCGCAATTGCTCGTGAAACCCGCCTCAAAGATTTGCTTGAGCCGATTCAGGACGAGTTCGATTTTATTTTCATTGACTGTCCTCCTTCGCTCGGCCTGCTTACTATCAATGCCTTGACCGCAGCAGACAGCGTTTTGATTCCGATCCAGTGCGAGTACTACGCACTCGAGGGCGTTACGAAGCTGCTAGAGTCAATGAAGATGGTCAAATCACGTCTGAACAAGGGCTTAGACACCTATGGTGTGCTTATGACCATGTATGACTCGCGTACTTCTCTATCGAATCAGGTTGTTGAGGAGGTTCAATCATACTTTGGTGATAAGGCATTTAAGACGCTAATCCCCCGTACGGTTAAAATCTCCGAAGCTCCGTCTTTTGGAGAACCGGTAATTACCTATGCACCTCAAAATAAGGGTGCAAAAGCGTATATGAACCTTGCAAAAGAGGTGATCAAGCGTGCCTAGTGTAAAGAAACGTGGCGGATTGGGACGTGGACTCAATGCTTTGGTCTCAGAGGCCGAGTATGAGACCGGTGGTTCTGCTGTATCTGCTTCAAATGCCGCATCTGTAACAAAACTACCTATTGAGGATATCGTTCCCAACCCTAATCAACCGCGAATTCATTTTAATGAAACTGAACTTCGCGAGTTGAGTGAGTCAATCCAAGAGCATGGCGTTTTGCAGCCGCTCTTGGTTCGCAAGCATGGAAACGGCTATGAGATTATCGCTGGTGAGCGTCGTTACCAGGCGTCAAAGCTTGCTGGTCTTGAGGAGCTGCCTGTCATCATTAAAGATGTTAATGATGAAGAGATGCTGGCTCTTGCTCTTATCGAAAACCTTCAGCGTTCTGATCTGAATCCCGTCGAAGAGGCTAAGGGCTATCGCCAGCTCATTGATGCCAGCGGTATGACCCAGGAGGCGTTATCAAAAGCTGTCAGTAAGTCTCGTTCTGCAATTACAAATTCACTTCGTTTGCTTGATCTTCCCGAAGTCGTACAGCAGATGATTTTCGAGGGCAAGCTTACTGCGGGCCATGCGAGAGCGATTCTTGCAGTTCCATATGAAGATGCCAGGATTCGACTTGCTGAGAAGGTTGTTGCAGAAGGTCTTTCCGTTAGAGCGACAGAAAATCTTGCTCCGTTGTTTTCTGCCGGAGATACGCCAAGGACTCCGAGGCCAGCAACACCTCAGTCATTCAAAAAGGCCGCTCGAGTTCTTCGTCAAGTTTTCAACACGAATGTTCGTGTGAAGAGCTCGCGTGGCAAGAACAAAATTGAAATCGAGTTCAAAGACGAAGAAGAGCTCTCCCGTATCCTTGGCGAGATGATTCAATTTGGGCAGGAGGATCAGGATGAAGAGTAAGGTTCTCGCAGTCATTGCGTTTGCAACCACCGTTGCCGCTGGTGCTTTTGCTGGTTATAAGATTGCGACAGATGATGAACTGCGCGGTCGACTGCTGCGCGGAGCTCAGGATATTGTCGATACATCTAAGAAGAAAATGGATGTGATGACCGAAGATGTCGCTATGCGCACTGCTCAGGTGACTAAGAATCCAAAGATTAACCAAGACTGGGTTAACCATCAGTGGGAAAATGTTGGTTATTAGGTACCTAACAATTATTTGCCTGTTTTAAAGGGGTTCTTGTCTGATTTAGGAGACAAGGACCCCTTATTTTGGCCATTAAACTAACCTTATGTAAATCAAATTCAATAGTATGAATATAAATGAAACAGTCCTGGTTGCATTATTTGCAACCAGGACTGTCGGATGTTTCACATGAAACGTTATGGGGTACAGACTCCCCTATGCGTTCTTCTGGACCTTGAAACGTTGCTTCAGCTGACCGCAGGCGGCATCAATATCATTGCCGCGAGAATTACGGATCGTGGTCTCGATGCCACGAGACTCAAGGCGGCGCTGAAGATCCTCGACCTTATGAATCGGCGACGGCTTGAGCGGGCTGCCCTCGATGTCGTTAAGCTGAATCAGGTTAACGTGGCACAGCGTTCCCTCGCAGAAGTCGCAGAGTGCCTGCATCTCGGGATTCGTATCGTTGACGCCTTCGATCATGGCATATTCATAGGTCGGGCGGCGGCCAGTCTTTTCGGTGTAGAGCTGAAGCGCCTCGTGAAGGCGGAGCAGCGTGTACTTCTTAACACCGGGCATGAGCTTGTTGCGCGTCGACTGGATGGCGGAGTGCAGGGAAACGGCAAGCGTGAACTGCTCGGGGATGTCGGCAAATTTGCGAATACCGGGAATAACGCCGCTGGTAGAGACGGTGAGGTGACGGGCGCCGATACCGATGCCATCGGGGTCGTTGAGGATACGCAGTGCCTTGAGAACCTCGTCGTAGTTGGCAAACGGCTCGCCCTGGCCCATGAAGACAACACTCGTGGCACGCTCGCCAAAGTCGTTGGATACATGAAGTACCTGGTCGACGATCTCTTGAGCGGTCAGAGAACGCTTGAGGCCGTTGAGACCGGTAGCGCAAAAGGCGCAGCCCATGCCACAACCTGCCTGGGTGGAAACGCAGACGGAAAGCTTGTTACGACGGGGCATACCGACAGTCTCGACGGAAATGCCGTCGTGGTACTCGAGCAGATACTTGCGAGAGCCGTCTTTGGAAACCTGCTTGGTGAGTTCAGTCGGCGTGTCAAAGGCAAAAGCCTCTTTAAGCTGCTCGCGGAAAGCCTTGGGAAGGTTGGTCATATCGTCAAACGAACAAACGTTCTTCTCAAAGACCCATTCGATGAGCTGCTTCGCGCGGAAAGCGGGCTGGCCGAGTTCTGCCACGAGCTCGCGAATATCGTTTTGGCTCAAGTCGCGAATGTCCTGAGATTTAGTCCTGGGATTCATGGAAGCCTTTCGATTTTGGGGAAACGTAGAGGGTATCGCTACAATATGGTATCAGCTGCAGAAATTATAGAGGAGGAGTCTGCCCATGCCGGGTAAAAGCCTGGAGAACATGCACGTAGCGGTCTTGGCGGGCGGTCATTCCGCTGAGCGCGAGATTTCGCTCAATTCGGGAAAGAACGTCGTGGCGGCCTTGAAGGAGGCCGGCTACACCTCGGTGGAGCTGCTCGACACGGCTGCCGATGATTTTATGGTAACCATGGCGACCGGTGGTTTCGACGTGGCGTTTATCGCCATGCACGGCGCCGGCGGTGAGGATGGCGCCATGCAGGGTGCCATGGAGACCTTGGGTATCCCCTACACGGCCTCGGCCGTGCTCGCAAGCGCCTGCGGTGCCGACAAGGAGGTCTCGAAGCTCCTGTACGCCAAGGCGGGCATTCCCATTGCCCCCGGCCTCGCGCTCGAGGTGGGCGATGAGGTCGATATCGATCATATCTTCGAGGTTTGTGGCGACCGCTGCTTTGTGAAGCCGGCCGTAAACGGTTCCAGCTATGGCATTTCCCTGGTCCATGAGCCATCCGAGCTGCCCGCGGCAATCGCCAAGGCGTTTGAGTACGGCGACAAAGTGCTGGTCGAGAAGTGCATCGAGGGTACCGAGATCACCGTCGGCGTATACGGCGAGGATGACGTGCGCGCCCTGCCGATTGTTGAAATCCGTAAGCCCGAGGACTGCGAGTTTTACGATCTGGACGTGAAGTATGTCGACCCTACGGACATCCATCGCATTCCGGCGCAGATTTCACCCGAGAACTACGCTCGTGCTCAGGAGCTCGCCTGTGCTGCCCATAAGGCACTCGGCTGCCTGGGTATCTCGCGCAGCGACTTTATCGTGAGCGAGGATGGCCCCGTCATCCTCGAGACCAACACGATTCCCGGCATGACCGATACATCGCTGTATCCGGATGAGATTCGCCACACCGATGACATGACGTTCCCGCAGGTGTGTGACAGTCTGATTCGTATGGGACTTCGTCGAGCGGGCGTTGCATGCTAATCGAGGACGCTGTTTCGTCGGGAACGCCGCAGTTTGTCATCGATTCCTATGCCACGCTTGCCGAGCGCGCCAAAACCCAATCGTTTGGTCTCATCGAGGAAGATGTTATCGTCCTCGATACCGAGACCACGGGTCTTTCGGTGCAGGACAACGAGCTTATCGAGATATCAGCGGCCCGCCTTTCGGGCCGCGAGGTTGTCGATCGGTTCGATACCTTCGTGCATCCCAAGCAGCTGATTCCCGCCGAGATTACCGAACTCACGAGCATTACAAACGCCGATGTGGTGGATGCCCCATCGGCCGTCGAGGCCGTGGCCGCTCTCGCCGATTTTGTCGGCGGCTGCCCGGTGATTGCGCATAATGCCACCTTCGACCGTTCGTTTATCGAGTCGGTCAAGGGCGGTGTCAACGTCAGCGACATCTGGATCGATTCGCTGGCACTGTCGCGCATCGCGCTTCCGCGCCTGGCCTCGCATAAGCTGTCTTTCATGGCCGACCTGTTTGGCTGCGACTCGGTGTCGCACCGCGCCAACGCCGATGTCGACGCCCTGTGTGGTGTGTGGCGCGTGCTGCTCGTGGCGCTCACCGACTTGCCTCAGGGCTTAATGGCGCGCCTGGCCGACATGCACCCCGACGTACCCTGGTCCTATCGTCCCATCTTCTCGTTCTTGGCGGGACAGAACCCAGGTTCCATCTTCTCTCTCAGCGCCGCCCGCGCCGACGTACTCAAGGCCGATCGGGCCGATGATCGCGTTGATGCGGACGAGCTACCGGTCCTTAAGATGCCGAGCAGCGAGGAAATCGAGGCGGACTATGCCCCAGGCGGCCTGGTTAATCGCATGTATCCCACGTACGAGCCGCGCGATGAGCAGATCGCGATGGCACTCGAGGTCCGTGACGCACTCGTTACGGGAACGCATCGCGTGATTGAGGCGGGGACAGGCGTCGGCAAATCGATGGCCTATCTGGTGCCTTTTGCCGAGGCCGCGCGCCGCAACAATATCACGGTTGGTATCGCGACTAAATCGAATAATCTTGCCGACCAGCTCATGTATCATGAGCTGCCCAAACTTGCCGAGCAGCTGGACGGAGACCTATCGTTTTGCGCCCTCAAGGGCTATGACCACTATCCATGCTTGCGTAAGCTTGAGCGCATGAGCCGCGGCCAAGTCGAAATTACGACCAAGCGTGATCCTGCCGACACGCTTACGGCAGTCGCGGTCATCATGGCGTACGTGTGTCAGTCGGCCGATGGCGACCTCGACTCGCTTGGCATTCGCTGGCGCAGCGTCAACCGTCCCGACTTTACGACGGCGTCGCGCGAGTGTGCCCGTCGCCTCTGCCCGTTTTTCCCCGATAAATGCCTGGTCCACGGCGCCCGCCGTCGCGCGGCGCATGCCGATGTGGTGGTCACCAACCATTCCCTGCTGTTCCGCAATGTTGCGGCCGAGGGCAGAATCTTGCCTCCGATCCGTCACTGGGTGATCGATGAGGCCCACTCCATCGAGCGCGAGGCACGCCGTCAATGGGCGCGCGTGGTGTCGGCGGATGAATCGCGCGTTCTGTTTGAGCGCCTGGGTGGCTCGAGCGCCGGTGCGCTGAGCCAGGTTTCCCGCGATTTGGCAACCACGGAGGGCTCTACGCTCTACCTGGGTCTTACCGCCAAGGCGACGTCGACAGTTGTGCGTGCGAGCATGGCGATTGCCGATGTGTTTGACGGCGTTCGCGAGCTTGGCCGCCGTGCCCGCGGCGGCTACGACAATGCGAACCTATGGATTGGCCCCGAACTGCGCGAATCTGACGACTGGCATGATTTCTTACAGTCGGCCTACGCTGCCATCGATGCATTGGAACAAGCTGACAAGAGCGTCGACGCGCTGGTGCAAGCCGTTGCCGCCGACAAGCCCGAGGTTGTTGTCGACCTGGGTGATATCTCGCGCCGCCTACACGAGCTGGCCGAGAACCTCAAACTCATCATTGACGGTACCGATGAGCACTACGTGTACTCGCTGCAAGTCAATCGCAGATTGCGCGCCGGCGGCGAGTCGATGACCGCGGAGCGCATCGATATTGGCGAGGCCTTGGCAACCGAGTGGCTGCCCGAGGTCCACACGGCTATCTTTGCATCGGCGACCATGACGGTTTCCAAGAGCTTTGAGCACTTTAACCACGCCGTCGGCCTCGATCGCATCGGTGCCTCGACATCATCGTCGCTGCACTTGGATTCGAGCTACGACTTCGATTCGAATATGGCTGTAGTCGTTGCGGGCGATATCCCCGATCCGCGCGATCGCGAGAGCTATCTTACGGCGCTCGAGCGAGTGCTGGTCGACGCCCATCTTGCCATGGGCGGATCGGTGCTCACGCTGTTCACCAACAGGCGCGACATGGAGGAGCTGTACGCTCGCGTCGAGCCCAAGATGGCTCGTGCGGGTCTGGAACTCAACTGCCAGCAGCGCAACTCGTCCCCTCGCCGTCTACGCGATCGCTTTATCAACGAACCGACCTCGTCGCTCTTTGCGCTTAAGGCCTTTTGGGAAGGGTTTGACGCCAGCGGCGAGACGCTGCGCTGCGTCATCATCCCCAAGCTGCCGTTCTCGAGCCCCACAGACCCGCTCTCATGCGAGCGCAATCTGCGCGAAGACCGCGCTTGGGTGCGCTATTCTCTGCCCGAGGCCGTGCTCGAGGTCAAGCAGGCAGCCGGTCGCCTCATTCGCTCATCGACCGATTGCGGTGTGCTGATTCTGGCCGACCCGCGCCTAGTGACGAAGGGCTACGGAAAGAAGTTCTTAACGTCGCTGCCCACGAGCTCCTACCAGCGCATTGAATCGGCGCAGATCGGTCACTATCTGCAGCTGTGGCGCGCACGCCACGAGCGGCGCCGCTAAAGCGGACAGACGAGGGATTTTGCCATATCGCACAGACGCTCTGACAGGGCGGGGTCATCCAAGATGCGGATGGCCCCGCCCGCTGCGATTACCTGGCTTAACAGCCAGCGCTCGGAGCCGTAGCGCACATTCACTGTCGAGCTGTCCGCCCCATTGGGTTCAATCGACATGATGCCGGGCCAGTCCAGGCGCTCTGCCAAGGCGCGCGGCATGAGAAGCTTCGCGCTCCGCTCCGCCTGGGCGAGGGAGTCATGGAGGGTCGCGGGCTCCGGTTCGTGGCGCACGACGGAGTCGTCGGTCAAGACCAGGCCCTCGATTTTATCCATACGATAGGTACGCTGTTCATCGACCGCGACATCCCAGGCAATCAGATACGTTTGGTCGCCGTTTGTTGTGATGCGCAAGGGGTCAACCAAACGTTCGCGCGCCTGTGTGTCATCCATCGAGCGATACGAGATGCGGCAGCGAACGCCGTCCCGAATGGCGCAGCTCAGCTGCTGCCAGTGCGATCCGTGGGCGACGGTGTCAAAGACGCGCTGGTTGTATCCGAGCTCTTTGGGAAGAAGGGCGCGCCGTATTCGAGCCGCCGCTTGGGGTTCGATCCCCAATGATTCAAGTTCATGGTTGAGCACAGCGCCCTCGGCGGCACTCAGACGCAGTGGCAGCACGCGCCCCGCATCACCGGTGAGGACCACGCACTCGCCACGGTGCTCGCAGATAATACGTGCGCCCGATTCTCGGTCCGCAAGCGTCGAGACGATCTCGAGAATCTCGTCGAGCGATGCCCCCGTGATATCAAAGCGGCTGCAAAGCTCGTCTCGTGTCATGCCATTCTCGCCGGCAGCGTAGAGGGCCTCCATGATATCGATGGCGCGCGAGAGTCTTTGCTCGCTGGTGAGTTTACGCACGGGCATGCTCGTGCACCGTCCTTTCGATGAGGTGATTCCACGCCTGCTTGAGAGAATCGGGGGCGACGGGCCTCATACCATCCATGGCATGAGCCATGCAAAACGAGGCTGCGGCTTCAAAGTCGCGCACGTCAACGGTCCAGGTCCAACCTGTTTCGGTGCGCATGAGTTCGCCTCGTCCGCGTGTGAGACCGCTGATCATATCGGCCTGCGCTTCACGCGCGAACGAGAACGTAGCCGCAACGGGTGAGCGGTCGGCAAAATCGAACTCAAAGAATAAGTAATCGTTGAGGTTGAAATCCGCAGGAATGGCGTAGGCTTTCGAAGGTCTCCAGGCGCGAATGATGCGGTCGCAGCGGAATGTTCTGATATTGCCTGTGGCATTGTCGAGGCCGCAGAAGTATGCCGTACCCTCGCGCTCGAACATGCCGTAGATGCAAACGGTCCGCTCGCGTTGTTCTCCGCGTCCGTTTTGGTACAAAAAGCGCAGCGCGCAACGCTCGGCAAAGGCGCTCCATACCGCATCGACGGCGGGAGAGCGGCGAATCGGTGCCTCTCCTGTCGTCGACATGCCGGTGAGGTAGGCAATCTTGGAGCGAATGTCGGCAAGCGGCGCGGCAAAGGCGGATGAGCCCGCCGCGAGTGTCTGGTCGATGGCATTGAGCAGGATGTCGGCATCGTCTGCGGTGATGAGACCGCCAGCGGCAAACGTGTGCTCGCGGTCGATCGTCCACGCGCTCTCCTCGGTTTCCTGCGCTCCGGCAGCACGAACCTCCCTGATAACGATGCCGCGTTCGAGCAGCTTGTCGCGATCGCGGCGGAACTTGCGCTTGTCTGAGTCGATATTGCCCGAGCCGTATCCCAAATCGGAATCCAGGACGATTTGCTCGGTCGTCAGCGGTTCGGGAGAACTGTTGAGTACAAAGAAAAGGTTGAGGATGCGCTGAGCCGTTTTATCGAAACCGGGCTCGGGTGCCCCCTTTTTAATTGTCGCGGTCGCGTCGCTTGCCGTCATAGAATCCTCGCATGAGAAGGTCGTTTGATGCCATGATTTTAGTCCGATATGGAGATTAGGCTATATCCTTGTCCGCTCGCGGCGTTAAGATGGCCCGAATTCGGTCGTTTGCGCTCGCTCGGGGTATACTTTCGACTATATACGGTTCTAATGTGCATGCATTGGGCCTATTTGTCGGATTATGGATGTGGAGCGCACATGGCGAACACCCAGAACTATATTAACCACCTGCTGCAGAACACCGGCATTACGCCGGCGTGCAGTGAAGAAGAGCGCCTGGCTGCCGAGGATATCGCTCAGATTTTCCGCAACCACGGCTTTGACCCCGAGGTGCAGGAATTTAATGCTCCCGCGCCCAGCAGGTTGGCGTTTGCCGTTACCGGTATTCTGGCGTTTGCCGGCGCCCTGCTGATGGGCATCGGCGGCGGTATCGGCTTGGTCGGCACCTTGCTGGCCATTGTCGGTGCCGTGCTCTACGTGCTCGAGCGCACGGGGCATCCCATGGTTTCGCGCCTGGGAAAGACCGGTGTGAGCCAAAATGTCATCGCCTATCACAAGGCCTCGGGCCCGCTTGCGTCTCCGCGCAACCGCCCGGTCGTCGTGGTGGCGCACTATGATTCTCCCCGCGCCGAGCTCCTTGCTCGCGAGCCCTACGCTCCGTATCGCGCGCTCATCGCCAAGCTCCTGCCTGTCGCCACGATCGCACCCGCGGCTGTTGCCATCCTGCGTATCCTGCCGCTTCCCGGCGTGCTCAAGGTGCTGCTGTGGGTTGTCGCGATTCTGGCCTCCCTTGTGGCACTGGCCAACGCCGCCAATATCATCTCCAACCGTTTTGTTCTTCCCTACACGTCTGGCGCGGTGTGCAATAAGTCCTCTGTTGCCGCCATGCTCGGTGTCATGGACAACGTTGCCCCCTATCAGGGCGAAAACGAGTTCCCCGATGACATTCCATTCGATACCTATTTTGGCGAGCAGAAGCGTCGCGCCGAGGAGATGGCGCGCGCGGCGGCCGAGTATGCCGCGGCCCAGCAGCAAAACGACTACGGCAACACCATTGAATATGAGGAACCTTCCTACGACGAGGATGAGTTTGGCCAGCCGGTGGCGCCTGACGATGTGCCCGAGCAGGACGAGGCTTTTGATGGGCAGATCGATGGTTTTGAGGGCGCCTCTGCCGACGAGACGCTGATCGGCGTTATCGCACCCGAGGCTCAAGACCAGACTGCCCAGGTCGAAGTGTCCACCGAGGAAAAGTTCACCGCCGAGCCGGCGGAGGAGCCCGCGGTGGTCGAAGTCGCCGAGCCCGAGCCCAAGCTCTATCGCAATGCCGCCGGCAATATCCGCTTTGGTTCGGATGCCATCCGTGCGCTCGGCATGCTTCCCGAGTCCTGCACGCTTGATTACGAAGAGGGCGAGGAGCCGACGTTTGAGCCGGAGCCTGCTCCCGTTGCACAGGAGCCTGCGCCCGCGACCAATACGGCTGTTGCTCCCGCCGAGCCGGTCGCTGCCCCTGTTGCTGCCGTGGAGTCTGACGCAAAGCCCGCGCTCGATTCTGCAGCCGGTCTGGATATTCTGGCGCCTGCCGCTTCGGCACAGGTTGAAGACGAGACCGCCGACGAAGACTATGGCGAGTATCCGCAGCGCGTGTCCTATGAGAGTGACACCGATTTCTCGGCCGAGATTCCCTCGACAACGCCCCATGCCGATATCGCTTCCGCGTTCTCCTCGATTGGTGCCAGCGCTTCTAGCTTCTTTAAGGGTGCCTTTGCGAAGGGCAAGAAGTTCGTCGACGACTTTGAGGAAAAGCGCGCCGCTGCCCGCGAGGCCGCCGAGCGGGAGGCCATCGCCCAGCAGCAGGCCGCCGAGGCCGAACGTGAGCGTGCGACACAGGAGTTCGAGCAGAGCGAGGCCGAACAGCCAGAGCCTGTCGGTGTCGCCGACGCCACGACGTCCTTTGATGCGCAGCAGCCGGTCGATAACACCATGTCATTTGATGCCACGATGACATTTGAGAAGCAGGGCACCGCAATTGCCGAGCCCCTTCCCATCTCCGATGATGCCCAGGGCGCCGCTGATGATTCGGTTATCGACGAGGCCGATTCCGTTGAGGCTAGCGCGCCCGAGCAGGTCGAGGCTCCTGCGATGGAGCAGGAGTCCCCTGCGGTTGACGAGGCTCCCAAGACGGATGTGTCCAGGCCTTATTCTACGCAGATCTTTACCATGCCCGCGCCGAGCGACCCCGGCGCCACGGTGGCCAATGTCGCTCCCACGCAGGACGAGACGGTTGACTCCCTCATGGCGCAGATTTCGTCTCAGGTGCCTCCGCGCGAGCAGATGAATATTCCCGATCCGGCCTCCGCGCCTGCACCCTCTTCGTCGCCGCTGGCCTCGGTCCCCGATCCGTCACTGCCTTCGATGCAACAGGCCAACGTCGCGTCCCGCACGTCGCTGTTCGATCTTCCCGATCCTTCGGCACAGACAAATGATCCCTTTGCGACGGCGCAGGGCCCCGAGCCCACATCGGCACCGGTCGCGACCCCCATGCCCATCTCCTCGGGCGCACAACCGCTCGAGACCATCTCGGCTCCTGTTTCGACGGGCGCCAAGCCGCAGAAGCGTGGCCTGGGTGGCTTGTTCGGTCGCAAAAAGAAGAACGAGCAGGACAGCATGAGCGACTGGCTGGGCGTCGAGGACGATTACGATGCCAAGAAGTCTGGCCGCGGCATTGGCTCGTGGGATAACTTCGAGGATGACGACGACGGTTGGAAGGGTGGCGCCACCTCCTCCGATGGTGCTTCTGCCGAGGATATGCTCTCGGCCGTTGCCTCCATGGGTGACGATGAGCTACTCGGCCACGATATCTGGTTCGTCGCAACGGGCGCGTCAGATTGCGACGGCGCCGGCATGAGGGCCTTTTTGGCCTCGCATCGTGACAAGCTCCGCGGTGTGTTCTTCATCAACCTCGAGTCTATCGGTGCCGGCAGGCTTTCGGTGGTAACGGTCGAGGGCGAGCAGCAGCTCTTTAAGGGCGATCGCCGCATCATGAATCTTGTCAGCAAGGTGTGCAAGTCGTTCCACGTCGATTGCGGTACGTTCGAGATGCCCCATGCAAAAACCGATGCATCCGCAGCGCTCGAGGCGAGCCGTCGCGCCCTTACGATTGCCGGTGTGGACGGCCCGCGCCTTGCCTGCGCTCGCACCGAGGATGACCTGCCGTACAACGTCAATCCGACCAATATCGCTACGGTGTCCGAGGTCGTGACCGAGGTCATTCGTCGTTCGTAGACAGATCCGCTAAGGAGTCAGCGTGTTTTCGTACATCAAGCGCCATTGGCCCATCTATCTGATCTTGACCCTGATCGCAATCGCATTGGGCTTTGGGGCCGCGTATGTCGTTGGCGTTAAGGGCTCGACGCCCGAGACAACAATGAACGAAGAGGTGGAGCAAGAGCAAAGTTTGGGTGCCGACGGTATTTCCGAGTCCGATCAGGCAGCCATCGATGGCGGTTCGTCATCTGCTGAATAGCCGATTCATCGTTTATGCCCAAGGCGGGCGAGCCGGGAGACTGGCTCGCCCGCCTTTTTATCGTGCTAGCGCTTCCTTGTGACTGACCTAAGGCGAGCGAACCATATGGCTGCAGTGCCCGAGGTCAGGAGTGCGGTGATGCATGCGGCGATGGTAGCAGATCCCGTTGCCGGCAGGTTCTGAGGCAGGGCGCATCGTTGGATGACGCGGTCCTCGTCATGCGCCTCGAGTTTATCGCCACCGCCGTTGCGGCAAAGATCGACGCGCGCACTGTTGGCAAGTGCGGTTTGGGGCGTATAGGACGACGTTGCCTGCATATGCACGACTGCGCCTCGGGCATCCGAGTTAAGGGCCGCCTTGGCATCGTCAAGATCGTCGTGTTCGTCTTTAAGGTCATCCCGGGTCCAAGAGCCCGCCTCGCTTCTGGTTGTAAAGTCGGCGGCTGCCGCACCGTATTCAAAACGGATGCCCGTGATGACGGCGTTGTCTGCAAGATCAATCTCTTTCGTATCGAGCGTGACGGACTTGTCCGTCGGGATATCTGCTTTCCATAGGTGCCACCCGTCGTAATCGACGAGACGCACATCGTCGCCCAGCAGCTTTGTAACCTCTTCCGTTTCGAGCCAAGGATTGCTGTGCCCGTCGTCAAGCGTTGCATTGACCTGCTTGCCCGTGTCGCTTGTTCCTGCCGGGGACGTTCGATACCACACGTTGCACAGCCCGTTTAGATCGCCGACCGCAATAGGGGTTTCAACGGCAACAAGTTTCGCTGCGCCATCTTTGGCGCACTCGAGGTCGTCGGTGATGGTCAACTCGTCGACCCAGGTGCTCGACTCATTTTTGGCGTCGATGGTATAGCAGAAGGTGCCTTGCGTATTGGCCCGTGCTTTGGCTCGGTTTTTACCGTCGCCGTTGGCAACGAGTTTGCTTACGACTGGCTGTGCGATCTCTTGGCGCTTATCGACGCTTCCCCTGATCTCGATGGGGGTATCCTTCATTGCCATGGTTTGAACTTCTCCCGTGGCCTTCACTTCAAACGTTATCTCTTTGGCGAGGTCGTAGGTACGCGGAGACATCGTTTCGCGCAAGGTGTAGGTGCCGGGTGAAAGGTGCTCAATGCGGTGCGGTTTGCCGAATGAAGTCCAAGAATCGATTTCGTTGCCATTGGAGTCGCAGAGGACAAGCTCGGCGCCTGTCACTTCCTGATCTCCGCACGCGTCGACTTTGGAGACATCGAGCTTGGTGTAGTCGTTGGAAATGTCAAGGTGCACTTCGATCACGGGTGTTTGCTGATCAGCGTACGACAACTTCACGGTATGTGGGGTCGGGTCGAGCAGATAACCTTTGGGCGCTTGCGTCTCGACGACCTCGTAGGTGGCGGTACCGCATCCCAGCGAAAGGTGGTCGACTCGCGCATGCCCCCGTTCGTCGGTCGTAACGGTGGCGACGGTTTCGCCATCCAGGGCGACGATGCTGTCGTCGGCTCGCACGATGTCGCCGCCAGCGCGGATGTCAAACGTGGCTCCAGCGAGGGCGTGCCCATCTACGGCACCCGTCTTAATGATTTCGATGCTTCCGGTTGCGGCGTCGTCATAGAACGAGGCGACGGCGACCGGTGTCAGATTTCTGTCGGCGGGAATCGTTATCTCCAGGTCTTCTCCGCGCAGATACGGTTCCTTGGCCGATGCCTCGTGCACGTAGTATGTTCCGGGGTTAAGTGATTCGGGCAGCGTGACGGCGCCGGTTGTATCGGTTGTGAAGGTATTCATTACATTGTGGGCCGGATACCAACATGTTTGCGAGACGGGCTCGTGGTGGCTATCGAGCAGCTGGAACGTAAAGCCGGCAAGTGGTACGGTGCCGCCGGTCTGAGCATCGCGCTTTACGATTTGAAGGTGTGTCGATAGGGCGTGGTTGTCAATGATGTACTGAAGCTCGGCGCCGTCTGCGGTCTGCTCTGCTGTGATGGTCCATTCCCCTGCTTGCTTAAATCCTTCAGGGACCGTTCCTGCGACCTCGCGAACGGTGTAGCCCGCGCGGTCGTAGGGAATGGCACCGTGAGCGCCGGCGGGTCGCTTGCCTGCTCCAAACCACGCTTCGGGCTGGTCTTTGGTGGAGGCAAAGCCGTAAACGTTTGTGGTCAACGTGCCGACGACTTGTTGGGAGCTATTGCTGACAACCTCAAAAACGACGCCTCCCGCCGGCTGCTCAAGGCCGGACTCATCGTTATCGCCATGGTCCTTAAACTTCGAGATTTCAAGGTCAAAAGCGATGGGGGTGTTGGGAATACGGCTTTCGAGCTCAACGATGCCCGTATCTCCGAGCTGTTCGGCACCGACGGTGTAGCTCCAACAGTCGTTTGAAATCAGGTAGCCCTCGGGTGCTTTCGATTCATAGATGGTAAAGGTGCCCAGAGGAACGTCATTGAGGATCGCCCGTCCGTTTTCGTCGGTCGTAAGGGTGCGAGTCCAGCCGGGAGTGGATTGCGAAACGCAGGTGAATTCAGCGCCCGCAAGCGACGCCCCAACTTGGGCGCCGGCATCCGCGGCGGCATCGATTTTTGCAATACGCAAGGTGATGGTGCCGGGCTGCTCGTTGATAGTGACATGTTCGCCGCTGTTTTGTGTGGTGAAGGCTATTCGGTCGCCTCGAGGGATATAGCCTGCCGGGGCTTTGGTTTCGACCAGGTAATATGCCGTATTGGGCAAAAGCGTTGCTTGTGTACGCCCGTTTTCGTCCGTCTGGATAGTGCCGACACGTGCATCGCCCGCACTTTCAAAGATATCGAAGGTTGCGCCACCGAGTCTGTAGGTGTCGTTATCGGCGGTGATGTCAGCCTGGGACGATTGTTTTTGGAAAGATACGGAGACGGCGGGCAGAACATAGAGCATGTCCTGGTGTTGACCCTCGCCCGAGACCGGGCCGTGATAACGCCTGGCTCGATGTGGGGCCGCCTTAATGGATCCGGACTTAGCGCTGTCGTAGAGCCAACGTGCACCCGCTACGGCCTCGGCGTTTTCGTAAAACCTACCGCTCCTGGCAACTCCCTTGCTGTTTGTATACGAATAGGTGCCGTCGGGGCGCGTGGTTCCGTTGAGCATCCACACGGCAATCTGGGTGGCGGCACGGGCGAGGTCGGGCGACAGATTGTGGCCGCCAAAGGAGGTACTGGAAGGATATCCGTGACAGACGATGGCGGCAAATTCGTCATCGAGCCATGTCCAGCCCTGGTTGTATGTACGCCATGGCCCTCCCGGCTTGCTGGGGCCGGGGCAGTCTTGATTCATGCAGTACGAAATCGAAGTGTCCTGTGCCTCGTATTTACCGACACCGAAGGGGCCGCAACCGTCGCTTATGGTGCGGAAATTAAGGGGGTCACTCCCGTCGACGGCGAGTGCGGCCCCTGGTGCCAGGCAGCCGATCAGAAAAAAGAGGAGCAGGAGCAGCGGACCTGTTGCGATTGCGCTGTGGACAGAGTGCGTGGGTGCGTTGGACATGGCTGCTCCTTATCCCTCGTGCGCCGCACGGGGAGGCCGCGGCGCTTGGGATGAGGCTACCGCCATGGTTCATGCGGGTAAGTACCAGAAGCTGACCAAAAGCTTGCCCGATTTCTGACAAATCGAGCTCAAATACAACAATCAGATAAAAGTGCAGGTAGAAGTAAATGAAAAAGGACCCCCACGGGTCCTTGTCTCCATATATTTATGAAGTTATGGAAATAAATTCATAAATTAAACAAGAACAAAGATATTTGGATCGATGTGAAGACGATAATCTCACATCGATCCAAATACATGTCTATGACAGGAGCTGTTCGATTGTTGCCTTTTGGTCATCACTGGCCTGTATGGCGGGATCAAAGATCGCGGTCGAGATAGGAAGACCCTTTATATTGACCGCTACTTTGATGGCAGATACAAACAAATCGCAGGCGTCGTAGACGGCCATGAGCGACGAGATGCGCTTGGCGCACTCGATGGCGGTCGCGAAGTCGCCTGCCTGGTAGGCGCCGTGCAGCCTCACAAAGAGCTCGGGCTCCACGTTGGTGAGGCCGCACAGAACGCCGTTGCCGCCGCTCGCGCGGTTGACCAGGTAGTACTCGTCGAAGCCGGAAAGGACCGAGAACTCGGGGTTGACCTTGCGGACGGCGCGGATGACCTTGCGCGTGTGACTGATGGTGTCGACCGTGTCCTTGATGCCGCAGATATTCGGATGGGCGGCGGCGAGCCTGGCCACGAGCTCGGGCGACAGGTCGGTGCCGGTGCGCGCCGGAAAGTTGTATAGCACGATGGGCAGGTCGGTGGCGTCTGCGATGCCACCAAAGTACTTTTCGGCAGCGTCGTCGGTGGGCCCGAAGTAGTACGGCGAGACCGCCAGAACCGCGTCGGCACCGGCTTTCTGGGCATAGCGCGTGAGTTCGAGGACGTTGTCGTAGGTGGTGTCACCCACGCCGACGAAGACCTTCATGCGGCCGGCGACCCGCTCGACGGCAAAGTCGATGACCGACTTCTTGTCCTCGAGGCTCACGCTGTAGAACTCGCCGATGCTGCCAAACAGCAGCACGCCGTTGATGCCCGCGTCGGCCAGGTGGTCCAGGTGCCTGCCCCACAGCTCGTAATCGATCTTTCCATCATCGTCGGTGATGGTGATGGAGGGGCAGAAGACTCCCTCAAACATGTGTCACTCGCTTTCCGGGGTCACACCCCCACGAATCCCTGCACTGCCGAGAAGGACCTAGAGGTAGTAGGCCTTGACGGCGTTGTCGTAGAAGACACCCTGCTTCTCGGCGTCGGTGAAGACATCGGAGTCCTCGATGAAGCTATAGAGGTCCTTGTAGTCGAACTTGGTGAGGACACAGGGGGAGTCGGTGCCCCAGATGATCTTGTCGGCGCCCAGGACGTCCTTCGCCATCGCGATGTACTCGAGCGCGGTGGGATACGGGTAGGCCTCGGGAGCAACGTTCCAGGGCAGCGCGGAGAGATCGATCCAGACGTTATCGTGGGCGAGGTACGGAAGCGCGCACTTGAGGACGTCGCCGTCCTCAAGGGACGGGGCGAGCAGGTGGCAGACGACAATGTGCAGGCCGGGGTACTTCTTGGCCAGGCGATATACGGCCTCGGGCTGGCAGCTGGACTGGTTGGGGCTGCCGATGTCGAGCACCAGAGTGGCGTCCTCGACCTGGGCGATCCTGTCGATGAGGACCGTCATCTCGGGGCCGTCGACCGCGAAATCGCGGTGGTAGCCGGAAAGGCCGCCGCCCACAGAGACCTCGAACTTGAAGACGTGGGCGTGCAGATCGTTGATGAAGTGCTCGAGGATCTGCTGGGCGCAGCGGCAGAAGGGGTCGAGCATGACCGCGGCTTTGAAGCGGCCAGGGTACTTCTCGGCGCATTCCATGGCGTACTCGTTCTGCAGGCCGTACAGGACGCCCTGCAGCAGGATGGCCTTCTCGACGTCGTTCTCGTCCATGACGTCCATGAAGGTCTCAACGAGGTACTCCTTGTCTCCCTTGCCCTCGGGGATGATACGGAACTCTTCGCCGGTGGCCCAGCGACAGTTGCCGTTGCCTAGGGGGCGCAGCTCTCCGGCCTTGCCCATGGAGCCGATGTGGTCAAAGACGTGGGCGTGTGCGTCGATCTTCTTCATTTTGTTCTCCTTACGTCAAACAATGTCTAATGGATATATGGTCAATGACGGATACGCTTTGCTGCCAGGTGGGCACCACCTCCAGTCGAACCCGCGGGCGCGGGACATAGAGTGGCCTTGCAATCCGGACGCTAGGCGGACTGCTCCTCGGCCTCCATCTCCTCCTCGGTCACGTCGTCGATCGGGACGAAGAGCGTGAACAGGAAGGCGAGGCCAAAGGCGAGCGCCAGCGAGATGCAGAAGGGAACGAACGCGCGGCTCATGAAGACGGGCAGCGTGGTGAGCGCGGGCAGAGCGAAGGCGGTGCCGGCGCAATCGAACAGGCCTGCCACGGCGGAGCCAATGCCGCCGGCAACGCATGCGCAGACCATGGGCTTCTTGAGGCGCAGGTTCACGCCGTACATCGCGGGCTCGGTGATGCCCAGCAGCGTGGTGAGCGAGGCGGAGATCGCCTGGGAGCGGAACTTCTTGTTCTTGGTTTTGAGGGCGACGGCGAGCGCGGCACCGCCCTGGGCGAAGATCGCGCCGCCGAACAGGGCCATGATGGTGTCGAAGCCGTAGACCGCAACGTTGTTCATGGCAATGGGGAACAGGGCCCAGTGCAGGCCGAGGATGACGAGGAACGGCTGGAACGCGCCGATCAGCGCGCCGGCGACGAGCGGCGAGAGGCTGTAGACGGCCTCGTAGCCCTGCGCGAGCCAACCGCCCACGATGGTGCCGAGGGGGCCGAAGACAGCCAGGGTGAGCGGGACGATAACGATGATCGTGATAGGCGGTGTGAACAGGCCGCGGAAGGTCTCGGGGATGATCTTGTAGCAGGCCTTCTGGACCCAGCTCGCGCAGTAGATGGCAAGAAGGATGGGGATGACGGAGCTGGAGTACGTCGCCTTCGAGAGCTCGAGGCCAAACAGGTAGACGGGCGCGTCCGCCGCCATGATGGTGGTGATGGACGGATACACCAGGATGCAGCCGAGAAGGACGGCGGTCACCGTGTCAACATCGAAGCGCTTTGCCGAGGTGTAAGCAAGAAACACCGGGATGAAGTAGAACAGCGAGTCGGCCATCGCGTTGAGGATCGCATACGTGGTCGAGTCGTCGGTGACCATGCCCGAGACCTGCAGAAGCGTCAGGATGCCCTTGAGGATACCGACGGAGACGAGCAGGTTGATGATCGGGAGGAAGAACGAGGACAGCAGGTCGATGACCGCGTTGACGCCGCGCTGGAACGCGTTGGGCGTCTTTTCGGGGGCTTGCGTGGTTGTCACGGTTTCTCTCCTTTCTGGAGCGTCCTGTCAGACGCTGGCCTACATATAGTTGCAGATGTGCGGAAGGGCAGTCTCGGTATAGCCAAGGGCCTCGGCGCAGACCTTGCGGCCGTTGCAGACGGCGATGATGTCGTCGAGCATCCTGTCGCGCATCTCCTCCATGGACTCGGGGCCGTAGATCGTCGGGCTCGCGTCGAGGTCGGTGTTGTCCCTCATGGTCTCGTAGGTGCGCTTGTTGGCAGTCAGGCGATACACGGGCGCGATGGCATTTCCGGTGGGGGTGCCAAGGCCGGTCGAGAAGACCACGAGCTGGCAGCCGCCGGCGATGATGCCACCCACGCTGGAGGGGTCATTGCCGGGGGTGTCCATCACGACGAGACCCTCGTGCGGATTGAGCTGCGCCGCGTATGGATAGACGGCGTTGAGGGGGCTGTGGCCTCCCTTGTGAACGCAGCCGAGAGACTTCTCCTCGAGGGTCGTGAGTCCGCCAGCCATATTTCCAGGGCTGGGGTTGCCCTCGCGCATCTCGGCGCCAAACATCTGGACGTACTTCTCGTAGTCGTAGACGATCTTGAGGATGTCGTCCGAAACCTGCTTGTCCTTCGCGCGACGGGCGAGGATGTGCTCGGCGCCAAAGAGCTCGGGTGTCTCGCACAGCACGGAGGTGGCACCATGGTTGACGAGCCAGTCGGAAACCTCGCCGATCAGCGGGTTAGAGCCAAGGCCGCTCGAGGGGTCGGATCCGCCGCAGTTGGTGCCGAAGATAAGCTCGGAGATGTCAGTGGGCTCGCGGACGCATCGGTCCGCCTCGGCGACCATCTTGCGGGCAAGGCGCGTGCCCTCCTCGATTGCCCTGATGGAGCCGCCGACCTTTTGGATGACCAGGGTCTCGACGGGCTTGTTGGTACGCTCGCGAATCGCGTCGACCACGATGTCGTTCTGGCAGCCCTCGCAGCCCAGGGAGACGCAAACGACGCCATAGATGTTCGGGTTCGCAGCGTAGCCTGCCAAGGCGGCAATGGTCACCTTCTGGTCGCAATCGACCTGCGAGCAGCCATTCTGGTTGTGGAAGGAGACGCAGCCCTCGACCGCGTTCGCGATTCTCTCCGTGGTGTCGGAGGCGCAGATGCTCGTGGGAAGGATCAGGACGTGGTTGCGGATACCGACGCGACCGTCCGGGCGACGGTAGCCCATGAAGGTGCGCGTGCCCCCTACGGACGAGGGGGTCTTGGTGGCGACGGAGCCGGTGTCGGCGACGACGGAGTCCTTCAGGTCGTCGGAGCTGGCGCAGTTATGCGAATGAACATGCTGCCCGCGTTTGATGTCCGTGGTGGCCACACCGATGAACTCGCCATACTTGACGACCTTCTCACCCTTGGGGATGTCTACGAGGGCGATCTTGTGGAACAGCGGGATGTCGTCGGTCACGGTAACGCTCGCCAGCGTGCCGTCCGGCATGGGGTAGCGGGCCTCGGCACCCGCCTCCAGTTGGTAGGTGGCGACGGCGACGTTGTCCCTCTGATCGATGACAACGGCGTTTTGGCCTTGGCTTACAACGTCTGACATGTTTCCTCCCTATGTCCATTTGAATAACGTTCGTATTTACGAACGTAATTCGTTATACGGAACAGTATAGAAGAAACGCAAAAGACCTCACACGGGCCCGCCGCGAATGGTTTTGGTTGGCCGGTGAACGGTTGCTCTAAGGGGCACGCCGCTATACTTACGGGGAAAGTCTGGGCGTTAATGAACAAGGAGAGTTGCCATGCCCTCGCGATATAATCCTGCTGGCCACCGTTCTACCTTGCGGGTTCTATCAATCTTTGAAGCCCTTTCGGCTACAAAGAGCGGACTTACCATGGCAGAGATATGCCGTATTGTCGGCGCTCCAAAGAGTAGCCTCTTCTCGATTTTGCACACCATGGCCGATTCGGATTACGTTAGTTATGACGAGACTACCGGTAGGTATTCGATTGGGCTTAAGACGTATCTGCTGGGCAAGGCATTCGATCGTGAGAGTGGGGGATTGTCCTCTTTTGAGACAGCCATGCGAAAGGTTGTCGCATCGTGCGGAGAGACCTGTCAGCTCGGTGTGCTCGACCACGGTCGTGTTCTCTATATTTCGCGCGTTGATTCCCCCCAGCACATCCGTCTTTCATCGGAAATTGGTAAGACCCTTCCTGCACACTGCACGGCGATTGGAAAGGCGATTCTATCTCGATGGGATGAGGAGTCGGTTCGCTCGCTGCTTCCTGTCCCATTCGAAAAGACGACTGAGCATGCGGTAAAACACATAGATGACCTGATGCGGCAGCTCGAGGAGGTCCGACGGTGTGGTTTTGCATATGATCATCAGGAGATGGCAGAAGGGGTTGAGTGCATCGCCGTTCCCATAGAAAAAGGCGGGCGTCTCTATGGTTTAAGCGTTTCGGTCCCAGCGTATCGATTTGACACTGAGGTGCAAAACGGGGTAGAACACGTGCTTTCTGATGCAAGGGACCAGTTGGAGCGCGTTTCGTAGGCTTTGATGCCGCAGTGCGCGGTACGCGATTGCATAGTGATAACACGCCGCATCCATATTGCCCCCTTGAAATGCTCGGTATATACTATCCAAGCATTTAATTTATCCCAATGCGCAATTGCGGGCATCGCCAAGTGGTAAGGCATCAGCTTCCCAAGCTGACACTCGCGGGTTCGAGTCCCGTTGCCCGCTCCATTCGAATTTCAGGCACGGTAACGTTTCGTTACCGTGCCTTTTTCGATAAAGCGCCGGGACTCGAACCCGACAGGGCGCGAGCGTAAAGCAAACGCGAAGCGTTTGTAGCGAGCAGGCGAAGGCATCGGCTTCATGGCCGCTCTTGCGGCAAAATGTTAGGTTAATGCCTGCAGCCCATACTCGCACCCGCGCACGGTACAATGGTTGGGTTACGACCAACGTGCCAATAACCAAAAAGGAGCCGCTATGATCGATCGCTATACCCGCCCGGAGATGGGACACATCTTCTCCCTCGAGAACAAGTACGCCATTTGGCAGGAGATTGAGGTCCTGGCCTGCGAGGCCCAGGCGGAGCTCGGCAAGATCGGCATTTCTAAAGAAGAAGCCCAGTGGATCCGCGACCATGCCAACTTTGAGAAGGCAAAGGTCGACGAGATCGAGGAAGTCACGCGCCACGATGTCATCGCCTTCCTGACCAACATGAAGGAATATATCGACGCCGATGTTCCCGAGGGCGAGCCCAAGCCTAGCCGCTGGGTTCACTACGGTATGACCAGCTCCGACCTGGGTGATACGGCTCTGTGCTATCAGCTTACTCAAGCGTGTGACCTGATTATCGAGGACGTCAAGAAGCTCGGCGTGATCTGCAAGCGCCGCGCCTTCGAGGAGCGCAATACGCTCTGCGCCGGCCGCACCCACGGCATTCATGCCGAGCCGATGACCTTCGGTATGAAGTTCGGCTCTTGGGCGTGGGAGCTCAAGCGCGATCTCGATCGTCTTGAGGACGCTCGCAAGAATGTTGCCTTCGGTGCCATCTCCGGTGCCGTCGGCACCTACAGCTCCATCGAGCCGTTCGTCGAGGAGTACGTCTGCGAGCGCCTGGGTCTGGTCCACGACCCGCTGTCCACGCAGGTCATCTCCCGCGACCATCATGCCTACCTCGCCGGCGTCCTCGCCACCACGGCGGCCACCTGCGAGCGCATCGCTACCGAGGTTCGCAATCTGCAGAAGACCGATACGCTCGAGGCCGAGGAGCCGTTCCGCAAGGGTCAAAAGGGCAGCTCCGCCATGCCGCACAAGCGCAACCCGATCACCATGGAGAAGGTCTGTGGCCTGTCGCGCATCGTGAAGTCCAATGCCCAGGTCGCTTTCGACAATGTCGCCCTGTGGCATGAGCGCGACATTTCGCACTCCTCTGCCGAGCGCGTCGCCCAGGCCGATAGCTTTATCGCACTCGACCACATGTTCCAGTGTCTCATTCGCGTTATTGACGGCCTGCAGCTGTATCCGGCTCGCATGATGGCCAACCTCAACAAGACTCGCGGTCTCATCTTCTCCTCCAAGGTCCTGCTGGCCCTCGTCGATACGGGCATCACCCGCGAAGATGCCTATGCGATCGTGCAGGAAAACGCCATGGCTACCTGGCACGAGGTGCAGGATTGCGTCTCCGGTCCCACCTTTAAGGAGCGTCTCGAGGCTGATCCGCGCTGCACCGTCAGCCAGGAGAAGCTCGACGAGATCTTTGATCCGTGGGACTTCCTCACCCGCATCGACACGGTCTTCGATCGCCTGGAGCAGCTCGAGTTCTAACTGATTGATTTGGGGCGTAGTCAAACCGATCAGTTTGCTTTTGCCCTCAATTGAAGTGTGGATTTCCGGCTCAAGCCCCGTTGGTAACTCGTTTTGCCGACGGGGCTTTTGCGTGAGAGTGCTTGGAAAAGCTACATTACAACGGGCGATTTTTAATGCGGGGATGTCGCTTGCCGATAATTTGACTCTTCCGACAAACATTAGCTTGTCAGTGTCGGTTGGGGGGGGGGTATCCTTAAGACAATTTTAATGTGTGGGAGAATGCTGCATTTTTCACGAGAGATTGGACTTAGGGGAATGAGAAAAGGGTTTTGGAGGATAGCCGCCGCATTTTGTGCCGTTTTGGCTGCCGTAACGGCAGTTTCAGTCGCTACGCCATCAATAGCGGTCGCATCGGAAACTAAGGGAGGAGAGGTTCTCGTTTCTGTTTCACAGGACAGTGTTTTGAAATATTGTTCTGTTGCGGTCGGGCAAAGACTGAATGGAAGTGTCCGCTTTTCGCTTCCGGGAGCTCCGTCCCAGGAGATAGCTCAAGCGGCGCAAAACCCCGAGAATTACACGCTAACGATTTCGAGTGATGATGCAGAGAATATCTCGCTTTCAAACATCTATGGACAATGGGAATATACGTTGTCCCCAGTGTCTGTTGGAGACGGCAAGCTTCGGATAACTGCTGAGTTCAATTATGAGGGTTACAAAGCGGAGGGTTATCTTGAAATAAGCCTTGCTAAGTCTCAAAACAAAATAAAAGAAATAAAGTATGCAAACAATTCGGACAAGGCAAAGCCTGTGTCTTCTCTGACGTTGTTATATATCGAGAAGTGTCCTGTTTGCGGAAAACAACACTATGGCTCTGAGAAAGGGAAAGTGCTGCTCGCATTTGAGCGGCCCGATGAGGAGCCGACGGCGTTTGATATCTATGGAAATAGCTCTTATGACGATGGGTCGGGGCTTTATACGCAGCTAAGCAGTGATCAGATAACGGAGTGTAGCAATTCTGCCGATTATCAGCTGCAGGCTCCTGTTTATATTAATCCGCACAGCAGCAGCGCTAGTGAACTCCGGATAGGCGTGAGTGACTACGCGCAAGATATTTATCAGAAGAAACGACTCTGCGACGTGGTGATGAAGGAACAGGGTCCCGCTTTTGTTGAGAAAAACATGAGCGGAAAAATGGCTATCGGCTCTAACGCATGGATCGATTCGAGTGATTTGATTGATGTTGAACTGAATTCAACCGGGCAAGCTTGCAGAGATTTATCGCGTGACTACCAGTCTCAAACGTGGAAATTATCCTATTCAGTTATAAAAGGACAAGACATTGTTTCGATAGAGGGAGATCGGGTCACCGCAATCAAGGTGGGGACTGCAACTATTGAGGCGACGGATTCGTTCGGCGGCAAACATGTCGGCACCATAGATGTGATTCCCTACCCATCCGTTAAACCTTCGATTGCATTCTTGAAGGAGAGCGAAATCTCAATTGAAAGCGAATTAGCTCCAGACCGCACCGGCACGGACGATTATCTGCTTGATGCGAACAGATATCGCGATTACTTTGGAACTGTGTTGACGAAGGAGGCTGTAGAGCTTCTCGATAAATATCCATATTCTGAATATCGATTCGTGTCATCAGACCCTAGCATCGTTAGCATCGAGATGTACGCTGTGAGCTCAAGTACAGCAGGATATTTCGCGCATCCGAATGGCTACGGCACTGCAAAGATAGACGTCTATCTCGGTGACCCCGATAATGGGGGCCTTCTCTGTGACACGATGACCGTTCATGTCGTCAAGCCTGGCGAGGAACCTGCAAAAACGACGGTTTCCATTGCGGATGGTTACTCAACATCTATGGACAAGGGCACGACTCAGCAGTTGAAGGCAAAGGTTTCCCCTGACGATAAGGCCAGTAAGGTTGTCTGGTCCTCTTCTAACGAGAGCGTCCTTACCGTCGATGGAAACGGTCTTGTTGCCGCTGTCGGTGACGGTGATGCCACGATCACGGCAACGGTTGATGGGGTCTCTGCAACCACGGATACAATTACGGTAACCACTCCGGTCGTAAAGGTCTCGGGCGTCAGCCTCAGCGCGTCGAATCTTAAGCTTGCTGTGGGCGGTGAGCCCTCGACGTTGACCGCAGCGGTTGAGCCCGATAATGCAACGAACAAGAACTTGTCCTGGTCGTCGAGCGATCCTACGGTCGCCACGGTTGCAGACGGCATCGTGACCCCGGTCAAGGCAGGTGCCGCTACGATCACCGTCACCACTGAGGACGGAGAGTATAGCGCCATGTGCAAGGTGACCGTTATTCAGCCTGCTACGGGCATCATGCTCGATAAGCAGAAGGTCGCGCTTGCGGGCGCTGCAACCGAGCAGCTTAAGGCGGCGGTCGTTCCCGCGGAGGCTAACCAGACAGTTGTTTGGAAGTCCAGCAATGAGAGCGTCGCTACGGTCGATCAAACCGGAAAGGTGACGGCTGTCTCCAAGGGTGCCGCAACCATCACCGTTTCGACTGAAGACGGCGTCTATTCTCAGGATTGCGCGGTGACCGTCTCTAATCCCGCAACGAACCTTACGGTCGACCAGACCGCTCTTAACCTTAAGAAGGGCGAAGAGGGCACCGTGAAGATTTCTCTTGTTGGAGCCCTTGCGGGTGAGGTCGACGAGACCAAGCTTGCTCTGGATGACACGGGCGCTTCGAAGGCGTTTAAGGTTGTCGACAACGGCGATGGCTCCTACACCGTTACCGCCCTAAAGACCGGTTCTGGCTCATTTGTCATCACTGCAGAGTCGCTCTCCCAAACCGTCTCGGTGACCGTGACCAACCCCGTCCAGAAAGTCGAGCTCGACAAGACGAGCCTGTCCTTTACCGTCGGTGATGCCTTCGCAAAGCTCTCCGCAACGGTGAGTCCTGCCGATGCAGACGATACGACGGTGAGATGGACCTCCAGCGATTCGTCGATCGCTACGGTCAAAGACGGCGTCGTGACGCCGCTTAAGGCCGGTACCGCCACGATCACCGTCACCTGTGGTGACAAAACAATGACCTGTACCGTTACTGTAGCGGCGAGGACCATTGCGGGTGTTGCAGGTAGCGACGGAACGGATGTTAGCGTAAGCGCCGAGAACAATGCCGCTGCCGGCATTGCCCAGAACAACAGCATCTCTCTTGTGGTCGAGGAACCGACAAATCTTACCGACGCCGCCAATGCTACGATTTCCGGCCTTGAGCAGGGGGCTACCAAGGTTGCCGAGAAGCTCGATATCAAGCTTCTCAAGAATGGCGAGGTTATCGAGGACTTCGATGGCATGTCCTTCATCGTTCGTGTCAAGATGACCGCAGCCATGAAGGCGCTCACCAATCTCAAGGTGCTCTACGTTGCCGAGGATGGTTCCACTCAGGCTATGGATACGTGGCCCGAGGGCGACTACCTTTGCTTCCGCACGAGCCACTTCTCGACGTACGTGGTGACGGGCGAGGAGGCCAATGGTGAGCCGGTTCAGCCTACGCAGCCCGTGACGCCGTCCCGGCCTAGTCAGCAGACGACGACTAAGGTGACCAAAAAGTCTGTTAAGGCTACTAAGGGCGCGCTCGCCAATACGGGCGACCAGGCCCTTGCTGTCGCCTTTATTATGGCCGTTGCCGGCGCTTCGCTGATCGCTTTCGCTCTTATGTGTAAACGTTTCGAGCGTTAGGGTACCCCGCTCGTCACCCGCATCGACACGGTCTTCGATCGCCTGGAGCAGCTGAGCTTCGAGTAGGGTTGACCTAATTCGACCGCTTACGGATACATTTCAACCATTGGCGCCTTGCCCGTCTTGGGCAAGGCGCTTTTTTCGCTGTTGCACTGGCCCCCTGGTAATAAAATGAACCTTATCTGCTGTTTCGATGAAAAGAGCCGTGTGCCCAGACGTATCAAACGAGGCGCCATCGTCTCGTCCGTGCTCATACTCCTTGTTGCCGTTTGTGCGGTTGCCCTGACGTATACCGTTCGAAGCAGCTTTACCTCATCGAGCGAAGCCGATAAAGATCTCCCGGTGCTCAAAATCGGCGTTACGGATAACGATCCCTATGTGTATACCGATATCGCGGGCGATTACGCCGGTATCGATATCGATATCGCCCGCGAGGCCTGCAAGCGTGCGGGAATCAAGCCGCAATTCATTGACATATCTTGGAATGATCGTGATCGCCTGCTCAAAAACGGCGATATCGATTGTCTGTGGTGCGACTATTCGCCCAATTATCGCGAAGACGATTATTGCTGGACTGAGCCGTATCTGACCGTGACAGTCTCGGTTGCCGCCAAGAAAACGAGTGGTATCAAGGGTTTGGCGTCTCTCGATGGAAGCAAGACCGTTGCGGTGATTGCCGGTTCGGTGAGTGAACGCCGATTGCTTGCGGGCGATCTGGAAATCTCGTCGGACGTGCATATCAAATCATATGGCTCCGCCGAACTCTGCAAAGCCGCCCTCGTCAAGGGGTATGTTGACTGTTGGATGGCGGACGTCCAATCGCTCGACCGGCTCGTCGCGCGGTATCCCGGTGTTTATCGCGTGTTTGCCGACAACGTTATGACGGTTGACCTTGGCGTCGCGTTTAAGGACGGCTATGAGGGGGAGTACGTCAAAAACCTCAATACCGTGCTGTTCGAGATGGATCGAGATGGCACGATTGAGCGTATTGTGGGCAAGTACAAGGCAGGGGCGACGACAGGCAGGCAAGGAGCGGAATCATGACAAATGATGAGCGCCGCTTGCGCCGACAGGCATTAGTCACCGCGGCTATCTGCGTTGTGGCCAGCGCTGTTTTGTTGGGTCTGCTATATGTGGTCGGTACGCATCGCTGTCTCGATAAAACGCTTGGGTTTGGCCAGGAAACCATGGTGTTTTTAAAAAACGCCTGCGAAAAATATGACCGATATGAACAGGGAAGAAAAGCCGAGGCGACGCACAATTTGGATGCCGCGCTCGAGTCGTTTTCGACGTTCTTGCCGCCTGATCGCGTTGAAGTCAACGATGATCGTGTCGAGGAGTACGTCCATTCCGAGCACCTTTCGGGAATGTTGGTCATGGACGCCGACGGCCATATGACCGCTCATTACGATATCGACGGTCGCGATCCGCTGATGCTGTGGCGAGAGGAGCTTGCCTGTTCGTCGGTCGCATCGATGTATCGAGGCTCCAAGGTGTCCTACTCGACGGTCGTTGAGCGTCGAGATGTCGACTTTGCCGTGTGTGTTGTTCCGTACGGTGATGGCGTAGCGCTGGGGTATCGATCGCTTGCGCCCGAGCCCGCCGATGATTATTCGTATACGATCGCCGACGTGCTCGTGAACAACACATTCCATCAGAGCCCAACGGTGTTCGTGATGCGCGATGCGCAAATCGTTTCTTCAAACGATTCGACCGTCGATATAGCTCTCGCCCGGCTTCTTGCCGATAGCGGAATTGATTGGAAAGACGAAGGCTTAACACGTGTCGAATATCGGGGAAGTACCTGGTATGCCGTGCGTGCGGCGTATGAGGACTATCGCCTGTTTGCGCTCTATCCCAAATCTGAGGTCATGTCGGGCAGGATTTCATTTATCGCTGTCGGCGTGCTGGCGTTCCTGGTGTTTTTGGTTGTAGTGCTGTTGGTGCGTATCGTCGCCGATCGTCGCAATTTGGCCGAAAAGGACAAGCAGCTCGGCATCATCAATGCCATCAGTTCCACGTATGAGTCGACCCTCCTGTTGCATCTCGACACGCTCGAGATCGAGGGGATTAACATGTCGCCATCGGTGGCGAAGATATTTGCCGAGCACGCCGAGGCATATGACTTTTTTGCAACGGTTTGCCGAGACATTGTGAGTCCCGAAAGTCGCGAGGCGGTCATGGAGCTCTTAGATATAAAGACGCTTCAGGATCGTATGGAGGGCATGCCGTACTTGGATGCCGAGGTACGAGACTGCCGAGGTACGTGGTATTCGCTGCAGGTTGTTCCGCAGCGCCGCGATGAGCAGGGTCGACTGGAGTCGGTCGTCGTGGCGACGCATAACATCTCGATGACAAAGCGCGCCGAGGAGCTTTCTTTCCAGGATAAGCTGACGGGACTTCGCAATAGAAATTACCTTGAGTCCCTTGGCGACGACCTGGTGAACGATTCCCTGCCCGTGAGTGTGATCATGATGGACTGCAATTTCCTCAAGCGTACCAACGATCTCTACGGTCACGAAATGGGCGATGAGCTGCTACGGCGTACGGCGTCTGTATTGAGGCGAACGGCAGGCGAGAAGTTTGTGCCTATGCGCATTGGTGGCGACGAGTTCTTGCTGATTTGCCCTCACACCGATCGCGAATCCGCATGTGAAGTAGTGCAAGATCCTCGCCTCAGCCTTGCTGCTGCGAGCGATGAGGTGCTGACAGTCAGTGCGTCGTTTGGCGTCGCGACGGCAGAGGCACCCGGTTATACACTGACCGAGATTTACCACATCGCTGACCACAACATGTATCAAGAGAAACGAAAAGTCCACGCTCGGGAAGCAGATTGCTAGTATTGCTGCCGCCGGTTTGCGCATTGGGGAATGTTGAATCGGTGCCCGCGATACTTTATCGGTTCGGACGGGGATAATAGACGTCTGAAATTGCTTTACGAGAGGGGAACGCAATGATTAGTTTTGATTACAAGCCTCAGGGCGTATGCGCTCGCAATATCCACCTTGATCTTTCTGATGACGGCAACAAGGTGGTGGGCGTCGAGTTTACCGGTGGCTGCAACGGCAATCTCAAGGCTATCTCTAAGCTGGTCGAGGGCGCTCCTGCCGATCGCGTCATCGAGGTTCTCGCCGGTAACACCTGCGGTATGAAGAAGACTTCTTGCGCCGATCAGCTCACGCGCGCTATCGAGGCCGCTCGCGCCGAGATCGCCTAATGAGTATCGCCGACCAGATCAAGAACGGAATATCGCGCCGCGGCTTTGTGCTCGGAGGGGCTGCCGCGGGCGCTGCCACAGTGCTTGCCGGATGCTCAAAGAAAACGGGTACCAGCGACGACGCCGCTGGCGAGCCACAGGTTATCAAGGACGATTCGAAGATTGTCTCGATCACTGATGAGTACGAAGCTGTCGATATCGATCTTGAGCCCGCGGCCTCGTGGACGCTGCCGCTGGGCACGCTGCTGTACTACTGCGATGGCGACTATGCTGCCGCGATGATGGCGCCTGCTTCTGCCCTGCATGCCAATACGCTTGGTGTGCTCAACCTGGGCGATGGCTCGCTTACCACACTTATCGAGGATCCCGTTGAGGGAACCGGTTATGCGTTTTACGACGTTCGCGCGGGTGATGGCGTGTTCGCGTGGGTCGAGATGAACTTTGCCAATGCGTCTTGGAAACTCTATGCGCAAAACCTTGCAGGCTCCTCCCTTACCGGCAACGCTGTCGAGCTCGACCGCGGTGGCGAAAACTACGATCCGCCGCTCTTCACAGCGTATGGGTCGTCGGTCATCTGGTATAAGATGCCCTCGTCCGGCGGCAGCAAGACGAGTAACGATTCGTACTGCTACCGTCAGTCGCCCAGCGAGTCCAAGCCTGAGACTATTTGGAAGTCAACGGGGCGCTTCGCATCCGCCCCGCGTGTGAGCGACGGCATCCTGACCATCTCGCCCCGCGTGCACAATGATGAGGGCGTCTATTACGGTATGACGGCGATCGACCTGACTGACGGCAACAACACGAAGCGAGCTCAGCTGGTGCTTCCTTCGTCGGTTTCGCCTTTCGAGGCCGTGTATATGGGCGACACCTTCGTGTTCTCCATTGAGGCGACGTATAGCGGTGTGGGTAGCCTGGGCAATATGGGCACCTATATCGGTAACGAGGGTGGGCCGTACCTCTTCCTTTCGCGTGAGCCGCTCGCGTGCGCTGCGGGAAGGAAAAATAAATACCTGGTTAAAGTTCAGGCGTCGCATTTTTTGATTGACACTTCGGCCAAGACCTACGGCTCGCTTCTGTCGCCCGACCGAGCCTTGGAGTATGGCGATTATCCTGCTACGGCGGGTAAATCGAACTCGTTCTTAACGTACGCAACGGTGCGTAACAGCCAGGGAATTCCCGAGACGGTTACCGCTCGCCTGTTCTCTCTTTAGTCTCCGAGGGGTTAAAAAGGCGTCGACAGGGGAATAAACGCGTTGTGACTATGAGTACCGCCCGCCGAGCTGTCGCGTCCATGCGATACCCGGTGGGCTCAGGTGCGTTAAAATGAGCTTGTTCTTAGCTAATTGAGACAGGGGGGCCGTGTTATGGCTTCAGATGCAAAAAAGATTCTGCTGGTCGAGGACGAGAAGGCAATCCGTGACGCCGTCGCTGCCTATCTCGAGCGCGAGGGCTACTGGGTTGTTGGCGTCGGCGACGGCCAGTCTGCAATCGAGGAGTTCGAGAAGCACCAGTTCGACCTGGTTGTGCTCGACCTCATGCTCCCCAAGATTCCCGGCGAGCGCGTTTGCCGCACCATTCGCGACACCTCGGATGTCCCCATCATTATGCTGACGGCCAAGGGCGAGATCGAGGACCGTATTATCGGCCTCGAGCTCGGAGCCGACGACTACCTGATCAAGCCGTTCTCGCCGCGCGAGCTTGTCGCGCGCGTACGCGCCTTGTTCCGCCGTGCCCACCAGGCCGATGAGCCGGCCGTCGAGGTGCTCGACTTTGGCGATCTGGTCATTGACATCTCGGGCCACAAGATTTTGGTCGAGGGCAAGGAAGTCGACCTGACGGCTTCCGAGTTCAAGCTGCTCACCACGCTTGCCCGTCACCCCGGCCGCGTCTACAACCGCATGGAGTTGGTCGAGAAAGTGCTCGGCTACGACTTTGAGGGTTACGAGCGCACCATCGACAGCCACGTGAAGAACCTTCGCGCCAAGCTGGGCGACGACCCCAAGAAGCCCAAGTGGCTTTACACCGTCCACGGTGTCGGCTACCGCTTCGAGGCTCCGACCAAGACCGATAAGTCGGACGAGAAATAAAGGAAATCACATATGACACCTGCGCGCTTTGAAATCGGGCAAAAGCATAAGCAGGAGAACGAGGCGGGTTCCAAGGCTAGTTGGAACACGCCTCGTTCCGATTCACGGCCAACGATGAGCTATCCCTCGCGCATGGCCCTGGCTTTTGCCCTGACATCGCTCATGACGGTACTGGTGCTGGTGGGCGTTGTCTCCGTTGTGTGGGGCACGGTTTTTACGGATTACACGCGTTCCAATATTGTCGAAATCGCCAATTCCGCAGCCGAAAAGTTGGCAACGTCATATGAGGAAAACGGCAATTGGACCGCGGGGGAGTTGCGTGCGGTCGCGACATCGAGCTTGGTGTCCGACGATCTTGGCATGCAGGTCGTCAATAAAAAGGGCGTCATCGTCTACGACGACTCGTGGCCCTCGGCAAGCGCTACTGCCGATGTGCGCGAAAATCAGGCGACGACCGACGGTACGAGCGGAAAGAAGGCATCGCACAGCCCAGTCTCGTCTGCTCCCACCGATTCCAATAGTGTTGCCAACGTTGAGATCGTGACGTCCTCCGGCGAGCACGTGGGTCAGGTCAAATTGTGGGCGATTGGCTCCGATGCCCTGCTCACCAAGGCAGACTCAGCATTCAGAGAGAAGACCTTTAACGCCATGGTCCTTGCCGCGGTTGTGGCCGTCTGCATCTCGGTCGTTATCGGAGCGCTCATGTCGCGCATGCTCACCAAGCCGATTCATCGTATTACCAGCACCGCCAAGCAGATTCGCGATGGAGACCTGTCCGCTCGTACGGGCTTGCGCGGCGATGATGAGATCGATCAGCTGGGAGAGACCTTCGACGAGATGGCCACCTCACTCGAAAAGGATATGAAGCACGAGAAGCGCCTGACCTCTGATGTTGCTCACGAGCTGCGCACGCCGCTCATGGCCATGCTTGCAACGGTCGAGGCCATGCAAGACGGTGTGTATCCCACCGACGACGAACACCTGGAGACAGTCGCATCCGAGACTCGTCGTCTGGCCCGTCTGGTGCAGCAGATGCTCGACCTGTCGCGCATGGAAAACAGTACCGCGCCGCTCAACCTGGAGCCGGTGGATATGGTGCCGTTTGTGCGTTCGATTGTGAATGGCCAGGAGCGCCTGTTTGCCGACCGTGACCTGCGTTTGCGCTTTGCGGATGAGACGCAGGGCCACGATGACGTTGTCGAGGCAGATCCCGACATGATCACGCAATGCGTTATTAACCTCATGAGCAACGCCATGCGTTACACCCCCGAGGGGGGTTGGGTCGTGGTGTCGGTGCTCAGCGACCGCAAGCACGTCGATATCGCGGTTTCGGATACGGGCATCGGTATCGCCAAGGACGATCTGTCGCGCATCTTCGGTCGTTTTTGGCGCGCCGATGCCAGCCGCGCCCGCGAAGCTGGCGGCCTGGGCGTTGGCCTCGCCGTGACCAAGCAGATCGTCGAGCGTCACCATGGCTACATATCCGTGGAGTCGGAGCTTGGAAAGGGTACGACTTTTACAATTCATCTGCCCCGCGAGCACACGGCAGACGCGGCATCTACTACAATGGAGCACTAGCTTTTCGCTATTCGGTGAAGGAGGGGCCGCGTCCCTGCCGCTCCGAGTTTGCGAAAACATGCGGGAAAGAGCCCGCATTTCTGTCGTATTTAGGTAAGGAGTGACTCACGTGACAACGATGGAGCGTCGTCCGGATTCCCGTGGCAAGGTTCGTGATATTTACGATGCCGGTGAAAACCTGCTGATGGTCGCCACCGACCGCATTTCTGCGTTCGACTTCATTCTTCCCGACGAGATTCCGTTTAAGGGAGAGGTGCTCAATCGCATCTCGGCATTCTGGTTTGATAAGTTTGCCGACATCGTCCCCAACCATCTCGTTTCCATCGACCCGGCGGATTTCCCCGAGGAGTTTGCTGAGTACCGTGACTATCTCGCAGGCCGCGCCATGCTGGTCAAGAAGGCCCAGACGATTCCTATCGAGTGCATCGTCCGCGGCTATCTGACCGGTTCGGGCAAGAAGACCTATGACGAGAACGGTACCGTCTGCGGCATTCAGCTGCCCGAGGGTCTGACCGAGGCCTCCAAGCTTCCCGAGCCGCTGTTCACGCCGTCCACGAAGGCCAAGATCGGCGACCACGACGAGAACATTTCGTTCGAGCGTTGCTGCGAGATCGTGGGCGAGGACATCGCCACGCAGATTCGCGACCTATCTCTCAAGATCTACAAGGCCGCTGCCGAGTATGCCGCGACTCGAGGCATCATCATCGCCGACACCAAGTTCGAGTTTGGTGTCATCGATGGTAAGGTTACGCTGATCGACGAGTGCCTCACGCCCGACTCCAGCCGTTTCTGGCCTGCCGCCAGCTACGAGGAGGGCAAGATTCAGCCCAGCTACGACAAACAATTCGTCCGCAATTGGCTCAAGGCCAACTGGGATATGACGGGGGAGACCCCGCACCTGCCCGCCGAGGTCATCGATGGCACGTCCGAGCGCTATCGCGAGGCCTTCCAAATCATCACGGGCTCCCAGTTCACAAGCATGAAGGAGAACGCGTAAGTGAGTACCCGCAGCGCCACGAACAAGCGCACGCAATCCCGCGAGGTTACCGGGGTTGCGCGCAAGTCCGCCGCATCCGCTAAGCCCGCCCGTCAGGCAGCGAGCTCTGTTCACGTCGTGCCGGCATCATCCAAGGCACGCCGTAAAGAGCTCGAGAAGGGCGAAAACCTGGAAGGCCTTTCCAAGGAGGAAAAGCGCGCCCGCAAGGCCAAGCAGCGCGCCCGCGAGGATCGTATCTACACGGTGTCGAATATCCTTCTCAAGCAGGATGAGGACTACACCAAGCGCCGCCGTATTTGGTGGGCCGTGCTCGCTATCGGCATGGTGCTCGTCGTGGCCATTTGGGCTTCGCTGTACTTCGTTCCCGGCGGCACGGTGTCCAGTCCCGTCCAGATGGTCGGCATCGTTTTGTCCTATGTCATCATTCTGGGTGACTTTATCTACGACTTCGTTCGTATTCGTCCCCTGCGCAACATGTACCGCACGCAGGCCGAGGGCATGTCCGAGAACAAGCTCAACGCTCTTATTGAGTGCGCGGCTGCCGAGGAGGACACGAAGGCCTCCAAGAAGAAGTAGCGCTTGTATCCATACTTATCGCTAAGATATAAGGCGCGTCGTTTTTGCGGCGCGCCTTTTTACTGTTCTATAGATAGATGGAGTGGCACATGATTCGAGCTGCCCTGACGGTCGAAGAGGCTCTGGAGGGCATGAAGGCCCTGGAGCCCAAGATTAAAAACTATGCGCGTCTGGTTGTTCGCAAGGGCGTAAACGTCAAGCCCGGCCAGGAGGTTGTCGTTCAGTCTCCGGTCGAGTGCGCGCCTTTTGCCCGCGTGGTGGTCGCGGAGGCTTATGACGCCGGCGCTGGCCACGTGACGGTCATTTGGGCCGATGATGCCGTGACGAGGCTCACGTACGAGCATGTCGATAAAAGCTATTTTGAGCAGACGCCCGAGTGGAAGCGCCTGCAGTTGGATTCCCTGGCCCAGGACGGTGCCTGCTTTATCTTTATCGAGGGTGCGGACCCTGCGGCTCTCAAGGGTATCGATCCCGCCAAGCCCGCCGCGGCTTCCAAGGCAAGGAATACGCAGTGCAAGGTCTTCCGCCGTGGGCTGGACTACAACATCAACCCGTGGTGCATCGCCGGCGCGCCGGTCGTTGCCTGGGCTCGCGAGGTGTTCCCGGGAGACGCCGATGAGGTTGCAATCTATAAGCTGTGGAATGCGATTCTGCACACCGCTCGCGCCGATGGCCAGGACCCGGAGAGCGACTGGGAGCTTCATGACGCGGCGTTCGAAAAGAACCTGCGTTTCCTGAACGACAATCGTTTTGACCGCCTGCATTACATCGCGGAAAATGGAACCGATCTGACGATTGGCATGACGAAGGGTCACGAGTGGGCCGGCGGCAAGGGCAAGACGCCCGATGGGCACCCCTTCTTCCCCAACATTCCCACCGAGGAAGTCTTCACCTCGCCTGATCGTATGCGCGCCGACGGTATCGTGTACTCGGCCATGCCGCTCATTCACCACGGGAACAAGGTTGACGATTTTTGGATTAAGTTCGAGGCCGGCCGCGTAGTGGACTACGATGCCCGCGTGGGCAAGGCGACGCTTGCGAGCATCATTGACACCGACGAAGGTGCCGCTCGTTTGGGTGAGGTCGCGCTCATCTCCAAGAACACGCCGATCCGCGAAAGTGGCGTTCTGTTCTATGACACGCTCTATGACGAGAACGCCAGCTGCCACCTTGCGCTGGGTGTCGGCTTCCCCGAGTGCATCGAGGGCGGGTATGACATGTCCAAGGAGGAGCTCCTGGAGCATGGTGTTAACGTCTCGAGCACGCACGTCGATTTTATGATCGGCACGGACGACATCGATATTACGGGCATTACGCCTGATGGACGTGAAGTTGTGATTTTCCAGAACGGCCAATGGAGTTGGGAATAGTCCCAGACCGTGGTACAATGCCACCCGCGGGCCGTTAGCTCAGCTGGCAGAGCAGGGGACTTTTAATCCCAAGGTCCAGGGTTCGAACCCCTGACGGCCCACCATAGAAAAGAAAAGCGACTGGCGGATGCCGGCCGCTTTTTTGTTGCCGGTACACGGGTTCGAACCCGTCGGGGCGCGGAGCTGAGTAAACGCGTGAGCGTTGGTACCGTCAAGATTCTTTCGCAAATTGATCGAGGCGGCCTCGGCCCCGCCTTG
>CAJKTW010000002.1:0-281753 GCA_905202925.1 uncultured Collinsella sp. | reverse complement strand
AAAGGGCGGAGGCGGGGCATGCCCCGCCTCTTACACCACATCTCTGTGCGCTACCCTTACGAGGCCCCTCCTTTTGTGTTTTGGGGCATGGTTTTGGACCCCGTGGTCAAAAAATGCCAAATATGAGTACTGTTGCAAAAGAGGTGTCATATTTTTCGGCCTGTTCTGAGCAAAAACGGGCTCAAAATCAATTTATCTAACCCCCTTTAAAGGGCGTTTGACGGCTTTCAACCTCTTCGAATCGCTCAAAGCAGGCACTTTGCTCGCGATTTTGCTGCTACTAAATCGGTGACAGTACTCATATTTGCCACTTTTTGCCCACGAGGTGTTCAGAGGAGCTCTCGACAAGCATCTAACGCTACAATAACTACCACGTGGTTGGGTTTGCCGGCCGAATGTGCGATGCCGCGGGAGGGGACATGGTCGAGTTTACAAAGACGATTAAAGATCCGTTGGGACTGCATGCCCGCCCGGTTGCGCTGCTTTACGACATCATTGCCAAGCATCGTAGCAACGTATCGGTCAGTATCGGCGATCGCCATACCGACGGCCGCGATGTAATGGGGCTCATGGCTCTCTACGGCGAGTGCGGCGAGGACATCATCTTCCGCGTTTCGGGCGTAGACGAGGCTTCCTGCGTCACATCGATCAGAAACCTCTCGCTCTAAGCATGACAGGGCGCGGCAAAGGACAGCTCTTTGCCGCGCCTTTTTGTTTCGTATAGGAAACTTTTTCGAAATCTAAATGGGGACCCTTTCCAAAAAGTTAACCACGTGCTAGTTTACTATAGCGAACATAGACGTGGTTAACTTTTGCTGCGTCGATGTTGAGGACGAACTGACGTTAGGAGCTCACTCATGTCTTGCGGACCGCAGATGCCGGCTATGCCGCTTTCGATGGTAAAAGCGGGCGAAACCGTGCGCGTGTCTCGCGTAAAGGGCAATGAGGATATGAAGCACCATCTCAAGGACCTCGGCTTTGTCGAGGGCAACGAGATCCACGTGGTGAGCTCGAGTGGCGCCAATATCATCGTCACGGTGCTGGGTGCACGCTTTGGTATCGATTCCAAGGTTGCCATGCACATCATGACCGTCGGTTAGTTCGCAGCATTTCGCAAAAAGCTGAAAGGGGGACAAGTACATGAAGACGTTGGGTGACGTCAAGGTGGGCGAGAGCTCTACCATCGTCAAGCTTCACGGTGAGGGTGCACTGCGCCGTCACCTTATGGACCTGGGGCTCATCAAGGGCACGTCGTTTAAGGTCGTTAAGGTTGCACCGCTCGGAGATCCGGTCGAGATCAACGTGCGCGGCTACGAGCTTTCCATCCGCAAGGAGGAGGCTGCCGTCGTCGAGGTCCAGTAAGGGCCAGCGGCATGTATTCTTGCAGGTAAAGTTAGGTTTTTCTAACTCTGCAATGCAACGTTGAAGCACATTATCCAGCCTGCGCGGAGAAAGCAGCGCGGGCACACAAGGAAGAAGGATTGAATGGCGGATTCTCAGATCCATGTCGCGCTGGCGGGTAACCCCAACTGCGGCAAGACCACGCTTTTCAACCTGATCACCGGCGCCAACGGCTACGTTGGCAACTGGCCCGGCGTCACGGTTGAGAAAAAGGAAGCCAAGCTCCTGAGTGACAAGAACGTCACGATTACGGACCTCCCCGGCATCTACTCGCTTTCCCCCTACAGCCCCGAGGAGCAGTGCTCGCGCGACTACCTCATGAGCGGCGAACCCGATGTCGTCGTCCAGGTGGTCGATGCCACCAACCTCGAGCGCAACCTGTACCTGGCGCTTCAGGTTATCGAGACCGGCCTGCCCGTGGTCGTCGCCCTCAACATGGCCGACTTGGTCGAGAAGAACGGCGACAAGATCGACACCGACAAGCTGTCCAAGAAGCTCGGTTGCCCGGTCATGATGATCTCGGCCCTTAAGAACAAGGGCATCAAGGAGCTGTTCGAGCAGGTTAAGAAGTCCGCTGCTTCCAAGGGCCAGGTGCCGGAGCACAAGTTCGATTCCTCTATCGAGGACGTTCTGGACCACATCGAGAACAACCTGCCGGCGAGCGTTCCCGCCAACAAGCGTCGCTACTACGCTGTCAAGCTGTTTGAGCGCGACGCGGACGCCTGCAAGCTCATCAACCTCACCAAGGAGAAGGCCGCTCGCGTTGAGCAGCTGGTCGCCCAGTGCGAGCAGGATTGCGACGACGACGCCGAGTCCATCATCACCGGCGAGCGCTATGGCGTGATTGCCCACATTATCGACGAGTGCATGACCAAGGCTCCTGCCAAGATGAGCACCTCCGAGAAGATCGACCGCGTGGTTACCAACCGTATCCTGGGCCTGCCGATCTTTGTGGTCATCATGTTCTGCGTGTACTACATCGCCGTTTCTACCCTGGGCGGCACGGTGACCGACTTCACCAACGACCAGCTCTTCGGCACCGACGGTTGGTACGTGCTCGGTCAGGGTCGCGATGCGTATGATGCGGCTGTCGAGGCTGTGGGTGAGGACGCTGCCGATTCGATTGACCCGGCGGAGTACGGCCCCTATGTCCCGGGTATCACCACCGTGGTGCACGACGCCCTCGTGGCGGGCGGCACCGAGGACGGTGGCCTGGTCGATTCGCTGGTCTGCGATGGTATCGTCGGCGGCCTGGGCGCCATCTTTGGCTTTGTGCCGCAGATGTTCCTGCTTTTTGTGATGCTTTCTTTCCTGGAGGACTGCGGCTACATGGCGCGCGTCGCCTTCATCATGGACCGCGTGTTCCGCCGCTTTGGCCTGTCCGGTAAGTCCTTTATCCCCATGCTCGTGTCCTCGGGCTGCGGCGTCCCCGGCGTCATGGCCACCAAGACCATCGAGAACGAGAAGGACCGCCGCATGACGGTCATGACCACCACGTTCATCCCCTGCGGCGCCAAGCTGCCGATCATCGCCCTGCTCATGGGTTCCATCATTGGCGACTCTTCCACCACCGCTGCGTGGATCAGCCCGCTCTTCTACTTCCTGGGCGTCTTTGCCGTCATTGCCTCGGGCCTCATGCTCAAGAAGACCAAGCTCTTCGCCGGCCGCCCGACGCCGTTTGTTATGGAGCTTCCTGCCTACCACTTCCCGGCGATCCGCTCTTGGGCGCTGCACGTGTGGGAGCGCTGCTTCGCCTTTATCAAGAAGGCCGGCACGGTCATCTTTGCGTCCACCGTCGTCGTTTGGTTCCTCTCCAACTTTGGTAGCTACAACGGCGCCTTTGGCTACCTGCCTTCCATGGAGGGCATCCCCGAGGAGTTCATGGATTACTCCGTGCTTGCCATGTTCGGCAACCTGGTCGCTTGGATCTTCGCCCCGCTCGGCTTTAGCACCTGGCAGGCCACCGCACTGACCGTCTCTGGCCTCGTCGCCAAGGAGAACGTTGTCGCCACCGCCGGCTCGCTGCTGTCCGTTGCCGACGCCGGCGAGACCGACCCGAGCCTGTGGACCGCGTTTGCGGCTATGTTCCCGACCATGGGCGCTTGCGTCGCCTTTGGTGCCTTCAACCTGCTGTGCGCTCCGTGCTTTGCCGCTATCGGCACCATCCGTAACCAGATGAACTCCGGTAAGTGGACCGCGATTGCCATCGGCTACGAGTGTGCCTTTGCTTGGGTCATCGGCCTGTTCATCAACCAGTTCTATAACCTGCTTGTTCTTGGGCAGTTTGGTATCTGGACGGTTGTGGCCATCGTGCTGCTGGCTGCGATGCTCTTCCAGATCTTCCGTCCCATGCCCAAGCATGCATGGACCGACGAGGACGAGACCAACACTGCTTCCGCCGCAGTTTCCGCTTAAGTCCAAATAAGGATTAGCCCCTTTCTACGAGCCCGGGTGTCCCAGTGACACTCGGGCTTTTTGGTGGGGGAGATGTGACGTTTCCGCAGATAAAACCGACTAAAATAAACCTGTCCCTTTTTGGTAGGTTGAGAATGGGGTAAAGTAAGTGATGGTTAACTAGAGGAGGCTTGCTATGGCACCTATCGATATTGTTGTACTGGCTGTTATCGGTATTGCGTTTGTCGCCGTGTGCGTGCGCATTTATCGCAAGGGCACCTGCGCCGACTGCGCTCAAGGTGGCGTTTGCACGGGACATTGCTCCAACAAAAAGACCTGCGCCGCACTTAAGGGCGTAGACAAAATTGCCGAAGACTTGGGCCGCGGGATCAAATAAGGCCCGGACATCCAGGCATCCAGGCGCCTCGCGAGTATCCGTTCGCGGGGCGCTTTGCACATATGGGGGCGAGCGCGGTGAGTTAAAGAGTGATTTTGGGGTATCGCTAACTATGTGGTCAACGGCCCGCTCACCGTGGTCCATGCCGTGGCAGGCGCCAAGCTCGCCGTCGAAGGCATGACTAACTACCTGCTCCTCTAACTCCACCCCGCCCATCAGTTGCGGTGAAATGCGGACTGTTTTGGCTGTCAAAGGCCTTATCTACTCCGTATTCCACCGCAACTTTTTGTGGGGTGGGCTAGAGACGCTGCATGCGGTACCCGACGCCCATGTGCGTCTGAATCATCTTGGGGTGAGAGGGGTCTGCCTCGATCTTCTTGCGCAGGGTGCGCATGAACACGCGCAGGCTCGCCAGATCGCTGTCCCAGCTCGTGCCCCATATCTCGCGGGTGATGAAGGTGTGGGTGAGCACCTTGTCGACGTTTTTCGCCAGAAGGACGAGCAATTTGTACTCGGTTGGGGTGAGCGAGAGCTCGCGTCCGTCTTTCGTCGCGTATCCCGCGGCGTAGTCGATATGCAGCGGACCGTTGTCGAACGTGCTCGCTTCTGTCGACTCGCTCGACGCCATCGATGAGCGCCTCAAATTCGCACGGACGCGCGCGAGCAACTCATCCACAGAAAAGGGCTTGGTGAGGTAGTCGTCTGCCCCTGCGTCAAGTGCTGCAATCTTGTCGGAATCTTCGGAGCGCGCCGAAATGACGATAATGGGGACTGCCGACCAGCTTCGGATCTTCGTGATGACCTCGATACCGTCAATGTCGGGAAGGCCGAGGTCGAGCATGATGAGGCTAGGGCCGTGCGACACCGCATCCATGATGGCGGCCTGGCCGTTGCAAACCTTGCTCACGACATAGCCGTGGAGGTCAAGCGCGGTCGAAACGAGGTTTTGAACGGTCAGGTCATCTTCGACCAGGAGGATGCGTGGCTTAGCGGCATTATTCATGAATCTCGATCTCCTCGGCGGGCAGGGTAAAACGGAAGACGGCCCCATGGGGGTGGTTGTCGCGAACTTCGATGGCGCCGCCATGCGCCTCCACGATGGAGCGGCAGAGCGACAGCCCAAGGCCGATGCTTCGACGCGAATCCACGGGCCGCGTATTGCTTGAGGTGAAGAAGCGCTCAAAGATATGAGGCTTGTCGCAGTCTGCCACACCCGGCCCATCGTCTGCGACGTCCACCACGACGAACGCGCCCTCGCGACGTGCGCTGATGGTGACAGTCGAGTCCTCGGGCGTGTATTTGAAGGCGTTCATGATGAGATTCGTAAGCACCTGCATGATGAGATGGACGTCGATGCGTACCAGCAGGATGTCGTCAGTGTGCTCGATGGTGACGGTACGTCCATGCGATGCTTGGGCGACATGGCTGAGGGCGGCCTCGATGACCTCGTCGATGAGCTCGGATGTGAAGTTGAGGCGAATGGTGCCATCCTCGACGCGTGTGATGGCGAGGAGGTTCTCCACGGTATCGATAAGCCAGAGGGAGTCGTCGTAGATGGCATCGGCAAGATCGCAGCGTTGTTCGAGGCTGAGCTTCTCGTCGCTCTTCCGAAGGATTGCCGCAGATCCGGATATAGCCGTGAGTGGTGTCCTCAAATCGTGGCCGATGGAGCGCAAAAGGTTGGCGCGCAGCTGCTCGTTTTTCGCCAAGACCGCAGCCTCTTCGCGCTCTTGCGCCGCCCGGTCGCTTTCGAGCGCCAAGGCGCATTCGCCTACGATAGATAGGACGATCGAATGCTCGAAGGCTTCGATCTCGCGCCCCTCCAGGTCGATGCCGATGACACCGAATACCTTGTCGCCGGTGCGAACCGCGAGGTAGAGGCAGCGCGCCTCGGGCAGGGTCCGCGTGCTTGCGCCCGCGCGTTTGTTGTTGGTGTAGGTCCAGGTTGCAACAGCGCGCTCGTAGTCGGTGAGCAGCGACGCGGATCGGTTTTCGGTGCCAGCGGACTCATAGAGCGTCTTGCCGAGCGTGCCGTGTTCGGCGGTGTAGAAGACCACGTCGAGTTTTAGCAGTTTGATGAGTTGGTTCATGGCGACGCGGGCACACTCCTCCGCGCTATGGGCTTGCTGCAAGAGCTGGTTCGTTTCGAGGAGTACGCGCGTTTTGAATGCGTTCTCGGCGGAGGTACGGGCGTTGTCGGCGATGCGCGCTGTTAACTCGCCGGCGACCATAGCGGTAGCGAACATGATGCCGAACGTGACCAGATAGCTTCGGTCGTAGCTGGCGAGCGAAAACAGAGGCGTTACGAAGCAGAAGTTGTAAAGCACTACAGAGAGCACGCTCGATACGATCGTGCAGATACGCCCCGTCGTGGTGACGGCGGTCAGCAGGGCCGTGAGGATATAGAGGGATATGATGCTGGAATCGGCAAATCCCAGATGGCGGAAAGCCGTGCCGATCGCTGTGGCGACAAGAGAGAGGGCCAGCGTGCGAAGCACGTTTCGGCTGCTGGGCGGCTGCAGGGCGAGCGCATGGCGGCGTCCTTTGGGTCGGGAGGGCGGAGTCGACTGGTCTGGAATGATGTAAATGTCGAGGTTCGGGGCGAATGTTATGAGCTGTTCTACGAGAGATTTGCGGCCAAAGAGGGCCTGACGGACGCTGCTGTGCTCGCCCGTGCGCCCCATGACGATCTTCGAAATACCCGACAGGCGTGCGAACTCGGAGATCTGAAACGCGACGTCGTCGCCATAGACGGTTTCCATATGTGCTCCGAGCTGCTCGGCTAGGGCGATATTGTCTGCAAGCTTGGCGCGCTCATCATCGCTCATGGCTTGCGTGCGCGGGCTCTCTACGAACAGGGCGACGAGCTCGCTGCGAAACGCTTTCGCCATGCGTGCGGCGGCACGGACGATGCGGGGATTGGTCGGCGCCGGGGAGACACAGACTAAGATACGCTCCCTGGTGTAGTAGTCACGGTTTCCCAGCACGCGTGCGGCGTCTGTGAGGTGGCCGGTGCGATCGGCGCAGCGGCGCAGCGCGATTTCTCGGAGTGCGGTGAGGTTCTCGACGGTAAAAAAATGCTGTTGCGCTCGCTCGGCTTGTGCGGGACGGTAGACGAGGCCGGCGCGAAGGCGCTCAAGTAGGTCTTCGGGCTCTATGTCAACGAGCTCGACCTGGTCGGCATCATCGAAGATGCGGTCGGGGATTCGTTCGCTCACGACAACGCCGGTGATGGATGCAACCATGTCGTTTAGGCTCTCGATATGCTGAACGTTCACAGTCGTATAGACGTCGATGCCTGCATGTAGAAGTTCCTCGACGTCTTGATAACGTTTGTCGTGGCGAGACCCCGGCGCATTCGTATGGGCGAGCTCGTCGACAAGGATGAGCTGAGGGGCGCGTTCGATAGCCGCATCTAGATCGAACTCGCTGAGCGCAATGCCGTTGTGCTCAGCGAGTTTACAGGGCACGTTCTCAAGCCCTTGTGCAAGATGGGCAGTTGCCGGACGTTCGTGCGGCTCGATGTATCCCGCGACGACGTCGACACCTCGCCGCTTGGCGGCGTGGGCGGCTTGAAGCATCGCATAGGTTTTGCCTGCACCAGCAGCGTAGCCAAAGAAAATCTTGAGGTGTCCCCGGCTGGTTCGAGCGTCATCGGCGGCCTCGTCTTTCTCAATTGCCTTGAGGATGAGGTCTGGATTGACGCGAGTGTCCGATGCGTCGCGCTGCATAGCGTAGCCTTTCTGAAACGTTGCCCATGCGTGCATACGCGGTGAGGACGCCACTGTATGCTCGCGAGGTCGAGTATAGGCGCACTGCAGCCGCAATAGTGCTTTCTACCTGCATCTTTACGGCATCTTAAGGTCGTGAGCCCCGGCCCTCACGCCTCTTTAATCTCTAGAAGCGTTTACTGTCCCCAGGCGCTTGCGAGAGCAGGCGTCCGAGACATCGGACCGCGCGTGAAAGGGGCGGTAAATGAACATCCTCATTCCCATCATCGGAGTCGTCTGCATTGGACTCCTTATCTATTACATCTACATTCTGATGAGGAGTGATTCGTAAACTATGGACGCTGCGATTCAGTACATCTTGTACTTTGCCGTGCTCGTCGTCCTGGCCGTTCCGCTCGGTCGGTTCATGGCCCATATCATGGATGGTGAGCATACGTTCCTGTCGCCTGTGATTGCTCCTGTGGAGCGTGGCGTCTATCGTCTGCTTCGCATCGACGCGGCAGAGCAGATGGGGTGTAGGCGCTACCTGGCGAGCGTGCTGGTCTTTTCGGGGATCGGCCTCGTGGTCCTTGTGGCACTTCAAGCGCTTCAGTCCTTCTTGCCAGGCAATCCCCAGCACCTGCCGGGTGTGCCATGGGACCTGTCGTTCAATACGGCTGCTTCCTTCATAACCAACACCAACTGGCAGTCCTACTCCGGCGAGACCACCCTGTCCTACCTTGTGCAGTTCATGGGTCTCACCGTGCAGAACTTCGTTTCCGCTGGCACCGGTATCGCGGTCATGTTCGCGCTGATTCGTGGCTTCCGTCAGGTCAAGGAGCAGAGCTTGGGTTCCTTCTGGGTCGACCTCACCCGCACCGTCCTGTATGTGCTCATCCCGCTGAACCTCGTGTTCGGCATCTGCCTGGCTGCCGGTGGCGTCATCTCCAACTTCCAGCCGGCTCAGAAGGCTGAGCTCGTAGAGCCCGTCGCTGTCCAGCCTAATGCAGACGGCGGCTGGAGCGTCATCGACGGCGCCCAGATCGAGGGCGATACGGTCAAGGTCGACGGCAAGGTTGTCGAGGGTGCGCGCGTGGTCACCGAGCAGTTCCTGCCCCAGGGTCCCGCGGCTCCTCAGGTCGCCATCAAGCAGTCCGGCACCAACGGCGGCGGCTTCTTCGGCGTGAACTCAGCCCATCCGTATGAGAACCCCAGTGCCTTCACCAACATCATCGAGATGACCAGCCTGCTGCTGATCCCGGCCGCCTGCTGCTTCACCTCCGGTATCGGCGTCAAGAACACCAAGCAGGGCAAGGCCATCTTCGCGGCGATGCTTATCCTGCTCGTGGTCTTTACCGGCATCATCGCCGTTAACGAGCATGCGGGCACCCCGCAGCTGGCCGATGGCGGAGCGGTCAATATCGAGATGACCGACGGCCAGGCCGGCGGCAACATGGAGGGCAAGGAGAGCCGCTTCGGTATCGCCACCTCCTCCACGTGGTCGGCTTACACCACCGCCGCTTCCAACGGCTCGGTTAACTCCATGCACGACTCCTACACCCCGCTGGGCGGTTTTGTCCAGATGCTCCAGATGGCTCTGGGCGAGGTCGTCTTCGGCGGCGTGGGCTGCGGCCTGTACGGCATGATCGGCTTCGCCATCCTCACAGTGTTCATCGCCGGCCTTATGGTCGGCCGCACGCCCGAGTTCCTGGGCAAGAAGATCGAGCCGGGCGAGATGCGCTGGGCAGTTGTCCTGTGCCTGGCAACTCCGTTTGCCATTCTGGTGTGCTCGGCCATCGCCTGCATGGTGCCCGGTCTTGCCGACCAGCTCTCCAACGGCGGGGCGCATGGCTTCTCCGAGGTGCTGTATGCCTTCACCTCATGCGGCGGCAACAACGGCTCGGCGTTTGCAGGTATGAACTGCAACATTCCCTGGATCAACGTCATGCTCGGCCTCGAGATGCTGTTCGCCCGCTTCATGCCCATCATCGGTACGCTGGCTATCGCCGGCTCGCTGGCCAAGAAGGGTAAGGTCGCCGAGAGCGCCGGTACCCTGTCTACCACCAACGGCATGTTCGTATTCCTGCTCGTGTTCATCGTTCTGCTGATCGGTGCCCTGAGCTTCTTCCCGGCCCTGGCGCTTGGCCCCGTTGCCGAGTTCTTCCAGATGATTGCGTAAAGGAGGGCGCAGATTTATGACTATGCAAAAAGACATGATGGGCCGCGCGGTCCGCGACTCGTTTGCCAAGCTGGACCCTCGCGTCCAGATTCAAAACCCGGTCATGTTCCTGGTGTGGCTTTCAGCCGTCATGACCTCCGTCCTGGCCGTCGCTTCCATCTTCGGTGTGCAGGACGCGGGTGTGCCCACCTACTATGTGGTCGCCATCGCGGTCATCCTGTGGCTCACCGACCTGTTCTCGAACTTCGCCGAGGCGCTTGCCGAGGGCCGCGGTAAGGCTCAGGCCGATTCCCTGCGTGCGGCCAAGAAGGATGTCGAGGCCCATCGCATCGAGTCCGTTGAGGACAAGGAGCACTTCACCGTCGTTCCCGGCACCGAGCTCACGCGCGGCGACCTGGTGATCGTACGCGCCGGCGAGCAGATTCCCGGCGACGGCGACGTCATCGAGGGCGCTGCCTCCGTTGACGAGTCCGCCATCACCGGCGAGTCCGCCCCCGTGGTCCGCGAGGCCGGCGGCGACCGCTCTGCCGTTACCGGCGGTACCACGGTGCTGTCCGACTGGATTATCGTCAAGATCTCCAGTGAGCCCGGCCAGAGCTTCCTGGACAAGATGATCGCGATGGTCGAGGGTGCCGCGCGCAAGAAGACCCCTAACGAGATCGGTCTGGAGATCTTCCTGGTGGCCCTCTCCATCGTCTTTATCCTGGTCACGCTGGCCCTGTATTGTTACTCCTGCTTCTCGGTCGGTCTTAACGACATGGTCAACCCCACGGCCGTGACCACGCTCGTGGCGCTGCTCGTGTGCCTGGCTCCCACTACCATCGGCGCCCTTCTGTCCGCCATCGGCATCGCCGGCATGAGCCGTCTGAACGAGGCCAACGTGCTGGCCATGTCCGGCCGCGCCATCGAGGCCGCCGGCGACGTCGACATCCTCATGCTCGACAAGACCGGCACCATCACCCTGGGTAACCGCCAAGCCGCTGAGTTCATCCCGGTCGACGGCGTCGATCCCGCGGAGCTGGCCGATGCCGCCCAGCTTTCCTCGCTGGCCGACGAGACCCCCGAGGGCCGTTCCATCGTCGTGCTCGCCAAGGAGCAGTTCGGTCTGCGCGGCCGCACGCTCGAGGATAAGGGTATGGAGTTCATCCCGTTCACCGCGGCAACGCGTATGTCCGGCGTGAACTACGAGGGCAATGAGATCCGCAAGGGCGCTGCCGATTCCGTGCGCACCTATCTGGAGGCAGCCGGCGGCGTGTTCTCCCAGGAGTGCGAAGAGGCCGTCGAACGCATCGCCAAGGCCGGCGGCACCCCGCTGGTCGTGACCAAGAACTGCCGCGTGCTGGGCGTTGTGTACCTCAAGGACATCATCAAGTCCGGCGTTAAGGAGAAGTTCGCCGACCTGCGCAAGATGGGCATCAAGACCATCATGGTGACGGGCGACAATCCGCTCACCGCCGCGGCAATCGCCGCCGAGGCCGGCGTTGACGACTTCCTGGCCGAGGCCACCCCTGAAGGCAAACTCGAGAAGATCCGCGAGTTCCAGCGTGAGGGTCACCTGGTCGCCATGACCGGCGACGGCACCAACGACGCGCCCGCTCTGGCCCAGGCCGACGTCGCCGTGGCCATGAACACGGGCACCCAGGCTGCCAAGGAGGCCGGCAACATGGTCGACCTCGACTCCAGCCCCACCAAGCTCATCGAGGTCGTGCGTATTGGCAAGCAGCTGCTCATGACCCGCGGCTCGCTCACGACCTTCTCGGTGGCCAACGACGTGGCGAAGTACTTCGCTATCATCCCGGCCCTGTTCTCGCCGATCTATTCGGGACTGGGCGCCCTCAACATCCTGAGCCTCACCAACCCGTTGACGGCCGTGCTGTCCGCCATCATCTACAACGCGCTGGTCATCGTCGCGCTAATTCCGGCGGCTCTCAAGGGCGTCAAGTACCGCGAGGTTCCATCCGGCCAGCTGTTGACCCATAACCTGCTGGTGTGGGGTCTGGGCGGCATCGTGGCGCCGTTCGTATTCATCAAGATTATCGACATGCTGCTGGCCTTGTTCGGCATTGGCATGATGTAGACGGAGGTTTGTATGTTCAAAGGTATCGCATCGCGCGCACTTGGCGTGTTCGCGCTGTTTACCATCGTCTGCGGCCTGGGATACACGCTCGTGGTGACCGGCGTCGTGCAGCTTGCGTTTCCGTACCAGGCGAACGGATCGCTTATTACGGTCGACGGCAAGGTTGTGGGTTCCGAGCTCATCGGCCAGAACTTCGATGACGAAGCCCACATGTGGGGTCGTATCCAGAACGTGTCAATTGTCGAAGGCGAAGACGGCGAGCTCATGGCGTATGGTGCCCCGTCCAACCTGTCCCCGGCGAGTGAGAAGTATCGGCAGCTTGTGGATGCGCGCGTGAAGAAGATTCGCGCCGCCAACTCCGATGCCGATATGGACGCTGTGCCCGTCGACCTGGTGACGTGTTCGGGGTCCGGCCTCGACCCGGAGATCTCTCCGGATGCCGCCGAGTACCAGGTCCCGCGCCTTGCCAAGGCCACGGGCAAGAGCGAAGACGAGGTGCGCGAGATCATCGCCCAGTGCACCAAGGGCCGTTTCCTCGGCGTGTTCGGCGAGCCCACGGTTAACGTGCTCAAGGTGAACCTTATGCTGGACGGCGCGCTGTAAGTGAGGGAGTGGCGGATGAGGGCATGACTGACTATCTGAGCCCTCAATTCCACCCCGCCCATCGGTTGCGGTGAAATACGGACTGTTTTGGCTGTCAAAAGTCTCATCTACTCCGTATTCCACCGCAACTTTTTTGTGAGGGTCGGGATTGAAGGTGGGGAGTGCGAGCGAGTGCGAATGCGGCGGATACTGATACGATAAGTACGTTAGTAACTGCCGCCGAGCGGCTCAAACGAAAGGAAGCCTGCATGGAGTCTTCTGCCTATCCAATGCTCTTTAGCCCGATCAAGGTCGGTACGACCGAGGTCAAGAACCGCGTCTTTATGCCGCCAGTGTCAACCAACCTGGCCGATCATGGCTATGTGACCGACGACTTGGTCGATCATTACCGCGCCCGCGCCAAGGGCGGCGTGGGCCTCATCATCACCGAGGTCGTGACGGTCGAGCCCACCTATACCTATCTGCCGGGTGACATGTGCTGCTACGACGACACGTTTATCCCCGGCTGGGAAAAGCTCGCCGCGGCCGTCCACGAGTACGGCTGCAAGATCATGCCGCAGCTCTTCCACCCCGCCTACATGGCCTTTAACATTCCAGGCACGCCGCGCCTGATCGCCCCGTCCTTTGTGGGCCCGTCCTATGCCCGCGAGGCACCGCGTCCCATCACGGTTGACGAGATCCACGAGCTCACGCATCAGTTCGGCGACGCTGCCGTGCGTATGCAGAAGGCCGGCGTCGATGGCGTCGAGGTCCATGCGGCGCACGCCCACGGTATGCTCGGCGGCTTTTTGACTCCGCTCTACAACAAGCGTACCGACGAGTACGGCGGCTCGCTCGACGCCCGCATGCGCTTCCTGCTCGAGGTCATCGCCGAGATTCGCGAGCGCTGCGGCAAGGACTTCATTATCGACGTCCGTATCTCGGGCGACGAGTACACCGATGGCGGCCTGACCCTCAACGACATGATCTACGTCTCGCGTCGCCTGGAGAAGGCCGGCGTCGACATGATTCATGTGTCGGGCGGCACCACCATCAAGCGTGGCTCCGCAATTCCCGCCGCCGGTACGCAGCAGGCCTCGCATGCCGCCTGCTCGCGCGAGATTAAGAAGCACGTCAACATTCCCGTTGCCACGGTCGGCCGCATCAACGAGGCCTGGATCGCCGAGGAGCTGATCGAGGACGGCGCCGCCGACATCTGCATGATGGGCCGCGCCAATCTGTGCGATGCCGAGTTCTGCAATAAGGCGGCTGCCGGCAACGCCGACGAGATCCGTCCCTGCATCGGCTGCCTGCGCTGCCTGAACGGCATCATGTTTGGCAAGCGCATCTCCTGCACCGTCAACCCGGACGTCGAGCGCGACGAGGCCGGCTACGAGCCTGCCGCCGAGGCCAAGAACGTGCTCGTCGTGGGCGCCGGTCCCGCTGGCATGGAGGCGGCCTACATTGCCGCCAAGCGCGGCCATAACGTGGTGCTCGTGGATAAGCAGGACGAACCGGGCGGCGAGATGCGCATCGCGGCCGTTCCGCCGGCAAAGCAGGAGCTCACTCGTGTGATCAAGTACCAGTACCGTCGCCTGGCCGAGGCCGGCGTCACGTGCGTATTTGGCACTGAGCTTACTGCCGAGGACATTCAGCGTGACTACGCCGGCTACGAGGTCGTCCTAGCTTATGGCGCCGAGCCCATCGCTCCGGCCTTCATGCAGGGTTTTAAGCAGGTTATGACGGCTGACGACCTGTTGGGCGGCAAGGCTTTTCCGGGCAAGAAGATCGTCATCGTGGGCGGCGGCACCGTCGGCTGCGAGACGGCCGATTACCTGGCCCCGTTGGTCAACGACCTGTCGCCGGCCAATCGCGATGTCACCGTCATCGAGATGACCAAGACGCTCGCCGCCAACGAGGGCGGTGCCGGCCGCGCGGTGCTCATCACGCGCATGCTCTCCAAGGGTGTCCACGTGCTGACTGAGGCCAAGGTGACCGAGATTACCGAGGATGCTATCAGCTACGAGAAGGACGGCGAGGTCCACACCATCACCGGTGCCGATACGCTGGTGCTTGCCATGGGCTATCGTCCCAATACCAAGCTGGCAGACGACCTGGCTGCAGCCGGTGTTGCCACCCACGTGCTGGGCGATGCCAACAAGTGCGGTAACATTCGCGACGCCATCGGCGATGGCTACAAGGTTGCCTGCGAGCTCTAGTTAACCCTTTGTTGCGTGGGGGCCAGGTTACTTTGCGCTAAGTTGATGCATGTAAACCTGACCCCATTGCACCATTTGATAAAACGCAAGCGCTCGCTGCCTGCGTTTTATCAAAGAAAGATTATTGTCGAGCCTTAAATGCCTTTTGTTTGTGTGCTTTCCGCAATCATATTGCGGTTGTAGACCAGGTGCAGATACATCGCATCGTGAGCGGCGGTGGGGTTGCGCGTCTCAATGGCGTCGGCCACACCGTGGTGCGTGCGGATGGTCTCCTCGACGAACTTTTTTGCCCGTTACGTCGATAAAGAGGGGAACGGATGCCTTGAGCACACCCATCAGACGGGTAACGGCGAGGTTGCCGCCATCCCAGGGCGGCTTCATGGGGTAGCGCCCGTACGCATCGAATTTTTCCTCTCATAGATGTGCGGCACAAAGAGCCCCGAGTTCATACGAGCTCGGGGCTCTTTTCGTTTGGATTTCAGACGTATTGACAGACGAAAACAGTCTGCGTCCGGTATTGAGCCATACGAAAGCGAAATTATGCGTCTTAATTCCGTTCGCAAATCAAGACGAAAACAGTTTGCGTCTTATATAAATCAGTACGCAAACGGTTTTCGTCTTATAATACGGTTATGAATGGTACGAAACGAGGGGGTTGTGCATATGGTTGTTAGAGAGAGCCCTACAGTCGAATACAAGGAAAGCGTTACGCCGACGTTTCTTAAAACGGTGAGCGCCTATGCAAACTATGGGACGGGCAAGATTGAGTTTGGCGTTGATGACGAGGGCGTGGTTGTCGGCCTTGCAGATCCGGTCGCAGAGTGTCTCCGCATCGAGAACATGATTAATGACAGCTTGGACCCCGCTCCCCGTTACACGCTCGAGCCCGATGAGAAACACGGGACCGTAATCCTTACGGTTTATGAGGGACAGGACAAACCCTATCGAAGCAAGGGAAAGGCCTACAGGCGAAACGATTCGGCAACGGTGGAGGTCGACCGGTTTGAGTATGGCAGGCTGACGCTCGAAGGCAGCAACGTAACGTTCGACGCGCTCACGTCGGCTCGCCAGGACTTGAGCTTTCATACGCTCGAGCATAAGTGTGTTGAACACCTCGGCATTTCCGAGCTAACGTCGGATATCTTGCGTACGCTCCGCTTGCTCGGCAAGGATGGCTATACCAATGCCGCGGCGATTTTAGCGGATAAGAATGATTTTCCAGGCATCGACTGCGTCCGTTTTGGCGATACCGAGGATGTGATCTTGGATCGCGAGGCGGCGACAAATGTATCCGCAATTGAGCAGGCGGACAGGGCGGTGGCTATGTTTGCACGCTACTACCGTTATGAGCGTATCGAAGGGATGGAGCGCGTCCAAACCGATCGAATTCCTCTTGAGGCATTCCGCGAAGCTGTTGCAAACGCTTTAGTGCATCGGACGTGGGACGTTCGAGCGAACGTTCAAATTGCCCTGTACGATGATCGCGTCGTTGTGACCTCCCCCGGATCGCTGCCCGCCGGTTTGACGACGGAACAATACCTGTATGGGCAGATATCCGTGCTCAGAAACCCCATCGTTGCAGAGGCCTTCTTAAAGCTGGATTACATCGAGAAATTTGGTACGGGAATTGCGCGCATTAGACGTGCCTATCGCGATTCGATCAATCAACCAATTTTTGATGTTCGCGGCGGCATGGTGGCCGTCACATTGCCCGTTACCGATGCCTTTGAAGGGTCCGAGGAAGAGGTCCAGGTTCTCAAGGCCTTGTCGGGCGGGCGAATTATGTCGCGAAGCGAGATTGAAAAACAGACGGGGCTGAGCCGCATGCGGACGTTGGCGGCACTCGAATCTCTGCTTGAACGGAATGCAATCGTAAGGCAGGGAACCGGGCGGGCCACGAAATACGAGCGCTCATAGTCCAAAAGAGCCATGGTACAAGACGGACCCCAAGCCAGCGTTGGCTTGGGGTCCGTTATATCCCGGATGGTAATGGGCCGATTATTGTCAAGTTATAGCAAAGTACAGCGACGTACAGCAAAGTATAGTGAGATATAGCAAGCCGTATAGCGCGCCTTGATTTTCAACCCTTGATTATCAACCGTCCGTATTTCACAGCAACTTATAACAGGCTCGGGGTGCCAATTTGGGGTGCAGTAGTGCTGCGCCACGAAAAGGGCCTATCTACTACGTTTAAGCCGCAGGGGTCAACCATAGTCGGTTTTTTCGAAAATCGACAAGCTGTCTACCTGCGGTTTTGTTTTCACGGTTTTCGGTATGGCCGAGGCTATCCGTGTTAACGTAATAGATGGGCCACTTTTGTGGCAAGGGGGGCCGATCTGCGGGCCAGGGTAGCTAAAAGAGCCCCGTCCCAAAAAGACTGATTGGGAGCTGGGGCGTGTCGATGCGATAGTATTACGTGGTGAAATTCGACAAACCGTGAGCTTCATCCGAGGGCTTTATGGAACAACACCAGCATAATCAGAGCCTGCAAGATCAGGCATACAACGCATTGCGCTCCAAGATCATCTATGCCGAGCTCAAGCCCGGCACGCGCCTTTCGGCGATTGGTCTGGAAAAGGAGACGGGAATCGGGCGCACGCCCATTCGCGAGTCTTTTGTGCGCTTGCGTGAGCAGGAGCTGGTGGAAACGCGTCCCAAAAGCGGCACCTATGTCTCAAAAATCAGCATGGAGCGCGCCGAGAACGCCTGTTTCTTGCGCGAGAAACTCGAGAGAAGCGTGCTCATTAAATGCTGCTCTGCCGTCACGCCCGAGCAAAAGCAGCGGCTCGAGCGGATTCTTGCCGAGTCCGAGTCGCTCGACCATAGCGAAACGCGTCGCTTTTTCGATCTGGACAACCTGTTCCATGAGACGTGTTTTGAGATTGCCGGCCGCCACATGTTGTGGGATTGGATGAAGAGCGTCAACACACATTTTGAGCGATACAACTGGTTGCGTATGGTGTCGCAGGATCTGGATTGGGAGCCGATTCGTCGGCAGCATCGCCGAATTCTCGAGGCCATTAAGAAGGGCGATACCGACGCGGCGAGCTACCTGGCAGAGACGCACCTGCATCTGATGCCCGAGGAACAGGGCCCGGTTATCGCCTTGCATCCCGACTACTTTGAGCTGTCGAAAGACTCGTCAATCTAGCCCATCGCCGCATCTGCTCGAGACACAAAAACGATGCTGCTCACCTACAGCGTTTTGCAACCGAGATTTTTAAAAAATGCCTAAAATGGCTCAGATTGCTGACAATTGGGAAACGGGGTGCGCTATGGCGCAGATGAGGATTAAGGACATTGCCGCCGAGGCGGGCGTGAGCCCGGCCACGGTCTCGCGCTATCTCAATAACCGCCCCGGGCAGATGACCGAGGAGACCCGCGCCCGCATCGCGGCGGTTATCGAGCGCACCGGCTATCGCCCACGTGCCGCCGCACGCAATCTGCGCAGCTCGCGCGCCAACCTCATCGGCGTAATCTTGGCCGACATCGCCAACCCGTTCTCCAGCGCCATGCTCGAAGGGCTTTCCGCCAGCGCCGCCGCGCGCGGCTGCTCGCTCATGACGGCCATTAGCGGCAACGACCCCGCCAAGGAAGCGGAGTCGCTCACCAGACTTATCGATGCCGGCGTGGACGGCCTGGTCGTCAACACCTGCGGAGGCAATGACGAGGCGATCGCCGCGGCAGCGGGACGCCTACCCGTTGTGCTGCTCGACCGCGATGTTGCCGATGGCGGCATCGATCTGGTGACATCTAACAACCGTGAGCTGGTCGCCGGCCTGGTAGACGCCTTGGCTGCTGCGGGCAGCGAGCGTCTGTGCCTGCTTACCGAGGCAAGCGATGACAGCCCCGTGCGTCGTGAGCGCGCTGAGGCGTTTGCCGACGAGCTCTCGCGCCGCGGCCTGGCCGGCGAGGTCGTCACCTTGGCGGACGGTGGTGCCGAGGGTGTCAGTCGCCTGGACGAGACCATCCGCGGCTATGCGGGTAAAAAGCTCGGCCTCATTGCCGTCAACGGCCTGGTCTTCCTGCGCCTGACCGAGGCACTGGCGCAGCTGGGTCCCTCGCTGCCGGCGGGCCTTAAGATCGCAACGTTTGACGATTACCCCTGGAACCACGTGCTCTTTGGCGGTGTGACCACGGCCGCGCAAGACACCCACACCATCGCCGAGCGCGTAATCGAGCGTCTGTCCGAGCGCATCGACGTCGTTACCACTACGGTGGGCGACGCCGCAAAGCTCGCCCCCAAGCGCATCGAGATCCCCGGTCACATCGAACACCGCGCTTCGACCTCGCGCTAGTCTGTGTGATATTATATAGACAATGTCATACAGGAGGTATCCATGGCTGCGTCTGTGCTGAGTGTTCGAGTGGACTCGTCAATTAAAGATTCATTTGCCGAGCTGTGCGAAGAACTCGGCATGACTTCGTCCGTTGCGGTCAATATGTTCATGAGGCAGATGTTGCGCGAGCGCTCGCTGCCGTTTGTGCCTTCACTCGGTAAAAGCTCTGCGAGCGAAAGCGCCACAGCGGGCATTTTGGATACCGCTCAGATTGAGTCCGCCGTCCGCGAGGCAGCCAGCCCGATTCCCGCCATCAAAGCCGTGATCCTATTTGGATCGTATGCCCGTGGCGAGGCGCGTGCAGATAGTGATATCGACTTGCGCCTCGAAGTCGATCGCGAGCAGGGCTTTGGTCTTTTTGCGTTGTCGGCGTTTGGCGAGGCAGTGCGCAAGGAAACCGGGAGGCAGGTTGATCTCGTCTCGAGTGATCATCTTGATGACGATCTTGCCGCGGTAATCGAGCGCGAAGGAGTGATCCTTTATGATCGCGCGTAAGTCAGACAGCCTGTTCGCGCACGTTTTTTGAGCGCTTGATACGCTTTAACCCTGCGGAAACATTTTTCTGCGATAGTATCTGCGATATAGACCAGTCGAAACCCGCCCGAAAGAAAGGGGAGCGACATGAACCAGCAGAACATCGATTACGTACTCCGCTCCGTAGAGCAGCGTGATATCCGCTTTGTGCGTCTGTGGTTTGTCGACATTCTCGGCCGCCTCAAAAACTTTGCTATTAGCCCCGAGGACCTCGAGGTCGCATTTGAGGAGGGCATTGGCTTTGACGGCTCGGCCATCGAGGGCTTTGCCACGCCCGAGGAAGCCGATATGCTGGCGTTCCCCGATGCCTCGACCTTCCAGATTCTGCCGTGGCGCCCGAGCCACAACGGCGTCGCCCGCGTGTTCTGCGACGTGTGCACTCCCGATCGCAAGCCGTTTGCCGGCGACCCGCGCGATGCCCTGCGCCGCATGTTCCGCAAGGCCGAGAAGGCTGGCTATCTGCTCAACGTGGGCGCTGAGCTGGAGTATTACTACTTCCCCGACGAGCACACGCCCGAGCCGCTCGACAACGTGGGCTACTTCGATCTTTCGGTGAGCGATGCCGCTCGCGACCTGCGTCGTAACACGGTCCTCACGCTCGAGAAGATGTCCGTGCCCGTGGAGTACACCTTCCACGCCGCCGGTCGCTCGCAGCACGGCATGAGCCTGCGCCACGCCGAGGCCCTGAGCATGTCCGACGCCATTACCACGGCCAAGCTCATCATTAAGCAGCAGGCTTACGAGAGCGGCTGCCACGCCTCCTTTATGCCCAAGCCGCTGGCGGGCGAGGACGGCAGCGCCATGTTTTTGCATCAGTCGCTGTTCGACCATGACGGCAACAACGTCTTTTGGGGCGAGGGCGACGAGAAGTACCATCTCTCCGACGTCGCCAAGCACTATATGGCCGGTATCTTGGCGCACGCGCGCGAGATTAGCGCCATCACCAACCCCACGGTCAATTCGTACAAGCGCATCACCACGGGCGGCGACTCCGTGCCGCAGTACGCCACGTGGGGCCTGCGCAACCGCGCAAGCATGATCCGCATCCCGGTCTACAAGCCCGGCAAGCAGCTTTCCACACGCATTGAGCTTCGCAGCCCCGACCCCATGGCCAACCCGTACCTGGTCAACGCCGTCACGCTGGCGGCCGGTCTCGACGGCATCGAGCGCAAACTGGAACTCCCGCCCGAGGCCACGGCCGAGACGCTCAAGCTCACCGACCGTCAGATGGTCGAGGCCGGCTACACGCCGCTGCCGCGCTCGCTCAAAGAGGCGCTCGACGTATTTGAGGACTCGCAGTTTATGAAGGATGCCCTCGGTGAGCACATCCACAGCTTCTTCCTTAAAAAGAAGCGTGACGAGTGGCATAAGTTCGAATCCACGATCACCGAGTGGGAGATCAAGCACTACCTGGCGAACTCCTAATCGCGCTGGCTTGTCCCAGTACGATTGAGCTCATTTCTTTGGAGGCCGATATGTCCGAAAAGAGTGCCCTGTTCATGGCGCGCACGACGCGCTTCCACGAGTTTGCCCGCAGCTTGACGACTACCCTGGGTGTCGAGGTGAGCCTGGCCACCCCCGATTCGCCGACTGCGGCGCACGACTTCGACCTGCTGATTCTCGATTCCGATGGCATCCGTAGCGACCGCATCGATCAGATCGCCAAGTGGCTTGACGATCGCGGCGGCGTTCCCATGCTGGTGATCGTCGACGACGAGGCGCTCGGCACCCTGCGCCTGCCCAATCACGCGCATGCCGACTTTGTATGCCCCACGGCGACGCCCAACGAGCTCAAGGCTCGTGCGCAGCGCCTGATGGGCGAGGAGGAGACCGTCACCGCCGACGATGTACTCAACATCGATAACCTCGAGATCAACCTGGCTACCTACCAGGTGACGCTCGATAACGAGCCCATCGACCTGACGCTGATGGAGTACTCGCTGCTGAGCTTTTTGGCCACGCACCCCAACCGTGCCTACAGCCGCGAGGTGCTGCTGCACCGCGTGTGGGGCTTTGAGTACTGCGGCGGCACGCGCACCGTCGACGTGCACATTCGACGCATCCGCTCCAAGGTGGGCCCGCAGATTGCGGCACACATCACCACCGTCCGTGGCGTGGGTTATCTGTTTAAGGACTAGCAAGTAAATAGAGGGCAATGTGAGGGTACCGGAGATTTCACCAGTACCCTTTTCTCGTTTAGGGCGAAAAGAAGACCTTTCACCGATTAAAAGTGTGTCAGTAAAAACAATATCAAACGTATAACACTATCTAGCAAATATCATCTAGTTACCGTATCTCCCTACTACACGGATGGAGGAAGAAATGCGTTATTCGAGAAAGGTGATTGTCGGATTCATAGTGTTGCTTGCCGCCCTGATGTCTCCAAGGTTGGTTTTTGGAGACGACGACTTGGTCCGTGTCACACCGCAAATAGCTGTGGAGCAAGCGCAGGCTTTCTTTGATGATGTATCGGATGAGCCGGTGACCGCTTGTGACCCAGTAAAAATGGTGAATTCCGATGGGGAATCAATCGGGTATATCGTTCGTGCGAAGCGGGATGACGTTAACTATGGCTACGTCGTATTTGATTCAGAGCGATCTTGGTGGATCAGCGAATACTGCTTGGCTCCGAACGCTCTTTTACCTATCGAGAGTGCAAGCGAAGAAATTGCACTCCTCGCATCCTCGGATAACGTCGTTGCGTTAAAGATTGACGAGCTAACTGTTGGCGTTGCCGACTTAGATAAAAACATTGTTTTAGACGCAAGTGGAAAAAAAGTACCAAATAAATTGTCCTCGGGAGGCAATCGCAGCGGATCGCCGGAACATTTCGATGACGTTTTTGTATCTGCCAAGGATTTGTATAAACAGGGATATGTTGTTGATGCGAGCAAAACGGTTTCGGGAATAATAACGCCAACGCAAACAGAAGTTATCAAAGAAACGGGGACTTATGCTTGCGCTGTTTCGGCAATGTTTGCAGTTAGCAGTCACTATGTGACTTTGAACCGCCTTAAATTGTCCGATTTATACTCGGAGCTTTGGAGGCTGTCGGGGACATGGGAAGAAGAAGAAAAGAAATATGATCAAGCGACTGGTCTGTACTTTACTCAAGGCAAGACTTCTCCTGACAAACCCGCTCCGGCCTTAAAGGAGTTTTGTGCAAGACGAGGCAAGGAGATTGAGACGTCATTCGTTTGGTATCCGTCATGGGATTCCTTTAGGGTGAATACCGACTCGGGGAATCTGAGTATTTTCTCTGGAAGGCTCCGGTCAAATGGCAGCGGGCACGCAATGGCAGTTGTGGGCTACGTGGCAATGCATAACACATACTCGAATGCCAAGAAGTACCTGCTTGTTGTTTGGAATGGATGGACAAACCAGCTACAGTTTCTTCCATATGACGTATCAATTTACACGTCTCACGATGGCACATATTGCAAGGGTTGATTGTACTCGTGAACGGCGACAAGTTCATTCGAAGGGCAATGCTCCTATTGGTGCTTTCCTTTGCTTTGCTCACCGCAGCGAGCTTCTTTCTGTTAAGGGCGACTAATGGGGGAGAAAACGACACGGTTGTTGCAGTCGAGGTGCGCGCTCTATCGGATGTTCATAACGGGCAATTTGAGGCGCTTATGCCAAGTGGTTGCCGTAAGAGAATCGATATGCGCCGTAAGTCAAGTTCCGGATATGTCTCAGGGTTGAAAGCAGGTGATAAATGGATTCTAGTTTTTGTGGAAGATAAGGAACTTGACGGGACTGTTCTGTATCCCCATTCAGCTGAGAAAGTCAAATCAAGTAGACAAGGGGAATGAAGAATGATTGATAGAAAGCAGTTCTTAGGTCTGATGGCGGGGGCTCCTATTTTGATGCGAGCCGGGATGGCAGAAGCCGTGGAGTTGCCGGACGCTCAGAAGCGATTGACGCTCGTGGTCGACACGGTGGTCAGAGATGAAAATGGCAATGAAAAAACGCGAACAAGAAGCAGAGAGACTATTTTCACGCCAGAGAGCAAAACTGTGTCTGCCGACGCTATGGCCGGTGATGTCATAACAATCCAGAGGGAATCAGATGAAACGTTGCCGCTGCTTGCCAAGATTGAGCTCACAGTCGCTTATTATAACGATAAAACAGAAATTGAGATTCGTTCCGGAAAGTACTCGATAGTCCAAATCGATCCGCTTGTGATGTATGCAAACGCTTGGTATGCGCTCATGCAGAAAGATAAATATGTGATGAACTACTTCGCAGAAGGCGAAGCATCATATGAAACGGGGTGGGGGCCAACGCCATACGACGCGGAGAAGGATAAGTGGACGTGCGGATCAGGCATGGGCGCGACGATTACGGACTTCATTAACGATTCAACATATAGCTTTGCTATCGACTGTTATATCGAATAGACATGACGGCATAAAACGAATTGGCCTATAAGCATGTCATTACTTAAGCAAAGCTGAAATCTTGGCATCTAGTGCTCGGGACTGCCCAGCTTGGGGTACAACTCAACGTGAACAATGATGGCCCGCCACATGTTTGGCGGGCCTTTGGTTATTTGACGAAAGGATCGCAGCTATGAGCGAGTACGATTCCCAGCGTCCCCAGGATGCGGGCAACGCCGGCGAGACCCAGCAGCAGCCGCGCGTGCAGGTGGAGTCGACGCCTGCCGATGGCAGTAACATTCCTTACGTGCAGGCCTACGACACGCAGACCGGAAAGCCGCTGGGCAGCCAGCAGGTTGTAAACAAGCACACCGTGGTCAAGACTAAGACCAAAAAGCTGCCGATCTTTATTACGGCGCTCGCCGGCTGTGCATGCGGCGCCCTGCTGGTCATTGCGCTCATTATGAGTGGCACGCTCAACATTGGCAGCGGAAAGAATGCCGTGACGGCGGGTGCTTCGGGTTCATCGACGCAAAAGATTACGATCGACTCCGAGGACACCACGCTGGCCGAGGCCGTCTCTGCCAAGGCGCTGCCCTCCGTGGTTTCCATTACCGCCACTTCGAGCGGCGGCCAGAATGGCTCGCTTTCGCAGTCTGCCGACGAGTCGGACGGCTCGGGCAGCGTCGGTTCGGGCGTTGTGCTCGATACCGAGGGCCACATCCTCACCAACAACCACGTGGTCGATGGCTATGACCAGTACGTGGTGACCATGGACGACGGCACCACCTACGAGGCCGAGTTCGTGGGCAACGATGCTTCGAGCGACCTAGCCGTCATCAAGCTCAAGGATGCTGACGCCTCTAAGCTCACGCCGATCGAGATCGGCGACTCTTCCAAGCTCAACGTGGGCGAGTGGGTCATGGCGATCGGCTCGCCGTTCGGCAACGAGCAGTCTGTCTCCACGGGTATCGTGTCGGCGCTGTATCGCTCCACGGCCATGAGCTCTACCAACGGTAACACCATCTATGCCAACATGATCCAGACCGATGCCGCCATCAACCCGGGCAACTCCGGCGGCGCGCTCGTTAACGACAACGGTGAGCTGGTGGGTATCAACTCGCTCATCGAGAGCTACTCGGGCTCCAGCTCGGGCGTGGGCTTTGCCATTCCCGTTAACTATGCCAAGAACATTGCCGACCAGATCATCGACGGCAAGACGCCGGTTCATCCGTACCTGGGCGCCACGCTTTCGAGCGTCAACGCGCTCAATGCTCGCACTAACAAGCTGAGCACCGATAGCGGCGCGTACGTGGCAAGCGTCGTCGAGGACGGTCCTGCCGCCAAGGCCGGCATCCAAGAGGGCGATGTCATTACCAAGCTGGGCGACGATGAGATTTCGAGCGCCGATGGCCTGATCATCGCGCTGCGCAGCCACGAGGTGGGCGAGAAGGTCGAGATCACGCTCATGCGCGGCAAGGAAGAGAAGAAGGTTACCGTCGAGCTGGGCTCCGACGAGGAGCTGCAGAACCAGCAGCAGGACGACAGCGCGACCGACACCGGCAACGGCGGTATTACCGACGAGCAGCTGCGCCAGTACCTGGAGGAGCTGCTCGGCCAGCAAGGCCAGGGGCAAGGCCACGGCCAGGGCTACTAACGAGCCGTTTCGCACATATCGAGGCCAGGGGGGGCTGTCCCATCAACGTGGGACAGCCCTTTTTTTCTTATTGATCCGTTGAGGACGGAGGAAAACGGATCATTTAGAAACGGCAAGGGCATGGTTTGAACGCGCGATCCACTCCAGTTTGACGGCTGCCGATTCGGTGCGGTTTGAGACCGCTATTCGGCCCCATCGTGACCGGTGGTACTCTTGTATCCGTTTGAAATCGAGCGAAGGAGTGCCGCTATGGAGCAATCGAGCCTGTTTGGTGACGGCGTGGACATCGATACCGAAACGCCCGCGAGTGCGGATGCCGCCTCACCGACCGACGCCCGTGCCCAGGCGGCGGCGCGCGCGGCCGAGCTGCGCCATGAGCTCGACTACCACGCCTATCGCTACTACATGCTCGACGCGCCCGAGATCACGGACGCCGCCTTCGACAAAATGCTCGTTGAACTGCAGGAGATCGAGGCGGCCTATCCCGACCTGGTGACGCCCGACAGCTATACCCAGCGCGTGGGCGGCTACGTGAGCGAGCAGTTTACGCCGGTCACGCACATGGCACGCATGTATTCCATGGACGATGCCATGGATCTGGACGAACTTGACGCGTGGCTCCAGCGCACCGAGGATGCGCTCGGCGCCGGTAGCGTCACCTATACCTGCGAGCTCAAGATCGACGGCCTGGGCGTCGCGCTTACCTACCAAAACGGAACCTTCGTGCGCGCTGCCACGCGCGGCGACGGCACCACGGGCGAGGATGTGTCGCTCAACGTGCGCACCATCAAGGATGTGCCCATGCATCTGTCCGAGCCGGCGCTCGCCCACATGGGCATCGACCGCGAACGTACCATCGAGGTACGCGGTGAGGTCTACATGCCCAAGGGCAGCTTTGTGCGTCTGAACGACGAGGCCGATGCCGAGGGCCGCGACCCCTTCGCCAACCCGCGCAACGCCGCCGCCGGATCGTTGCGCCAGAAGGATCCCAAGGTCACGGCGCGCCGCGACTTAGCCACCTTTATCTATGCCATTGCCGATACCGATCCGCTGCACGTCCACAGCCAGCGCGAGTTTCTGGACTGGCTGCGTAGCGCTGGCTTTAGCGTCAACCCCAACGTGGCTCGTTGCGCCACGCCGTCCGAGGTCCACGAGTTCTGTGCCCAGGCGCTCGAGCACCGCGGCGACCTGGATTACGACATCGACGGCGTGGTCGTAAAGGTCGACAGCTTCCAGCAGCAGCTCGACCTGGGCTTTACCGCTCGCGCACCGCGCTGGGCCATCGCCTTTAAGTTCCCGCCCGAGGAAAAGCAGACCGTCCTGCGCGAAATTCGCATCCAGGTGGGCCGCACTGGTGTGCTCACGCCGGTCGCCGAGTTCGACCCGGTGACGGTCGCCGGCTCCACCATCGCGCGCGCCACGCTGCACAACATTGACGAGATCCGCCGCAAAAACGTGCGCGAGGGCGACACTATCATCGTGCACAAGGCGGGCGACGTGATTCCCGAGGTCGTGGGCCCCGTGCTCGACAAGCGCCCGGCCGACAGCGTTGACTGGCAGATGCCCGAGGTCTGCCCCGTGTGCGGCAGCCCCGTGGTTCACGAGGATGGCGAGGTTGCTTACCGCTGCGTGTCCATCGACTGCCCCGCACAGCTCAAGGAGCGTTTGCTCCACTGGGTGAGCCGCGGCTGCATGGACGTGGACGGCCTGGGCGACGAAATCGTCGACAAGATGATCGCTGCCGGCCTGATCCACGATGTCGCGGACTTCTACCAGCTCACGGTCGACGACATCGCAGGCCTGGACACGGGGCGCACCTATGCCAGCTCCAATAGCAAAAAAGGCGTCAAGAAGGGTGACCCCATTCCGGTGGGCCTCAAGACGGCCGAGAAAATCGTCGCCGAGCTCAACAAGTCCAAGAGCCAGCCGCTCGGTCGCGTGCTGTTTGCCCTGGGCATCCGCCACGTGGGCAAGAGCGTGGGCGAGGTCATCGCCGAGCGATTCCTGTCAATTGACAAGCTCATCTTGGCGAGCGAAGAGGACATCGCCGAGTGCGAGGGCATCGGTCCCAAGATTGCGGCGAGCGTCAAGCAGTTCCTGGCCGTGCCCGAGAACCTCGCCGTGCTAGAGCGCCTGCGTCAGGCGGGCCTGTCGCTCGAGGTCGACTTGGGCGCCGCGCACGCGCAAGCCGCGGCCGACGCTGGCGTGGCGGGCGAGCTCGCCGACGCCCAGCCGCTCGCGGGCCTGACGTTTGTGCTGACCGGCACGCTCGTCAACCGCACACGCGACGAGGCGGGTGCGGCGCTCAAGGTGCTCGGCGCCAAGGTTTCGGGCAGTGTTTCAAAGAAGACGAGCTATCTGGTCGCCGGCCCCAAAGCGGGCTCCAAGCTCACCAAGGCCGAGCAGTTGGGCGTGCCTGTATTGGATGAGGACGCACTCGAGCAGATCTTGGCTACTGGTCAGGTGCCAGAGGTGTAAGGCATCGATAGCCAAATTGAAGAACCGCCCGGAAGCACGATGCCTTCGGGGCGGTTCTTACTTTGCTGGGGAAACGGGCACCGTGATCTGCGTCACGTAGGTTGCTGGGTCGTCGCTGATGATGTCGTCGATGAGGGCGATCTCGCGTTGCCCCGCTACGCCACCAACTTGTCAAAAGCCCCGCGGCGGTTGAGTACGGTAAATGCAATCACGCAAATGACCGCCGACAGAATGGACCCGCACGGCGAAGCGATGCCCATGGGAAACAACGTATCGGAATAGGCGTTCGACAGCAGCCACGCGCCCGGCACGCGAATGAGCGCCACCGCCAGCACGTTGTGCGCAAAGCCGATGTAGCTCTTGCCGTATGCAGCGAAAAAGCCGCTAAAGCAAATGTGGATGCCGGCAAAAATCGCGTCGAAAATGTAGCTGCGCATATAGCCGGTGCCGGCGGCGACTACTGCAGCGTCCTTGGCAAAAAAGCCGATAAACGCCGGCGCCACCAGCCACATCAGCACCGTGATCAGGCAGCCGTACACTACCGAGATCGTCATGGCGTCCTTGAGCACCTGACGCGCGCGGTCGCCCTTGCCCGCGCCGGCGTTTTGCGCCGTGAGTGCGCTGACGGTGGCGCCCATGGAACTCGGCACAATGAATAAAAAGCTGATCATCTTCTCGACCAGGCCCACGGCGGCGGCGTCGACGAGCCCTCGGTGGTTGGCGATGACGGTGATAAACATAAACGCCACCTGGATGCAGCCGTCCTGTACGGCCACGGGCACGCCGATCTTAAGAATGCTGCCGAGCACCTCGGGCTGGGGACGCAGGTCGCTGCGCTTAACGTGAATGTTCGTGCGGCGGCTCTTGAGCCACACGAGCGCAAGGGCAACGCTTGCCGTCTGGGCGGTTACCGTGCCGAGTGCCGCGCCTACGGGACCGAGTCCCATGTGGCCGATAAACAGAAAATCGAGTGCGATGTTGATGATGCATGCCACGCCGATCACGTACATGGGCGAGCGCGAATCGCCCAGGCCGCGAAAGATGGCCGAGAGGATGTTGTATGCGGCGATAAACGGAATGCCGACAAAGCAGATGCGCAGGTAGGCGGCAGTGCCTTCGACCGCTTCGACTGGCGTGCCAATGAGTGCCACGATCTGCGGGCACAGTGCGAGCAGGACAGCGGCCAGCACCACCGAGACGCCCATAAAGAGCGTGATGGTGTTGCCGATGGCAGCCTCGGCGCGGTCAAAGCGGCGCGAACCCACGGCGTGGCCGACGATGACCGTCGTTCCCATGGCCAGGCCCACAAGCGCCACGGTAATGATATAGAGCGTCTGCGCGCCATTGCCCACGGCGGTGATGCCGGCAGCGCCGCTAAACTGCCCCATCATGTACAGATCGGCCATGCCGTAGAGCATCTGCAAAAAGTACGAGAGCATATAGGGCAGGGCAAAGACCGCGATGGTCTTGAGGACATTGCCGCGTGTGAGGTCGTGTTCCATGGGCGGGGCTTTCTGGCTGGGTTTGTTTACGTACCAGTGTAGTGAAAACCCTACAACGATTGTAGAGTCAAGGTTTGTGCTGGCATCGGGGTGAAAAAGTCACGCTCCGAGCACAATGCTTTGACCTCTTCGTGCCCCTCACCTCGCCTCAAACCATCACAACATTCGACGTTTTTTGCCAAAAACGGGAAAAGCATCGAATGTTGTGATGGTTTTTCTACCACTCGACCGGGTGGAATCGCTTTCTTGCGCACGAAGGTGTGCGGACCCGTGGGCAGGGGAATAAGGTTGGTTATCCGACTCCATTGGAGGGCTCATGGACCTGCCGATCGTCCTGTCCCATAAGACTGCCTGGCTGTACCACAACGTGGCGCGCCCGTCCGAGCCGCTCTCGCGAGCAAGCAGTCTATACGATGAGGACTCGCTTGCTAACGAGGCGGAGCCGACCGCGAGCCTGCCCAAATTGGGACTCGATGCCAAGGGGCTGAGGGCTTCGACGGCAGTTGGGATCGCTACTGACTATCTGGTTTCGCTTGGTATTCCACGAGAAGAGCTCAATCATATCGATACGCTCGTCAACTTCGATTTTGAGCGCTCGACGCCGGCTGGATTTAGGTGCCATGTGTTTGGGGCGCCGGTACCTCCAGGGCATCTTATCGAGGTGGCAGAGGGCCTTCTGGTGGTTGATGAGGTCATGTGCTTTGTCCAGGCGGGTTCGTGGATGAGCGAGCCCGAGCAGTTGGAATATGGCTACGAAATCTGTGCCCGATACCATCTGAATCATCTGTCGACAGGCGATTATATCGAGATGGGGCAGAGGTATACCGTTGCCGACTTGATTGCCTATTGCAATGAGAACCGATCTCGTCAGGGGGCCATACGCGCGGCCGCCGTGCTCAAGCGCGTGCACGATGGCGCGCGATCGCCCATGGAGACGGCTACCACAATCATGGTCGTAGCAAAACGTTCCCAGGGCGGGCTAGGATACGTCAAGGTTGAGCTCAACCATCGGGTCGATGTTCCCAACGAGTTCAAGTATCTCGCAAAGGCCGGGTTTTTCGAGATCGACGTATATGCGCCTGCGAGCGGTACGGGGATTGAATACAACGGTTCGGACCATCTTGATAAACAGCGCAGCGCATCGGATGCGGAGCGCATGACCGTGCTGAGCGCGCTGGGCTTTAGGATGATCGTTCTCACCGGGACTCAGTTTGCCCATCAGCTGCAATTGCACCGGGCGATGAACGCCATCGCACTCGCGATAGGCCTTAAGTGCGACCGAAGCGAAGCGTTCCAAAAGCGGCAGAACGACCTGCGAGAATTCGTGATTCGGCACTGGGACAGCGGTCTTTAGGGGCGCTTTGGTCCTTCTGCGGGGCGCTGCGGGTAGGCGTACCATCACAACATTCGACGTTTTTTGCCAAAATCGGGAAAAGCATCGAATGTTGTGATGGTTTGCGTGCTGAGGATGGGCTTGGGAAGCCGGTCTTGCTCGAAGCGACCTGTCCTGTCGTACGGGTGTCGGCAGGATTCTCCCGTGGGGTATTATGTTTTCCGAAGAATAAAACGCCGCGTGAGGGGAGGGCTGCGTGGACGGGCACGTGCAACATGACGGCTTTGGCCGCGATATCAACTACCTGCGCATTGCCGTTACCGACAAGTGCAATTTCCGTTGCATTTACTGCATGCCGGCCGATGGCGTGGCACCCCGCGCACACGATGAGCTTCTCAGCGCCGAGGAGATTGCCCGCTTTGTGCGCTTGGTGGCGGGGGAGGGCATTCGCCGCGTGCGCCTGACGGGCGGCGAGCCGCTGGTCAGCCGCCGTATCATCCCGCTTATTCGCGACATCCGCGCGATCCCGCAGATCGAGGACATCTCGCTTACCACCAACGGCGCCTTGCTGCCCAAGCTGGCGCCGCAGCTCAAAGACGCGGGGCTTAACCGCGTCAACATCTCGCTCGACACGCTCGACCCTACGCTTTTTGGAAAGATCACGCGCCTGGGTCGACTCGAGCAGACCGTGGCTGGCATCGACGCGGCGCTGGCTTGGGGCTTTGAGCCCGTTAAGGTCAACTGCGTTGTGGTGCGCCGACTCAACCAGGATGTGGCGGCTCTCGCGCGTCTGACTATCGACCGTCCCATTCACCTGCGCTTTATCGAATACATGCCTATTGGCGACGAGCACACGAGCTCGCATTGCGCTGTGGACCCGCATGCGCCCGCGCTCAATCCGGCGCTGTGGGATGCGAGCGATACCGTGCCGAGCGACGAGCTGCGGGCGCGCATCAATGCCGGGGCCGCCGCGGTGGGTCTGGGCGAGCTCGAGCCGCTCGACATCAACGACGCTCCTGCCGGTGCGGGCCCTGCGCGCTATTGGCACTTTCCGGGCGCGGTGGGAACGGTCGGCTTTATTAGCGCCATGTCTAACCATTTTTGTGCGAATTGCAACCGTCTGCGCCTGACGGCCGATGGCAACGTGCGTCCGTGCCTGTTCAGCGATGCCGAGTATTCGGTGCGCGACGCCCTGCGCCGTGGTGATGATATGCAGGTACTTTCGATTTGGCGCGATGCCGTCGCCCACAAACCGCAGGAACACGCGATAATTGAGGGCACGCAACGATTTATGTCCCAAATCGGAGGATGATCATATGGCCAAGAGCAGGTACGCCGATGCCACCAAGGCCGCTCGCAGGGCCGCGATGTCTGCCCGCAAAGTCACGGCTGCGGCTGGCGATGCTGTCACTGCCGCACAGCCGACTTCCAGCGCTGCAGCCGAGCCCACCCGTGATGCCCGTCGCGACGAGCTGACGCACGTGGACGCCAAGGGCGAGGTACGCATGGTCGACGTGTCCGACAAGGCCGAGACCCATCGTATCGCCATCGCCGAGGGCACCATCCTCATGCATCCCGAGACGCAAGCCATGGTGCTGCAGGACCGCGCCAAAAAGGGCGACGTGCTTGCCTGCGCGCGCGTGGCGGGCATCATGGCCATCAAGCGCACGAGCGACATCATCCCCATGTGCCATCCGTTGCTCATTACCAAGAGTAAGTGCGACATTGCGCCCATCGCGCCGGCGGGGACGCCCGTCGAGGACGTGCCCGAGGGCTGGGCGCCGTCGCGCGCGGACGGGCAGGTCGGCTTTCATGTGCTGGTCAAAGCCGGCGTGACGGGCAAGACCGGTATTGAGATGGAGGCCCTGACCGGCGCGAGCGCCGCGTGCCTGACCATCTATGACATGTGCAAGGCCGTCGATCGCGGCATGGAGATTGTCGACGTGCGCCTGTTGCACAAGGAAGGTGGCCGCTCGGGCGTGTGGGATCGTTCAGAGCGTCAGGCCGCTGCTGCTGAGGCCGTGGCCGCTGACGGTGCCGCGATCGCGAGCGCACCCGTCGCCGTCGCGCCTGCGGCCCTGACCCCGGCCGTCCCCGCGATCGCGTTTATCGGCTACCAAAACTCGGGCAAGACCACGCTCGTCGAGAAGGTCATTGCCGAGCTCACCCGCCGCGGCCTGCGCGTGGGTTCGCTCAAGCATCACGGGCACCACGGCTTTGATATCGACGTGCCCGCTAAGGACACCTGGCGCCATCACCAGGCCGGATCCAAGCACGTGGGCCTCATCTGCGCCACGCGCTGGGCGGAGTACGCCGACACGCGCGAGGAGGACGAGATGCCCGCGCGCGAGCTGCTGTCACGCTACAACGATGTCGACGTGGTGATCATCGAGGGCTACAAGACCGAGGGCTTCGACAACATCGTCGTCGCGCGCTCCGGTGTCGACCGTCTGCGCGGCAAGAGCTCGCTCGACCTGGTCGACGGTCACACGCTAGCCCTTGCCTGCAACGAAGCCCTGGCACGTCAGGCCTTCGACGCCGGCTTTGCGACCCGAGCCATCAACATCAACGACGCCCGAGCCATCTGCGATCTTATCCAAGACCACCTTTAAGGCTTGACGCTGCGCCGGCCCCAAGCACTCCATCTCGCCCCTCAAGCCGTCGCTCGCGTACCAAAGTACGCGTCGCTCCTCTTTCGGGGCGACCTGGGGCACTTGGAACCGGCTCGCTGCGCTGCCATAACATGCCAAAAAGGGACAGGTTTATTTTGGCAGGTTTTATCTGGGCAAACGTCATTTCCACCACAAAGGGGCCAGGCACCTTTGTGGTGGTTTTTGCTTTGGTAGATGTGTGGGACATGCCTTACAATCTACCAAGTAGTTCATGACGGGCGAAAAACGGAGAAAAGGGGCTTGATGTGTCCTTAACGTTTCATGCGGATAGATTGATTTGACAGACGGTGGCGAATGCCCACCGCCCGTATTCGTATGAAACAAGGAGTCTCCATGCTCGCATCTCTTTTCTCAAAGCCTCAATCGTCGCTGTCCGTGCAGGCCAAGCGCCTGGTGGCAATGCGCTTCCTCATCTACACCGGTTTTCAGACCAGCTACTTTATCGGCGTCATCGGAACGCTCACCTATGCAGACGATGCCTCAGTCGTGGCGACATCGCTGGCCGTCCTGTTTATGAATGTATTTGTGATCCTGGGGTCCTTTGCGGGCGGCGCGGCGTTCGACGCCTGGGGTCCGCGCCGCCATTTCTTGCTGAGCATCATCGGCGCTCTTGCAACTGGCGCGGCAATCATCGCCTTTGGTAGCGCGACCGGCGTCGTCCTGCTCGGCGCGGTGTTTCTGGGCTTTACGATGGGATTCGCCCAGCCCATCGCCACGTCCTATCCGGCCTACCTCACCGACGATCCTGTCGAGCTCAAAGACATCAACTCCGCCATCGCCATGTTTTCAAACGTGAGTATCATCGTTGGCCCCACGCTGGGCGGCTTTGTCGCGGCGGCTGCGTCGTCGCGCGCGGTGTTCGTGCTTATGATGCTCTTTACCGTGCTGGCGTTCGTCGTCGGTTGGGGCTTTAGGCCGCAGACCAGCCATATCGTCGGGCATGCGGATACCGATTCGACAGAGGAAGGGGAGCGTGCGGGACGAAGCTCCAACCCTAGCACGCCCGCCCGCGCCACCTTCGCAGCCAGCATCAAGACGGTCTTCACCAACAGCGTCCTCGCGCTACTTTTCTGCATCATTTTTCTTTCGAACTTTGGCTACGGTGCCTTCGATCCGCTCGAGTCGTTTTTCTATCGCGATGTTCTGCACGTTGGCGTTGAGTGGATGGGCTGGCTCTCGTCTGCCTGCGGTGTCGGCGCGGTGCTGGGTGCCGTGCTCGCGCTCCGCTTGCCGCCGCACCTGGTCAACCTTAAAACGCTGCTCGTGGCGCTTATGTCCGTGGGCCTGGGAAGTCTGCTCTATGTGGGGACACCGTACGTGGGCGTGGCCCTTGTCGGCCAGATCGCCCTGGGTATAGCTTGGGGTGTCGTCAACCCGCTCCACAACACCATTGTGCAGACGACGGCTCCGCTCGAGCAGCTTGGTCGCGTCAATTCGGTCATGGGCTTTGGCAATATGTTCGCTGGTGTGGCCCCTCTGGCGATTGCCCCGTGGCTGGCGGCAACATTTGGCGTACAACGGACACTCGTGGGGGCAGGCATGGTCGTGACGGCGGTTCCCGCGGCACTGCTGCTGTTTGGACGCAATCACTTGGAACGTGCCGTAAAGCAGTAAGAAACCATCACAACATTCGGTAAAAATCGCGATTCTGCCGAAAAACGTCGAATGTTGTGATGGTTTGGCCCGTAGACGCCGCGATCACCACAAAGGGGCCAGGCGCCTTTGTGGTGGTTTTTGCTTTGACAGGCCGCGCCTGCGCCTTGGTATACCATGTACACCATTTCTGACCTCATCCAGCACCGCCGCACAACTCAGAAAGGCTCCCATGGACACCACCTTCAGCCACATCAAAGCCGTGTTCTGCGATATCGACGGTACGCTGCTCACGAGCCAGCACACGGTGTCCCCGCGCACCGTGGCGGCGATCCGCGCCCTGCGCGAGCGCGGCGTGCTCTTTGGCCTGTGCACCGGGCGCGACGCCCACGCGACCGAGGCCATGTACGAGCTCTGGGGCATCGAAGGCCTGGTGGACGTGCTGGTGGGCTGCGGTGGCGCCGAGGTCATCGACCGCGCGCACGACATCAACGAGCTGAGCTATCCGCTGCCGGGCGAGACCATCGCGCGCATCTGCAAGCACATGGCGGACCTTCCGGCAACACCCGTCTGCCCCCGAGACGGCGTGTTCTACGTGCCCGAGAGCAACGCGTGCGTCGAGCACCTGTCGCGCGTCGACGGCGTGCCCTACCAGGTGGTCGATTTTGCCGAGTTCTTGCGCGAGCCGCAGCCCAAGGTGATGTTTACCATGGCGCCCGAGGTGATGCCGCGGGTGATTGAACGGGCGTCGACGTTTGCAGATAACACTGTTAAGGCGGCGGCCCTGCAGACCACGCAGCGGCTCTACGAGTTCATGGATCCGCGCGTGTCCAAGACGCGCGGCCTTGGGCGCGTGGCGGAGCTCAACGATATGGAGCTCCAGGACATCTGCGTGTTTGGCGATGCGGACAACGACACCTGCATGGTGGCCGACGCCGGCGTGGGCGTGGCTATGGCAAACGGCAGCGACGCCACCCGTACCGCCGCGGACTTTGTAACCGCGAGCAACGACGAGGACGGCATCGCGATCTTTATCGAGGAACATCTGCTGTAGCGCCGGGGGGCAGCCACAAAGAGGGCAGAGCGCCTTTGTGGTGGTTTTCCAAGCGTCCCAACAGTCGATTGTTGGGACGCTTTTTTGTAGCGAGGAGATTTGCGGCCGGTAACATGCGATGCCATTCAAGTGTCGATGTATGAACATATCGGCACACGCTAGTTGTGCAGTAATTGACCAATTAGCTCATAACTAATATTTCCAGGTAGATATACTGCTATTCACGGCGCAATTTTGACCGTTCACAGATTGAGCGGGTTAAAACAAAGTGTTGTACAAACAATGATAAAGTGTCATTTATCTAGATTTGCTAACGAGTTTACCAGCGTCTTTCCGAAATTTAACCCTCGAAAAACAATGCATAGTTTGAATAATTGTCAAGAAGTTAAGGCAACGTAAAGCAAAACTGACATTGTTAGGCTTGCGTTGTTTAAACAAAGAGTAATAATATGCATATCGAGCGCGAGCAATTATAGGTTGCGCGCCCAAGTTTGATGGTGAAAGAGCAAGATCGCGGTCTCTTGGGGAGGAGACATCGATGAAAGCGAATTCGGATAAATCTAAGCAGAGTAATAAAGCGACGCGCCGTGTGCTGGCAGGCGTTTTGTGCGGAGCCTCCGTTTTGAGCCTGGTACTGTCGCTCGTCATGCCTCCGATCTCGCAGGCCATTGCCAACGATGCCCAGACGGTTTCTACCGAGGAAACTGTGATGGGGGGGGGTTCCTCAAGTGAGTCTACTGATGTAGGCAACACCAACAACGGGGATACCGAAAACCAGAATAGTGACGAGGCCGAGAACGGCGAGACTAACGCCGATGCTCTCAGGGCGGCCCCGTCGTCTGATGACACGGGAGCCGAGAGCGCTGCACAGCCCGCAGATGATGGACAGTCTGTCTATAAGGTCGCTACTGTTGCAAATGAAGGTGAGGTTCCGGGACTTCAAATAGATAAGGATGGGTACACGCTGCTGAAGAGTGACGAAGACCTGGCAACGTACCTTGCCCTTACCGCGCCGAACAAGCCCGCAGAGCTGCGTCTGGCTGCTGATATAAGTTCGAGCTCGCCGATCGCCATCGACCAAAACACTACGATCGACCTTGCGGGTCACAAGCTTTATTACAGTAACGGTAACAGTGACCAGAGCCGGGCCGAGCCTGTTTGTGCATTTATCACAATTAAAAATGGCTTTACGCTAACTGTTAAAGGTGAGGCGAATGACTCCAAGACTATAGCTGCCGGTGCTGAACCTGGTCAGTTAGCAGAGATGCAGTTCAATGATGAAAGTGCTCCACAATCACTCAGATACTTCGTAACTGAAAGCACGCCTAACGGTCTTGGTACTAGCGAAAAGACCTACAAGCACACTGTTGACGATTTCGGCGCTATCGTTGCATGCAAAAAGGGCTATGTAAATCGAGTCATTTCCGTTGAGGAAGGGGGCACGCTCAACCTTGAGGGTGGCATGATCACAACGCCTCGTACCCTGCGCAACAACGGTCACGTTATTTTCTCTCAAGGCACCGTCAATATTTCTGGCGGTTACGTCACCAACGGTAGCGGTGGTGGCTGGGGCGGTGGTCTGTGCATAACGGGCGCGAAAGCCAGCCTCGAAATGACAGACGGTGTGGTCGCGGGAAACAAGGCAGCTTCTGGCGGCGGCGTCTATGCTGACAACGGAGCCACCTTGAAGCTTACGGGTGGAATCATCTCTGGCAACGCTACGTACGGCGAGGCGGATGGTCACGGTGGCGGCATCTTGGTTTCGGGCGGTAGTGTGACCGTTTCTGGTGGCTACATCACTAACAATAAATACGCCAAGTTTTGCGGCCACGATGGCTGGGGTTGTCATGGCGGCGCTGGTCTTGCTGCCAATAACGGCGCCCATGTTGCCATTTCCGGTGGCCAGATTACCGGCAACTACTCCGAGGAAGCCGGCGGTGGCGTTTATGTCACGGATGTCAACCGTAATAACCAATCCCGTACGGGTATGGCGTGGCTGAATATCACGGGAGGAATTATTGCCTCTAACGTGAGCTACCGATCTGAAGGTGCTGGCATTCGAGTGGGCCAGATGGTTGACGCGATGATAAATGGATCGTCAAACGATAGCCCAGTCTACATCACAAATAATCACTGCATGTCTCGCTTTGACTGGGGCGGTGGCGGTATCTTCGTCCAGGGAAACTCGAATGAGGGTATGGAAAAGACCGCTGGTAGATTATTTGTATACAACTCGTACATTAGCAGCAATACCGCTGGTGGCTATGGTGGTGGCGTTGCAGTCTGCCCGACGGGCAAGACGTTGGTAACGAACACTAAGGGCACGGCAATCTTTGGCAATAAGTCTGCTGGCAGTGAGCAAAAAGCCACCGGGTACAATTCGGCAGAAAACAAGGGTAATGATGGTGCGCCCCATCTTTCAGCTGGTGGTGCTGATGGTTTTGATAAGACTGAAGATCAAGATGCATACAAATCGGAGGTGTTTCGCAAGTACGGTCATGCCGATTTCTTCCTCGCAGCGCGGGGTCACAATACGCCGGTCGCAGTGGTAACCGGTAAGATGCTTGGCGGTGGAGACGCCCGGTACTCGGGAAGCATCGAACTTAAAAAAGCTATCACCATTCCCGTCAACGGTGCTGTTGGGGTAGAAAATAGCATCGGCCTGACCTCGGGTGTTAAGGACGGGGATGAGGCGGCGATTGATGCGCGGAATCGTGCGCAGAATGAAGCGACAACTTTCATCACGGGCAACTATTCCTGGGACCATGGTGGCGGCATCATGTCGAATGGCGACTTGTACCTAGGCGTGCCTGCGGATACGTACGTCTATCCAAGCCTTAAGTTGAAGGCAACCAAGGAGCTGGCCGGCCGCGACCTCAAAGATGGGGAATTCAAGTTTACGGTTTATCGTAAGAACTCGGATACTGCGAAGGCGCCTTCTTGGAAGAATGATAAATTCGACAATGGTGGCTGCGAGTTTGTCGAATCTGCCCAAAATGGCGCTGATGGCCACATCGCCTTTGACCTTAGCGAGAAGCTCGAGCGGCTTCTTAACGACAAACAGCTTCGCGAGCAGTTATTAGCGAATGGTACTGGCGAAATTACATACTACTTGGTCGAAGATACGGGCAATCTTCCTGGTGTCATATACGATCATGCTGTATACGAGATTAAGGTGACAGTCAAATGCACGCCGACTGTACTTATGTCTGTTCCGACACAGGGAAACCCGCATGATACTAAAGATCTTAAGGTCTATAACTTCACGATTGATAGGGTGGACGTGACTAAGAATCCCGGGGGTTCAGCTAACTCGCCGAGGACTGCGTCAGCAGATGCTAATGGGTATTATTCGATCGTCGACTCCAACAGCGCAACCTCCACCAACAAGGCAACCTTCACCAACACGTACGACTCTGAGGTTTCCTGGACTCCTAAGGCGACTAAGGTCGTTAAGGGTGGCGAGATGAAGGAGTTTACACTTCAGCTTGCGAAAGACAGCAAATTTCAACATATCATCGGTACTGCCGTGACCACCTCTGGTAAAGGTACGAAGCAGACGCTTTCGTTCAAGGGCACCGCTGATAAAGAGGTTGAGCTCAAGTATTCGCTCTCTGATATCAGGGATAATCCCGACGACTCGGGCGACTCCGCGGGTGGCCTTTTCAAGACCTTTACGTACTATGTGCGCGAGAAAACCGACGGTTCGCAGTTCTCGCACTACACGTACGACCACTCGGTCTATAAGATTGCGGCCAAGGCAACTGTTCAGCCTGATAAGACTATCAAATGTGAAGTGACCTACAAGAAGGGAACCGTTGACTCCGATGGCAACTGGAAAGCTGACGTCAGTGCCGAAGAACTGAACCTCACCGACGACTCCATCCCCACCTTCACCAACACCTACTCCACCTCTTTGCCCCTTTCTGGTATGTCGGGCGTCACGCTGACGTACCTTGCCGGCGCGGCGGTGCTTTGCGCTGCTGCGGCCTGGATGCACATTCGTCGCAAGGCGAATGCGAAGGGAGGCGAGCGTCGTGAATAAGAAAGTTTGCTCCTTCCCGATCTTGTTTGCGCTGCTTGCCCTCCTGATCGGCATCTGCGCGGTTGTGTTCCCCGCATCCGCGCAGGCCGCGCCGACCTCGACCGGTTCCATCACGGTGAGCGGCACCGTGGCGCGCAGCTACGACGCCTACCAGATCTTTAGCGCCAACGTCGTCGACGGCGACAGCGACGCCAAGATCGCCACCGACCTCGCCTGGGCAAGCGACGCCGCGCGCGACGCTGTCCTGCCTGTGCTGCATAGCGCCGGCATGCCCAATTCCCAGACCACCGCGCAGGAAGCTGCCGAGTGGCTCAACACCGATTCTCACCTTACGAGCGCGCTGAGCGCACAGCTCGCTCGTTCCCTCCAGAGCTCTGGCGCCGAGCCCGTGGCCCTTAACGCGGGCACGGCGGCCGAGCTGCCCTGCGGCTACTGGCTCATCGTCACCGACGACGACGCCATCGCCCAAGGCGAGGCCGGCACCGCGCCGATCATGGCCCTGGTCGGCGGCAGCGCCGTCACCGTCAAGCCCAAGGCGGCGACCCCCAAGGTCGCCAAGCACGTGCTGGAGGACAGCACCGCCGCATGGCAGAAGGCCGCCGACGCCACGGTCGCCGACGACCTGTACTGGCGCCTCTCGGCCACGGTCCCGGCGGGCCTTTCCGCCTACGACACCTACGCGGTGCAGTTCGTCGACACCATGAGCGCGGGGCTCGACCCCTCCAAGGTGGCCGCGAGCATGCGCGTGTACGCGGCGGCGGGCACGGACGGCGGCTTCGACGCCGTCTCGGCCGGCAAGGACGGCCGCGCCGGCACCGAGCCCGCGAAGGGCTGGACCGACATCACGGCCCAGTGCGCCACCAAGGTGGCGGCCGACGGCAAGACCTTCACCGTGCGCACCGGCGACCTCATCGCCGCGCTCGGCGGGGCCGACGCCTTCACCGCGGGCGCCCGCGTGGTCGCCGTGTACAACGCGCCGCTCAACAGCGCATGCAATCACGGCATCGCGAAGGGAAACCCCAACGAGGTCTACCTGCGCTACCCGCGCTCTCCCTTTGCCGACCAGTCCGGCGACGCCGGCTTCACTCGCACGCCGAGCGACGACGCGTGCGCCTACACCTGGGATCTCGCGCTCACCAAGCGCAGCAGTGACGGCGACAAGCCGCTTGCCGGGGCGGTCCTGAGCATCGCCGACGACCGCGGTCGTACGCTGGCGGCCGACGGCACGTGGGATGCGGAAGGCAAGGCCACCGTCACCACGGGCGAGGACGGCCGCGTGACCGTCTCGGGCGTGGACTCGGGCAAGCTGGAGGTCCGCGAGCTCAAGGCACCCAAGGGCTACACCGCCTTTGAGGGCACGCGCTCCGTGACGGTCAAGGCCGAGGGCCTGGACGTCGACCAGGTGGCCGCCGCCAAGCCCAAACTCACCATCACGGCCGAGTCGCCCCTGCGCGCCGACAGCGCGGACGGGTCGACGGGCAGCCTGGAGGCGTCGCTCATCAACACGCCCACCGGCACACCCCCTAGCATTATCACCGGAGGCTTTATGCCCTCGACTGGCGATATGGCAATGTACGCCGCGGCCGCCGCAGCGGTCGCCGGAGCCGCGCTCATCGTGGCCGCGCTCCTGGTCAAGCGGGGAGGTGGCAGCCATAAAGAGTAGCTGGCAGCCCCACAGAGAGCGGGGCGAGACGTAGCGAAGCAGATGCTAAGACACAGACAGATGATGACCGATCGAATGGGAATCAAGCAGAAAGCAGAGGAAAAGAAGATGAGCATGAGCAAGAACATCGCACGCCTGGCAGTAACCGCCGGCCTCACAGCAGCGCTGAGCTTCGGCGGAGTCATGGCCCCGGTGACCATGGCGTTTGCTGTGGGTACGCCGACGGTGGCTACGGAGAAGGGCAAGGTGAATATCACTGATAACGATTATGCCGGCACGACTTTCAAGGGCATCCAGATTTTCACCGCAAAAGTCACGCAGGATCAGAAGAGCGACGGAAGCTGGGATGAGTCGGGCGACAAGACGCTTTCCGATATTCAGTGGGCGTCGGATAAAGTGCAGGGTCTCGTGACGACCGAGCTTGCCGGTGTGAAAGGAGCGCCTAAACCCAATGCGGACGCTCAGGAGTGGGCAGAATTTATCAGTAAGGCACAAGGCCCCAATTTTGGAAAGACCACAGCGGTTGATACTGGTTCAGCTTTGGACTTGATTGCCAAGGCTTTGGAGGAAGACAAGACGTTCACTTGGACAAAGCCGAGCGATTCCACCAAAGGCAACTTTAATAATCTGGATCACGGATACTGGCTTTTTGTGACCGATGCGCCCAGTGAGACCACCGGTGCCGATGGTAATACCGACGCCTATACCTCGCCAATCTTCACCATCGTCGGTGGCTCTGACGTTAACGTGACCCCCAAGAAGGACGTCCCCAACGTGACCAAGGCCGTTAAGGACGACAAGAATGGCAGCTTTGTTGATTCGAGCAAAGTTGTTCCCGAGGGCTCTTCTCGAGATGTCTTTACGGTGCCCAATAGGGTTGCGGACTCTGCATCCGATCAGCTGGTTGAGTATCAGCTTGCAGGTACCGTGGCCAGCAATATCAATACTTATAAAGAGTACAGCTATACCTTCACCGATAACCTGCCTTCTACGATGGTGCCCGAGCTTAACGGCAATGATCCCGTTGTCGAGGTTAAGATTGGCAATCAGGTTGTTCATCCGGATAGCTACAACAAATCTTATGCAGATGGCAAACTTGTGGTTTCGTTCTCAAATCTGAAAAATGCCCATGTGGAAAAACAAGATGGCACCAGTGGCGCAGTCATTAACGTTGATGGCAGCTCAAAGGTCTATGTGAACTATAAGGCAAAGCTTGACCCCACGAAGGTTAACGCCAATATGCTCGGTATAGGCCAGATGAACACCGTTACTCTGACCTATTCCAATAACCCTCACTCTGAAAAAGACAAAGGCACTACAGTCGTGCATCCCGCCTACGACTACACCTACGGTATCGATGTTAAAAAGGTTGGTTCCGATGAGACGAAACCGCCTCTCGCAAACGTTGAATTTACTCTGCAAGAGGTCGGTACTGGAAAGTTCATCAAGAAGGACGGCACAACTGCGAGCAGCGAAACTGAGGACGGCGCAATTCTCAAGACGAATTCGACCGGAATGATAGAGGTCCTTGGCCTTGATGAAGGCACGTATATTCTGAAGGAGAAAACTCCTGCGCCCGGTTACGACAATTCTCACGGCAGCAAGGGCATCACGTTCACCATTACGCGTGGCAATCTTTCTGAGAGCAACACTGAAGTGGTCAACCCTGTGGTTGAGGTAACTGACGGAGATAATAAGGGGCTCGTTCAGGCCGACAACGCCACTAACGGCATGGTGCATCTCACCGTCACCGATAAGAAGGGCTCCAACCTCCCGCTCACCGGTCTCAACGGCGTGACCTTCACTTGGATTGCTGGTGGCGCGGTGCTGTGCATCGGCGTGGCGCACCTCATCCGCAGCCGTAAGCAGGCTGAGGAGTCCGAGCAGGAGTAACGCTGGCTCACCCATCCCTTTGGCAGGTGGGATGTGATGGCCATGAGACTTGCGGACACTTTTCTCGTCCATCCACGTTCTTACTTTGCCATTCTCTTTTCGGGGCAGACTTCGCACTGGAGTCTGCCCCGTTTTTTTGGGATAACGCAGCCAACCTCCACCGTCCGATGTGGGCACGTTCGTCATCGCGTTTCTTGACTCGTATGAGGTTCGGTTTAAGGTCCGTAGGCGCACGCGCGGTGCGGACGGTAGAAGGCATTTGCGCCGCAACAAGCGCAAATAAGAATGCCCGGGGTTCGGAGCCCGGGCATTTAACAAAAGCTGAAAACTAGGCCGTCCGCGCTCCCAAACATTTACGCGGGGTGCGTCGTTTTCTATTGATATTGTATCCCGAATCGCCCAGCCGATTCAGGACATTTTGAAAACTCAAATGCTGGCCCAAGTCGCGCCCAACTCGCGCTGCGCAATGCTGCCAGGCTGCGTTGTCCGGCGCATGAGCTCGCAATTCGGCTATTATTTGTTTAGACAACTTGAGTTGTAGAGGAGTGACCGGCGATGGTGCAGGGCGCCAAACATATGAAGAGCAATAACGCTGCGGACAACGGCGGCTCAAGCCCTCAGCCCAAACCTCAACCAAAGCCCAAGCGCCGTCGCAAGCGGTTGCCGCGCTGGGCCGACCGGCTCATCACCATCGTCATCATCCTTATTGGCGTGGGCCTTATGACCTGGCCGTGGATCTTGGACCGGCTCGAGGCCTCGGGCGTGTTCAACCAGATCAGCACCGTGTCCAGCACTGTGGACGCGCTGTCTGCCGAGGAGCGCGAGCGCATTCTGCTCCAGGCTCGCTCCTTTAACGAGCAGCTGGCGGGCGAGGCCACCGAGCTCCCCGCCGACCAGATCGAGCCCTACACCCAGCAGCTCATCTTTGACCGCGACCCCATGATGAGCTGGATCGAAATCCCCTCCATCGACGTGAGCATGCCCATCTACCACGGCACGAGCGAGGAGGTCCTCATGGCGGGTGTCGGCCACCTGGAGGGCACGAGCCTGCCAGTGGGCGGCACCTCGACGCATTGCGTGCTCACCGCGCACTCGGGCATGCGCAATCTGAGCATGTTCGACGACATCCGCTTGCTAGAGCCCGGCGACCTGGTGCTGCTGCACACCATGAACAAGACGCTCGCCTACAAGATGGTGGACTCCGAGGTAGTGCCGCCCGAGGAGATGGAGTCACTGACCATCGAGCCCGGTGCCGACAAGGTGACGCTCGTTACCTGCACGCCCTACGGAGTGAACGACCATCGCCTGCTGGTGCATTGCGTGCGCACCAAGTACAACAAGAAGGACGTCGACAAGCAAAAGTCGCTGGCCGGCCGCCACTGGGGCAAGCGCGAGTTTGCCGTGCTCATCGTGGTCGTGGCCATTGTGCTGTTGCTGCTGGACATCGTGATCCACGCGGTCCGCAAGCGCCGCAAGGCCAAGGCCTCGGCATAAGACATTCTCCAGAACCACCACAATGGGGACAGGCACCTTTGTGGTGGCCGGGACTTCCAAACCGTCACAACATTCGATGAAAATCTCGATTTTGACGAAAAGTGTCGAATGTTGTGACGGTTTTCGCTATGGACGGTGCGGTTTCGCTGTAGAACCGCCGGACCACGCCCCGCCAACCCGCCGTCCTCGTTACGTTTTCGCTGCATTTGGGTAAAGCGCCTGCTCCAAGCCGTCGCTGCCCTGTATACTAGAGCGGTTTAACTGTTATGCGGAAGGGAGCGCCTATGGCACTCAGCGAGAAAGACGTGCGCGGCATCGCCGAGTACGCAAAGATCGCACTGACCGATGACGAGCTCACCCAGATGACGTCCTACATGAACGACGCCGTCCAGATGCTCGAGCCCGTCTTGCAATATGACTTGCCCGACGTGGAGCCCACGTTCCATCCCATCGGAAGCCTGTCCAACGTGATGGGCGATGACCTGCGCGAGCCCGAGCGCGATTTGCCGCTCGACGTCGCGCTCGAAAACGCCGGCAGCGCGCGCGACCGCTACTTCCGCGTGCCGTCCATTTTGGGAGAGGGGGAGAGCGAGTAATGGCGCAGAGATTCGATTCCCTTACCGCCGCCCAGATCGCCGCGGGCGTTGCCGCCGGCGACTTTACCGCTACCGAGGTGGCCCAGGCCTCCCTTGCCGCCATCGAGGCGCGCGAGGGCGGGGTCCAGGCATTCCTGCAGGTGGCGCCCGAGCTCGCGCTCGAGGCCGCTGCGCGCGTGGATGCCGACCGTGCCGCAGGCAAGCCGCTGCCCCCGCTCGCGGGCGCGCCGCTGGCCATCAAGGACAACATGAATCTCGTGGGTACGCGCACTACCTGCGCTTCTCGCATGCTCGGGGACTACCAGAGCGTCTACACCGCTACCTGCGTCCAGCGCATGCTCGATGCCGGCTGCCTGCCCATGGGCAAGGCCAACATGGACGAGTTTGCCTTTGGCAGCTCCACCGAGAGCTCGGCGTTCCAACGCACCAACAACCCTTGGGATACCGAGCGCGTGCCCGGCGGCTCCTCGGGCGGCTCCGCTGCCGCCGTCGCCGCGGGCGAGGTCGCGCTCTCGCTGGGCTCGGATACCGGCGGCTCCATTCGCCAGCCGGCGTCGCTGTGCGGCGTGGTGGGCTTTAAGCCCACGTATGGTGCCGTGAGTCGTTACGGCGTGGTTGCCTTTGGCTCGTCGCTCGACCAGGTGGGCCCCTTTGGCCGCACGGTCGAGGACGTCGCGCTGGCCATGAACGCGCTTACCGGCGCGGGCCACGATCCGTACGACTGCACCAGCCAGGATTGCGCCGTCGACTTTACCGAGCATCTCAACGACAGCATCGAGGGCAAGCGCGTGGGCATCATCCCCGCATTTATGGAGGCCGAGGGCCTGACGCCCGAGGTCAAGGCCGCTGTTCAGCGCGCCGCCCAGGAGCTGCAGAACCAGGGCGCCGAGCTGGTCGAGGTCGACCTGCCGCACCTGGATGCCGCCATCGCCGCCTACTACGTCATCGGCCCGGCCGAGGCGTTCTCCAACCTGGCCCGCTTCGATGGCATTCGCTACGGCTACCAGGAGGAGGGCTGCGCCAACCTGTCCGACCAGAGCTCGCTCAGCCGCGCCCACGGCTTTGGCGCCGAGGCCAAGCGCCGTCAGATGCTCGGCGCCTACCTGCTGAGCTCGGGCGTGTACGACAAGTACTACTACGCCGCGCAAAAGGCCCGCACGCTCATCACGCAGGACTACGACGCCGCGTATGCCAAGGTGGACACCATCCTCATGCCCGCCTCGCCGCGCACGGCCTTTAAGTTTGGCGAGATCAGCGACCCCACGCAGATGTACCTCTCCGACCTGTACACCATTTCGCTCAACATTTGCGGCAACGGCGGTATCTCGGTGCCGCTGGGCCTGGGCGAGGATACTCATCTGCCCGTTTCTGCCCAGCTGGTGGGTCCGGCCTTTAAGGACCGTCAGCTGCTCACGTTTGCCCGCGCCTTGGAGCGCGGCTTCGCCGATGCCGCCACGGGTGCGCCCGCGCTTTCCGTCGCGCCCGATTTTGCCGGGAAGGGAGGCGAGCTGTAATGAAGGAGCTTTCCGAGGTCCTGCAGGATTGGGAGGCCGTGATCGGCCTGGAGATCCATACCGAGCTCACCGCACTCGATACCAAGATGTTCTGCAACTGCAAGCTTAGCCACGATGACGAGCCCAACGCCAACGTGTGCCCGGTGTGCCTGGGCCTGCCCGGTGCGCTGCCGGTGCCCAACAAGCGCGCCATCGAGAGCATCGTCAAGGCCGGTCTCGCCACCAACTGCGAGATCCAGCGCCACTCGATGTTCTACCGCAAGCACTACTTCTATCCCGATATGGCCAAGAACTTCCAGACTACGCAGGGTCCGGTCGCCTTTGCCATGTACGGTCACCTCGATCTGGATGTGACCGGTCGCGGTGCCGCCGAGCGCCCCGATTGCGCGTTTGGCGAGGCCGAGGCCCAGAGTCTGGCGAGCGCTTCGGCCAACGCCGAGGGCTTGTCCACGTCCATGACGTCGACCATGCGCGAGGGCAACCAGCGTGCCGGCCATCTGGCCAGCTACGATGCGTCCAACCTGCAGATGCCCGAGCGCCGCGAGGACGGTTCCTACACGGTGCCCATTCGCATCCTGCGCATCCACATGGAGGAGGACGCCGCCAAGATGGTGCACGTGGGCGGCGCCGAGGGCCGCATTACCGCCGCGGCCGAGTCGCTCGTCGACTACAACCGCTGCGGCACGCCTTTGATTGAGCTCGTGACTGAGCCCGATCTGCGCACGCCCGAGGAGGCTCGCCTGTTTATGGAGAAGCTCCGTCGCATCTTTGTGACGCTGGGCATTTCGGACTGCTCCATGGAGAAGGGTTCCATGCGCTGCGACGGCAACGTTTCGCTGCGTCGCCGCGGCGAGACCAAGCTGGGCACCAAGACCGAGCTCAAGAACCTCAACTCATTTAAGAGCCTGCATGACGGCCTTGCCTACGAGATCTGCCGTCAGGCTGAGGTGCTCGAGGAGGGCGGCATTATCTATCAGGAGACCCGCCACTGGGAGCCCAGTCGCAAGCGCACCGTTGTCATGCGTGTCAAGGAGACGGCCGACGACTATCGTCTGTTCCCCGATCCCGACCTGGCACCGTTCGATCTGGACGACGAGTTCATCGACCGCTGCCGTGGCGAGATCCCCGAGCTGCCCGATGCCAAGCGCGCCCGCTTTGAGGCCGACTTTGGCATTAAGGCGGCCGACGCCGAGCAGATCGCCGGCGACCCGGAGTTTGCCGAGTTCTTTGAGGCGGCCGCTGCCGGTATGGCTGGCAAGGAGGCCCAGACGGTTGCAAACTTGCTGGTCAACGAGATGATCGCCTACCTTAAGAGCGCAGGCGTGTCGCTCGCCGAGTCCGGCATCGCGCCGGCTCAGGTAGCAGCGCTGGCCAAGCTGCTGGTGACCGATGCCATCAGCTCCAACCAGGCGCACGAGGTCTTTGAGGCCATGGCCCAGACCGGCGACGACCCCAACAAGATCGTCGACGAGCGCGGTATGCGTCAGGTGAGCGATGCCGGCGCGCTGCAGCCCATCGTGGACGAGGTGCTGGCAAACTGTGCCGAGCAGGCACAGCAGTATCGCGACGGCAACCAGAAGGTTATCGGCTTTTTGGTGGGCCAGTGCATGAAGGCGAGCCGCGGCAAGGGCAACCCCAAGCTCTTCAACGAGTTGCTGAGAACGTCGCTCTCGTAGCTGCGAGGCCGGGGAAGCCCCGAGTCGCCGGGGTATTTCCTCCAAATTTCAAACAGTCCTATGCAAGACGAAGGCCACATTTAGTGGCCTTCTTTGCATGCGGAACTCATTTGGAGCAAACACCCCGGCGACTCGGGGCTTCCCCGGCCAGACGACTCGGCCGTTCGGGTCAGGCGGGGCTGAATGGAATAGAGTGAATGGGCGCGCCGTTGGCGCGCCCATTGTTTTGGAGGGAACTCATTTTGAGCAAGCACCCGCCCTGCCGGGGCTCCCGGGTTCTGCAACGACTCGGCCGTTCGGGTCAGGTAGGCTGAATGGAATTTGGTGAATGAGGGCGCCGTTGGTGCCTTCATTCTTTATATATGTTGGGAGCGCCAAGCGGTGGGGGTGGTGCCGGTGTGTTGCTTGAAGGCTTGGGCGAAGGCGGCCTGCTGAGGGTAGCCTAGACGCTCTGCGACCTGCGCTATCGTGAGCGAGCTATCGGCCAAAAGGTCCTGTGCTCGCTCCATACGGCGTCTGCGAATGTAGGCGCCCAGGGACTCGCCAGTTTGGGCCTTAAAGGTGGCGCATAGCTTGGAGCGGCTTGTGTAGAGCCTCTCGGCCACCTCGTTGATACCCACACGTCTGCCTTTGTCGAGCGCGCGCTCAATCATTGCCGTTGCTTCTTCGGCAATGGTTATGCTGACGCGTGTGTCTGCCGCCTGCCGCGCCTGCTTGTGGGCCGCGCGCGAACAGGCGAGCTCCGCGACCATGGTCTCCACGATGCCCTGCATATAGACATGCCCGCCTACGGCGCGAGCGCGGTCCTCGTTGATTCGGCGTAGTGTGTGGCAGATGGCAGACGTCGCTTCCTCGTGCCATGGCTCGGCAAACGCCTCAAAGATTCCCGCGAACTCGGTGGGATAGCGGTGCTCCAGTTCGTCAAAATATCCAGGCAAAAAGAGCACCGAGCGCGAGTGATAAAGCTCCCCCGCAAACAGCGGGCTTAATTCCTCGCCACAGCTATCTTGGATAAAGCTGCAAACGGCATTGTTTGGCCACGGTCCATGCAATGGTTTAAGGTTCGCGGGCGTTATGCCAGCCTCGGGCATGCATGTAAGTGTGGGCGCGCTGACCTCGCTCACGCACGCGTACGGTTCGGGTGTGTATTCGGCCAGGTACATATCGTGCGTCGGGGTAATGTAATGCTCCATGACGATGCAGGCAGGGGAGAGGGGCATGATCCATGCGCGTCCGTGTGCCCGATCGTTTGCCACCTCGCCGGTAAAGACGGCGCCCTTGCCGGTAAGCTCCAGGCCAAACTGCTCAAACTGCGGTGCATAGAGCTCGGTTATGTCGGTCGCTGCCCGCCGTATTTGCAAAAGTGTCCCTTTCCTTTGCAGAAACGTCCACGCCTGGCTCGATTGTGAGCCATGGCTAACACATCAATGATAAGTTCATTACGGTTAACTCTCAAGCCGTTAGAAGGGAATCTCATGGCAAAGGGGTCAAAAAGGGAAGGCGGCGGTATCGGCGAGCTGCTTGCATATGCCGGCGACCGCAAATTCCTAACGTATTTGGGCATGGCTCTCTCGGCGCTCTCGCAGCTGCTGAGCTTTGGCCCGTTCGTGTGCATTTGGCTTGTCGCGCGCGATCTGATCGCCGTGGCACCTAACTGGAGCGAAGCCTGCGGCATCGCGACGTATGGCTGGTGGGCCGTGGGGTTTGCGCTGGCAAGCATCGTGGTCTATTTCGTGGGGCTCATGTGCACGCACCTGTCTGCGTTTCGCTGCGCGTCCAATATTCGCAAGACTACGAGCGAGCACCTGCTTAAGCTGCCGCTTGGCTACTTTGACACACACGCCACCGGTGAGCTGCGCCGTATCGTAGACGGATGCGCCGCTTCCACAGAGACTTTGCTCGCACACATGCTGCCCGATATCGCAGGCGCCGCCGCCATGGTCGTGGGCTTGCTCGTGCTGCTTTTCGCCCTCGATTGGCGCTTGGGCGCGGCGTGCCTCATTTCGGTGGCCGTTTCGTTTTGCGCCATGGCCACCATGATGAGCGGCAAGGGCGCCGAGTTTATGAAGGCCTACATGGGCGCGCTGGTCAAGATGAACAAGACCGGCACCGAATACGTTCGCGGTATCCCCGTGGTCAAGGTGTTCCAGCAGACGGTCTACTCCTTTAAGGCGTTCCACGATGCAATCGCCGAATACGCCGACATGGCGCAAAACTATGCGGGTACATTCTGCCGAGGCCCGCAGGTGCTCAACCTTACCGCGCTCAATGGCCTCGTGGCATTTCTTTTGCCCGTGGCGTTGCTGTTGGCGCCGGGTGAGACGGACTTCGCGCATTTTATGACCAACTTCACGTTTTACGCGATCTTTTCGGCCGTGGTGCCGACGGCCATGACCAAGCTTATGTTTGTGGGCGAGGCGTCTCAGATGAGTGCCGATTCGCTGGCGCGTATCCGAAGCGTTATGGATTCCAAGCAGCTCTCCGTGCCTGCCCAGCTCAAGCATCCTGTTGGTAGCGATGTGCGCTTTGAGGACGTGAGCTTTACCTACGAGGGTGTCGAAGCGCCTGCCGTCGATCATGTGAGCTTTAGCGTTCCCGCAGGTAGCACCCTTGCGTTGGTTGGTCCCTCGGGCGGCGGTAAGTCAACCTGCGCAAGCCTGATCCCGCGTTTTTGGGATGTTTCCGCGGGTCGCGTGCTCGTAGGCGGCGTAGACGTTCGCGACATGGATCCCCACGAGCTTATGGACCAGGTTGCCTTCGTGTTTCAGACCAACCAGCTGTTCCGACAAACACTTGCCGACAACGTGCGCGCCTCCAAGCCTGGAGCCACTGACGACGAAGTGCGCGCGGCCCTCTCCGCGGCCCAGTGCGACGATATCGTGGCCAAGCTCCCGCAGGGCATCGACACCATGCTCGGCGCCGGCGGGGCGTACCTTTCGGGTGGCGAGGTCCAGCGCGTGGCACTCGCCCGCGCAATCCTTAAAGACGCGCCTATCGTGGTGCTCGATGAGGCCACAGCGTTTGCCGACCCCGAGAACGAGGCGCTCATCCAGCGCGCCTTTAGCAAGCTGGCGGCGGGTCGCACGGTCATTATGATCGCGCACCGACTCTCGACTGTAGTGGGCGCAGACCAAATCGTGGTGCTCAACCAGGGCAGCGTGCAGGAGGCCGGCACCCATGCCGAGCTGCTGTCCCAAAAGGGTCTATACGCCAAGATGTGGGCCGAATACGAACAGGCCGCGAGCTGGAAAATCACTGCAGCGACCGCGGATGCCGCCGTCACGAAGGGAGGCGAGGCATAAATGTTCGCCTCATTCCAAAAGAAGTATTTCCTATCCGATAAAGGCGTCGCCGGCGTAAAACGCGGCATTTTCTGGACCACGCTCACCAATCTCATTACCATGGCCGGCATGGGCTTTTTATTCCTGGTCATGGCCGGCTTTGTCGAGCATCTCGCCAGTGGGGCCGATCTGCCGAGTGCACTGCCTATCGTGGGCGGTCTCCTGGTCTTTTTCGTGATGCTCTTTGCCTCTAACTGGCAGCAGTATTACTACACCTACTGCATCTTTTACGAGGAATGCGGCAAGCAGCGCATGGGGATTGCCGAGCGCTTGCGCAAACTGCCGTTGTCGTTTTTCGGCCGTCGTGATCTGGCCGATCTAACCGAAACCATCATGGGCGACGTTCAGACTATGGAGCATGCCTACAGTCATGTGCTGGGAGAGCTTTGGGGTGCCATCATCGCAAGTGCCATCGTGTTCGTGGCGTCGCTGTTCTTTTGCTGGCAGCTGGCGATCGCGGCGTTTTGGAGCGTGCCCGTGGCCTTTGCCGTGCTGTATCTGACACGCGGGCCCATGACCCCGGTGTTCGACCGCGTGCGCGCCGAGAAGGTCAAGGTCACCGAGGCGATCCAGGAGACGCTCGACTGCGTGCGCGAGATCCGCGCCACCAACCAGGAGGCCCATTATCTTGAGGGACTCAACGCCGTGATCGATGCCGAGGAGCGCGAGACCACCAAAGGCGAGCTCGCCAACGGGCTTTTGGTCAACTCCGCCTTTGCCATCCTGCGCCTGGGGATTGCCACCACGTTGGTCACGGGCGCTGCGATGGTCGCCTCCGGCCAGGTCGACTTTTTGGTGATGTTTGCCTTCCTGCTTATGGTGAGCCGTATCTATGCACCCTTTGACCAGGCGTTAATGTTAATGTCCGAGCTGTTTGCCGCCGAGTCGTCTGCCAAGCGCATGCGTTCCATCATGGAAGAGCCTGTGGCGCGGGGTAGCGAGAAATTTGAGCCCGTGGGCCACGATGTGGTGTTCGATCACGTGGCATTTGGCTATGGTGCGGGCGAGGACGGCCGCGCCGGCGAGAAAGTTCTTACCGATGTGAGCTTTACCGCCAAGGAAGGCGAAGTTACGGCGCTGGTCGGTCCTTCGGGTTCCGGTAAGTCCACGGTGAGCCGCCTTGCCGCGCGCTTTTGGGATGCCACCGCGGGCAAGGTTACCGTGGGCGGTGTGGATGTTGCAAGCGTCGATCCCGAGGTACTGCTGCGTGATTACGCCATTGTGTTCCAAGACGTGCTGCTCTTTGACGACACGGTGATGGGAAACATCCGCCTCGGGCGTCGTGATGCCACCGATGAGGAAGTGCTTGCTGCCGCGCGTGCCGCCAACTGCGACGAGTTTGTGAGCCGCATGCCGCAGGGCTATGACACCATGATCGGCGAGAACGGCTCCAAGCTGTCCGGCGGTGAGCGCCAGCGCATCTCTATCGCCCGTGCGCTGCTCAAAGACGCGCCTATCGTGCTGTTGGACGAGGCGACGGCGAGCTTGGATGTGGAGAACGAGACCGTGGTTCAGCAGGCGCTCTCCCGTCTGCTTGCAGGTAAGACGGTTATCGTTATTGCCCACCGTATGCGTACGGTGGAAAATGCCGACAAAATCGTTGTACTCAAGGATGGTGTGGTTGCCGAGCAGGGCACTCCGGCGCAGCTCAAGGCGGCAGGTGGAGAATTCGCCCGCATGGTGGCGCTGCAAAAGGAAGCAGCTACCTGGCAGTTGTAAGAAGGGGCAAAGGGACAGTCCCTTTGTCACATTGACAATCGGTTACTCCGCATCGTTAATTTTCAAAAGGTTAGCCATGGCTGACCTAGATAGTTAGATAAAATTGAGATATTTCAAAAGCGTGCTCGAGCAAACCTGTTTACTCGGGTGCTGAGGCACCATGCCGCGTCCAATGCGGCAAAAGGGAGAAGCAACATGAAGAAGTCGACGTTCAATACCCTGCTTGTCGGTGGCGGTTTTCTGCTTGGCACGGCCGGCATCAAGCTGCTTACCAGCGCTCCGGTCAAGAATGCCTGCGTGCAGGGTATCGCGTGCGGCATGCGCATCAAGAACGGCTACCAGGACATGGTCGAGCAGGCCAAGGCTAATGTCGACGACATGGTTGCCGAGGCTGCCTACATCACCCAGAGCGAGGCAGCTGCTGACGAGGCAGCTGAGTAACGCTCCCAGGCACAAACTATGAGATTCTCGATTATTAGCGAGATCCCCGGCAGGACCCGTCTTCAATTGGCGGGTCCTGTGCCAGAGAGCGATCTCGATGCACTTCTTAAGCTTGGCGGCGACATCGACGGCGTGCACAAGGTGCGCGTCTACGGCCGCATCGGCCAGATGGCGCTCGAATACGATGAGCCGCGCCGCGCAAGCGTGCTCGACGCCCTGGGCGCACTCGATGCTCAAGCTATTGCCGATGCCAAGTCGGGCTACGTGATGCAGCTTGAGCCACGCAAGCACAAACTCGTTATGGACCTGGCGACACTCGTCGGCGCCCATTACGCACGTCGCTGGTTCCTGCCGACGCCTCTACGTGCGGTGTTTGTCGTGGCCGGTTACATGGCATTTTTGCGCGCTGCCCTTCATGAGCTGGCGCAGCCACGCCTGACCGTTCCTGTGCTCGACGCTTCGGCCATTGGTATCTCGTTTGTCAAACGCGACGTCGATACCGCGGGCCAGACGATGTTCCTGCTCAACGTGGGCGAGCTGCTCGAGGACTACACCCGCGCCATGAGCGAAAACGAGCTCATTAACTCGCTGCTCGATGTACCCGACAAGGCGCAAAAGGTCGTCGGCGACACCGAGGTAAGCGTTGCCGCCACCGAGCTTGAGCCCGGCGATCTGGTCGCCGTGCGCACTGGCATGTCCATTTGCATCGACGGTGTCGTCGAGCAGGGGAGCGCTATGGTCAACCAGGCGACCCTGACCGGTGAGCCGCTGGCCGTTGAGCGCAGCGTGGGCGACGACGTGTTCGCCGGTACCGTCGTGGAAGACGGCAGCATCTTGGTGCGCGTGCGCGCCAACACGGCGCAGACCAAACTGCGCTCGATCGTCTCGCTCGTGCAGACGGCCGACTCGCTCAAATCCGAGGGCCAGTCGCATATGGAGGACCTCGCCAACAAGATCGTCCCGTGGAACTTCCTGCTCGCGGGCCTGGTTGCGCTCACCACGCGCAGCCTTATCAAGACCTCGGCGGCGCTGATGGTCGACTACTCGTGCGCACTCAAGCTCACGGGTTCCGTCGCCGTCATGACCGCCATGAGCGATGCCGCCAAGATGGGCGTCATGGTCAAGGGCGCGAAGTACTTTGAGTCGTTTGCCAAGGCTGACACCATCGTGTTTGATAAGACCGGCACGCTTACCGAGGCGCAGCCGCGCCTGGCTTGCGTGCTGACGACAGATGGCTGGAGCAAGGACGAGGTCCTGCGCCTTTCCGCTTGCTTGGAGGAGCATTTTCCGCATCCGGTGGCGCGTGCCGTGGTCAACGCCGCCCTCGAGCGCGGGCTCGAGCACCGCGAGCGCCATGCCGCGGTCGAGTACATCGTGGCGCACGGCATCGCTTCGTCCATCGAGGGGCGTCGCGTCATTATCGGTTCGGCGCACTTTGTATTTGAGGACGAGGGTGCGCAGCTCGAGTCCGACATCAAGGAGCAAATCGAGCTCCAGATGCAAGGCCTGTCGCCGCTGTATCTGGCGGTCGACGGCAAGGTCGTCGGCGTGCTCGGCATCGAGGATCCGCTCAAGCCCGGCGTCCGTGAGGCCATCGCCGACCTACATGCGCTGGGCGTCAAGCATGTCGTTATGCTCACGGGCGATTCGGAGCGCACGGCCGAGCGCATTGCGCGCGAGGCGGGTGTCGACGAGTTTAAGGCCGAGCTGCTGCCCGAGGACAAGTACGCCTATGTGGAGCGCATTAAGGGTGAGGGGCGCCACGTTGCCATGGTGGGCGACGGCGTCAACGATTCGCCGGCACTCGGTTTGGCCGACGTGGGGCTGGCAATGGGTGGCGGAAGCGACATCGCCAAGGAGGTCGCCGATATCATCCTGACCGACACGGATCTGGCCGCGATCGTGCGTTTGCGCCGCATGAGCCAGGGCCTCATTGATCGTCTGACGAGCTCCTACTCTAAGGTGATGCTCACCAACTCGGCGCTGTTGGCATTGGGTATTACCGGCGCGATTACCCCGCAGACGTCGTCACTGCTGCACAACGGCTCGACGATTGCCTACAGCCTGAGCAACGCGAAGGCTTACCTGCGTTAGCAGACGTGTTCGCCCACGTTATCTGGCCTGCGCCCAGACGGCATCGGTGTCGTCCGGGCGCAGGCCTTTTGCATTTGACCATTTGCTAGCTTCTCTATATAGTGTTGCTAGCGGGGCTAGCAATTGAAGGGAGCGGGATCAACGTGGGTGCTGTTAGCGGCATGGCGCAGGTGAACGTTCGCGTGGATCGCCAGGTCAAGGACCATGCGGAGGAAGCGTTGCGGCTTTCGGGCGGGTCACTGCCCGAGCTCATCAAAAAGGTGGTGGCCAAGGTCGCGCAGGGTGGCGGGCAGTGCGAGGAAGTGCTTGCGGCCGTCGACGACCGGCGGCAGACCGTCGCGCACGATACTCCGTTCGCCGCATCATGGGCGGCGGCGGATCAGCTTTACGCGGACCTGGGCATCGCTACGTCGCCCGTATCCGACAATCGCGATTGGGACACAATCTATTCCGAAGCCATGGACGAGCGCTATCGCCAAAAGGGGATGATCCTGTGAGCGGGGCTCCCCTCAAAATAATGGTGGATGCCAACGTATGGGTTGATTCGTTTTGCGCCGACCATGCCGAGTCGCTTGCCGCACGCGCGTTTATTGGGCAGGCGACGGAGGCGGGGACATTGCTGTTCTTTCCGGTGCATATCGCCAAGGACGTACTGTATGTTGTACAGCACGAACTGAAGCGCAGCGTTCTTGCCAGCGGGGGAGCGCTCGGCGAGGCTTCTGCCCGCGCGATTGGCGATGCGGCGCTGGCGTTTGTTCGGAACATGACCGAAAACGCCACGGCCGTGGGTGCAGATGCGTCGGACCTTTGGCTGGCCGACAAATACTTAGCGCTCCATCGCGATTACGAGGACAACTTGGTACTCGCCGCATGCAAACGCGCCCAGGTTGATTACTTGGTGACCAACGATCGAAAACTGCTCGAACATGCCGATCTTGCAGCAAAGACACCTCGTCAAATGATGCCGATTCTTGCTTTGGCCAAACGCGGCGGCACGGCTATCGGTTGACGCGAGCTGTTCGCGGGCCCCTTGGACGACGATGCGCCAAGGGGCCCGCGTCTGCTATTTACAAAAGCTCGGCCTTGATGGTGGGACTTTCTGCGAGCTGCTCGGCTGCCTTTTCGTTGGAGCTGTCGAGTGCTGCCAGACTGCGGTAGACCCACTCGTTGACCTGGGTGTTCTTGACGCCTGCGGTCTGCATAAGGGCGCCTACCTCGCGGATTGCTGCGAACAGATCGGCCTTGGGACCCGCGAGCTCGACCTCGATACCGTGGTAGGCGGCCACGCCGCGGTTCTCACTCACGTGGTCGATAAAGCCCTCGACGGTCTCAAGCTGCTGGGCGAGAGCTGCATCATCGTCAACGTCCAGCGCGACGAGTGCGTTCGATACCGTGAGGGCGGGATGTCCGCAGGGGACAAAGCCCTCGATGACATCCATAGCTTCGGTAATGGTTGAGCCCAGGCCTGCGAGGGCATTGACGAGTTGCTGCTTGGTATCCATAACGGTCCTTTCGACGGGTCAATTTTGCTTGGCGAAAATATACGTGACGCGATCGGTAGCAAAAGTGCGAAGTGTGGCGCACATTGGGGTCTTCACAGCTCGTGCATAGAACAGCTGTCCGCTTTCAGAACGTGGTAAGATAACACTCCACAAGCGGGGCTCGCCCCGCATGTTCCTTGAAAAGTCGACGGGCGTTGGGTGCTCGTACCCAATGCCATCCAGACTTTCCCGACATTCGGGGGCGACTGGTTTCGACACGATAGCTCTGAGAGAGGAAGCAAGCCGAGGTCTCCTCGCCTCGTTAAACAGGGGTACCGTCAAATTGAATTGACAACAACTCTTCTTTTGAGCCTATGGCTCTCGCTGCTTAGTTTATAGCGGCGCGTCAACCCGGTGATTTCCCCGACACCGGCGCGACGTCATGTTAGGGGAATGCTCCTGCGCACGTAATCGGTATGGCGCGGGCTAAGACCGAACCGGTTGGGATGCCGCGAGCGTGTCGCTGCGCGCAAAGCGTCCGAGACTAAACCAGCGACTGAGCTTGGAGATGCCAATCAGGGGGCTTTCGTGGACCGGAGTTCGATTCTCCGCGCCTCCACCATAAGTAACAGGCAGGTAGATATTCGTATCTACCTGCATTTTTATTTCTAGTCCGCACCGCGGAGAATCGAACTCTATGCAGGGCGCGGGCGTTAGGAAAACGCGTAAGCGTTTTTAGCCCGCGGGCGAGGACGCCGGCAGGCGGCCGAAGCCGGTGCGTGTTCGCGAAGCAAACACGCGGATTCTTCGCGCAAAGCTTCAGCCCAATATAGATGCGATGTTTATCGAATTTCAGCTGGCCTTGCCCAGCATCAACGGATCCCCCGTACCGCGGAGAATCGAACTCTATGCAGGGCGCGGGCGTAAAGAAAACGCCTCAGTGACGCAGAGTGGGACGCGTTTTCCCAATGACTGCCCAGGCGGAAACCGCATCCCGGAATCTAAGCTCGGAATGGGATACATTTTCCGGATGACGCCTCAAGTGGAAGCTGCGACCCGGAATCGAGCCGTAGAGTGGGACATGCTTTCCCCATGGCAACCCAGGCGGAAAGCGCATCCCGGAATCGCCCCTCAGAACGGGACGTGCTTTCCGCCAGCCGCCCCCTCAACTCCAAAACCCATGCGCCCTCCATCCCAAAACTGGGTAGAAGAAAGCCAAAACGCAATCGCAGGAGGTCAATATGACTGCAGAAGATAAGGCAAAGAACGCCGGCAAGGTCGCGCTCGTCTTGGAGGGTGGCAGTTTTCGTGGGCAGTTTACCGCCGGCGTGCTCGACGTTCTCATGGAGGCCGGTGTCGAAATTCCGGCGGTGTACGGCGTTTCGGCCGGTGCGCTCAACGGCGTCAACTACAAGTCGCACCAGATCGGTCGCGTCAATCGCATCAACCTGACCTTCTGCAATGACAACCGCTACATGGGTGCCGCATCCTTCGCATCCACGGGCTCCATCGTGGGTTACGACTTTATCTTCAACGATATCCAGGACCGCCTGGATCCCTTTGATAACGAGACGTTCGACGCCAGCCCTATCGAGATGTACGCCGTCGCGACGGACATGCTGTTTGGAACCGCTGCCTACCTGCCGGTCAAAAGCGCCGTGCTCGACCTCGATGCCGTGCGTGCCTCGACGTCGCTGCCGCTGGTGACGCCGCCGGTCGAGATCGACGGGCACAAATACGTCGACGGCGGCGTAGCCGATTCGGTCCCCATCGAGCACGTGCTGGAGGAGGCGGGCTTCGATCGCGCGGTTGTCATTGTCACGCAGGACCGCTCGTACGAGAAAAAGCCCTACGAGTTTATGCCTGCCGCGCGCGCCCGCTATGTCGACTACCCCTATCTGCTCGAGGCTATCGAGACGCGCCACGACCGCTATAACCTCCAGCGCATGCACCTGTGGAAGTATGAGCGCGAGGGCCGCGCGCTGGTCATTGCTCCGCAAAAGCCGGTCGAGGTCGGCCATGTCGAGCACGATCCGGCAAAGCTTTTGGACCTGTATATCCAGGGCCGTCAGGAGGCAAAGCGCTTGCTGGGAGATATCGAGGCGTTTGTCGAGCGTTAACGCTGCGACATCACGGCTCGTGGATGACATGTGCAGAAACTCTGGTCGGAGCCAAAATACCTGTTGACTCGTACGGCGGGCGGGGTAATATGGACGGGTTACTTGCAGAGCCCCGTGAATCTCTGTAACAACACGTACTGTACATGGAGGAGTCTAAGTGATTTCGAAATCGACTCACTACGCCAAGCAGGGCGAGGTCCAGCGCAACTGGGTTCTCGTCGACGCCGATGGTGCTGTCCTGGGCCGTCTTGCCACCCAGATCGCAATGATCCTGCGCGGTAAGAACAAGCCCCAGTTCACGCCCAACAGCGACTGCGGCGACTTCGTTGTCGTCATCAACGCCGATAAGGTCCAGCTTACCGGTAACAAGGCCGACACGAAGACCTATTATCGCCACAGCGGCTACAACGGCGGCCTCAAGGCTGAGAGCTTCCGCCAGGCTATGGAGAAGCACCCGGAGAAGGTCATCGAGCGCGCCGTTCGCGGTATGCTGCCCAAGACCACCCTCGGCCGTGCCCAGATGACCAAGCTTAAGGTCTACGCTGGTGCCGAGCATCCGCATGCTGCCCAGAACCCCACGAAGATTGAGCTGGAGGCTTAAAGATGGCTGAGAACACCGTTGTCTACCAGGGTACCGGCCGTCGTAAGAACGCCGTCGCCCGCGTCCGTCTCGTCCCCGGCACCGGCAAGGTGACCATCAACAAGCGTGACGCCGAGCAGTATTTCGGCCGTCATCAGCTCGTTGAGAACGCCCTTGCTCCCTTCAAGGTGACCGACACCGCCGGTCAGTTCGACGTTATCGCTCTGTGCGATGGCGGCGGCATCTCCGGTCAGTCCGGCGCTCTGCGTCTGGGCATCGCTCGCGCTCTTCTGAACGCTGGCGACTACCGTGCTGACCTCAAGAAGGCCGGTTTCCTTACGCGCGATGCTCGCGTGGTCGAGCGCAAGAAGTACGGCCTCAAGAAGGCCCGCCGCGCTCCCCAGTTCTCCAAGCGCTAAGGTTTTATCTCCTTTCGAGATACAATGTACAAGCGGGGCCTGCCGATTCCTCGGCGGGTCCCGCTTTTCTTTTTCGACTAGGGTGGGCGGTTGCATATCGCCTGCTAGGGAAGGAGCGATCCTATGCCCCAGAACATCTTCGGTACCGACGGCGTCCGTGGCGTCGCCAATGCCGACCTCTCGTGCGACCTCGCGTTTCGCTTGGGCCGCGCGGCGACCAAGTTCCTTGGTCCGGATATCTGCGTCGGCCGCGACACGCGTCTTTCGGGCACCATGCTCGAGAGCGCTCTGACCGCCGGCATCATGGCCGAGGGCGGCCGTCCGCATTGCTGCGGCGTCATCCCCACGCCCGCCGTGGCGCTGCTCACCGTTCAGAACGAGCTCGACGGCGGCATCGTCATCTCCGCTTCGCACAATCCGCCGGAGTTCAACGGCATCAAGTTCTTTAGCCGCAAGGGTATGAAGCTTCCCGATGCTGTCGAGGAAGAGATCAGCGCCTGGGTCATGTCCGAGGAAGCCATGGCTGCCGATACGCTGCCGACTGGCGCCGGCGTGGGCCACATTATCAAGATGAAGGACGCTCGCAAGGCATACGTCGACCACGCCATCGATACACTTGATGGCCTGAGGCTCGATGGCCTAGTCGTTGCCGTCGACTGCGGCCATGGCGCCTCTTGCCAGACCACGCCCGCCGCGCTGCAGCGCCTGGGTGCCACGGTCCATGCCATCAACACCGAATACTGCGGCACCGACATCAATGTCGAGTGCGGCTCCACTCACCTTGAGCCCCTGCGCGAGCTCGTGCTGCGCACCCACGCCGATATCGGCCTGGCCCACGACGGCGACGCCGACCGCGTACTGTTCGTGGACAGCGAGGGCAATGAGATCGACGGTGACTACATCCTGGCTATCTGCGGTTCTGACCTCGCCGCCCGCGGCAAGCTCGCCAACTCCGAGATCGTCTCGACCGTCATGTGCAACCTGGGCTTCTCCATCGCTATGAAGGAGCAGGGCTTCGAGATGGTTCAGACCGCCGTGGGCGATCGCTACGTTCTGGAGCGTATGCTCGCGGATGGCGCCGTCATCGGCGGCGAGCAGTCCGGCCACATCATCTTCCTGGAGCACAACACCACCGGTGACGGTCTGGTGACGGCTCTGCAGCTGCTGGCCGTGCTCAAGCGCACCGGTCGTACCCTCACCGATCTTGCCGGCATCATGAAGAAGTACCCGCAGGTACTCGTCAACGTGCATTCCGACAACAAGGCTGGTCTGGATGATTGCCAGCCCATCTGGGATGCCGTCGCTGGTGCCGAGAAGGAACTTGACGGCCGCGGTCGCATTCTGGTGCGTCCGAGCGGTACCGAGCCGCTGGTCCGCGTTATGGCCGAGGCCGAGACGCACGAGCTGACCCAGCGCGTTGTCGACGACATCGTCGAGGTTGTCAAGCGCGAACTTCCCTAATGGTCAAAAACGAGTGCCAAGTGGTAAACTGTTAAGGCTATTTTGGTCAATTGGTATGTCCGAGGGGGAGCATGTTCACTAAAGTCCTAAGGTCTTTTGGTATGCGTGGTCGAGTCCTTACGCTGGATGCTCCCATCTCGGGCGACGTCATTCCGCTTTCCGAGGTAAACGACCAGACATTTGCCACCGGCCTTTTGGGCCAGGGCGTGGCGATTCAGCCTACCGGCACGCGCGTGATTGCGCCGGCAGACGCCAAGGTCGAGGCCATTTTTCCTACGGGACACGCTGTTGCGCTTAACACGGTCGATGGCTTGGACGTGCTCATCCACGTTGGTTTGGACACTGTTCAGCTCGAGGGCAAACACTTTACCGTACATGCGCAAGTGGGTGACATCGTCCATAAGGGCGATGTGCTCATTGAGTTCGATCGCGAGGCAATTGCTGCCGAGGGCTACGATGTGACGGTTCCCATCTTGGTGTGCAACTCTGTTGAGTTCTCGAGCATCAAGGGCTCCGTTGGCGTGCATGTCGAAGAGATGGACCAGCTCATCGTTGCTCGCGAGCGCTAGCAAGTGCACGTGGCCATTAGCCTACAATTCAAACACGTTTACGGAGGGCGCCCTTGAAAGAGGACGCCCTCCGTGGCAAGATGGGATTTGTCCGAAGCTAAAAGGCTTCGGGTCACCGTGGACGGGCAGGGGCCTCGACGCGGCTAGACACGAGACACATACATTACGCGACCTCGCCCTGGTGGCCGCACACGTTGGTTGCGGCCGACGCGGGCCGCGGGCAAGTGCTTGTAAGGGGAGCCTTGCCTCTCTTGTACGAGAAAGGACGCGTAATGAAGATCATTAAAGCTAAAGACTACGAGGATATGAGCCGCAAGGCCGCCAATATCATCTCGGCGCAGGTTATCCTCAAGCCCGACTGTGTGCTGGGCCTTGCCACCGGCTCCACCCCGATCGGTGCCTACAAGCAGCTCGCTGCTTGGTACGAGAAGGGCGACGTCGACTTTGCCGAGGTCAGCACATACAACCTGGACGAGTATCGCGGCCTTTCGCACGACGATCCCCAGAGCTATCACTACTTTATGCGTGAGAACTTCTTCGATCACATCAACATCGACCTGAACAACACGCATGTGCCCGACGGTTCCAACCCCGACGCCGCCGCTGCCTGCTCTGAGTACGACAAGATCGTCGCCGCCGCCGGTTACCCGGATCTGCAGCTGCTCGGCATTGGCAACAACGGCCACATCGGCTTCAACGAGCCCGATGACCACTTCTCCAAGGGCACGCACTGCGTCGACCTCACCGAGAGCACCATTCAGGCCAACAGCCGCCTGTTCGACAGCATCGACGACGTTCCCCGTCAGGCCTACACCATGGGCACCCAGACCATCATGTATGCCCGCATGATCCTGGTCGTCGCCAACGGCGAGGCCAAGGCTCAGGCCGTGCATGACATGTGCTATGGCCCGGTTACGCCCGCGTGCCCGGCTTCGATCCTGCAGCTGCACACCAACTGCGTTGTCGTTGCCGACGAGGCCGCCCTTTCGCTCTGCGAGTAGCGCGAATCCTGCACCTCGACATAGCCTTGCCTAAGGCCTCCGCTTTGCGGGGGCCTTTTTGCTATCCCTTTCCGCCCGCTTGACCAAAATCTTGCCGCAAGCTTGGCGAATGCCGGATGTCAAACAGCTTGATTCATTCCATACCAGATTCTATGCAAAAATGCCACTAAAAGGTCGTAGACGGTAGCGGGTGCTAGGCGAGTTGAATGACATGGCTGAACCTTGTTCATTTGCGTTACACTGCCGCTTAGATGGGACAAGCTGACAAGCTCATTTACCTGCTTAAAGACCGATTAGTCGGGGGATTAATAAGAATCGGCCCTCGCTGTACAAAAACTTGCCGCTTGCGTACCAAAAGACAACCTAAAACACAAGGTTGCTCTATTCATAGCGCGGCTTGTATGGTCTTGCGGCTACAGTGTCCATACGGTCGAGTTGAGGAGCGGGCATGGTAAACGATTTGGGCAGTATAGACGACCTCGAGCTGATGCCGCTGGGCGGAGGCTATATGGTGCGACGCGAACGCTTGATGAATGAGCTTCTCGCCAAGGGCCGAAAGGCCGGCATCGTGGTTCTTTATGCGCCCGACGGGTTTGGGAAGACTTCGGTGCTGCTGCAGTACACCCATGAGGTTAAATGCGACCCGACGCGAGGCCCCGTGCGGATTATCGAGGCCGATCGCGCCACTGGGCGCGAGGTGTTTATGCAGCTCGAGGTGGTTACCGAAGAACTCAAAGACAAACCGCACTCCCTTATCGCGATTGATAATGTGCCAAACCTCGATCAGCACGATACCGAAGACCTTATCGACAGGATTCGCGGCCTGCGCGCTATGGGGGTAGGGGTCTTTATCTCCTGCCGTCCTTCAAATCGTCAACTGATTCATGGGCTGGGCGATTCGGTTAAGATCAATGCGCAGATGCTCAAGGTACATGCCTATGAGTATTCGGCGTGGGCATCGGCGTTTTCGATCAGCACATCGCTCGACTTTTATCAGCTTACGCAGGGCGTGCCCGAGCTCGTTTCGGCATTGCAGACGGGTCTGTATGGCCAAGGCGACGTAGCCGGTCTGCTCGAAAACGAGATTGTCAACGTATATGGCGCGGCACTTGTCGATCTGGCTTCGCTCGAGAACAACGCCCTGTTTAGCGTGGCATGCTTGATGGTCTTAATGGGTGAGGGCAATATTTCGGAGCTCGAGGCTTGCGGTGTTAGGCTTTCGGCGATTGACCAGTCCTATCTTGTCCGCGATTATCCCATTTTTGGCGTTGATCCGGCAGACCGGAGCTTTACCTGCTTGGGTACCGAGGACAACGCACGCCTACGATTGCGCAAGCTGGTCGCCGAAATTCGCCCCGAACTCGTTGTGCGGGCGGCGCGTATATTGATTAAAGCGGGGCGCTGCGATATCGCGATGGACCTCGCCGACGCGTTTTTGGACCGCAGTGCGGTGTTGGAGTTTGCCGGGCAGTATGGGGTCGATCTGGCCCTGACAGGGCATGGAGGGGATGTCTGCCGCGCGGCGCTGGGAAAGTCCGAGGCAGATGGCCAGGCATCGGAGCCGACGCCTGACGAGGCGCTCGGCATCTATCTGGCGGCGGTGAGCGTCTCCAATACAAAGCTCGCGCGGTATATGGCCTCAATTATCGAGCGTGCGGGCGAGCAAGCGATTTGCGAGCTCGATCCCGTGTCGTGGAAGGTGGCGCACGCGTTTACGGCCGCCTGTTATGGAGATAGCGGTCTGGGGCTTCCGGCAAGCCGTACAGCGTTGGAAAGTGAGGCGTCTTGTGCCGCACTCGACATGCTGTCCGCTCATGTCGAGATAAAGCATGGGCTGACCGAGCGGGCGAAGGGCGGTGAGATCCTCGCGGGGCTCAAAACGGATAAGGCCTACGATTGCGAGCTCGATATCGCGGGGACGTTTGTGCGGGCGGACCGCATGTTGACGGAGCTATTTGATGGATCGTATGCGGGGGTCGATGAGCGTGATGACGAGATGGCCCTGACGCTCGAGGCACTCGAAGCGCGTGGAATCCGAGCGCTCGCCATCTGGGTGCGCATGGTGTTATCGGCGCGGCGCCTGCTTGCCGGCATGCCGGTGACCGACGAGCAGGCATTCAATGAGCTCGACCGTTTTGCCGTGCGCGTGCGTGACAATCAAGTCCAGTTGTTTGGCTTGATACTGGAAGGCTGGCAGTCGCTGGCCGAGGGGCGTCCGGTCAATGCCAAATTCCGTGCGGTGCAGGTGCTCAGGCTTGCCGAGGAATCGATTGGATACATACGCGACAACGCACTGCTGCTAGAGCGCGCGGCGTACTTACGCAATACATCGATGGTATCGGTGCGCGAAGAGGCAGAGCTGCTCGATTTGAGTCGGACGCAGGTCGGTGGTGCCGAGGCTTGGATGGTGGCGCTGCATTTGGCCTGTGCGGGCCGAGATAGCGACCTTGCAGCCTGGATGTCCATGAACCGCCCAGGGATTTTGGATCCGTCGTATCGGCTGTTTGCGCGTCTTGCGATGCATTGTCTGGGTGAGCCGGCTGCTAGAATTCGAAAGAAGCTCCCGGTGCGCGAGCTGTCGCGATATTCGCTGCGTGACGACTTTGAGGGCGAAGGCGAGCGTCTGTTCCAGGCCGGTGATGCCGAGGGTGTCGATGCGATTGGCCATATCGAGATCCGCATGTTTGGGGCGTTTCGCGCCGAGCGCGACGGGTTTCCCATCACGGATAAGATGTGGCGCCGCAAGAAAGCGGCGACGCTTGCCGAGCGGCTTGCGCTGGGTATGGATGCGCTGGTCGACCGCGAGACGCTGGCTATGGAGCTGTGGCCCCATGCCGAGTTCAATAGCGCTCGTAACAATCTGTACTCGACGATATCGCGCCTGCGTTCGGCCTTGGGGCCGACACCGGACGGCAAGTCGTGTGTGCTGATCCAAAACGAGTGCATTGGGCTTAACGGCGATTACGTCAAGACTGACGTGCGGTTGTTTGATCAGATAAGCCGCGAAGTTTTGGGAAATCGCACAGGTGCGCGCGGACCCCATCTGGTCGAGCTGTGCCTTAAGATCGAGCAACTCTACGCCGGCCCGTTGTATGTTCCCAATGGCTGTAATCCCACCTACTTTTTGCGTATGCGACGCATTATGGAATCGAAGTATATCGACTGCATGATTCGGGGCGCGAATGCCGCCCTAGAAGAAAACGACCTGCAGTCGGCGGTATGGCTGGTGGAGTCGGGGCTGCGGCAAGAGACGGCGCGCGAGGACATGGTGCGTTGCGCTATGCGCGTCTACGGTGCGGCGGGGCGACGACGCGATATCGTCGAGCTGTACAGTGGACATATGCATCACCTGAGGGAGCAGGTCAATGGCGTGCCCGAGCCCGAGACGCGGCGTCTGTACGAGCGCTTGGTGGAGGGCAGGCTCAACCGCGTGCTCGTCGAGCGATAAAAAATGAGCGTCCGAATTGCTCGGACGCTCGCAAGCTTAATGTATGTTGGCTCGCCGGATCGTTGGCTCTTAGACGAGCTTAATCTTCTCGATATCCTTGCGCGAGGACTCGCGATACAGCGAGAACTTGCGGCCGATAACCTGGACGACCTCGGCATGGCAGCGATCGGCGAGCTCTTCGGCGGCCTCGCGGGCGGAAAGGCTGGAGCCGTCCAGCACGGAGCACTTAACGAGCTCGTGCTTCTCCAGGTAGGCGACCGTCTGCTCGACGGTGCCCTCGTTGATATCGGACTTGCCGATGATGATGGCGGGGTTGAGGTGATGGGCCATGCTGCGAAGCTGCTTGACCTGGGCTCCTGTCAGTGCCATGGGTTCTCGCTTTCTATGTATGGGGCGCCCCGCGATGGGGCCTTAATCTACGTGAGCTGTCCCACGATAGCGCAGGAACGGCGCGGTGTGGGGCGTGTTTGCCCAGTTCAAAAAGAATGCGGATGCCGAGCGGGAGAACAGCGCGGGTTACAGGCGGACGTGTACGGCGGCCGAAAGCGGTCTATGGACGGCCCTAAGAGACCGGCTCCCATGCAATAAACGCCCAACGGACCTTGCGGACGTGGTCGAGCATGTAGCGTCCCTGCGGCACGCCCTTGGACCCCGGCTCGCCAGCATGGGGATTTTCAGTCATATGCTGAGCAACGTAGTCGCGCAGACGGTCGATCTTATCCTCGTTACCGCGCTCGAGCATGCGGGAGAAGTCCGCCACGCCCGCCTCAAGGCTATCGAAGGTATCGCGACGAGGCGATTCAAAGTACGTAACCTGCGGCAGGGCACCCATCTGAACGAGGATATTAAAGGCATACACAAAGCCATTACTGCAGGTAACCGAGGCACCGATGGCGTTCATCAGGTGCAGGTCATAGCGTGGGCTGGAGTTGGCGACCATCGTAACAGCACAACGCCGACGAGCCGTTCGATCAAGCTTGGCAAGCGCGCCTTTTAGGTTGGTCGTGGTGACAGAACGACTGGCAAAGGCAACATCTACCGCTTTCGTGACCGGTCCAACCAAATCCCAGTCATCATCCCAAGCAAGCTCAAGCGGTGTAATGCGATCCTCGAGTCCATAGTACTCAATGCCAGCATCAAGCGTGCCCAACATAGCAGGGGAAAAGTCAGCAGCAATCACAGGATGCCCAGCCTGAGCAAGCGGAATGGCAATCGACCCAGCCCCACACCCCATATCAAGCACCGATTCACCAGGCTTTAACGCCAACAGCTTCATAAAGTCCCGGGCATACGGAGCAGTCTCAAGCGGCCGAAAATGCCGAGCCCGCTTATCCCATTCAAAAGAATCATCAGCCCGATGCCGAGCGGCCTGCAGACGCATCCATTCGCCATTCCAATCCGCAGCAAGCAGCTCAGAACGAATCTCCCCATCAACCACGGGCCAACCTCCTCACACAACAAAAAAAGCGGCCCCTCCCAAAAGAAGAGCCGCAACAAGCATATATCAGAAAAAGAACCGTTCCAACGCCAAAACGCCGCACCAGCCAAGTGGTGCAGGAGCGAAGCAACTGCAACCGGGATAGAACCCAACTGAGGTCCCGTTGTGCGGGAGCCCCGGGGAGGACAAATATATAAGGTCGATCGCGAGTTCCGCACGAGCCGGAGAGCACTTAATGTGCTCTCCGTGCGAGTCAGGACTGTCCGAGCAGGCGACCTTATATATTTGCCCTCCCCGGGGCTCCTCGCCAGCACCCCTCAGCTAGTTCTTGAGCGAGTTCAGCGGTGCCGGGAAGCGTCCACCGCGATGGGCAAGCACGGTGCCGGCGTTGGGGTTCACCGGCATGATGGGTGCACGGCCGAACAGGCCGCCGTACTCGACGCAGTCGCCCACGCCCTTGCCGATGGCAGGGATCACGCGGACGGCCGTGGTCTTGTTGTTGATGACGCCGATGGCCATCTCGTCGGCGATGATGCCGGCGATGGTCTCGACCGGGGTGTCGCCGGGGATGGCGATCATGTCCAAGCCAACGGAGCACACGCAGGTCATGGCCTCGAACTTCTCGAGCGAAAGCGCGCCGGCCTCGACGGCGGCGATCATGCCGGCGTCCTCGGACACGGGGATAAAGGCGCCCGAGAGTCCGCCCACGCTGGAGCTGGCCATGACGCCGCCCTTCTTGACGGCATCGTTGAGCATGGCGAGCGCGCAGGTCGTGCCGGGGCCACCGCAGGTGCCCACGCCGATAATCTCGAGGATGCGCGCAACGGAGTCGCCGATGGCAGGCGTAGGTGCCAGCGACAGGTCGACAATGCCCTTCTCGACACCCAGACGATGGGCGGCCTCGCGGCTCATGAGCTCGCCGGCACGGGTGATTTTAAAGGCAGTCTGCTTAATCTTCTCGGCGACTTCCATCATCGATGCGGAATCGGGCAGTTTCTCCAGGGCTGCGGCCATCACGCCGGGGCCCGAGACGCCTACGTTGATGACGGCGTCGGCCTCGCCGCCGCCGTGGACGGCGCCCGCCATAAACGGGGAGTCCTCGACCATGTTGGCAAAGCAGACAAACTTGGAGGCGCCGACGGAATCCTCATCGGCCGTAAGCTTGGCGGCATCGATGATGGTCTGCGCTGCCATGAGCACGGCGTCCATGTTGATGCCGGCGCGCAGGCTGGCGACGTTGACGCTGGAGCAGACGCGGCTGGTGGTAGCGAGCGCCTGGGGGATGGACTGGATGACGCGGCGGTCGGCGTCGCCGATGCCCTTTTGGACGAGCGCGGAGAAGCCGCCCAGGTAGTCGATGCCGAGCGTCTCTGCCGCGCGGTCGAGGGCGTGCGCGATGGGGGTGAGGTCCTCATCCTTGCAGCATGCGGCAATCTGCGCCACCGGGGTGACGGAAACGCGCTTGTTGACGATGGGGATACCGTACTCGCGCTCGAGGTTCTCGGCGGTCTCGACCAGGTGCTCGGCCGTGTGCGTCACGTGGTCGTAGATCTTCGTGCACATGCGGTCGAGGTTCTCGTCACCGCAACCCATGAGCGAAACACCCATGGTGATGGTCCTGATGTCGAGGTTCTGCTCCTCAACCATGCCGCGGGTTTCCGCGATTTCTGCGGGCGTGATCGCCATCCTTGCGCTCCTATCTGCCAAAACGAGCATAGTCCCCTCTATTCTAACGTGCCGCACGTGCCAAGTGGCGCATGCGGCACGTTTTGGTGCGGGGTTGTTTCCGTTGTGTTACCGTCCAAAGACCTCTTCGGCGATACGGGCGCTTTCGGCGGCATCCTTGGCGTAGTAGTCTGCGCCGATCTGCTTGGCGTATTCGGGGGTGAGCACGGCGCCGCCCACGATAATCTTGACGCCCGGGACCTCGGCATGAAGCAGCTTGATGGTCTCCTCCATGGCGACGACCGTGGTGGTCATAAGCGCCGAGAGGCCGACGAGCTTAATGTCGCGCTCCTTGACGGTTTTGAGCACCTCCTGCGGATCGACGTCGCGGCCAAGGTCAAAGACGGTATAGCCGTAGTTATCGAGCAGCATCTTGACGATGTTCTTACCGATGTCGTGGATGTCGCCCTTGACGGTGGCCACGCAGATCTTACCCTTGTCGGCAATCTCGCCGGCGGGCATCAGGCGTTTGATGGTATCGAAGCCCACGCGCGCGGCCTCGGCCGAGGCCATGAGCTGCGGCAAGAAGAACTTGCCCTGGTCAAAGAGGACTCCGACCTCATCGAGGGCGGGGATAAAGTGGTCGTTGATGAGGTCCATGGCGTCGTGGTCGGCCAGCAGGCGTTCGGTCTCGGCCGCGATTTCGCCCTTGCGTCCCGAGACGACCATGTGGCGGATGGGGTCGTCATCGGCGCTTGCGGTGGTGCTTGCGGTAGGCGCGGCATCGATCGATGCTGACTGGGCGGCCGCCGGGTTGGCGGCAATCTTATACGGATCGGTCCAGCCGGCGTAGCGCTCGATGTATCCGGTCGAGCCCTCGTCCTCGACGCTCAGCACGCGATAGCTGTAGACGGTATCCATAAAGCGCTTGGAACCTGGGTTCATGATGGGGGCGTCCAGGCCCGCGCCAAAAGCGGCAGCCAAAAAGACCGAGCCCAGCAGCGGGCGGGCTGGCAGGCCAAAGCTGATGTTCGATACGCCGAGTGCGCATTTGACGCCCAGGCGCTCCTTGCACATAGACATGGCGCGCAGGATCTGCTCAGCCTGGCGCTGGTTGGTCGAGGCGGTCATGACCAGGCAGTCGATGAGGATGCGGTCCGGGCCGATGCCGTAGCGGGCGGCCTCGGTCACGATGCGCTCGGCGATGGCGAAGCGAGCCTCGGCGGTATCGGGGATGCCGCCCTCGTCGAGCGTGAGGCCGACGACGTTGGTGCCATAGTGGGCGACCAGCGGGAAGATTTCGTCCATGATCTGCTGCTTGCCGTTAACCGAGTTGATGATGGGCTTGCCGGCGTAGCGGCGCACGGCGGCCTCGACGGCGGCGGGGTCGGTGGAGTCGATCTGCAGTGGCAGCAGCGTGGAGCCTTGGAGCTGCTCGGTCGCTTGCTGGATGACCTTGACCTCGTCGATCTCGGGCAGGCCGACGTTGACGTCCAGGATGTCGGCGCCCTGCTCCTGCTGGCTGATGCCCTGGCTCACGACGTAGTCCAGGTCGCCGTCGCGCAGGGCCTGCTGCAGGCGCTTTTTGCCGGTGGGGTTGATGCGCTCGCCGATGACGGCGATCTTGTGGCCGTCGCAGGGGAGGTCCACGACCGTCTGGGCGCTCGTGACCGACATGCTGGGCTTGCGGTGACGCGTGCAGGGCGTGTGGTTGTCGATGAGGGTGCGAAGTGCCGCCATGTGCGCCGGCGTGGTGCCGCAGCATCCGCCGACGACGCTCACGCCGTCCTCGATCATGCCGGCGACGGCCTCGGCGTATTCGGGTGCCTGGATATCAAAGACGGTATTGCCGTCATCGTCCACGCGGGGCAGTCCCGCATTGGCCTGCACCATAACGGGCTTGTCGGTGACGGTGAGCATGCGCGCGGCGAGTCCTCGGAGCTCGGCCGGGCCCTGGCTGCAGTTGATGCCCAGGACGTCGGCGCCGATGGCGTCAAGGGTGATGGCGGCGACCTCGGGGCTCGTGCCCAAGAAGGTGCGGCCGTCTTCCTCAAAGGTCATGGTGGCAAAGACGGGCAGGTCAGAATTCTCGCGGCAGGCGAGGACTGCCGCCTTGATCTCGGCAAGATCGGTCATAGTCTCGATAATAAAGAGGTCCACACCCGCAGCGACGCCGGCGCGCACCTCCTCGGCAAAAAGGTCGTAGGCCTCGTCAAAGCTGAGGGTGCCCAGGGGGCGCAGCAGGGCGCCGATGGGGCCGATGTCGCCGGCGACGTAGCGGGCGCCGGCCACGCGGGCGCAGGTGACGGCCGCGGCAAAGACGTCTGCAACGGTGGCGGCGCCGTCGAGCTTGTGGGCGTTGGCACCTAAGGTGTTGGCGGTGATCACGTCACAGCCGGCGTCGACGTACTGACGCTGAATATCGGTGATGACCTGGGGCTCCTCAAAGTTGAGCAGCTCGGGCAGGGCTCCGGCTTTCATGCCGGCCGCCTGCAGCATGGTGCCCATGCCGCCGTCGAACAGCAGGTGTCCCGTGCCCTCGATGGCGGCGCGCAGACGATCGTTCTTAATGCGAAGGTCGTCGATTGTGCGCGTCTTGTATGCAGCGCCTTTGCGGCGTGCGGCATCAACGGGAGCCGCCAGCGCAGCACCGTCAGAATCATGAGTGATAAGCGGGGTAAACATCGGTGGGCTCCTAGTGGCTGGAATAGCAGGTGGTGTGGGCGGCGCGGAAGCGGCAGTGCTTACGCATGCGGCAGATAGTGCAGGTGGGGCGACTCTGGGCGTCGTGGACCTCGCCATCAAACAGGCCGATCACCGCGGTCACGCTCTTGGTGGGCATGAGCAGGCTGGTCGGTGTGACGGTAAGCCCAATGAGCCGCGTGGCGTTGAGTGCAGCCACGATCGAGCGCTGGGCCGTAAGCGGGCAGTCGCCGTAGCCGGGACTGAAGCGCCAGTTACCGGCGAGTCCGTGTGCGGCGGCCGCAGCCTTGACCTGCTGGTCCATCTGCTCGACGGCGGCTTCTACATAGGCAGAGCATGCAGCGTCGAGCACGGCTCCCTCTAGGGGCTGCTGGGCTCCCGTGGTACGCAGGCGACGCTCGGCGTCCATGCCGAGGGTGCATGCCATGAGCGCGGCAAAGCGGGCATCTTTGAGATGTCGATAGATGTCGCGACCCCGCAGCTCAACGTTGGTGCCAACCAAGCGAATGCAAGGCTCGCCCTGTTCATCGACGCCCGTGGCATCGATGGCAAATACGCGGCGCACGCCACGGGGCTCAATGTCTAGCTCCAGACGCTCAACGACAAGCTCAATTCGTCGTGACAGCTCGGGCTCAATCTGCTGGCCGCCGTAGCCCAGATAACGCAACATCTCGGCACGGTCGATGCGAGGGTGGTGGGCAGCGTCGATACGGTAAAGCGCCGGCGACGCAAGGTCGGCCGGCACTTCGACAGCGGTTGTATCGATGTGCGGTTTTTCCATTACCCCAGGCGCTCCATAATGGTCGCGGCGATCGCAGGACGATTCATAGTGTACAGGTGCAGACCGGCGGCACTGTGCTCCTTAAGGTCGCAAAGCTGACGGGCGGCATAATCTACACCGGCTGCCTGCAGGCTCTCGGGGTCGTTCTCGTACTTGGCGAGAATCTTGATGACGGGGGAGGGCAGCGACGCGCCGCACATAAAGACCATGCGGCTGATTTGCGACTTGCCCATAAACGGCATGATGCCCGCGGTAATGGGCACGGTGATGCCCGCCTTGTCGGCAAGCTCGCGAAAACGGTAGAAGCACTCGTTGTCAAAGAAGAGCTGCGTCACAAAGAAGCTCGCGCCGGCGTCCTGTTTTTGCTTGAGGTATTCGACCGAAGCGTTGAGGTCCTCACAGGCAATGTGGCCCTCGGGGTAGGCCGCGGCGCCCACACAAAAGCCGGCGTCGACAAGCTCGGGGATGAGGTCACGGGCGTAGGCGTAGTCCGAGGCGGGCTTGTCATCCTCGGTCGCGCCAGTGGGCAGATCACCGCGCAGGGCCAGGATGTTTTCTACGCCGGCGGAGCGGTATTCGTCGATCTTGGCGACGATATCGGCGTGCGAGCGGCCCACGCAGGTAAGGTGCGCCACCGAGGGCGTATTGAATTCGCTCGTAATCATATGCGCGATGGGGGCGGTGGTGGCGCCGTTGCCCGAGCCGCCGGCCGAGCAGGTGACCGAGACAAAGCTCGGCGAAAGCTTGCACAGATTGCCCGCCACCTCGCGAGCCGTGTCGAGGGAAAGCTCGCCCTTAGGCGGGAACATCTCAAACGAAACGGGCGCGGTGCCTCGGGATGCCGCCTGCTTAAAAACCTCGTCGACGCGCATATCGTGCTCCTTTAGATACGTAATAGTGTGATGTGTTGTAAGGATTCTACAGCACCACTGTGTCACGGTGGAGTTTCACTCGCTATTCGGGGATACCAATCAAAGATGCCTTGCTATCGACATTCCCTATAGCAGAGCGGTCAATCTAGGATGGGGCTATAAAGACTGGTATCTGATGCGAAATACCAGTTAATAGAGCCCCATCCCAAATTGACTACCCTTAAACCATGGGGAGAGGTCTGCAATTTATACAGTTGATTGGCTGTTGAGGGCGGCAACGCCGCCGCGATGCGGTAACCTCATTGATTGGTTTCGTGACAGCAACATAACGGTAATGTTGCGGAAACACGACGAGCCTAATCTATGACTCGTTCGTTAGTAATCAACACCGCTTCTCACGCGGTGCCGATACGAAGGGAGTTCCGTATGGCCGAACTTACTGACCGCTTCGGGACCATGGTGTTCTCTGAGGAAGTCATGAAGGACTACCTCCCCAAGGACATTTGGAAGCGCCTTGCTGCAACCCTCGAGGACGGTGAGCCGCTTGACCTGGATGTGGCCAACGCCGTTGCCCACGCCATGAAGGTCTGGGCCATCTCCAAGGGTGCTACGCACTACGCGCACTGGTTCCAGCCGCTTTCGGGCATTACTTCCGAGAAGCACGACAGCTTCCTCGAGCCCAACCACGACGGCACCGCCATTACCAAGTTTACGGGCAAGAACCTCATCCAGGGCGAGCCGGACGCCTCCAGCTTCCCCAACGGCGGCCTGCGTGCCACCTTCGAGGCCCGTGGCTACACCGCTTGGGATCCCACCAGCCCCGCATTCATTAAGGACGATGTCCTGTGCATCCCCACGGCTTTTTGCTCCTACACGGGCGAGGCCCTGGACAAGAAGACCCCGCTGCTGCGCTCCATGACCGCACTCTCGCGTGAGTCCAAGCGCGTTTTGGCGCTGTTTGGTAAGACCCCCAAGAAGGTCGTTCCTTCCGTGGGCGATGAGCAGGAGTACTTCCTGATCAAGAAGGACGCTTACCGCAAGCGCAGGGACCTGGTCATCACCGGGCGCACCCTCTTTGGTGCTGCTCCCTGCAAGGGCCAGGAGCTCGAGGAACACTACTTTGGCGCTATCCGCCCCACCGTCTCGTCCTATATGAAGGACCTGGACGATGAACTGTGGGCGCTTGGCATTCCTGCCAAGACCAAGCACAACGAGGTCGCTCCCTGCCAGCATGAGCTCGCCCCTGTCTACGGCGAGGTCAACGAGGCCATCGACCAGAATCTGGTCATGATGGAGAAGATGAAGCTCATCGCCTCCCGTCACGACTTGGTCTGCCTGCTGCACGAGAAGCCCTTTGAGGGCATCAACGGTTCGGGCAAGCACAACAACTGGTCGCTTGGCACCGAGTCCGAGAACCTGCTCGACCCGGGCGACACCCCGCTCGACAACCTGCAGTTCATCGTCTTCCTCACCGCGGTGATCGAGGCCGTCGATAACTATCAGGAGCTCCTGCGTGCCTCCGTTGCCTCGGCCGGCAACGATCATCGTCTGGGCGCCAACGAGGCTCCTCCGGCGATTATGTCCATCTTCCTGGGCGACCAGCTTACCGAGGTTGTCGAGAAGATCATCGATGGCAAGGCTTCCGTCCATGCCACGCGCGGCGTGCTTGACTTGGGCGCCGATACCCTGCCCAAACTGATGCAGGACAACACCGACCGCAACCGCACCTCCCCGTTCGCCTTCACCGGCAACAAGTTCGAGTTCCGTGCCTGCGGCTCCGAGCAAAACGTTTCCGACTCCAACCTGGTGCTCGATGCCGCCGTTGCCAAGTCGCTCAAGTCCTTCGCCGATGCGCTCGAGGGTACGCCCGAGGATAAGTTCCAGGACGCCGCGCTCGAGTACTGCAAGAAGGTGCTGACCGATCACCAGCGCATCCTGTTCTCCGGCGACGGTTACTCCGACGAGTGGCCCATCGAGGCCGAGAAGCGCGGCCTTGCCAACAACAAGACCACGGCCGACGCTCTTCCCGCCTTTGTTTCCGATAAGGCCATTGCGCTCTTTGAGGAGACGGGTGTCCTGACCCGCGCCGAGGCCCAGTGCCGCTATGACTGCAAGCTCGAGAAGTACAACAAGCTCATGAACATCGAGGCTACCACGATGGTTCGCGAGGCGCGTCGTACCTATCGCCCGGTCATTACCGCCTATGCCACCAAGGTCGCTAAGGGCCTTGAGGCTATCCGTGCCGCCGGCGCCGATGCTGCCATGCAGTGCGAGCAGAACACGCTCAACAAGCTCTGCAACGGCATCACCGCCATCAACGACTCCATCAAGGCGCTCGACGCCGTACATCAGAAGGCCGAGGCTCTCGATGGCCAGGAGCAGGCCAACGTGTACGCGCACGAGGTCGTTCCCGCTATGGATACGCTGCGTGCCGCCGTGGACGCCATGGAGGAGATCGTGGCCGCCGACTACTGGCCGGTCCCGACCTACGACGACATCCTGTTCTACGTGTAGAGCGTAACTGACATATCGTCACGGTATTGAGCCGGGGTCCGCATCGCGCGGGCCCCGGCTATTTGTTTGCGAAGGACGCTTTGGATCCTGCTTTGCAACTGATTCGCCCACACAATAAGGGGTCGTGGGCAAAAAACGTCAAATATGAGTACTGTCACAAGCCCTGTAGCATTATCTTTTTGCAAAATATGCAGTGTTACGCAACATATGTCCAAGTACTTAGCTGATAAATGCCTGCAATTCCTCCGCCGTAGGACGCCTTGTGTCCAAATCGCCTTCTGATGGCATGAAATCGCTGTTACTAAATTGGTAACAGTACTCATATTTGCTATTTTTTGTCCACGGGCCCTTGGATGACAGTGTGATTTTATGCCTTCGGGGTTCGAATCCCGGCGTATGGGTAGCAAAAAGCCCGCTACCGAATTGGTAACGGGCTTCACAGATTCTGTGGTGCCCCCAGCGGGATTCGAACCCGCGATATCCACCTTGAAAGGGTGGCGTCCTTGGCCGCTAGACGATGGGGACAGCGGGAAAGAGTATAGCAGACTTTTTTGCCGGCGCGTATATCGTTGGCAAACTGGAAAACCACCACAAAGGTACCTGTCCCCTTTGTGGTGGTGGGGTGCTAGGGGAGGAGCTTCATGGCGGCGTCGTGGGCGGCGTGCTCGTAGGCGTCGTCGAGGGGTTTGAGCGGCAACAGGGCGGCGGCCTGTGCGTCGCCACGGCGTTCGAGGGCGTGGGCGATGAGCCAGTCGGCGAGTTCGGGGTTCTTGGGCAGCGCCGGGCCATGCAGGTACGTGCCGATGACACCCTTGTAGATGAGACCCTCAAAGCCATCGTCGCCGTTGTTGCCGGTGCCCGTGACGACGGACGTTCCGAGCGGCGTGGCATCGGCGTCCAAAAGCGTGCGGCCACCGTGGTTCTCGAATCCCACAAAGGGCTCGGGTGCCAGGTCGGTCTTGACGGCGACGTTGCCGATCAGGCGGTCGGAGCCGCGTACGGTCTCGGCGGCAATGACGCCCAGGCCCTCGATGCGATTTTCGCCCATATAGTACGAACGGCCGAGCAGCTGATAGCTGCCGCAGATGGCGAGCAGCGAACCGCCGTCCTCAACATAGGCTGCGACCTTGTCTTTTTGGGCGAGCAGCTCGTGTGCCACGGCTAGCTGGTCGCGATCGGATCCGCCGCCCATCATGACGATATCGGCATCATGCAGATCGAGCACCTCGCCCATGCGGACCTCATCCACGCGAACGGGGATGCCGCGCCAGGCGCAGCGGCGCTCGAGGGCGATGACGTTGCCGCCGTCGCCATAGAGGTTGAGGGCATCGGGATACAGGTAGACGATGCGCAGCGGGCGCGAGAGCTCGACTGGCGCGATACCGACAGGAAGAGCGCTGCCGTCGGCGCGGACTGCGGCGCGGGCGGCAACCGTGGCTGCATCGGCACCCTTCAGCCCGTCGAGTTCTTTGACCAGCGGCGGGAAGGCCGTGTAGTTGGCGACGGCGTAGAAGGTGTCATCGGCGGCCTCGTCTGCCATGGCGCCAATTGCCTGCGCGACGTCCGAGATAATGGCGGCGTCGATGCCGGCGTACTTGAGGCGCACCTGCATATCGTGTGCACGCGTGCCGCCGGCAAAGGCGACAAGCCCCGGGGTATCGGCGATGCGCTCGAAGTCGACGTCGTAGATCCACGAGACATCGTGGCCGTCGGCGTCGTTGTCATTGAGGAAGAAAGCGCAGAGTCTGCCGCCTGCCGTCTTGATGGACTGGATTTGTCGATCGAAGCCTACGGGATTCTTGGCCAGGTTGGCCTCGACGGTGCGGCCGGCGATATCCCAGCGCCCCATACGACCGCCGGCAGGCACATAGGCATCGAGCGTAGGCTGTAGAAGCGCCGTGTTCACGCCCAACTCGTGTGTGGCAAAGAAGGCGGCGGCAACGTTATAGACCATGTACAGACCGTTGTAGCGCGTGGCGATGTGCGTTGCGGGTGCGTCGGTATCGGGTCCAAAGACAAGGTCAAAGCCGTAGCCGTCGCAGCCGAGTTCCACGCCCGTCACGCGACGGACAAGCGCAGGGCGGGCCCAGCCGCACGAGGGGCAATGGTAGGCGCCGAGTTGACCATACTGTACGTAGTCGTACTCCAACGGGGCGTTGCACTGCGAGCAAAAGCGCGAGTCGCTAATGCGGTCGGACTCGGTGCCCGTGGCGCCATCGATGCCAAAGGCAATACTCGCGTTGGGAACGCGCGCGGCAATCGAGGCGCACAGCGGGTCGTCGGCGTTGTAGATGAGCGTCGTTGCCGGCGAAAGCTCCAACGCGTGGGCGATGACCTCCTGGGTGTGATCGATCTCGCCATAGCGATCTAGCTGGTCACGGAACAGGTTGAGCAGCACGAAGTACGTCGGCTTGAGCTTGGGCAGGACGCGCACAGTGTAGAGCTCATCGCATTCAAAAACGCCTACGCGCTTGCTGCTGGCGGTTCGCTTAAGGTTGCCGCGGGCCTCGAGCAGAGCGCCCACCACACCAGGCTCCATATTGTTGCCGGCACGGTTGCACACCACGATAGCACCGCTGGCAGCAACGGCGTCGGCGATGAGGTTGGAGGTGGTGGTCTTGCCATTAGTACCGGTGATCACCACGCTGCGGTCGACAAGGCCGGCGAGGTCGTTCAGCAGCTCGGGGTCGATCTTCATGGCGATGCGGCCGGGGAGTACGCCGCCCTGGCGCTTAAGGACGGAGCGCAGCCCCCAGCGGGCGATATCGCTCGAGGTGCAGGCAAGAGATGAGCGGAGGTTCATGAAACCGTTCCTAACGTAAACGACATGGTCGGGTCGAGTGCGTCACTAAAAACCGTAGCGGCGCGCAAATTCCTGGGCAAGCTGCGACACGTCTTCGCAGGCATTGGCCCAGGGGGCAAAGTCGGGAGTGTCCGAGATAATGCCGTCCGCCTCCCAAACGGCCTGGTGCGAAAGATCCCAGGGATCGCGTGGCTCGGGCCGGCAGGGAAGGTACGGTGTCTGGTACATGGGATTCAGCAAGAAGAACGCGCCGCCCTCGCAGCGGTTGGCGAACTCACGTAATGCACGCACCGCTGGACGCATCTTGTTCGTTTTGAACAAGAGGATTGTGCGGGCGAGCAGGTACCAGGGGGAGTTCTCGAGTGCATCGGCTCCCACCTGTTCCTCGAGCTGGTGGGCTAGGGCAAAAAAGCCGTCCTGATCTTCCAAGCGAGCGAGGGCGAGCAGCACGGTGCCTGCGGCTCGGGTGGGATAGCCTTCTGCCTTAAGGACGCGGCGGGAGTAGTCGGCGGCAGCACGGTAGCGAGCGCTCGCCATGCACAGCTGCGAGATAGCCTCGAGCGTGTGGAGCCACCCGATAAGAGCCGGCTCGTTCACGGTGAGATCTGCCGCTGTCACGCCGTCCGTCAAAACCTTGTTGGCCCAGTAGTGTGGGGCCTCCATATCGAACCCGGGCACGCTTTGCCGCAGGTAATCGGCCGTGGTCACCTCGAGCTTCATCAGGTCGCCCAGGCAGGCGTCAACGGGCGTGTCGGCCAGGATGATGGCGAGCAGCTGCGCGTCGACGGCCAGTGCATCGACGCGGACAATCTTGAGCAGCTCGTCGCGCATGTCGTCGAACAGGCGATTGCGCGTCTGCTCGAACTCCTCGTCGCTGCCCATGTCCTCGATGCGATGGAGCTCGTCGAGCAGGTGGCGGTGGACGCCAGCATAGGACAGCAGCGCCTGGGCATGCTCGGTCTGCGCATACTTGTGAGGGTTGACGCTCACGTCGTTATGGACAAGCTCGCGTGCTGCATCGGTGAGTTCGGGGTGCGACGCAACGTAGGCGCGCTCCAGGTAGGCGGGGATGTAGACGCTCGGATCCATTAGAGGTCTCCTCCCTTAAACGGCAAGCCCTGCTCGGCCGCCCGCAGGATGCGCTCGTCGATCTGGGAACGCACGATATCGTTGGTGGCGACCCAGGCGGCAAAGCTGGCGTTGTCGGGGGCGCCCAAGCCCTCCTGCAGTACCGGCGTCGCCTCGGATAGCGCAAGGACAAGCTCGTCGGTGGAGCCCACACCCACGTTGACGCGGGCATAGACGCCATCGGGAAACTCGGTTTGAAAGTAGAGTGCCTCGGCTGCGTGCGGGCACGAGCGTGCAAGGATGCGCAAGTAGTGCTCGGCACCCTCGTAGTCCAGCTCGCGCCAGGCAGCGCTCATCAGCGCGATGAGCGTCCATGGGTCCAAGTCGCGCTCCGCATCCTTGGGACGACGGCGTAGCGGCGTGTTGGCGAGATAGGGGACGGAGTGGGCAGAGCGAAAGCGCTTGAGCTCCTCGGCGGGGTATTCGAGCTTTGCCATGGCGAGCATCGCAGTGTGGCGGACGCCGGCGGGGTCGTTGGGCGCAAAGTCCAGGCTGCGGTTTGCAGCTTCGAGCGACATGCGATAGCGGCCGCTAATGAGGGCGCGTGACGCAAGGGCGGCAAGCCAGCGCAGGTAGGGACGGCGCATAAGGTCGCCTGCGGCCTCGCGCTCGTAGGGGTCCTGCGCCGAGGCAATCTTGAGCGCCAGGTCGCGCTCGACTTCATCGCGCTTGGATACCAAGTACTGTACGTACTCCTCGTTGGAGTTGGCGGTGAGGGCGGTCAGCATGCGCTGGGCATCCCAGTTGCTCGGATCGAGCGCGGCTGCCTCGCGGAGCATGTTCTCGGCTGCGGCCTCTTCTTGCTCTGCCTGGGTATCGTCAGGGATAAAGGGAATGCGGTAGTCGACAGCCTCGACCACCTTGGCAATGAGGTGCCCGGCGCGGTCGCGGTCGTGCACGATGAGCGGCGCGGGGTTGCGGGTGAATTGTTCCATCAGACGCTCTACGGCGGCACCGTCGGTGAGCGGGATATTGTCGCGGCGCAAGGCCTCAAGAACGAGGCGATGGCAATCCTCTTGAATGGGATCGAATGCCATGGGGCCTCCTTTGCTGCGGTTAGGGTTCAAATCTCTCTATATAAGGCTCTAGTTTACCCGCATGTGGCACACCGGGGGTACCGCACTTGGACATGCACCTTTGCACCACGAAGACGGATGTCAGACGGATGTCGCACAAATGTCGGCACCTTGGACGACTGAGTGGTATCACGGTGCCGCAAACGGTCGATTTTTGGCGGCGAACGGGGCGCATTTTGGAGGGGCACAGCCCTGTCCGGGATATGTGGTCAACCTTGATAAAACGTTTGCCCAGCTTGGGAGTATGAATGCCCCATAAGGGTCTTCAGGGATAGAAAAAACGTTTCATCATTGTCGGCTTTAGGTGAATAACTGACCAACCAGAACGGTAAAATAGTGTTTGTCTGAGCGTTGAGACGTTTAGACATCGCGCATTGTCATCGCCGGCAACGCGCAAAACGGTCCTAACGGAGCCAATCGGGTGCTCCGTTATATACGCAAGTCTAAGAGGGGCTTGTTTAGGAGGCACAGTATGGGACGTTTTACCAATCCTCGCGATCTGTACTTTGGTGAGGGCGCTCGCCACGAGGTGAAGAACCTCAAGGGCAAGAAGGCCATCATCGTTTCTGGCGGCAGCTCTATGCGCCGCGGCGGGTTCCTGCAGGACGTTGAGGCCGACCTCAAAGAGGGCGGCTTCGAGGTCAAGCTGTTCGAGGGCGTCGAGTCCGATCCGTCCATCGAGACGGTCATGAAGGGCGCCGAGGCCATGCGCGAGTTCGAGCCCGACTGGATTATCGCCATCGGCGGCGGCTCGCCCATCGATGCCGCTAAGGCCATGTGGGTCTTCTACGAGTATCCCGAGGAGTCCTTCGATAACATCATCCAGCCGTTCAGCTTCCCCGAGCTGCGTCAGAAGGCTCACTTCTGCGCCATCTCCTCTACCTCCGGTACCGCTACCGAGGTCACTGCCTTCTCCGTCATTACCGACTACGCCAAGGGCATCAAGTACCCGCTGGCCGACTTCAACATCACCCCTGATGTCGCCATCGTCGACCCCGAGCTCACCTACACTATGCCCGCCAAGCTGTGCGCTCATACCGGCATGGACGCTCTGACCCACTGCATGGAGGCCTACGTTTCCACCTGCGCTTCCATGTTCACCGACGCCAACGCTCTGCACGGCATCCGCGAGATCGTCGAGTGGCTGCCCAAGTCCTATGCCGGCGACCATGAGGCCCGTCAGCACATGCACGAGGCTCAGTGCATCGCCGGTATTGCCTTCTCCTCGGGCCTGCTCGGCATCGTTCACTCCATGGCTCACAAGACCGGTGCTGCCTTCGAGAACGGCCACATCATCCACGGTGCTGCTAACGCCATGTACCTGGGCAAGGTCATCCAGTGGAACTCCAAGGATCCCCGTGCTGCCGAGCGTTATGCTTACGTGGCCAAGGAGATCCTGCACCTTCCCGGCGAGACCAACGAGGAGCTCATTGCCGCGCTCGTCCAGAAGATTCGCGACCTCAACGACCAGCTCAACATTCCGCAGTCCATCAAGGATTACGCGAATGGTGGCGTGAAGGTCGACGCCGAGAACCCGCAGATGGTTTCCGAGGAGGAGTTCCTCGCGAAGCTCCCCGAGATCGCCGCGAACGCCGAGCAGGACGCCTGCACGCCCGAGAACCCGCGTGAGACCAAGACTGCCGACTTCGAGAAGATTCTCAAGGCCTGCTACTACGACACCGACATCGATTTCTAATCGACTCTTGTTATCGTAACGAGGGGCTCCGCACGTATCTGTACGGAGCCCCTTTCTTTTTAGAGAATGGGATAGTTATGGCTGCAATTTTCAATAGCCCCAGCAAGTACATCCAGGGCCCGGACGAGCTGGCCAAGCTCGGTTCTTATGTCGAGCCGCTCGGCGCTAAGGCCCTCGTCATCGTGACGCCTTCGGGCAAGAAGCGCGTCGGTGCTAAGATCGAGGGCGGTTTTGCTGAGGCTAAGGCCGAGCTGCTGTTTGAGGACTTTAACGGCGAGTGCTCCAAGGGCGAGGTCGATCGCCTGGTTGCGCTCGCTCGCGACAACGGTTGCGACATCATCGTCGGCGTCGGTGGCGGCAAGATCCTCGACACCGCGAAGGCCGTTGCCTACTACCTAGAGTCCCCGGTTATCATTTGCCCCACCATCGCCTCGACCGATGCCCCGTGTTCGGCGCTTTCGGTGCTCTATACCGATGACGGCCAGTTCGACAAGTACCTCTTCCTTAAGGCAAACCCCAACATTGTCCTGATGGATACGACGGTTATCGCGGCGAGCCCGGTGCGCCTGACGGTTTCCGGAATGGGCGATGCGCTCGCAACCTACTTTGAGGCCCAGGCGACGCACGATGCCGACGGTGGCACTTGCGCTGGCGGCAAGGGCGGAATGGCCGGCCTGGCGCTCGCCAAGCTCTGCTACGAGACGCTTATGGCCGATGGCGTTAAGGCCAAGGTCGCGCTGGAGAAGGGTGCGCTCACGCCTGCCGTCGAGCATATCATCGAGGCCAATACGCTGCTTTCGGGCATTGGCTTTGAGAGCTCGGGCCTTGCTGCTGCTCATGCCATCCACAATGGCCTGACGATGCTGCCCGAGTGCCACGGCATGTATCACGGCGAGAAGGTCGCCTTTGGCACCATCGTTCAGCTGGTACTCGAGGATGCTCCGACTGAGAAACTCGAGGAAGTCTTGGGCTTCTGCATTGAGCTGGGCCTGCCGGTCACGATGAAGGAACTTGGCGTTGCCGAGCTTACACGCGAGCAGGCCATGATTGTTGCCGAGGCCGCGTGCGCGCCCGATGACACCATGTGCAACATGCCGTTTGAGGTGACGCCCGAGATGGTCGCAAACGCCATCCTGGGTGCCGACGCTCTGGGCCACTACTATCTCATGGATGAGTAAATCAAGCTAAGGAAGGGGCAAAGCAAGCAGATGGCTTTGCCCCTTTTTGCTATGGTGCAAACTAACCTGACCCCATCGCACCAAGTTGGTGCAAGGGGGTCAGGTTACTTTGCACCAATCGTTGTTTGATGAAGGGCGGATTCTCGTATGGCGCTTCCTATGGTTTACGGTGGTCCTGGCCGGTATGTTCAGGGGCCGGACGAACTTTCGCGTCAGGGCAGGTATTTGTCATGGTTGGGCTGCGCTGCCTATGTCTTGTTTGACCAGGGCACCGAGGATCGGCTGTGCAGGCAGATCGTCGATGGATTTCTGGATGAAGATCTAAGCGAGCCGTTCTTTAAAATTTACAACGGTCCGTGTACGGAAGATGCCGTTGTCGAAATGGCCAAGGAAGCCCGGGCCGAGTATTGCGACATGGTGGTGGGTATTGGCGGTGGCAAGATGCTCGATATCGCCAAGGCCGTAGCGTTTTATGCCGAGTTGCCGTTGTGCATATGCCCCACGGCGGCCTCGATGGACGGTCCGTGCAGTGCGATTTCGGTGCTGTATCACGAGGATGGGTCGTTCGATCGCTATCTGATGCTCGAGAAGAATCCGGACCTGGTCGTGGTCGATACCAACGTGGTCGCGGCGGCCCCACTGCGTATGACGGTCGCCGGTATGGGCGACGCACTGGCAACGTACTTTGAGGCGCGTTCGTGCGCCGCGGCGCACGGCGCCAACGAGCATGGTGGAACGCCGGGGCACTTGGCCCTGGTCGCGGCACGTGCCTGCTACGACACACTTATGGAGTGTGGTGTCGCTGCTAAGCGCGACCTCAAGAAGGGTCGCATGTCACCAGCGGTTGAGCGCCTGATCGAGTGCAATATTCTGCTTTCGGGCGTTGGCTTTGAGAGCGGTGGCTTGGCGTTGGCGCATGCCATCGCCAACGGTCTGACGATTCTGCCCGAGTGCAGGGCCATGCATGGCGAGGCCGTGGCATTTGGCCTGGTGGTGCAGCTGCGCCTGGAGCGTGCGCCCGAGCTTGATCAGGTGCTCGAGTTTTGCCAGCGCGTCGGTCTGCCGACGACGCTCGAGGATCTGGGCCTTGGCGAGATTTCCGATGCCGACCTGCAGAGTGTTGCAAATGCGGCCTTTAGAAACGAGCGTAATATGGCCAACGAGCAGGCCAAGGTGACCAAACAAAAGCTCGTGCAGCTCATGTGCGAGGCATAGTTTGGCGCTTGATTGACCTTGTGCAATCGAGGCGGCGATAGGCCATAGGCTATTTGTCCCAAAGGTGCTCCGCGTGTAATTTGCTCGAGGCACGGGCCGATGGCGTATCATTATTTCTTGCTTGTTTGCACTGCTCAGGGAGGGGCCGCGCATGGCGCAGGAACACGATCTGTTTGATGACATTATCGAAATCAGCAAGGGTTTCGACTTTCTTAAAAACCCGCTTGGCGGTGTGACCGACGCACTCGATCCGTCGGCGCCGCAGTGGAATCCTGCCGACTACAAGGAGCGTCCGCGCGGCAACACCATTCCGTGCTTGACCTGCAAAAACGAAAAGAGCGGTTGCACCGCGTGCATGGATGTGTGCCCGGTCAACGCTATCGAGGTCGAGGAAGACGCTATCGAGATCCTCGACTCCTGTCGCAAGTGCGGCCTGTGCGCCGCTGCCTGTCCGACCGAGGCGATTATTTCGCCGCGCCTGGCGCCCAAAAACCTTTACGACGACATTGTCTCTGCAGCTACGAGCCACGAGACCGCCTACGTTACCTGCACGCGCGCCCTCAAGCGCATGCCGCGCGAAAACGAGGTCGTCGTTGCCTGCGTGGGCGATATTACGGCCGAGACCTGGTTCTCGGTGCTGGCCGACTATCCCAACGTGAGCGTGTACCTGCCGTTGGGCGTGTGCGATAAGTGCCGCAACACCGGTGGCGAGGATATTCTGGGCGAGGCCATCGCCACTGCCGAGGAGTGGGCCGGTACGGGCATGGGTCTGGAGGTCGATCCCAAAAGCCTCAAGTGCCATAAGCGCCGCGAGTACGAGCGCAAGGAGTACATGGAAAAGATCGCCCGCACCACGGGCCTTACCGTGACCAAGCTCAATCCGGCAACGGCGGCACTGGCCTCGGTGACGCAGAAGCTCAAAGCCCATCGCCATCAGATTACTCAGTTGGAGCGTACGCTCAACACCATGTGCGGCACCACGACGGCCAAACGTCGCCGCACGCTTACGCACGGGCGCCAGCTGGTGCTCTCGACGCTGCAAAACCACCCCGAGCTTGCCCAGAACATGCAGGTGAGCACGCCGGAATGCGATTTTGACAAGTGCACGTCGTGCGGCGAGTGCGTCAACGTGTGCCCCACGTTTGCCTGCGATCTGGTGGGAAGCGGCCGCTTTGCACTGGAGTCCACGTATTGCCTGGGTTGCGGAGCCTGCGTCAAGGTGTGCCCCGAGCATGCGCTTAAGCTGGTTGAACATGATGCATCCAACCTAGTCGTCGTCGATCCCGAGGCCGAGGAAAAGGCCGCCCAGAAGGCTAGGGCCCACGAAGAAGCCCAGAAGGTCAAGGCTGAGGCGAAGGCCAAGCTCGACAAGATGCTCGATCAGGTGGAGAAGCTCGCGGACTAGTCAGCGACCCCTATCTCTGCTTCATTCGTGCCGCCGTGGCGTCCGGGTTAGCCCAGATGCTGCGGCGGCGCTATACTTATGCAGTTTGAAATGCTTGTACCAAAAGGAGCTGTCGTGTCCCTTTCCATCGGTATCGTGGGCCTGCCCAACGTGGGCAAGTCGACGCTGTTCACCGCGCTTACCAAAAAGACCGGCCTTGCCGCCAACTACCCGTTTGCCACGATCGACCCCAACGTGGGTATCGTCGACGTGCCCGATAGCCGCCTGCAAAAGCTCGCCGACATCGTTAACCCGGGTCGCATTGTGCCGGCGACGGTCGAGTTCGTCGACATCGCAGGTCTGGTGAAGGGCGCCAACGAGGGCGAGGGCCTGGGCAACCAGTTCCTGGCCAACATTCGCGAGACCGACGCCATCTGCGAGGTCGTGCGCTACTTTAAGGACCCCAACGTTATGCGCGAGGTAGGTCGTACGGGCGAGTTCGTCGATCCCGCCGGCGATGCCGACACCATCATGACCGAGCTCATCCTGGCCGACATTGGCACGCTCGAGAAGCAGCTGCCCAAGCTCGAGAAGGAGGCCAAGCGCGACAAGGAGCTCATGCCCAAGTTCGAGGTCGCCAAGCGCCTGCTTGCCTGGCTCAACGAGGGCAAGCGCGCCGCGTCCATGGAGATGACCGATGAGGAGCGCGCCGCTGCCAAGGGCCTGTTCCTGCTCACTATGAAGCCCATCCTGTATGTGGCCAACGTGGACGAGGATATGCTCAACGACGATCTGGCGCCCATCGATGGTGTTAAGCCGCTGCCCATCTGCGCCAAGATCGAGGCCGAGCTTTCCGAGCTCGATCCCGAGGACGCCGCCGACTACCTGGAGAGCCTGGGCCTGGAGCAGCCCGGCCTGGACGTGCTCGCGCAGGCGGCCTATAAGCTGCTCGGCCTGCAGTCGTTCTTTACGGCCGGCGAGATGGAGGTCAAGGCCTGGACGGTTCGTCAGGGCGCGACCGCCCCGCAGGCCGCCGGCGTCATCCACACCGACTTTGAGCGCGGCTTTATTAAGGCCGAGGTCATTGGCTATGACGACTACATCGAGCTCGGCGGTGAGCAGGGCGCCAAGGCCGCCGGCAAGCTGCGTATTGAGGGCAAGGACTATGTCATGGCCGATGGTGACGTCGTGCACTTCCGCTTTAACGTGTAAGGACGACGCATATGTTTAAATATGGCAAAAAAGCCGGCTACATGGGTATTGCGCTGCTCGTACTTGCGGTGATTCCGCTGGCGGTCGCAGCGTGTGTTATCCCCAACATTGGTCCCGAGGTGGCAACAAAGTTTAATGCCGCCGGCGAGGTGACGCGCTGGGGCAAGAGCTACGAGCTGCTGGCACTGCCGGTGCTCAACCTGCTGCTGAGCGTGGCGACGTACTTTACGGCAGGACGCCAGGCTAAAAACAATGATGACTCTGCCGCCATGGCGCGCATCGTGTGCGAGCGCTATCTGCGCAACGGCTGCATTACGGGCGTGTTCCTCAACGTGATCAACGTCTACTTTATGTATTCGGCGATTACCGGAACGGGCTTTGGCTTTGGTTTCTAGCTTGCCCTTTTAGGCAACGAGCCTGCAAGCATATTCGATGGCTGCTGCGAGGCCGCCGCTCGATCGTGGTTTAAAGACCATATCGGCGGCGGCCTCGTTTTCGTATCCGGCGCCGCGAAGGGTGAGCGCAATGCCGGCTTCTAAAAGAAGGGGTAGGCCGCGTTGGCTGGTTGCGATTACGGCAGCCTGATTGAGCGAGCAGCTATGCGTTTGGCATTGGATGGCAAGTTCACCTTGCGCCGGGCAAGGGACCAGAACGGCGGCGACGCGACTTGATAGCAATGCAAATGCTGTGCGCTCATCGGGTGAAAGGCATTCGGCTTCAACGACGAAGAGCTTGGGCGGTGCGCTGTTTGTGCGAAGCGTGGCTCGGTACATGCGGACCGAAGAACCCGACATAGAAAACTCCTGTGTATTCGGCAAAACGTAAACTATAGTTTACGTTTTTGTTCAGCTCCATTTCAAACTCGGCTGCATGGACGAACGTGCGAAACAGATTCTTGGCAGGCGGGTCGAAGAGACGCGCAGGGACCTTGGTATCTCCAAGGTCGATTTTTGTGTGGCAGCAGGAATCAGTCGCCCCTATCTCGACAGAATCGAAGATGGAACGGCAAATTTCACGCTCAAGGTTCTATTTAAGATCGCGCCCGCACTCGGCATGACGGTGTCAGAGCTTCTCGAGGGTATCGAATAGGGGATACCCGTCGACAACTGAATTACGCCATCGGGATGCGGTCGTGGTTGACTTGGCTGTAGAACAGGCGCTGGATCTCGGCGGCATCGCGTGACTGGCCGAGTGCCCACATAGTTTTGGCCACGAGCGTCTCGGTGGTCATGTCGTCGCCGCGCAAAATGCCCGGATGATCGGCGTAAGCACGGCCGACCTCATAAACACCCAGATCGAGGCCCTCTTCGGGGACCTGCGTGGTCATAACGACGGTGCGGCCCGAATCGACCCAGCGGAAAATCGCCTCTTGGAACGACTCGCCCGACTCGCCAAACTCGGGGATACCGCCAATGCCAAAGGTCTCAAGGATTACAGCGTCGTAGCTATCGGCAAGGGCGTCGAGGATGCCCGGGTTTACGCCGGGCGTGAGCTTGAGTACAAATACGCGCGGGTCGATGCTGTCGTAGAAACGCACCGGGTTTTCGCCCTGATGCGTGCCGTGAAGCCCGTTGCGCACGATGCGGTCGTTGCGGATATAGGCGATGGGCGGATAGTTGACGCTAATGAACGCGTTAAAGCTCATGGTGCGCTGTTTGCGGGCGCGCGTGCCGGCAATGGCTACGCCGCCAAACACGATTGAGACGTCGTGCGAGTGCTCGTCGAGCGCATAAAGCAGGCTCTGGTACAGGTTGAGCTTGGCGTCGGTAAAGGGATTGCCCATGGGCTTTTGCGAGCCGGTGAGTACGATGGGCTTGGGGCTGTCCTGAATCAGGTAGGAAAGCGCCGCCGCGGTGTAGCTCATGGTGTCGGTGCCGTGCAGAATCACGAAGCCGTCGTGGTCGGCATAACCCTCGACGATGACGTCGCGGATACGCATCCAGTCACTGGGGCGCATATTGGTGCTGTCGATGTTCATGGGCTGCACCACGTCGAGCTCGCAGAGGCCCGAGATCTCGGGGACGCTCTGGGCGAGTTCCTCACCGGTCAGGGCGGGGGAGAGGCCGTTGCCGTCCTCGGTCGATGCGATGGTGCCGCCCGTGGCGATGAGAAGGATGCGCTTCATGCTGGTATTCCTATCGTATTTGCCGCCGCAGAGGCGGAGTCGTTCGGCAGTATTGTGGCACAGGGCGTCCAATGTTCAAACGTAATACATCATCTGTAACGTTTAGTAACACTTCAATTGCCGTCAAATAAGGGCCCAGGTCGTGCGTTTGCCGTGCGCTGATGGCTGCGAGGGACGAGAAGCCCCATATAACGTGTACACTATGAAAGTTATTTTCGTTCATTCACGCGGGTGGGCACCGGCTCCCCGCCAACAGGAGGGGAAACCATGGATCAAAAGGCTTCCGCAAAGGTCCTCGTACTCGACTTTGGTGCGCAGTACGGTCAGCTCATTGCCCGTCGCGTCCGCGACCTCAACGTGTATTCCGAGATCGTTCCCTGCGACATCTCGGCCGACGAGATTCGCGAGATGAACGCCTCTGCGCTCATCCTTTCCGGCGGCCCGGCTTCTGTGTATGCCGAGGACGCTCCGTCCATCGACCCCGCCATCTTTGACCTGGGCCTTCCCGTCCTGGGCTTCTGCTACGGTCATCAGATCACGGCCGTGACGCTCGGTGGCAAGGTCGGCCACTCCGAGGTGGGCGAGTATGGCCGCGCCACCATCACGCGCACGGCAGGCGCCAAGCTCTTTAACTCCACGCCCATGGAGCAGACCGTGTGGATGAGCCACCGCGATGCCGTCTCCGAGGTGCCCGAGGGCTTTACCGTTACCGCCAGCACCGACGTGTGCCCGGTTGCCGCCATGGAGTGCGTCGAGCGCAAGATCTTCACCACGCAGTTCCACCCCGAGGTCAAGCATTCCGAGTACGGTCAGCAGCTGCTGAGCAACTTCCTGTTTGAGATCTGCGGCCTGGAGCCCAACTGGAGCATGGACAACCTGGTCGAGACCATGACGGCCGAGTTCCGCGAGAAGGTCGGCAACGACCGCGTGATTCTGGCCCTGTCCGGCGGCGTCGACTCCTCCGTCGTGGCAGCTCTTGGCGCCCGCGCCGTAGGCAAGCAGATGACCTGCGTGTTCATCAACCACGGTCTGCTGCGCAAGGGCGAGCCCGAGCAGGTGGAGGAGGTCTTCACCAAGCAGTTTGACGTCGACTTTATCCACGTCCACGCCGAGGACCGTTATGCCGAGCTTCTGGCCGGCGTGACCGAGCCCGAGGAGAAGCGCCGCATCATCGGTACGCAGTTCTGGAAAGAGTTCTTCGCGGTTGCTCAGCAGCTTGAGACCGATGGTAAACCCGTGAAGTACCTGGCTCAGGGCACCATCTACCCCGACATCATCGAGTCCGGCGCTCGCAAGACGGGCGGCAAGACGGCCACCATCAAGAGCCATCACAACCTGATCCCGTTCCCCGAGGGCGTGCACTTCGACCTCATTGAGCCGCTCGACCACTTCTTTAAGGACGAGGTCCGCGCGCTTGGTCTGGCGCTGGGTCTGCCGGGTCACATCGTGTTCCGTCAGCCTTTCCCGGGCCCGGGTCTTGCCATCCGCATCATCGGTGCGGTCGACAAAGAGAAGCTCGAGATCCTCAAGAATGCCGACGCTATCGTGCGCGAGGAGCTCGACGCCTACAACCAGCGTCTGTTTGAGCAGACCGGCGAGCGCAACTCCGAGCACAGCTGCTGGCAGTATTTCGCGGTCCTGCCCGACATCAAGTCCGTTGGCGTCATGGGTGACGAGCGCACCTATCAGCGCCCGATCATCCTGCGTGCCGTCGAGTCCAGCGATGCCATGACCGCCGATTGGGCCAAGCTGCCCTACGACGTCCTGGCCCGCATCTCCGGCCGCATCGTTGCCGAGGTCCCTGGCGCCAACCGCGTATGCTACGACATTACGTCCAAGCCGCCCGCGACCATCGAGTGGGAATAACCGAACAAATGTTCTATTTTCCCATATCATAGCATGAATTTAGAGCCGTAGCAATGCTGCGGCTCTTTGCTTTTCGGAACAATCTCAGTTTCGTCATTCGGGCATCGTCCCCAATACGACCGAAGCCGAAAAAACTAACCCATCACCTACTTCGTCGCATGCTTGAAAGATTCCGAAACCGCCCCTACAGGTCGTATACACGCTTGATCAGCTCAATTCCCTCCTCGAGCGTCATTGGAACCCCCATCTGCTTCAGAGGAACGCCCTCGGCACGGACCTTCTCGCAAAACTCAGTCATATCGTTGCGAATCGAATCGGGCAGTGCCGACGACGTTCTCGGGGAGAAGAGCTGAGCCAACCTGAAAACATCCTTTTTGTGCTTCTTGATGTCGCTCGAATCGACCCTCTCGCCAGCGGCCTTACGCTTCGATAGATCGAGATAGGCCTTGGCCTTGAAAGGGACAAGGTGCACCTCGTCCAGAACCATGATCCCGTCGACCTCCTTGCAACCGGACTTCATGTAGGCGTAGTAGTCGTCATCGAGAAGGATAGCCGAAAGGCTCGACGCCTCTTCGCCCGCTGGCAGCGGGACGATTGTCAGCCCTTCTGGTTCCTTGATGAACGAGGGGGCTTTGCTAAACAGCTCCACCATGCTCGGGAAGCCAGCAACGCTCGGCTTGGTGAATCGATAGAAATGAACTCCCCCGGAGCCCCTCCATCCGCAATCGTAGCCGCCGTCCTTCACCAGCTTCCATATTGCCGCCGCAACCTCGGAAAAGCGGTTCTCGGCAATCAGGATGACGTCGATGTCCTTGGTGACCCTGAAGTCGAGATCCGCGTTGCTCAGGATGATGTCGCACGCCGTGCCGCCAATGATCGCATAGCAGTCCTCGAGGCCCTCCATGTATTCCGAGAACCGGCGTAGCCCGTAAACTTCGCTCACTGCCATAATTCCTCCCCAAAAATCGCGTTCAACTGGCCGATGACGCGCTCGTCGCCCTCGCCGACGAGCGTCAACGCAAGCGACACGTCGTCAACCGCATCTCCTCCTGCCACGAGCGGGTCGTACGCCCATACCTGGACCTGAACCGTCTCCTCATCGTGAAGCTCGCCAAGTTGGACCTCCTCGAACTCAAGTTCTTTGAAGGCCCTCCTCGATACCGCGCGCTGCTCGATTCGGGGGGCTGCCAGCATACTGCGCTGCGAAAGCTCGCTCACCCCCGCAAGCGGAAGCTGCGCCGTTTGCTCGTCTCTTTTCGCATACACGGCCCGCGCGACAGGATTCCGCAGGCATCCGATTGCACTTTTGACGAGATCGTTCCTGCTCGTGCTGCGTTCGATGACCACTGCGCGGCCGTTTTTGGACTTGCTTACGAGCCCCCTGCGAGACAGATCGTCGAGGGCCCTCGAGATGCTCGACGACGGCATGCCCGTCGCCCTCATCAGCTCTTCGGACGTTCGCACCTCTGGGTTGGCCAGCAGCGTAACCAGCACAGCCTGAGTACCTGGCGCCAGCACCTCCGGAAGAGAACGCGGCTCCCGTTTCGCGCTCGCAACGAAACCCAGCATCGGAAGGAAAGCCCGCCTGCCGGGAACGACGAACGGGATGCCCTGTGAAACGAGGGCCTTTCGCTGGCGCGCGTCGATCTGGGCGACGAGCGCAACCTGCAGGCCCGCCCTCGCCGACACTTGAGAGACGATCCTCTTGAGGTTGGGAAGCGAGACCTCCCCCTCGACCTCTGCCATAATGAAATCGACCCCGTTGCAGGAACACAGCCGATAGGATGCCGCCTTAGCAAGATAAAGCGGGAGGTCAGACGCTCCAGACCATTCGAACTCGGTCACGAAGAGGCCCATCTCATCTTTCAGGTATTTTATGGTATCGTTCATTACCAGTCCCTTTTGCATATTCCCATTTGCCTTGGGATTATACAATTTTGATTGGGATATTGCGAGGTTTGCATTTCTTGCCTGTCGATTCCGTATCGTTCCGCAGTTTTCAGCGGCGTGCGCCGTGTACGCTTTCCTGCTTTCTACACGAAGGTCAGGAGGAGGGTTTCGCAGAGAGGGCGCTCTAGGTTCTGCAGGGTTCTGTTAGTCCCGTATTCAGAAAAGGGACATATTGAGGGCGCGGCGCCCGCGGGGACAAATTGTCCCAGCGGCATGGGCGCTTCCCCTGGACGATGATTGTCTGACGCGCCAGCATCGATGCTGAATGCGAGTCCGCGTCTGCCCCTAGGTCTTCCAGACGTGCATCGCATCACCACCTGTGCCGTGTTTCTGCTGCGTTTGTGAAGGCAGGCTTGGCCGATAGGCTCGCACGGTTTCGGCGAGCTTGGAAAATCGTATTACCAGCGAACGCTTCACAGTGTCCGTACTAACGGACACTGTGCTTGCATAAACCCAGTTAATATATGGAATGCGGTATTGGATCCATTTTCCGGAAAGCGCTCATGGACCCATATGATCGGAAAGAACGCGCTCGGCAGCGCAGAGAAGGGATCGATCGCTGGGACATTTTGTCCCAATTCCGAATAGCGAACCGCCTTGGGATCACAAGACAACCTCATCCATTACTTGAGTGGTATAGACGGCAAACGAGGCACGAGATGGGGGTACAAAAGGAATCGGAGGGTTGCTACAGATTTTTCGACACAAAACCCGGTCCATTGAGATTCGTCACCGACTGTCTGATTTCCTATGTTCATGTCGACAAATAGGACAACCTCTCCCTTCGGCTCTTCTATAAATCGGTGCTTGCCAAGAATGGCCTTCGGAGCACTTCCACCACGCTTTCTTGCCCGAACCGCAGACGATCTCATCTGGCTTGAGGTCTACGTTCTTTTCCCAATCCCACTCCGCCAACAGGTCGGGATATCGAGAAGCGAGATCGTTATACCCCTTCAAGCAACGTTTGTTTGAGCAGTACGGACATCCAACGCCTTGCTTAACTCGGCTTTTTATTTGCGCTTCCCACTCGTGTCCCTTTTCGCAGAGCCACCAGGCCTTTGCATGACTGCCAGCGACCACTTCATTGGGTTTCTTATGCCCATTTTTGGTCGGATGCCATTGGGATGCAATTTCAGGTGCAGCACTCGCCAAATCGTTGAACCCCTCAAGAACCTTTTTTCCTGCACAATAAGAGCAGCCTTTACCATAAACACGATTGGCTACAGTCGCCTGATAGTGATGCCCTCGATCGCAGATCCACCACACCTTAGTGTCGGCTCCATTCGTAACATCCGAAGGCAAAATAATTCCATTCCTCTCGAAATCCCACTCTTTGCAAAGTTCTGGATGAGTAACGTCGAGACTGTCATGGGTCAGCAGATGCGTAACGTGTTTTGCTTTCCCTCTCTTCACTTTTGAACAGATTGGACAACCTTTGCCAAGCGTGCGGTTGGATACTGTGGCTCGGTATTCATGACCATTAGGGCAGACCCACCAAGGCTTGCGTTTCGTGCTTCCTCTGGTTACATCCCTGGGTGTCAAAGGCGCATTTTTTGTGGGATGCCATTCAGCAGCAATTTCAGGATTCGTGGTGGCAAGGTCACTGAAACCGACGAGCAGCTTCACGCCCGCGCAATAGGGACAACCATTACCACGACTTCGATTGTCTACCGAACTCTGCCACTCGTGCCCCTTCTCGCAAAGCCACCAGACCTTCTTGCCGCTAGATCGGCTGATCATTTCAGGCGTAAGGATGCCGTTCTTCGTCGGATGCCATTCCCTAGCAAGATCAGGATTGGTTGCTGACAAGCTGTTGGCCTTTTGCCCAGAAACATATTGGCTGTATATGGCGATCCTGTCACGTTCTATGTCCACATCAGGAACTTCGGCTAAACCAAGAAGCCGGCTGATTCGAGCAATAACATTAGGAATTTGAGAACCATTGATCGAGCTTTGGCAATATAAGGTTGTTTCGAAATCCTCTAGCACATCCTCGGCTCTCTTCACTTCTTTAATGCGTATGAGCTTAATGTCACGCTCGATAAAAAATTGGTCTTTTTTCTTCTCGCGCTCCTTTACCGCAAGCGAAGCATGCCAAAAGGCTCCGTCGTATTCGATGCCCGCATTCAACTCCGGAAGCCAAACATCAACCTCATACTTTCCGTCATATTGATATCTGTTGAAAGCAGGAGTGATTTTAGAGAAGTAGAAATACAATGCCTGCTCCGGAAAGCTCGTCTTGCCTTCCTTGGCGCAAACAGGACACCCCGTCCCAATGCTGCGATTTGCCGGCGTAGCCTGATACTCATGCCCAAAAGGACAAAGCCACCAAACCTTCTTCCTCGAACTTCCAGCAGCAATATCGGTAGGCTTCAAATTTCCATTTTTTGCAGGATGCCACTCAGACGCAATAACAGGATTGGTTGTCGCCAAGTCGTTATAGCCAGGCCAAACCATTTGATTGGAGCAATAAGGGCATCCCGCACCAGAGGTTCTCTGGCTTACCTCAGCTAACCATGTATGACCCTTATCGCATTGCCACCAGACCTTCTTATTGCTCCCCACCGTTACATCGGAAGGCTTTAAGTTTCCGTTAAGACTAGAAGCCCATTCGAGTGCTATATCCGGCCGATTGAATTGAAGGTCGTTGAATCCAGGCTTGACGACTTTTCGTGCGCAAACTGGACACGTATGGTTTTCGGCAGTCCGTTTATATACAGAGGCAGTCCAGCGATGACCACAAACATGGCAAACCCAACGAGATCGCAGATTCGAGAGGCAGGATATTTCAGAAGGCTGAGCTTCGTTCAGCTCATAATCCCAATCCTGCAGAAGTTCAGGAAACTTCTCCGCAAGGGAGCCGTTCTTTCTAAGAGCTGCTTCGCTGCGACGTTTCCCTTTATTCAGAGAGGCGCAAGCGGGGCAACCGCGGCCCTTCGTGCGGTTAAATACCGAGGCTTCCCATTCATGTCCACGCTCGCAGATCCACCAAACCTTCTTATGGGAGCCCCGAGTAACCTGATCTGGAGTGAGATCGCCATTTTTCGCAGGATGCCAGGTAGCAGCAATATCAGGTTCAACAGTTGCAAGATCATTGAAGCCGACGAGCGCTCGTCTACCAGAGCAATAGGGGCAACCTTGCCCTTTGCTCCTGTTGTTGGGACTTGCCTCCCACTCATGACCACGAGCGCAACGCCACCAGACCTTCTTCACGCTGCCGAAGGAAATCGAACCCGGCGTAAGCTCGCCGTTCTTAGTAGGATGCCATTCATCAACCAATTCAGGTCGCTCTGTCGCAATACTTCTCACGAGAAACCTCCATCGTCAATGGTAAAGGGAAGGTTTAACACGACAAAGAAAATCCCTAAAAGGCGCGATATCGCAATCAAGCTGTATAACTACCACCTATTACCGTGTTTCTACTGCGTTTGTGAAGGCGAGCTTGACCAATAGGCTCGCACGATTTCGGCGAACTTGGAAAATCGTATCACCGGGAAAGAGCCCGCAGTGTCCGTGTTGACCGTTGTGTTAGACCGCTTTGGATACTGGGACTTTTCCTATAATCTTTCTTGCTTAGATAGCAGGCGAAAGCGAAGGAGCTCCTATGGTCACCAAGGATGATGCGTGTTGGATAATCGGCCTTTCCGCAGGTGCGGGCATTGGCGTATACCTTGATGGCGGCTGGGGCGTCGATGCGCTTGTCGGGCGTGAGACCAGGGCTCATAACGACATCGACCTGTTCGTTCAGCGCGGGGATTACCAAAGGTTCGTGGATCTAATTGCTGATGAGGGGTTTTCCGAGGTGGCTGCATCTTTCACCACCGAAGATCACACGGTGTGGCAAGACGAGGCGGGGCGCATCGTCGACCTGCATTGCTTCGATTTCGCCGAGAATGGCGATATTCTGTATCAGGGAGATCGTTTTCCCGGGGAGGTCTTTTCGGGGAGGGGGCGCATCGGCGAGGTGGAGGTGTCGTGCATCGACCCCGAAAGCCAGCTGTTGTTTCACTTGGGCTATCAGCATGACGAGCACGACGCCCACGATGTCATGCTCCTATGCCGTGAGTACGGTTTCGACGTTCCCGAAGAATATCGCTAGCTGTTGCTATTTGCATCGGGGCACGACTTCAGCGCTTGCCGCAGATGCGCTGCGCCAGACCGCCCTGGACATCACGCCACGCCGTATATGGCCCTCCGCGCACGCGAGTCCCATTTCGCCTGCTTGATCCAGTACTCGTAGAACGGATAGGGGGTCACCTTGTACTGGCGCCAGGTCTTCTCGTACGTGCCGCGGGCTGCCTGCCTCACTATGAGCTCGGCGAGCTCGTCCGCGCTCCTGCGGACCTTGAAGCACCATGTCCACTTGAACCAGGCGAGGTAGTTCTCGAGGCGTCTCGTGGAGACACCCCGGAACCTGCCGATGAAGTGCCTCATCTGGGAGTGGAGGCTGTTCACCCTGTTGATGGCGTGCTCCTCCCTCTTGCTGGCGATGTGCGCGCCGACGCCGAGGGCGGGCAGGACGCGGCGGTACACGTGCGCACGGTCCGTCGAGATTATCGCGCCGGCCGCGAGCTTGTCGGCGAGCAGCTCCCTGGCTGCCGCCTCGTCGAGGCCGCCCCTCCCCGCGATCTCGTAGAAGATGTCGCCGGCGTCGTTGATGCCGGTGAGCACGCATATCTTCTCGTGCCCGTCGGTTCCCTGCGACCTTGTGCGGGGCTTCCTGGGCATGCCGGACTCCGACCTGGAGCGGTTTCCCTTGAAGCTCTCCCTGAAGAAGCACTCGTCGAGCTCGGCCCCGCCGCCGGCCTCCACGCGGAAGGCGGGCATGCGCTTGGCCATGGCCTCGAGCAGCCTGTGGCGCATGAAGAACGCCGTCTTGAGGCACACGCCGCACTTTTCCGCCGACTCGCGCAGCGGGAGCATGTCCACGTGGCACTCCGCGAACCTCATCCAGGCCGACCTGTCGAGCTTGGTGGTGGAGAAGATGCGCATGGTGGCGTCGGTGAAGGTCCTGGCGCACCCTCGGCAGAGGAACCGCTGACGGCCGCGCCCGTCTCGCCCCCTCTTCACGTAATGCGGGGAGCCGCACCAGGGGCAGGCTCTGTCGGGATCGTCTTCCGCCCCCTCGCTTGCCGCGAGTTCGAAAAGCTCCGCGTCTATCAGCGCCTTGAGCGATCTCAGGACCCTGCTCTTCTCGGCAGCCGTCATCTGCGGGAGGAACTGCCTCGTCAGCTGGGTGAGCACGTCTTCCATTGCAACCTCCATCTCTCCTGATGATGGAATTGTCGCAACCGGGGCCCCGTCGCGTGTACTGCGTGCAGGACACTTATCCAAAGTGGTCTAACACAACGGTGTTGACGGACACTGCGTTTGCATTAACCCAGTTAATATATGTAATGAAAGATTAGGCTCGCTTTTCAAGACAACGCAAAACGGCCGCTTTGGCGGAAAGGATGCCCATAAAAGCCTCGAATCAGGGTTCGTCCGCTGGGACAAATTGTCCCAGTTCCGAGCGACGAGACGCCCGCGTAACGCGGAAGGGGGACCCATGGGAATGCGACAGGGAAAGCAGGTTTACACCGTCGGAGAGGACCGTATGTCAAGACAGGAACGCCACATCAAACTTCCAAAGGAGCCCCAAGAGGCGATTGACACCCTCGAGCGATTCGTGGTCAGGGCACGTCGAATCGAGGCACACTCATTGGTCAAGAGCAAGAAGGTAAAAGAGCTTGCCCAACCAAGCTATACCCTCCGCTTCAACGACTCGACGGTTTCGATGAGACTGAACAGCAGACCGGAAGACGAGGAGATCTTCGAATCGCTAGCGGCAAGGATACGGCCATGCATCGTCGACAGCGAGCCCATTCAGCTCGAAAAGGTCGTCGCGGCAATCCGCGTTCTCACCTCAACCGTCGAGCTGGATGAGAGGCAGAGCAAGCTGCTTGAGCTCGTCAACTCATGGTGCAAGGAGCACATTGCGCCTCATTCCTACAACGCCATCTCATCTCACGAGGAGATAGGGGAGCTCAATTCGGACAAAGTGACGTCTGCATCCGACACCCTGCTGGGCCTCGGCTGGTACTACGCCGACCTCGTCCACGCCGACCCCAGGCAGGAGAAGGAAGCGGCACTCGAGTTCCCTTATGACTTCAGATACAACCAGGGCGTGGTGCTCGTATCGCACCTGGCGCTCATCATAAGCTCTCTGCTCAAGCTGATCCGGGAGATCAGCGACGTCAGTGAGCTCGGTCTATCGCCTGAAGTCTGGACCTCTCAGGTAACCGCAGGGGGCGGCCCCTTCGAGTTCGGAGTGGGCAAAGTCTATGTCGGACCCGCTGGCTTCGTGCCGCCGACGGGCGCCGCGATGGATGAGATCCCGGGATTCAAAGAACTAGACTTAGTGACCGCAAGGCGCATGCAGGACCCCGGCTGCGCCGTAGACGCCCGATTCGTCAATGATTCTGGCGAGGTAATCGAGACCCATGATGGCTTCTATATCATCGATACGGAACACAACTGCGTTGTGATCAGCATCGAGGACAAAATCCTCCTATCAGGGAGCCCGGAAGAGGGATCGAGCCCTGTCGGGGAGCTCCCGTTTGAGCAAGCGTTCTTCTCGAAAGCCGCTGGTCCCGTTGACGGGAAGACGGAGCAGTTCTTGGAATTCCTGGCGAAGGCAAAGGCCGCAGGCAAGATTGAGATTTCGATGTCGTGGTGAGGGACTCCCATACAGGGCACCGTCACATTCCCGAAAGCCCCGTCCAATGGCAAAGAGAGACCAACTGACGAGAGCGCATAGAACGCCTTCCGCCGCCTTTTCTGCGCATGATTGATAGAGCCACTTTGGTGGAGGTTCCTGTTCTTATCGAATGCCTCGAAGGCAAGAAGGACTTCCCAGTAGCCATTTCTACCACCAATGAAGGGCGTAAAATTTTTTACTCAATCTGAATGTGGGATAATTCGACGAAAGAAAAGGGGTTACGGAGCCGCCATGGATCAGAAATTACAAGCGATGATCGAAGAGCTGCAAAGCAAAAGCGGCAAACCCACCCATGAAGAGGCTCAGAGGATCCAAAGGAGCCTACCCGTCCCCAACGACCACGTCATTCTCTGGGCGGACATGATCTCGTATGGAGGATACCCTGCCGGAATCGCCCTCACCGATCGCGCATTCATATCCAAAGCGCCCAAGAAAGACGTGAAGGCTGCCAACAAAGAAGCCAAAGCAAAAGCGAAGGAAACCGGCGAGAAGGCCCAGAAACTGAATGCAATCTACCGCATCATCCCATGGGATTTCTTCGATCCCGAAGACTACGACATCCTGGAGCGCTGGGATAAAGGAAATCGCAGATATGCGATCAAATACAAAGACGAGACCCTCGCGGTATTCGAGAACAAGGCTATGTACGAAGCGTTCAGGGAATACCGTTCCGATGTGATAAGGCAAAAGAGAGAAGCGGAGGAGTTGGCCGAGAGATCGACGATCAGCGCCCTGAACTCCTTCACCGTGGAGGGCGTGATGTTCAATGCAGCCTATGGCGCAGGACAGACGAAGACGGGCCATGGAATCTACGCGGAGGAAGCTGGCGCGAAGCTTGATTGGATTCACGGCGAGAAGTCAACGGTAGTCGGAAGAGACAACGCCAAGAACGGCCCCGACAAGATAGTCGGGGCATCCCCGGTGCAGTGCAAGTTCTGCAAAACGGCATACCAAACCGTAGAGGCCTGCTTCAAGAAAACGCCGGCTGGCACCAAGGAATTCAGGTACTACGACCTCAACGACAACCCGATGAAGATAGAGGTTCCGAAGGACCAGTACGCGGACGCCGTCGCCTATATGAAAACGCGCATCGAGCAAGGAGCCGTTAAAGGAGTCAACGATCCAGAAGCGGCGCTTGATATCATCCGCAAGAGCAACCTCTCATACCAGCAGGTTCGCAACCTTGCCAAGCCGGGAACAGTGGAATCGCTCGTCTACGACTTCGCCGAGTGCTCTATAACATGCACTTCCGCACTGGGCATTTCCGCCGTCTGCGCATTTGCCCAAGCGCTATGGAGCACCAGAAGTCCAAAGGAGGCGGCGAAGTGCGCAATCGTTACGGGCGTCCGGGTCTACGGGCTCAGCTTCGCCGGAAGCGTCATCGCCTCCCAGCTGTCCAGGACCAGCTTCTTGAACGCAATAAACCCGTTGGCTGCGGGCATTACCAAGAGGATAGGGCCCAAAGCGGCACAGGAAATAGTAAACGCATTTCGGGCGATGGCCGGGAAGAAGGCCGTATACGGCGCTGCAGCACAGAAGAGCTTCGCGAAGTTTCTTGGATCGAACCTCATTACCCAGGGGGTCATGTTCGTAGTCTTCGCCGCACCGGACACATACAGACTGATTGAAGGAAGGCTGTCCGGGGCGCAATATACGAAGAACATGGCGTCTCTACTCGTGTCGTTCGGAAGCACGATTGCCGGGACGGCGGCGACAGGGGCTATCGCAGGGAAAAAGCTCACCGACAAAGTCGACAAAAAAGCAGTGAAGATCATCGGGATGGGCGGAGGCCTGCTGATAGGGGGCGTCGCGGGAGCAGCGACGAAGGCCGTCGGAGACATAATCCGAGAAGACGACGCGCTATGGACGACTCGAATGTTCAACGCCGTCTTCGTCAATATGGAAATAGAGCATCTCCTAACTGCAGAAGAGCAGGATGCTGCCATATCCCAACTTGACTCCGATAAAAAGAGCCTGAGAAAGCTCCAGGAAAAACTAGTGAGCTCGAAAGAGCAGGAGAAGGAGATTAGAGAGTATCTGCAGCCTCTATTTGAGAGGGTCCTGAAACCTCGCAAGAGGGTCACGGAGCGCGACATGGAAACGCTGGCCGAAGACCTGGCCGAAGCGCTAAAAGAGGAGGATCGTGAAATTGAAGTGTGATTGCTGCGGCAGAAAGAAGAAACTACTAGAGGCATTCGCTTCAGTAGACAACGGAGACAAGAAGCTAACTCTTTGCGCCGATTGCAACGATCTGCTCTACAAACTGCGCGATGCCGCAAATGAAGGTACTGCAAACGAGTTTCAGGGCATTCAGCAGTCGCTGACCTCTCGAATGGAGGGCAAGGCGTCGGAGGATTTCCAAGCGTGGTCAGAGAAATTCATAACTAAGCAGCATGCAAAAATTGCTCAAAGCAGAACCGACGCTCAAGCCGAATAGCACACGCCGAATCAAGCGACTGCTCCCTAAAAACAAGCTATAACCACCTGCAACCATACTCTCCTGCGGCGCATGAGGGACGAAGTCCTAACCAGCGTTTTCTTCCCGCACCTCAAAACCACTTGCCAGTATTCCCGGGGGATAATCGCAAGTGGCTTGCAGGTTAGCTATGCTAGGGGAGGGTTTCGGATCACTCCGCCCCACCCCGTTTCCCGCTGGGACAAAAATCGAAACTCAACCCGGCCGAGTTTCGTTTGAGTTTCGGTATTTGTCACAGTACTGTCCCAGTGCCGTGCCGCAGTATACCGCAGCAGGTCGCTGTGTTCGGATGGTTGTAAATCAGATAAAATAGATGAACTAGGTAGAGAACGTTGTGTATTGAGTGGGAATAGAACAGACGTTCGATAAAATAATATAGTATTAGATAGCGGGCACGGTTTCAATCGAATTCGTGTCCGCTGCTGTATGTCTGTCCTTGCACGCCCAATATGTGCCGTAAAAGCCGTTTTCTTCAACGTCAAAGTGAATGGGCTTCATTTTTGCCTTTTAAAATCTAATTTTCACGATTTGCATTTTCATCCCGTTGTCACCGACCCTTGCGAGAAACCGGAAAAAGCCGCTGACAGAAGGGTCTCTCAAATCGTTGTAACCCAGCATATAGCCGCGACTTGTGACCTGCAGACGGCTGTTCCACGTGCCGATTTCCTTGGCGGCATCCGAAACCGCAAAATATGCCCCCACATCCTTGATTTTTGCAGTCTTAAGCCATGTTTTTGCGATCATCTTTACTGCCGTCCGATTGGCAGCATCAAAGACCAGCACACCGCCGGGGAAAGCGTCCGCCATCCCCCGCACCAGTTCCCGGACCTGCTGGGTCAGAAAGTAATAGAACACTCCGGAGGCAAAGAACACCGCCCCGCCGGAGGCATCGATTTTGCCAAACCATGCGGTGTCTTTCAGGTCGCAGGGGATATTTTGTTCTCGATCCCCGGCGGGCAGCAGCTGCTGCCGCAAGGCAATCACATCCGGGAAGTCCAGATTGTAGATCTTGCATCTACCGTTGTCGCAGGTTCTGCCGGTGTTGTCCAGCCCGCAGCCCAGATTGACCACCGCCGCATTGGGGTGGTCTTTCAGGTAATCCCGCACCTCGAAAGCAAGATCACCCTGCCGCATGGCCACCTCCAGCGCACCAAAGCGCTGCATCAGGCTGCGGGAGTTTTTCTCTGCCTCTGAAAAGTCGTAGTCGATCTGGCCGAGCAGACGAACCGCTGTTTCATCCTTGTAAAGGTTCGGGTACAACTCCGTGCACAGCTTCCGGGAATACAGCGGGAGGATCAGCGTCTCCTGCACGGTGTTTTTCTCAATTTTACATTTCATAGGTTTCTTCCTCAGTGAATAAAAACTGTCATAATTGCCGCCAGCACAGCCGCTATGACCGGCATGCCTAACTCATGTGCAGGATGGATGCAAAAATGCCCGTGCTTGATGCCCTTACTTCCGCGCCGTGATGCAGAGCCACTTTTTCTTTTTGCGTATCTGCACCTCGTGAAAACCCGCCTGCTCCAGATACGCCTTTAATTCAATGTCCTTGTAGATGGTCATGCCGCCGATGATCTGCGTCCACCTCTCGTCCTTGTCCGTATCGCCATTGCTCTCGTTGCAGATGAGAATTGTCCCGCCTGGCTTCAGCGTCCGCCAGACCTCACGGAGGCATCGGGGCAAATCAGGCCAAAAATAGACGGTCTCAAAGGCCGTGGCGGCATCGAAGTAGCTATCCTCAAACACCATATCCGCCACACTGCCTTGCAGAACGGCGCAACGCCCCTCCTGAATTGCAATTCGGTTGAGCTTTCTAGTCTTCTCCACGCTGACGGGCGAATAGTCGACGCCCTTGACGACGCCATGCGGGCATTTTTTCAGCAGCCGTTTTATATTCGCCCCGCCGCCGCAGCCGCAATCCAGCACCTTGGCATTTGGCGCAAGTCGTAGAAATCGAAGTCCCCACCGCGCCACAGGGCTGTGGCCCAGGTTCATCATGGCAACCATAAGTTTTCCGCCGAGGCCCACGGGCTTGCGGGTGTTTTCAAAGAACGACATCTGGCCCCTCCGATTTCGTGCATTCCGCATAGGTCAACGGGAACGAGGCCTTCAGCACCGCGCTTTTCCGCACCGCCCAGCCGTTTTGACGCAGGAAACGCAGGTATTCCTCGCTTGTCCACCCGCTGTGGAGGGGGAATCCCGCCATACTCATGAAAAAGGCTTTTGCCTTGCCGGAAACCGAGTTCCCCGCGTGGGTGAAGGTTGGCGCGATGAGCACGCCGTCGTCCTTCAGCACCCGCCTGATTTCTTGCAGGGCCTTTTCCGGATGCGGCACTATGTGAAGTGCGTTGGACACGATCACCACTTCGAAGGACTTCTGTGCATAGGGCAGGCGGAACATATCTTGTACGGAAAAGTGCAGCTTTGCGGATTGATTGTCCCGCTTTGCTTCAAGGATCATCTTTGCAGAGGCGTCCGTAGCCTCGATGCGCGCCGCCGCATCCACGACGCTCTTTGCGATGAGCCCCGTGCCGGTGGCAACCTCCAGCACGGTCTTTGCTTTCACCACCGGCCGGATCAGCCCATACATCTTCTCATACGCCGCCCGGTCGTTTCGCATGAAACGGTCGTACCGACCAGCATTCCTGTCCCAGAAGTCCTTGCGTTCGTGCATGGCCATCGCCCCCAAACAGTTAGAGCCATCTAACTATAACACACGAATCATGCAGTAAGATGAGGCTAACCTTCTTTTCTTGGCTAAGACGCATCTCTTCGGTTTTCGCTTATAACGGCGCGAATCAGATACTAGGCTGGAGCTGAAGAAAGAGCTCGGCGGACAGGTAGGTCGATACCGGTTCCCGGAACGGTGATCCAGCCAATTACACCAGGGCTCTAGTCATGCAGGTAAACCCAATCCATGACGGGCAATAGGTCCTTTTCTCTAGCTCGACGTCTTTCGGAGCTTGACGATTTGGACTGATGGAGGTGAGAAGTCCCTCACTGCGCCAGTACCAGAAGATTGCGCTATAGACATCTCTCCGACCCTTTGAATCACCCCTTTTCACGCCACCCGCTACGAACCCCGGCGGAAACTAGGGAGTGATTAAAAAGGCGACCTGCGGTTTTGCGAATCAATTGAGTCATTCACATAATCGCGAATTAAGGGCCTGATTCGCCCAAATTGCGCACGAATTGGCCCTTAGGCGGTACGACGCGACACGCATCGACAACACTCGGACTGGATTAGTCACTGAGCGGGAATAGCGGGAACTGGCTTTTGAACTCGCGTTTTGATACCGTCGAGTACCGCCTGATGCTGTTTCGGCGCCGCCATAGAGCAAAGCCACCAGCGAAATAACGGGAATAAAAGCCTCCGGACCCTCTGGTTCGGAGGCTATCTTTTTGCATATCTGCCTAAAACGACTCCTTGCCAAAGCCCCTTGAGCATCGGGCGGCATTATTGAGTGTGGGCGTTATCGTAGGTATCTTTGATTTCTTCTGGCAAATTGTCGGGAATCAGCGCCTTCACTCTATCCTCGTTGCCATCTTGGATTGCCTGCTCGTAGTACCAGCATTTGAACTTCAGCATGTCGAGCGCGCGGTTCATGTTCACGATCTCCGACTCCATGTGGGCCTTGCGCTCCTCGAACATGGCCTTGCGTTTGGGGTATGTTGAGGGACCCTCTGCACACCATTCCATGAACAGCCGGATGTCCTTGATCTCCATTCCAGCCTTCTTTAGGCATTCGATGACCCGAAGCGCTTCGAGTTCCGTATCGCTGAATCGGCGAATGCCGGATGCCCGCTCCAGCCCCGGGAACAATCCCTGCTTGTCGTAATATCGCAGCGTTGAAGCGGGCAAACCGAACATTTCCGCCACCTGTCCGATTGTGTACATGGCTCCTCCGAAACAATGTCGAATTCATTCCTTGACCTAAAGTCAGGTTTAGGTATTACCTTCATTCTCGTCAATGTAAATCGGGAGCGCAAGGGGTATTCCGTAATGGGCAAAACGGTTTTGATAGTTTCTTCAAGTCCACGAAAGAATGGCAATTCCGAGACGCTGGCGGAGGCTTTCGCCAACGGCGCGCGGGAGGCAGGTCACAGCGTTGAGACCGTGCGTCTGCGCGAGAAGCAAATGGGCTTCTGCAGGGGCTGCCTTGCCTGCTTAAAGTTGGGGCGTTGCGTCATCCAAGACGATGCCGTGGAAATTGCCGCCAAGATGCACGACGCTGATGTCCTGGTGTTCGCAACTCCCGTTTATTACTACAGCGTCTGTGGCCAGCTCAAAACCATGCTGGACCGCGCTAACCCGCTTTTTGGCTCCGATTATGCATTCACCGAGGCATATCTGTTGGCGACGGCGGCGGAGAACGGGCGCTCGACCTTCGACGGGGCGAAAAAGGCGATGCAGGGATGGGTTGACTGTTTCTCCCGCTGCACGCTCGCTGGAACGGTTTTCGCCGGCGGCGTGAACGGCGTGGGCGAAATCGCCGGGCATCCCGCTCTGGAGCAGGCGCGGCGAATGGGCATGGGAATCTAGCCGGGCTGTTTGGCCGCGCGGAAACAGATTTGTGCCAAAACTATCGACAGGAGGAAATCGATCATGGCAGTTAAACAGACGGCAGGCAGAGACGCCCTGGGGGAGTTCGCTCCCAAATTCGCACAGCTCAACGACGACGTGCTGTTCGGCGAGGTGTGGAGCCGAGAGAGTGAGCTCTCCCTGCGCAACCGCAGCGTGGTGACGGTGGTTGCCCTGATGTCGCAGGGGCTGACGGACTCTTCGTTCAAATATCACCTGATGTCCGCAAAGAACAATGGAGTGACCAGGACGGAGATAGCGGAAATCCTTACGCACGCGGCGTTTTATGCGGTTTGGCCCAAGGCGTGGGCTGCCTTCCGCATGGCGAAGGAGGTCTGGGCGGCCGACGATGCCGCCGACGCAAGGGCTCAGCACCAAAACGAGATGGTTTTCCCCATCGGTGCCCCCAACGACGCCTTCGCGAAGTACTTTATCGGCCAAAGCTACCTCGCGCCCCTTTCCACCGAGCAGGTCGGCGTCTACAACGTGACGTTTGAGCCTGGCTGCCGCAACAACTGGCATATCCATCACGCCAAAAGCGGTGGCGGACAGATTCTCGTCTGCGTGGCTGGTCGAGGGTTTTACCAGGAGTGGGGCAAGCCGGCACAGGAGCTGCGCCCCGGCGACGTGGTCAACATCGCCCCGGGAGTGAAGCACTGGCACGGCGCCGCGCCCGACAGCTGGTTCTCGCATCTCGCGTTGGAGGTTCCGGGCGAGGAGACCTCCAACGAGTGGTTGGAGCCTGTGGGTGATGAGGAATATCTCAAAGCGACTAACAAAGAGGCTTAAGCCTCGCCGCGCTACCCGTCGCGTTGCTGTGCCGCCGAGAGCAGGGCGCCCAAATCGGCCTGGATCGCCTCTGCCTTGCTTCCAAGCTGCAACGGAGCCGAGTCGCCCGAGATGTTTACGCTCAAAAGGTGCGCATCCGGCAGCTTTGCGGTCATGCTCCAGAACGGGAGTGTGATGATACCAGGAGTCATTTCGCCCACGCCGAGCTCCAGCAACAGCACGCGGCCACTGCTGCGCTCGCGCACAAAGCGTTCGTATCGTTCGAGGCTCTCGCGCCATGCTCCGCCTTGCAGAAACGTGTCGTCGCGCACGCACGGCACAAGCTGCCAGCCGCAATGCGGGCATCGGGGGATATCCTCGCTGAGGACCTCGAACCCCGCCATGCCCGCGAGCATGCGTTCGACGTAGGGGCTCGCGTCGAAGAGCTCGTCACAGCATGGCTGCTTGCACTGAAGGTGCGCGAAGCTTCCCTGATAGTTACAGGTTCTCTCGTCGGGAAACGTCTTCTCGGCCTGGGTGTCCACATTGGTGCTCAGGATGAAGTAGTCCTTATGGCCGATGAGGGACCGTAGGTCGAGATAGGGCTGCGAGGCCAGCTCGCGCAGCATGAAGTCGATGTATCGCGCATAGTATGCCCACTGCTGCTCGAGGCTGGGGTAGAGGTGGTAGAAGCCGTCGAAAAGGCTCTTGACTACTTTCGATTGATGCTCAGTGCCCATTGTATTCGCTACGATTAAACTCGGCACAGGGGATACTGGTTTTCCGTGCGAAAACGCTCATGCCGCTAAATTGAGCGACCGCCTGTACTGCAGCGGGATCATCCGCCCGAGCGATCCCATAATCCGTCGCCCGTTGCGCCAATCGGCAGAAGCCACGCGTGGACGCTAATCGCTCGAGCGAATCGTCGTCGGTTTCCGTTTAACGATTTCTTTTTCCGCTATTATCTGACCCTCGGACTTCCTCGTGATAGAAGTAGTCCACGATCACCGGATGCCCCTGGGGGACTCTGCCATAAGGCATTTCGTTGTCCACAAAGGGGCAATCGTACTTCTTGGCCATTTCCTCGGCTTTTACTTCAAGCGCTTCAAAATAGCTACGGTTGCGCTTGTTATAGATCTCATCGTAAAGCGGTACGAGATTGGGATGTTTCTCGGCGATATAATCCAGGATCGTTTTTTTGAAACCACCCCGAAGATTGAGATTTTCGAGCCAAAACAAATCGCACCGATCCTTTACTCGCTCAAAAATCATCTCAAAATCCGTGATGCCGGGAAATACCGGGGACACGAAGCAGATCGTACGGATACCTTCGTCATACACCTGCTTCATAGCAGCGATACGACGCTCGATGCTCGACGCGGAGTCCATATCGTTCTTGAAGTTCTCATCCAGCGTGTTGATCGACCATGAAACGGTCACTCGTCCAAGCCTCTTCAGCAGATCGATATCCCGTACCACAAGATCGGACTTTGTGCAGATCAGAATATCTGCGTCACTGCCGATCAGCTGCTCCAGAAGTTTTCTGGTATTCCCGAATTGCTCCTCCTGTGGATTGTAGCCATCCGTCACAGAACCGATAACCACCCGCTGTCCAGCGTATTTCTTCGGATTCTTGATTTCCGGCCAATGCTTCAAATCAAGAAAGGTGCCCCATTCCTCCTTGTGTCCGGTAAAGCGCTTCATAAAGGAGGCATAGCAATACTTGCAGGCATGCGTGCAGCCTACATAGGGATTGACCGAGTAGCCGCCTACCGGCAGGCTGGACTTGGTCATGATGTTCTTTGCTTCCACCTCATTGATGAGGATTCCATCGATCACTTCCGCCATGTTCTCTGCACCTCCAGCACTCTTTCGAATTCTTCCGGCAATTCCTGAATCATGTTTTCGTCCCCTATGACAGAGACGAGGTCTTCCTTCATAAACATTGGAATGCCAAGCGCGTGCGCCTGGTCCGTCAAAGACCATGCCCACTCCGGTTCCGTATGAACCTTCCTGCTCTGCGCCCCGGTCATGGTACCGACGACGATCCAGTTGATTCCGGAAAGGTCGACCGTACCGGGATCGTCGAATAGCGGCTCAAAAGTAACGAAGAAGTGATTTGCTTTGACGTTTTTCCGAAGGGCGTCGATACGCCACAGCTCCGCTTTCCTCGTCACCGTAACGCCGAACCATGCGTTTTCCAGGTCGGTATCTAAATCCAGCAAATCGGGTCTCTTGGTCAGGAACAGGAACTGATGCTGTGGATTCTCATGGATCTTTGCAAATACCTCGTCTCGCCATTCCAGCTTCCACCCGGAGAGATCGCTCATGCCGGTAAGGAGAAAGTTCTGCGGGCGTTTCTTTTCCATCATCTTGAGCTTGCTCGGGAAGAACGCAGGATCAGCGAAGTCGTCAATCATATGCCAACGTTTCACATTGTTACGGGCATAGCAATATGGACACCCCACCGTGCAGCCGATGACGATATTCATATTCTGAATCTGATTTTTGATGCAGATGCTCATAACGCCTGCCTACCTGCCTCTCCCGTAAACACGCAATCAGCCTTCCCCACCTTGCGGGCAAAAGCCTCGATATCTTGCTTGCAAGCAGCAGGCTCGCAATCGCTCAAATCGTATGACGTGCCGCCGTTTCGATAGACGGCCCGATGGGAAAACGATCGGCTGACAAGCCCGATGCCGAGCTTCTCGCACAGGGTCATCCGTGCTCCCTTTCAGCTATAAAAAACAGGTGTCTATAAACAGTATCCTTGTTGATTTTCGCAGGGGCAATGAACAAACGCGTGCACCTGTCGATAAACGAACAGCTACTGGACATTGTCAAACGACTCAGATTGGAGAGGCGATGGGAGAAACCAAGATCGACCGCCGGCGGCGCTACACCCTCTCGGTCATACAGGAGGCGTTCTTCGCGCTGCTGGCCGAGGTCGGCTTCGCGAAGATGACGGTGGCGGACATCTGCCGCCGCGCCGAGATCAACCGGGGAACGTTCTATCTGCATTACGAGGATAAGTACGCGCTGCTCGATGCGCTTATCGACGAGGCATTGGCAGCGGCTCCCCCGCTTGAGGGGGTTGAATCGGCAACGCTTTGCCAGCGTCCGCCGGCAGACGACGATTATCGCCTGCTTTATTCGGACAGCGACTCATACGCTCGCGTAGCCCAGCGCGTCATAGAACGCGGAGCGGAGCAGATGGTTCCCTGGGTCATGGAGAAAACAGGGCTTTCACGCGAAGACGCCTTCCTGCTCTTCGTCCACAACGTCCAGGGCAATCTGGCCGTCAACCGCCTGCTCGGCTGGAGACGAGGCCCCGAGTTCACCCATGCCCAGGAGCTGCTCAACGCCTATTCCGAAGGGGGCTTACTGGCGGTATCCGCTCTTCGCGATTCCGATAACCCATCGTGACCTGCGATTCAGGAATACCAGCCTCCGAGCCCTCTCGTTCGGAGGCTGCGGCTAAAACCTCATTGCGCGTCTACCGCTCCGCGTTACTCGCCACCTGCCCGCGCCACCGAGAGCAGGGCGCCCAAATCGGCCTGGATCGCCTCCGCCTTACTTCCGAGCTGCAGCGGAGCCGAGTCGCCCGAGATGTTTACGCTCAGCAGGTGCGCATCCGGCAGCTTCGCGGTCATGCTCCAGAACGGGAGCGTGATGATGCCGGGGGTCATCTCGCCCACGCCGAGCTCCAGCAACAGCACGCGGCGATCGCTGCGCTCGCGCACGAAGCGCTCGTATCGTCCGAGGCTCTCGCGCCAGGCCGCACCCTGCAGAAACGTGTCGTCGCGCACCCACGGCACAAGCTGCCAGCCGCAATGCGGGCATCGGGGGATATCCTCGCTGAGGACCTCGAACCCCGCCATGCCCGCGAGCATGCGTTCGACGTAGGGGCTCGCGTCGAAGAGCTCGTCACAGCATGGCTGCTTGCACTGAAGGTGCGCGAAGCTTCCCTGATAGTTACAGGTTCTCTCGTCGGGAAACGTCTTCTCGGCCTGGGTGTCCACATTGGTGCTCAGGATGAAGTAGTCCTTATGGCCGATGAGGGACCGTAGGTCGAGATAGGGCTGCGAGGTCGGCTCGCGCAGCGTGAAGTCGATGTATCGCGCATAGTATGCCCATTGCTGCTCGAGGCTGGGGTAGAGGTGGTAGAAGCCGTCGAAAAGGCTCTTGAAGCCAAAGGCTTGCTGCCAGTCCGCCATTCCTGCGCGCGCCATGCCCGCACGGTTGTAATGGTTGAACCCGGCGGCGCTCGACATGCCCGAGCCGATGCCGACGATGATGGCGTCGGCATCATCGATAAGGCTTCGAAGCCTACGCGCTTCTCTTTCTAGGGGTGGCATCGGGCGATCTCCTCGAAAGCCGGGGCCATATCGCCGTCAACGAGAATCGTCTCGCACGAAGCGTCGGGCGCCATGGCCTGGCCGTAGTTGAACACGATGTAGGTGGCGTGCTCGCAGGCGTTCGCGATCTGGGCGAGCATGCGCTTTATGACGCCGTTGTGCAGTCCCACGCCAAGTTCGAGGATGGCGACCCTGCCGTTGCGATGGGCTTGCACAAGACGCGCGAGCTCGTCGAGCTGGGCCATGGCGAGGGCGTCTGGATGGGCGAGGCACCGCTCGTCAACCGACGTGCGCGTGCTCCCCTCAGTCTCGAGCACGCGCTCCTCGTCGAACCCGGCGCGCGCGAAGTGCCCGTCGATGTTGCATGTGACCACGAAGGTGTCGGCGTGCTCCGTAAGACGCCGCAGCCCGTTCATGAGCGAGCCGGGCTCATATTCGAGATACTCCTTTTGATGGAACCGCTCGGCCCATCGGCGTCGCACGCTGGCATCCGGGGAAGCGAGCCCCTGCAGTATGCAGCCGATGCCGTCTGCCTGGGCGAGGTCCCCGTACGCCTCTTGGAAATGAGCATCGGCGCAGAAAAGGTTGAGCCCCTCCGCCATGTCGAGTCCGTTGCTAGCGCCGATGATGACAAGATCCGCTTCGGCTAGCGCCCTGCCTATGCGAACTGCTTTCGCCGTCTCCATGCGCTACCTCCCCAGCGTCTTGCGCACGTCGGCGAGCACGTCGGCGATGTCGGCGCGAACGGCGAGCCCCCGATCCTCGATCGCGCGGGGGAGAAACTGCGTCTTGTTGTTTACGGCGATGTAGCTGGCCTGCGGTAACTGCGCCGTGAGGGCCCAGAACGGCTCCTGGATAAACGCGGGCGTCATGCGGCCCACACCCAGCTCGAGGAAGAGGATCCTCTGCCGTGCGTGCGCGTCGAGCCAGTCGGACACCTTGCGGTACTGCTCCTCGTAGAGTTCGCCCTGCAGGAAGTTGCCGTAGCCGCGAACCCAGGGGAACGCCTCTGCTCCGCAGTGCGGGCAGCGCGGCACGAGCTCTGTCGGAACCTCCAGACCGTCTCCCATGGCCTCTACCATGTGGGAGACCGGCTCGACCGCGTTCCACACCTCGTCGGTGCAACAGTGGGAGCACTGAAAGAAGCGGTGGTCGCCTTGGATCTCTGCCACTTTCTCCCAGGGATAGAGCTTCACAAACTGCGTGTCCTGGTTGGTGGTGAGCACGAAGAAATCCTTCTCGGCGAGAATGGTGTCGAGGTCCCTGTAGGGCTTGCGCAGCGGGGCGTTGAGCGTGGTGTCGAGGAAGGTGGCGAGGTATCCCCAGCGCGCCTCGGCGGTGGGCCAGCGGTAGAACGACCCCTCGAAAGCGCCCTTGAAACCGTAGCGCTCGGCGAATTTGCCGAAATGCCTGCGATAGGTTGCGTTGTCCTCGTAATAGAAGTCGCCGCCGCCCGCCGCGGAGAGCCCAGAGGCCCCGCCCACCAGCACGCAATCGGCTTCTTCGATCATGCGGGCAAACGTTTCGATTTGCTGGTTGTAGGGCTCTGGTTCGCGGTCGCTCAGCTCATATGGTGTGCCGCCGGCGCGGTAGGCGGCCTGATGGGAAAACGATCGGTTGGTGAGTTCGATAACGAGCTGTTCGTATAGAGTCACTTGATACTCTCTTTCAACTACAATGAACAGGTGTCTATAAAAAGTATCAATGTTGATTTGCATCAGAGCAATGAACAGCTTCGGCCTGCTGTCGATAAACGAGCGTTTGCCGGGCATTGTCGAGCGTTGCAATTGGAGGGGTAATGGAAGCGGGGAAGATCGATCGTCGCCGACGCTATACACTCTCGGTCATACGGGAGGCGTTCTTCGCGCTGCTGGCCGAGGTCGGCTTCGCGAAGATGACGGTAGCGGATATCTGCCGCCGCGCCGATATCAACCGTGGCACGTTCTATCTGCACTACGAGGACAAGTTCGCCCTGCTCGACGCGCTTATCGACGAGGCCTTGGCGGCGGTGCCGCCGCTCGAGGGAACGGAGGCGGGTGCCCTCTGCCAGCGTCCGCCGGCAAACGATGACTATTATCTGCTCTACTCGGATGACGACGCGTACGCCCGGGTGGCACAGCGCGTCGTCGAGCGCGGCGCCGAGCAGATGGTTCCCTCGATCATGGAGGAGACTGGGCTTTCGCGCGAGGACGCCTATCTGCTCTTCGTCCACAACGTCCAGGGAAATCTCGCGGTCAACCGCCTGCTCGGTTGGAGGCGAGGGCCCGAGTTTGCCCACGCTCAGGAGCTGCTCAGCGCCTATTCCGAAGGGGGCATGCGGGCGGTATCCGCCCGCTATGATTCTCGTAGTTCATCTTGACCACGGGTTCATTTCAGGTAAGCAGTGCAGCTATGAGCTGAGGATAAAGCGCCATCGTGTGCCCCGCGCTCTCGACTTCTCGGCAGAAATGTGAGCCTTTGGTCAATGTATCTCAAGATTGAGCGTTGGCTCCGCTTTTGATTTGGTGACATGACGGAGTGCGACGGCATGGCATTGTCGCATCGCTGTGCTGTCGCAGCGCCAGACGTCTTCGTGGCCGCCGTTCAGCCCTCGTCGAACTCCTTCAGCCGGGAGAGGCAACGGTCCAGAAACCCGCTCCTGGCTTGCGCGGCAAGGAGTCCGTCGCAGAAGCGGTCGCCACGAACGCACCACGTGATGCATGCGCGTATCAGGTCAATGTCCCCATGGTCGATGTCACAGCTGTCTATGCCTTCCGAGGTGTCGATGCTATGGCGTTCAAGCGTCTCGAAGTAGCTGGTGTCCGCGAACCCGTCCAGTTCATAGAAATCGTCGACGAAATCCTCGAGTCCGAGCGTCCCGCCCCCAAGCTCGACATTCATGTTTCTGTCCGTTAGCTTGCCAGCGTACTTGGTTAGTCTTTCGAACGTGTTCGCTCCTTAGCTCAAAAGTCCGTTGTCGCCCAGGTAGTCCACGAAGGCATCGATGATCCGTGCCGTGCGAGTCGCGATGTCTATTTCGGTGAAGTCTTCCATGACTTGTGTCAGGCGCTTGAGTTCCGCGATCTTTGTTCCGGCTTTGCGCTTGCCATTGTCGTCGGTGTATCCCTCATAGTACTTGCGTTTATCGCAGAATCTGTAGTCGGCCGCGCGGATGTTTACACGCTTCTCGAGCAGCGCCTTGTTACCCAGCGCCTCCAGGTTAGATTGGTCGACGAGCGGGTCTACCTCGTTGCGCTTCTTGGCATAGATGTGCTCAATTTCGAGCGTGGTGTCTAGGTCCATGAGTGGTTGATCTGGGTCTGCGTACGCCCACCAAGTGAGCATGGACTTCGTTACAGGCCTGCCGTTGGTGAACACGTAGGTTCGGAATCGCTCAGCAATATTTGCGCGATTGAAGTGGTGGTTGGGAAACTCCACCGGGCGGTGCTCCACGATGTTGATCATCTCGGGATACACTGGCGAACGCAGCGCATTTACGCCGGGACGCTCAATGGCGTAGGCGAGAACGAATGCCGTGATCTTGTTTAGAAAGCCGTAGAGTGCCTCGTCATCGAGGACACTTTTGCTGTCGCGGTTGGCAAGGAACCAGACGCTTAGCAGATAGGTCCACATGCCGTTGGGGGCGTAGTTCAGCACGAAGAGCCTGCGGAGCACGCGCTCACTGAACCCTTCCTGCGCATCGACGCGTTTCCAGAAGCCGAGCAGCGCCTCGAGATCGTCGAGCGTGGCGTCCTCCTTGAGCATGGCGTAGCCATCGGCACCGAAGAAGTCGCGCAACGATGCGGTGGTCGTGTCGCGGATGCCTTTCTTCGCGCGGCGGTAGTACATATAGCGCGTAAATAGCTCATCGGTTGGTGTACCGCGCATGGGCCGGAAGATAGCGTTCGCTCCCTCCTCGAGCGCCTTCCAGCGACGGATGAACTCGTCCTTGCGCCCCGTGTCGGAATAATGCTTGTAGAACTGGCTTTTGAAGATGTCGGCATCCGAGAGAGGCAGCCCTCGGTCGTTTAGAGTCGAGAAGATGCGTAGCGCGGTGTCCTGCGACTCCGCTTCAATGGGTAACAGTATCACATTGTTGATGACGCGTGTGGCCATGTAGACGGTGTAGGTGGGCCACTCGCTCACCAGTTGTTCAATTTTCCTCTGGAAGAAAGCGAAGTTGCGGGCATAAGCGCTCTTCCAGCCATCGCCTACGTTGCCCTCTCGTAAAATCTCGAGGAATTCATTCTTGTCGTTGTCCGATGCAACCTCGGAGTCGATCTTGAGGCGCTCCATGTCGGGCTCGTCGAACTCGTCGGTTTTCCATACACAACGGGCGATTGCCTCGCGCATCTTCACAGACTGCTTATCCTTCATGTTGGTGAACTTGTCGTAGAACGCGCGGAGCAGCAGCATGATGGTGGTGAGGCGCTGCTGGCCGTCAATGATCTCGAGTTGACCAGAGAGGTTCTTAAAGGTGACGATGGGTCCTAGAAAGTATTCGTCGTTCTCGCTGTCGAAACGCTCGTAGTCATCGCCTGGAAAAGCGAACGAGAACAGGTCGTCCCACAGCGTTGCGCATTCATCCTCGCCCCAGGCGTAGGGCCTCTGGTAGTCGGGGATGAGGAAGTCCGATCGCTTATCGGTGAGAAGATCGCGAATCGATCGCTGGTCGATGTTGAGCTTGGACATGAGCTGTACCTTCCGCGCAGGAACAATCAAGATGGACAGATTATATCGCCGAAGTCGTCATTCGCTCTATTGCTGCGAGCTACTGAATCTAGCAACCTCTGGCCAAGCCTTACAGTTTCATGTCGTGATCCATATCGGCGCCGATCAATGCCCGTGATGCTTCTGCTTGCACCTTCTTTGGAGAGCGCGAACGAGAGATGCGATCTACAGACGACTGAATAGCTCCATCCGTTTTGGTTACAAGAAAAAATGCTGCGCGCCTGCAGCATGAAGGAGAGGGAATCCTATGAATATCGTTGTATTGAGCGGCAGCCCGCGTAAGGGCGCCAATACCGATACCATGGTCGAGGCGTTTGCCGAGACCGCGCGTGAGGGCGGCCATACGGTCGAGGTCATCCGCGTTGCCAGCAAGAAGATCGCCGGCTGCTTGGGATGCCAGTACTGCTTCGCCCATGAGGGCGTCTGCGTGCAGAAGGATGACATGGCCAACGTGATTGAGTCGCTGAAAGACGCCGACATGGTCGTCTTCGCTTCGCCTATCTACTGGTTTGATATCACTGCGCAGGAAAAGACCGCCATCGACCGCCTGTACGCCTTCGGTGCCACGGGTTTCCCGTTCACCAAGACGGCCCTTTTGCTCGATAGCCACAGCGAGGGTGTCTATGATGCGGCGATCGCTATGTACAAGTCAACCTGCGCGTACTGCAAGTGGGAGGACCAGGGCATTGTCACGATTGGTGGCATGACCGAGCGCGACAGCATGGCATCGTCGCCCAAGTTGAAAGAGGTGCGAGAGCTCGCTCGCAAGCTCGCCTAAGGACAAGAAGAACGCATGGCAATCAGCGTTGGTGGAAATGCTTGCTGTCCTTACCGAGAGATAGGGGCGAATTCCCTCAAGTGCCGTATAGAACAATTTTTAAACGCAGAAAAATAACTGAAAACAAATTAATCCGCGTTAAAATATTGTCAAATAGAAGTTCATGAGGGAAGGTTACGTATGCGTCGCAAGGCAGACGAGCTCCTTAGGGAATGGCGAGACAGAGCTGATAGAAAACCTTTGCTGGTCAAAGGCGTGCGCCAGTGTGGCAAGACCTATTTGCTCAGAACGTACGCCCAGGATCTTTTCGAATCGGTTGTCTACGTTAATCTTGAGAACGACCGGTCGGCGCGAGCGGATTTTTCGGGCGGTCTTGACCCTCATTCGATCGTACGTGCGATCGAGGCTCGTACGGGACAGCGTATCGTGCCTGGCAAAACCTTACTGTTCATTGACGAGATCCAGGCATGCGAGGAAGCGCTCACTTCCCTTAAATACTTTTGCGAAGATGCTCCCGAGTATTACGTTGCGGCTGCCGGGTCGCTTCTTGGGGTTGCCATTAACCATCAGTCGTATTCGTTCCCCGTCGGAAAGACCGACTTGATTGAGATGACTCCACTCGATTTCGAGGAGTTTCTCTGGGCGATGGGGCACGATCAGCTGGTCGGCGAGATACGCTCATCATTCGAGATAATGGGTCCTCTTGCGCCAAGCCTTCATGAAAAGGCGCTTGGGCTCTATCGACAGTATCTTGTTGTTGGCGGAATGCCCGAGGCGGTCCAAACGTACATCGATGATCAGTCAATCATTGATGTGGCCGAAAAGCATCGGATTATTCTCGACGGATATTCCGCCGACACCAATAAATATGCTGATGAACGCTTGAGCGCAAAGACGCGTGCGTGCTTCGATTCCATTCCACAGCAGCTTGCCAAAGAGAATCGTAAATTTCAATACAAGGTAGTGCGAGCGGGGGGCAATGCGTCTCTCTTTGGAGATGCTCTCGATTGGCTTGTATTGTCGGGTACGGTGGCGCGCTGCAGCCTAGTCGGGCAGATCGAAAGCCCTTTAGAGGCCTTCGTTAACCCTTCTGCTTTTAAAATCTATCAGGCGGATACAGGGCTGCTGGTCTTCAAGGCCGGTGCTCAACGCGCCGATATTCTTGCCGGTATCGGCGGCACATTCATGGGTGCACTTACCGAAAACTACGTTGCCCAACAGCTTTCAGCCATGGGTTATCCACTGCATTATTGGGCGCGAGATAATCGTGCGGAAATCGACTTTGTAGTAGAGAAGCAGGGATGCTTGTCTGCGATTGAAGTCAAGGCGGGGGAGAACACAAGATCTCGAAGTCTGTCCTCACTTAAAAAGACCCATCCGGGCGTGCGCCTTATCAGGCTATCGACTAAGCCCTTTGGAATGAATGATGGGCTTATGTCTGTTCCGCTTTATGCGGCATTTTGTCTATAGGGATGATGCTGGTGTAATGCATGGGGCCCGGGGCGCAGCGTTTACTGCGCTCCGGGCCCCGCTGCTTTGTAAAACCATGACGGTTTAGTCGCCGTTGTTTTAGTCAAACAAACTCGGCATGTCATTTTCCTTCATGAGGGCGCCGGCGGAGGGCAGGCTCTGCGCGGTGAACTTCTCGGCCGAGACGCCGGCGCCGAGGATCTCCTCGGTCGTGCCGACGGTGGTGACCGAGCGGCCCTTCTTGGCCGTAAAGGCCTGGACGCCCTGCGTGTTGGTGGTCGTCTTGGTCTTGAGCAGCGACGTGTTGAAGTTCATCAAACGATAGTCGCTCGAGACCAGCGCGATGTCGCGATCTTCCTTGAGCACCTGGGCATACAGCAGCTTGCTGCCACCATAGATGGCGTTCTTGAGGCGCTTGCGGTTGGTCTTGGTGACGTATCCAGAAAGTGCGACGCGCACCACGCGGCCGTTCTCAAAGACAAACAGCACGTCGGCCTTGTAGTCCTCGGGGTCGATGACCCAGATGACACTCTCGTCGGGTTCCATCTCAAGATCGGTCGGAAGATACGAGCCCAGCTGGGCCGACTTGGTATCCTCAAACGCCGCGACCTTGCACTTGTACACCTGGCTCTTGTTGGTAAAGACCAGCAGCTCGTGGGTGTTGGAGGACGGGAACTCGATAAAGGGTTTGTCGCCGTCCTTGTACTTGAGCGTAGCAGCCTTCTTGAGCACGCGGTCCGTCATCTTCTTAAGGTAGCCATCGCGCGAGAGCATGATGGTCACCGGGTACTCCTCGACCTCGGGCTCCAAGCTTACCTCGATAACCTCGTGGGGTTCGATCCTGCCCGTGCGGCGCGGCATCACATACTTCTTGTTGACCGCGGCCAGCTCGTCGCTGATGACCTTCTTGATATTGTCTTCGCTCGAGAGGATCTCCTCGAGCTCGGCAATCTCACCCTCGAGCTTGGCGATGTCCTTGGTGCGGTTGAGGATGTACTCCTCATTGATGTTGCGGAGCTTGAGCTCGGCAACAAACTCTGCCTGGGTCTCGTCGATGTCGAAACCCTTCATAAGGTTGGGCACAACCTCGGCTTCGAGCTTGGTGCCACGGATGATGGCGATGGCCTTGTCGATGTCGAGCAGGATCGCCTCAAGGCCGTGCAGCAGGTGCAGGCGCTCGGACTTTTTGCCCAGGTCAAAGTTAATACGGCGACGCGTGGACTCAATACGCCATGCAACCCACTCGTGCAGGATCTGGCGCACGCCCATAACGCGGGGGTAGCCGTCGACCAGCACGTTGAAGTTGCACGAGAACGAATCCTGCAGCGTGGTCGAGCGGTAGAGCTTGGCCATGAGCTTGTCGGGGTCGACGCCGCGCTTAAGGTCGATGGCGATGCGCAGGCCCGAAAGGTCGGTCTCGTCGCGGATGTCGGCGATCTCCTTGACCTTGCCCTCCTTGGAGAGCTTGACGATACGCTCGATGATGACATCGGTCTTGGTGGTGTAGGGGATCTCGTAGACCTCGATGATGCGCTCTTCGGGAATCCAACGCCAGCGGGAGCGAATCTGGAAGCTGCCAAGGCCGGTCTCGATGATCTTTTCCATCTCCTCGCGGCGGTAGATAATCTCGCCGCCGGTCGAGAAATCGGGCATGGGCATGTACTCGAGCAGGTCGCAGTCGGGATTCTGCAGGTAGTGCATCGTGGCGGTGCAGACCTCGTTGAGGTTGAAACCGCAGATGTCGGATGCCATGGCGACGCCAATGCCCTTATTGGCCGAGACGAGGATATTGGGGAACGTGGTGGGCAGCAGGCGCGGCTCCTTCATGGCGCCGTCGTAGCTGTCGACGAAGTCGACCGGGTCCTTGTCGATGTCCTTGAAGATCTCGGCGCTGATGGGGGAGAGCTTGGCCTCGGTATAACGCGAGGCGGCGTAGCTCAGGTCGCCCGAATAGTACTTGCCGAAGTTGCCCTTCGACTCCACGAAGGGGGCAAGCAGCGCTTCGTTGCCGGTGGCCAGGCGCACCATCGTCTCGTAGATCGCGGCATCGCCATGCGGGTTGAGCTTCATGGTCTGGCCCACGATGTTGGCGCTCTTCTGGCGCTCGCCTTTGAGCAAGCCCATCTTGTACATGGTGTAGAGCAGCTTGCGGTGCGAGGGCTTAAAGCCGTCGATCTCGGGGAATGCACGCGAGACGTTGACGCTCATAGCGTAGGGCATGTAGTTGACCTCGAGCGTCTGCGTGATTGGCTGGTCGGTGACCTCGGAGTGCAGGCCGATGACGTTCTCGGCGTTGACCTGCTTTTTCTTTGGCTGGTTCTTCGTCTTTTTCTTTGCCACGATTTCCTCTTGAACTTCTTATGGGCCGTCGTTATCGATTTGCTGCTATTGCAGGTCCAGCTGGTCCAGGTATTCCTTGCCGTGCTCGGAGATGTGGCGCTTACGGCCCGCCTCGTCGTTGCCCAGCAACAGGTTGAACATGGTTTCCATCTTGGTGACGTCCTCGGGCTCCACCTTAATCAGGCGGCGCGTCTCGGGGTTCATGGTGGTGAGCCACATCATGTCCGGATCGTTCTCACCAAGACCCTTGGAGCGGTTGATGGAGCACTTTTGGTCGCCGATCTCTTTAAGGATGCCGTTCTTCTCGAGCTCGGTGTAGGCAAAGTAGGTCTTCTCTTTGCAATTGATCTCGTAGAGCGGCGACTCGGCGATATAGACGTAGCCCTCGTCGATAAGCGTGGGCACCAGTCGATAGAGCATGGTGAGCACGAGCGTGCGAATGTGATAACCGTCGACGTCGGCATCCGTACAGATGATGACCTTGTTCCAGTTGAGGTTGTCCAGGTCGAAGGCGCCAAGGTTCTTGATGCGCTTGTCCTTGATCTCCACGCCACAGCCCAGCACACGCATAAGGTCCATGATGATGTCGGACTTAAAGATGCGCGGGTAGTCCTCCTTCAGGCAGTTGAGGATCTTGCCGCGGACGGGCATAACGCCCTGGAACTCGGCATCGCGCGAGGTGCGAATGGCGCCTGCTGCCGAGTCGCCCTCTACGATGTAGATCTCGCGGCGGCTCTTGTCCTTGGAGCGGCAGTCGATGAACTTCTGCACGCGGTTGGCCATGTCGGTCTTTTGCTGCAGGTTGGTCTTGATGCTCTGACGCGTCTTCTCGGCGTTCTCGCGCGAGCGCTTGTTGATGAGCACCTGCTCCATGATCTTGTTGGCGGCGTCTTTGTTCTCGATCAGATAGGTCGAGAGGCGCTCCTTAAAGAATGCCGTCATCGCCTGCTGGATAAAGCGGTTGTTGATGGCCTTCTTGGTCTGGTTTTCGTAGGACGTCTGGGTGGAGAAGCAATTGGTCACCAGTACCAGGCAGTCCTGGACGTCTTGCCACTTTATGCCGCTCTCGTTTTTGTTGTACTTGCCCTGTTGCTTGATGTAGGCATCGATGGCGCTGGTCAGAGCGCTACGGGCCGCCTTCTCGGGCGAGCCACCGTTCTCGAGCCACGATGAGTTGTGGTAATACTCCTGCATCATGAAGGTGCGCGAGAAGCACATGCACGCGGTGATCTTTACGTTGTAGTCGGGCAGGTCCTCGCGGTCGCGACCGCGGCGGTCGGCCTCGATAAAGAAGGGCTCAGTAAGGTAGTCGGTACCGACCTTCTCGAGCACATAGTCCTCGATGCCCTTGGGATAGCAGAAGTCCTCTTCGGAAAACTCGCCATCGTCGCCCTCGATACGCAGACGGAAGGTCACGTTGGCGTTGACCACGGCCTGGCGGCGCATGGTCTCGCGATACCAATCGTGGGGAATGCTGATGGAGGTAAAGACCTCAAGATCGGGGCGCCACTTGATGGTGGTGCCGGTGTGGTTCTCGTCGCTGGGCTCAATCTCGAGTGCCTTCTTTTTGGCACCGACGACCTTGCCCTTTTTAAAGTGCAGGGAGTACTTGTTGCCGTCGCGCCAAACCGTGACGTCCATGTACTCGGAAGCGTACTGGGTCGCGCAGGAGCCCAGGCCGTTGGTGCCGAGCGAGAAGTCGTAGTCGCCGCCCTGGTTATTGTTGTACTTGCCGCCAGCGTAGAGCTCGCAAAAGACGAGCTCCCAGTTAAAGCGCTTCTCGGAGGGGTTCCAGTCGAGCGGGCAGCCGCGGCCGTTGTCCTCTACCTGAATGGAGCCATCGCGAAAGGCGGTAAGGGTGATGAGCTTGCCGTAGCCCTGGCGCGCCTCGTCAACGGCGTTGGACAGGATCTCGAAGGCGGCATGCGCGCAACCGTCGAGTCCGTCCGAGCCAAAGATGACGGCGGGACGCAGGCGTACGCGCTCCTCGTCCTTGAGCTGGCGGATACTGTCGTTACCATAGTTTGCGGTGTTTTTTGCCATGCTCGCTCTCTCGATGCTCCTTTGCTGCGTTTTAGTCATATAGATAGTCAAGGTAGCATAGCCCAGCCCACAGACGATTCCACCCAACACGAAATCCATCGAACAATCGTTCGGATTAACGGGTATAGTGTTTAGTGGTAACGCGGCATTGTTAAACAAATTTGGATACAAACGAATTTTATTTAATAGGGACCTAGTTTTACTAAACAAAATCGAATGATGCTGATTGCACGAGCGGGCACAGCGATCGACTGTCAAACACGTTTACTCGGACAAAACCGAGTCGGTTCTGTCCGAGTAAGTTTGAATAGCGAATCGAGATTGTTATGTCCACATGGCGATGGCGAACATGGTTTCCATAATGACAGATATAGTTGATATCTTGTGAAGGATGCAATATATTTCTGTCATGTTGCAACGGATATCTGTCCACATTTACGAAAGGAACTCCATGCCGGGCAAAAAGAACCTACGCATGAAGGCGGCACGCGCGGCGGCTGGCCTTTCGCAAGCTGACTTAGCCCAAGCCGTGGGCGTTGCGCGCCAAACCATCGGCCTTATCGAGGCGGGCGGCTACAACCCCACGCTCAATTTGTGCGTGGCAATCTGTAAGGCGCTGCGCGTTACGTTGAACGACTTGTTTTGGGAAGACGAAACTGACGCCGACCCTAATGCTCTTTAGGAGTTCACTATGAAATATGAAGATCTGAAAATCGTGCAAAAGTGGCGTGAATATGCCGGCCCAAAGGATGAACGCCTGGAGGCTGAGAACGCGAAGATCTACAAGATTGGTTTCGTGCTGCTTTCGTTTGGCATGTTGATGATCTTTTTCTACCAGTTTATAGCTCGACAGGTTGCGTGGGTTCACAGCGACGCCAGTGAAATGCCGCATGGCTTTGCAACGCCATTCGAGGCAGCCATGTATTTGTGGCTCGTTCTCGTGATGTTGATTTGCGCAGGACTGCAAACGCGGAAGGGCTATGTCGATACCAATCGTTTTGGGCAAACCGAGCATCTTCCTGTTGGATATTTCCTGCTTGTCAGCGGTCTTAGCGGCGCCGCGTTCGCGCTTGTTATTGCCGCAATGCGCTGTATCGCTGAGGCGCAGATCGTACCGCTCGAAAGCGTCTTTTGGTTGGCGAACCTGGCCACGGGCGTGTTCTGCGGTGCGACGATTTTCGCGGCCACGTTTGCTGTCCTGTGCGCAACGTTTTTCACGGCGAAAAGACGCCGTGCCAAGCTCGAGGCAGAACTCGACTCCTCAGACGACATTTAATGCGCAATGGGCTGGCTCTGGGTATCCAGAACCAGCCCATTTTGATGTTCGATGAGCCGAGTCGGCGCCTCTCACAAAAGTAACTAGGAGCTAGCGAGGCTTATCCGAATTGACCTCATTGGCGGTGTCGGTTTCGAGCGCCGTGCGGCGGGCACTGTAGGCGACGAGGCCGGCGCCTGCCGCGGCGAGTGCTGCAGCGGCTGCCGTAAGGGGAGCGTTGACATCGCCCGTGCCCGCAAGCGCACCCGCTTTTCCGGAGCGCTTGTTATTGCCGTTGTCCTTGCCACTGCCGGAGCTGCTTCCGCCGGAGCCGCCGCCCTCGTCAGCACCGCCGCCACTCGAGCCACCATCGCCGTCTACTGTCATCGGGGCGTCGTGAAGTCCTGTCGTATCCGCGCTGTCGCATACGCCGACTTGCACTTCTGAGCGTTCGCATGCCGCGTCGGGCACATGAAGCTCGTGCAGAACGGCACCCAGCGCCGAGTTTGCGCCCGGTCGGATCTCCTCGAGCGTTACGGGATCGAGCGCCACCAGATTACGCGCCTTCGCATACAGCGTTACGCGCTTGCCCACTTCGTCGCTCCAGCTCTCGGGGATGGCGAAGCTCATGCGGAACTGTGCCGTGCAACCCGGTGCCAGCATGGCGTTGCCGTTGTCGGCTACCAGCGGGTGCGTTGCAAAACGTGTGCCCAGCGTCTCGGGCGCGTACTTCACGTGTGCCATGTCGTTGGCCGAAGCATTTTCGGCAAGCTCCGGATCGTAGATCGATGCCGTGCGTGCGTTCGCTCCGAATCCGATGGATGCGCTGGAGAACGGTTGGCTGGAGCCCTCTCGGTACAGATCGATCGTGCCGGCAGTCAGCAAAGTGTTGCCGTCGTTTCGCACCGTGACCATGAAGGATTCGCCTGCCGCTCCGGGCACCACCGCGCCTGAGGTAGCGACCGCGCCCGTCGGAGTGGCACACGCCACTAAGGGCACTTCGATGCCGTGCAGCTCTGCCTCGCTCTTCTCCGCGCTCACAATGTGCGTGGCGAGCGCGGAGAGCATGCCTCCCGACGTCAAAAATGTCGTTATCTGATCGACGGGATGGTCCAGTTCGCACATCACGAACGGCTCCGTGAGCAGATCGCCTGCCAAGGTGCTGGCGAAGATGCGGAAGTGCTTGCCCATCACTGCTACCGGGTTGCCTGCTTCGTCGTAGGTTTGCCCCACCTTGCCATCGGTGTTCTCTACATAGAGCGCGCACCTGCCGTTGTTGCTTACGCTAAACGATGCCGGGCCACAGCCTGCGGCACCCACGGGCTGCGTTGCAAATGCCGATGCGCCTCGCGTCCAAGTAATATGCTGCAGCTGCTCGTTGACGGTGGCCAAAAAGCCCGAATGTTGTGGCCACGGCACCGCATGGGGCACCGTGGCGTCTGGTGGCATAACGCCCCAGCCCGCAATGGACTGGCCGATCACGGCGTACGATGCGCAGCCGCAACCGTCTGCGGTCTCGTACGCAACGGGCACCACCATTTTGCCGTTGATATTCTCGGGCTCGCTCAGCTCGATACTCGACGGTGCCTGCGGAAAGCGAAGAACTTGGCGGAACGTCAGGCTGTCGCCCAAATCATCCGACCACAGGGTAAAGCATTCCAGCGCAACCTCGGCCTCGCTGCCGAGCGCCTTTTCTGCGGTGGTTCCGCGGCGGTGGAGGTAGGCACCCGACAGGCGTCCGTCGACCAGCGTCTTGCCTACCGTGATGCGCGGGCACTGCAGGCAATGGTAGCCATCCTCTTGCAGGCGGCCGCGCGAGATGCTGCGCCATGACGTATGCGACACCACGCGGATCTCGTCATTACTTATGCGCAGGCGCACAACGGACAGTATGCCGGCTGTGCTTGCCGTATCGAAAAGGGTGTTGTCGCCGGCGGGGCGCTCGCCCGAGACCAGCAGCACGTAGGCGTCCTGGTTTCCTCTTCCGTCCGTATATTCCACCACGTCGAAGTCGTAATCGAATATGCCGTCGCGCTCCACGTCGCCCTCGCCAAACCCAAGGGGAAAGTCCACGGGCGTGGGAGCGGACCACGTGCCGTTTGCCTTTGTGTGCACCACCAGGCGCGAGCGGCCATTGTCGCCGTAGCGCACCGAGGCGATACGGAACAGGCATTCTACGCCGGCAATCATCGTTAGCTTCATGTGGGCTTCGCTGAGCACGCCGGAAAACAGCACGTTGTCGCTCGAGGGTTTTATGCCGCCACGCTCGTCCTCCGACACGCCGGCAGAATTGGCGTTGGGGTCCGCAACGGCGTTCGTCGCCTGAACGATGTAGGTATACTCATACATCGGCGCTGCGTTTTCGTCGTTTTCCATCAGTGCGTGGACGAAATGCTCAACCTGTCCCGTGTCGTCGCTCTCCGCGTCTGCCTCGAGCTCAATGCGCGTGACCGCTTGATCCCAATCGCGCACGACAGGCGCAACGTTTGCGGCAGTGGCATTAACCTCGGCGCGTGCGAGCAGCTCGGCGTTGGTGACGATGGTGGCCGATGCGATAAATTGCGGCACGCCGCCCGCCTTGATGTCGCCGGGCGTGCCGAAGCAGGCATCCAGCGTGTAAGGCGTATTTCCGCCCAATGCGAGTTCAGAGCGCTGGAGTACATACTGGTCGCCGTTGTTCACCGACATATTCCACGAATCGAGGAGTGTGGGCCACGATCCCGACCAAGCTTTGGTGGTCCACTTGAACATGACGAACTGGAGTATCACATCGACATCGACGTCTGCACCTACGCGCAGTCGCGGAAGCTGGTGTCCATCCGCCTTCTCGTACCCAATGAACAACGTGAGGGATGCGGCGCCGCGCACGGCAGACGAGGCGACGCCTGCAACGCCGGCTCCAAAGGTGACGGCAAGCCCGATCTGGATGGTGAAAGAGCCCGACGTGTTTGAATAGTCGAGCGAAATGTTTTTAAAAAACGCCGCGCCGCTGCCGTGCGTGTGGGCACCCACAGCGAGCGCCAGTTTTGCCAGCACCCAGGGGTTGACGTTTAGGAAAAACGGCACCGGTCCTAGGGTAAACTGCTCGGTCCAATTGAGGTCGGTTCTTACCTGGAAGAGGGCCTTAATGTTGCCGTATGCGGGGTCGTTGTTGTCACCCCAGGTTTTGCCCACCCAATCGTAGGCGAGCGAGCCGTACAGCTGTGTGGCGATATCCATCGTGAACAGCGGCGTGCAATGGTGGCGAAGGAGCTTGGTGTTTCTTGGATCGGTGCCCGAACCGGCACTCATACTTTTGTACTGATTCCACTTCCCCTCCATTTCGTCGAGGTAGCGGTTTGCCTGCTTGGCGCCCGACTCGCGCGGTGACTTCTTCCAGTACTCCGGATCCGGATTGCCCGAATCGTTCATATAGCTGGCTGGTTTGTATCCTCCGCCAAACAGCACGTATCCAGCAAACGAGAAATCGAAGAGGATCGGAAATGTGGGCATCCAGCACGTGAACTTATTACCACCGATGCCGGGAAACGATGCGGGGAAATCAAACGGAGTGATCTCTTGGTCCATAGTGGTGGGGACGATAGCGGTCGATCCGGATTCCGCCTTTGCCGCCGGCGCGGTAACAACGGCCATGGGGGAGGAGAGCGTGTAGGTTTTGCCCTGGTAGTCGAGGACAAAGCGCAGCTTGCATCCTTCTTCCAGAAGGCTCGACGTTGCATCGAGGAACTTGTCTTCGAGTGTGAACGTCGCCAGACTATCTGCGCCCGATGCGCTGGCCTTGATCTGACCAATCTGCGTGACGGTTTCGGTTGAGCTGCCCGCAGCGGGCATCACTTTATTGATATGCAATGTTGCCTGCCCGCCCTGCGGCAGATGAGCCTGCACGGTAAAAGCGTGCGTGTCGGGCTGGTCGTTTGCTGCTTCGTCCGCTGGCATTGCCATAAACGTGGCGTCGGCGTACTGGATGTCCCATTCGTCGAACGTGAGCTGGCGGAAGTACGGCTCGCCGTCGGAAAGCGGACGTGTGGGTGCGGTTATGGCGGTGCCGCCCTGGATACGCGCAAGGGGAATCTCGACATCACGGTAGCCCGCCATGCTAATGGAGATGCCGCCGTTAAAGTCGTACGCGTCAAGGAGCGTTGCCTCGTCCACGTAGCCTTCCGAAAGAGGGGCGACCTCAAAGATGGCCGTGCCTTCGTCATCGGTCGTGGCGGTTAGCTGCTTGCCTACGGCATAGCGCGATGTGAGCGTGACCTGGGCACCTGCGATGGGCGTATTCTTGTTGGCGACGTCGACCACGACCACACCAAACATGGTGCGCGAGAGAACGAGCACCTTGAAGGGGTCTTCTTCGTCGGCATAGGCCGCGGTGGGCGCGAACGGCAGCAGGAAGGCATTTTCGCTTCCCGGCACGCGAGGCAACATAATGCTCGCCAGCGAGGACGCTCCAGCAACAAGTAACGAACGGCGATCAAGCATCTTGGGCTCCCATCCCGCAAATATCGGTGGAAATAATCCAATTGTGCGAGAAGACGCTTCGTGGCGGTAGTGCCGTTCAAGGGTCAAAATGTCCAAATTGATCGAGCGAAGCGCCGGGTTCCGGAACGCGTTCGATGCGCTTGGCAGCCCGGTCGCTAACGCAACATGTGCGCGACCAGCTCGGCGCGTGTGCCGATGCCAAGCTTTGCGTATACGCCGGATAGGCGGTTTTTGACGGTGCCCGGCGATACTCCCATATGGCGTGCGATTTCAGCGTTGGTCCATCCGCGGCAGGCGAGCATGGCCATGGTGAACTCTGTGGTTGTTAAATCGTCGGCAACGTCCTCGCCCGAATCGGGGTTGTGGATGCGCCGCCAGCCGTAGCTGAAGTGGTACGTGATCTCGATGATGCGTGCGAAGTCGTCAGGGTATTGCGTTTTTAGGCATGCCTCGATGAGCCCCTGCAAAAGGCCGTGGTGCTCGCCGATGAGCTCGATAAGGCCGTCGGGACGCGCAATGTTCCAAGCAGCTCCGAAATGCGTCCTTGCGGCGTCGACGTCTTTGAGACTCATGCAGGCCATGGAAGCTGCCAGGTGCAGGAACAGTTCCGAGATGGGATAGCTTCCCTGTTTCATGATCAGGGCGTTTTCCGCCATGCCCAGACTGCGGCCATATTCGCCGCGCAGGTACAGGGCATGCGCCATCACGTAGCTGGCGAACAGTCGCAGGCCTTCGGGCAGATGCGCCGCAAGCGGATAAAACTCTTCGGCAGAATACGGGGAAGGCAAGTGCAGCAGGACGCTCGCGGCCGAGGCGAACAGGATATGCGTGGCGTGGACGGCGGGTGATTCCTCGTCGGCCGGCGTATCGAGGATGCCAGCAAGGCAACGGCGGGCATCGGCGATACGGTTGAGCGACAGACTGGCATATCCGCAGATAAAGCATGCGGAATAGCGCAGTGCGGGGTCGGTGGCGTCAAGATAGGGGCGTGCTGTCTTGGCGGCGAGTGCGGCCTGTCCGCGAAAGTACAGCGCTTCTGCCGTGGCGATGGCGCGTGAATCGGGGTCGGAAATGCCTGCAACCGCAGCGTCAATCTGCCCCGGCGCAAAGGCGGTGCACATCAACGGCATGGGAACGCATGGGTAGCCATCGCAGTCCATCTTCCATCTCCCAACAGCTGGCAACACTAGCAGCAATTGTACTCTTGTTGCTCGGGACTGGAATTTGTGGGTATCGCCTACGATTGTGCCGAACGTATAAAGGAAGAGTCTATTGGCGATGCTCCCAAGGTGGCTACCGAAGTCTAGCTGACCTTGGGATATAGAAAAACTGCCGCCCCTGCAAAAAGCTCTGTCGCAGCGATGGGAAACGCATCTCGTTCTGCATATAATGAGGTCATATGACGGTGCGTCTGCATACGCGCGGCGCATTTCCATCGAATCGAGAAGGAGCTCTGCATGGATCCCAACAAGCGTCCCGACGACATGGTGCGTATCACCACTCCCGAACTTGCCCAGGTGTTCATCGATGAGCAGGTCGCTGCAATCCGCGAGCAGATCGGCGACAAGAAGGTCCTGCTGGCTCTTTCGGGCGGCGTCGACAGCTCGGTTGTCGCGGCCCTGCTCATCAAGGCCATCGGCAAGCAGCTCATTTGCGTGCATGTTAACCACGGCCTGATGCGCAAGGGCGAGAGCGAGCAGGTCGTCGACGTCTTCAAGAATCAGATGGATGCCAACCTGGTTTACGTTGACGCCACAGATCGCTTCCTGGACAAGCTCGTGGACGTCGAGGAGCCCGAGGCCAAGCGTAAGATTATCGGCGCCGAGTTCATTCGCGTGTTCGAGGAGGAGGCCCGCAAGGTTGGCGATGAGGTCAGCTTCCTCGCCCAGGGCACCATCTATAACGACATCCTGGAGTCCCAAGACGGCGTGAAGGCTCACCACAACGTGGGCGGTCTGCCCGAGGATCTGCAGTTTGAGCTCTGCGAGCCCGTCAAACTGCTGTACAAGGACGAGGTCCGCGTCGTGGGTCGCGAGCTCGGCCTGCCCGAGAATATGGTTGAGCGCCAGCCGTTCCCCGGTCCCGGCCTGGGCGTCCGCTGCCTTGGTGCCATCACCTGCGACCGTCTTGAGGCGCTGCGCGAAGCCGACGCCATCGTGCGCGAGGAGATCGACAAGGCCGGTCTGACCATCTGGCAGTATTTTGCCGTCGTGCCCGACTTCCGCGCAACCGGTGTGCGCGAGGGCAAGCGCGCCTACGATTGGCCCTGCATCATCCGCTGCATCAACACCGTCGATGTCATGACTGCCGAGGTTCCCGAGCTCGACTGGGCGCTACTCAAGCGTATTACCGCTCGCGTCACCGCCGAGGTTCCCGGCATCTGCCGCGTGTGCTACGACCTCACGCCGAAGCCCGTTGGCACCGTTGAGTGGGAGTAAGCTAACTCACCTAGCCCCCGTTTCCGCTTGGAAGCGGGGGCTTTTTGCTGGCGCTTCGCCCAATTTCGCGCATCTTGGGCCTCACGTATCCTGCGAACTAACAGATGTGACAAAGGGGCAGTTCCTTTGTCGCATCTTCGATGTTATGCGCGGGAAGGGTCACGAGCATGGTCGTTCCGCGCTCCGAGCTCTCTTCGACCTCGATGGAGCCGCCGTGGAGTGCGGCAATCTCCCAGACCAGTGCAAGCCCCAGCCCCACGCCGCCATATGCCCTGCTGCGCGATTTGTCGACGCGAAAGAAGGGCTGGAAGATGCTCGTCTGGTATTGCTCGGGAATGCCCGGCCCCTGGTCGCGCACGCGTAGCAGCACGCGGTCGCCTTCGGCGCAGGCGTTGATTTGCACGGTCGAGTTGGGCGCGCTGTAACGTATGGCGTTTTCGGCCAAGTTGAACAGCAGCCGATAGATTAGCGTATCGCTGCCGATCGTTTGCGCGTCGCCCTCACTTGTAAGCGTGATGTCTTTTTGCTCGGCAAGGGGCGCCAGGTCCGTGAGTACTTCTTCGATCATCGGCGCCAGGTCAATCGCATCGTTGCAAGGGACACTGCGCAGCTCGCTCATCTCGAGCAGGGTCTTTGTCATGTGCGTCATCCGCTCGGTCTGCTCCTGCAGCAGCCCGAGCAGGCTCGCTGTATCGGCGTCGACGTCGGGGTGCTCGGCGCAAAACAGCTCAACCTGGGCCTGCATGAGCGCAAGTGGCGTGCGCAGCTCGTGCGCCGCATTGCCCGTAAACTGTCTTTGTGCGGAAAATCCCTCGTCAAGGCGGGCAATCATGTCGTTAAACGACGCGCTGCAGCGCCTGAGTTCAGAGGGCACGTCCTCGCTGATTTTTGTGTCGGCGAGGTTGTCGGGCCGCACGCTCTCGACTTGTGCCGCAAAGGAGCGCAACGGCTGCAACGCATGCCCGCTCACAAAGTAGGCCAGGACGCCTCCGAGCAGCGTCACCGCCGCAGTTATATACCAGCTCGTCGCGCCAAACGATTCTTGGGCGTCGTTCACAACGATGGTCAGCGCATCGTCGAGCTCTTTGTTTGTCGGGTCAAATGAGCTGGGCGAGGCCGCCTCCACCTTGCTGTGCGCCGACGCTTCTGCACCAATCGAGTCCATGTAGCGCATGCCGGAGTAGCCAACCAGGCAATTCATAAGTACGCAGGTCGAACATATCAGCAGTGCCGTCATCAACGTGATGCGCCACTGCAGCGACAGCCGCTTCATTTGCCGTCCTCCATAACGTAGCCTTCGCCGATTCGGTTGCGGATGGGGTCGTGCCCCAACGCACCGCGCAGCTTTTTTCGCAGCGACGAGATATGCACGCGGGTCGCGTTGCTAAAGCTGTTGACGCTGCTGTCCCATACATGCTCGATAAGCTCTTCCTGGCTCACCGGCCGCCCCTGGTTAAGCATCAGGTATTCCAAGATGCCGGTCTCCTTGCGCGTGAGGGATAGGGTCTCGCCGCCCACGGAGGCGAGGCGCGCCTTGGTGTCAAAGCTCAACAATCCACAGGCTAGAACAACGTCGTTTTGCGTAAAGCGCCTGAGCGTGAGACTGCGTATGCGTGCCGCCAGCTCGTCAAGATGGAACGGCTTGGTGAGGTAGTCGTTGGCGCCCGCATCGAGCCCCGCTACCTTGTCGGAGACCTCGCCACGTGCCGAGAGCACGAGCACCTTGGTCTCGCAATCGGTAATTCTGAGTTGCCTGAGCACGGTCATGCCGTCGACATGGGGGAGATTGAGGTCGAGCACGACAAGATCAAAGGTCTCGACATCGAGCAGATCGAGGGCCTGCTGCCCGTCGTAGCAGCAGTCGACGCTATAGGCCAAGTTGCGCAGGCTGCGTGCGATCGCATCGCACAGCGCCCGCTCGTCCTCGACGACCAAGATGCGCATAACGTTCTCCTTGCATAGTCATTCACGCTTAACACGGATTTTATAGTCGGTATGGTCCAATGGGTCGCGAAACGAAAGGAGTGGTCAGATTGTTCAAAGCGATTAAGCCTGTGGCGCAGGTGGCTTTGCTGATCGCAGGGATTGCCATGGTGTGCTTTGGCATCATGCGCGGCGAGGCAGACGCCGTATTGGCCAAGGCAATCAGGCTGTGCTTGGAGTGTATCGGAATTGGTTAAAAGAAAAAATACCGTATCGCATCTTTTGGCGCGATTTCGCGGATTGATTCAGGCGGCGGCGACGCTTGCGACCAACATTCACCTGCCTAATTTTGCCAAGGGAGGCATCTACCAGGGGGCGGGCAAAGCTGTCTGCGTACCGGGACTCAACTGCTACTCGTGCCCGGCAGCTTCGGGTGCGTGTCCCATCGGGTCGTTTCAGTCGGTGGTGGGATCGTCTAAGTTTAGCTTCTCGTATTACGTGACCGGAACGCTCATTTTGATCGGCGTGCTGTTGGGGCGCTTTGTATGTGGCTTTTTGTGCCCGTTTGGATGGCTGCAAGAGCTCCTGCACAAGATTCCCGGCAAAAAGCTGTCGACAAAAAAGCTCAAACCGCTCACGTATATCAAGTACGCCGTACTTCTGTTTGCCGTGGTGCTGCTGCCTGTCTTGGTGGTTAACGATGTGGGTATGGGCGACCCGTTCTTTTGCAAGTACATCTGTCCGCAAGGCGTGCTCGAGGGCGCGATTCCGCTGTCCATCATGAATACGGGAATCCGTTCCGCGCTGGGAAAGCTCTTTACCTGGAAGCTCGCGATCCTCATTGCGGTTTCGGTGCTGAGCGTGCTGTTCTACCGCCCCTTCTGCAAATGGATTTGCCCCCTCGGCGCGTTTTATGCGCTCATGAACAAGGTGTCGTTGCTGGGGATCCAGGTTGACCAGGGCAAGTGCGTTTCGTGCGGCAAGTGCGCCAGGGTGTGTCAGATGGACGTGGACGTTACGCGTACGCCCAACCATGCCGAGTGCATTCGTTGCGGCAAATGCATGGGCGCATGCCCCGTCGATGCCATTAGCTTTCGCTACGGGCTGGGTGTGACGGGCGACAAACCCGCGCAGCCCGCGCAAGCCTGCGAAAACAAATAGGTATCTATATAAGTTTCGATACAACGGAGGAACCATGAAACTGTCAAAAATTGCGGCTCTGTTGATGCTGCCCGTGCTGGCGCTGACTCTCGCGGCGTGCTCTGCCCCCAAGGGCGACGCGAAGGATGCCACGAGCGGCGATGCGCAGATTGCCGAGCTTGTGGCACAAAAGCCGTCGAGCGCCGAGGAGGCGGCCAAGCTGTACCAGCAGCTGCTGCAAAAGGAAAACGAGATCTTTGCGAGCGATAACGCCCTATGGGAAAAGGTGTTCCTTGCGGCCAACAAAGACACTCCCATGATTGAGGACGGCAAGAACTACGGTGACTTCTTGCTCGATACCATCGAGGGCGCCAAGGATCAGTTTGCGGCTGACGAGCTTAAGACGCTTAAGGCCGGCGCGCAGCAGGTCAAGGAGATCGAGGATAAGCTCATGGCGCTGGAGAAGGAGTTTCCCGGATGCGGCAGCACGCCCGGCGAGGGGGAGAGTGTCGATGCCTCGACCGCAGGCATGACCAACGACGAGAGCGGGGAGACGAAGTTCCCCAGCTTTAAGGGCAAGGACCTGGACGGCAACGATGTAAACAGCGACGAGCTGTTCTCCAAGAACAAGGTCACCGTCATGAACTTCTGGTTTACCACCTGCAAGCCGTGCGTGGGCGAGCTGGGCGATCTTGAGAAACTGAATCAGGAGCTTGCCGAGAAGGGCGGCCAGGTCGTGGGCGTCAATTCCTTTACGCTCGATGGCAACAAAGACGAGGTGGCAGACGCCAAGGACGTACTTTCCAAGAAGGGCGTGACGTACAAGAACATCTGGTTCAAGTCGGATAGCGAGGCCGGCAAGTTCACCTCCAACTTGTACTCGTTCCCGACCACCTACGTGATCGACCAGAACGGCAACATCGTGGGAGAGCCAATCATGGGCGGCATCAACTCCGCCGAGCAGCGAGAGGCGCTCAACAAGCTGATCGATCAGGCGCTTGCTAAGAGCGAGCAGTAAGTCCGAATGTGACAAAGGGACATTCCCTTTGTCACATCGTCGATGTTATGTGCGGGATGGTGCGCCACATGGCGTGCCGTCCCGTTCGTTATTTGGGGCGGTTCGTTACATTTCTCACTGGTACCGGCAGAAAACGGGGATAGAGTAGGACAAACGCGTCGAATACGAACGGCGGAGGAGAGCGGGCGGGGTGCCTGCGCAGGAGAGGTTGCCGTCCATGCTGGAGCTCAAAGGAATTTGCAAAAGGTACGTTACGCAGTCGTTTACGCAGGTGGCGCTCGACAACGTAAGCCTGGCTTTTCGCGATAACGAGTTCGTGGCCATTCTGGGTCCCTCAGGTTCGGGCAAGACCACGCTGCTCAACGTTATCGGCGGACTCGACCACTTTGACTCGGGCGATCTGCTGATCGACGGTATTTCGACCAAGGACTTTCACGATCGCGATTGGGATGCCTATCGCAATAACCGCATCGGCTTTGTGTTCCAGAGCTATAACCTCATTCCGCATCAGACCATTTTGGAAAACGTGGAGCTGGCGCTTACGCTCACGGGCGTGGGGCATGCCGAGCGTCGCCAGCGTGCGCGCGAGGCGTTGGAGAAAGTCGGCCTGGGGGAGCACGTTAACAAGCGCCCGAGCCAGCTTTCGGGTGGGCAGATGCAGCGCGTGGCCATCGCCCGCGCTCTGATCAACGATCCCGAGATCGTGTTGGCAGACGAGCCGACCGGCGCCTTGGATTCCACAACGTCCGTGCAGGTCATGGATTTGCTCAAAGACGTTGCGCGCGACCGTCTGGTCATCATGGTCACGCACAATCCCGAGCTGGCGTACCAATACGCTACGCGCATCGTCAACCTGGCGGACGGCAAGATTACCGACGATTCCGACCCTTTTGATGTTGCCAAGGCCGCGCGTCGCGAGGCTAAGCCTACGCGAAAAACCTCGATGAGTTTTGTGACGGCGCTGGGGCTTTCTGCTCGAAATCTCATGACCAAGAAGGGCCGTACGGCCATGACTGCCTTTGCGGGCTCGATTGGCATTATCGGTATCGCGGCGATTCTGGCGCTGTCCAATGGCGTAAACGGCTACATCAAAAAGGTCGAGGAGGATACGCTCTCGAGCTACCCGCTCACCATTTCCAAGCAGGATTACGACCTGTCGTCCATGATGGGCGGGCAGGGGGCTGCGGATGATGACTCGCCTGAAAACGTGGATTCGTCCGACGACAGTGCCGGCGGCAAGGCTAAGGGAACCGATAAGATTCCTGTGGTCACGGCCGTAAAGGATATGTTTGCGAGCGTTAAGTCCAACGACATGACGAGCTTTAAGGCATGGCTCGATGCCGGTGGCGATGGCATCGATAAAGAGGTCAACGCCATTCAGTACGGCTACGGTGTATCGCCGGTTGTCTATCGTGCCGGCAAGGGCGATGAGAAGCCTGTCCGGCTGGTGCCCAACGCCATGACCGAGGCCATGAGCGGAGGCGCGAGCTCGGCAGCAACGGTGAGCATGGAATCCATGGGAACCTCGGTCTTTAACGAGATGATTGACGACCAGAGCCTGCTCGACAGCCAGTACGATGTCGTCGCCGGTCATTGGCCCACGTCTGCCAACGAAGCCGTGATGGTGCTTTCGAGTCGTGGCACGGTGGGCGACTATACGCTCTACAGCATCGGTGCGCTGGATATCAATGAGCTCAACGACCTGGTTAACAGCGCTATGACGGCTGACGGTGGCGTCGGAGCGTCCGAGACCGGTACCGACTTTACCTACGACGATGCGCTGTCCACGACGTTTAAGGTGCTGTCGCCGGCCGATGCGTATCGCAAAAACGAAGAGACCGGCATGTGGACTGACATGTCTGGCGACGCCGACTTTATGACGGCCAAGGTTGCCGACGGTATTGACGTGCGTATTGTGGGCGTGGTGCGACCGAACGAGACGGCCAATGCGAGCGCGTTGTCCCCGGGTATTGCCTATACGCACGCGCTGACTCGCCAGCTTATGGAGCGCGCCGCCAATTCGCAGATCGTAAAAGAGCAACTTGCCCATCCCGAGACGGATGTCTTTACGGGCAAGTCTTTCGATGAACTGCAGGGCGAGGCCAAGCAAGGCGTGGATCTGGGCAGCATGTTCAGCGTGGACGAGGCGGCGCTGAAGAGTGCGTTCTCGTTCGATACGTCTGCGCTCTCGGGTGCGGCCGGCGGTATGGACCTTTCCGGTATCGATTTGTCTGGGCTGGACATTGACCTTTCGGGCGTTGGGAAGGACATCGACTTCAGCGACATCATGGCCAAAGCGCCGGCCCCAGATTTCTCGGGCATCTTTGACGGTCTGGAACTCACGCCCGAGCAAATGCAGCAGGTCGGAACGCTTGCCAACCAGCTGTTTGAGGGCTTTCTGCAGTCCGATCAGTTTAAGGCGCTGTCGCCCGAAGATCTTAAGGACGCGTCAAAGCTTGCCGCCGCATTCTCGGCGTATCTTGAGAATGATGCCGCAGCCCAGCAACGCCTGGCTCAGCTCAAGGCGCTGGGCGGTGATGCCCTGGCCGAGCGTCTGCAGCAGGCGATGACCGACTATGTGCAAAAGCAGCTGGCTCCGTATCTGCAGCAGGCTATGGATCAGGTGATGAGGACGATTAGCGAGCAGATCGCGACGACGGTATCGGCTCAGCTCAAGGCGGGCGCGGCAGGGCTTATGGACCAGATGGCGACGCAGATGTCTTCGAGTTTTGCTAACCTGGCGAGCGCCATGCGCGTGGATGCGAGCGCTTTTGCTCGTGCCATCCACTTCAACATGGACGCCGAGGACCTGAGTTCGCTCATGATGAGCTATGCCAAGGCGTCAAAGCTCACCTACGACAACAACCTGACCACGTTGGGCTATGCGGACGAGGCGGACCCCATCTCGGTCAAGATTTTCCCGCGCGACTTTGAGGCCAAGGAGCGCGTGCTTGATCATATCGATGCGTACAACAAGCAGGCCAAAGCCGCTGGCCACGACGAGCAGACAATCTCGTACACCGACTACATGGGTATCATCATGGGCTCGGTGACCGACATCGTGAACACCATCAGCTTGGTGCTCATCGCATTCGTGAGTATCAGTCTGGTGGTGAGCTCCATCATGATCGGCATCATCACCTACATCAGCGTGCTGGAGCGCAAAAAGGAGATTGGCATCCTGCGCGCGATCGGCGCGTCAAAGCGCAACGTGGCCAACGTATTCAATGCCGAGACCTTTATTGAAGGCCTCATTGCCGGCGTCTTTGCCATTGTCGTTGTGGTGCTCGTGAGCTTCCCGGTCAATGCCTGGGCGCTTGTGGCCAAACAGGTCCCCAACCTGATGAGCCTGCCCGTGCAGGATGCGCTGGTGCTCATCGCGATTTCGGTGCTGTTGACGGTTGTCGCCGGCCTGCTGCCGGCCCGTAGCGCATCCAAGAAAGACCCCGTAGAAGCCCTACGCTCCGAATAATGTGACAAAGGGACAGCCCCTTTGTCACATTCATCTTCCTGCACCTAGTTCGTTTTGCCCATCAGCGTGATGCGGATGGTTGGATGGGTGTACTCGTCAAACTCGTCCTCGGGATCCGTGTCAAACGAGTAATACGCTTTGACGGGGCCGTCACTCGTCCTGATAGAGATTCTCTCGTAGAGCGAACCGCTCAAAAAAGCCTGTCTAAACTCTTCAGGGAGCTTCTGCGCTGCTAGGAGCTTGGGGCTTGCGGTCTTGACGTCTATGGTTTGGACGGCAGAGGAAAGCTCGTCAAGGTCGAGCTCGATACGGGCGAGGTTGTCCTCGAGGCTCGCATTGGGGTCGACCTCTGCCGCGTAGCTCACTTCCGTGAGCGTTCCCTTGTTGTCAAAATCCAGGTACGTATAGGTCTTTTGGGTATCGGAGTCGCCGTCGTGCAGATAGCCGCGGACGTGATAGCCGTAATCTTGATATCGCTCGTAGGGGTCATCGGCGGACACGTACTCGCATGAGGGCTCTAATGCCTTGCGTGCGATGGCGATCTGCTCGGCCGCGGCCGCGGCGTTCTCCTGCATCTCGATGTTTCCCTGCGCCAGCTGCGGGATATAGGCGCCGCACACGATCGCGAGGGGCAGCGCCACAAGCGCGACGATCCACTTTTTTGCATGGGGGATAGGTACGCCACAGGCCTCTGCCATGGCCTTCGCGTTGGCAAAGCTCTCGGCAAGCACGTCTGCCGCGGTGGCGACGGCGCCTACGGCTGCGGCGGCTTCTGCTGCGCCGCTCAGGTTGCGTGCGGTCTCGTTGTCGCTGTTCTTGGGCAGGCGCGCGGCGGCCTGCGTGCCAACAACGCCCGCGATTTGTGCCGAGCGGTCTTTCTCGCTCTGCTCGACGGCGAGCCGGCACTGCATTTCCTTCCACTGCTTGCCACGCATGCCAAAGCGCGGGGCGAGAGCGCAGTAACAGAATATGACGAGCTCGATGGCGGTGAGCACCAAGGCGGTCATCATGCCTGTCTCTTGGAAGCCTTCGTGATGGAAGACGATGTCGTCGACCATTTCGAAAGGAATGATCGATAAGGGCAGCACGAATGCCATGGCAAGCGCCGCGCCGGCAACCTTTGGGCAAATGCAGTATCGCTGGATGCGCTTACGTTCTTGTTCGGAGAGTGTTGCCATAGCTGGTCCTTGGTGTCGTGGCGGTCGTTGTGGCACGATGCCGTCATATGTGACTCAGTATAGAGAATCCCGCCATCGATGAGCGCATGGTCATACGGCAAAAGTGCCACGGCAGCCCTGGTTTAGAGCGGCTGCTCCTGTGCCCACGCGATGATGCCGCCCGATACGTATGTGTGCCAAAATAAACAGCCGAATGATGATTTGCAAATGTGACAAAGGGACAGTCCCTTTGTCACATTGATGTGAGAATGGATGTCGATGTATTTATCGCTGGCCCCTATGGAGGGGATTACCGGGCATGTGTTCCGTCGCGTGCACGCGGAGTGCTTCGGCGCACTCGATTGTTATTACACGCCGTTTTTGCCGCCGCCGCGCGTGGGCAACCGCTTTGGCGGTAAGGCGTTTAAAGAGGTCGATCCCGCCAATAACCAGGGGCTCAACGTGGTGCCTCAGCTGATGTCCAAGAACGCGGACGAGTTTGTGTGGGCGGCGCAGGTGCTCGCCGACATGGGTTACCGCGAGGTCAATCTCAACCTTGGCTGCCCCTCGGGCACGGTTGTTGCCAAGGGGAAGGGTTCGGGCTTTCTGCGCAACCTGGATGAGCTCGAGGTGTTCTTGGGTGACGTGTGCGAACGTTCGCCGTTGCCGGTGTCGGTCAAGACCAGACTGGGGTTGGAAAGCGACGACGAATACGAGCGCGTGCTCGACATCTATTGCCGCATGCCGCTGGCGGAGCTGATCGTGCATCCGCGCGTGCAAAAGGACCGCTATACGGGCTCGCCGCGCAAAGAGTTTTACGGTGAGACGCTGGAGCGGGCGCCGTTCCCGGTGGCCTATAACGGCGACATCTTTGATCTTGAGGACATGGATGCGCTGGTGGAGGCCTATCCCGGAACGCGCCATGTAATGTTGGGGCGCGGCCTGCTTGCGAACCCCGCGCTGGCTCGCATGGTTAAGGGCGGCCCTACTGCCACGGCAACTGAACTGCAGCGCTTCCACGACACGCTGTTTGCGGCGTATGCAGAAGAGATTGGCGGCAACGCGGTCTTCCGCATGAAGGAGTGGTGGTTCTACGCCAAATGCGCCTTCGCCGATCCCGCTTACGTTCACAAAATCGTGCGCAAGACCAAGAGAGTGTTGCCATAGCTGGTCCTTGGTGTCGTGGCGGTCGTTGTGGCACGATGCCGTCATATGTGACTCAGTATAGAGAATCCCGCCATCGATGAGCGCATGGTCATACGGCAAAAGTGCCACGGCAGCCCTGGTTTAGAGCGGCTGCTCCTGTGCCCACGCGATGATGCCGCCCGATACGTATGTGTGCCAAAATAAACAGCCGAATGATGATTTGCAAATGTGACAAAGGGACAGTCCCTTTGTCACATTGATGTGAGAATGGATGTCGATGTATTTATCGCTGGCCCCTATGGAGGGGATTACCGGGCATGTGTTCCGTCGCGTGCACGCGGAGTGCTTCGGCGCACTCGATTGTTATTACACGCCGTTTTTGCCGCCGCCGCGCGTGGGCAACCGCTTTGGCGGTAAGGCGTTTAAAGAGGTCGATCCCGCCAATAACCAGGGGCTCAACGTGGTGCCTCAGCTGATGTCCAAGAACGCGGACGAGTTTGTGTGGGCGGCGCAGGTGCTCGCCGACATGGGTTACCGCGAGGTCAATCTCAACCTTGGCTGCCCCTCGGGCACGGTTGTTGCCAAGGGGAAGGGTTCGGGCTTTCTGCGCAACCTGGATGAGCTCGAGGTGTTCTTGGGTGACGTGTGCGAACGTTCGCCGTTGCCGGTGTCGGTCAAGACCAGACTGGGGTTGGAAAGCGACGACGAATACGAGCGCGTGCTCGACATCTATTGCCGCATGCCGCTGGCGGAGCTGATCGTGCATCCGCGCGTGCAAAAGGACCGCTATACGGGCTCGCCGCGCAAAGAGTTTTACGGTGAGACGCTGGAGCGGGCGCCGTTCCCGGTGGCCTATAACGGCGACATCTTTGATCTTGAGGACATGGATGCGCTGGTGGAGGCCTATCCCGGAACGCGCCATGTAATGTTGGGGCGCGGCCTGCTTGCGAACCCCGCGCTGGCTCGCATGGTTAAGGGCGGCCCTACTGCCACGGCAACTGAACTGCAGCGCTTCCACGACACGCTGTTTGCGGCGTATGCAGAAGAGATTGGCGGCAACGCGGTCTTCCGCATGAAGGAGTGGTGGTTCTACGCCAAATGCGCCTTCGCCGATCCCGCTTACGTTCACAAAATCGTGCGCAAGACCAAAAAGGTCGACGAATACCGCGCCGCCGTCGAGCGCGTCTTTCGCGAGCAGCCTTTGGCGCCAACCGCCCGCTTTTGCGGCTAAATGTAGTCATTGGGGACGTTCTTAAACGACTAGCCGTTGGGGACGATCTTAAACGGCTAGTCATTTAAGAACGTCCATTACAGTCGAAATTGTCAGCCCGGGACCGTCTCGGGCTACGATTGAGGCGCGCCCAGAACGGGCCGCCGACCGGGCGCCCGCGCACGGCCGAACGTCCCTGCCCCCGAGAGGGCCCGTTGGGTGCTGCCGGCGCGGGACGCGCCGCCCCCGACGGCTGATAGGAAAGTGCCGGGCAGGTGCCGCGGCTGGTAATGTGAGTGCCGAGGGGGAGGCCATCCGGTCGAACGACTACCGGAAGGATACCACCGTGAAAGCGCCATCCACCAGGCCCGCGGCCGTGCTCGGCCTGGACGTCGGCAAGTCATCGCACTGGGCCTGCCTGGTCGACCGCGACGGGGAGGTGCTGGCCAGCGCCCCCGTCCGCAACAGGGAGGCCGAGCTCGACGCGCTGTTCGCCTCCGCGCCCGCCGGCACGCTCGTCGTCGTCGACCAGTTCCGCAACATAGGGTCCCTCGCCGTGAGGCGGGCCCGCGCCGCGGGGCTCGGGGTCGCCCACCTGCCCGGGCTCGCCGCCAGCCGCGCCGCCGGCCTGTTCGCCGGCGAGGCCAAGACCGACGAGCGCGACGCCGCGGTGATCGCGCGGACCGCCCTGGGCGTGCCGGACTCCCTGTCGGGGGTCCCGGGCCGCGGCGAGGCCCTCGAGGCCGCCCGCGCCCTCTCGTCGCAGCGCGACCACGTCGTCGCCTGCGCGACCAGGGACAAGAACCGCCTGCGCGCGGTGCTGCTCGAGTCCTGCCCGGCCCTCGAGGCCGCGGTCGACCTGTCGGACCGGCGGTGGCTGGAGCTGCTCGCCGGGTTCGGCGGGGCGTGGGGGATCGCCCGCTCCGGGGCCGGGGGCCCGCGGGCCGAGGCCGCCGGGGAGGCCGCGGCCGCCTCCACCGCGCCCCCGCCGGCGCTCGTCGAGGCCGAGAACAGGCAGGTCAGGTTCCTGGCCGCCCGGATATCGGAGGCCCTCGACGAGGCCGGGGCCCTCGAGGCCGAGACGGCGGCGCTGCTCGAGGGCGACGAGACCTACGCGTGCCTGCTCACCGTGCCCGGCATCGGCCCGAGGACCGCGGCGCAGCTCGCGGTGTCGGTCGACATCGGGAGGTTCCCGGACCACGACCACCTGGCCTCGTACTGCGGCATAGCCCCGAGGGTGAGGAGCTCCGGAACGTCGGTGAGGTCGGTCAGGGCGTCCAGGCGCGGCGACGCGAGGCTCAAGTCCCTGCTGATCTTCTCGTGCAACAGCCTGGTGAGGTCCTCGGGGCGCTACGGCGAGTACTACCGGGCCTGCAGGGCGCGGGGCATGGGGCACGGGCGGGCGCTCAAGGCCGTCGCGAGGAAGCGGCTCAGGGCGATATACGCCGTGATGCGCGACCGGGTGCCCTACCGGGAGTAGCCCCGACGGTTGACAAAACTATAGGAACACCCAACGGCTATGTTGCAAAAAGCTGTACGTCAGCACCCAAAGATGTCAAAAAATGTCGATTTTGGATGCTGACGTACATGTTTGGGTCCGGCGGGGGACTAGGCAATCATTGCATCGAGCGTGATGAGCTCCCTGAGTCGCTCCGTGCGTGTTTGTCCGTGACGCTTCGCCTTTGCGTCAAACGCTTCAAGAACCGATTCGCCCACACGTGCCGACAAAACAACGCTTGGCTCATCGGAGATCGGCGGCCTTCCCAACTTGATGGTGCGGCCCTTTGGCCACTCATCTTTTTCGTATGCCTCTGCTGCCTTTTCCAGCTCTCCGGGAGCAAACCCCATCATCTTCTCGAGCTGCTTAACGTCCATAGCGCCTCCTATCGATCGATTCCGATTTCTCTGAGCACCTTGCGCGTAGGAGGGACAAGGGCGTGGATTGCAATGAGCTCCATAAAGGCCTCTCTTTTTGTATACAGTTTTGTAGACAAAAATGCAAGCAGTTAATACGGTTAAGCAGCCTATTTTTCTAGCGGACCATTGAGGTTTCCGGTTTTGGAACAGGTGGGTTGATGAATTCTTCTGGAAACTGGATGGGGTGTTCGCCTCGCATGACACGGGTATAGCTTTGGTTCAGGCTTCTTCTCATGAATATCTCTGCGTTTTTCGCTTCGTCTGGATGGAGAATCGCCTCTTGCCGCGGGATATCGAGCGGGAAATCTTCCATGAGCTCTTCGTATCCTGGATCGGAGATTCCTGCAATGCAGTCGATCCAGAGAAAAGGCTGATACAACCTTGCACCTGCGACAACCGCAAATAGATCCCCTGCCCTTATAATCGGTTCTTCGTTGGCCTTGATGTCGCTAAGGGGTCGAGATGCCGTGAAGGTGTAATCGCGGTAAAGGTCGCCCTTGGCTTTGGCCCCGCAAACACATACGAGATATTCCAAAGTTTGGAGCTCTTCGGATTCGGCTATGGCCTTCTCTATACCGGCGATTTCCGCCAAGCTGTTTACTCGAATCAGTGATTCCTGGTATCCCATGTCTAGTTCCTCCCGTATTGCTCTAAATAAAGGGATCGACTGCCTTTTCCATTGCTGCCACGTGTGCGGCTCTAGGGCGTCGGTAGACTCGTCTTCATCAGTCTTCGATGGCGAGACCAACTCAATTCATGACATAGTGTGTCTCGAATTAGGGACGCCTAATAGAAAAGGGCCGTATTGTCCTTATATGCCTCGACCATCGTCGAGTTGATGGCGCGTTCAACGTGGGAACGAGGGTGCTCGAGGGTTTTTCTGACAGACGCGTAGACATATTCTTCATCTGGCAGTGCGGGCTCGATAATTTTTTGGGTTGATAATTGTTTTGCCATAACGATGCACTCCTGTGTGACTCACGGATAACGGAAACGTTTGATTGTGAGTGCCGTTCTTTGATGGCGACGGCGAACAGGAGCGCAGCCTGTCTGAGGTGGGCGAGTGCGGTAACCACCGATCTTACTTACCGAACCCGCTCCAGCGTGTCATTGGGGACCTCCGCGGGAGCTCTCGACCAGTCTCATGCCTTGAGGCGAGTATAGCATATAAGCAAACGTATGTTCTATAAAATTGAGAAACTGAATTCCTATCTACTCATTTAAGTACGTCCCCAATGAGTGGTTGTGAGGGACCCGCGCAAAAAAGCCGTACGCCAGCATCCAAAGGTGTCGAAAAATGTCGACTTTGGATGCTGACGTACACGTTTGGGTTCGGCGGGGGGCTAGCCGTTGGGGACGTTCTTTAACGACTACTCATTTAAGTACGTCCCCAATGAGTGCTAGAGCAGGTTCTTCTGTGCCCAGGTGATGATGTCGCTCGACTCGTAGAGTGGCTTGCCGTCGATGAATAGGCAGGGAACCTGGCGTTTTCCGCCGACGGCGATGAGCGTCTGCTCGGCATCGGAGTCGATCGAGATGTTGCGCTCAGGGATGGTCACGCCGTTATCGGCCAAAAAGCGCTTGACCTTTATGCAATACGGGCAGCCAGTCATAACGTAGAGCGCGAGTTCATGATCAGTAGCCATGGTGTCTCCAATCGGTTGCGGTTTTGATTGAAATACCCAAAGCCGCCGCAATCTATGCGCGGGCCAGCGACGACTCGATGGCCTGTACCAGAAACGCCGTAGCTCCGGTGCCGCAGGGCTTGTCGTAGTAGTCAACAAAGCGCTGATCGGCAAGATAGCCGTGGGCGAGGCCCAGGTATGCTTCGTCTTGGGGTTCGTGTCCCCAGTTAAGGCCAATCCATCGACGGTGCATTGCGACAAGCTTGCGTGCCTCGCTTCCATCCGGTTCGCCGTCGCCCATGGCGATCGAGAGCTGGCCCAGAATAGCGCGTTCAAGTTCCTTCATGTCGTTCCATGTCTCGGGGTCCATGTCCAGCAGTGCCTCGTTTGCTGCATCGACGGCCTCGTCGCCATAGCGCGCCCGCGCCTCGGCACCGTAGCGCTCCTCGTTTTCCTGCACGGTGCGCCAGCGCTCCAATTGCGGCAGCACGGCGCCCATGAGAGAGACGGCTTCGTCGAGCGACATACCGGTGTTTTGTGCCAGGCGCGGGGCGCAATCCTCAATCATGGCCTCCATCGTGGTCTCGTAGGTGTACTTGCCGTGGTCGTAGCACCACTTGCAGTAATGGTCGGTCGTTGCGCCGTGAGCATCGGTGCCGCAGTCGTCGGGCGTGAGTATCATGCCGCAGCTCTGGCAATAGTGCTCGGGCATTTCGAGCAGGTGGGACAGCGGTTCTCCGGTTATGGCGGCAATGAGCTTCATCATGTCGATGCCCGGCGTGACTTCGCCGCGTTCCCAACGGCTGACGGCTTGGCGTGTGACGAAGAGCTTGGCGGCGAGTTGCTCTTGGGTGAGATTGTTGTCGCGGCGGATGGCGATGAGCTTTTCTGCAAAGGCCATGACGGCTCCTTTCTGCTGTTTGTTGCTTTAAGCATACGCGGCGGCCGGCACCCTTCCAAGCAACCGTTGGTTGCACGACGGGGACCGCGGCGAAGAATTGCGCGCAACACCCCACGCCTCCATGCCGTACAATGACCGGCATGGAACCTATTGCACACATACATACCGACCTGCCGCAGAAGTTCGGCATCCCACGCAACAGCTTTTTGGCGCCCCATCTGCAGGGACGCATCGTCTTTGAGCCGGAATTTGCCTCCAACGCTGCAGTTGAGGGTCTGGACTCCTTCTCTCACCTATGGCTGCTCTGGCGCTTCGAAAACGGAACGCCCGGCGGCACGGCTAAGGACATAGCCGCCGATGCCAAAACGCAGGACAGGTCCGGCACCAACGCAAAATGGTCGAAAACCGTGCGCCCACCGCGTCTGGGTGGAGCCGAACGCGTGGGCGTGTTTGCCACGCGCAGTCCGTTTCGCCCTAATCCCATCGGGCTCACCTGCGTCAAGCTTGATCGTGTCGAGCTCACCGACGATGGTCCCATCATCCATGTGCTGGGGGCCGACCTGCGCGACGGTACGCCCATCTACGACATTAAGCCTTACATTCCGTTTGCGGACTGTCACCCGGATGCGACGGGCGGCTGGATTGAGGACGCGCCATGGCAAGAGCTCAATGTCGAGCTCCCGCAAGCGCTGCGGGACATGGTCCCGGACACAAAGCTCCCCGGCTTGATCGAGGTGCTCCGCCAAGATCCGCGCCGTGCGGGCAGCAAACACGAGCCAAACCGCGTTTACCATTTGGCTTACGCTGGGCTTGACATATCGTTTACGGTCGACGGAACCAGGTTGACGATAACCGCCATCAACGACGCGCGAGACTAACCAGCCATTCGTCCGCACCCGTCAAATTAAGCGCCAAACTCCGCTCCAAAACCGCCCACGCTGGTGGACAATAACGCCTACCGAAACAATCCGCTTTGCACGGGAGCTCAGCATGAAATACGACTTTACCTCGCTTATCGACCGCCACGGTATGGACGCCATCGCCGTTGACTCCTGGGGAGAAATTCCCGACATGGCTCCGAACGCACCCGACGAGGGCTTCGACCGCATCCCCATGTGGGTGGCGGATATGAATTTTGCCACGGTGCCCACGGTTCAGGAACACATCATTCAGCGCGCCCAGCATCCCATGTTTGGCTATTTCAATCCGCGTGACGAGTACTTCGACCGCATCATCGAATGGCAAAGCCGTCGCAACGGCGTTGAGGGCTTGGCGCCGGAGCATATCGGCTACGAAAACGGCGTGCTGGGCGGTGTCGTGTCGACGCTGCGCGCATATGTCCAGCCGGGCGATGCGGTACTGGTCCACAGTCCCACCTACATCGGCTTTACCAAGTCTATCGAAGCCGCGGGCTATCGCATTGTCCACAGCCCGCTTAAGCTCGACGATCGGGGCGTGTGGCGCATGGACTTTGAGGACATGGAGCGAAAGCTCGCCCAAAACCACATCCATGCCGCGGTGTTCTGCTCGCCGCACAATCCCTGCGGCCGCGTATGGGGGCGCGACGAGATCGAACGTGCCATGGACATCTATCGCCAGCACGATTGCGTGGTGATCTCGGATGAGATTTGGTCCGATATCATCCTGCCGGGTCACAAGCATATCCCGACGCAGTCGGTGAGCGAGGATGCCCGCATGCGCACGGTTGCCCTCTATGCGCCCAGCAAGACGTTTAACCTGGCGGGCCTGGTCGGCAGCTACCACATCATCTATAACGAGACGCTGCGCGACCGCGTGTGCGCCGTGTCCAACAAGACGCACTACAACGAGATGAACGTCCTCTCCATGCATGCGCTTATCGGTGCCTACCAGCCGCAAGGCTACGAGTGGGTTGATGAGCTCAATGAGGTCATCGAGGGCAACGTCGACTACTTCTGCAATTACGTGGACAAGCATTTTGCGGGCGTGTCCTATTCGCGTCCGCAGGGCACCTACATGGTGTTTCTGGACTGCACCGAGTGGTGCCGCGAGCATGGCCGCGATATTCAGTGGCTGCTCGACGAGGGCGCTCGTGTGGGCGTGGGGTATCAGGACGGCCGCCCGTTCCACGGGCCCTGCCACATTCGCGTGAATCTGGCACTGCCCCTTTCGCGGGTAAAGGAGGCGTGTGAGCGCCTGGACCGCTACGTTTTTGGGGTATAGGGGGGGCGCTCGATTCGAGTGCTGCCCCATGCGCCCACGCCGTCAAAATGCGTGGGCGCATGGGGCGCAGAGGGTAGCGAGCGCGTTTTTCGCATTCGCTACTTTTCCTGAATCTGCTTGCCGCAAAGATGCTCAATTGAAATCTCGTAGAGTTGGACGCCCTTGATGTCTTTGGCGATTTCTTCCTCGACTTCTTCGGCAGAAGGGTAGTACTTAAGCGCGAGCTGGCGGACTTTGTCCTCGATAAACGCAGGCGCTTCATCTACCAGGCGGCAACGGCCAAAGACCACAGTGCTCATGACGTAAGGAGCCCAGTCGCCGTCCTTGTACCACTCGTTGCCGTAAACGGTAAAGCAGACTTTATCGTCACGCCTGAGCGAATCGACCTTGTGGCCGGCCTTGGCGCCATGGAAATAAATCTTGTCGTGCTCGGCGTCAAAGAAGTAGTTGACGGGAATGGCATAGGGGTAGCCATCATCGCCGTTGACGGCAAAGACGCCGCGCTTACAGGTGGCGAGCAACTCGCGCGCTTCCTCGTCAGTGATGGCGCGTTTCTTTCGACGTAAGGGCCTAAACATCGTTGGCTTCCTTTCTGGCTGTGCATGGTGGTTAAACGCAAACTATAGCGAAACAGTTCCGTTTTTCTTGATGCGGGCGAGTATGTTTTTGAGCTTGTTAAAGTCGAGCGGTTTGGGCAGATGGGCGTTCATACCGGCATCGTGTGCCGCCTTGGCGTCCTCGTTGAAGGCGTTGGCAGTGAGCGCGATGATGGGGATGTCGGCTGCATCGGCCTTTTCGCTCAGACGAATCGCGCGGGTTGCCTCGTAGCCATCCATGCCCGGCATCATGATGTCCATCAGGATCGCATCGAAGCTGCCGGCGGGACGACTAACGTATAGGTCGACTGCTTTGTTGCCGTCGGCGGCGCGCGTTACGACGATGCCTTCGCTTTCGAGTAGAGCCTGGGCAATTTCGGCATTGAGCTCGTTGTCTTCTGCCAAAAGGACGTTCATGCCGGCAAGCGAGCAACTGTATGTCTGCTTGGACGCACGTTCTTTTGCCTGAGGGTTCTTGTCGATATCGAGCGGTATCTGGACGTTGAACGTGCTTCCCGCGCCAACCTCACTCGAAATCTCAATCGTGCCGCCCATCATATCGATGAGCGATTTGACGATAGACATGCCAATGCCGGTTCCTTGGAACTTGCTACGCGCATCGTCGCCTTCCTGGGCAAACGGCTCGTAAATGTGCGTCAAAAACTCGGGCGTCATACCGATGCCGGTGTCCGAGACGCTAAAGCAAAACACGGCGTGCTCGTCGTCGACCGGCTTGATGGTCGATGAGAACGTGACGGTGCCTCCGTGCTTGTTGTACTTGATGCTGTTGTCGAGCAGGTTGACAAGGATCTGCCGAATATGGGTGGGGCTGCCGATCATATATTGGTCGACAGCGTAGGGCTCGCTGGTGTCGAGCATGGTTATGTCGCGGTCCGATGCGCGGAGCTTGCACAGTACGAGCGCATTGTCGCACAGCTCTTTAAGGTTGAATGATTCGTGCTCGAGCGTCACTTTGCGCTCCTCGATCCTGCCCATCTCGAGGATGTCGTTAATCAGTGACAGCAGGTGATTGGCGGCAACGCGCGCCTTGGCGCGGCTTTCGCGGGCGACCCGCATGTCGCCTTCTCTCAATTCCTCAATTTCGATAAGGCCCAGGATGCCGTTGAGCGGCGTGCGGATGTCGTGGCTCATGCGCGTGAGGAAAGCGGTTTTGGCGGCGTTGGCGGCATCGGCTTTCTGCCGTTCCTCCTGTGCGCGGTAAAGCGACCAGACAAGGATGACGATGCCGGTGAGCAAAATGCAAATGACGACTGCCGCAATGACGATGCGGTTGCGGTAGAGAAGTCGGAACGCATCCGATTCTTGCGCCGAGTACGATGTGGGGAAATAGCTGTTTGCAGAGAGCGATTCACCTGCATTGACGATGCCCTTATTGATGATTCCCAGCAGCTCGGGCTTGCCGCGCGAAATTAAACACGATAGTTGTGCCGTGTTGGTGAGTTCCTGTGTTTCGAAATCCTCGATGTCGTAGATGTCGCGGAGAGTTTCCAGGCGCGTGCTGGGGACAATGATGCAACGTGCCTTCCCCTCATCGAGGGCTTTGAGCACCTCGCCGTCATTCGAATACTCGGTTACCGTTGCGTTCGGAAAGAGACTTTCGAGCTCAAAACGGTTAACGATTGTGCTCTTTGTACAAGCGATGTTCTTAAGGTCGCTGTTCAGGTTTTTGCCATTGTGAATGGCGGTCAGCGAAACCGTTCCCATCGAGTTTGACTGGATGACCCCTGTCTGCTCGGCGAGCCAGTAGTCGCGAAACAACGGCAGGGCGACATCGATGGTTCCGTTGGAAAGGGCTTTGATCATTTGCTTGTTGTTCGAGAGTGCGATTGTTTTGACCGTAATGTCAAACTTGTCGTGCAACGTCGTTGCAAGCGAGGCGAGCGACCCTTCCATCTCGCCGTCGTCATTTTGCGTACAGTAGGGAAGTTGGTTTTTAAGATAGCCGAGCGTGATGGTATTGCCGTTTTCTTTGAGCCAGGTGGTCTCGGTGCCGGTGAGCGATGACGAGCCACTGTTTTGGGTCGAGTAACTCGTTTTGACTTCCTCGTTATAGCGCGGGTTATCGCGGGCGATGGTCGTCATGGCGGCGTTGATGTCGTTCATCAGGTCAGGGCGGCTTTTGGGAACGGCAAAATAGTAGTCGCTCGAGCCTACGTAGAACATGGGTGACGCATCGGGCGACGAAATGGTGTCGTTCATGATGACGGCGTCGACCTCGCCGTCTGCAAGCGCCTCAAAGAGGGCGCTGCCGGTGTCGATTTCTTTATAGGTGCAGGTAACGTCTTCGTTGGCGAGCCACTGCTGGCCGACGATAGTTTGCATAACGCCAGAGTTGCAGCCGATGGTGAGGCCTTGGAGCGCCTGAGGGTCACCCTTGGCTAGATCGTCGCGGTCGGGCCTGGCGTAGATATAGTAGCGCTCGGTGCCCTCGGGATTTGAGGAAAAGAGCAGCTTCTGCTCGCGTTCTGCCGAATACGAGATGTTGGGCATGAGGTCGATTTCGCCTGCCTCGAGCATGTTCATAAGCTCGGAGAAGGTGCCGCTAACGTATTCGTATTGCCAGCCCTTTGTGTAATACGAGAGGGTCTGGAGGTACTCGTAGCCCCATCCCGAGAGGCGCTCGCCCGGCGTGCCTTCCTGGAAGCCTTTGTTGTTGACGAGCCAGCCAACGCGGACCGTCTTGACCTGGTGGTCGGAGTCGGCGGCAAAGGCGGGGGCAGGCATGACGGCGCTCAGTACGGTGAGTACGGCAACCGCGACGGCTAGGGTGCGATATAGAGCCAAACGAAGGATGGCGGAAGGTTTCACATGTAATCCTATCGAGTCGAGACAGTATCACATAAGGATACCAGCTCAACCTGCCCACTCAGCCACCGCACCGCTAAACGGTCAGGTAGTCATTGGGGACGTTCTTGTTTGACTAGTCATTTAAGAACGTCCCCAATGACTAGTTCCGTTTGCGGGGGAGGCGTGGGACAATACCGAGCGAATGTGATTGGGCGTCTGGGAAAAGAGGTCGCGATGAACAAGTTGAGGACGCTTGCCGACGTGTTGCGCCAGGCTGGCTTTGCGCGCATCACGGGCCTGTTTCTTGTGTTCTATCTGCTGTGCTCGACGGCCGTCTGGCTGTCCGAGCCCACGACCCTCACCTTTGGCGATGGACTTTGGTTTAGCTTTGAGACGGTCTCGACCATCGGCTTTGGTGACATTCCGGCCGAGACACCGGTTGCCCGCGCGATTACCGTCGTCTTGAGCGTCATCAGCATCTTCTACATCGCCATGCTTACGGGCGTGGCGGTGAACTACTGCAATACGCTCATCAAGATGCGCCAAAAGGACACCATGGCGCGCTTTATGGACGATCTTGAGCATTTGGAAGAGCTCGATCGTGACGAGCTCGCCGATCTTTCGCGTCGCGTGCGCGAGTATCGTCGACGCCAGCGCTAGAACGGGCGCCGTGCGTCACGATGAGGGGGACTGAATATGAATATCACCGTGTATCTGGGTGCCAGCGTCGGTAATGACCCGGCGTTTCTGCCCGCGGTGCAGGAGCTGGGCAACTGGATTGGCGCTAACGGACACGCGTTGGTATACGGCGGGTCCAAGTCGGGCTTGATGGGCGCGCTCGCCGATAGCGTGCTCGATGCCGGTGGACACGTGACGGGCGTGGAGCCGAGCTTTTTTATCGAGGCCGAGTTTCAGCACGATGGCATCGACGACCTCATCGTGACGAGCGACATGGCCGAGCGCAAGGCCAAGATGATCGAGCTTGGTGATGCCTTCATTGCCTTTCCCGGCGGGACGGGTACGCTCGAGGAGATTGCCGAGGTCATGTCGGCCGTGTCGCTGGGGCATCTGAGCGCGCCGTGCATCCTGTATAACCTGGACGGTTACTACAACGATCTCAAGGCGCTGCTCGGACGCATGATTGATAAAGGGCTTTCGAGCCCGAGGCGCCAGCACGGCATCTACTTTGCCGACGATTTGCGCGAGATTGCCTCGATTATCAACGGATAAGTCTTGAGCCTGCCCCACTATGACTCCCAATGGTGCCGTTTGCGGCGCAGACGGTTGGCTCGTTCGGGTAACGCTCGCTCTACAATAAAACGTATCTTTGCCGAATTTGACCACGGGAGGTCCCGATGGATAGTCTTGCAAAACCCAAAAACCGTGCGCTGTTTTTAGTTAGCGTTGCCGTGACCGGTGCGTTCGCAGGCGCCGCGGTCTGGCTGTTCTTTTTTGCGATGGAGCACGGTGTCGACTATCTATGGACCGAGATTCCGCACGCGCTGGGCGTCGCTTCGCCTGAGCTCGCGAGCGGCCCGTTCGGTTTTCTGCCGTACCCGTTTTTTGTCTGCTTGCTGGGCGGCCTGCTGATCGGTCTGTACGAAAAGATTACGGGCACCAAGACCGATGACCTCAACCAGGTGATGGCCAAGGTTAAACAAGACGGTCGCTACCCGTACGACAACCTCGGCAAGCTTTCGCTTGCGGCATTGCTGCCGCTGCTGTTTGGCGGAAGTATTGGACCGGAGGCCGGCCTGACCGGAGTTATCGCGGGTCTGTGCAGCTGGGTCGGCGACCGCATGCGTCGCTTTGGCGCCGAGTTTAGGGAGCTCACGCTGCTGGGCACCCAGGCTGCCCTGACGGCGCTCTTTACCGCGCCCGTGTTTGGCTTTGTGGCGCCGCTCGCCGGTAGCGCCGACGGCCAGGGCGCTGGCGAGGACTCCGCGTCCGATGAGATCACCATCAAGCTGCCCAAGACGCAAAAGACCGTGGTCTACGGCATCGCGATTGCCGGCGGCCTGGGCACCTATCTACTGCTCGGCCAACTCATGGGCGGCGGTATGGGTATGCCGAGGTTCGAGGCTGCCCGGGTGGGCAACCTTGAGCTTGCCTGGCTTATTCCCCTGGCACTCATCGGTACGGCCTGCGGCTGGCTGTACTTTGTCTCGGAGCACGCGAGCGAGGCGTTGGCCCACGCCATAGGGGAGCGCCCTGTCGTCAAGGCCATGCTGGCCGGTCTGGCGCTCGCCATCTGTGGCACGGTCCTGCCCTACACCATGTTTGCCGGCGAGACCCAAGCCGACGTGCTCATGGAGACCTATCTGACCATTCCCGCCGGCGTGCTTATCGCGACCGGTCTTGTTAAGGCCATGCTGACGCCCGCCCTCATCAACCTTGGTTGGCGTGGCGGCCACTTCTTCCCGGTTATCTTCTCGGGTGTGAGCCTGGGCTATGGCCTTGCCATCCTCACCGGCGCCGATCCGGTCTTTTGCGTCGCCGTCTGCACGGCCTCGACGATGGGCGCCGTTATGCGTCAGCCGGTCATGGTTGTGGGCTTGCTGCTCATGTGCTTCCCACTCAAGGGCATCGTCTGCATGATCATCGCCGCCGTCATCGCGGCGGGCATTCCGCTGCCCAAGCCGCTGCGCAAGTAGCACGGTAGCGCGCGGGCAATACAAACATCTCAAGCCCGGTGTGGGCGCTGTGTCACGGATTTGCGGGTGGACTGAATCTCGCCTGGCACCGACGCTACTTCCAAATCGCGAGCGCGGCGGTGCCCAGCACGATGAGGAAAAGGCCGATGGCGCTTCGATGCGACAGCTTTTCGTTGAAGGCCAGTCGTGCGAACAGCACCGATACGACAATCGATAGTTTGTCGATTTGCACGACGACGCTCACCTGGCCTGCAGCGATGGCGTAGTAGTACAGCAGCCACGACGCGCCGGTCGCAATGCCCGATGCCGCAAGAAATGCGAGTTCGCGCGGGTCAATGCGCGCGACCTGCTCCAGCTTTCCCTTGACAGCCACGATTGCCCATGCCATAACAAGTACCACACAGGTGCGGATTGCCGTGGCCAGGTTTGACTCGACACCTTCGATGCCGATCTTGGCGAGGACGGAGGTGAGTGCCGCGAACACGGCGGCGCCGAGGGCGTAAGCGAGCCAGGCTCGGTCTTGCTTTTGCCCTGCGCCGACGGACTGCTTTTTCTCGATCATCAAAAACGTGCCGAGCGTGATAACTGCGGTTCCCACGAGCTTGACCGCCAGGTTGCCTGTCTCACCAAAAAGCACTATGGCGATCAGCACGGCGAGCACGGTGCTCATCTTGTCGACGGGTACAACCTTGTTGACGTCTCCGATGCTGAGCGCCTTAAAGTAACAGATCCACGAGGCGCCGGTGGCGAGTCCCGAGAGGGTGAGGAATAGCCAGGCTTTGGCGGGAATGGTGCCGATTGCTCCGATGGATCCAGAAATGCCCGCCATTGCCCAGGCAAATACGAGCACCACGCAAGTACGGATGGCGGTTGCAACGTCGGAGTCGGTGTGCCTGATGCCGCATTTGGCCAAAATGGATGTGATGCCGGCAAAGAAAGCTGATGCAAATGCTGCTGTAACCCACGACACGGGTTGAGCGCCTCCTCATAAAAGACCGCGCCAGATCTGCGGCGCATGCCCGATGATACCGCGCTTGCCTACAGGTCGCGTGCTCGATAGACCTTGGTACTGATGGCGCAACTCAGTGCAAAGAGCACGAGGGCCAGTACGGCAATTCCTGCGCACAGGCAGCCGAGGACGGCGGGATCGGGGTTTGCCCCAGTAATCGACATGAGCCAGTTGCTGATGGGGTTGGAGGAGCTCAGCGTGGCCATGGCAAGGCATCCGAGCAGGGCAAACAGGCCGACGGAAAAGCGCAGCGCCTCCATGTGTCCAAATCGGAAGAACAGCGGCTGTGCCAAAAACACCATCATGAGGGAGATGAGCATCGATGCGGCGGAGGCTATCGTGGTCTCAAAGACGATCTGTCCCGTCGAGGGCATGCCCATGTGATCGAAGAACGGAAAGGTGATGATGCTCAAAAGCGCGGCGGCGCAGGTCATAACGGCCGAGAAGGCAATGATGCTCAGGTAGCGTGCACAGATGATGTCTTTGCGCGAGATGGGCAGCGTCGCCCGATAACGCTCCCATCCGTTTTGATTGTCGAAGCCGGCCAGCGAACTCATGACCATGATGGGCGACATGGCACTGACCGCGCAGGCGCCGGCGCTCATACCGGAATCGCCATCCGATGCGTTGGCGAGGGTCAGTACGACGAAGATGAACAGGCCGACGCCCGCGATGCTCGGGGCGAGCGTGCGAACGATGGCGAGCTCGGACATAAAGGCGCGTTTCATTTCGAAGCCCCTTTCAGCATGAGGCGAAGATAGTCATCAATGGTTGCCCGATCGCAGGGAATCTCTGGAAAGGCCTCGAGCGTTTCGCGACGGTCGGGCACGAGCACGTCCACGCTGTAGGCGTGGTGGGCGGCGCGGGCGTCTTCGACGCAAGCCATAAGCTCGGCGGCCTGTGCCTGAGTGCAGTGAGCGATGCCAGCACGGTCAGTAATGTCCTCGCGCGGCAGGTCAAACACAATCGAGCCGTTATCGATGCAGATGACGCGGTCGGCGGTGTGATCGAGGTCGGACGTAATGTGGCTCGAGAGCAGCACGCTGCGCTGGCCGTCGGCGACAAAGGCAAGCAGCTCGTCGAGCAGTTCCTCGCGCGCCATGGGATCAAGGCCTGCGGTGGCTTCGTCCAAAACGAGCAGCTTGGCATTGTGACTGAGTGCGCAGGCAAGCTGCAACTTCATGCCCATGCCGCGGGAGAGGTCCTTGACCTTCGTCTTGGGATCGAGGCCAAATCGGTCGATGAATCCGGCGAACGTTTCGCAGCTCCACGTGGGGTACGCCGGGCCTACGAGCCTCTCGATCTGGCCCACCTTGAGCGTGGAGGGGAAGGGGCATGTGTCCAGGACAAGGCCGACGCGGGAGCGCAGGTGGCGCTGTGCCTCGTCGGGCGCGTTGGCGTCGCAGCGCTGTCCAAGCAGATGCGCCTCGCCGGCATCGAGCTTTATAAGCCCGAGCGCGGCGCGAATGGTCGTCGTCTTGCCGGCGCCATTTGCGCCCACAAAGCCAACGATCTGGCCGGGCTCCACGGCAAGTGTGACGTCTCGCAGTGAAAAACGGTCGCTCACACGGCGTGAGATGCCTTTGAGTTCTAGAAGGTTTTGCATGGTATAGCCTTTCTTGCAGATGGCTACTGCATGGTTTCGGGGGCTATCAGGTCGAGCATCTCGTGCAGCTTGTCGCGCGTAACGCCCAGGGCTTCGGCTTGGCTCGCCGCTTCCGCAAGCAGTTCTTCGATATGGCAGAGCTGGTTTTCGCGCAAGAGCTCCTGGTTGCCCTCGGCGACAAAACAGCCCTTGCCCTGCACGGTGCAGATAAACCCGAGCTGCTCCAGGTCGGCGTAGGCGCGCTTGGTGGTGATGACGCTCACGCCAAGATCGCTCGCGAGCGCGCGGATGCTGGGGAGTTTGGCTCCCGCCGCGAGCGTGCCCGAAAGGATCTGAGCTTTGACTTGCGAGGCTATTTGCTCGTAGATGGGCTTGTCGCTCGAATTGGATAGGATGATGTCCACAGCGGCTCCTTAGCTGATGGGCTACACGTGTATATAACCGGTAAGCACAGTATATATACACTATGCACAGTTACGCAAGAGACAAATTCGGATTGGGCCGGCTACCCAGGCCCCAACTGATGAATTTGTCCTGATAGGCGCCCTAGAGCGGGATTTCGCGGCTACAATAGTGCGGTTACAACGACGTAATGCACTCAATGCAAGAAAGGATCCGCATGGCAAGCCTGTCGGATGAAATCTCGTCGCGCCGCACGTTCGCGATTATCAGCCACCCGGACGCCGGTAAGACCACGCTTACCGAGAAGCTGCTGCTCTATACCGGCAGCATCCAGACCGCCGGCTCGGTCAAGGGCAAGAGCTCGGCTAAGCATGCCGTCTCGGACTGGATGGACATCGAGAAGGAGCGCGGCATTTCCGTTACCTCCTCGGTGCTGCAGTTCACCTATAATGGCGCCTGCGTCAACATCCTCGATACCCCCGGCCACCAGGACTTCTCGGAGGATACCTACCGTACCCTTATGGCCGCCGACGCCGCAGTCATGGTCATCGACGGCGCCAAGGGCGTCGAGGCCCAGACCAAAAAGCTCTTTAAGGTCTGTACGCTGCGTCACATTCCCATCTTCACCTTTGTGAATAAGCTCGACCACGAGGCTCGCGATCCGTTTGAGCTCATGGAAGAGATCGAGAACGTCCTGGGTATCAATACGTATCCCATGAACTGGCCGATCGGCAGCGGCCGCAACTTCCGCGGCGTGTTCGACCGTCAGACCCGTCGCGTCATTGCCTTTGAGGGCGACGGCCACGCCAACGCCACCAAGAAGGTCGCCGAGGTCGAGGCCGAGCTGGGCGATCCTTCCATGGACGAGCTTATTGGCGAAGAGAACCATAAGAACCTGATGGACGACATCGAGCTGCTCGATGGCGCCGGCGACGAGCTCGACTTGGATGCCGTGGCCTGCGGCAAGCTGAGCCCGGCGTTCTTTGGCTCGGCGCTCACCAACTTTGGCGTGGAGCCCTTCCTCAAGGAGTTCCTGCGTCTGGCCCCGACGCCGCGCGCCTATACCGATACGCTCACCAGCGAACCGGTCGATCCCTGCCGCGATGACTTTAGCGGCTTTGTGTTTAAGATCCAGGCCAATATGGACAAGAACCACCGCGACCGCATCGCCTTTGTGCGCATTTGCTCGGGCAAGTTCGAGCGTGGCATGGACGCCTTCCACGTGCAGGGCAACCGCAAGCTCAAGCTTGCCACGGGCACGTCGATGATGGCCGATGACCGCGCCATCGTGGACGAGGCGTACGCGGGCGATATCGTGGGCCTGTTCGACCCGGGTATCTTTAGCATCGGCGACACCGTGTGCTCCGGCAAGCGCCACGTGCAGTATCCGCAGATCCCGACGTTTGCCCCCGAGATGTTCGCCCGCATTACGCAGGTCGACACGCTCAAGCGCAAGCAGTTTGTGAAGGGCATGGAGGAGCTTGCCCAGGAGGGTGCCATCCAGATCTTCCGCGAGCTGGGTGCCGGCATGGAGAGCGTCATCGTGGGCGTGGTCGGTGTGCTGCAGTTTGAGGTACTCGAGCGCCGCCTCAAGGCCGAGTATCGTGTTGAGGTTCGTCGCCAGCCGCTGCCCTATACGGACATCCGCTGGATCCAGAACGACCCCGACACCATCGATATCCCGGCCCTTTCGCTCACGCGCGACACCCTGCGCGTCGAGGACATGCGCGGCGGCAAGCTGCTGCTGTTCACGAGCCCGTGGAACGTGGACTGGGCTACCGATCACAATCCCGATCTTATCCTGTCGGAGTTTGGCAACGTAGCCTTTTAACACATCGGCGCGGTGGCCCTGTGGGGTTGCCGCGCCGTTTGCTTGCCTGATGTCGTGTGAGCGGCTATCATACCCACCGTCGTCTCAAGACCGGGGCGTCCGAGCAGTTCGGGTCCGATATCCTGCTCGTTAAACCTAAAACCAAAGGAGTACATAATGATCAAGAAGGTCATGGAGGACTACAAGGTCCTGTTGCGGAGCATTCCCGCGGCAACGGTTTCGCTGTTTTTCGTGAGCGTCATCATGATGAACCTGCTGGCCAACAAAGAGCTTATCAGCCTGCCGTATCTGGCACTCGATTGCGGCTTTGTGGTGAGCTGGGTTTCGTTTTTGTGCCAGGACATGATCTGCAAGCGCTTTGGCGCCAAGGCATCCATCAAAATCTCTATCCTCGCGCTGCTGGTCAACCTGGCCGTGAGCCTGTGCTTTTGGGCATGCTCGCTCACGCCCGGCATGTGGGGCGCCTACTACGACACGGGCATGATCGAGGTTAACACTGCCCTTAACGCCACCATCGGCGGCACCTGGTACGTGGTGCTGGGCTCTTCGCTGGCAATGCTCGTCTCTGCCGTGGTTAACTCCACGCTCAACCAGTCGCTCGGCCGTATGCTCAAAAAGAATAACTTTGCGAGCTTCGCCTTCCGCTCCTATGTGTCCACGGGTGTTGGCCAGTTTATCGACAACCTGGTCTTTGCCATCGTGGTGAGCCACACGTTCTTTGGTTGGACCTGGGTGCAGGTCCTTATGTGCTCGCTGACCGGCGCTGTCGCCGAGCTGCTGTGCGAGGTCTTCCTGAGCCCCGTGGGCTATAAGGTCGTGCGCGGCTGGGAGCGCGAGAATGTGGGCTCCGAGTACCTCGAGCGCCACGCAACCGCCTAAGGAGCAAGTATGCGGGTTTTGATCACGGGCGCTTCGGGCGGTATCGGAGCCGCGTGCGTGCAGCGCTTTTTGGACGAGGGCCACGAGGTCGTGGGCTTTGACCTGCTGCCGGCGGCGATCGAACACGAGCGCTACCGGCATCTGATTGTTGATGTCCGCGAACCGGACTCGTTTCCAGACGACCTTGAACCACAGGTAATCGTAAACGTTGCCGGCACGCAGGATTCGGCCGACGACATCGCTGCCAACCTGCGTGGCACCATCAACGTGACCGAGTGCTATGCCTTTGTGGGGGAGGGTCTTGCCGCCAAGCCGACACCGGCTATCACATCCGTGGTCAATGTGGGATCGGCGAGCGGACATACGGGATCGGAGTTTCCCGCCTATGCTGCCAGCAAGGGCGGCATTATCGCCTACACCAAAAACCTTGCAAACCGTCTGGCGCCGCAGGCCATTGCCAACAGTGTGGACCCGGGCGGCGTTATCACGCCGCTCAACCGTTGCGTGATGGAAGACGAACACCTGTGGAACCAGATTATGGAGCTCACGCCGCTTAAGCGCTGGGCCACCGCCCAAGAGATCGCCGAGTGGATCTACTTTGTGGGCGTGACCAACCGGTTTATGACCGGGCAGAGCCTGCTGATCGATGGCGGCGAGGCCGGCCGCACCCAGTTTATCTGGCCCGAGTAGAAAACGCGCCCGATGGAAATCCGTCGGGCGCGTTTTTGATGTATTGATTTTTAGCCGAGGCAAGTCCAGTTGACGGGGGTCGAGCCGCGCTGTTCGAGTAGCCGATTGGCTGCCGAGAAGGGGCGCGACCCCATAAAAGCGGGGAGTTCTGCCGTGGCACGGTTGGCCGAAAGCGGCGAGGGGTGCGTGGAGGCAAGGCAGAACTTGCCGGTTGTCTTGCCCGTGCCAGTCGCGGCGAGCTTGCCCTCAACCATCTGCTGGGCAAAGCGGCCCCATGCCAAAAAGACTACCGGTTGGGGTAGCTGGCAGCAGCGTTCGATAACGTAGTCGGTCAGGGTACTCCAGCCGAGCTTAGCGTGCGAGTTCGCGGCATGCTCGCGTACGGTGAGCGTGGTGTTAAGGAGCAGGACGCCCTGTTGTGCCCAAGGGGTTAGGTCTCCCGTGGCGGGAATGGGGTAGCCCAGATCGGCTTTGAGTTCCTTATAGATGTTGCGCAGGCTCGGCGGCAGTTTGGTTTGTGTCGCGGGGACCGAAAACGACAGCCCCATGGCCTGGTTGGGCCCGTGATAGGGGTCTTGACCCAAGATGACAACCTTGACGTGGTCTGCCGGCGTGTAGGCGAGGGCATTGAGGATGTCGTCTTGTGCCGGGTAGATGGTCTGCTCGGCACGCAAAAGGGCGATGCGCTCGAGCAGCTGGTTCGTCGTGTCACGTACCGGCTGCGGCGCATCGCCCAACCAAGTTGCTATGTTGCGGTCGCGCGTTGCGGTGTCCATGGAACTCCTTTATGGCAGATACTCTGTTGGTATCTATTGTAAAGGCGCACCGGTTGCCTTTATGCCGCGGCTGTATGAAGAGTGGGGTCTACGAGACGTGCTCGGGCGCTGCCGCCATATGAGCATGCCCATGTGCGCGAAGGCGCGGAAGCTCGACAGTTGCCACCATGACGCCGGTGAGGATGAGGGCAGCGCCAAGGAAGGCGATGGGGCTCAGGACCTCGCCGACCAGGAAAAACGAGAAGACGGCGGAGCAGACCGGCTCGAGCGAGAAGGCGAAGCCAGTGGTTTCGGCAGGTACGTGGGGCTGCACGAGCGTCTGGGTGATAAAGCCGTAGGCAGAGCAGATGAGTGCGAGCGCAACGATAACGACGATCTCGCTCGGCGTGCTGGGAAGCGTGAAGCCGCCAAAGGTAAATGCGGCGATACCCGAGAACAAGCCGCCGAAGCCCAGCTGCCAAACGCCCAGAGCCAGCGGATCGACTTCTTCGACAAAGCGCTTGGCGATGATAATGTGGCCGGCATAGATAAAGGCCGAGAGCAGCATGATGATCGCGCCGGGATTCAGGCTGGTAAAGTCGGCGCCCGAGAGCAGCAGCATACCGCAGGTGACGATGGCGGTGCCGATGAGCACCTTGCGCTCGGGGGCGCGACGCAGCAGGGCCGCGTTGGCAAACGGCACGATTACGACCGTCAGGCTCTGCAAAAAGCCGGCGGTGGAGGCGGAGGTGAGGCTGGAGCCCAGGCACATGCAGGTGATCTCGATTGCCATGATGGCGCCGATGATGGCGGCGCGGACCATCAGGTCACGGTTGATGCGCACCGCGTGCTTGTGGAAGAGCAACAGGCAGGCCACAAAGGCGATGATGCAGCGCAGCGCGACGATGCTCGTGGCGTTCATGCTGTCCATGCCGATCTTCATGAGGGGGTACGAAAAGCCCCATGCGACGGGAACGGAAAATGAGAGCGCGATTGCTTTTTTGCGATCCATGGGACTCCTTTTGTTACAGAACGGTTTCGCAAAAAGGATTCTGCTCCCAGATATGGATGTAGTAAAGCGAATGTATCTTCAGTATGATTAAGAAATACTAATGTTGAAAGAAAAAGCCCTGGCAAAACGTTTTACGGCTACATCGATGTGGAGGCACGATGACATCGCGGTATCAGATTGTATGTATGGTGGTCGATTGCGGCAGCCTGAAACGTGCCGCCGACGAGCTGGGCTATACGCAAAGCGCGGTGAGCCAGGCCGTCAAGGCGCTCGAGCGCGAGCTGGGCACCACGATTATCGAGCGTGGCAAGCAGGGCGTCTCGCTTACGCGCGACGGCAAACAGTATCTGCCGTATCTGCGCCAGATCGTTACGGCCGAGGCCGAGCTTGAGGGCAAGCGCCAGGAGTTGCTGGGGCTTTCGTCGACCGACATTCGCATTGCGACGTTTACCAACGTGAGTCGTACTGTGTTGCCGCGTGTGATCCGCGACTTTGGGGCCCTGCATCCGGGCGTGCGCTTTACCCTCAAGCAGGGCGATTACACGCGCAATGCCCAGTGGGTGCACGATGGCGTGGTCGACTTTTGCTTTACAGCGCGTGGATTTACCGAGGGGCTCGAGAAACGCGTGGTCTATCACGACGAGCTGGTGGCGCTGTTGCCAGCCGTCCATCCACTGGCGGCAAAGGAAAAGGTGACGCTTGCCGACCTGGCGTCCGAACCGTTTGTGCTGCTGGATGAGGGCGAACAGAGTCTGGTGCTCGATGCGTTTGCCGCGCACGGGCTATCGCCGCATGTGACGAGTGAGGTCACCGATGACTACACCATTATGGCGATGGTGGAGGAGGGCCTCGGCGTGAGCATGCTCTACCGGCGTACGGTCGAGGGCATGCAGGCTGATATTTGTGTGCGCCCCATCGTGCACGCTCCCTCACGCGACGTCGTGGCAGCCTGGCGCAGCTGGGACACCATGCCTGTCGCCACGAGGCACTTTATCGACTATATGAGCTCGCATATTGTCAACTAATGACTGGCGTGGCGTTGAGTGTGGTGATTAGCGGGCTGTCGCTTTGGCTTGCGTCAGACGGTAGGTGTGTGCCGGATGGCAGAGCAATACCGCCACGACCATAAAGAACGCCGTGGTGCCCAGGCTGATGGGGTAGGCCATCATGATGTTCGCAAAGGTGCGGAAGTGCGGGAACACGCAGAATACCCAATAGAAGCGAATACCGCAGACACAGATCATGGTGATGAGGGCGGGCATGAGCGAGATGCCAAAGCCGCGCAGGTAGCCGGACATATTCTCGTAGAACATGCTAAAGGCGTATGCCGGGAAGATCGAGCACACACGGATATAGCCGATCGAGACGATGTTGGGGTCGCTGTTGAACAGCGCCAGGATCTCGCGCCCCAGACCAACGATGATGACGATGGTGGTGAGTGCAACGATGCCGCCTTCGACCAGGCAGACCTTGAGCGTCTTGGTGCAGCGGTCGATCTGGCGCGCGCCGTGGTTTTGTCCCACAAAGGTAGTGCAAGCCTGACTAAAGCTGTTGAGCAGGTTGTAACACACATACTCCAGGCTCATGGCAGCGCTGGATGCCGCCATGACCTCGGTGCCCAAGCTGTTGATGGCGGACTGGATGATGATGTTGGCGACGGCAAAGACGGCGCTTTGGATGCCGGCGGGCAGTCCGATCTTGACGATGCGCTTGAGGGCGACGGGGTCTAAGCCTAAGTCGCGTGGGGTGACGCGGACGACGGAGTCGGTCTTGAGCAGGTGGACAAAGAGTGTGGCGGCGCTGACGGTGTAGGCGATGGCGGTGGCGATGGCGACGCCCGCCACACCCCAGTGGAGCACGGGGACAAAGATGAGGTCCAGTCCAATGTTGAGGACGGTGGACACGGCAAGCGCCTGCAGCGGCATGCGGGTGATGCCGACGGAGCGGAAGATTGCTGCCTCAAAGTTGTAGAGCAAGATCGAGGGCATGCTGAGCAAAAAGACGCGCAGGTAGAGCGATGCAAGCGGCATGGTCTCGTCAGGGACGTTGAGCGCGGCGAGCATGGGCTCGGTAAAGATCTCGCCCAGCGCAATGACGACAAAGCCCACGAGCGCCATTAAAATCGAGGTATGGACGGCGCGTTTGACCATGTTCTGATCGTTGCGGCCGATAGCGTTGGCGATGACCACGTTGGAGCCAAGCGACATGCCAATAAACAGGTTGAGCATAAGACTGGTAAGCGGAACATTGGAGCCGACCGCCGCCATGGCGAGGGTTCCCTGGTCGCCCGAGAAGTTGCCGATGATGACCGTGGCGATGAGGTTCGACAGCTGCTCCAAGATGCTCGTGGCGGCCACGGGGAAGGCGAACAGGGGAATATTGCGCCATAGCGAGCCGGTGGTCATGTCAATGTGCTTAGATGCGGTGTCTGCCATACGCTCTCAATCTCTAATATGCTCTTTCGTGCTTATTTGCGCAGACGATGATACTCCTAATGCAGCCAGCCGGCACTTAGGGACGTTCCTTTTCTGCCGGCAGCTGGGGACACTCCTTGTCTCTTCTATGACTAGGTGGGGAAGGCGTGCGACAATGGTGGGCGTTGTGTTGTTCGCGCTAAGGAGTTGCCATGTTGTTGTGTCCCGTTTGCCATGAACCGTTGGTGGACGACGAGCGCGGTGCTGCATGCGCGGGCGGACACCGATTTGACCGTGCGCGCGAGGGCTATCTCCATCTGCTGCGCTCGTCCAAGAGCGGTGACTCCATGGGCGATCCCAAGTCGCAGGCACGCAGCCGTCGCGACTTTCTGAACCGCGGTTACTATGCGCCGTTGCGCGATGCGATGGTCGAGCTGGTGCGCGAGCGGGTGTCTGGTCGTGCCGCGTCAACGAACTGCCCCATGACGTTGCTCGATATTTGCTGTGGCGAGGGCTACTACACCAGCGCCATGGGTGCGGTGCCGGGCGTAGATGCTTACGGTTTCGACCTGGGCAAAGAGATGGTGCGCCTGGCCGCCAAGCGCGGCGATGCGACCTACTTCGTGGCCAACATGAAGGCTATCCCCGTGGCCGGTGCCGCCTTCGATATGGTGACCGAGCTCTTTGCCCCCTTTAACGAGCGCGAATTTGCCCGCGTGCTGGCGCCAGAAGGCTCGCTCTATACCGTGGTGCCGGGTGCTCGGCATCTGTTTGGCCTCAAAGAGGCGCTCTACGACACGCCATATCTCAATGACGAGAAGCTGCCGAAGACCACTGAACTCGAGTTGGTCGGAACGCAGCGGGTGTTTGCGAACATTACGCTCCAGACCCAGGCTGACATCGAGGCGGTGTTCCAAATGACGCCGTACTACTACCGCACGCGCCCTGCCGATAAAGAGCGCCTGGCAAACCTGGACACCCTTCAAACCGACATCGACTTCATCATCGCCGAGTACCGTCACAGCTAACGACCTGCCAAAAAGGGACAGGTTTATTTTGGCAGGTGTTATCTGGGCAAACGTAAAGGGCCGACCGCGGATATGCGCGATCGGCCCTTTTAGTTACTTGGCTGCAGAGGCTATGAGAAGTGAGCGCTTACAGGCGGTCCTTGTTCTCGGCCTTGACGGCGTGTGCCTGCTGAACAAAGAACAGGTCGTAGACCACGATGACAAAGGCTCCAATATTGACGGCGCTGCCGCCGAGCGCGGGAAGGGTGAGCACAGCCTGCGCAATCGTGGCGATTGCGGCAACGATGCCGAGCTTAAACGCGCCATCCACCTGCGAAGGCTTGTTGGCGCCCTTGATGCCCGCAACACCTGCGGCGAGATCGATGAGGCCCTTGGCGACAAGCACGACCGTGGCGAGCATGGCGTTCGGTCCGTAGGTGGACTCGAACTTGCCGGTCGCGATGCCGGCGATTCCAATGACGAGACTGGCGATGCCCAGAACAAAATAAATCAGGGCAAGGATTTTGAGTGTCTTGCGAGTGAAGCTCATGGCTGGTCCTTTCGATACGAGTACGCCAACCTGGCGCACCCTATGTGCTGCACATATGGTGAAGCACATTGTAGTTCAACGGGGCGATGCATGCGTTTGAAAGCGTCTCTTGCCTGTACGGTCCAACCTTTCAAAAAGGAAAGCTGGGCGTAAGTCAAATCGATGGCAGCGTATGCGCGGCGCTGCGATGATGGGGCCATGGTAAGAGCTGGACCGAAGGAGGAGCCGTGATGTACGGAGCCAAGCAAGTGCGTGAGCCGCGTTCGTTAGGAAGGCGTATGGGCGATTCCGTGATCGCTGCCGTGTGCACGGGATTGATGGCGGTGCTTTGCATTGGGATGCTGTGGACCATGTCGCGTGTGGGACAATAGCGGACGGTTGGGTGCCAACTGAGGTGGCGCTCACGTATTCGTTTTGCTTGCTAAGGAGTGTCCATGGGCGTCGTCGATCCCTTTTCTGTTGCTCGGGCTGCTGGGCTCGAGCTCGTGCGGACGTCCGAGGGCCTTACGCTCACCGACGGCACGATGGAGTTGCGTGCCGATTTTGGCCGCATGCTTCCACGGCTCAAGCAGGGTCGTCTGCAGCAAGAGCTACTGGTGAAGGCTGCGCGCACAAAAGGCATCGAGCAACCATGGACGATTGATGCCACAGCAGGCTTTGGCGAGGATTCGCTGCTGCTGGCTGCCGCGGGTTTTGCGGTCGATTTGTATGAGCAGGATTGCGTGATCGCGGCGCTCCTCCAGGATGCCCTGGATCGCGCGGCAGATGATCCGGCGCTTGCGGCCGCCGTGGCGCGCATGCACTTACATGCGGGCGAGGACAGCATTGCCGGTCTTCGCCATACGGCCGAGCTGATCGAGCGGGGCGAGCTCGCGGCTCCCGACGTGGTGTATCTGGACCCCATGTTTCCCGAGCGCACCAAGAGCGCGGCGGTGAAAAAGAAGTTTCAGCTCTTGCACCATCTGGAGCAGCCGTGCGCCGATGAGGAAACGCTGGTCGAAGCTGCGCTTGCGGTGCACCCGCGCAAGGTCGTTATCAAGCGACCGGTGAAGGGGCCGCTGCTTGCCGGCGTTAAGCCGAGCTATCAGCTTGCGGGCAAGGCCGTTCGTTACGATGTTTTGGTGCCGCCGCGCCCGTAGCCTGCGCGTGATGGCCGGCGATGTGTCGGTGCCGTGCCGCTGCGTGAGCGCCGCTCCGTTGCGGAGCCTATTTCCAAGGATGCGACGTCAGATGCCACCCGCCGCAGTATTCGCATTTGTAGCAGGCCAAACCACGCCGTCCACGGTTTTCGCAGTCGGCCATAACGGCCTCGGCCTCGGCGCGTGTGTCGTAGCGGTTTTTGCGCTCGCACGATTTGTAGCGCCAAGCCTCATCGCGCTCGGCGTCCAGGGCATCGCGGCGCTCGTCCTCGCGCGCAAACAGGTCGCTCATATCGCCGCCGGTGGCAGCGCCCAAAAACTCGCTTTTGGCCTTTGACCAGGCGGCTCGCTTTTTGCTTCCCATCCGCTCCTTGCCCTTTCCAAACGCTGGTATCATTGCTCAATCAAAGTGATACCAATAAACGTGAGGTCGCCGCGTGATGATCAGAAAAACCCTCGAGACCGACATTCCCGCCGTCATGGCTATCTATGATGCCGCCCGCGCCTTTATGCGCGCGCATGGCAACGCCACGCAGTGGCCCGAGGGCACGCCTTCGGCCGAGCAGCTGGCTGCCGATATCGCCGCCGGTGGCAGCTATGTGTGCGAAGTCGACGGTCGCGTGGTGGCGACGTTTGCCTTTTTGCCGGGCCCGGACGAGTGCTATGACGTCATCGAGGACGGTCAGTGGCGCAGCGACACTCCGTACGCCGTGCTGCACCGCGTGGCGTCCGACGGCACCGTGCACGGTATCGCGGCCGCGATGTTTGCCTTTGCCAAGGAGCGTGCCGACCATCTGCGTATTGACACGCACGAGGACAACTTGCCCATGCAGGGCGCCATCGCCAAGGCGGGGTTCGAGCGTGTCGGTATCGTCTATGTGTCCGACGGCACGGCGCGTGTCGCGTTTGATTGGCTGCGCGAGGCGTAGGAGCCAAGGCACGTATCATCACCCAGCTCAAATAAAAAATGGCCCCGAGTGGGGCCATTTTTGGTAAAACGCGTCGTTGTGGGACTCGCATTGTTACCGCCCCAGATGAACCCGGGCAGACAAAAAGGGGAGGTGCCGGCTTTCGCAAGGCGCGAACCTACGAAAATCGCCGCGCGGCAACGCGGGGCGATGAGCTCGGTCGGGGGATAGGGCCCGCTTCGCCCACCGGCCCGTAAATTGTATCATCCAGTGTGGAGCGTGAACGCCCGTTGCCGCGTGCGATGGGCTTGCAATAAGAGGAGAGCCATGTCGAAGCAAGCGGTCGTTGGAATCTTGGCGCATGTCGATGCCGGCAAGACCACGTTGGCCGAGGCCATGCTGTTCAACGCGGGCCGCATTCGCAAGCGTGGCCGCGTGGACGATGGCGATTCGCATCTGGACACTAACACGATCGAGCGCGAGCGCGGCATCACGATTTTCTCGTCGCAGGCCGTGCTCGACCACGGCGATACCCACGTCATGCTCGTGGATGCTCCCGGCCATGTCGATTTTTCTGCCGAGGCGGAGCGCACACTGCGTGCCCTGGACTACGCGATTCTGGTGGTGGGCGCCAACGATGGCGTGCAGGGGCACACCGAAACCCTGTGGTGCCTGCTTGCACGCTATGACATCCCGACGTTCATCTTCATCAACAAGATCGATTTGGAGAATCCCGGCCGCGATGTTTTGCTGGCACAACTTGGGCAGCGTCTTTCCGAAGGCCGTCTGGATGCCAACGAACTGTTGGCGGGCGGTGCCGTTCAGGAGGACGCTGCTGCGTTGGACGAGGCGGCGCTCGAGGAGTTTCTTGAAGCGGGTGAGCTTTCTGTCGCAACGCTGTCGCGCATGGTTGCCGAGCGCAAGCTCTTTCCCTGCTTTGCCGGCTCGGCGCTCAAGGACCAAGGCGTTGACAAGCTACTGGATGGTATATGCGCGCTGATGCGTGAGCAGGCGTGGCTCCCGGAGTTTGCCGCGCGCGTCTATCGTGTCAGCCGCGGGGATCGTGGCGAGCGCTTGGCTTGGGTTAAAGTGACCGGCGGCACGCTGCGCGCAAAACAGATGATCAGCGGGCATTCCAGTGCCGAGGCGTGGGAACAGAAGGTCGATCAGATTCGCATCTATAACGGCGAGAAGTATGAGCTTGCCCAAGAAGTTGCCGCTGGCGGTATTTGTGCCGTGACGGGTCTTGCGCACGTTCGCCCGGGGGACGCCTTGGGTGCGGAGCCCGGGTGCGATGCACCCGTCATTGCGCCGGTCCTCACCTATACGGTGCTCCCGGGCGAACATGATGTCCATGCGGTGTTTAAAGCGCTGACCGAGTTGGCGGACGAAGACCCCATGCTCGGCGTAAGCTGGAATACGCATCTTGAGCAGATTCACTTGCAGTTGATGGGCGCCGTGCAGCTCGAGGTCGTGCAGCGGGTGTTGGCCGATCGCTTTGGCCTTTCGATTGAGTTTGAGCCCGGCGGCATTCTCTATAAGGAGACTATCTCGCAGCCGGTCGAGGGCGTGGGCCACTTTGAACCACTGCGCCATTACGCCGAGGTGCACCTGCGCCTGGAGCCGCTGCCAGCGGGTTCGGGCGTGCAGTTTGGCACCGTGACCTCGACCGACGAGCTCGATCTGAACTGGCAGCGTTTGGCACTCACCAACGCCATGGAGCGCGATCACCTGGGCGTGTTGGCCGGCTCGCCCATCACCGATGTGCGCATTACGCTTACGGGTGGCCGTGCACATGCCAAACACACCGAGGGCGGTGATTTTCGTCAGGCCACGTACCGCGCGATTCGTCAGGGTTTGATGCGGGCACGCGAGGCGAGTGCGGCGGTGCTGTTGGAGCCGTGGTACCACTTTGAGCTCGAGGTGCCGGGAGATTGCGTGGGCAGGGCGCTTTCGGATGTCACGCGCATGGGCGCCGAGTACGAGCCGCCGGCGATGGCGGGTGACCGGGCGAAGCTCGTGGGTCGCGTACCGGCATCCGAGGTACAGGATTATGCGCTGGAGGTGGCTGCCTACACGAGCGGCCGCGGACATCTGTACCTGGAGTTCGCCGGTTATGCGACCTGCCATGATGCCGAGCGCGTCATCGAGGCGGCCGCCTACGAGCCCGAGGCCGATCTGCCCAACACGCCCGATTCGGTCTTTTGCGCCCACGGCGCCGGCTATACGGTCAAATGGTACGACGTGCCCGCCGCGGCACACGTAAAGATCGATCCCGCCACCTTCCGCCCCTACCGCCCCGCCGACGCGGAATTTTTCGGCCACATGTGACAAAGGGACAGCTCCTTTGTCACATTCAGTTGGTATAACTCGGTATAAGTTGATATAACTATTGCTAGCCTTTGCCAATCCGAGGGGGCCGACATGAATCCAAATCCCTTTAAGCCAACGGCTGGTAAGCGGCCTCCGATACTCATCGGTCGCGAGTCGGTCATCGAAGATTTTGAGGAAGGGCTCGATAACGGTGCCGGAGCGCCGGGCAGACTCATGCTCATTACAGGAAACCGCGGCTGTGGCAAAACAGTTCTCCTGCGGGAGCTGCAACGTCTGGCCAGTGAGCGCGGATGGGCGGTTGTCTCCGATTCCGCTTCGCTTGGTTTATGCGACCGCTTGGCCGACGCGCTTCGCTCGAATAAGCCCGTTGTGACGTCAATGGAGTTTGGCCCATCGTTTGGACGGATGTCGGTTGAGGCGGCGCGGGCAAAAGGCGAGACGTTGCGATGGCTGGTCAACGAACGTCTCAAGAAACTCGGCCCAAGCAAGGGTATTCTGTTTGCGATTGACGAGGCACAATCGGTGTCTATCGAGGAACTGGCGGCTCTCGCCGTTCTCTATCAGCAGGTGCTCGGAGATCAGGATGCCACGGGCTTGCCCGATAGCGACCAGCGAGGTCTTGCGTTGGTCTTTGCCGGCTTGCCCAGTATGGTTGACGATCTGCTCGAAGAGCCGAGCGTGACGTTTTTGCGACGTGCCCAGCAGCGTACGTTGGGGACGATTTCTTTGCCCCAGGTGCGCGATTCATATATCCAGACGGTCGAATGTGCTGGTCTTTGCATTGATGCGGGGACGGCGGACCTTGCGGCGCACAAGAGCATGGGACATCCCTATATGGTTCAGCTGGTGGGATATTACATGTGGCGGTCTGCTGTCCGGCGTGGCTCGCAGGTCATTGAAAGGCGCGATGTCGAGGATGGCCATGCGGATGCCGTCTCCGAGTTCTACGAAGCGGTTGACGCGCCTCTGTATTACGGGCTGCGCACCCCACAGCGTCTCTTTATCGAGGCTATGGCGGTTGATGAGGGCAAGCCGACGCGCATGGCGGATATCATTGAGCGCTGCGACCGCACCCAGAGCTGGGCGAGTAAATATCGCGCAAGCTTAATTCGCGAGCGCGTCATCGAGGCCGCCGGATACGGTCTCGTCCGGTTTAGCGTGCCCATGCTGGGCAAGTATATTCGCGATCGCATTTTATGGCACGAGTAATGTGACATGAGGGACTGTCCCTTTGTCACATTCGATCAATAGGAAGGGGAGCGATGGCGGTGTCGCAACAACCAAGTGCTATCGAGGTGCGCGGCGCGCGTGTCCATAACCTCAAGGACATCGATATCGATATTCCGCTGGGAAAGCTCGTGGGTATTGCCGGCGTGTCGGGCTCGGGCAAGAGCTCGCTGGCGCTGGGTGTTTTGTATGCCGAGGGCTCGCGCCGTTACCTGGAGGCGCTCAGCACCTATACCCGCCGTCGTCTGACGCAGGCAGAGCATGCTCAAGTGGATGAAGCACTGCACGTGCCGGCGGCGCTCGCATTGCATCAGCGTCCTAGTGTGCCAGGCGTGCGCTCGACCTTTGGCACCATGACCGAGCTCAACAACAGCCTGCGCCTGCTCTTTAGCCGCTGCGCCCATCACGTGTGCCCGCATTGCGGGACGCGTGTGGAGCCGAGCCTTAACGTGGCCGCAGGCCTGTCGCTCACGTGTTCGACATGCGGCCGCGAGTTCTACGCGCCGAGTGCCGAGGATTTGGCTTTCAATAGCGGCGGTGCATGCCCCACCTGTGGCGGTACCGGTGTCATGCGCGAGGTGGACGAAGCGAGCCTGGTGCCCGACGAGTCCAAGACCATCAACGAAGGCGCGGTGCTTCCCTGGGGCACGCTCATGTGGGACTTGATGAAGCAGGTAGCCGGCGAGATGGGTGTGCGTACCGATGTGCCGTTTAACCAGCTCACACCTCAAGAGCGCGACATCGTGTTCCATGGTCCGGCGGTTAAGAAGCATATTCTCTACGTTCCCAAAAACGGCGAGGGCGCCACGCCGCTCGACTTTACCTATTACAACGCCGTCTATACGGTCGAGAATGCGCTCGCCAAGGTTAAGGACGATAAGGGACTAAAGCGCGTGGCTCGCTTTTTGCGCGAGGGCCCGTGCCGTGACTGCGGCGGCACGCGTCTCTCCGAGGTTGCGCGCCAGCCCCAGGTGCGCGGTATCAATCTGGCGCAGGCCGCGGCCATGACGTTGGGTGAGGCGATTGAGTGGGTGCGCGGGGTGCCCGCATCCTTGCCGGCCGAGATGCAGCCCATGGCAGTGGATATCTGCGATTCGTTTTTGAGCACGGCTCGTCGCCTGGTCGACCTGGGGCTCGATTACCTCTCGCTCGACCGCGCCGGTGCTACGCTCTCCACGGGTGAGCGCCAGCGTGTGCAGCTCGCCCGCGTGGTGCGCAACCGATCGACGGGCGTGCTTTATGTGCTGGACGAGCCTTCGATTGGCTTGCATCCTGCCAATGTCGACGGCTTGGTGGGCGTAATGCGCGATCTGGTGGATGACGGCAACACCGTGGTTGTTGTCGACCACGATACGCGCGTACTAGCGGAAGCCGACTATCTGGTTGAGATGGGCCCCGTTGCCGGAGCAGGCGGCGGTAATGTGATCGCTGCAGGCACGGTGGACGAGGTAGAACAATCGCAGGGCAGCCGCATCGCGCCGTTTTTACGCGCAGACCCCAAGCGCTTGCGCCCGCAGGTGTCCGACGAGGAAATGTTCGACCGGGGCCATATCCGCATGGCGACCGATGCCATCCATACCGTCAAGCCGCTCGAAGTTGATATCCCACGCGGTCGCTTGGTCGCGGTGACGGGCGTTTCGGGTTCGGGTAAGACGACGTTGGTACTCGAGACGCTCATTCCGGCACTCAAGGCGCAGGCAGCCGGCGAGCGCCTGCCGGGGCACGTGCGTTGGGTCGATGCCGAGGGCATTGCCCGTGCAAATCTGATTGACGCTACGCCTATCGGCGCCAACGTGCGCTCGACGGTGGCAACTTATGCTGACATCCATGATGAGCTACGTCGCGCCTTCGCCCGTACGCCCGAGGCCAAGGCAGCCGGCTACAAGGCGGGCGCATTTAGCTACAACACTGGTGCCTTGCGCTGCCCTACGTGCGATGGCACGGGCTCGATATCGCTCGACGTGCAGTTCTTGCCCGACGTCGAGATCGTCTGTCCGACATGTCGCGGCTCACGTTATGCAGACGCGGCTTCGCATATCCATCGCGAGGGCAAGGACGGAAGTCTGCTTACGTTGCCGCAGCTCATGGATATGAGTGTGGACGAGGCCCTCGACGCCACGGTGGGTCTCAAGAAAGTTCAGGCGCGCTTACAGACCTTACACGACTTGGGCTTGGGCTATCTCACGCTCGGTGAGCCCACGCCGGCGCTCTCGGGCGGCGAGGCGCAGCGTCTTAAGCTTGCGAGCGAGATGGGCCGCGTGCAGGATGATGCCGTATTCGTATTCGATGAGCCCACGATCGGCCTGCATCCGCTCGATGTTCAGGTGTTGCTGAGTGTATTTGACGGCCTCGTTGCCAAAGGCGCCACAGTTGTCGTGATCGAGCACGACCTCGACCTTATCCGTAACGCCGATTACGTAATCGACATGGGCCCGGGCGGTGGCGACGCGGGCGGGCAAATCGTGTGCGCCGGCACGCCGGCGGATATCGCTGCTTGCTCCAAGAGCATTACCGGTTGTTATCTATAGGCGCTGCGACAAAGGGGCGCCCCTTTGTCGCATTGACTTCTATTTCACGCATTGAGCCGCGAGATAGTCGCGGAAGAATGGCAATTCAAATGCGACGAGCCCTCGTCCTCGTTCCCCGATGATGCCGGCATCTATCATGCGGCGTCGGTAGCGGGAGACCTGCTGCGGCGAACGCTTAAGGCGCTCGACAAGGTCGGCGGTGGTGGACTCTTCCTCGTCATCGAGCATGGCGATGAGGAATCGCTTGTCCTCTGCAGTGAGTTCCCGATAGGTTGCCGCGAGGATTCGGTCGTCCATCTCGTCGCGCGCGATTTTGATTCCCAGGTCAAAGTCGCGTGACGAGATTTCCTTCGAATCGCTTGTGAGATCCCAGGCACGGTAGCCTACGAGTTGCAATAGGAAGGGAAAACCAGAGATCGAGCGAACGGCTCTATCGATTCCCTCAGCATCTGCCAGGCGATCGTTTTCCTGGATCGTGCGAATCAAGGCCTCGCGTACGTCATAGTCGGCAATGCGACCCAGATGATATTGCTGGGCGCGACGAAGGAACGAGACCGTCTTGTGGTTCAGCAACGTCGAGACGTTGTTGGGAAGTCCCGCCATGAGCAGGGCGACGCGTTTTCCATCGGTCACAAAGTGCTGATACGTGGCCGCGAGCTGAATCATCTCGTCGAGCGTCGGATCGACCTCATCAACCGTGACGAGCAGTCCGGTGCCCGCCTCGTTGAGCTGGTCGATGATGTCGCTCATGCGATAGCGCCAGGTTGAGACATCATGAACGCGATTGACCTCGATGCTGCCGAATGGTGCAATTCCGAGACCGGTTACTTCGAAATCGTTAGACGGGTCGATGAGATGGCCTGCAGCACGTTTCGCCCCGAACTCGATTTCCTCAAGCATTCCCGGGAGCGCGGTCGTCTTTACGGCAATCCAGCCGTGGGATTCCGCCCTTGTCGCAAGCGACGACATGAGAGCGGTTTTGCCGGTTCCACGCGCGCCTGAGAAGATCGAGGTCAATTCCGGGCGCCTGCGCTGACTCAAGAAGGCACGGTCCAAATCCCGAATAATCTGTTGTCTGCCAGCGAGATGAGCAGGAACCTCACCAAAACTGGGGGTAAACGGGTTCTCGAGATATTCCACAAGGCTCTCCTTTCACACCTCCGTTTAACTTCATTTTATTCTAGTTAATTCTGATTAAAAGCGATGGTCCGTTATTCAGAGCATCAATTAGGCGTGTGTGTCATCGACATGGCGCTTGAATGTGACAAAGGGACAATCCCTTTGTCACATTCCCGGAAAGCCTGTTTGGCGCAGGGCCTCGTAGAGGACGATGGCAGCGCTGTTGGAGAGGTTGAGTGCGCTGATGCGGTAGTCGTCCGGATTGACGAAGTTGCCGCAGATGTCCTGTTGAAGGATGGCCTCGTGGCTGTCCTCGGTATGTCCCAGCGATTCCTCGTGGGCTTCCCAGGCCTTGGCGTTATTGAGTGAGTCGCAATCGCGCAGCATCGGGATGCGCTCGCAGCGCTCGGGCGCCTCGGCGAGCAACTCCTCGGGAACGCCCGAGCTCTCGCTGCCAAAGACCAAGTAGTCGCCATCGCGGTAGGTACTCTGCGCATAGGTGCGGCGTGCCTTTTTGGTCAGCAGATGTAGGCGCTCGTCGGCGGGGGAGAGGTCGTTGCGCGCAAGAAAATCCTCCCAGCCGGCATAGGTCGTCACATCCAAGTTTTGCCAGTAGCCCAGGCCGGCGCGACGTACCGTCTTGTCCTCGAGCGAAAAGCCCAGCGGCTCCACCAGATGCAGGCGGGCACCGGTAACCACGCAGGTGCGGCCGATATTGCCCGTATTGGCCGGAATCTCGGGTGCATACAGCACGATATTGAACATGAATCTCCTTGGCTCAGAATGAAAAACCACCACGAAGGGGACAGGCACCTTCGTGGTGGTTTGGCGATTACGTAGGCGGAAAAATGCCCGCTTGGATAAACCTAGGCGCGGTGCCAGTCGGTCAGGCAGGCATCGAGGGAGGCGATGAGCGCATCCTTGTCCATGTGACGGCCGATGATGCACAGGCTCGTCATGCGGTCGCCCGTCTCGTCGTCCCAAATCTGCATGATCTCGGGGTTTTCGTCGATGATCTTCTGCTTTTCGCCCTCGGGTGCGGAATCGACAAACAGGCCGTTCTCCATCAGGCGCATCTGGTGGCCGGCCTGCTCAAACATGTAGCACATGTCCGGATTGCTGGCCTGCCACAGCGGACCCTTGACGCGGATGACCTCGTCGGGCCACTCCTGCTCAACAAAATCGGTGAACTTCTGCAGGTCAAACGGCTTGCGGCGCGAGTACACAAAGGTCTCGATGTCGTACTCGAGCACCTCGGGGTCGTCGTGCTCCTCGGGATGCTCCATAGCCTCGATCCAGGCGGCGGAGTTGTAGGCGCGCATAAAGTCGAAGCGGTCGGTATCGAGCAGTTCCTCCATGGGGACCTCGCCGTTTTGGGCCTCGACGATCACGGCGTCCTTCTGCAGGCTGCGCACGATGGCCTTGAGCTCGGCAATCTGCTCGGGGCTCACGGTGTCGGTCTTGTTGAGGATCAGCGTGGAGCAGAACTCGATCTGCTGGATGAGCAGGCTTTCGATGTCGTCCTCGTCGATATCCTCGGCCAGCAGGTCGCGACCGCCGTTGAACTCGTCATACATGCGGGCGCAGTCGACCACGGCCACGATGTTGTCGAGCGCGAGCTTGGGCTCGCCGCCCACCTTGGCCTCGTCGCAGAAGCTCGAGATGGTGTAGGCGATGGGGATAGGCTCACAAATGCCCGAAGCCTCGATGATGATGTAATCGAAGTCGCCCGAATCGGCGATGCCCTGCAGCTGGTTGGCAAGGTCGTCCGAAAGCGTGCAGCAGATGCAGCCGTTGGTGAGCGGGATAAGGTCGTCGGTCTCGGAAAGGCCGCCGTCGGCGATAAGGCTGGCGTCGACGTTGATCTCGCCGATATCGTTGACGATCACGGCGGCGCGGATGCCGCCGTCGTTAGCGAGGATGTGGTTGAGCAGCGTGGTCTTGCCGGCACCGAGGTATCCGGTAAGCATGATGATCTTCACGGGTTTGTTGGGCATATGCCCTCCTTTGTTAGACATGGCTTACAGTTGAATCTTATGCCAAACGCCTGCTCTTATACCCACGCGCCGGCAAATAACACAGGCTACTCCCAGGCTCCCCATACATCGGGGCAATAACCGACGGTGGCCTTTTTGCCGTTGCGCACGATGGGCTCGGCCAGAACCTGCTGGTTCTCGAGCAGCTTGTCGAAGCGCTGGCTGGGGGTGAGGTGCTGGATGAGTGCGAGCGTTTCCTCGTCCTTGGCCTTGGGGTTGAGCAGCTTATCGATGCCGCCGACCGCCTGCATCACGCTCGTGAGTTCGCCCTTGCTCATCTCCTTTTCCTTAAGGTCAATAAACTGCACCTTAATGCGGCGCTCCTTAAAATAGCGCTGGGCTTTCTTGGTATCGAAGGATTTTTTGGTGCCAAAAATCTGGATATTCATGTTCCGCCGTTCTACCTGATAAAGTTGGTGCGCTCGCGATCGGCCTGGGGGGCTTCGATGCCGGCGGCTTTTCCCGCCTCGATGCAACGCAGCAACCAGGCCATGTTTTTGCCGATGTTTCGCATGGTAGCAAGGCCCTCGGCGTCCTGGGCGGCCTCGCCCGGCATGGCACCAAAGACGTTGTTCCAGTACGTGGAGGCGACCACGGGCATCTGGTTGATGGTGAAGTATTTATTGAGTACATCGAAGGTGGTCGACGTGCCGCCGCGGCGGGCAACGGCGACCGCGGCGCCCGGCTTGTGAGCAAAGGCCTTGCTGCCAGCATAGAAGGCGCGGTCGAGGGCCGCGAGGATGCGGCCGCTGGGATGCGCGTAGTAGACGGGTGAGCCAAAGACAAAGCCGTCGGCCTGCTCGGCGGCGGCAATCAGCTCGTTGACCACGTCGTCGTCAAAGGTGCAACGGCAATCGAGTTTGCCGCACTGACCGCACCCGATGCAATCGCGAATAGGCTTGGCGCCCAGCTGAAACACCTCGGTCTCAATGCCCTCGGTCTTAAGTTGCTCGGCAATCTCGGCGAGTGCGCGGGCGGTGTTGCCGTTTGCCTTGGGGCTGCCATTGACCAAAAGAACCTTCATCACAAACTCCCTCTGCTGTTGGTGACTTCTGCAGAGGATTATCGCACGATGGGGGAGGCGGTGCGGGCGCGGTGCTAATCCAGTTTGGTACCTGACACCTGCACGGCTTTCCCGAGCAACGCTTTGAGCTCGTTCAAAATGGAGACGGGCTGTCGATCGACAGCGTCTAGATGGAGCGTGGCCACGCGAATGGGAGGCTGATATTCAAGCGAGCCGATGAGCACGGGAGAGCCCAGGAACCGCTCGATTTCCTCTGCGATCGCGTCGATCTCTTCGGGATCGAATTCGTCGAAAAGCGCCACGAACATCGGTCCCGTCGAACGGAACAGACGACCCTTGCCGCGCGAACAATCCATGAGGCAGGCGGCGCTCTCCGCCAAAACGCGATCGCCTGCATCAAAGCCAAAGCGGGCATTGACCTGAGCGATATCGTCGATTTTAATGGCGACCATGCTCGCCTTGCGCGCCACGCGACGCATTTCGCCAATGGCGTTGACCAGGGCGTGAATATCGCCCAGGCCGGTCACGGAATCGGTCGTATCTGCCAGGCTTCGGTTGATGATAATGCCCACGTACATGTTAGGCTCGGTATCGGTGCCGTCCAAGCGGTAGCCCGTGCAGTCGCAAAGCGCGTACGCTCCGGTAGCATCCATAACGCGGTACTGCATGTAGTGGAAGTGCCATGTGCCGTTTATCACCATGTCGAGCTCGGCGCGTACGTTGTCGCGGTCCTCGGGGTGGACGCGAGCAAGCCACATATCGAGTGAGTTGTAGGGATGCTGGGAGGGTAGGTCGAAATCGCGCACGGCATTAATCGACCATTGCGATTCGCCGGTATCGAGGTTAAGGATAAACGGATAGCGCGTCTCGGAGCTCATGGAGATCGCCTGGAACACGCGGTCGTTGCAAGGAAGTTGATCGGCAATCGGCCGCATCGGCGCGTTGTCTTCTTTCGGCTGCTGCACGCGGTGCATGAGCTTGTAGCGATACATTTTGCGATCGGCATCCATCGTCATCTGGCGACGCGTATCGCCTGCAAGCGGGTCGACGTGCGAACAACCAAAACTAAAACTGGCGATCATGGGCGCCTTGCCGTCCGATGTTGCCTCGACAAGATCGGTGCGTGTCCGCTCCAAGCGCTGCTCGAGCTCGGCTTCACCTGTCGTGGGGGACACGAGTACAAATTCATCTCCACCGATACGGAACAGCATTTCATCGTGCTCCATTGCCTCGGTGAGCGCACGACAGATGCCCAGAATATAGCGATTGCCCTCGGCGTGGCCAAACTTATCGTTGCAATGCTTAAGGCGGTCGATATCGATATAGGCGCAGGTGAAGGGGGTGCCTTTGCGCCAGAGCTGATCGACATGGCGGTCGAGTCCGCCACGGTTGCCAAGATTGGTGAGCGAGTCGATATAAGCGCCGTGCTCAAGCAGCTCGCGTTCTTGTTGCAGGATGGCGAGCGTTTTCTGCAGTTGCTCACCGATGGCACGCAACTCCGGGGGCAGCGCGGCAACATCGAGCTCGGTGGTTGAGGCCCCGTTCGCAAGTCGCTGAAGATGAGCGATGATTGATTGCTCGCCCAGGCGATACGACTCGTTCATGATGGATGACCTCCTTGGATGGAACAATGGTTTGTATCTTACTCCCAATTCGGTTTAGATTGGGGTATTAGTTAGCTCATGGGAACAAACGTCCTCTTCGGCGGTGGCGTTTGTGTGCGAGCGTATTAGTTGTTGTCGCCACCATCGAGCAATGCCTCAAAATCCTTCGCCGGCATGGGGCAGTGGTAGAGGAAGCCCTGAGCGTAGCGGGCGCCCATCTGGCGCAGCAGCTGTGCCTGCTCATTTGTCTCGATGCCTTCGACCACAACGGGCAGGTGCAACGATTGCGCCATCTCGAGCATAGACGACACGATCTGGGAGCTCCGGTTGTCGGTTTTCCCATCAGGCAAAAAGGTGCGGTCGAGCTTGATAACATCGACGTTGACGTTCTTGAGCATTGCGAGCGTGGACTGGCCGGTGCCAAAGTCGTCCATATAGGTCGAAAAGCCCTGATTATGCAGGTCTGCCGTCAGCTTGTCCACCGCCTCGGATTCTCCGGTATAGGCGGTTTCGGTGATTTCGATGCGCATGAGCTCGGGCGGCAGGTCGTACTGAGCAGCCAGTGCGCTCATGTGTTTGGCGACATCGCAGGCGAGGATGTCGACACGCGACACGTTAAGGGAAATCGGAATTACGCGAAGCCCCTGGTCGATGCGCTTGCGCAGCCACGAGGCGACACCCTGCCAAATGTACTTGTCGAGCGTCACCACAAAGCCGCTTTCCTCGAGCGCCGGGATAAAGGACGCGGGCGGAATTAACGATCCATCTTTGTCGATCCAGCGTGTGAGCGCCTCGGCGCCAATGATCTCGCCGGTTTCCATATCAACCAGTGGCTGCAGGTAGTAGGTGATGCGGTCGTTTGAGAGCGCATACTGGAACTCGGTGAGGGTGCGGTGAAACGCAACCTCGCGCTTGTATTCCTCGGGGCGAAAGACGGCAATGCGATCCTTAAAGTCGTTTTTCGCGCGCCGATTGGTAAACATGGCCTTGGCCTGTGCATCGATGGTGATTTCCTCGTTGGAGTCGATGGGGTAGACACCCATGGACGGCCAGAAACCTACGCCGTTATCATGCTTGGCCACGGCCTCGCGAACGCGGTTATAGATTTTATGGACGGTGTCGTGCTCAAAGGGGATGAGTACGCAAAAGTCATCTTGGCCCCAGTACCCTGCGACGCCCATGTCGGCATTCTCGATGTCCTTGAGGACCGTGCCCACATCGGCGAGCATGCGGTCGCCCTCGGCCTGTCCGTGCCATTCGTTGAACAGCCGCATGTGTCCCATGTCGACGGTAGTGATACACCAAGCGCCGTCGCGCCCTGTCCTCAGAAATGCGTTGGCACGCCGCATAAACTCGCTGGGTCGATAGAGGCCCGTGAGCGTATCGATGCGTTCGGCGACGGCGCTTTTGCGCTCAATCTCAGGTATGGGGAGGCTGTCGTTGGGAACAAGCCCGCCGGCCGCACGAAGACGACGGTCGAGCTCGCCTAAAACGGCGGTCGCTTGATTGATTAAGCGCTCATAAAAGGCCGGAACGACGAGGCAGACGGGGGTAATGGTATCGCCCGCGATTTGAACAGGAGCGAAAACGGCTTCTTTAAGATGATGGGTCAGTTGCTCGAATGCCTCGTGGCCCAACTCGTTGCTAAGCACGACGAACTGGGCGTTTCGTGAGCGGAAGACGCGACTCCTGCCGCGGGTGATCGACAACATGCGGCCTGCGTATTCGGCGAGCATGTTGTCGACAGCCTCGGCCCCATAGAGCTCGTTGAGCTTTGCCGTGCCGCGAACGCGGACCGCTATAAGCCCCGTCTCGCAACGGTCGCGACGGCAAGCATCGATAGCGTTGATCAGCATACGCTGCGTTCCGAGGCCCGTAGCGGCGTCGACGGTTTCGGCAAGCGAATGGTTGACGAGCTCGCCGACATAGAGCGAGGGGGTATTTCCGTCGCCGTCGATACGAAACCCGCGAGCGCGGCAAAGGACGTAGTCGCCCGCGGCATTGCGCATGCGGTACTGCATGACGCGGCGGTGTTTGGAGCCGTTGTAGATTTGGTCGATATCGCTGGTATAGGCCTCAAGGTCATCGGGATGGACACGCGTTTTCCAGTAATCGTGGCAGTTGTCGATATGCTCGGAAGGAAGACCGAGATCGCGCAAGGCGCCTTGTGACCAAAGGGTGCGATGCTTGTCCAAGTTCTCGATAAAGCAATAACGGCCTTCGTTGAGCATCGAAAAGGCATCGAAAACGCGGTCGCTTATTTCGAAGTCGTCGGCGTGGACTTGCACGATATTGCGTCGATCAAGGTGCATGGCATGGCGCAGCTTGTAGTCGTACATGCGATGGTCGGCATCGAGTGTCATGCGATTGGAGGCTTCGCCCAGGGCGGGGTCGGCGTGTGCCACTCCGTAGCTAAACGAATGAGGCATCTCGGAATCGTTGTTCTTGAGCAGGACCGTTCGGCAGTGTTCCAGACGTTCGGCGAGGTCGTCCTCGGTCGCAATTGTAGATAGGATGGCAAACTCGTCGCCGCCTATGCGAAACGCCGCCTCGTCCACTTTCATATACAGTTTGAGATAAAGGCTTACCTGCAAGATGTAGCGGTTGCCCTCGTCATGCCCAAAGACGTCGTTGCAGTGCTTGAGATTGTCGATATCGATGAACGCCATGGTAACGGGGATGTCCTGCTCCCAGAGCTCCTCGAGGGAACGGGCAAAGCCGCCGCGGTTGCCAAGTCCGGTAAGCTGGTCGGTAAAGGCGGTCCTAATCAGATCATCCTGACGCTCGAGAAGGTCACGGATGGTCTTTTCGAGCGTTTCGGTGTAATTGCTGACAGTATCCATGTTCTAAGCGGCTTTCTGAGGTCGGGGCGGATTGCGTCGGGCGAGCTCGTTGTGTACACGCGTCGTTGCTCAGCGTATTGCGTGTATCCAGGCCTCCGCCTTGCTGCGTTGTTGGGTTACTTTGCCGGCTAATGTTCGCTGTTGATAACTGCTGAGTAGTATAAACAACAGTACAAAATTATATAGGGGTGCCCATACTATGGGTGACAATTATTTGCCAAGCGGTAACACGACGATGCGATGTTCGATGAAAATGCGACTGAGACGATATATGTTGACGGGTATACTTGTCCCGTTTAAAAACGCAGAAACGGGGATGATCGCATGACGCAGCCAGATACGACGCGCACGGTGGGGCTCGCGCTCGAGGGAGGCGGCTACCGCGGTATGTATACGGCGGGCGTGCTCGACGTATGGATGGAGCACGGCTTAACCTGCGGCCATATGGTGGGTGTCTCGGCGGGCGCGGCGTTTGGCTACAACTTTAAATCGCGCCAGATCGGCCGCGCCATTCGCTACAACAAGGCCTATTGCGCCGACAAGCGCTATGCGAGCGTGACGAGCTGGTTGCGAACCGGCGATATGTTCAATGCCGAGTTTGCCTATCATGAGGTACCCATCGAGCGCGATCCCATCGATCTGGAGGCGTATCGCGCCTGCCCCATGCGGTTTACGTGCGTGTGTACCGATATCGAGACGGGCAAGGCCGTCTACCACGACCTGCCCTATGGCGACGAGCGGGATATCGAGTGGATCCGGGCATCGTCGGCGATTCCCGTGGCGACGCGTCCCGTTGCTATTGACGGGCATAAGTATCTGGATGGTGGCGTGGCCGATTCTATTCCCAGTGCATGGCTGTTTGCGCAGGGGTATGACCGCAATATCGTGGTGCTCACGCAGCCGGCGGGCTTTGTGAAGCAGCCCAACAGCGTGATGCCCATGCTGCGTCGCGTGTTCCGTCACTATCCGGAGTTTGTCGCAGCGCTTGAGCATCGGCATGAGGTCTACAATGCCACGCTCGATGACCTGGCACGTCGCGAGGCTGCCGGCGAGATCTTTGTGGTGCGGCCGAGCGAATCGGTGAAGGTGCCGTCGCTGTGTCGCGAGCCCGATGAGCTCGAGCGCATCTACAGAATCGGCCGTCACGATGCGGAGGCGACGTTGCCCGCGCTGGAAGCGTATCTGGCGGGGTAGGGACTACGCCGGAAACTGCATCCCGTAATCAGCGTTCAGACTGGGATGCGGTTTCCCGCTGGTCCTCTATGCGGAAAGCGCATACCAGAATGGATGTCCAAACTGGGATGCGCTTTCCGCTATTGAAGATATGGGACTGCGGAGCAACTGCTCGGTCTAGGCTTATGTCTGCTGCCAGGTATCGACGAGCTCCTTGGCTGCGGCGTAGGGGTCGTCGGCACTGCAGACGGCGCTCACCACAAAGAAGCCGTCGACGCCGGTAGTCTTGAGCTGCGGCAGATCGGCCGTTTTGACGCCGCCGCCCACCACGATGGGCACGGGGCTTGCTGCATGGAGGGCAGCCAGGTCCTCAAAGCTCTTGGTGATGATGGAGCCATCTGCCGCGCGTCCGCAGTCGCGCTTGGTCTCGGTCTCGTGAAGCGGGCCCACGCCCAGGTAATCGACCAGGCTCATATCGGCGGTCTTGACGTACTCGAGCATCTCCTCGCAGCGGGCGGAAAGGCCCACGATGGCATCGGGACCCAGCAGCTTGCGGCAGACCTCGACGGGGATATCGCTCTGGCCCACGTGCACGCCGTCGACGGCGATGCCCTGCTCGCGTGCGGCAAGTACGCAGTCAAGGCGGTCGTCGATCAGCAGCGCGACCTGCCCGGTTTTGCCGGCCTGGGCGATGGCCTGCGCGGCATCGCCCGTCAGTGCGATGATCTCGCGGGCGCTTGCCACCTTGGAGCGCACTTGGATGCAGGTAAAGCCGGCGTCGAGTGCCTGGGCCACCACATCGCCCACGGGGCGTCCGAGGGTGTTTTCGGGGCCGAGTACCAGATAGGCAGAGATATCAAGGTTGTCGCGGATGCTCATCGTGCTTCCTCCTGCTTTTTGATCTGAGCTTCCATGCGCTCGAGTTTGCCGGTCATGGTATCGGTAAAACCGGGGCGAATATCGGCTTTGAGCACGACTTCGGTACGGATACCTTTGCTCGCCAACACAAAGGTTGCGTCGCGCACGACCTGCATGACCTCGTCCCAGTCGCCCTCGATCTCGGTGAACATCGAGGTGGTGCGGTTGGGAAGGCCGCTCTCGCGAATGACGCGCACGACCTCGGCAACTTCGGCGGACAGTTCATCGCCGGTGCCGCACGGGGCGATGGCCACGGCGACGAGCGTGTTCATGCCGGCGTTGGTTGCGGGTTCGGACATGGCTTATGCCTCCTCGAGCTCGAGTCGGTTGTCGGCGATGTCTTGGGCGGTTGCGCGGTAGAGCTCGTCGATAAAGGCGACCTTAAAGCTTGCCGGGGCATCGGCGACAGCGGCGGCACGCGTGCCGGCTACGTTGTAGACGGCGGTGCCGCAGACGGCTGCCGTAAACGGATCGGCAGCGCAGGCGTACACGGCTAGCACGCCGCCCTGCGAGCAACCGCAGCCGGTAATCTTTGACATGAGCGGGCTGCCGCCGTGGGATTTGGCTACGGTCGTGCCGTCGGTAATCAGGTCGACTTCGCCCGAGACCACCACAGCGCCGCCAGTGTAGCGGGCGAGCGCCACGGCGGCATCACGGGCGGCGTCGACCGTGTCGGTGGTATCGACACCGCGTACGCGGCTCAGATCAGCCGCCTCGCCCTCAAGACCCCACAGGCCGGCGAGTGCGATGATCTCGGAGGCGTTGCCGCGCACGATGGCGGGCTTGTACTGCTTGAGCTCGTTTACCAGCTGGGTGCGCAGGCTACCGATACCCAGGCCCACCGGATCGAGCACCCAGGGCTTGCCGGCGTCGTGTGCCGCCTTGGCCGCGCGGGGAATCGTTTGCTCGTAGATGGGGAAGAGCGTGCCCATGTTGAGATAGATGGCGCCGCCGCCGGCAACGAGCGCCTCGCCCTCGTCGGGCAGATAGACCATGGCGGCCGAACCGCCCACGGCGAGCTGCGCGTTGGCGACAAAGTCGATCGTCACCGTGTTGGTGATGGAGCCGGCCATCGGATTGGTGGCGCGAATCTCTTCCACGGCCTTGACCACATTTTGCTTAAGCTGTTCCGAATCAATCACTGCACATGCCTCCTTGGCATAGAAAAGGGGCGCTGTGCATAGACAGCGCCCCTGCAAAGGCGGCATGCTCCCTACGCCAGCATTAACTGACAGGTTCAAAGGATTGGGCCCCATGCCCTCTCAGCCTTGTGGTTTGCACCGCCGGCACTCCCGCATCGAATCTGTTGTTCCCTATACTAGCGCACCTGCCAAAAAGGGACAGGTTTATTTTGGCAGGTAACAACTGGGGCTTTGCGTTTTCCCAGATAAAACCTGCCAATATAAACCTGTCTCTTTTTGGCAGGTCGGTACAATAGACGGGATTAAGAATGACCGAGGGGACCTTATGATTAAACTTGTGCTGACCGATATGGACGATACGCTGATTCCGGCCGGGCGCAACGGCGCCAGCGATTATGCCATCGAGGGCATTCATGCCATGCAGGCGGCGGGCCTGCACTTTGGGCCGGTTTCGGGTCGTCAGCCGTCTGCGATGGGCTGGATGTTTAAAAATCGTTCCGAGTGCTATTCGACCGGCGCATTCTGTAACGGCCAGGTCATGTTTGTCGACGGCGAGGCGGTCGCCTCGCGTGCGACCGATAGCGACGCACTAATGCGTTTAGCCGCCTATCTGGAAGAAGAAACCGACGATACCTATCTGAAGGTCTACAGCTTAGGTGATGACTTTTGGGATAACGATGCCTATTGCGTGACACGTGATGCCGAGCGCGTGCGCCGCGCCATGGAATCAGGCGGCAATGCGTGGCTCAAAGGCGAAGAGGCCCCGTGTCGTCCCGTTGTCGATGACGCGCCGGTGTTTAAGGCGAATATCTGGAGTGCCCGTTCGCGTGAGGAGCTCGCGGAGCTACGCGAGCGCGTTGCCGCCGAGGTGCCGGAACTCTCGCTTGTGTTTCCCAACAACCGAGTGCGCCTGTTCGACATCCTTCCGGCCGGTTGGGACAAGGGCTGTGCTGCGCTGGAGCTGGCGCGCGCTTTGGGCCTGACGCCCGACGAGGTGGCCGTATTTGGCGATTCCGATAACGACCTGCCCATGATCGATGCCGTTCCCAACTCCGTTGCAGTCGCCAATGCCAACGAGGCCGTTACGGCGGCGGCGCGCTGGCATATTGGCGCTGCGGCAGATGATGCGGTCGCCGGGGCTCTGCATCAGATTGCCGCCTGCGCCGCGACGGGGGAGATGCCGTCGTTTATGCGCCAGATGGACGCGGCGGGTCTTGGCGCCGTGAACGTCTAGGGAGAAAGTCATGAAGCTTCAGCAGCTCAGGTATGTTGTCAAGGTTGCCGAATGCGGTAGCATCACCGAGGCCTCGCGCCGACTCTTTGTGTCGCAGCCTTCGATTACCGCGTCGATTCGCGACCTCGAAAACGAGATGGGCGTGCGCATCTTTGAGCGCACCAACAAGGGCGTCATTGTGTCCGAGGAAGGCGAGACCTTCTTGGGCTACGCGCGCCAGGTACTCGACCAGGCCGACCTGCTCGAGGGCAAGTACAAGGGCGCATCCGAGCAGGTGCCGCACTTTAGTGTGAGCTGTCAGCATTATTCCTTTGCCGTTAACGCGTTTGTTGACGTGATCCGCGAGTTCGATGCCGCGCGCTACGACTTTACCCTGCGCGAGGAGCAAACCCACGAGATTATCGAGGACGTCGCGCACATGAAAAGCGAGCTCGGCATCCTGTATCTGTCGGAGCACAATCGCGAGGTCATCGAGCGCATGCTGGCGGCCAACGAGCTCGTGTTCGAAGGGCTCTTCTGCGCCACGCCGCACGTTTTTGTGTGTGCCGACCACCCGTTGGCTGACCGCTCCAGTGTGACGCTCGAAGACCTCGAGGACTACCCATTCTTGTCCTATGAGCAGGGCAGCTATAACTCGTTTTACTATTCCGAGGAGCTGACCTCGACCTTTGAGCGCCGCAAGAATATCCGCGTGCGCGACCGTGCGACGCTGTTCAACCTGGCCATGGGACTCAACGGCTACACGGTGTGTTCGGGCGTGATCAGCCACGAACTTAACGGTCCCGGCATCATTTCGATTCCGCTCGATGTAGACGAGTACATGGAGATCGGCATCATCACGCGCAAAAATACGACGCTCACGCGCTACGGCCAAGCCTATATCGACGCGATCCGTCAGCATATCTAGGCTGCTGTGCTCCGCGCGGGTCAAATTTCTTTACGGCAGTCCAGACTGATATAGGAACTATCTATATCAAACTGTTGTAAACGTATATTTTACGATGGCCATATGAGCGCTCATACTCTGTCCCAGTAAAGCAACCAATGCAAAGGGAGATATCTATGAGCACTTCAATTCAACCGAACGCGCCGTTTCGCGCTGATATCGTCGGCAGCTTTCTTCGTCCGCAGACCGTAAAGGATGCCCGCGCTGCCTATGCGGCAGGCACGCTTGATGCCGAGGAGCTTAAGGCCGTCGAGGACGATGCCATTCGCGATTTGGTGGCAAAGCAAAAGGCCGCCGGCCTGCAGGTCATCACCGATGGCGAGTTCCGCCGCAGCTACTGGCACCTCGATTTTATGTGGGGGCTGAACGGCGTCGAGCGTCGCACCTCGCGTACGGGCTATATGTTCCACGATGAGGAGACCACCGCCGATACCGCCGTGGTAACCGGTCCCATTTGCGGCGAGAATCATCCGTTTGTCGAGCACTTTAAGTTTGTCAAGGCACTTGAGGGCGAGGGCCACGTTGCACGCCAGACCATCCCGGCGCCGATTCAGACGTTCTCCGAAGTTACGCTCGACCGCTGCGATGGCCAGCAGGAGAGCCTGCGCGCTGTCTATAAGATCGACGAAGAGCTCGCCGACGCTATCGCCGCGGCATACCGCACCGTGATTGCCGACCTGTATGCCGCAGGCTGCCGCAACATTCAATTTGATGACTGCACCTGGGGCATCTATTGCGATACCGACTTTGTGGCAAAGACTGGTATGAGCCCGGTCGACCTGCAAAAGGTGTCCGAGCTGGGCGTGGCGCTCAACAATGCCGCCATCGCGGGCAAGCCCGACGATTTGGTTATCAACACGCACGTATGCCGCGGCAATTACCACTCCACCTATGCCTTCGAGGGCGGCTATGACCCCATCGCGCCGTACCTGTTCGCACACGAGAACGTCGATGCGTTCTACCTTGAGTTCGATACGCCGCGTGCCGGTGGCTTTGAGCCGCTCAAGTACGTTGCCCCCGGCAAGAAGGTCGTGTTGGGCCTGGTGACCACCAAGGCCGCTGAGCTTGAGGACGAGGATGCCATCGTCGAACGCATTCACGAGGCTGCAAAGTATGTTCCGCTCGAGAACCTGTATCTGTCGCCCCAGTGCGGCTTTGCCAGCTGCGAGATTGGCAACAAGCTGACCGAGGATGAGCAATGGGCAAAGATCGCGCTGGTCAAGCGCGTTGCCGAGCGCGTTTGGAAATAGCGGTAACGTTTGCAGGTGACGGCGCGTGCGAGACATGGTGCATCGCGTACAATGGTTCGGATCGTATCGTTCGGGCAGGTTATCCGATATGCCCGATCGCCCTTCCATTCGAAAGGACATCCATGTCCCAGTCTTCGACGCCCGCCGTCACCGATGCCATCTACGACGCATCGTCGCTCGGCCGCCCGCGCATGTTTTTGCTCGGCCTACAGCACCTGTTTGCCATGTTTGGTGCCACGGTGCTGGTGCCCGTGCTCACCGGTCTCTCGGTTTCGGCAACGCTTTTGTTTGCCGGCTTGGGCACGCTGCTGTTCCACTTCCTGTCGCGCGGTAAGGTGCCGGCCTTCTTGGGCTCGTCGTTTGCCTTTATTGCCGGTTATGCCGCAATCGCGCCCAACGGCGAGGCCGAGCTTTTGCCCTACGCCTGCCTGGGTGTAGCCTGCGCCGGCCTGCTCTATCCGGTGCTGGCGGCCCTGTTCCGCGCGTTTGGCGCCAAGCGCATCATGCGCTTCTTTCCGCCGGTGGTGACTGGTCCCATCGTCATTTCCATCGGCTTGATCCTGGCAAGTTCCGCTATTACTAACTGCCAGACCAACTGGCTTGTGGCTGTCATTGCCGTTGCCGTTATCGTCATCTGCAACATCTGGGGCCGCGGCATGGTCAAGATCGTGCCGATTCTGCTGGGCGTTGTGGTGAGCTATGCCGTTGCGGCTGCGCTGGGCGAGGTCGACTTCTCTGGCGTCGCAGCCGCTCCCTGGGTTGGCTTGCCCATCGTGTGGGACAACACCGTGTTTGCGCTCTTTGGCCCGCAGTTCGATAGCGGCCTTGCCACGACGGCCATCATTACCATCATGCCGCTGGCCTTTGCGACCATGATCGAGCATATCGGTGATATCTCGGCTATCGGCTCCACTTGCGAGCGTAACTACATCGCCGATCCCGGTCTGCATCGCACGCTGCTCGGCGACGGCCTTGCCACGATCCTGGCTTCGCTCTTTGGCGCTCCGGCCAACACCACCTATGGCGAGAACACCGGCGTGCTCGCCCTGACGCGCGTGTTCGACCCGCGCGTGATCCGCATTGCCGCGTGCTGCGCCATCGTGCTTTCGTTCTGCCCCAAGTTCGCCGCGGTCATCGCCGCCATGCCGGCATGCGTTATCGGCGGCGTGTCGCTCGTGCTCTACGGCATGATCAGCGCTGTGGGCGTCCGCAACCTCATCGAAAACCAGGTCGATTTCCAGAACAACCGCAACGTGCTGGTGGCAGCTCTGGTGCTCGTGCTCTCGCTCGGCATTGCGTACAGCACCGCCGGTGCCATCGTGTTGGAGCTGGGCGGCGTGACGATTTCGCTTTCGGGTCTTGCCGTGGGTTCGCTGGTGGGCATTGTGCTCAATGCCATCCTACCGGGTAACGACTTTGAGTTTGATGTCTCCGAGCTTGAGGAGGCTGCTGAGTAACAACTGCGTCCAGCTGAATCAAAAAATGGCGCCCATGCGTACGCGCGGGCGTCATTTTTAATGCGTCAATATCCAGTGGATGCCACGTGCCATGCGCAGATCGGTTTGGGCAAAGTGATTGCCGGGGTTGAGCTCCAGCGTTGTTGGAATGCCGCGCGCGACGAGCAACGCTTCCATCGCGCGTGTGTCGTCGAGTACATGCCGCATCATGCGGTTGGGTGTCTTGGTCTCCTTTTTGCCGAGTGACAGATAGACGGCCTGCGGGTTGCCGGCAAAAGGGGCCGTGCTGGCGCGATCGACAAAGTCGGGAAACCACAACGACCCCGATGCGCTTGCGGCGCGGCTAAAGGCGTCGGTTTGCCAGAGGGACCAGAGCGCGAAGAGGCCCGCGAGCGAGTAGCCGGCAATGCCGCGCCAGGTGGGCGGCTGAGGAAGCGACGACTCGGCCTCTGGGATTATCCAGTTCAACAGCTCATCGAGAAATCCGGAAGCCTGACCGCCAAAGGGCTCGGCATCGCGCACGGTTCCGTCGCATCCCCAGGGGCTCAGCTCGCGATTCCAGTTGAGGCTGCCAATGCCGACAAGCGTGAAGGGCGGGCAGTTGAGCTCTCGGCAGCGTTCATAAACCTCCGCGCCGTCGCCCATGACCACGGGAAGATAGATGACTGGTGCGCTTTCGGCATGCTGTGCATGAACGGTTATCTGCTTTTGATGCGCTTCCATGACGGGCTTCTCTCGACGTTGTGATATCGACGGCCCCCATTGTCGCACGCCGGCTCATGCAGGTTGGGCTAGACAAAAGACAATCTCGTGCATACCCTGCGGACGCATATGGAAAACGCCACCGCCGGAGGGGAGCTCGGCGGTGGCGTTGTTAAACGGTGCTGGGACTCGGGGCCTTCGCGGGAGCTGCCATGTGCGCAGAGGCGTCTACGAGCGTTTGCGGCTCGCCATGGTGCCTGCGGCGATAGCGGCTGTTCCCGCAAGGACGGTTGCCACGATGGCCGCACCCGAGGTGTCGCCGGTTGCCGCGAGCACGCCGGTGGCCTTGGCCTTCGTGGTTGCAACCGCAACGGTCTTGGTCGTCTTTGCGCCCTCGGGCTTGGGGTCCTGCTTGGACTCCGCGGGCTTGGTCTCGTCGGGCTTGGGGTCTTCCGGCTTGGCTACCTCGGGAGGTGCGATGACCATGCTCTTGGCGACAGCTTCGTTATAGGGGGAGTCGATCACAGCGTCGCCCGTGCCGATGGCTTGGCCTGCCTCGTAGATGCCGTTACGGAGCTTGCGACAGTCAATGACCTTGCCGCCTTCGGGCGTCTGGATGGCGGCGTTCTCAATCTTGATGGTGCCGATTGTCTTGCCGTCAGCGCTCATGGCACGGGCAAAGATTGCCGCTGTATCTCCTTCGGCCGTTACCTTGCTGCGGATGATCGAGATGACTGCGGGTGTGACGCCCTCGCCGGTCTGGGCGATGATGCCGATGTTCTCGCCTTGGGGCTCGGGGCTCGTCTCGCCATCTTGGTTTTCGCTGTAGGGGGTGGGGCCGTCGCCGTTCTCGACATAGCGGGCTATGGCCTTGACAACGGAGTCGCTGATGTAGATGTGGCCACCCTCCTCGTTGGGTCGATCGTTTCTGGTGGAGAATGCAGCCGAAACCTCGCCTTCCGCAAACGCGTCCACGGTGGAGCCGTTCTTGACGACGATATCGTCTTGGTAGGTGAAGAGGGCAATGGCGTCACCGTATCTGCCTTTACTTGCGCGGACTGTCACGTTTGCATGATCGAGTGTGATGCCCTTGTGGGCATAGACGCCATATTCAACACCGTTTGCGTTGAGGGAGGCGTTTGTGGCTGCGAGGCTGCCCTTGGCCTCGACGGCGGCGTCTTTCTCGGAGCTCGCCTTGACCTGGCTGCCGTCCGAGATATTGATGTTGCCGCCGCTCCAAATGGCCTCACCATCGGCTGAGCTTGCCTCGACTGTGCCGCCACCCTTGATGGTGAGGTTCTTGTCGGTTCCGATACCCTTGTCCTTGGTAGCCCTGGCGGTGACGGCCCCGCTGTCGTCAATCGTGATATTGCCGTTTGCCCTGATGCCATCCGATACGCCCGTGGCGTTGACGTTGCCCGAACCTTTGATAGCGAGATCGCCCTCGGCGTCGATGGCATCAAACCCAGCGCTCGTGGCGTTGACGGATCCGGCTCCGTCGATGTTGATATTACCCGTGGAGAGGATAGCGTCCTCAGTAGATGTCACGCTGAGCGTGCTGCCCGCGTCGCCTTGGATATTGAGCTCGGCGTTCTCATTCTTGCCATGAGAAGCCTTGATGCCTTCGATCCAGTCGGCAGTGACGATGTTGTTTCCCGAGTAATTCACGTTGAGCTTGCCTGCGGCCTGGATCTCGCCGCCGTTATAGTTGTTGAGCTTCAAGTCGTCGGCGCCGTCCCACGACCAGGTGCCGGTCTCGTCGCCCGCCGCAGTGCCGGCGTTGTATTTGGTTTCGCCGACCTTGACCCATTCCGCCGCGAGCGAGACGCTCGGCATGAGCAGCGAGCTCACCGTGAGCGCGCACACGGCGCCTACGACGATGCGGCGCGTCACGCGGCGCCAGCTGCCGTGCGCGAGTCCTATGCGACGGCGAACGTCGGGTTCGGCAACATGGGTTCCGGCGGTAGTGTCATTGCGTTTGGGGGTCGTGAACAAGGCTGCCATGGTTGCTCCCGTTCTCATAGGGCCTATACGGCTAGGTTCAGCGTATCTGCTGGATGTTGCCGGCGGTAGTGCCGTTTGGAGGGCAAAATGGCCAAAATGGGGGAGAAATAGGCCGCACGCCGGCGCAGGGACCGACGCTAAAAGAAAAGCGCGGGGCCGCATGGCGACTCCGCGCTTTATTGTTCAGCTTTTGCAGCCTTGCCCTTACGCTACGAAGAAGTAGACGGGGAAGGCAAGGGCTGCGATCCACCCGTCCTGTGCGAAAAAGTGTTTACGAACGTTTGCGACTCGCCAGGGCGCCTGCGGCGATGGCGGCTGTTCCCGCAAGGGCGGCTGCCACGATGGCTGCGTTCGAGGTGTCGCCGGTTGCCGCGAGCTTGCCGACGGTCTTGGCTCCCTTGGCTGCAACTGCAACGGTCTTGGTTGTCTTCGTGCCCTCGGACTTGGAACCCTCGGGCTTGGTCTTGCCGTGCTTTTCCTCGAGCTTGGTCTCCTCGGGAGGCACGATGACCGTGCTCTTGGCGACAGCGGCGTCATAGGGGGAGTCAATCGTGGCATCGCCCGTGCCAATGGTCTGCCCCGCCTCGTAGACGATGCCGTCGCTGAGCTCTTCCTTGTTGCGATAGTCAATGACTTTGCCGCCTGCAGGCGTCTGGATGATGGCGTCCTTGATTTCGATGGTGCCGATCGCCTTGCCGTCCGCGCTCATGGCAAGGGCGAAGATAGCCGCCGTGTCTCCCTCGGCCGTGACCTTGCTGCGGACGATCGAGATGGTCGCGGGCGTGATGCCCTTCTCGGTCTGCGCGAAGATGCCGATGTTCAGGCCCTCGGACTCAGGGATGATTTCGTCGTTTTGGTCTCCACTGTAGTGGTCGGGGCCGTCGCCGCCGGTCTCGGCATAGCGGGCTATGGCCTTGACAACGGAGTCGCTGATGTAGATATGGCCACCCGCTTCGCCGGAGTAGAAATTACTGGTGGAGATTGCAACCGAGAACCTGCCTTCTGCGAGCGCATCCACAGTCGAGCCGTTCTTGATGACGATGTCGTCCTCATCGGTGAAGAGTGCGCTGACTTCCCCGCCATCTGAGCTTGCGCGGACCGTCACGGTCGCGCCATCGAGCGTGATGCCCTTGTAGACATAGATGCCATACCCAACGCCACCTGCGTTGAGGGAAGCGTTCGTGACCGTGAGGCTGTTTTTACCGTCGATGGCGGCGTCTTCCTCGGAGCTTGCCTTGACCTGGCTGCCACCCGAGATCTCGATACTGCCGTCGGCCCAAATCGCATTGTCCTCGATAGAGCTTGCCTCTACCTTGCCGCCGCCCTTTATGATGAGGTTCTCGTTAGCATCGATACCCTGATCCTCGGTGGCCTTGGCGGTGACGGTTCCGCTGTTGTCGATCGTGATGTTGCCGTCGGCCCTGATGCCATCCGAATCGCCCGTGGCGTTAACGTTTCCCGAGCTCTTGATGGTGACATCGCCCCCGGCATCGATGGCATCGTGCTCGGTGCTCGTGGCGTTGACAGTGCCAGCGCCGTCGATGTTGATGTTGCCGACGGAAGTGATGGCGTCACGAGAAGATGTCACGTTGAGCGTGCTAGACGCGTCGCCCTGAATATTAAGCTCGGCGTTCTCGTTCGCGCCATCCTTAACCTTGATGCCGCGGCCGTCGTCGTTAGTGACGGTGTTGTTGCCCTCGTAGCTCACGTTGAGCTTGCCCGCTGCCTCGATCGCGCCGCCGTTATAGCCGTTGAGCTTCATGTCATCGGCGCCATCCCATGACCAGGTACCGGCGGCGTCTCCCGTGGGGCCCGCGGCCGCTTCGTGGCGGACGCCGCCAACGTCCACCCACTCGGCTGCGAGCGAGATGCTCGGCATGAGCAGCGAGCTTACCGTAAGCGCGCATACGGCGCCTACAACGATGCGGCGCGTCACGCGGCGCCAGCTGCCGTGTGCGAGCAGCGTGCAACGGCGCAGGTCGGGCTCGACAAAATGGGCTCCAGAGGTTTTGTCATTGCGCTTGGGGGTCGTGAACAAGACGGCCATGGTTACTCCCATCCTCATAGGGCCTATGCGGTTATATCCAGCATATCTGCAGGATGTAGCCGTCGGTAGTGCCGTTTGGAGAGCAAAACGTCCAAAACTTGCGAAGCAATACATCGCGCGTCCGTGTGGTGCTTGGCTTTAAAAGCAAAGCGCGGAGCCGCTCGATGCGACTCCGCGCTTTGCTGTTTGGTATTGCGAATCTTGCGCCTACGCTACAAAGAAGTAGACGAGGAAGGCGAGGGCTGCGATCCACATGAGCGGCTTGATCTTGGAGGCCTCGCCCTTAAAGAGCGCGACGATCACGTAGGCGATAAAGCCCAGGCCAATGCCGGCAGAGATGGAGTAAGTGAAGGGCACGCCGGCGACAATCATGAACGCCGGGAAACCCTGCGACACGTCGGACCAGTCGATCTCGGAGGCCTCGCTCATCATGAGGTAACCGACGTAGACCAGAGCACCGCAGGTGGCGGCGCTGGAAACGATGGTGACGATGGGGGAGAAGAACGCGGCGAGAATGAACAGCACGCCGGTGGTGACAGAGGTGAGGCCCGTGCGGCCACCGTCGGCAGCGCCAGAGGTGGACTCGACGAAGGTAGTGATGGAGGAGACGCCCATAAAGCCACCGGCAGCAGCGGCCACGGAGTCGACGACCAGGATGGGACGGATGTCCTCGACATTGCCGTCCTCGGTCAAGAACTCGCCCTGCTTGGCGACGGCCATCGCGGTGCCCATGGTGTCGAAGAAGTCACTCATGAGCAGCGAGAAGGCAACGACGAGCAGCATCGGGTCGGTCAGAACCTTCACGATGGCCATGTTGCCATCGGCGGTGCTGGCAAACGGGGCGCCAAAGGTCGAGAAGTCGAGCGGTGCGATGAGGCCCTCGGGCGCATGGGTGACGCCCAGCGGGATACCGGCGATAACGGCAACGATGATGCCGATGAGCAGCGAGCCCGGCACGTTGCGGGAAGCCAGGGCAACCGTCACGACGATGGAGATGATGCCGACGATAAAGGTGGGGGAGGTGATGTCGCCCAAGCCGACGAGCGTACCGGCGCCAGCGGTGATGATGCCGGCGTCGCACAGGCCGATCATGGCGATAAACAGGCCCAGACCCACCGAGATGGCGTGGCGCAGGACCACGGGGATGGCATCCATGATGGCCTCGCGCAGGCCGCAAAGGACGAGCAGCAAGATGACGATACCTTCGAGGAAGATAACGCTCATGGCAACGTGCCAGTCACCGCCGCACATGGTGGTGGTGATGCCCGCGATCATGGCGTTGATGCCCAGGCCCGACGCGCAGGCGAGCGGGCGGTTGGCGAAGATGCCCATGCAGATGGTCATGATGCCGGCGCCCAGGCAGGTGGCGCAGGCGAGCGCTCCCGCATCGATGCCAGCGCCCGAGAGCACTGCGGGGTTGACGGCGATGATGTAGGCCATCGCCAGGAATGTTGTCAGTCCAGCGCGAAGTTCGGTCCCGATTGTGGACTTGCGCTCACTGACGTGAAATAGTTCGTCCATGCATACCCTTTCCTTGTTCGGCCCCGAGTTTAGGCCGATTGACACGAACTCACCTACTATATCGCCTTTGAAAGGTTGATGTTCCTCGCGTGTTGAAGTTCGGCGCTTTGTAGCAGACGGACGGTATTATTCGCATGAAAATGTGTAGGTACCGTATACTTAAGCGGTTACAACGACCCCTATGGAGGAACGTATGATTAAAGAGCTCTGCCACGACGAGGCTATCCTGTCCCAGCGTTGCGAGGTTGCGACCGTCGAGGACGAGTCGGTTGCTCAGGACCTGATCGATACCATCAAGTCGCTCGACGATGCCGGCTGCCTTGCCGCCAACCAGATCGGCGTTACCAAGAAGGTCTGCGTCTACCTGGACGACGCCGGCGAGCCCCACGTGCTCTACAACCCTCGTCTGGTGTTTGGCCTGGGCGCCAGCAAGATGGAGGAGAGCTGCCTGACGCACGACGAGATCACCAAGTCCACGCGCTACATCAAGTGCAAGGTTGCCTTTGACCAGATCGTCGACGGCAAGATGAAGGAGTGCCGCCGCGATTACGCAGGCTTTGAGGCGCAAATGATCCAGCACATGATTGATCACTGTCTTGGAAAGTTGGTCTAAGGGGACCAAAGCACCGCACCTCGTCGTTTTTAGTCCGGGTATGACATTGTTGTCATGTCCGGACTTTTTGTTTAGCGCTCCTTTGTTTGGTGACAATGACCTTAGTAAGAATATTGAGCTAGGAGGCGCTATGTGCACGAGCATTCGATTTACCGATAATTCTGGCCACATGTATCTGGGCCGCAACCTCGACTGGAGCTTTGACTACGGCCAACAGGTTCGCGTGATGCCGCGCGGGTTCCACATTCCGTATTCGTTTATCGACGATGCGTCGGCGGCACACGCGGTAATCGGCATGTGCATCGATTACAAGAACTATCCCATGTTTTTCGACTGTGGTAACGATGCGGGTCTGGCTGTGGCGGGGCTCAACTTTCCCGGCTATGCCGAGTATGCCGAGGGCCCTGTCGACGGCAAGAACAATATCGCGGCCTATGAGTTTCCCCTGTGGGTGGCAGCGACGTTCTCGACGGTCGATGAGGTCGAGGCCGCGCTGCGCGACACGGTGATTGTCGCCAAATCTGCCGGAGAGGGGCTGGGCGTGTCGCTGCTCCATTGGATTATCGGCGACAGCCAGCGCAGCATCGTGGTCGAGATGATGGCTGACGGCCTGCATGTATACGACGATCCGGTCGACACCCTTGCCAACCAGCCGACCTTCCCGTGGCACATGGAAAACCTGCGCACCTATATCACCGCCACAAGCGATTTTCCGCAGACGGCGACATGGCGTGGCGCCGAGCTTAAGCCCTATGGAGCCGGTGCCGGCATGCGCGGCATTCCGGGCGATTGCTATTCGCCGAGCCGTTTTGTAAAGGCGGCGTACCTCAATGCCAATTACCCGCAAAAGGAGAGCGAGACCGAAAACGTCGTTCGCATGTTCCGCTCGCTCGAGGGCGTGGTGATGATTGAGGGGGCGTCCAGGATGGGCGATGGCAAGTTCGAGAAGACTATCTATACCGGATGCTTTAGCGCGCGCACGGGCAATTATTACTACGCGATGTATGGGGATCCGTCGATTCGTTACGTGAGCCTGATGGATGCCGAGGGCGCGAGCCCCGATAGGCTCGTGGTTCCCGAGCCGCGTCGTTCGTAGCCCACTGGTCCGTTGCGACATAAAACGGCCTCGCACCTCTTATGAGATGCGAGGCCGTTGTCGTCAATGGCTGGTGGCGTGTTAGAAGTTGGCGTCGTTGAACTGGGTGCTCTCGAGTCCGTCGAGTTGCTGTTCGGGCGTATCGGCGACGCTCTCGAGCAGCTCGGTGGGATCGACGTTCATGCTCTTGCCGGCCTCGTTGCCGTTGACCAAGTCGTCCGAGAAGATGTCGACCTCCATTTCCTCGGCCTCTTCGATCTGAACCTCGAGCGGCACCTGGGTGCGCACAAGTTTGACGGCCGGGCGCATGCGGGCAAAGAGCGGTACGTACTCAATGATGATGGCCGAGTTCTCGAGACCGTACCAGCGTGCCGGGCTTCCGCAGGCGCGGCGGACGGCGTACTTGATGGCCATGACGCGATGGTCGTTGCGGTTGATGTCCGTTTCGGGGGCAAGCATCTTGCGCAGCATGCAAAAGCGGAAGTCGCCCACGTTGCCGCGTGTCTCGTAGATAGAGTAGGTGTGATGCTGCGGCGGCAGCTCACCCGATGCCATCAAGTCGCCAACGATTTGGCGCAGGTAGGCATTAACGCGCTGGTTGACCTTAAAGCCCAAGTCCAGGCGCACGCGGAACAAAAAGTCCGTGCCAAAGGTCTCGACGGAATACTCGTGCGTATAGGGTTCATCGGTAACGTGCACGTTGATGAACCAGTATGCCTTGGCGCGCTTGGGATGTTTGTCCAGGATGGAATAGAGCACGTCGCGGTCGAGCGTGAGCGGATCGGGGCTGTTGGTGAGGAACACCAGATTGTCGGCGAGCACGGGGTAGGTCTCGTCGTTGCGCAGGCGGTTGAGCTGGTCAATGTACTTGGAGACGGGCAGCAGGATCGTCTGCGTGCGCTCGATGGCGGTGCCGCGGCGCCACACGTACATAAGGCCAAACAGCAGCGAGGCCAAGAAGATCATTACGTAGCCGCCGTCAAAGAACATGGTGAGGCACGAGGCGAAGAAGCACAGCTCAATGGCACCGAAGAGCAGGGCGAAGACGCAGGCGCCCAGCTTGTGCTTGAGGATGCCGGCGATATAGCTCGTCAGCAGCGTGGTGGTCATAAGCATGGTCACGGTAATGGCGAGGCCGTAGGCGCTCTCCATGCGCTCGGAGTTCTGGAACAGCAGCACAATGAAGATGCAGCCGACCCACATGATGTTGTTGACGAGTGGAATATAGAGCTGGCCCTTGGTGTCGCTGGGGTAGTGGATGCGCAGGTGCGGCATAAGGTTGAGGCGCGTTGCCTCGGATACCAGCGAGAACGAGCCGGTGATGAGCGCCTGTGAGGCGATGATGGCCGCCACGGCCGAAAGCACGATGGCAAAGGGGCGTAGGGGCTCGGGGAGCATCATATAGAACGGGTTGACGATATCCATCGCGAGCATTTGTGGGTTGGAGTTATTGGCGAGTAGCCAAGCTCCCTGACCCAGATAGTTGAGGATAAGGGCCGCCTTAACAAATGGCCAGGATGCATAGATGTTTGCCTTGCCCACGTGGCCCATGTCCGAGTAGAGTGCCTCGGCACCGGTTGTCGACAGGAAGACAAAGCCGAGCACCATAATGCCCGAATGGTTGATGGGCGAGAACAGGAACATAATGCCGCGGATGGGGTTGAGCGCGCGCAAGATGGACAGGTTGCCGAGCATGTTGAACAGACCGGCGCCTGCCAGGAACAGGAACCACAGCGTCATGAGCGGGCCGAAGAGCTTGCCGATTGACGAGGTACCGGCGCGCTGCATGGCAAACAGACCACAGATAATGATGATTGTGATGATGATTACATTGGTCTGGCCGTCGCCCAGCAGCGCGTGGCCCCATTCGATGGTGCGCAGGCCCTCGATGGCCGTGGTAACCGTGACGGCGGGGGTGAGGATGCCGTCGGCGAGCAGCGCTGCGCCGCCGATCATTGCGGGGAGAATCAGCCACGGAGCCACCTTGCGTACGAGGCTGAACAGGGCGAAGATGCCGCCTTCGTTATGGTTATCGGCCTTCATGGCGATTACCACGTACTTGACCGTGGTCACGAGCGTCATGGTCCAGATGACGAGCGAAAGCGCGCCCAGGATCATGTCCTCGCTGACGGTACCGATGCCGCCGTTGTTGGCAACGATTGATTTCATGGTGTACATAGGGCTCGTGCCGATGTCGCCATAGACGACACCGAGCGTTACGAGCAACATACCAGCAGAAAGGGGAATGGCTCCATGCCCGCTTTGTCCGTGCTGGTCTTGGAGGTTTGCCTCCAGTTTGTTGTGTGCCACGTGGACTCCCTTAGACATCCGGTTATCTGTCTAGGGCAGATAACCTTTATGCCATCTTTATACATATAAGAGCAGTTTGGCACATCGGGGTGTTTTAGACAATAATCCCCATCTGGGGATTATTCATGTACGCAGGTAGCATTTCAAAGCGAGGGTTATTAAACGCGTGCCGCTTGGGCGATACCGGCCTTGGTGCTTGCACGCTTGCCGGCGAGCTCGCAAAAGATCGCGCCGCCGATGATAAGCGCGGCGCCCATCAGGCGGACCGGTGTTATGGCTTCGCCTAAAAGGACGGCGGAGAACACGACTGCCGAAAGCGGCTCGAGGTAGCCGACAACCGCGACGGTCTGCACGGGCAGCTTGGCGACAGCACTAAAGTAGAGCAGGCAACCGATGCCGGTGTTGACGACGCTGAGCATGGCGACGGCGCGCCAATCGATGCCGGCGGCAATGCTGGGGGAGAGGAACGAGGGAGCGCCCTGTGTGAGGAGCGTAAGGACCAGCGCGGTCATAAAGGCGGCGCTCACCTGGAGCGCGGAGTTTTCGAGGCCTTCGACGTGTGGCGCACCCTTGCTAGCGATGACCATCAACGCGTAGCAGAAGGCCGAGGCGATGCCGCAAGCGATACCCGCAATGGGCATATTGCCGCCTAGACCTTGCGCCGCAATGAGAAAGGCGCCGCAGGCAACGGCGATAAACCCGGCGATTTTGCCGCCGGTCAGCTTTTCGCCAAAAATGAGCGGGGAGAGGGCCATAACGATGATGGGGCCGCAGTAATACAACAGCGAGGAGATGCCAACGCCGATCGTCTGATAGGCGCGGAACAGGAAAATCCAGCTGGCGCCCAGCGCGGCGCCCGAGACGATGAGCGCTGCGGCCTCGCGGGGGCGAGATGGCGCCTGCAGGTTATGGCGCTTGGTTATGAAGAGGATGGCGGCAAGGGTGAGAGCGCCCAAAAACGTGCGCAACAGTACGATATCGGAGCTCGGCAGCGCGATGGCAGCGGCGATGATGCCGTTGGAGCCAAACAATAGCAATGCTGCTAAGTACGTAAACAGTCCGTTGTTCATGTGCTGACATCCCCTCTATATCCGAGCATGTTCACTATGGGTGAACTGGCTTTAGAAGAAAAGCGAATATAATGCATGGATAACATGAAAAAAACTCATGTAAAGGTGGAGGCCTGCTGTGGAAACGAATATTCAAAAGATGCAGGTGCTGCTCGAGACAGTGCGCGCCGGAAGCTTTACGCGCGCCGCCGAGCGCCTGAGCTATTCGCAATCGGGCGTGAGCCGCATGGTGGCCGATCTTGAGGCCGATTGGGGCTTTAAGGTGCTCGACCGCAGTCGCGAGGGCGTGGCTCTTTCTGCCGACGGGAGGCAGGTCATGCCGGCTGTCGAGGCGCTCTGCGAGGAATTCACTCGCTTGCAGCGACGGGTGGATGAGATGCGTGGACTCATGCGCGGCAAGATCTGCATTGGTACGTTTTCGAGTGTGGCGACCCATGTACTGCCGCCGGTGATTGCGCGCTTTCGCGCCGATCATCCGGATGTCGATCACGAGCTGCTGATGGGTGATTACTCCGAGATTGAGCAATGGGTGGCGGAAGGCCGCTGCGACCTGGGCTTTATTCCGCGCGAGCCACGTGGCGCCGGCATGGCGTCGCGACCGTTGGTGCAAGACGAGTTGATGGCCGTGGTGCCAGCGGACTCCTCGCTTGCCACGGCGGAGGTCGTTTCTCTTGCCGATTTAGCCAACGAGCAGTTTATTCTGCTGGAACGGGGTACCGATGATGAGATTACGCCGCTATTCCGTCGGGCGGGGCTGTCAGTGCGCTCAAAACTGTCGACTTGGGATGACTATGCGATTATGGCTATGGTCGAGGATGGCTTGGGCGTGAGCATTCTTCCCGCGCTCATCTTGCGTCGCTGCCAGTTTGATGTTGCTGTGCGTCCGCTCGAAGGGCATCCCCATCGGCAGATCAACGCCATATATCGAACGGCCGATGTTTCGCTTGCCGCCGCTCGTTTCCTCGAATACCTCTAAATGCGTGCACGTCGTTATCGCCTTGGGATAAATCTCGAGGTCTTGCTCATTTTATTTTTGAAATTGAACTTTTCGAAATAGCACGGCGCTATACTGCTGCCTAAATTGAACTCAGGTTCAATTCGTGTTGTATAAATTGAACTTTGCCAGCAAGGAGGTTCTAGTGGCCCAAGAGACGTTTAGCGATCGTCTGCGACAGGCTATGTCCGATTGCGACGTTCGCCAGTCGGACGTGATCCGCGCATCGGAGATGCTCGGCAAAAAACTCGGCAAGAGTCAGATGAGCCAATATGTGAGCGGCAAGACGATTCCGCGGCGCGATGTGGCTGAGCTGCTCGCCCGTATTTTGGAGGTCGATGTTACCTGGCTGCTTGCCGGCGACGCCGATCAAGGCGAGGCATCATCACCCCGCAACGATTCCAAGCCCGAACCCCATCCCTCAGCTCAAATTGCAAGGAGCACCACCATGCGTACTTTTTCTAAATCCACCAAGCTCGATAACGTCCTGTATGACGTGCGCGGTCCCGTCGTCGACGAGGCCGCCCGTATGGAGGACGAGGGCGAGCGCATCCTCAAGCTCAATATCGGCAACCCGGCGCCCTTCGGTTTCCGCACGCCCGACGAGGTCATCAAGGACATGCGCCAGCAGCTGCCCGACTGCGAAGGCTATTCCAACTCGCGTGGCCTGTTCTCCGCGCGCAAGGCGATCATGCAGTATTCGCAGATCAAGGGCTTGCCCAACGTTCAGATGGAGCATATCTACACGGGCAACGGCGTGTCCGAGCTCATTCAGCTTTCGATGAACGCGCTGCTCGACAATGGCGACGAGATTCTGATCCCCAGCCCCGACTATCCGCTCTGGACGGCGTGCGCAACCCTTGCCGGCGGTCATCCTGTGCACTATCTGTGCGATGAGCAGGCGGATTGGTATCCCGACCTGGAGGATATGGAGTCCAAGATCACGAGCGCGACCAAAGCCCTCGTTATCATCAACCCCAACAACCCCACGGGCTCGGTCTACCCGCGCGAGGTGCTCGAGGGCATCGTCGAGGTTGCACGCAGGCATCAGCTGATGATCTTTGCTGATGAGATCTACGACCGCCTGTGCATGGACGGCTACGAGCACGTCTCGATTGCCTCGCTCGCTCCCGATCTGCCCTGCGTCACCTTTAGCGGTCTGTCCAAGTCGCACATGATCGCGGGCTATCGTATTGGCTGGATGGTGCTTTCGGGCAACCAGCGCTGCATGAGCGACTTCATCATGGGCATCAACATGCTCTCCAACATGCGCCTGTGCTCCAACGTGCCGGCTCAGTCGATCGTTCAGACGGCGCTCGGTGGCCATCAGTCCGTCAACGACTACATCCGCCCCGGCGGCCGTGTCTACGAGCAGCGCAACTTTGTGTATGAGGCGCTCAACAAGATTGACGGCATCTCGGTGGTTAAGCCGCGTGCGGCGTTCTACATCTTCCCCAAGATGGATGTGAAGAAGTTCAACATTACCGATGACGAGCAGTTCGCCCTTGACCTGCTACACGAGAAGAAGATCCTGATCACCCGCGGCGGCGGCTTTAACTGGGCCGAGCCCGACCACTTCCGCATCGTGTACCTGCCGCGCATGGAAGTGCTCAAGGAGTCCCTCGAAGACTTGGCTGACTTCTTCGATCACTATCGCCAGTCGTAGGGGATTAGATATGTGCCGCCGCGAGAACTGAAGCGTCGCAGGATAGGCAAACGACAGCGAGCGAGCCGCATTTGCGCCAAGGTGACGTGAAGCGAAAGGGCGCTGACCTTTTGGTCGCGCCCTTGAAGCTGAACGTCAGATTGGTGTGAATGCGGCTCGCGCAGCGTCAAGCGGTCCGCCGTTCGGTAGAACGGCGGAACTATACAACGATTCCGCAACAGTGGTCGATTTCGTGTTGGATGATCTCGGCGGTGTAGCCCGAGAAGTTTTTGATGCGGTGGACGAAATTCTCGTCCAAATACTCAACCTTAATGCGGCAATAGCGAGTACAGGGGCGCTCGCCGGAAAGCGAGAGACATCCTTCGCTCGTCTGATAGGAATTGACCTGCTCAAGAATTTGAGGGTTGTACATCAGCAGCGCCCTGTTGCCGTCCTTTACGCAGATGATGCGTTTGCGCACGCCAATCATGTTGGCGGCAAGGCCCACGCACTCGTGCTCATGCTCATGGAGCGTATCCAGGAGGTCCTGCCCGGTCGCGGCATCGTCGGGTCCCGCGTCTTCGGAAGGCAGGCGCAAAAAGAACTCGGATTTCATGATGGGCTTAATCATGGCGGGCTCCTCATGTCTCGTGCTTTCGTGGACTTTTAATAATAGCGCGGAAGGAAAGCTGCGCGTCAGCGTTACAATCTTTCAACGTTGGACCATGTTGTCGGATCCGTCGCGTGCGGCGTCTGACGTAAGTCTAGGGCTCATGCTCGCCCTGGACTGTTCCTCTGGGGCGATGCGACTGTCGTTCCAAGAGGAAGGAAATGCATGGGGAGCAAATCTCAGCAACAAGTTCAAGCAACGCCATCGGCCACTTCGGCGTTTCTCGTCGTAATGTATATTGCAGCCTTTGTCGCCGCGTTTAACGAGAACATCATTAACGTGGCACTGCACGATATCATGGCGGCCTTTTCGGTGAGTGCCACCACGGCGCAGTGGCTAGTTTCGGGATACATGATCGTGACGTCGATCTTTACGGCCATCATGGCCTTTCTGTCCGGTCGTTTCTCGACGCGCAAGCTGCTGTTTTTCGCATGCGGATGCATGGTCGCCGGAGAAGTTCTGTGCCTGGTCGCCCCGTCGTTTACCGTTTTGCTGCCAAGTCGTATTTTGCAGGCTGCGGGATCGGGCATCTTGTTTCCGCTCATGATGAATGTGGTGCTGTCTTGCGCTCCGCGCGAGAAGCTCGGTCTGTATCTGAGTCTGGGCGGTGCCTGCATTACGCTGGGGCCGGCGTTTGGACCTGTGATCAGTGGTCTTATGTGCACGTTGTTTGGCTGGAGGGCGGTGTCGTGGTCGCCGCGGCGGCAGCAAAGCTCGTTCGAAATGTTGGAGAGCGCTCGAACACTAAGCTTGATATTCTGTCGGTTATTTTGCTCGCCGCCGGCATTACGGCGTTCGTGTATTCCGTAGGAGAGTTCTCGACCAATCTGATTGCCGGTATCGTGGCGCTCTTCGCCGCCATTGTGCTGCTCGGCCTGTTTGCGGCCCGCCAGCTCAAGCTCGAGCATCCGGTGCTTAACGTGCGTCCCATGGCGGGCGTTCGTTTTTGGCCTGCGTGCCTGCTTGTGGTGGTGTCGATGATGACGACGTTCTCGATGAGCGTTTTGTTGCCGCTCTATTTTGAGGGCGCATACGGCATGACCGCGCTTGTTGCGGGCTTGCTCATTATGCCGGCGATTGCCTGCAACGCCGTGACCTCGATTGTGGGCGGACGCGTGATGGACGCCCGTGGCGCATGGCCGCTGCTGCCGGTCGGCTTTGCCTTGATTGCCGTGGGGCAGACCGCAATCTCGATGACTGCGGCAAGCATGAACATTGGCGTTGTCGTTGCACTGACCGTTGTGGTGTATGCCGGCGTCGGTTTGGTGCTGAGCCCCTCGCAGACGGCCGGCTTGGAGACGCTACCCGCTGCCGAGCATCCCCACGGAACGGCGCTGCTCAACACGTGGAACATGATCGCCGCCTCGTTTGGCCCGTCGCTGTTTATCGGCCTGCTTTCGAGTTCTGCAGCGGCTGCCGGTGCCGCCAGCGTCGTGACGGACGTTGCTCAGGCGATTGGATTTGCGGCTGCCGTGCGCGTGGCGGCTGCGATTGCCGTTGTCGGGTTCGCGGTGTCGGTTGTGTACGCTCGCAGCGAGTCGTACATGTCGCATTAATGTGTGCACATAGATTCTGCAGCTAGATTGGATGGCGACACCATAAACTAATTGACGTTTTGCCGAGAGGCATGAATGTTTAAAGCGCAAAGAGTGCGCGACGGGCCCCGCGAATGGGGCGATGATGCCCGAGAGGGCCAAGAAGGAGTCTCATGTCTGAGAACGAAGAGATCATGAACGAGACCGAGAACGAGACCATGGCTGCCGAGGTCGAGGCAGTCGAGACCGTGGAGACCGAAGCTGCCGAGGTTGAGGCTGCTGACGAGGTTTCCGCCGAGGAGGAGGCCGAGGTTGTCGAGGCCGCCGCTGATTACGATGATGAAGAGCTGATGGACAAGATGCAGAAGGCCGCCCGCCTGCTGCGCAGCCGTCGCTTTGCTATTTCCAAGGAGGAGGAGGCCAAGGCTGAGCGCATGGCGAACATCGAGCGCGCCATCAAGCTTCTTGACCTCAAGCCCAAGATGGAGCAGAAGGAGATGTCCGACCTGCTGGGCATGCGCCTTCGTGAGCTCGATGGCCTGATGGCCGAGGCCGAGGCTGCCGATCTGGTCGGCCGCATCGACGACGCCGAGGGCGATATGCGCAAGATCGTCGTCTTCGCTGCCGAGGATGCCGCTGAGGGCCTGGTCGAGCTTGCCAACAAGAAGGAGAAGCTCCTGCCTGAGCTTTCTTACGAGGAGGCCACCGAGCTGATGGCCGCTCTCGATAAGGTTATCGCTCCGCTCGTCGCCATGGGCCTGGACGAGGACCGCGGTCCTCGCGGCGGCCGTGACGAGCGCGGTGGCCGTGGCGGCGACCGTGGCGGTCGCGGCGGCTTTGGCGATCGCGGTGGCCGTGGTGGTGACCGCGGCGGTCGCGGTGGCGATCGCGGTGGCCGTGGCGGCTTTGGTGACCGTGGCGGCGACCGTGGCGGTCGCGGCGGCTTTGGTGGCAACCGTGGTGGCTATGGCGATCGCGGTGGCAACCGTGGCGGCTTCGGCGGCAACCGTGGTAACGACCGCGGCGGTCGCGGTGGCGATCGTGGCGGCCGCAACGGTGGCGGCTTCCGCGGCAACCGCTTTTAGGGGTTACGCGGTTCTACGAACCGCGTAACTAGTTGACGCTGCGCGCCACCCAGGGCGACAATTTGTCATTCAAAAGGCAAGGCATGACCAGAAGGTCTATGCCTTGCCTTTTTCATGCCAACTTGTTCGCCCTGGGCGGCGCTCGCTGGCGTTGCCAAAACATCGGCGTTGCCTTGATCCAAGGTAGTCATTGGGGACGTTCTTAAACGACTACATAGCATGAGAGTGGATAATCTCCCGGTTTGAGCCTGCATTCAAGCTCAAAGTGGGAGATTATCCACTCTCATTTGTTATGTGTCCGAAAATCCACGCTCGTTTCTACTCTGTCTACATTTGTAGGAACAATTCGTGGAGGCGGGTGTCTTCATCGAGTTCGGGGTGGAAGGTTACGCCGAGCTGGTTGCCCTGGCGGGCAGCGACGATGCAGCCATCGACTTCGGCCAGGGCCTTGGCGTCGCCGTGGACCTCGACGATGCGGGGTGCGCGGATAAACGTCAGCGGCGCTTCACCGTCGATGCCGGCTACTTGCCCTTTGGTTCGAAAGCTGCCGAGCTGCCTGCCGTAGGCATTGCGCTCGACAAGTACATCCATGGTTGCCAAACGCGGCGTGCCCTTATCGTCATGGGCGGCAAGGTCGCGCGCCAGCAGAATCAGGCCGGCGCAGGTGCCCAGGACGGGCATGCCTTCAGCGATACGGGCACGAAGCTCCTCGAGCATGCCCAACTCGTCAAGCAGCTTCCCTTGAACGGTAGACTCGCCGCCGGGAAGTACTAGACGGTCAAAGTCCTGCTTCAAATCAGCCGCCTGCCTCAGCTCAATACAACGTGCGCCCAGCTCGGACAGTCTCGCCTCGTGCTCGGCAAAAGCACCTTGGACCGCCAGCACGGCGACCGTCTGGTCTGCGTAATCGCTCATGTGCGATCCTTTCTGCTGGACTAGCGCCCGCGCTCCTCCATGATGATTTCGATTTCGTCGGCGTTGATGCCGACCATGGCCTCGCCCAGGTCCTCCGAAAGCTCGGCGATGAGTTTGGCGTCGGTGAAGTTTGCCACGGCCTTGACGATGGCGGCGGCGCGCTTGGCAGGGTCGCCGCTCTTAAAGATGCCCGAGCCGACAAAGACGCCCTCGGCGCCCAGTTGCATCATCAATGCGGCGTCGGCGGGGGTCGCTATGCCGCCGGCGGCAAAGTTTACGACGGGAAGCTTGCCCGTAGTATGGACCTCGCGCACCAGCTCGATCGGAACCTGCAACTGCTTGGCCGCCTCGAACAACTCATCATCGCGCAGGGCGACAACGTCGCGGATCTGCTTTTGGATCTTGCGCATGTGACGCACGGCCTGAACGACGTCGCCCGTGCCCGGCTCGCCTTTGGTGCGGATCATCGTGGCGCCCTCGGCAACACGGCGCAGCGCCTCGCCCAGATCGCGGGCGCCACAGACAAACGGCACGTCAAACTGGGTCTTGTCGATGTGGTAGACATCGTCGGCGGGGGAGAGGACCTCGGATTCGTCGATGTAGTCGATCTCGATGGCCTGAAGGACCTGCGCCTCGACGATGTGACCGATGCGGCACTTTGCCATGACGGGGATCGAGACGGCCTCTTGAATGCCCTTGATCATCTTGGGGTCACTCATGCGCGACACGCCGCCGGCGGCGCGGATGTCGGCCGGGATGCGCTCGAGTGCCATGACGGCACAGGCGCCCGCCTCTTCGGCGATGCGTGCCTGCTCGGGCGTGGTGACGTCCATGATGACGCCGCCCTTGAGCATCTGCGCGAGCTCGCGGTTGAGTTTAACGCGATCGGCCTTGCTGGTCTGTTCTGCCATGGTTGCTCCCTTGGTTGGCATGTGCATTGCTTGACGGAATATCCTATCGGGGAGCTGGGCATGGCGAAATACTCAGTTTTCGAGATAATAACAAGGTCAGACTAATACCAGATTGAATGACTCGATAAGGTCAGGTGACAAACTCATGCTTGACTATAATTTGGAAAACCGCGGCGAAGCATCGCTCTATGAGTATATTTACAAGCAAATTCGAGATGATATCGTAGCTGGACGTATTGCGGCGGGGGAGCATCTGCCGTCCAAGCGCGCCTTTGCGAGTCATCTGGGAATCAGTGTCATTACCATCGAGAATGCATATAGCCAGTTGCTTGCCGAGGGTTATATTTGCTCAAAGCCGCGGCGTGGTTACTACGCGTGCGAGCTTCCCGATGCACCGGTTTTGTCTTTGGCCGCGGGGGATATCGACCGAGATGCTGTCTCTGTTGGCCCCAGCGCGCATGATTCCGACGGACAGACCGAGCAGTTCGAGGCTCTTTCTCCTTCCGCTTTGGAGGCGGCGCGGCTTTGGCAAAGCGCGCTACGGGCGACACTGACGTCCGAAGACGAACGTGAAATCTTTTCGCCCGCGCCGGCGCAGGGCACCGTTCGGCTACGACGCGCAATTGCTCACCATCTGCGCGGGACAAGGGGTATGAATGTCGACCCCAACAACATCGTTATCGGTGCGGGCGCCCAGTTGCTCGATACCATGTTGGTTCAGCTGCTTGGCGCGGACAAGGTGTATGCCGTTGAGGATCCGGGGTATTTGCGTTTGACGCGCATCTATCAGGCCATGGGTTGCGAAGTGCGGCATATCCCGTTGGACGGTGAGGGCGTGGACTTGAGCGCTCTGCAGAAAACCGGGGCGGATGTCCTTCACCTGATGCCGTCCCATCAGTATCCGACCGGCCTTGTGACGAGCATTGCGCGTCGCTATGCCCTGCTGGGCTGGGCCGCCGAGCAGCCGGACCGGTATCTCATCGAAGATGACTTTGATTGCGAGTTTCGCCTCGCCGGTAAGCCGATTCCCGCGCTCGCGTCGATTGATGCCGCCCAATCGGTCATCTACACCAACACGTTTTCAAAAAGTCTGTCGTCGGCCCTGCGTTTGGCGTATATGGTCCTGCCCGATGAGCTGATGGAACGGTTTAGACGCAGCCTTGGCTTTTATGCCTCGTCGGTGAGTTCTGTTGACCAGGTCGCCTTGGCGCGTTTGCTGGAATCGGGCGATTACGAGCGGCATGTGAACCGCGTGCGCGTTCGTGCTCGCGAGGCGCGTGATGGCCTGGCGACGCTTGTACGGAAGGCATTTCCGGCGGGGGAGGTTTCGATCGAACATGCGGATGCGGGTCTTTACTGCGTCGTGGTTGCGCAGCGTGTTACGGGCGGAACCTCTTTTACACGCGCCCTCACGCGCTCGAGCACCCCTTACATCGATATCAATGACTGTCTATGGTGCGCCGATGGCGCATATGTCCCTGCAAGCCCGACTCGAATCCTTGTCCAGTACGACGATTTGAGTCCAAATGCGCTAAATACCCTGGAATCGCAGCTAATGGATGCGCCCTCTAACCTAAGTGAGTAGACTTTTGGCGCTTTGGCGAGCAGGCCGTTTTGAAGCAATCCATCTACCTGCGATTTTGTAAAGCAGTATGGGCGGTCTGCTCGGCGGGTCCTAAATAGTCTACTCACTTGCTGTGCAAGGCTTCCGCATGAGCGAAAAATGAGTTTTCAACAGCGCTCCGTCCAGCTTTTGGCAAGCTTTTGGCCAGTTGGGGAGGGCTGTTGAAAACTAAGTAGTCCGTTCGGCGCCCTTTTCGGCGCGTTCGCGCCAATGCGTGAGCGCCCGGGTTGAAATTCGTGTTTTCCTGTGCCTATGAAGGATCTACTTTGTGACATATCGGCTTTTAAGTACTGGCGCTTGCCCCCTCAGGCCCGCGCTCTGTGTCCGCCGCTCCCGCGACCGGAAGAAGACCGGCGGCGATGCGAGCTCGCCCGTAACCCGACGGCTACGGTTGTGCTCGGCTTTCCGCTGTATACATTGGTTCGGACGAGAGGCAAGCGGACTTGCCCTGTCAGCATTAGGCAGCGGCTGTTCCTAGGCGAGTTCCCCAGGGAATCCGTGCTGGAAACGGAACATGGGTTTTTGGTTACGTCTCCTCTGCTGACGGCATTCATCATGTCGCGGCATCTGACGGATCTCCAGCTTCTTTTGGTGTTGGCGGAGATGTGCGGCTTGTTTACGGTTTGTGCCTTGCCAGCAGCACTCGAGGCAGAGCTTTCGCGTGCAATTGAGTCGGGCGCGATTCCGGCAACCTTGGGTTGGGCGCGCTGTCCGTCCGAGGACGGCTCCGCCTCAAATTTATGGAGGCGCGACGCTTTGGTTTTGGGCGAAGACCTTGACCGTTTTTGCTCAGATGTTTGTGGGATGCGTTACGGCAAGCGATTTGTCGCGGCATCTCATCTCGTTCCACTGGGTGCCGCATCGCCTTTTGAGGTTGAGACGTATTTGTTGCTTGGGTTGCCACGATCCCTGGGAGGCGAAGGTTTTTGCGGCATAGAGCTCAATGTCGAAGTGGCGCTAAGCGCAAGTGCTCGGGCGATTGTAGGCAAGTCCCGCGTATACATTGACCTACTTCTGTCTTCGCCGGACGGAGAGCGACAGGTGGCCATTGAATGCCAAGGAAAGGGCTCACACGGGCGAGCCGGGGATGGCTTGCGCGACGTCGACCGCATGACGGCGCTTCAGGCCATGGGCTACGATGTATTTCTCCTGACACACGGACAGATATCCGATGAGGATAGATTCCACGCGATTGTTAAGGCCGTGTGCAGGTTGCTCGATGTTGAATATCGCGATAAAAGCTTGGAGGAGCAAGGGGCCGAGGCATTACTTCGGTCTGAACTATTCGTTGACTGGCCAAAACTGGGAGAAATCGACAAAAAGATGCCCGTTAGACACAAAAAGGCCCGATCATGGACGGTTGCAAATCTAAGTGAGTAGACTTTTAGCGTGATGGCGACCAGATTGTTTTGCGGCAAGCTATCTACCTGCGGTTTTATAAAGCAATACGGATGGTCTGCTCGACAAGTTCCCAAAAGGCTACTCACTTAGTTTTTGACGCGAAGCCGATGCCGAAGGTGGTCCTTTTTTTGGGACGTTAACTGGTTCGCTAGACACGAAAAAGGCCCGGATCTTGCGGTCCGGGCCTTATCGAGCTAGAGATTGTCTCTCAGGCGGTTGGCTTAACCAAAGTAGCGCTTGAGCAGACCGGCGAAAGCCTTGCCGTGGCGGGCCTCGTCGCGAGCCATCTCGTGCACGGTGTCGTGAATGGCATCAAGGCCAGCGGCCTTGGCGCGCTTGGCAAGATCGGTCTTGCCGGCGGTGGCGCCGTTTTCGGCCTCAACGCGCATCTCGAGGTTCTTCTTGGTGGAGCCGGTTACGACCTCGCCCAGGAGCTCAGCAAACTTGGCGGCGTGCTCGGCCTCCTCGTGGGCAGCCTTCTCCCAGTACAGGCCGATCTCGGGATAGCCCTCGCGATGAGCGACGCGAGCCATGGCCAGGTACATACCGACCTCGGAGCACTCGCCCTCAAAGTTGGCGCGCAGATCGGCAACGATGTCCTCGGAGACACCCTCCATCTTGGCGACGCCCACGACGTGCTCGGCAGCCCACTCGAGCTGACCCTCTTCCTGCTTCAGGAAACGAGAACCGGGAACGCCGCACTGGGGGCACTTGAAGTCCTCGGGCAGCTGGTCGCCGTCGAACTCTTCCACATAACCGCAAACGGGGCAAACAAACTTCATGATTCGATCCTTTCGATCGATGGCGATTGTGCGCTCGTCCGGTCCCGTAAGGGCCCTCTCCGGACGTGCGTCTTGACGAGTTCTATTATCCATAAATGCAACCAAATGTGAAGCCTATTAGGAATGATTTTTAATAAAATAATTTTGAGATGTAGAGATGTTGATTGATTAACGGTTTGCAAGTCATATACGGACGCCGCTGAGTACAATCGGGCGAGCAAATGTTGACCTATCAACAAATGAAGGAGTTTCCTTTATGCATCTAGCCCGTCGTGCCTGGTGCCGAACATATCAGACGGTTTTTCGCATTGCATTGCCAATCCTGCCCTATACCGAGCCGCGCATTTTAGAGCATGCCGAGGATGTGCCCGCGGTGCTTCAAAAGCGCTCGATCCAGAAGGTCCTTATCGTGACGGATCCCGGCATTGTCCGTCTGGGGCTCACGGCACCGCTCGAGACGGCGCTCGCATCCAGGGGGATTGGCGTTACGATCTATGCCGAAACGCGTGCGAACCCCACGGTCTCAAACGTGGAGGAAGCGGCGTTCCTGTACCGAGAGAGCGCCTGCCGGGCCATTATCGGCTTTGGCGGAGGATCAGCCATGGACTGCGCCAAGGGCGTGGGCGCACGCATTGCGCAGCCAAACAAGCCCATCAACAAGATGCGCGGCCTGCTGCGGATTCATCGTCGCCTGCCGCTGCTCATCGCCGTCCCCACCACGGCAGGCACGGGAAGCGAGGTCACACTTGCGGCGGTAATTACCGATGACGAGACGCACTACAAGTACCCCATTAACGACTTTGTGCTTATCCCGCGCTTCGCGGTGCACGACCCCGAGTTTACGTGCGGCCTGCCCGCTTCCATTACGGGGCAGACGGGCATGGACGCCCTGACGCATGCCGTTGAGGCCTTTATCGGGCGAAGCACCACGCCCTATACGCGTAAGATGGCGCGACAGGCGGTCCAGCTCATCCATGACAATTTGCTCGAGGCCTATGAGCATGGCGATAACATGCGTGCGCGTCGCAATATGCTTTCGGCGGCGTATAAGGCGGGTGTTGCCTTTACGCGCTCCTACGTTGGATACGTTCACGCCATCGCACACAGCTTGGGTGGGCGTTACGGGATTCTGCACGGCTTGGCCAACGCTATCATCCTGCCGCATATGCTTCGCGCTTATGGTGACGCCGCCGCCCCCAAGCTTGCCGATCTTGCTCGCATGGCAGGCATTGCGCCGGCTAACGCGCAGGACAGCCTGGCGGCCGAGGCCTTTATCGATTGGGTCGACCGCATGAATGCCGCCTTGGGCATTCCCAAATATGTGACGGGCATTCGCCGCTCCGATATTCCGCAAATGGCGGCCCATGCCGATGCCGAGGCCAATCCGCTGTACCCCGTTCCGCTTTTAATGGACCGCTTGGAGCTCGAGCATATGTACGAGGTGGTTGCGGGTGGTATGTTTGAAGACGAGAACTAGGAGGGTCCATGAACACCGAGGAAATTGCGCGCATCGTCGGCGATCAGCGCGCCTACTTTAAGACGCACGCCACGTTTGATGTCGATGCTCGACGTCGCGCGCTCGTGAGTTTACGCGATGCGGTGCGGGCCCACGAGGCCGATATCGCCCATGCGCTCAAGACCGATTTGGGGAAGTCGCATGACGAGGCCTATATGTGCGAGATCGGCACGTCGCTTTCCGAGATTCGACATCAGATTGCGCATGTTGCTCGATGGAGTCGCCCGCGCCTGCGCCCGTGCGACCTCGCCAACGCCGTGAGCGTGTGTAAGACGCAGGCCGTGCCCTATGGCGTCACGCTCATCATGGCTCCATGGAACTATCCGTTTTTGTTGACGCTCGAGCCGCTCGCTGGAGCCCTTGCCGCGGGCAATACCGTGGTCATCAAGCCGAGCGCCTATGCCCCGGGATCGAGCGCGGTGCTCAAGCAAATCTGCGAAGAGGCATTTGATCCGCGCCTGGTGACGGTTGTAGAAGGCGGCCGTGCCGAGAACGAAGCACTGCTCGATGAGTGCTGGGACAAGATTTTCTTTACCGGTAGCGTTCCGGTCGGCAAGCTCGTCATGGAGCGCGCAAGTAAAAACCTGACGCCCGTGACGCTTGAGCTGGGCGGAAAGAGTCCCTGCATCGTGGATGCGACGGCAAACTTGAAGGTCGCGGCGCGGCGTATCGCCTTTGGTAAATGGCTCAACGTGGGGCAGACCTGCGTGGCGCCCGACTACCTGCTGGTCGATGCGCGCGTGCACGACGAGCTGCTGGGCCTTATCAAGGAAGAGGCCCGCCGTATGTTTGGTGAACATCCGCTCGATAACGAGGACTACGGGCATATCGTCAACGCCAAGCATTTTGCGCGCGTGCGCGGGTTGATTGATCCCGATAAGGTCGTGCTTGGGGGTGCCGCACGCGAGGCTTCGCTCAAGATTGAGCCGACGATTTTGGACGGTGTGACCCTCGATGACGCCGTGATGCAGGAGGAGATCTTCGGTCCCATCTTGCCGGTGCTGACGTTTGAGAGCTTAGACGAGGCCGAGACGTTTGTTACGGATCGTCCGACGCCGCTGGCCCTGTATATCTTTAGCCAGGACCGTGCGGCTCAGCAGCGCTTTGTGCGCTGCGTGCCCTTTGGTGGTGGCTGCGTCAACGACACGATCATGCACTTGGCTACGAGCCATATGGGCTTTGGCGGCATGGGTGCGAGCGGTATGGGCCAGTACCATGGCCGCGAGAGCTTCGATACGTTTAGCCACAAGAAGAGCATCGTGAACAAAGCAACATGGCTGGACGTGCCATTCCGCTATGCCCCTTATGCAAGCTGGAAGCACAAGTTCGTGCGCATGTTTGTGCATTAGAATCAGATGACTTAGAGATAAGCAAAATGGCCGCCCCCGCATAAGCGAAGACGGCCACTTCTCATGCCCAAGCGCTGGGGCGTGGAGCGTTCTGATGGCAACGCGCAGGGGCGGGACGCCAGATCGGTGCTAGAATACGGGACGACCGCAGCAAAGGGGAGATTATGCATATGTTCGAGACCTACATGGACTGATGACGCTCAGGTTGTCTTGTTTGGTTTCCATATGCATGAGGGGTTTACTATGTCCCGTCTTCTTTCTCCATCGCACCGTTTGGTTGCGGTAAATTTCTTTATTCAGCTTGCATTTCAGTCGACGTATTTTGTCGGCATCATTGGCTGCGGCACCTACGTTCTCGGGGCCGGCGCATTTGAGACGTCCGCCCTCGTGTTTGGACTCAACCTGGTGCTCATCTTTGCAACGTTTTGCGCCGGCGCACTTGTGGACTCCTTGGGCCCGCGTCATGTGCTTCTAGCCGTTTGCGTCCTGCTTTGCGCATCGGGCGTTTTTGGCCTTGTAGCTCCCGTGTCCTATCCCGCGCTTGCGCTACTCGCCATCTCTGCCGGGTTGCTGTTTGGCGCGGGGACCACGGCCATGGACGCCTATCCGCGCTTTTTGACGGAGGCGCCCGAGGAGCTTTTGCGCATAAACGGCCTCAACAATATCGCGACAAGTGTCGCGGTGATCGTTGGACCTGCCCTTGGAGGCGTTATCGCCTCGGCCTTTTCCAACCAAGGGGTGTTTTTCCTGCTCGCGGCAGCACCTGTTCCCGCTTTGCTGCTTGTGGCCTCGTTGCGTGAAGGCACTGCTGTTCAGGGCGTCGACAAGCCGGAGTCTCGCGATGGGGCGACGGGCTTGCGATCGCTTTGGGAGGGCGTTATTACCACGGCGGCCGATGCCGACCTGCGCCTGATTTTTCTCATGGGCTTTATGGGTTTCTTTGCCTACGGGGCGTTCGATTCGCTCGAGTCACTGTTCTACCGCGATGTTCTCTGCGTGGGTGCGGAGTGGATGGGATGGCTGTCGGCCATTGCCGGTATCGGCGGAACACTGGGATCGTACCTGATCATGCGCGTGCCGTCGGGACGCATCAGGCTGGAGCTTTTGGCAGCGATGCTGCTGGTGACGGGCGTGGGCTCCGTTGTGTATGTGGGTACCGCCTCTGTTGCCGTCGCTGCAGTGGGGCAGCTTGTCTGCGGCATCGGTTTTGGTGCCATGGGACCGGTGCGCGTCACGCTCACCCAGCGCTTGAGCGACCCTGCTAAGGTGGGGCGCGTCATGGGCGTGATGCGCGTGGGCCTCAATGGCGCCGGCGTGCTGCCGCTGATTGTGGCTCCGTTTTTGGCCGATGCCTTTGGCGTGCAGGGAGTACTTGTTGGCGCAAGCCTGGCAACGGCCGCTATCGCCTGCACGTTTTGGGCAATCGCCCGGCATCGGGGCTAGACTCGCGGTGTCCCACTTGCTTTGCTGAATAAGTAGTATGGCGTGCCAATTTTGTGCAATAGAACCGATAGCATAGGGATAAACAAAGTGGCCGCCCCGCGTAAGCGAAGACGGCCACTTCTCACGATGAAAACGTGTATCGGAGTTGGCAAGACCCGCGGGCACGGGTGCCATCCGTGTCCCTATCTTATCCGCAAGCGCTCTGCCGCGCAAGCGTTGCGGCAAGCGATTGAAAGACGCAGGTAGGGTGAATATGTGTCCGCACGGGCCCGTAGACTTCTCGATAAGGTTAAGTGCCGGGTATCCCGGCCGTTAGAGGAGCTGCTATGTACGAGCCTTCACGTGTTCTTCTGTCGTTTCACATTGCGGGATTTCAGTATGCCGACGGCGCCTTGGTCTTGGGCGATCTTAAAGCGGGCGATAAACTGACGCTGCGTGCCGAACGTGATAATCCCCACGACCCCGAGGCGGTTGCGATCTATTATGGCAAGACCAAGCTTGGCTATGTTCCGGGAGACGAGGTTGGCCCGCTGTCCTTGATGATGTATTACGGGCATGGGGACGTATTTGAAGCCCGTGTGCAGCAGGTTGCTCCCGAGCGCAGCCCGTGGCATCAGGTGCGCGTTGGACTCTATGTGGTGGATGCCCGCTAGTCGGCAATGGAGGCGGTCATGGTTGATGACGACGACCTGTTCGATCTGACAGACGATCCGTTTGAGTGGGATATGCTACTCGATGACGATGAGTTGGAGCAGGACCGGAAGAAGCGGCAGGACAAGAACGCCCAGGGTGATGCGTCGAAAAAGAAAGACAAACGCCGCCGAGGTCCGTTCGGCGGGCTCTTTGGCTAACCGACGCGCCAAAGCGTCTGTATACTAGGCACGTGTTAGACACGTTGCGAAATGAGGATACAGACGATGATGTGGTTTACCGCCGACCTGCACCTGGGCGATACGAATATCTTGCACGATATGGATCGGCCGTTTGATTCGGTCGAGGAGATGAACCGCAAGGTCATCGATGCCATCAATGAGTGCGTGGCGACGGACGACCGCCTCTATATTCTGGGTGACTTTACCTATCGTTTGCCCCTGGCGGAGGCGGTTCGCCTGCGCGAGCGCATCGAATGCCAGAATGTAACGCTCATCCGTGGTAACCATGACGGCGACTGGGAAGATCCCGACGTGCCGCAGATTTGGGATGAGGTACGCGATTACCTGGAGATTGCTCCCGGCTATGCCAAGGGCCATCGTCTAGTTATGAGCCACTACCCCATGCTCAGCTGGAATGGCAAGGCGCGCGGTGCCATCATGCTGCACGGACATATCCACAGCAGGGGAGACCGCGTCAACGCGCGCAACCGCGATCGCGAGCGCCCCATTTACCGCTACGATGTGGGCCTCGACGCCAACAACTACAAGCCCGTAAGCCGAGACCAGATCCTGAATTTCTTTGGCCTGTAGCTCGCAAACCGCCACGAAGGGGACAGGCACCTTTGTGGTGGTTCTGGCGCCGTTGCCATTATGGCAGCGGCGCCTTTTTTGTCCGCGCGGCGCGGTAGAGTGTAGACGGTTTAAATTTTCGTCCATCGAGGAGCTGCCATGAACGAGATCAAGTGCCCGCATTGCGGCGAAGTGTTTAAGGTCGATGCGTCCGGCTATGCGGATATCGTCAAACAGGTGCGCGATGCCGAGTTCTCGCGCGACCTGGACGAGCGCGTGAAGGCAGTCCAGCGCGAAGGCGAGCAGGCGCTGGAGCTTGAGCGCTCGCGTTCGACGGCTGCCTTGCAAAAGGCAGAGTCTCAGCGCGACGCTGAGCTCGTAGAGCAGAAGAACGCTGCGGCTCAACAGCTGGCGCAAGAAGTCGCCAAGCGCGATGCCGAGCTTGCCGAGCTACGCGCCAAGCTCGAGGGCGCTGCCGCAGAGCGCGAGAGCGCAAGCCAGCGCGCGGCGGTCGAGGCCCGTGCCGATGCTCAAAAGGAGAACGCCGAGCTCCAGCGTGAGATCGACAATTTGCGTGCGCAGCTGGGACGCAAGGATGATGAAGCCAAGCTTGCCGAGTCGGCGGCGCGCAACGCTGCTCAAAACGATGTAGCCGCGCGTGATGCCCAGATTGCCGAGCTGCAAGCCAGGCTCGCCGCGGCGGACAAGGCCCAGGAGATGGCGCTTGCTGCTGCTGCGGCCGAGTCGCAGCGTGAGCTCGAGGCCGCTCGCAGCGAGGCCGAACGTACGCTTGCTGACTATCGCGCGAAGGTTCAGGAGAAGTTTTCCGTCGCAAAGGCTCAGTCCGAGCAGGAGGCCGAGGGTCTGCGTGCTCAGCTGCGCGAACAGGAACTGACGGCCAAGATGAACCTATCGGCGGCGGTCGCCGCGGCGGAGCGTGAGCGTGACGAGGCCCGCGCCAAGCTCACGAGTGAGCTGGCGGTGCGCGATTCACGCGAGGAGCAGGCCAAGGCGGCACACGAGCTCGAACTTGCGCAGACCAAGCGCGCGAACGAGGAGCTGATTCGCTACAAGGATGAAGAGATTGAGCGCCTTAAGGACATGAAGGTCCGCCTGTCCACCAAGATGGTGGGCGAGTCGCTCGAGCAGCACTGCGAGACCGAGTTTAACCGCCTGCGCATGACGGCGTTTCCCAACGCGTATTTCGAGAAGGATAACGATGCATCCGAGGGTACCAAGGGCGACTTTATCTTCCGCGAGTGTGACGAGAGCGGCAACGAGATCATTTCGATCATGTTCGAGATGAAAAACGAGAACGACGAGACCGCGACCAAACACAAGAACGAGGATTTCTTTAAGAAACTCGATCACGATCGCCGCCAGAAAGGCTGCGAGTATGCGGTGCTCTGCACCCTGCTGGAGCCCGAGAGTGACCTCTATAACGCGGGTATCGTCGACGTGAGTTACCGCTATGAGAAGATGTACGTGATCCGCCCGCAGTTCTTCATCCCCATGATTACGCTCCTTCGCAACGCTGCTATGGGTTCGCTTCGCTATAAGCAGGAACTGGCGGAGTACAAACAGCAGAATATCGATGTCACGAACTTCGAAGCCAAGATGGAGAAGTTCAAGGATGGCTTCTCGCGCAACTACAACCTGGCGAGCAAGCAATTCGAGTCGGCAATCAAGGAGATCGATGCCGCCATTAAGCAGCTCGAGAAGACCAAGGACGACTTGCGCCGCAGCACCGAGAACCTACGCTTGGCCCACAACAAGGCCGATGAGCTTACCATTCGCAAGCTCACATGGGGCAACAAGACCATGAAGGCAGCGTTTGACGAGGCGCGCGAGGCTGCGCCAGAGACAAACGAGGAGCCAGCCGAGGCGGATTCGTATGAGGTCGAGGATGCCGAGTAAGGCATAGCGGATAGTGAAAAAGCGGGGCTGCTGGCGATGTTGCCAACAGCCCCGCTTCGTTTCGTCCCAATATGCTTGGCTAATCCTCGAGCAAATCCTCGATAAAACCGACGCGGTAGTTCTTGAAGATGACCTCGCCACCGTCTTGCGTGGCGTCCAGATCGACATCGCCCATGATGCCAAAGTCGTGGTCGCCGTCCTCGTCGGCAAAAATCTGGTGCACGTGCCACACGTGGAGCGCCTTCTCGTCGGACTCGTCGATCGAGAACATAGCAGAGGAGCGCGCGTCGCCGTCGGTGAGAATCTCCTCGTGCTGCTCGTGGTAAGCGTCGAGTGCTTTTTGCCAGCGGATCTCGCTCATGCCCCAGTCGTCGTCGAGTTCGCCCAGGTCGCGCACATGCTCGCGGGCGGCAAGAGTCACGCGGCGGAAGAGCGCGTTGCGCACCAACAGCGTGCAGCCGCGACGGTCCGCCACGACCTCGTCGATGCCCTGCGGCGGCGCGGCGTCGAGGGCTGCCGGGTTGCCGGCGTTCTCCCACTCGTCCACCAGGCTCGAGTCGACCGAGCGCACCACAAAGCCCAGCCACGAGATAATGTCGCGCAGGCGCTCGTCGCGCTTCTCGATGGGTACGGTGCGGTCGAGCGAACGGTAAGCCTCTGCCAGGTAGCGCAGCAAAATGCCCTCGGAGCGGGCGATGCCGAGCTTTTGAATGTAGCCCTTAAAATCGCTCGCGCTTTCCAGCATATCGCGCAGGACGCTCTTGGGAGAGAGCTGGTAGTCGTTTGCCCAGGGTACTTCCTGGCAGTACTTGTCAAAAGCGGCGTCGAGCAAATCCTCGAGCGGCTTTTCGTACGTGACGTCTTGAATGCGCTCCAGACGCTCCTCATACTCGATGCCGTCGGCCTTCATCTCGGCCATAGCTCGATCGCGTGCGGCACGCTCCTGCGCACGCAGCACTTGCTTGGGATCTTCGAGCGTCGCCTCGACCATTGAGATTAAATCCATGGTATAGGTCTCGCTCTCGGGATCGAGCAGCTCCAACGCGGCGAGCAAGAACGGCGAGAGCGGCTGATCGAGCGCAAAGTCCTCGGGCAGGTCGACCGTCAGCGCGTAGTCGATGTCCGGCGCGGCGTCAGCCGGAGCGTCGGGTGCGGGCGGCACCTCGGTGCGAACGACGACACCGGAATCGATGAGCGTGGCGAAGATTTCGTCGGCGCGAACCTCGAGCTTTGCCTTTTCCTCGGGCGTTTGCAGGCTCGTCTCGATGAGGTCGTGCACGCGGGCACGGGCGTCGCCGCCCTGTTCGACCACGCTAATCACCATGGAGTGTGTGATGCGAAGGCGCGGCTTGAGCGTTTCGGGCTGCGTCTCGATCAGGCGCTCAAAGGTCTGCTTGTTCCAGGTGACAAAGCCCTCGGGGGCCTTCTTCTTTTTAATCTTGCGGAGCTTCTTGGGGTCGTCGCCCGCCTTGGCCATGAGCTTGGCATTCTCGATCTCGTGCTCGGGTGCCTCGGCAATCACCATGCCCTCGGTATCGAAGCCCGAGCGGCCGGCGCGACCGGCAATCTGATGAAACTCGCGGGCGCGCAGACGACGCATCTTGTAGCCGTCGAACTTGGTGAGCGCGGTGAGCACCACGGTATGGATGGGCACGTTGATGCCGACGCCGAGCGTATCGGTGCCGCAGATGACGGGCAACAGGCCCTGTTGTGCCAAGCGCTCGACCAGCAGACGATAGCGCGGCAACATGCCAGCATGGTGCACGCCGACGCCGCATCCGAGCAAGCGCTTAAGAATCTTGCCAAAGGCCGTCGAGAAGCTCGTGCCCTTGGCCGCCTCCTTGATGGCCTCGCGCTGCTCCTTGCTGGCAATACCAAAGTTGGCGAGGGATTGCGCCGTCGCAAGTGCGGCGTCCTGGCTAAAGTGCACGATGTAGAGCGGGGCCTCGCCGCGGCGCATTGCGAGCTCGACGGTGCCCTCGAGCGAGGTCGTCACGTAGTCGTAGCTCAGCGGCACGGGGCGTGGGGCATCGACGACCAGATCGCACGCGGCGCCGGTGTGCTCCTCGAGTGAGGCGGCGATCGCGGTGACATCGCCGAGCGTGGCGCTCATGAGCATGAATTGTGTGTGAGGCAGGGTGAGCAGCGGTACCTGCCAGGCCCAACCGCGATCGGGGTCGGCAAAGTAGTGGAACTCGTCCATGGCGACGCAGCCCACATCGGCATCTTCGCCCTCGCGCAGTGCGTCGTTAGCAAGGATCTCTGCCGTGCAGCAGATGACGGGCGCTTTGGTATTGATATGCGTGTCGCCGGTGATCATACCGACGTTATCGCGGCCGAGCACCTGTACCAGGTCGAAGAACTTTTCGCTGACCAAGGCCTTGATGGGGGCCGTGTAATAGCAGCGCTTGCCCTGCGCCATGCCCATAAAGAGCATGCCCAGCGCGACAAGCGACTTGCCCGATCCGGTCGGTGTGCCCAAAATGACGTGATCGCCGGCAGCCAGGTCCATGAGGGCCTCTTCTTGGTGATCCCACAGCTCGATGCCGCGGTCGCTCGTCCATTCAAAGAAGCGCTCGAAGGCCTGATCGGGCGTGAGCCACGGTTCGGGCTCGCTGCCATCCTCGGGCTCCCACCAAGCGGGGGAGAGCGCGCCGAGCGAGCCGAACTCTGCCTCGGTTCCCGTGCCGCCCGAGAATGAGCTGGCGGCGCCGGCGCCAGAGACGGTGCTGGCGGCGGTATCTATCGTGGTCTGTGCCATGTGGGGGTACTTTCTCTCGCGATTGTCCGCCAACTATTATGGCGTAGCGGCGGCGCGGGGTGCCAGCGCGCGAGAAAATGCAGGAAATGGGCGTTCTGCCCAGCCGTTTGGTGCAGTTGCCAGCTAAGTGAGTAGACTTTTTGCAATATCGCGAGCACATGGCTTTTGCGCAAGGGCTCTACCTGCGGTTTTAGTTTTCGCTATGCGGGTTGTGCTTGGCTATTGCTAAAAAGTCTACTCACTTAGGTCTGAGGATCGTTCGCTGGCGCTTATTTGCGCTTGTCTGCCGATGCCGCGACCATCAGAAGCCCCTAGGACTCCTGCGGTAAGCGCTTCTTGCCCTTGCGGGCGCGGTTTCTAAAGTTCTCGACGGCTTCTTCCATGCCCAGAGGCACATAGGTGAGCTCATCGAGGTTATCGGGCAGGTAGCAGGCAAGACTTTGCTCCTGCATGCGACCCGCTGTGAGCTGTTCGTCGGTGGGCTGCGCGCCGGGTGTGGCGCAAATGCCATAGACGACGGCACCCATTTCGCGCGTGCGGCACTCGTACTCGGTCTCGGGATGCTCGGGATGGTCGCGGCGAACGTCGTCACTTACCCAAAGTGTATCGTAGCCGGCCGCGGCAAACTGCCCCAAGGCGTAGTCGCGCAATGGCTTACTGTCGGTTCGCAGTGTGACGGTGGCACCGGCTGAAAAGAGCGGACGGTACAGCATTAGGTGGTCGACATGGACGAGTCGCTTTTTGGCGTACTTGGCCTTGGGCTGCGGCGTGGGAAAGTTGATGGTGATGGCATCGAGCTCGCCTGCGGCAAATAGCTGCGGCAGCGATGCGGCACCTCGGGGCAGGACGAGCGCGTTGGATAGCTCTTGCTCGCAGATTTTCTGCGCGGCATAGGCGATGCAGATGGGCTCCTGGTCCATGCCGATAAAGAGGGCGTTTGGCTCGTGGGCCGCGCGCTCTACAAGGTACGTTCCCTTGCCGCAGCCAAGATCCAGGTGAAGGTGTTCGAAGGGCTTGCTGCCAACTGGCGCGCAAGCCTCGCGCCAATCTTCGGCATAGGCCTCGGGGCTCGTCTCAATCGCATCGGCGTAGCGCTCCAGGCGCTCCTCGAGCACAAAGTTCTTGGGCGTGCGAACGTGGACGGCTCCCATGAGGCTCCTTGGTCATACGTATGGAACGCGTGGCTGCGCGTTCCGTCGGTGGGTTGGAAAACGGATGGGCATAGCTTACCCAAAAGATGCGGCGCGGCTCGGCGGCGAGTCGTCGGTGCCTACAGACGCTTGAGAATCACGTAGCGGTTGAGCTCGCCGCTGCGACCGTCGGCATGGAAGCGCTCAAGCTCGCGCACGGGGACCTCGCCACTCTTGTAGAACGTACGCACGCCGCGCACCAGGTCGGTGATCTGCTGATCGTCAAAGTGATGGCAATAGCGGTAGGCGTGGCGGTCGTTTTGCCAGCCGATGAGGTGGTCGCCGGCTTCAAACTGCGCGGAATCGTAACCCTCAAACGGCGGGGTGAGCTCGGCACGGGCCTCGGCGCGAACGGCCTTGCGCGCCATGCGCTCGTCGTTCATAAACTCCCAAAAGCTGATGGCGATGATGCCACCCGGGCGCGTCTGACGCACCAAGGCGTCGAGCACGCGTACGCGGTACTCGCACGACGGCACGTGGTGCATAAAGCCAAAGCAGACCGAGATGTCGGCGAGCGGGGCGTCGAAAAGCACGTCGGGTGTCTCGGCGGGGTTGAGCTTCATGAGGGCATCGAGCACATCGAGCTCCTGGAAGTGCAGGTTGGGGATGCGCAGGGCGTGGCCGCGCGCATCGATGGCCAGGTCCTGGCATGAGTCGACGCCATAGAACTCGAAGGGGCAGCTGGCGTCTGCCGAGGGGCTTGCGCCGTCTACGCCTTTGGCAGCCAGCGTGCCGCCGGCGGCAAAGTTCTCGAATCGCATGTTGCCGCAGGCAAGGTCGAAGACACGGACGGGATGCTCGATGGTGGCCACATCGAGCTGGTCGAGCGCGATGTCCATGGTGCGCACCCAGCCGGGCCAAGGGGCCTGGCGTGTATCGGAAAAGGAGGCGGAGTGCTCGCGATAGAACGTATTGTTGAGCTGGATGAGCGATGAGGCGAAATCGCGGTTCACGGCGCGGGACTCCCTCCGTTGGCGGTGCGGAATAAACAGTACGACCATACTACCGTTAACGCCGCAACGGGGACAACCGAGCTGCGGGTCATTGCTTTGTTTGGACACATTTCCGCAGCTCATATGTGCCCGCAACCGCCGGTTGTCAAAAATCTCACTAGAATAGGTGGCATGCTTTTGGCGGTGGCGGATAGATTTTTAACTGTGCAAGGCGCCTTAAGAACAAAAACGGTCCGGCGGCACGGCTGGCATCACATAGGAGGAACCATGAATGTAGAAACTGCGCAGCGGCTCGCCGACCTTCGTCGCAGCAAGGGTTTTAGCCAAGAAGGGCTGGCGCGAAAGCTGGGGCTGTCGCGCCAGGCGGTCAGTAAATGGGAGCGTGCGGAGAGCTCGCCCGATACCGAGAACCTGATCTCGCTCGCAAAACTCTATGGCGTGAGTTTGGACGAGCTCCTCAATCCGAGCGATGAGATCGAGGACGATATCGAGTTTGAGAACGAGGACCGCGCCCGTCAGCGCGAGGCCGAGGCAGCGGAGCGCGCCCGTACCCATGAGGCAGCGGCACGTGCTACCGAGGCGGCAACGCAGGCGAGTGATGCCGCCGCCAAGGCGGCGCAAGCGGCAAGCTGGAGTGCGCAGGCCGCCAATGCCGCTACGGCGCAGGTGACGGGTGCCGGTGCGGCCGGCCCGACTCCGGTGAAGGGTCCGTTCCAGTCGTTCCCGTACTGGGCCGTGTGCTGGCTGCTGTTCTTTTTGCTGATGTTCCTGTTTGGCGCCGGCCCCTTTGCCGCGCTGATTTTCTTCACGATTCCCATCTATCACTGGGTGGCGCGTGCGCTCGATGGCGATTGGGCGCGCGGGGATATTCAGGTTGGTCCGGCGCCGGCGGTCGCTAGGACTAAGGGGGAGGACGTTTCCACAGCGGTTGACGCTGACATGGCTGCCGCGACCACCGCTGAGTCGAGTGCCAAAGAAGGTGATGAATGATGAAGCTCTCGCATGAGTCTAAGAGGCGCTTGGGCATTGGCATCGGAGCGTTTGTGCTCATCATCGGGCTTGTCTTTGGCATTTCGCGGACATTGATTCATTTTGATGGTCCGTGGGATCTCGACGATGTTGTATCCGGCTTGTCTGGTATGGGCGATGCGTTTGACGAGGACGATTCCTTGAATAGCGGTAACTATTCCGCTCGGCCTCAACAGCTTTCGAGCGAAACGTTTGATGCCGACGCGTTCACATCACTTGACTTGGACGTGACGTCGGGCACGGTCGAGGTCAAACACGTCTCCGGCGGGCCGGTGCGCGTAATTGAAAGCGGTCGCGTGGCAACGGGGACCGTCGCCTTCGATGCGGCAACCAAAAATCTGGCCGAGGTTAAGGGTTCTACGCTCAAGATTCGCCAGTTCGATTGCGATGACGAGCGCGCCATTGACCGCACGGTTACCGTCGAACTGCCGCGCGAAGTTGCCGATAACATGGTGGGCATTACGGCGAATGTAGGAGCGGGCGATCTGACGGTCACGGACATTGCGTGTCATGACCTCAGCCTGACGTTGGACTCGGGAGACGTTGAGTTTGCGGGCACTGTAACCGACACCCTGAATGCCAAGGTCGGTTCGGGTGATGTGACGTTCGAGCTCTACCAGGCCCCCGCGAAGTCGATGGACGTAAGCGTGGACTCGGGCGATGTGGAGATAGCGGTTCCGAACTCTGCGGGCTTTAAGGCGAGTCTCACCGTGGGCAGCGGTGACTTCGAGAGCGATTTCCTTCCGCTTGGCTACGATGGCGAGACCATATTGAATCTTGAATTCGACAACGGTGATAAGTCTGCCACGTATCGTTTTAAGGTCGGTTCGGGTGACATGTCGTTTGATCCGGAGTGACATGCGGTTTTCGGAGATCGGTACATATAGGCATGCTCTTTGATGGAGGCGCCGGAGCCGTGACGGGCTCCGGCGCCTTTGCCTTTACAATGGGGTCATGGAACAGATTATTTTGAACATACTCGAGGCTCTGCGTCGCGGCGAGACCGTAGACGACAAGGCACTCGTCAAACTGATACATGCCGAGGCGCGCCGCGAGGGTGCCGACAAACGCGACCTGGCCAAGCGCCGTCTGCTGCCGTTCTACCAGCGGGTGAAGCGCGAGGAGCCGGCTCGGTGGGCTGGGTGGAATGTCGATGCCGAGCTGGAGCGTCAACTGCTGCAGGTGCTGCGTATGAAGCCGCGCCGAACGGCCTCGGGCGTGGCGACCATTACTGTCATTACCAAGCCGTGGCCGTGCTCGGGCGATTGCCTGTTTTGCCCCAACGACCTGCGCATGCCCAAGAGCTATCTGCACGCTGAGCCGGCGTGTGCCCGTGCGGAGCAAAACTGCTTCGACCCGTATCTGCAGGTGAGTGCCCGTTTGACGGCGCTTTCGCAGATGGGGCATGCGACCGATAAGATTGAGCTTATCGTGCTCGGCGGTACCTGGAGCGATTATCCGCGAGGGTATCAGACGTGGTTTATGTCGGAGCTCTTCCGCGCGCTCAATGACGATGCCGTGGCTGGTGTGGCGGCTAACCCCATGTTGGCGCGTCCGGGCATCAACCGTGCCGAGGCGGGGCGCCTGCTCGATGACGCTCCCGCCGATGCCCTGCCGCCGGTGGTAGCAGACCGCCGCGAGCGCTATCGGGCTGCCGGCATTGTGACTGATGAGGCCGAGCTTGCGAGCGGCGTTACCGACGAGCAGGAGCGTGTGGATGCTGCCGTGGGATGCTATAACCGTGCGGTACGTCGTCTGTACGGCCCCGGCACGCCGTGGGGCGAGGTCACCGAGTGGCAGACGGCAACGATGGAGGAGCTCGAGCGTCAGCAGCGCATCAACGAGACGGCGAAGCATCGCGTGGTGGGACTCGTTATCGAGACGCGCCCCGATGCCGTAACGCCGCAGGCCCTCACGCTCATCCGCCGCCTGGGCTGCACCAAGATTCAGATGGGTATCCAGAGCCTCGACCAGCACCTGCTCGATATCAACGAGCGTCGCATTTCGGTGGCGCAGATCGAGCGGGCGTTTTCGCTTGCGCGCCTGTTTGGCTTTAAGATCCATGCGCATTTTATGCTCAACTTGCTGGGCGCCACACCCGAGGGGGACAAGCGCGACTACGAGCGCTTTATGACCGAGGGGGCCTTTATGCCCGACGAGGTCAAGGTCTACCCGTGTGCGCTCATCGAGGGCTCGCGTCTGGTGGGCTGCTATGAGCGCGGCGAGTGGCGTCCCTATACCGAGGAAGAGCTGCTCGATGTGCTTGCCGACGACATCGTGGTGACGCCGGCGTTCTGCCGCATCAGTCGCATGATCCGCGACTTTAGTTCCGACGACATTATGGTGGGCAACAAGAAGCCCAACCTGCGTCAGCTCGTCGAGAATCGCTTGGCGGCTCGTGGAGAAGGCGCAGTGGTGCGCGAGATTCGCTATCGCGAGATCAGTACCGCGGGTGCCGACTTGGATGAGCTTTCTCTTGATGAGGAAGTGGCGTACGAAACGCCGGTGACTTACGAGCGCTTTTTGCAGTGGGTGACGCCGCGGGGCAAGATCGCGGGCTTTTTGCGGTTGTCGCTGCCCGACCATTCGTTTGTTGCCGCGCATGCGGACGAGTTGCCGACGGGGCCGGAGGAGGCGATGATTCGCGAGGTGCACGTGTATGGCATGGCGGCACGCGTGGGCGACCAGGGCCAGGCGGCGCAGCATCACGGGTTGGGGCGTTTGCTCGTAGAGCGTGCGTGCGAGATTGCCCGGGATGCCGGCTATGCGCGCATCAACGTGATCAGCGCGATCGGTACGCGCGAGTACTATCGCCATCTTGGATTTTATGACCATGGCCTTTATCTGCAAAAGGAGCTCTAGATGAACAAGCCGAGTGTTTCTGCCGGCGTCGTTGCCGGCGTTGCTCTGGGAGCCGCGGCGCTTGGTGCGGCCGCTGTCGCTGTTCGTGCTGCCTGTCTGCAGGTCGCGAGGACCCGCAATGGGCTGGCACGTGTGAAGCGCGTGCACGATGAGGGCGGCGACGAAGTTCGCGTATTGGTTCAAGGCGGCGTCTACCAAAGCGCGAGTTACGTTGGCGAGCGCTGGGCGGAGCCCGTCTTTGCGTACTATCGCGCGTTTGACGACGTGTTTGAGGCCGAGGATGCGATGCGCGACGCTTATGGTCACGGTATCAGCCGTATGCTTATGCTGGGTGGCGGCGGGTTTGCCTATCCCAAGTTCGCGCTGATGTCGCACGAGGGCTTGCGCATGGACGTCGTCGAGTATGACGGAGAGATTACGCGCCTGGCGCGCCGCTGGTTCTACCTGGACGAGTTGGAGCGCACGGTGGGCGATCGCCTGCGAGTGATTACCGCTGAGGCTCGCTCGTATCTGGGTGTGACGAGCGTGGGCCATCGTCGCTACGACGTGGTCGTGAGCGATTGCTTTGGCGGTGCCGAGCCCGTTCGCGAGCTGGCGACCGTTGAGGCGCTGCGCCTGGTGCGGGGCAGCCTGAACCCCGGGGGTATCTACGTGGCCAATATCGTGAGCGCAAACGAGGGGAGCGATGTGGCGTTCCTTCGCGACTGCGCTGCCACGGCACTCGAGGTATTCGTCCACGCCTGGGTGGTCCCATGTGGCGATGCGAAGTTCGGCGGCGAGGAAAACTACCTGCTCATCGCCAGCGACGGCGACTACGCCTTTGCCGAAGCCGTGCCCTTCGACACCGACTTCCTCGGCACCGTCCTTCACGACAAGTAAGTCTCCCCGTCCCAAAAAAGACTGGTCTTAGGCGTGGTCGCGCCAGCCGAGAACGCGCTGCTTCATACCCTCGATGTCGAGCACGCCTTCGGCAAAGCCCTTGCGCACGAGCTCTTCGGGAACAAACTCGTCGTAGCGGTCAAAGTAAGGCACCTCGCCAGGATAGACGAGCTCGATGGGATCGAAGTCCTTCTCGGCCTCGGCGGCGAGCACCTCAAAGAACGTCTCCTCATCGGCCTTCATCTTAAACTGCATAAAGTACGGGCGTGACGGATCGAGCCCGCGAAGGCCCAGCTCCGCGGCACATTTAATCTTGAGCATGCGCTCGAGCGCCAAAAAGGCGTAGCTGCCCAGCCAGGGGAAGAGCACCCAGGTATCGCCGCCCAGGTTAATGAGCGGCTTGGTTCCCGCCCCCGAAATCTCGGTCGTATGACGAGCCTGCGCCAAGCGGGCCCGTGCGTTACCCATAAGGTACGGATATGTCGCGTGCTCGTTGAGCGCCTTGCGCATGCGCTCGAGCACATGCGTGTTAATGTCGCCGGGGCAGTCGCCAAAGTAGGCCGGCACCCGGCCCTTGACCTGCGTGGCAAAGACAGTGTGGCGCTTCCAGTCCACTTCCTCGACAATCCAGCAGTGTCCGGCGATGGCGATGCGCTCACCGGGCGGGGGCGGATTAACGATCGTGCCCAGCTCGGCCGATTCGCTCCGGACGGTAAACTCCTCGTTTTCCTGGAACACGGCGTAGAACTTAAAGTTGTTGATGATGCGCTCGCCCGCGAGACCCACGATGAGCCCGCCACCTTCGGTGACCTGGATATGGTCGATCTTAATGAGGTGACGTAGCAGCACGCGGTAATCGTCTGCCGAGACACGGTGGAAATAGCTGAGCGTGAGCACGCGCTGGGCAAGTTCGGCCGGCGTGAGCTCGCCGGTGCTGGCGAGGGTCGACATAGTCTGGTGATAGAGCAGGCTGTAGGGGAGACGATCGAGCTCGGGTGGCTCGACCCACTTTTCCTCGCGATAGAGTTGTACGAGCGCGATACCCTGCAGGAGCTTCCAGGGAATGGTTTCGGGCATCATCGTGCGCGGCTCGGGCTCTTCCTCGCGCATGACAAACCACATCTCGGGCGGAAGATCGCGACGGCCCGTGCGCCCCATGCGCTGCAAAAAGGAGCTAACGGTAAACGGCGCGTCAATCTGGAAGGCGCGCTCCAGGCGGCCGATATCGATACCGAGCTCCAACGTAGAGGTGGTGACGGTTGTCTGCGTCTGCTCCTCGTCGCGCATGAGCTCCTCGGCCGTCTCGCGTAGCGATGCCGAAAGATTGCCGTGATGGATGAGAAAACGGTCGGGCTCGTGCCGGCTCTCGCAGTAGCTGCGCAGCATGGAGCACACGGCCTCTGCCTCCTCGCGCGAGTTGGCAAAGACCAGGCATTTGCGGCCGCGCGTATGCTCAAAGATATAGCCCATGCCGGGGTCGGCGTTGTCGGGCGCCGTGTCGGTGGGGTTGAGAAGCGCCTGCTCGGTCGCTCGTGGGATGTCGACTTCGCCCTCGGGGGCCGAGGAAGTGCGACGGTCTTTGGGAGCGGCCTTGCCCCGCGCCTGCTCACGACGTTGACGGTGTTCTTCCTGTGTAAGCCGTCCGCTGTGGCACATGTCTTGTCCGGATGCGGGCAGCGCCGCGGGCGCCGCCGTCTCAATACGCTCGCAAGCAAGCACCTCGGCTTCTTGTGGACCTGTGCCTACGAATCCTCGTTGCTGAGCCTGGGGGCCCGAGTTGTAGAAGTGCTCCATGGAGATGCGCCACACGCGGCGCGGTTCCTCAAAGCGGGGGATAACGCAGTCGCGCCCCGTTCCCTGCGAGAGAAAGGCGCCCGTGCGCTCGGGGTCGCCGATGGTGGCCGAAAGGCCAATGCGGCGGGGCTGCACGCCTGCCATGCGCGAGAGGCGCTCGATAAGACAGAGCGTCTGCCCGCCGCGGTCGCCGCGCATGAGCGAATGGACTTCGTCGATAACCACATAGCGCAGGTCGCAAAACATGCGCGGGATCGCCATGTGCTTATGGATCAGGAGCGCCTCGAGCGACTCGGGCGTAATCTGTAGGATGCCGCTCGGTTTTTTGATGAGTTTGGCCTTGTGTGATTGCGAGACATCGCCATGCCAGTGCCAGACGGGGATATCGGCTTCTTCGCACAGGTCGTTGAGGCGGACGAATTGGTCGTTGATGAGCGCCTTGAGGGGGCCAATGTAGAGGGCGCCCACGCTTGCGGGCGGGTTCTCCCAAAACTCGGTCAGGATGGGAAAGAAGGCTGCCTCGGTTTTGCCGGAAGCCGTGGATGCCGTCAGGAGCACATTATCTTGCGTGTTAAAGATGGCATCAGCTGCTGCAACCTGGATAGAGCGTAGGCTCTCCCAATCGTGGGAGTAGATGAAGTCTTGGATAAACGGGGCGTAGCGGTCAAAGGCGTTCACGGGGCCTCCTTTCAACAACGAATCTCTCAACGCGGCTGGCAACGGCTTGCTGCATTACTGCTTCAACGTTTGCCCAGATAAAACCTGCCAAAATAAACCTGTCCCTTTTTGGTAGGTTAGATGGTGAACTCGGCGAAGTTGCGGTCGCCGCCTGCGGTGCCGGTGTCGCCTGTTGCGGCTGCCGGCGCCAGCGCGTCGCCGCCGACGCTTTGCAGCAGCTCGGCCACATTTGCATCGGGGTTCTGACACAGGATATCGAGCAGCTCGATAAAGTCACGAATGACTTCACGCGGCGTCAAGTGCGTGTCGGCTCCCACACGACCGAACTCGATCTTGAGGAAGTCCACCAAGTCGTTCTCGGTAAGCGTGGGCGTCCAGCCAAAGTAGCCGGCGTGAATTTGCATGAGTTTTTCGATGAGCACCAGTAGCTCCTCGTAGGTGAGTGGCTGCAGGCGGATGATGGGCGCGAGCATGTCCTTAAGGTCTTCGCGCGCAAAGCGGCCCTGAGCGAGTCGGCTGCGCAGGGCCTCGTAGGAGAACACGCCGCGGCGGCGGTCTTCGATGGAGGTTGGCGTGCCGCCCATGATCATGCCCAGGTACTGCGCCTTGCCCTGGAGCGTGTCGTTGTACATAGTCAGGATCTTCTCGTAGTTGTATTGGCGCGTGATGGCGTTGGGAATCTTATACAGATTCACGAGCTCGTCGATGAGCACCAGCATGCCCTTGTAGCCACTGCAAACCAAAAAGCGCGCAATGAGCTTAACGTAGTCGTACCAGTCGTCATCGCTGATGATGGTCGAGGAGCCCAGCTCGGCGCGTGCCTCGCTCTTGGTGCGGTATTCGCCGCGAATCCATTTGGTCACGCGGCTCATGGTCTCTTCGTCGCCCCCGGATGCGGCCATGCGATAGCGGCGGAGCATGCGGGTGAAGTCGAAGCCGTGGACCATCTCCTCGAGCGGGGCCAGTTGGGCATTGACGACCGACTCGTCGACGTCGGCACACGAGGCGACCCAGCGATCCAGAATAAGGTTGAGCGCACCGCCCTCGGGGCGCGTCTTGGTCGATATATTGCGGATGAGCTCGCGGTAGGTGGCAAGGCCCTGTCCCTGACCGCCCTGCAGGCGGCGCTCGGGCGACAGGTCGGCATCAGCGACGACGAATCCCTCGCCCATGGCGTGCGTGCGGATAGTCTGGAGCAAAAAGCTCTTGCCGGCGCCGTAACGACCGACCAGAAAGCGGAAGCTCGCGCCACCGTCGGCAATGAGACTCAGATCGGTGAGCAGGGCGCGGATCTCGACCTCGCGTCCTACGGTGATGTAAGGAAGGCCGATGCGCGGGACCACGCCGCCCTTGAGCGAGTTGAGAATGACGGCAGCGACGCGCTTGGGCACGCGAGGTGCTGCGGATGCGGTATCACTCATGGTCTAGGTATCCTCTCACGTCTGCTTCATAGTCCTCGATAATCTGCGGCCCTGCCGCGCTAAATTCAATTACGGTGTCGCCCACCAGGTCAAAGAGCGCCTCGTTGATGGTATCGACGAGCATGTCCTCGCTCTGCTCCGATTGCACTACCGCCGATTCCGCCTGTACTGCGTTGTGCTCGAGCAGCGCGCGGAGATAGGCGTCTGCGGCGGGCGCGAGTTCGTTCGTGGCGTCAGCGGGCGCAGCAGCTGCGAACGCGGGCGTCGGCGCGAGAAGCGGTGCCACGACACCAAACTGTTCGGTGGATATGGTCGGCTCGTCGGACTCGTCCTGCCCTGCGGCCGCCGCGACCGCCTCGACCGTCGCGTCGGCTACGGGCTCGGCTTCCGGTTGCCCTGAGTCCGCTGCCTCGGCTTCTGCGGACGCGCCGTCCTCGCGTTCCTCGTCGATCAAAAGCGCTTCGCGCGTTTGTGCGGCAGCGCTCCGAATGTGCCCCAGCTGGCTCAAATCGATATCGATCTTGACGGGCTGGTGTGCGGCGTCCCACGAAAGCCATGCCACAATCTCGTCATCGATAATCTTGGCCAGATATTTGGGGACCTTTTCTTCCTTAAGGGGATGGGCAGGGTCCAGGGCTAGGCGCAGGCGTTGGTCGCAGGCGCGCATCATCTCGCCAAGTTTGCTGCTCTTTTGTCTGCTGCCGTGAATCCGCATGCATTCCCAAAAACCGTTTTGGCAACGGTAGATATGGATGGGGTCCAGACGGTATTCGCAGTCCTCGTGGCGCTCGGGCGCAAAGAATACGGCCGAGGCAAACATGGTGTAGGGCATTGCCGTCTCCTCCCCAAATAAACTTGCCACGATGCCGGTCTTTCGGTGCGTGTCATAGTAGCGCGTCATGCGGACATACACGGCGCACGCCACGTGGCGCAGATCGCGGTGGTGGCTGCGGTCGAGCCGCGAGCTACTTAGGTTGTACGTGGAGAGGGCGTTGATGGCGGCCATGAGTCGCTCCTCGCGCACCTCATCGGGCGGAAGGGGGAGCGTGGGCTCGGAGGTTTTGCGACGCTTAGGGGTCTGGCCGGACGGTGCCGGTGCCGGTACAAGGTCTCGTGCCGCGCGCCGCAGTTCGATAAGGGCGTTATCGAACATGACGGTTTTAGAGTCGCGAAGCAGCTTGGGGTCGAGCCCGTGGAACACGGCGTAATCTTGCAGCCACACGCGCGCAAACCGGTCGATGCCGGGCTCGAAGGCGCGATAGACATCCCAAAAAGCCTTGATCTTGTTAAAACCATCGAGTGGATTATCTACGCCAATGCCGCAGATCAGCTCATAGAGATACAGAAAGGCAAAGGACGTAGACGTTTCCTCGACGGTTCCGCGGCGCACTTGGGCACGCCAGGTAAAGTAGCCGCGCAGTTGCCGGTCGCTCATGGCGTTGTAGGTGGGAAAGTACGACTTAAAGGTGCCGTTGTAGGGACAGTCGTCCTCAAAGCCGGCCATCAGCAGGCCCTGGCGGTAAAAAAGCTCGGCTTCCGAAAGCCAGCGGCCCGCACCGCCCTTGGGGTCATCCTGCCAGCGCGATATCTCGCGCATTTTACGGTACTGGTCGGGGAGGAAATTCTGCATCTGTCGACCGGTTTTGAGAATCGGCTCGTCTGCGTAGATTTCGTTTGAGAAGCGGGCGGACTGATGGGTCCGGGCCTCGGCCATAATGCGCTCGATGAGCATCTTGATGTCCTGGTCGGCCACCGCCCCTCCTCTCGAACGCAGCTACGGTGACCTCATATCATAGCACAGCATCAAACAGATGTTCGAAATACCGCTGCGTTGATAGATTTAGAACAGGAGGGCGTAGATGACGGCGATGACGACGGAGGGAAGCATATTGGCCGTGCGGAAGGTCTGAGGACGGATGAGGTTGACGCCGACGCAGAAGATGAGCATGGAGCCTACGAGCGAAAGGCTGTTGAGGGCCGCTGCGGTCATGATGGGGGAGAGCGCGCCGGCAAACAACGTAATCGTCCCCTGGAACACGGTGACGGGCAGGGCGGAGAAGATGCAGCCGCGGCCAAGCGAGGCCGTCATGGTGCAGACGATGATGCAGTCCAGTGCGCCCTTGAGGGCAAGCGTTGACCAGTCGCCCAGCAGGCCGTCCTGAATCGATCCCACAATGGCCATGGCGCCGATGCACACGGTGAGTGAAGTCGAGACAAAAGCGTTGGTAAATTCGTTATCGCCCTCACTGCCAGTCTTGCGCTTGAGCCATTCGCCAAGGTTCTCGATGGCGGCCTCCAAGTTGATGGCCTCGCCGATGAGCGAACCGAGCGCAAATGAGACGATGAGCATGGTGGTACCGGTGGTCGCTAGCGCCTTTCCATCGATGATGAGCATCTTTTGCATGGTGTCGCCCAGGCCGATAAACAGGACGCACAGCCCCGATGCTTTCATGAGCGTGTCTTGGATGCGCGGTGTAATGAAGCGGCCGCCCGCTAATCCCAAAAGACCGCCCGCAACTAAAAGCGCAACGTTGATGATTGTTCCCAAGCCCGGCATGAGCCCTCCTGTATTGATGCCAACGTGGCAATCGTAGCAGAACGAAATGCGAGGCACATCGCGACTCATCTAATACGTTATATAAGTGGTATTAGGAATGATGCGCAGCATTTAAGCCTCAGGTGGTTGTCGGGACATAGGGATAGTAGTCAAAGCGCAGTGTCATAAGCCGCTGTGGGGATTCAATAGCCGCGGCGATGATATTGGCATCGCGGGCACGATCAAACCCTTCGAGTTCGATCTGATACGAGACGTCTTGCATAATGTCCAGACGTCGCCAGGCTAGAAGTGTGTCGCCATCGAATTCCAAGGTCTTGCTTCCGTCTGGGGCAACGGCGTATAGACGCAGTTTAGCGGTGGTTGCAGGGTCGACAACCGTGACCTTTTTAATTTCGTTTCGAGTATTCTTGGCGCCCAACAAGGTGAGCAGTGTTGGGGCCACGACCTCGCCCGATGGCAAAAAGACGACTTCGATGGATTCGGGAAATGCGATGATGGCCGACTTGCGGACGGGCTGATTGGCGGCGGCAACTTCGATGCTCGCGGCGTCGATGACCTCTGTGTGGTCGAGGGCGGCAAGCACGCAGCAGTTACCTTCATCGATCTCCTGAGGATCAGCAAGCCCCAGACTGTCCGCGAGCTCGGGATCGTTTGGACCGGTAGCGGGCTCATTCGGCGCTTCGAAAGAAGCTGGGACGCTGTTTGTCGGCGACGGCGTGTCGCCCGCACCTGCTTCTTTGTCCGTGCTCTCTTCTTGTATGGTTGCGTTGATGGGTTCGTCGTTTGAGGGGAGCGTCTTGGCGTCAAGCGTGGAGGGGAGAATTCCGATGGCTCCGGATCCATTCCACTCCATTTCGAGAAGCGCCGGGTCGGCAAGAATGCGTTGCCTGCTTTGCGCGTGGGCATCGATTTCAATAGGGCCTGCCTCTATCCCTCGTATAAGGCTGAGTGATCCGGCTGGCTTCTCGAAATGAGCGTCTGTGTCTTTGGTGCTGACGGCGTAGAACAGCAGGGACGCTTCTCCCGCCGCGATGGCATCGGTGCCGGCTTTGGTCAGCCGCAACGATGCCGTGAATGAGAGGGTGGGCTGCGTGTCATCTGCATTCGCGGCGGCGCAGCCCAGACATATACCGCCTCCTTTCTCGAAAAACGCACCGTCGAAGGCGACCTTCGCTCCGTTTGCCGAGTCATCGACCGAAGCGATATCGATGCGCAACCCCAAATCGCACGGATCGCCATCTGTATCGAGCACAATCGAGCGCCACGTGCAGACGGCGCACCCCGCCTGGGAGCCGTTTGCCTTGTTCGAACGATTGATATCCACGACTATCGAGCCGTCCGTATTACGACGAAGGCATCCCGAGGTTGAGATTGCGGCCTGTGCGAACGAAAAACGCTTGCACGCAATGGCGCTCGACGGATTTGGTGCGGAGCTTAGGGCTGCTGGTAAGGAGTCTGCCATGACGGGAGTCGCCCAGGCGGCGACAGGCGTTCCGGTTGCGAGCGCGCCGCAGAGTGCGACGACGGGCAAAAGGTTCTTCGATGCCATGGGGTCTCCTTAGCTAATTTAGTGCGGCCTGTCCGTGTTTTGTTTCTGGCTGCGTTTGATGTGCAGACCGAGGCCGGCGGTTCCCGCGCCTGCTGCTGTGGCGCCTGCTGCCAAGAGCCATCGTCTGTCGTCCGTCTGTGCCAACGGTTCCTCGCGGTCGCCGCGGTCGAGCTCCGAGAGGTCGACCGTCACTTGCGTGGCGGCCTGCGCCTGTTCTTGCTGGGCAAAGGCCATGGCTGGCCCAAACGCTAGGATACTGACAGCGGCGGCCAGGGCGACGGCCTTATGCCGTGTGCGCACCGGGCTCGACCGTCCAGGTGATCGTTGCAACCTGATCGCCTTCGCCGGTTACGTGGAGGATGTCGCGCGTGACGCGGGCGACGTTTCCGCTTGTCTTGAGCTTAATTTTGTCCGTGCCGCCGGCAATGCCCTGGTAGCCCATGTCGAAGGCTGCATTCTTGGAAAGATCGAGGCCCGTCCCCTGCATTGCGGCACTGGCGTTCTGGAGTGCGCCGTCGGGGCCGACCTTAAAGTCGATGGAGTTCTGCGCGGTTCCGGCCTTGGCGTCGGCGGCAATGGTCCAGGTGTTCATGGCGTCGATCTTCATGTTGGTGACATGGATGCCGTAGGCTGAATGATTGTCGATGGTGGTCGCGTCTTCTGAGGGGCCCTGAAGCGTGCCGTCGGCCTTGGCGACGAAGGGAATAACCGTCGGAACTTTGAACTCAACGTTGTCGATCTCGGTCCTGACCATTACTTTCGTGGTTCCAACGCGCCCGGCTGCCATAGCTGGCGTCGGGGCGGCGCCCATTGCGAGCGCGAGCGCGAGCCCTGCGCCCACGACGAGCGCTCTGGCTCCGTTCATGTTCCTGGTGATGTCCATGATCGTTCCTTTCTATTCGCCGCGGGCCGTCCCCGCGATGATTGGACGAATGCTGGTGAATTGCGCGCGGTGCCGCGTCGGCCGGAAAAGCTAGTTCTCGGCTCGCTCAACCCGTACCTTGACGCGTGTCGGATTGCCGTGGCAGTCGAGGGTCTTGGCATCGAGTGCCTGAATCTCGATGTACGCCTCGCCTTCTTTGATGTCGCCGGCGGGGCACGTCTCGATTGTCTTGCCGGTCTCGACCACACCGGATTCGTACATGGTCTCGTCGTTTTGGATGACGCGGAATCGCTGGGGAAATTTATTGTCTTGGACGTTTTGCACGTTGACGCGCAGCTTGCCGTTCTCCTGCAGCTGAGCGACCGGCGCGACCGAAATCGTCATCATGTTGTCGCGGACGATGGCATCGAGCTCATCTTGGATTTCTTGGCGCGATTTACCCTCTGCCGTCGTGACTGAGGCGCCCGCTTCGGGCACGGGCTGCGACTGCCAGACGTATAGCCCTACGGCGATGAGGGCGCAGACGATAGCCAGGCAGACAACGACGAGTTTCTTGCGACGCCCCAGTCCTGCGAGGCGGGGCGGCTTCTTCGCACTCATGCGGCGTCCTTGGTGGTATAGACACGTGCGAACGTGGACGGGTCCGCTCCAAAGAGCATGTGGAGCATCAGGCGGCGCGAGTAGATGAGCTCGTCGAAGTCGCGAGGGAGCTCGATGTCGTGGATACGCGCGATGTGGTGGGCGAGCGCCGAGAACGACTCGGGGTCGCAGATAACATCGGTGGTGACGTGGTAGACCGCCGTATCGGGGAACGCCTCTTCGTCGAAAGGCAGGAGATAGGGATCGTCGTCGACCTCGATGGCGACGCCGTACTGGGGCCAGTAATATGCCATGGGAACCTCCCTGCTTCTGGGGCCAAACTTCTATCGGTTTTGGCTGTCGATGCCGACCGTATCAGCCGCTACTTGACCAATTTCTGACCAAATGCTTGACGGATTGACATCTCCGCAGGTAAAAGGCAGCAAAAATTACTTCAACTTTTTTCGAGCGACAATCGAGCGATCGGCGACGGCGTGACCATATGTGTTAAAAGCTTCGTCTGCCGAGGAAGACTTGCCGTTCGCCGAATTGCACGAACGTAAAAAACGCCAATTATGGAGACGGTCTCGAACACGTCGACGAAACGATGCGGTAACATCTCCCTGCAAACACTGTAGTTAGCTAAAGGGGGAGTTCGCGTGTCTGCAACCATCAAGCCCTTCACCGATGAGTTCGAAGAGTATGGCCGCGATGAGTCTCGCACGTCGGGCGAGGCCTCAAGCATCTCGTTTCCGACAACGGAGAACGAGGTCCGCGCCATTTTGAAAAAGCTCCATGCCGAGCGTGTCCCGGTGACGGTTCAGGGCGCCCGGACCGGTCTTGCCGCCGGCGCCGTGCCTCATGGCGGTCACATTCTCAATACTTCCCGCATGAATCGCTACTTGGGCCTTCGCCGTGATGAACAAGGCCGCTTTCTGCTGCGCGTGGAGCCGGGCGTTGTGCTTTCGGAACTGCGCAAGCAGCTGGGCAAGAAGGTACTGCCGGCCGCTGGCTGGGACCAGGCATCGCTTAAGGCCTACGATGAGTTTCAAGAGGCTCGCGAGCAGTTCTTTCCCACCGATCCCACCGAGGCATCTGCCTGTCTGGGCGGCATGGCGGCATGCAACGCCTCCGGCGCCCGCAGCTACGCTTACGGCCCCATGCGCCCGCATATCACGGGACTCCACGTCGCGCTGGCTGATGGCGGTTTGCTTGAGCTTCACCGCGGCGAGGCTTTTGCCCAGGGCCGTCACCTGTCGCTCGTGACGGCAGAGGGCCACACACTCGAGCTCGATCTTCCTGGCTACACCGTGCCCAAGACCAAAAATGCCTCGGGTTATTTTGTTGCGGACGATATGGACGCCATCGACCTCTTTATCGGCGCTTGTGGCACGCTCGGCGTTATCACTGAGCTCGAGATTGCCCTGCAAGCGGCACCTGCGGTCGTATGGGGCGTAAGCTGCTTCTTCGACAGCGAGGACAAGGCGGTGTCCTTTACCGATTCCGTGCGCCCCGTGCTGTCCCATGCCGCCGCTATCGAGTATTTCGATGCCGGCGCCCTGGATATCCTTCGTCGCCAGCGCGAGCAGTCGACCGCGTTTGCCTCGCTGCCGGCGCTCGACAAGGAGGCAAAGGTCTGCGTCTGCGTGGAGCTCGACTGCGACGACGAGGCCCAGGCGACCGAGGAGCTGTACCACTTGGGATGGGTTTTGGAGCTTGCAGGCGGCCGCGACGACGCGACCTGGGTCGCGCGTACCGAGGTCGATCGCGAGTGCCAGAGGTTCTTCCGTCATGCGGTCCCCGAAAGCGTCAACATGCTCATCGATGAGCGTCGCCGCACCGATTCCATCATTACCAAGCTGGGGTCGGATATGTCGGTGCCCAACGCTCGCCTGACCGATGTCGTCGCCCTTTATCGCCGCACGCTGGCCGAAAGCGGGCTTGAGTCTGCCGCCTGGGGACACATCGGCAACAACCATCTGCATGTGAATATCCTGCCGCGCGACGCGCAGGACTACCGTCGCGGTGGCGAGCTGTTTGCCCAGTGGGCTACCGAGGTGACGGCTATGGGCGGTGCCGTCTCTGCCGAGCACGGCGTCGGCAAGATCAAGGCGGGCTTTTTGGAGACGATGTACGGCCACGATGCCATGGTCGAATCGGCTCGACTTAAACTGCAGCTCGATCCTGCCGGGCAGCTGGGCCGTGGCAACCTGTTTTCAGAGAAGCTCTTGGATGAACTCGTCCAGAAAGGGGGCGCGCAAGCATGAGTGATTTTCATATGGTGGTGTGCGTCAAGGCGGTGCCGGGAAGTACCGAGGTCAAGATGGACCCCAAGACCAATACCATCGTGCGCGACGGCAAGCAGGCGGTCATCAATCCCTTCGATGCCAGCGCCCTCGAGTGCGCCTTGGCGCTCAAGGACGACTTTATCGGCTTTGGCATGGACGTGCGTGTGACGGTGGTGTCGATGGGCATCCCCGCGACCGAATCGCTGCTGCGCGACTGCATCGCCCGCGGTGCCGACGATGCGCTGCTGCTGACCGACCGAGCCTTTGCGGGCGCCGATACCCTAGCCACCACCTATGCCCTCAAATGCGGCATCGAGGCACTCGATGAGGACTTTGACCTGCTCATCTGCGGCAAGATGGCAGTGGACGGCGATACGGCCCAGATCGGCCCCGAGCTGGCCGGCGCCTTTGGGATCCCCTGCGTGACCGACGTGAGTCGTGTGCAGAGCGCGGGATTTACGACATGTGGCTCGCTGGCGCTCGTTCACGGCTGCGATGCCGGCGAGGAGACGGTGTACCTGGAGATGCCGTGTGCGATGACGACCGCCAAGGAGATTGGCCAGTTGCGTATGCCGAGTATTGCCGGTATTCGCGCGGCGGAGGAGGCGGACGTGCGCGTGGTCAGTGCCGCCGACGTGAACGCCGACCCCGCGCGTTGCGGTCTTGCTGGGTCGCCGACACAGGTCGTGCGCTCGTTTGTGCCCGACCGTGACCAAACGTGCGAGGCCGTTGAGGGGACGGCGTCCGAGCAGGCGGCAAAGCTTGCCAAGATTATCGAGGGGATGGCATAGATGAGCGGACTGATTATCGATAGCGAAGCCTGTGTCGGCTGCGGTCGCTGCGTTCGCGCCTGTGCCTCGGGCGGCATCATAGTGGAAGGCGAACGACCCAGCCGATGTGCCCACGTAACCGACGGCTGTATCCTGTGTGGCGGGTGCGTCGACGCCTGCCCCGTCAACGCCATCTCGATCGAGCGCGACGAGGCCGCCGGCGCGGTAGACCTTGACGCATATCGAGACATTTGGGTCTTCGTGCAAACTGACGAGCACGATGCCGTGGCATCCGTGGCCTTCGAGCTCATGGGCAAGGGGCGCGAGCTTGCCGATGCCCGCGGCTGCCGTTTGGTGGCACTGGTCGGCATGAGCCCCGAGGGCTCACTCGGGGACCTGGAGCATCTGATTTGCGCCGGTGCGGACGAAGTTCTGGTCTGTCGTGACGAGCGCCTGCGTCAGAACGACGCAGAGGTCTACGCCCGCTTGATCTGCGATTTGGTAGCCGAGCGCAAGCCCGAGGCCATTCTGTACGGCGCGACCGCCTTTGGTCGCGAGCTGGCGCCCGGTGTGGCCGTGCGCTTGCAGACGGGCCTTACGGCCGATTGCACGGTGCTTTCGATGGATACGGAGACGGGTCTGCTGCAGCAGACGCGCCCGGCGTTTGGCGGCAACCTGATGGCCACCATTATCTGTCCCAACCACCGTCCTCAGATGGCAACGGTGCGCCCCGGCATCTTTAAGGCGCCCGAGTTTGACTATAGCCGCTCCGGCACGATTACCAAGGTAGTGCTTGCGGATGACGTTAAGGCCCGCGTCGAGATCTCGATTCCCGCCGAGGAGTGGGGACAACAGGCCTCAATTGCCGATGCCGAGCGTCTGGTCGTGGTGGGCCGCGGCATTGGCTCGAAGAAAAACCTACCGCTGATGCGAAAGCTTGCCGAGGCTCTGGGTGCCGAGCTTGGCTGCACGCGCCCCGTGGTGGAGGCCGGCTGGCTGGAGTATCGCCATCAAATTGGCCAGACGGGTGTATCGGTCTCGCCCAAGCTCCTCGTGAGCATCGGTGTCTCGGGTGCTATCCAGCATCTCGCCGGCATCGGTGGGGCGGAGTGCATTATCGCCATCAATGAGGACCCGGATGCCCCCATCTTTGGCGCCGCCCAGTACAAGGTTGTTGGAAACGCCGTCGAGGTCGTTGAGGAGTTGCTGGCTCAGCTCGAGTGCTAAGCGCTTGTCAGCCAGCGGCGCAGCTCGTCCTTAAGGCGGCTCCAGGTTGCCTGCGCGGTGGGGTCGGTAAAGGGCCGCGTAATGCCAAAGGGCGCGTCGAGCAGGCGATAGATATCGCCTTGCTCGCGCGCCAGCGCACGGCTTGCCGGATAGACGAGCTCAAACATAAAGCAGATGAGTCCCACCAGGTAGTCTGCGGGCTCGTTGCGTTCATCGCGTGCGACGCAGCGGTGCTCGTCAAAGGCGGCCAGCGTCGGTGCCGAGAAGCGACTGGCTAGAAACGCGTCCTCATCCACCTTGAGGATGGTATCGACGGTGCTGTCGGCGATGGTACGCATAATGTCGATCTTGTCGCCATCGCGCACGATATCGCAGAAGCTCCGCGTGCGCTCGTCGAGCTGCGCGGGTAGACGAAAATCACTGTGATAGGCAATGCTCGCTCGGATGAGCTCATCTTCTGCGGGGTCATCGATAAAGTCGCGGATGCTCGTTATGGCGGGTGCATCGGCGGGATTCTCGCCAAAGAGGACCTCGATGCCCAGCGCCGCATGGCTCATGCTCTCGGCGTCCTTAAAGGTGTCCCAGCGTCGCAACTGCTCAAAGCGGCCCATATCGTGTAGTAACCCGCAAAGCCACGCCAGGTCAATGTCCTGCGCTGGCCAACCCTGTTCACGCGCCACGGCATCGCATACTTCGGCAACGTGGTACGTATGCTCGATTTTGAGTGCGATGCGTGGGTTGGTGGCGTCGTAGGCGTTGGTATAGGTCTTGAAGGCCGCAGCCGCCCGCGCACGATCGATAGCTGTCATAATGACTTCCTAAAAAGTTGTGTCTTTCGATCCGGTGGCAATTGTAGGCGAACTTTATTGCCACCGGTTGATATTTCTGCTGCGTTGCGAGACGCGCTGCAGACGACTTACCAGAATGGGGGTGGCATGGTCCTTAGGATCGTTAAAACCGTCTGGCCGGTGATGCTTGCCTATGTTGCGATAGGTGCGCCGTGCGGAATGATTATGGCGCAGACGGGGATGGAACTATGGATGGTTTTTGCCCTGAGCAGCACGTTTGTGACGGGCTGCGGACAGTTTATGGTCTGCAACCTGCGGCATCGATCGCACCGCATCTGGCGGGCGCCTCGAAGCGTCAGACGCTGGCCGTTGCCGCGACGCTCACCGAGGAGGCATATGGCATCTCGCTTGCCAAGTTGATTGAGGGGCAGGATTGGGGCCCGCGCGAGTTCTTTGTGCTCAACGTGATCCTTATCGCAACATGGGGCGTATCGTGTACGATGGGCGCCATCGTCGGCGCCGTTGTCGATGTTCCCACCGCCATTGCAGCCTTTGTCTGCACCTCGCTCTTTATCTGCCTGCTCTTTTCGCAGCGACTGTCGCACGGCAATGTCGTTGCCGCTGTGGCTTGCTCCACCATTGCCGGCACGGCTATGACCGCACCGGTTGCCCTCGCCGAGGTCGCACCGCGCTACGCCGAGCTTGCGCCCACCGCGTACGCTCAGATCGCCACCGCCGTTATCATCACGGCGATCATGGCTCCGATTCTGACTGGCTGGGTCGACAAGAAGTTCTGCCAAGGCAAGGAGGATCTGTCGCCTGTCGGTGTCGAGGCCATCGAGGAGGCCGTCGCGACTGACATCGATGGCGAGTAGCAATCGATACCCATCAATGATGCCGGCGTGTGCAATTCGCGCCGTATGGGCGCCCGAACAGAAACTGTTTTGCAGTGATGTTCGGGCGCTCTGCTATTATCCCCTTTACCCCTGCGGAGTAAAGGGGTGTTTATTGCCCTGATTCGAATTGGGCGATTCTGACCACTTGGGTATTGAAGGGATGGCGCTAGTGGTTAAGGCACTCAAGATTGAGATATTCGTGCTATGCATGATTGTTCTTATCGGGCTTGCCGTGCGAAGTCGTCGCTCCTTGTTCTCGAGCACCCAGCAGCTATTGTTTAGCATGCTTGGCTACACCTCTGCCGCGTACATATTATTCGATATGATCTGGACGCTTTCGGACGGTGTGGACGGCACGTTGGGCATTGCTGCCAACTGGATTTCCAACGCGGTTTCGTTTTCGCTCTTTGCTATCGCGTGTCTCATTTGGTTTATCTATTCCGAGACGGTGCAGGGCTCTCGCCTTTTGACCTCGCGCTATAGGGTGGTGCTTGTAGCGTTGCCTACGGCTCTGGTGGTCGTGCTGGCGTTTACCAGTTACTGGACGCACGCCCTGTTCTATATCGATTCGCAGGGCGTGTATCGTCGCGGCTTTGCCTATATGATCCAGCCCATCGTCAGCTACTGTTACGTTATACATACGTCCCTGCATGCGTTTGTGCAATCTCGCAGGGTCGAGAGCCTGCAGACGAAGGCCATCTATCGAACCTTGGCATTTTTCGCCATTCCGGCCCTGGTGGGCGGTACCTTTCAGGTCGTATACTCGGTGCCCGGCCTTTGTGTCGGCATAATGATTAGCATGTTGCTGCTCTACATCATCTACCAGGAGCAGCTCATCTCGACCGACCCGTTGACTGGACTTAACAATCGCAACCGTTTTGAGACCTATATGCTGTCGCTCTTCTCAAATGTGGATCAGGCCGAAGATGTATATCTGCTTATGATGGACGCCGACGGCTTTAAGCAGATTAACGATCGCTATGGGCATGTGGAGGGCGACCACGCTCTTCAGGTCATATCCGCTGCGCTCAAAGAAGTCTGCTCGGCGTCTGGCGGCTTTATCGCACGTTATGGTGGCGATGAGTTCGTGGTGCTCCAAAAGGCAGTGGCGGAACAGGATATCATGCATCTGTGCGCGACAATCAACGACGAGCTCGCGCGCGTCGAGGTTCCGTATCTGTTGCGGATGTCCATCGGCTACGCACGGGTTGGTGATGGCGTCGATACCTGGCAAGACTTGCTTCGTGCTGCCGACGCGGAGCTCTACCGCGTAAAGCGCGAGAAGAAGAAAGCCGGCGTTCAGATACGCTAGGAAAAGGGGCACACGCTGGCGTGCGTGGCGGCCCTCGGCTCTCCGATGTACTCCATTAAACTAAAGTATGTGAATCCGCTCTGCTAAATAAGGGCAGTTCATTAGGCCTTTTTGGGCCTGTTGACGATGATGATGCCGCCGCAGACCAACAGCAGGGCAACAAGTACGGTCACAGGGCTCGTGCCAGCGCCCTCGCCGAGCAGCAGCGCGCTTAACAGTACGCCAAAGACTGGATTCATAAAGCCAAAGACCGACACACGGCTGACGGGGTTGACGGCAAGCAGACGCGACCATAGCGAGTACGCGACGGCGGAAATGAGTGCCATATAGATAATGAGTGCGATGGCGGGGATGATCGCGGTGGGGGAGAGCGCGCCGCCCATCAAAAACCCGATGGCGGTGAGGACCAGGCCGCCGACCAAGAACTGCCACCCGGCAAGCAAGACGCCGTCGTGCTTGCGCGAGAAGATGCCGATCAGGCAGGTCGAAAGAGCACCCGCGACAGTGGAGGCTAGGATAAAGCCCTCGCCATCGAGCCTGAAGCCAAAAGTGCCATCTGCGCCCGAGAGGTTGACGAGCGCGACGCCGGCAAAGCCCAGCGCACAGCCAAGCACCTTGGCCGTATTGAGCTTCTCGGTGTGAAAAGCCAGGGCGGCAAAGAGGATTGCGAGGTAGTTGGCGCTGGCCTCGATGATGGAGCTCGACATGGCGCTGGCGCGCGAGAGGCCCAGATAGAAAAAGAAGTACTGCCCGATAGTCTGGAAGAGCGACAAGACAAAGATGGGCTTGATGTCGCGAGCCTGCGGAATGAGGGGGCGGCGTTGGGCCGCACTCATCCCAACGATAACCAGGGTGCCGGCAAGCGTGAAGCGCAAGCCCGCAAAGAGCAGCTGCGAGGCGCTATCGTGCGCCGAGATACCAAAGAGTGCGTAGCCGATCTTGATGCAGGGAAAGGCCGATCCCCAGAGTGCACAGCAAACAAGACAGCCCAGGATGAGTCCGGGCAGGGTGGCGAGATACGGCTTGCGGCTTTCCATGATGTCCTTCCTGCATGCGCGAAGCAAAAAAGAACCCGCCACCGGGTGTGCCGGTGGCGGGTGTTGTTACCCGAGGGGATTGTACCCGATGGGAAAGCTTTAAGCGAAGTAGGCTACGCCGCTCTCAAAGATCGGCATGAACTTGTCGCCGGGGACATGCTCGGGCACGTTGCGGTACAGGTTGTCGCCGCGACGCTCGGCATGGCCCATCTTGCCCAGGACGCGGCCGTCGGGGCTCGTGATGCCCTCGATGGCAAGTGCGGAGCCGTTGGGGTTGATGGAAAGGTCCATGCTCGGCTTGCCGTCCTCGCCCACGTACTGCGTGGCGACCTGGCCGTTGGCGATCAGCTGGGCGAGCACCTCGTCGTTGGCGACAAAGCGGCCCTCGCCGTGGCTGATGGCGACGGTGTAGGGGTCGTCGAGGCTGCACTGCGACAGCCACGGGGACAGGTTGGACGAGATGCGGGTGCGCACCAGGCGGCTCTGATGGCGACCGATGGTGTTGAACGTCAGCGTGGGCGCATCGGGCGTGGCGTCGACGATGTCGCCGTAGGGCACCAGGCCGAGCTTGACCAGAGCCTGGAAGCCGTTGCAGATGCCCAGCATCAGGCCGTCGCGGGCCTTGAGCAGGTCGCGGACTGCCTCGGTGACCTCGGGAGCGCGGAAGAACGCCGTGATGAACTTGGCGGAGCCATCGGGCTCGTCACCGCCCGAGAAGCCACCGGGGATCATGACGATCTGGCTTGCACGGATGCGGCGGGCGAGCTCGTGGGTGCTCTCGGCGACGGCCTCGGGCGTGAGGTTGTTGATCACGAAGGTGTCGGCCTCGGCACCGGCGGCACGGAAGGCGCGGGCGCTGTCGTACTCGCAGTTGTTGCCGGGGAACACGGGGATGATTACGCGCGGGCGGGCGATCTTGGCGCCGCCGTACACGTGGATATCCTTGGCGCGGAAGTCGATGGTCTCGACCTCGGCGGTCTCGCCGGTGCTGCGGTAGGCGAAGACGCCCTCGATGCCGCTCTCCCAGGCCTCCTGGAGCTCAGCGAGCTCGATGACTTCGGAGCCGGTGTCGATGACATAGCCCTCGACGGTGGTACCCAGGGGCTCGACGACAACGCCGTCGGCGACCTCGGGCAGCTCGGCGTCCTCGGCGAGCTCGACGATAAAGCTGCCGTAGAGCGGGGTGAAGAGGCTCTCCACGTCCACGTCCTCGGCAAGCTCGATGCCGATCTGGTTGCCGACGCACATCTTAAAGAGGCTCTCGGCGCCGCAGCCGTAGCCGGGCGTGGAGACGGCCAGGGCGTCGCCGTTGGCGGTGAGCGCCTCGACGGCGTCAAACGCGGCGAGCAGCTGCTGAGCGTCGGGGCGGTAGTCCTCACCATAGGTGGCGGGGGCGATGCGCACGACGCGATGCGTCAGACCCTTGAACTCGGGCGAGACGGCACGGGCGGCCTTGCCCACGGCCACAGCGAAGCTGATCAGGGTCGGCGGAACGTTGAGCTCACCGGCCTCGTCCTCAAACGAGCCGCTCATAGAGTCCTTGCCGCCGATGGCACCGGCACCCAGATCGACCTGGGCCATAAGGGCGCCCAGGACGGCTGCCATGGGCTTGCCCCAGCGCTCGGCCTCGGTGCGCAGACGCTCGAAGTACTCCTGGAAGGAGAGATAGGCACGCTTGTGCTCAAAGCCGGCAGCCACGAGTTTGGCGATGGACTCAACCACGGACAGGTAGGCGCCCGCAAACTGGTCGGCCTCCATCAGGTAGGGGTTGAAGCCCCATGCCATAGCGCTCGCCGTGGTGGTCTCGCCGTCCACGGGGAACTTGGCAACCATGGCCGAGCTCGGGGTGAGCTGCGTCTTGCCGCCAAAGGGCATGAGCACGGTTGCGGCACCGATGGTGGAGTCGAAGCGCTCGGACAGGCCCTTGTTGGAGGCGACGTTGAGGTCAGTGACAAGCGAGGTCATGCGCTCGGCAAGCGTGGTGCCGGCCCAGCTGGGCTGCCACACGCTGCGGGCACAGACGTGGGCGACCTGGTGCTTGGGCGCGCCGTTGGAGTTGAGGAACTCGCGGGACAGATCGACGATGGCGACACCGTTCCAGGCCATGCGCATGCGCGGCTCGGCGGTAACCTCGGCGATAACGGTCGCCTCGAGGTTCTCCTCGGCGGCGTAGCCCATGAACTCCTCGACGTCACCGTCGGCGACGGCGCAGGCCATGCGCTCCTGGGACTCGGAAATGGCGAGCTCGGTGCCGTCCAGGCCGTCGTACTTCTTGGTCACGGTGTCCAGGTCGACATACAGGCCGTCGGCAAGCTCGCCCACGGCGACCGAGACGCCGCCGGCGCCAAAGTCGTTGCAGCGCTTGATCAGGCGGCAGGCGTCGCCGCGGCGGAACAGACGCTGCAGCTTGCGCTCGACCGGGGCGTTGCCCTTCTGGACCTCGGCGCCCGAGGTCTCGATGGACTCGGTGTTCTGGGTCTTGGAGGAGCCGGTGGCGCCGCCGATGCCGTCACGGCCGGTGCGGCCGCCCAGCAGGATGATCTTGTCAGTGGGGGCGGGGCACTCGCGACGCACGTGGTTTGCCGGGGTAGCGCCCACGACGGCGCCGACCTCCATGCGCTTGGCAACGTAGCCGGGGTGATAGAGCTCGTTGACCTGGCCGGTGGCAAGGCCGATCTGGTTGCCGTAGCTGGAGTAGCCGGCGGCAGCGGTGGTTACGAGCTTGCGCTGCGGCAGCTTGCCCTCGAGCGTCTCGGACACGGGGACGGTGGGGTCGCCGGCGCCGGTGACACGCATGGCCTGGTACACGTAGCTGCGGCCCGACAGCGGGTCGCGGATGGCACCGCCCACGCAGGTGGCGGCACCGCCGAAGGGCTCGATCTCGGTCGGGTGGTTGTGGGTCTCGTTCTTAAAGAGGAACAGCCAGTCCTGGTCCTCGCCGTCGACATCGACCTTCACCTTGACGGTGCAGGCGTTAATCTCCTCGGACTCGTCGACATCGGTCATGACGCCGGTCTTCTTGAGGTACTTGGCGCCGATGGTGCCCATGTCCATGAGGCAGACGGGCTTGGTGTCGCGACCGAGTTCGTGGCGCATCTCCATGTAGCGGTCGAAGGCCTGCTGCACCACGGCGTCGTCGATCGTCACGTCGTCCAGGACGGTGCCGAAGGTGGTGTGGCGGCAGTGATCGGACCAGTAGGTGTCGATCACGCGGATCTCGGTGATGGTGGGGTCGCGATCCTCATCGCGGAAGTACTGCTGGCAGAAGGCGATGTCCGCCTCGTCCATGGCAAGGCCGCGCTCGGAAATAAAGGCGGCAAGGCCGGCTTCGTCGAGCTCGCGGAAACCGTCGAGCACCTCGACGGGCTGGGGCTCGGGGGTCTCCATGTACAGCGTCTCGGGCAGGTCGAGCGAGGCGATGCGCGCCTCGACGGGGTTCACCACGTAGTGCTTGATGGCATCAATGGCGGCCTCGTCCAGAGCGCCCGAGATCATATAGACCTTGGCGGAGCGCACGGCGGGGCGCTCGCCCTGGCTGATGAGCTGCACGCACTCGCTGGCGGAGTCGGCGCGCTGGTCAAACTGGCCAGGCAGGAATTCGACGGCAAAGACGGCGCCATCGCTTGCGGGGAGCTCGTCGTAGGTCACATCGACCTGGGGCTCGCTAAAGACGGTCGGCACGCAGGACCGGAAAAGCTCCTTGTCGATGCCCTCGACGTCGTAGCGGTTGATAATCCTCAGGGCCTCGATGCCCTTGATGCCGAGAATTTCGGTCAGCTCGCCCTTGAGCTGCTGAGCCTCGACGTCGAACCCGGGTTTCTTCTCCACGTAGATACGAGAGACCATTGGTTCCTGCCTTCCTGATCGGTTGGGCGTACGGTACGGTATGCGGCAGCGGTCGGTTTGCGGGGTCTGCCCTGCGGTCGCCTTGAGCCACATGTTTGTAAACCTCACTATGATACGACAGCTCGCGGCGCGTTGAGGACGGCGAGGGTGCTACAGTGAAGCGCAAACAAGAGAAAGGCATCACATGGCATTCGTTTCGCTCGCCATCATCGCACTCGTGGCCTTTGCGAGTCCTTTTATCGCCTCGGCGATTCCCGGAAAACCCGTTCCCGAGACGGTCTTTTTGCTCGTGCTCGGCGCGGTACTGGGACCCCATATGCTCGGCGTCATCCATGTAGATGCTGAGGTCTCGCTTGTGTCCGAGCTGGGCCTGGCCTTTTTGTTCCTGCTTGCCGGCTTTGAGATCGACCCCAAGAGCATCACAGGCGTCGAGGGGCGCTACGGCTTGGCGACGTGGGTCGTCACGTTTGGTATCGCCTGGCTTGCCGTGCGCTTTACCCCGTGGTTCTCAGTCAGTCATTTCGACGGTATCGCCGTGACGCTTGCCCTCACTTCGACGGCGCTCGGTACGCTTGTGCCCATCATGCGTGAGCGCTCGCTCACCGGCACGCGCGTGGGCGACTCGATTCTCGCGTATGGCACTTGGGGCGAGCTCGGTCCCGTGCTCGCCATGTCGGTGCTGTTGTCTGCCCGCACTGGTATCCAAACGCTCGTTATCCTTGGCTTGTTTGCGGTGGTTTGCGTGTTGCTGGCCGTGGTCCCGAGCCGCTCCAAGCGCGTCGGCAGCCGCTTCTTTGCATTTGTTGAGGAGCGCGCCGATACCACGTCGCAGACCTTCGTGCGCCTGACGGTGCTCATCCTGGTCACGCTCGTGGCATTCTCGGCTGTCTTTGATCTCGACATCGTGTTGGGTTCTTTTGCCGCCGGCTTTGTCCTGCGCTATATCATCCCCGAGGGCAACCATACGCTCGAGACCAAGCTCGACGGTCTGGCCTACGGTTTTTTGATTCCGGTGTTCTTTACCGTATCGGGCGCAAAGATCGATCTGACGGCCGTGGCGTCGCGCCCGGGTCTGCTCGTGGGCTTTATCGTGGCGTTGTTGATTATTCGTGCCGTGCCCATTCTTATTTCCATGAGCATTTGTCCTGCGACGCGCGATGTGTCGGCGTATGGTCGCATTACCGTGGCCCTGTACTGCACCACGGCGCTGCCGATCATCGTTGCCGTTACGAGCGTTGCCGTCAACGCGGGCGCGCTGTCGCAAGATATTGCGTCGGTCATGGTTGCCGCCGGTGCCATCACGGTGTTCTTGATGCCATTGCTCGCGCAGCTCTTCTACCGCGTGGTGGATGCCGCACCGGTCGCCGCCGTGGCAGAGGTTGCCGAGCATCCAACCGATGCGCTCGACATCTTGCGCGCCCACCACGACCTAGCGAGCTTGCTCGCGCGCGAGCACGAGCTGCTGACCTCGCATGGCCATGGTCGCGTATTCGAGGGCCTGCCTACGCTCGATACGATTGCCGAGCGTCTTTCCGCCGAGGCAGCGAGCGGCCACATCGATGCCCGCATCGTGGACGCGGCGCACCTGCTTGCCGATAAGACCTATGGAGACGAGGTCGACCCGTCCGAGCTGACTCCGCGTGAGCGCCGCCGCCTGGAGCGCGCCAAGCTCGCTGTGCGCGAATACCGCCGCCGCATGCTGGAGCTCTATGCAAGAGAAGAAGCCGAGGACGACGACGGCAAGTAGCAAGGAATGTCGGGATACGGGTTCCGTCCAAATAATAGAAGGCGCGCTGCCTGCGGTTGATGCAGGCAGCGCGCCTTTTGCGTTGAGCTCCGTTGAGGTCCGAAATCGTGGCTTGCGACCTTTAGGAGCGGGCGGCTCCGTCGACGGGGAGCACGGCGCCCGTGACATAGGAGGACATGTCGCTCGCCAGGAAAACAAAGGCGTTGGCGACATCCTCGGGCTCGCCCATGCGACCCAGCGGAATGGTGGCGATGATGGGCTTGATGACCTCTTCGGGCAGGTTGGCGACCATGTCGGTTTTAGTTACACCAGGTGCTACGGCATTGACGCGAATACCCATGGGGGCGAGCTCGCGCGAGAGCGACTGGACCATGCCGTTGACGGCGAACTTGGACGTGGGATAGCCAACGCCGGAGGGCTGACCGTACTTAGCGACCATCGAGCTCGTGGTGGTGATGGTGCCGCCGTGGCCGGCTTCGGTCATGATCTTGGCGGCAGCCTGGTGGCCATTAAAGACGGCGACGACGTTGAGGTCCATAACCTTGGCGAACTCCTCGGCCGTGTAGTCCAAAAGGGGTGAGCGCTGGGAGATGCCGGCATTGTTGACGACCGTGTCCAAGCCGCCCATGTCGGCTGCAGCCTGGGTAAAGGCCCCGGTCACGGCCTCGAGCGAGGTGAGGTCGCAGGAGCGGCCCCAGACCTTGGCGTCGGGATAGGCGGCTGCCAGCTTCTCAACGGCCGCGTCGGCAGTCTCCTGGCGCGAGCCAAAGACGGTGATGGCAGCGCCTTCCTCGATAAAACGGCAGGCGATGGCATAGCCGATACCGCGCGTGCCTCCGGTGATGATTGCTTTTTTGCCCTCGAGCAACATGGTGCTTCCTCTCATCGCGGGCGGACATTCGCAGCACAGCGTAGCGGTAGCCGGAATCGGTCGCGTTTGCATATCGGTGAACGGTAGCCCGCGTTACCGATGAGCGGCTCGCGTAAATGTGCTCTGCCGTTGTGCTTAGGGCAGGAGACAAAAGGGCTCCCGTCCCACATCGGACGGGAGCCCTCAAAGCGTGTATTGCTAGGCGAGCGTTGAGTTAGTTGGCCATAACGCCTTCGATCCAGGCCTCGACGTCCTCGATGCGCAGGACGTTGGCGACCTCGGCCACGCAGTCGACGCTGGCAAGCTCGGCGGCGGCAGCCTGGACGTCCTTCTCGAGCGCGCGGTGCGTCAGGAAGATAACCGAACAGGCATCGCTGACGCCCGACTTGCCGTCCTCGACCTGGTTGATGAGCGAGATCGAGATGTTGTGCTTGGCAAAGATGTCGACCGTCTCGGACAGGGCGCCCACGCGGTCGGCGACCTTCAGGCGCACATAGTACTTGGTCTGGAGCTCGTCCATGGGCTTAAAGGCGAGGTTGTGGCCATAGGGCTCAATCTCGGGCAGCGGAGCCACGCCGCGGCTGATCTGCTCGGAGAGCGACAGGATATCGCCCACGACGGCGCTCGCGGTGGGGAAGGAGCCTGCGCCCGCGCCGTAGAACATGGTCTCGCCCACGGCGTCGCCTACCACGTAGACGGCGTTCATGGCGCCGTTGACCTTGGCGAGCATATGGTCTGCGGGGATCAGCGTGGGATGCACGCGAACGTCGACGCCAGCGTCGGTGTTGCGGGCGATGCCGAGCAGTTTGATGGTGTAGCCGAGCTCGCGGGCCTGGGCGATGTCCTCGGCACCGATGGTGCGGATGCCCTGCTGGTATACGTCGTCGGTGGTCACGCGGGTGCCAAAGCCGATGGAGGCGAGGATCGCCGTCTTGCTGGCGGCGTCGAAGCCGTCGACGTCGGCGGACGGGTCGGCCTCGGCATAGCCCTTTGCCTGGGCGTCGGCGAGCACGTCAGCGTAATCGGCGCCCTCGGCATCCATGCGCGACAGGATGTAGTTGGTGGTGCCGTTGAGAATGCCAGCGATGGTCAGGATCTTGTTGCCCACCAGGTCGTGCTCGAGCGTGCTGACAATGGGGATGCCACCGCCGCAGCTGGCCTCGCACTTAATCTGCACGCCGCACGCGCGCGCCTTCTCGGCGAGCGTCTCGACATGACGGCCCAGCAGGGCCTTGTTGGCAGAGACGACGTGCTTGCCGTTCTCGAAGGCGGTAGTGAAGATTTCGGTCGCGGGGTGCTCGCCGCCGATGAGCTCGACGACGATATCGACGGCGGGGTCGGTGACGACGTCGTGCCAGTCGCTCGTAAAGGCCTCGCGCTCAATACCGGCGGCTTCGGCCTGCTCCCAGGCAAGCGCGCAGGCGCGGGTCAGCTTAAGGTCGATGCCGTAGGCGGCCAGGTACTCATCGTGGTGGCTCTTGATCAGACGGGCCACGCCGCCGCCGACGGTTCCCAGACCGATGAGGCCGACGTTCACGGTGCGCAGGGGTTCGCTCATAGATAGCTCCTTCGTGCATCTTATGGATGGATTAACCGCTTAAAGGTTGAGTGCATTCTAGCGTGAACCGAGGGCGCGTGCTCGCCAGGCAACAGGAGTCGCACAAAACGGCACCCCCGAAACGCTGCGGAAACATTGGAAACATGCTCGCTACAAACGGAACTCCGTAACAAACTGTCAACGTTTGCACCATAAGGTTTGCCCTGTACCGCAAGACGGCCGCACCGCGGCCAGCGAAAAGGGGGACACCATGTTTAGCATCAACAACGTACTTAACCGCAGGAGTTTCTTGGCTGGCGCCGCGGCGCTCGGTAGTACCGCGGCGCTCGCTGGTTGCTCGTCGGGTGGCTCGGACGGCGGCTCCGCCGATGACGGCAAGACCTTCAAGATCGGTGTCATCGGCCCTCTGACCGGCGCTGCGGCAACCTATGGCGTCTCGGCCGAGAAGGGCGCCAAGCTTGCCGCCAAGGACTTCTCGACCAAGGACCTCAAACTCTCGCTTAAGTCCGAGGATGACGTCGCCGACGGCGAGAAGGCCATCAACGCCTTCAATACCCTGTGTGACTGGGGCATGCAGGCTCTCGTCGGCCCCGTCACGACTGGTGCCGCCGTCGCCGTCTCGGGTGAGATCGCCGACGATACGCTCATGGTCACGCCTTCGGCCTCGTCGCTCGACGTCACCAAGGATAAGACCACGGTCTTTCAGGTTTGCTTCACCGATCCCACCATGGGCGCCAGCGCCGCGAAGTTCTTGGCCGAGAAGTACGCGGACGCCAAGATCGCCCTGTTCTACAACTCCGGCGATACGTACAGCTCGGGCGTTGCCGACGCCTTTGCCGAGCAGGCCAAGGCATCCAAGCTCGATGTCGTCGATACCGAGACCTTTAAGGACGACTCTTCCACGAGCTTTACCAACCAGCTCACCAAGGCCAAGGAGGCCGGCGCCACGCTTATCTTTGCTCCGATCTATTACACGCCGGCGTCCGTTTTGCTCAAGAACGCCAAGGACATGGGATACGACATGACCCTCATGGGTACCGACGGCATGGACGGCCTGCTCTCCGTTGAGGGCTTCGATACCTCTCTTGCCGAGGGCGTGCTGCTCATGACCCCGTTCTCTGCCGACGATGAGAAGAACGCCGACTTCGTCAAGGCCTATAAGGACGCCTACGACGAGACGCCCAATCAGTTTGCCGCCGATGCCTATGACTGCGTCCATGCGATTGCCGAGGCTATCGATAAAGCGGGCATCGACATTACGGCTGACGGTGCCGACATTGCCGACGACCTTGCCAAGGCCATGCGCAAGATCAAGATCGAGGGCCTGACGGGCGAGCTGACGTGGAATGACGAGGGCCAGGTCGAAAAGCCCGCTACGGCCTATGTGATCCAGGACGGCAAGTACATCGCCGCCTAAGTGCGCATAAAACGCTACCGGTGAGGCTGTTTTATTCAGGGCGGGGTCGCCTGTAACAGAATGGAAACATTACTTTTACACAATAAAGTGGCATTACTGCATAAAAAAATAGAAATACGCAGAAATATGGATAAATGAACAAATCCAAAGAAAAGTTGAAATAATCGCCACTTTTCCTAACTAAAGCGTCTACTATTTTGCGAACGCCGAACACGGCGAAGGATGGCCTGTCGGGCAACCAAAACCCGACGAGATTTGAGAGGAGAGCCACATGTCGAGCCTCACCGGTAAGTCATTGAACCCTGTTATGAATCGCAGGAGCGTTATCGCGAGCGCAGCAGGTCTGGGGGCGATGTCCATTCTAGCGGGCTGCTCCTCCAACGGCGGCGACAGTGGTTCCGCTTCGGGCGACGCTTCGTTTAAGATCGGCACCATCGGCCCGCTGACCGGCGCCAACGCGTCCTACGGCAAGTCTGTTACCCAGGGCGTCGAGCTTGGCTGCAAGGACTTCTCCACCAAGGAGCTGCCGCTTGCCAGCAAGGCCGAGGATGACCAGGCCGATGGCGAGAAGGCCGTCAACGCCTTCAACACCCTGCTCGACTGGGGCATGCAGGCCCTCGTCGGCCCGACCACCACGGGCGCGTCGGTTGCCGTTGCCGCCGAGTGTGGTAACGACCCCAAGACGTTCATGATCACCCCGTCCGCGTCCTCCGAGGACGTCACCGACGGCAAGGATTGCGTCTTCCAGGTTTGCTTCACCGACCCCAACCAGGGCGTCAACGCTGCCAAGTTCCTGGCGCAGAAGTATGCGGACGAGAAGTTCGTGCTGTTCTATAACTCCGGCGACGCCTATTCTTCGGGTGTCGCGGATGCCTTTAAGGTTCAGGCTGCTGAGTCCAAGCTCGAGATTGTCGACGAGGAGACCTTTAAGGACGACTCCGCCACGAGCTTTACCAACCAGCTGACCAAGGCCAAGCAGGCCGGCGCCACCATGATCTTTGCGCCGATCTACTACACCCCGGCCTCCGTCCTGCTCAAGAACGCCAAGGACATGGGCTACGACGTCAAGATGATGGGCTGCGACGGCATGGACGGCATCCTGGGCGTTGAGGGCTTCGACACCTCTCTTGCCGAGGGTCTGCTGCTCATGACCCCGTTCTCTGCCGACGACGAGAAGAACGCCGACTTCGTCAACGCTTACAAGGATAAGTACGGCGATACCCCCGACCAGTTTGCCGCTGACGCCTACGACGGTGTGCACGCGGTGGCCGAGGCCCTCAAGGAGGCCGGTCTTGGTGTCGACGCCGACCCGACCGAGGTCGCCGAGAGGCTGTCCAAGGCTATGCTCAAGATTACCGTTGACGGTCTGACCGGCAAGCTCACCTGGAACGATAAGGGTCAGGTCCAGAAGGAGCCCACGGCGTACGTCATCACCGACGGCAAGTACGTACAGGCCTAATAGGCCGCCTTACATAGAGCGGTTTTGATCCCAAGCAGGGGAGGTTTTGGCCTTCCCTGCTTGCTTGGTATCTAGGGACGATGTAACGTCCCTGTTTCATACATCAACTGGAAACCTATTCGAAAGGGGGATGTGGAACATGACAGTCTTTATCCAATACCTGGTCAACGGCCTGTCCATGGGCAGCGTCTACGCCATCATCGCGTTGGGCTACACCATGGTCTACGGTATCGCCAAGATGCTGAACTTCGCTCACGGCGACGTCATCATGGTCGGTGCCTATGTCTCGTTCTGCGCCACGTCGTATCTCGGCCTCCCGGGCTGGGCATCTGTAATTCTCTCTTGTGTGGTCTGCACGGTTCTCGGTGTTCTCATCGAGGGTCTGGCATACAAGCCGCTGCGCCAAGCAGGCCCTCTGGCCGTTCTGATCACGGCCATCGGCGTGTCTTACTTCCTGCAGAACGCCGCGCAGCTTCTGTGGGGCGCCACGCCCAAGAACTTCACTTCGCTCGTCACCTTCCAGGTGCCGGAGTTCTTGGCCAAGTTCAACGTAAGCGCCGTCTCGCTCGTCACCATCGTCGCCTGCCTGGTTATCATGGCCGGCCTGATGTTCTTTACAGGCAAGACCAAGATGGGCAAAGCCATGCGCGCCGTGTCCGAGGACAAGGCCGCCGCTCAGCTCATGGGCATCAACGTCAACCGCACCATCTCGATGACGTTCGCCATCGGCTCCGCCCTTGCCGCCATCGCCGGCGTGCTGCTGTGCTCCTACTCGCCGGTGCTGCAGCCCACGACGGGTGCCATGCCTGGCATCAAGGCCTTCGATGCCGCTGTCTTCGGTGGCATCGGCTCCATCCCCGGTGCCTTTGTCGGTGGCATTCTCATCGGTATCATCGAGGCGATGGCACAGGCTTATATTTCCACGAGCCTTGCCAACTCCATCGTCTTTGGTGTTTTGATCATCGTCCTGCTCGTCAAGCCTGCCGGCCTCTTGGGCAAGTACGTCCCCGAGAAGGTGTAGGTGAGCGTTATGAAGTTTCTTAAAGACAAGCAGACGCGTCACGACTTTGTTACGTACGCCATGTGCCTTGTGGCGTTCGCCATCGTGTTCTTTATGCAGTCTAACCATATGATCCCGCGCATGATCGCCGGTCAGCTGGTTCCCATCACGGCCTATATCGTTATGGCTATCTCGCTCAACCTCGTCGTCGGTATCGCGGGCGACTTGTCGCTGGGCCACGCGGGCTTTATGAGCGTCGGCGCTTATACGGGTATCGTTACCGCCGTCGCCCTCGAGAGCGCCGTTCCCTCCGACCCGATGCGTCTTGTCATCAGCATCGTGGTCGGCGCCATCGCTGCTGCCATTCTGGGCTTTTTGATCGGTATCCCGGTCCTTCGCCTGAGCGGTGACTACCTGGCCATCGTGACCTTGGCTTTTGGCGAGATCATCAAAGAAATCGTCACCTGCCTCATTGTGGGTGTCGACTCCCGCGGCCTGCACGTGATCTTTAACATCACGGGTAACTCTACGATCGACGACCTGCACCTGCTCGAGGACGGCACCGCCATCATCAAGGGCGCCCAGGGCGCCTCGGGCGTGTCGACGTACTCGACCTTCCTCGCCGGTGCCATCCTGGTTATGGTTGCGCTCGTGATCGTGCTTAACCTGGTTCGCAGCCGTACCGGCCGTGCCATTATGGCCGTGCGCGATAACAAGATTGCAGCCGAGTCCGTAGGCATCTCCGTCACCGAGTACCGCATGATCGCCTTCGTGGTTTCCGCTGCCCTCGCCGGTGCTGCCGGAGCCCTGTTCGGCGGTAACTTCTCGCAGCTCTCCGCCACCAAGTTTGACTTCAACACGTCGATCCTCATCCTGGTATTCGTGGTCCTGGGCGGTCTGGGCAATATGCGCGGCTCCGTCATCGCGGCGGCGTTGCTCACGGTGCTTCCCGAGCTGCTCCGTCAGTTCTCGGACTACCGCATGCTCATCTATGCCATCGTGCTGATCCTGGTCATGATCTTTACCAACAACCCGCAGCTTAAAGCGTTCTTCGGTCGCGTCAAGGACCGTTTTGCTTCCAAGAAGGAGGTGGCAGCCGATGCCCAGTAAATTTGAGTTCAACAAGGGCAAGATGGTCCCGTATCCTTCTGGCGCCATCGTTCCCGATCGCGATCTGGGCCAGCGCCCGGCGCTCGAGTGCATCCACCTGGGCATTGAGTTCGGTGGCCTTAAGGCAGTCGACGACTTTAGCCTGACTATCGGCAAGACCGAGATCGCCGGCCTGATTGGCCCCAATGGTGCCGGTAAGACCACGGTCTTCAACCTGCTCACCAAGGTGTACCAGCCCACGCACGGCACCATCCTGCTCGACGGTGAGGACACCTCGGGCAAGTCGGTCTATCAGGTCAACCGCATGGGCATCGCCCGTACGTTCCAAAACATCCGCCTGTTCAACACCATGACGGTGGAGGACAACGTCAAGGTCGGTCTGCACAACCAGGAGCGCTATTCCGGTTTTGAGGGCGTGCTGCGCCTGCCGACGTACTGGAAGCACGAGAAGGCCGCCCATGAGCGTGCCATGGAGCTGCTGTCCATCTTTGATATGGAGCATCTGGCAAGCGAACAGGCCGGCTCGCTGCCTTACGGCGCTCAGCGCCGCCTGGAGATCGTCCGCGCGCTTGCCACCAACCCCAAGCTGCTGCTGCTCGACGAGCCTGCCGCCGGCATGAACCCGTCCGAGACCGCCGAGCTCATGGAGAACATCGTCAAGATTCGCGACACCTTTGGCATTGCCATCATGCTTATCGAGCATGATATGTCGCTCGTTATGAACATCTGCGAGGGCATCTGCGTGCTCAACTTTGGTAAGGTCATCGCCAAGGGCACGGCCGGGGAAATTCAGAACAACGACGCCGTTATCGAGGCATATCTGGGCAAGCAGGATAAGGGGGAGAACTAAATGGCAGAGCCGATGCTTTCCGTCTACAACATCAACGTCTGGTACGGCGCTATCCACGCCATCAAGGACATCTCCTTTAACGTCAACGAGGGTGAGATCGTGGCCTTGATCGGTGCTAACGGCGCCGGCAAGTCTACAACGCTTAAGACTGTCTCGGGCCTGCTGCGTTCCAAGACCGGCTCCATCAAGTTTATGGGCGAGGACATTACCCATACGCCTGCCGACAAGCTGGTGGGCAAGGGCCTGGCCCAGGTGCCCGAGGGCCGTCGTGCCTTTTTGCAGATGACGGTCGAGGAGAACCTGGAGATGGGCGCTTACACGCAGCCCAAGTCCACGGTGGCTCCGGGCCTTGAGCGCGTCTACGAGCAGTTCCCTCGTCTTAAGGAGCGCCGTCGCCAAGTCGCCGGCACCCTTTCGGGCGGCGAGCAGCAGATGCTCGTTATGGGCCGCGCCCTTATGAGTAACCCCAAGCTGCTCATGCTTGACGAGCCTTCCATGGGCCTGGCGCCGATTCTGATTGAGCAGATCTTCCAGATTGTCGAGGACCTGCACAAGGCCGGCACCACGGTGCTTCTGGTCGAGCAGAACGCCCAGATGGCGCTTTCGATCGCCACGCGCGGCTACGTGCTCGAGACCGGCAAGATCACCATGACCGGCACCGGCCAAGAGCTCCTGCACGACGATAACGTGCGTAAAGCCTATCTGGGTGGCTAGGAGGTTCCGCCGTTCTACCGAACGGCGGACCGGCCGACGCTGCGCGGGCACCAGAGCGACAACTAGTCATTCAAAGAGGACGGCATGACCAGAAGGTCTATGCCGTCCTCTTTTCATGCCAATTTGTTCGCTCTGGTGCCCGCTCGCTGTCCGTCCTCTGCTTGCGGCGCTGCTTTGGTTCTGGCATTTGGGGTAGTTGCTGGGGACGTTCTTGAAAGACTAGTCGTTTAAGAACGTCCCCAGCGACTAGGTCAAAAGGCTTCGAGGGCGGCGTGCTTACGCCCGTCGTGGTGCGCCCGAAGGGGGATGGCTGCTACGAGCTCGATCATTTGCGAGGAGAAGACGAACCAGCCGTTGCAGATCCAATATGGATCTCGCCAACCTCGGCAAGCTGCTCGATGAGTGGAAGCCCTGTCGGGTCGTCTATTTCAACACCACCCAGAATGATGGTGTCATCGCGCAGGTCGATCTGCGTGTTGAACACAGCGAGGTTAAAGCCGGAGGCCACAAATTCGATAGCAGCCAGGACGAGCCCCGTGGCAACAAGCCCACCCGCTACGGCAAGGTAAATCTTTTTTACGCTGGACATGTTTGCACTCCTTCCTATGCCGTAAGCGGCGCCGCTTCAGCGCCCCTGCGGCTCTTACTGCCTCGATCTTTCCAGAAGGGCGAAACGGCTTTCTTCGCCCAAAGGGCAGAGAGGCGCGCGATCTGCTTGGACGCCGTCCAGGCACCGGCTCCCGCGAGGAGCGCCACACCGATGGAAGCGAATCCCATTCCCATCGAGGTTAAAACGTACGGAACATGCCCGATGATGATGCCGTCCACGGTGAACAGGAGCCCCACCACGCCCGCGCCCCCGAATGCCGCGGCCACGATCCACACGCAGAGCGCAAGAACCCAAATGCAGATGTAGACTGCAGCGGCAACGGCGACGAACGCGAACAGCAGCGGAATCCATACCGGAGAGCCCACGATGGCGAGCGCCCATAGAAGCGCCGTGCTCTTGCGCTTGGTCCTCGCAATTGCGCGCGGCACGGCGGGCAGTTCGTCGAGCGTTGCCTCGGCGACCTCACCGAGCGTGCCCATGGCGGCCACAGCCTCGGCCTCCGTCATGCCGTCCTCCATACGGTCGGCGATGGCCTCCGCGTAGAACTCCTGCGTTTCCTTTACCTGATCTGCCGGCAGACAGGCCAGAAGCTCGCCCAGCCGGTTCAAGAACTCATCGCGCGTCATGGTGCGCTCCCTTCACGTAACTGTAGATCTCCTGCACGGATGGCCATTCGGCGAGGAACTCGGCGATACGCTCGCGCCCGGCGTCCGTGATGCGGTAGTACCTTCGCAGCCGCCCGTTGTGCTCGGCGGAGCGCGCGGTGATGCAGCCCGCCTTCTCCAGGCGCTTGAGCAACGGATAGAGCGTGGACTCCGTGAGCCCCATGCTCGCGGGCACGTCCTTCACGATCTGATAGCCGTAGGATTCCTCGCCCGAGACGGCCGCGAGCACGCAGGCCTCGAGGAAGCCGCGCTTCATCTGTGCCTCCATCCGCACACCTCCTTTCGTAGTATACTGTGTAACACCTACTATATGACACATAGTATATGATGTCAACAGTTGTCGTATAGGGAGCCCGGTCTGTCTGTCCCCGGTATAGCGACGAGTGTCGGTTGACGCATCGCGCGAAACACCAACCAGTGCTCCTTTGATGCAACTCTCATTCGACTACATTTCTGAGCAGCTACCTTCCCGCACCAAAGCGTGCCTGATCCTGGGATAGTCGTTGGGGACGTTCTTGAATGAATAGTCGTTTAAGAACGTCCCCAACGACTACTTCTATACAGCAAAAAGGGGTGCTGACCATTTCGGTCAGCACCCCTTTAAGTTGCGGTGAAATAGGGACTGAATACGGGCTCCAGAGGCCAAAACAGTCCTTATTCCACCGCAACTTCATGGGGGTGTGTGACAATGCCCGTCGGAAAACATCTGCTGTCTTCGGGGGTCTATCTATGCTGTACGAGTTTTGTGCCGAGAACTTTGAGCGGGTGCCGGCGGCCATTAAGGCCGGTGCGAGTCGTATTGAGCTGTGCGACAACCTTGCCGTTGGCGGCACCACACCTTCCGCCGGCGTTATCAGCGCTACGGTCAGCTACGCTCACGAGCACGATGCGCGCGTGATGTGCATGATTCGTCCGCGCGGCGGGGACTTTCATTACAACCAGGACGAGCTGCGCATGATGGAGATGGATCTGGGCCTTGCCGTAAGCGCCGGCGTCGATGGTCTGGTCTTTGGCTGTTGCAAGCCTTGTGCTGGCGGATGGGCGCTCGACGAACTCACGCTCGGTGCCTTGGTGATGGCTGCGGGGTGTGCGGCCGAGGAGTGCAAGCGCGAGTCCCTTGACATCACCTTCCACATGGCGTTTGACCAGCTCTCGCCCGAGGCTCAGCTCGATGCGATTGATACACTTGCCGACTGCGGCGTTACGCGCATCCTCACGCATGGCGGCGCTGCCGGTACGTCGATCGAGGGCAACTTCGAAAACCTGGTCCGCTTGATCGAGTACGCGGGCGACCGCCTGACCATCCTTCCTGGCGGCGGCATTACCACGGCCAACCGCGATGCCGTGGCGGCAGCACTTGGCGTCTCCGAGCTGCATGGCACCAAGATCGTGCCGCTGGAGGTGTAACCTGTGGCACTGGCATTTGACGTTCAGCAGGCGAGCGGTAAGCCCGACGATAATCGTCGCCCTGGCACCGCGTGCCCCTTTTGTGATACGGAGGGGCTCGCCAGCGTCATCCAGCGCGATGGTGACTGCATCTGGCTCGAGAATAAGTTCAAGACCTTGCGGGCCACCCGTCAGACCGTATTGATCGAGTCTGCCAATCACGACGCCGACCTGGCGACCTATGAACCGGATGAGCTGCATCATGTGATGCGGTTTGCCCTGGGCTGTTGGCAGCAGATGCTCGATTCCCAACAGTACCGCAGTGTGCTCCTGTACAAGAACAAAGGCCCGCTTTCGGGCGGCAGCCTCGTCCATCCACACATGCAGATTGTGGGCTTGGAGCAGGAAGACGGCTATGCTTCGCTGGCTTCCGCCAATTTCGAAGGCATCAATGTTTGGCAACAGGGGAGAATCTCGGTCAACATCTCAACCGAACCGATTATGGGATTCTTTGAGGTTAACGTCTCGGCTCCACAGGGAATCGCCGCCAGCGACGACGCCCGCGACCAAGCCGAAGCGGACCTGTTTGCCGATGCGATTCAGGTGGCCCTGCACTATATCCTGCACGAGCACCACGGCGGCCGCGCGGAGTCGTACAACTTGTTCTTCTACCACATGGACGGCCGGACCATTGCCAAGGTGTTGCCGCGTTGGGTGGTTTCGCCCTACTTTGTCGGTTATCGTTTGGCCCAGGTCAATGCCGAGACCACGCTCGATATCGATGCAGAGCGCCTGCGTGCGCATCTGGAAACGCTCGTATAGCAAGACTATCACCCGCGTAATGCGGACAGTCTAGCGTCCCATGGCGTCGCGGCCGGCCTCGACGCGCTTGCGCTGGGCGGCGCGCTCCTCGCCGGTCAGTCGCTCAAAGAGATGTCCGATAACCGAGGCGAGCACCTGCTGAAACAGCGTTCCGCACATGACGGGAAACACGACCTCGCCGGGAAAATACTGCGTGGCGATGACGGCGCCCGAAGAGATATTGCGCATGCCGCAGGTAAAGCACATGGTGGTCGTCTCGCTATACGGCAGGTGCAACGCGCGGGCGACCAGAATGCCGACGACAAAGCCGCTGATGGCGAAGGTCAAAATAAAGAGGGCGACTTCCAGGCGCACCGCATTCATGTGTAGCACGTACTCGCTCATGGCGGTGGAGTTGGAGGCGATGACACCCATCATCATAAACTTGCAGGCGGGCGAAAGCGCGGGGGAGAGTTTCTCGTGTCCCCATCCGCGCGTGAACTCGTTGATCACGATGCCGAGCACGGCGGGGATGGCGATCATAAAGGCCATGTTCTGCATCATGCCCGTAACATCGATTGCAACGGTGGCACCCAGCAGGAGCTTAAGCGTGAGCGGAATCGTGACGGGCGAGATGACCGAGGACGTCAGGATGATGGTGAGCGCGAGCGGGCCGTTGCCGCCGAACATGCTGATCCACATAAAGGCGGTGACTGCCACGGGTACGCTGTACTCGAGCACGATGCCGCAGACAAGGTTTGGGTTGGAACCAAAGAACAGTGAGCCCATGGCATACGCCGCGATGGGGATGAGCACGGCCGAGACAAATAACGCCAAAATCAAATGTAGGGGACGGCGGAACACCTCGGCCACCTGGTGAAAGGTGTTGCTGAGCGCACCCTGAAACGTCATAAAGGCAAACAAGGCGGGAACGATGGGCTTGAGCACGCCGATCTGCTGGGGAAAGAGCACGCCGAGCGTCACGCAAATCGGAACGATGACCTGCATGTGCCCCGCGAGAAACTTGCCCAGTCCAACCCATTTCTTCATATGCTCTTGTGACTCCCTTTGCTCGTGAATCCGTTTTGAATGGATATGCTAGACGCTTGCATGCGTCCGTGCGTTAGAAACGCTCGATTATTTCGAGGGTATTACCGCCCTCGTTTACCGAAACCGCGGCGTACTGCGGCGATTTGCGTCCGCGCTGCACGGTATAATAAATTCGTTCAACAGATCTGCCTGCCGAAGCGGGCATACACAGAGGACTCATCGCTATGAACCGTGAGAGGTATCGCGGCGACCTGCCCCTATCGGGGGTGGGCGCCTATGTCATCGCTTAAGACGACGCATCGCTGGGCGGTCGCTCAGCAAAATCCCGAACTCGAAAAGGAGCTTTCGGCTGGCCTGGGAATACCCGGGCTGGTGGCGCGCATTATGGTTGCGCACGGCATTACATCCATCGAAGAAGGCCAGCTGTTTTTGACGCCTTCGCTCGATCGCGACTGGGCTGACCCACTCATTATCCCGGGCATGTCGGTCGTTGCCGACCGCGTCGAGCGTGCTATTCGCAACCACGAGCACATCGCGGTCTTTGGCGATTTTGACGTTGACGGTATTACGTCGACCTGCCTGTTAACCGAGGCACTGCGCACGTTTGGCGCCGATGTCACGCCGTTTATTCCGCATCGCTTTGACGAGGGCTACGGTCTCTCGCGCGCGGCGCTCGACCGCGTTAACGAGCTCGCTCGCCCCCAGTTGATCGTGACCGTCGATAACGGCATTGCCGCCAAGGAAGAGGTTTCCTATCTGGAGAGCCTGGGAATCGATCTGGTGGTTACGGACCATCACGAGCCCTCCGACCAGGTGCCGCAGGGCGTGCCCCTGACCGACCCCAAGCTCGAGGATGAGGGACCCTCGCGTGAACTTGCCGGTGCTGGTGTGGCGCTCAAGCTGGTGCAAGTCCTGGGTGAGCGCTTGGGCAAGCCGTCGTATTGGCGTTCGCTAATCGAGGTCGCGGCGCTGGGCACCGTGTCCGACATGATGCCGCTCACGCCCGAGAACCGCGCGCTGGTTGCCGAGGGCATCCAGCAGATGCGCGTAACCGCTCGTCCCGGCTATATCGCGCTTGCCGCGCTCGCCAAGGCGGACCTTTCGAGCATTACGGCGGATGGCCTATCGTTCTCGCTCATTCCCCGCTTAAACGCTGCCGGTCGCATGGCCGATCCCAAGCTGGCGCTCGACCTGCTGCTTGCCCGCGATCCCATCGAAGCAAGCGCGCTGGCGGCCGAGCTCGAGGAGATCAACCGTCAGCGCCGCGAGATCGAAGCGGAGCTCACGCGCGATGCCATGGCAAAGGTCGAGAAGACCTATGACGGCGGACGCGCAATCGTCGTGGGTGGCGAGGGCTGGCACGAGGGCGTCAAGGGCATCGTGGCAAGCCGTCTGACCAACCGCTATCACGTGCCGGCGCTGCTGTTCTCGATCGAGGACGGTATCGCGCGCGGCTCTGGTCGCTCGGTGGGCAAAGTTAACCTGTTTGACGCCGTCGAGCGCTGTTCCGACCTGCTGATTCATCGCGGCGGACATGCCGGTGCGGTGGGTGTGACCATCGAGGCATCCAAGCTCGATGAGTTCCGCTGCCGCCTTTCCGCCGTGCTATCGGAGCTTCCCGCCGAGGACTTTGAAGACACCGACGAGGTCGCCGCCACCGTCGACCTTTCCGAGCTGAATATCGAGACCATCGAGCAGATCTCCCGCCTTGAGCCGTTTGGCCAGGGCAACAAGACGCCGCTGCTGGCTGCCGAGGGCGTGACGATGTGCGACCGCGCCGTGGTGGGCAAAACCGGCGAGCACATGCGCTTTGTGGCGACCGATGGCGCCGCGAGTGTGCCGGCCATTATGTTCCGCGTGCCGCAAATCGATAAGCTCATCAACTGCGATAGCGCTGTCGACTTGGTGTTCGAGGCCGTTGCCGAGCATTGGCAGGGGCGTGTGAAGCCCAAGCTCATGATCAAGGATGTTCTGGTCCGCGATACCACGCTGCCCAGCGTCGACGATCCGGCATGCGAGCTTCGTCGTGGCGTGCAGCCGGCGGATTCCGGTCTGCGCCTGGAGTCGCGTAAGCGCGAGACGCTCGCCCAGCTTTCCTATACCGAGCTCACGCGCTCGCTTATCCATAGCTTTATCGGATCGAACCAGCCGCACCGCGCGCAGGTTGAGGCGCTCGACGCGCTCGCCGACCACCAGAGCGTCTTGGCCGTTATGGGAACGGGCCGCGGCAAGTCTCTCATCTTCCATGTACATGCTGCGCGCGAGGCTGTCCTTCGCGGACGTGCGAGCATCTTTGTCTATCCGCTGCGCGCGCTTGTTGCCGACCAGGCCTATCACCTCTCGTCGACGATGGCAGCGCTTGGCATTGGCGTTGGCGTGCTGACCGGCGAGACCGTGGAGGCCGCACGCGATGACGTGTTCGCCGGCCTAGCTTCGGGCCGCACCGGTATCGTGCTCACGACGCCCGAGTTCCTATCTATCCACCGTGACCGCTTCGCGCGTTCGGGCCGCATCGGCTTTGTCGTTATCGATGAGGCGCACCACGCCGGCCTTGCCAAGGGCGGCGACCGCAGCGCCTATCTCGACATGCCCGATATCCTCAAGGCCCTGGGCGACCCGGTTGTTATGGCTGCGACGGCCACCGCGACGGCTCCGGTCGTGGCGGAGCTTGCCCGCGTGCTGCCGATTACCCGTACGGTGGTCGACGAGACCGTGCGCGAGAACTTGCGGCTCGAGGACGACCGCGATCTTGCGAGCCGCGAAAACCGCCTGGTGTCCATCGTCGCGACGGGGGAGAAGACCGTCATCTACGTCAACTCGCGCGATCAGTCCGTGGCGCTTGCCAAGACGCTACGCAAACGCGTTCCCGACTGTGCGTCGCATATCGCCTTTTACAACGCGGGCCTTACGCGCACCGACCGCCATCGCGTTGAGGAGGCGTTTCGAGACGGCAGCCTCAGCTGCATCGTCTCGACCTCTGCCTTTGGCGAGGGCGTCAACCTTCCCGATATCCGCCATGTCGTGCTCTACCACATGCCGTTTGGCGCCATAGAGTTCAACCAGATGAGCGGGCGTGCCGGTCGTGACGGACAGCCCGCCGTGATCCACCTGCTCTATTCGTCGCGCGACGCCCGCATCAACGAGCGCCTGCTCGACTGCTACGCACCCGAGCGCGACGAACTCGTAACACTCTATCGCGCGCTGCAGACCATGTGGCGCTCCAACCGCGGCAAGACCGGGGATGATTCGTTCTGCGCAAGCGATATCGACATCGCGCAGATGTGCCTTGCCATCGATGCCCGCACCCCGGTCGACGAGCGTTCGGTGGCAAGCGGCCTGGGAATCTTCGAAGAGCTTGGTTTCTGCCGCGTTTCGGGGCTTGGCGACACGCGCCGCATCGTGATGGCCGAAAGCCCCGGCCGCGTGCAACTGAGCAGGTCAATTCGCTATTTGGAGGGCTTGCGGTCGCGCATGGAGTTCTCGGCTTTCCGGAGTTGGGCGCTCGATTCGTGCGCTTCTGATATGCTAGCCAAAGTTAACCGCCCGATCGTACCGCGGGCCTAGGGGAAGGGGACCTCGATGGATGCCGCAGCCCGTACCGCCCATGATTCCACCCTCCAGCCGTTCTCGGAGATGGAGCACTATAAGCATGCCGATGAGCTGCCGCCCGAGATTATGGCGGACAGCTACGACAAGCTGGAGCGCCTGTGCCTCAAATATATGAATGAGGACGACTTTTCTAAGGTGGAGCAGGCCTATTGTTTTGCCGCCGAGAAGCACTGCAACCAAAAGCGCCGCTCGGGCGAGATGTACATTAACCATCCCGTCGAGGTGGCCATCATTTTGGCCGACCTCAAGATGGACTGTGACGTGGTGTGCGCCGCGCTGCTGCACGATACCGTCGAGGATACCGAGACCTCGCTTGCCGATGTTTCCGGCCTGTTTGGCGATACGGTGGCCGAGCTCGTCGATGGCGTGACCAAGCTCACCAACATCGAAGTCGACAGCATGGACGAGAAGCAGGCCCTCACGCTGCGCAAGATGTTCCTTGCCATGTCCAAGGACATCCGCGTCATTATCGTCAAGCTTGCCGACCGCCTGCATAACATGCGTACGCTGGCGGCCCTTCGCGAGGACCGTCGCCTGTTTAAGGCCCGCGAGACCATGGACGTATACGCGCCCTTGGCCGACCGTCTGGGCATGAGCTCTATCAAGTGGGAACTCGAGGACCTGTCCTTCTTTTACCTGGAGCCCGATGCCTACCAGCGCATCTCGCGCATGGTAGCCGAGTCGCGCGAGGTTCGCGAGCGCTATCTGGCCGAGACTATCAAGACGCTCACCGATGAGCTCAACCGCATTGGCCTGGAGGGCTTTCAGATCAACGGCCGTTCCAAGCACTATTGGTCTATCTATCAAAAGATGAAGCGCAAGGGCAAGGAGTTCTCCGAGATTTACGACCTGGTGGCGCTGCGCGTCATCACCCATTCGGTGCGCGATTGCTATTCCACGCTCGGTGCGGTGCATACGCTGTGGCACCCCATGCCCGGTCGCTTTAAAGACTATATCGCCATGCCCAAGGTCAATAACTACCAATCGCTTCACACGACGGTTATCGGACCCACGGCTCGTCCGCTCGAGATTCAGATTCGAACCTACGAGATGCATGAGCAGGCCGAGTACGGCATTGCCGCCCACTGGCTCTATAAGAAGTCGGGCGGATCGTCTGCCTCAAAGACCAATGATGCCCAGCGTCTGGATGATCAGATTAACTGGCTCAAGCACTCACTCGACTGGGCGGCGTCTGACGAGATCACCGATGCCAAGGAATACCTGCACTCGCTGAAGGTCGACTTGTTTGACCAGGAGATTTTTGTCTTTACGCCCAAGGGCGAGGTCATGGCGCTTCGTGCAGGCTCTACACCGCTCGACTTTGCCTACGCCGTTCATACCGAGGTCGGCAACCACTGCGTCGGCGCCAAGATCAACGGTGCGGTGGCGCCGCTTACGCACGAGATCAAGACGGGTGACCGTGTCGAGATCCTGACCAACAAGAGCTCTAAGCCGTCGCGTGATTGGCTCAAGATCGTTAAGACACCTTCGGCCAAGTCAAAGATCCGCCGTTACTTCGCCGCCGCGACCAAAGACGATGACGCTGCTGCCGGCCGCGATATACTGGCCAAGGACCTGCGCAAGCGCGGGTACGGCATCTCTACGCCGCGGTCCACGCGTGCGCTCAACGCCGTGGCGGAGCAGTTTAACTATAAGCAGCTCGAGGACCTGTTTGCCGCCGTTGGTGCGGGCAAAGTCGCCCCACGTGCCGTTGGCAATAAGGTCGAGCAAATCTTGGACCCCAAACCCGAGGAACAGCTCACCAAGGCCGAAGCCATTGCCGAGGTCGTCAAGCAGCCTGCCCGCGGCTCCAACCGCAAGCCGCAAAAGCGCGGCAAGAGCGCCAGCAACGGCATTATCGTCAAGGGCGAGAGCAACAGCGGCCTGCTGGTCCGTCTGGCCCATTGCTGCAACCCCGTGACGGGCGACGACATCGTCGGCTTCATCACGCGCGGTCGTGGCGTTTCGGTGCATCGCGCCAACTGCCCCAACGTCAAGGGTCTTATGGAGCATCCCGAGCGCATGATCGATGTGGAATGGGACGGCGCTGCCGACACCCTCTTCCAGGTCGAGATCGTGGTCGAGTGCCTGGACCGCATGGGCCTGCTCAAGGATGTCACCATTGCCATTGGCGATGCGGGTGGCAATATCCTTTCTGCCGCCACGTCGACCAACCGCGAGGGTATTGCAACCCTGCGCTTTATGGTCGAGATCTCGGACGCGAGTGGTCTGGATCCGCTGCTGGCCTCTATCAGCAGCGTTGACTCGGTCTACGACGCGCGTCGCTTGATGCCCGGCGAGGGTGGAGCCCAGCTTAAGCGCCGCGTTTAGTCGCGACGAACGTGCCACATTATCGATATTCGCTACACTCGAGGCATCGTTTGATGCCTCGAGTTCTATAGAGAGGAGAGGGGCATGAGTGCTGTGTCCTTGGATTTAACTCCCAAGGGATCGGTCGAGATTGAGACGCTCGTAAACGGTCCCATTCAGACCAATAGCTATGCTGTCATTTCGGACAATGAGTGCGTGATTATCGACCCCGCATGGGAAGGCGAGCGCTTGGTGGAGCATATTCGAGCCGAACACCCGGATGTGCAGGTGCTCGGCGCCGTTTGCACGCACGGTCACGCCGACCATGTTGGCGGTGTCGCTGGAGTTCGGGCCGCCGTTGGCGCCGACGCCCTGTACGAGCTGTGTGGCAAGGACGCAGCAGTGCCGCATGCGAATATCGAGGAGCAGCGAGCGATGTGGGGCATCGAGACGCCCGATCCAGGTGAGCCGACGCGGCTGCTTGCCGAGGGCGACACCATTGAGCTGGGCGACATTTGCCTGCAGGTAATTGAGGTGCCCGGGCACACACCGGGCGGCATCGTTCTGTTCGCCGCCACTGAGCAGGGGAACATTGCCTTTGTGGGCGACACGCTATTCCCGGGTGGGCATGGCCGCACCGATCTTTCTGGAGGAGACGAGGCGGCGATTCTGCGCTCGCTCTCCAAGCTCGCCCGGCTTCTCCCGCCCGATACCGTTTGCTTAACGGGCCATGGCGATTCGACCACCATGGCACGCGAGCTCATGCAGAACCCTTTCATGCAGATGTAGCTTAATAGTCGGCTTTTGAAGCACGAGAAGCGTCCAAACGTCAAGCTATTTTTCCCCAACGGGTTGATTCCGTAGGGCAAACGGTCAAAAAAGTCTGTTTGGACGATATTCGTGAACAAACGAACGTTTATGCCCGGGTGCGCCGTGGTAAAATCTCAGGCGTTATCGGAGCAACCTTACAGGAGGTTTCTTTTATGCTCGTCAACGCAGCAGACATGCTCAAGAAGGCCGAGGCCGGCAAGTACGGTCTCGGTGCCTTCAACACCAACAACCTCGAGTGGACCCTGGCTATTCTCCAGGCCGCCGAGGAGGCCAAGTCTCCGCTGATCCTTCAGTGCACCGCTGGTGCCGCTAAGTGGATGGGCGGTTTCAAGGTCTGCGCCGACATGGTCAAGGCTGCCGTCGAGGCCACGGGCGTTACCGTTCCCGTCGCCCTTCACCTCGATCACGGTTCTTACGAGGACTGCTTCAAGTGCATCGAGGCCGGCTTCACGTCCATCATGTATGACGGCTCTCACGAGGAGACCTTCCAGCTTAACCTCGACCGCACCAAGGAGCTCGTTGAGCTTGCCCACTCCAAGGGCATGTCCATCGAGGCCGAGGTCGGCGGCATCGGCGGCACCGAGGACGGCGTGACCTCCAGCGGCGAGCTCGCTGATCCTGCTGAGTGCAAGCAGATCGCTGACCTGGGCGTCGACTTCCTCGCCTGCGGCATCGGCAACATCCACGGCGTGTATCCCGCCGACTGGGCTGGCCTTTCCTTCGAGCGTCTGGGCGAGATCAAGGCTCAGACCGGTGACCTGCCCCTCGTTCTGCACGGTGGTACCGGCATCCCCGAGGATCAGATCAAGAAGGCCATCTCCCTGGGCATCTCCAAGATCAACGTCAACACCGACCTGCAGCTCGTCTTCGCCAAGGGCGTCCGCGAGTACATCGAGGCTGGCAAGGATCAGCAGGGCAAGGGCTTCGACCCCCGCAAGCTCCTCAAGCCTGGTCGCGACAACATCGTTGCCCGCACCAAGGAGCTCATGGAGGAGTTTGGCTCCGTCAACAAGGCGTAAGCGTCGCTAAACTTCCCGCCGGAAGCCCCGTCCCCCTACACTGTTTCCTTTGCGCTCACCTGGCTTTGCCAGAAGTCGCGCCAAGAAAACAGCTCCGGGGGACGGGGCTTCCTTCGTTTACCGCCGCAGGGTTACGAGTCTGAATTAAGATGGCTACTGGCTTTGCCAGAAGTCGCGCGACGGAAACAGCTCCGGGGAAACGGGGCCTCCTTTGTTAACTCGCTACGGGGTTACTGGGCTGAGATGATTAAACTGCTGCCGTTTATCGGCGTGTGTGGCTCCTTGGTTGGGGCTTTGTTTTTATGTCGGTACAATGGGCTCAGGTTGTCGTTCTACGCGGGAGTGGTTATGGCTGTTATTGATATTTTGCCTGCTGACGGGCAGGTTGTTGTCGAGGGTCCCGTTGGATGCTCTGTTGAGGTTTGCGACGATGATTTCCGCCACCTCGATATCGGATTGCCGCCCGAGATTCTTCGTCTTAAGGATGCCGGGTATTTGACGCAGGCTGTTGCTGCCTGCGATCGCCTTTTGGAGCAGAACCCTGAGCCTTCGCTGGCTGCTTGTGTTCGTGCGGAGCGGTATCGCATGCTCGAGACGCCGCTTCATTTTTCGGTGTCGCGTGATCGGGCCATTGCGATGATTCGCGAGGAGTGGCCAGAGTTTACCGAAGAGCAGTTTGATGACCTGATTAATCGCAAGCGTATTGACTGGCGCTTTATCGATGGCGAGCTGTTCGTTCTCGACAACTTCCTCGATTCGCTTCGCGTATATCCCAAAGAGGTCCCCGGCATGCGTCCCGATCCTACGGACGGAATTGCACTGCGCAACGAGATGCTCAAGGAGATGGAGTCGCAAAACGGATTGGCTCGCGTCATTACGCTTAAAGCGTCTGTGTCTGTCCCCGGCGCTCTAGAGGGGGAGACCGTTCGCGCTTGGCTTCCCGTTGCCGCCACCTGCCGCCAGCAGTCTCGGGTCGAGATTCTCGACATGACGCCGGAGGGTGCTGTTGCTCCCGCGAACGCTTCGGCACGTACCGCCTCGTGGTCTTCTTCGAGTGAACGCTCATTCTCGGTGACCTATCGTTATCACATCGATGCTGCTTATTGTGATGTCTACGGTGGCACACTTCCGGTTCATCCGCGTATGGACGCGCCTCTGCCCGAGGATATTTCCGAGGACCGTCCGCACATTGCATTCACGCCGTATCTGCTGCAGCTGACGGCCGGTGTTGTTGACGGACTCGAGGATCCGCTCGATCGCGCCCGTGCTATCTATGATTACCTGACGCAGCATATCGACTATCGCTATCAGCCGCCGTACTTGCTTTTGGGATCTATTGCCGATGACTGCGCGCATTCGCTCCGCGGCGATTGCGGCGTTATGGCGCTCACGTTTATCACCATGTGCCGTATCGCGGGCGTGCCCGCCCGTTGGCAGAGCGGCCTGTACGTTGCGCCCGATTCGGTGGGGTCGCACGACTGGGCAGAGTTCTATACGCCGCAGACCGGTTGGCTCAACGCCGATGTGTCATTTGGATCTTCTGCTCGCAGGATGGGGGAGGAGTGGCGCCGCCGTCACTACTTTGGCAATCTCGACCCGTGGCGTATGGTGGCCAACAATCGATTCCAGGCAGAGTTTGAGCCCTCTTTCGACGGCATGCGCGAGGACCCTTACGATAACCAGATGGGTGAGGCTTCGGTCGGCGGTCGCGGATGCCGTCAGCGTGAGATGCTCCGCACGGTCGAACTCATCGAAATGCTCGAAGTTCCATTTTCGGACTAATCGGTAGAAAGCTGTGATAAACTAACTCACGCATTACGTGCCCGAGTGGCGGAATTGGCAGACGCAGTGGACTCAAAATCCACCGTTGGCAACAACGTGCGAGTTCGAGTCTCGCCTCGGGCACCATACATGCAAGTGAGCGTTC
>CAJKTW010000001.1:0-357928 GCA_905202925.1 uncultured Collinsella sp. | reverse complement strand
AATCCAAGGGTTATACCCTAAGAGCAAACCACCCCTTTTAGGGGTGGTTTTGATTTACAGACTTGTAATAGAGTCAAAATATCCCCACATACTTCGCCTAACTAAAGAAATTCTCGACCGTTAACCGGAATTAGCGCCATATTGTGCATAAAATGCGCTACTGTATTGCGAAACGTTGGTCCGCACTGCATAACCAGCCATAACGGCGGACCGCGTTTGAATGGTTCGATCGGGCTGTCTCGACGTTGCCCGGCCGAATTCACTTTGTCCTATCTCATAAGGAGGATGGCATGGCTGATTCTATGTTCCACCAGCCCGTTATGGGTCGTCGCGCCTTTGTTGGCGGCACCCTCGCTGCGAGCTCCATGGCTTTTCTTGCCGCATGCGGCAAGAAGGGCGGCGACGCTTCCGGTTCTGAGTCCGGTTCGACGCTGAACTTCTACATCAACAACCCGGTCTGCATCGACCCCTACAACGTCCAGGAGGATCAGGGCACTCAGGTCGAGTACCAGCTCTTCGACGCTCTGACGGAGTACGATAACGAGAAGGGCGAGATCGTTCCGCTGGCTTGCGAGTCCTTCGAGGCTAACGACGACGCCACCGAGTTCACCTTCAAGATCAAGAAGGCCAAGTTCCACAACGGTGACGACGTTACTTCCAAGTCCTTCAAGCTCGGTTGGGAGCGCCTGGTCAACACCAAGTCGGCCATCGCTACCGAGTATGGTCCTTCCGAGGTCTCCTACCACCTTTCCATGGTCGAGGGCTATGATGATCTGCTTGCCGGTAACGCTACCGAGCTGTCCGGCGTTACCTGCCCGGATGACGAGACCCTCGTCGTCAAGCTGACTTCCGCCTACGCCGACTTCCCGTTCGTCGCCTCTCACCCGGCTCTGTCCCCGGTTCCCGAGTGCGCCGAGTCCGATGTCAAGAGCTTCTACCTTGCCCCGGTCGGTAACGGCCCGTTCATGATGGACGGCAAGTGGGAGGATGGTCAGGAGATCAACCTCAAGAAGTTTGACGATTACTATGGCGACAAGGCAAAGATCGACGCCATCCACTTCCAGGTCATCAAGGACGTGGAGACCGCTTACAAGGAGTTCCAGGCCGGCAACCTCGATGTCTGCGACGTTCCCGTTGCTCAGATCGACGCCGCCAAGAAGGACCGCGGCGAGTCCAAGGATGGCTACACCATGGGTGACGGCGAGCGCATGCTGCTCGGCTCCGAGCCTTCCACGTACTATCTGACGTGCAACACCACGGCCGAGCCGTTCAACAACGCTGACCTGCGCAGGGGCATCTCCCTGGCTATCAACCGTGAGGCCATCTGCAAGACCATCTTCAAGGGCACCCGTACCCCCGCTGACGGCATCGTTCCTCCGGGAATTGCCGGCTACAAGGAGGGCGCATGGGAGTTCTGCGCCTATGACGTCGACAAGGCTAACGAGTACCTCGACAAGGTCGCTCCCGCTGGCGCTAACGGCGATCGTGGCATCAATGTGACCCTGTCCTACAACCAGGACGGTGGCCACAAGGAGATCATGGAGTCCATCATCGGCGACCTCGCCAAGGTGGGCGTCACCGCCGTCTCCGATACTCCCGAGTGGTCTGCCCTGCTCGAGCAGTATCAGAACTTCAACTATCAGTTCGGCCGTCTGGGCTGGATCGCCGATTACCCGATCATGGACAACTTCCTGTACCCGCTGTTCCACTCCGACTCCCTCGGTGGCGACAACCGCTCTGGTTACAACAACCCCGAGTTCGATGCCAAGGTCGATGAGGCCCGTGCCACGGTTGACGACGACGAGCGCATCGCCAAGATGCAGGAGGCTGACGCTATGGTCGCCGCTGACTGCCCGGTTATCCCGGTGATGTTCTACACGCACACCATCGTCGGCTCCGATCGCGTCAAGTACCTCTATGTCGATCCGCAGAAGCACGCCGATCTGGGTACCGCTGAGCTCGCCTAAGAGTTTTGCAGCTTCCATGAGGGTCAAGTATTTACGTAGACCTCATGGGAAACATACAGTTCTCCCTAACCTGGGGTAAACTGGCTGATGGTAATTTTGGGATGCCGGTCTGGCGATCGGCATCCCATTTAGGTTAATCCCTAGATAGGGGAGTGGTATGGGTAAGTACATCGTTAAACGTGTGCTTCAGTTCATCCCGGTATTTTTGGGCGTTACGTTGATTCTGTTCGCCCTCCAGAATATTGTGCCGGGAGACCCGATCAAGCTGATCGGTGGAGACAAGGCTCTGTCCCCCGAGGTAGAGCTTCAACTTCGCGTGCGCTATCACCTGGTCCAGGCGGACGAGGACGGCAACGCGATCCTTGACGAGAACGGCGATCCCGTTCCAACGTCGCTTGTGGACCAATACTTGAATTACATGAATGGTCTGCTTCATGGCGATCTGGGCAATTCGTATCAGCGCAAGCTGCCGGTTGCGGAAATCTTTGCCCAGAAGTATCCGTATACGGTTAAACTCGCCGCGTGCGCCATTGTGCTCGAGGCAATCATGGGTATCGGTGCGGGTATCATTTCGGCGGTAAAGCGCTATTCCTTCTGGGATATTTTGGTAACGCTGACCACGTCGATCCTCGTTGCCGTTCCTGCATTCTGGCTCGGTATGCTGCTGCAGCTGTTCTTTGGCGTCATCCTTAAGGATGCCACCGGCGGCGCATTCTCCATGCCGATCTCGGGTGCCGGCGGCTCCAGCTCTCAGTATCAGGATTGGATGCACTATGTGCTTCCGACCATTACGCTGGCTTCGGTTTCGACCGCCTATGCTGCCCGCATCATGCGCTCGCAGCTACTCGACGTCATGAATCAGGATTACATCCGCACGGCAAAGGCCAAGGGTCTCTCCAATCGCGCGATCATCGTCAAGCATGCGCTTAAGAATGCACTCATCCCCGTTGTTACCTATATTGGTGTCGACTTCGGCGGCATGCTTTCGGGCGCCATCCTGACCGAGACGGTCTTTAACTGGCCCGGTATCGGCTCTGAGGTCTACCGCGCCATTAGCATGCGCGACTGGCCCATCGTTATGGGCGGCGTTACGCTCATTGTTGTCGTCGTTATGGTGATCAACCTTCTCGTCGACATTAGCTATGCATTCCTCGACCCGCGTATCCGCCTCGGCGGTCCGTCGGATAAGGCCTAAGGGAGGTACGTCTCATGCAGGAAACTGATTCTCAGTCTCAGGAGCAGGCTACCGCCACTAAGGCCGCATCTGCTCCCGCCAAGTCCCGCACGCTGTGGGGCGACGCTTTCAAGCGTCTTCGCAAGAATAAGCTCGCCGTTATCGGTATCTGCTGGATTATCATCGTCGTTTTGGTTGCCTTGACCGCAGACCTGTGGGCTAAGCCCTGGCTCGGGTCGCCGACGGCTTCTGACTCGACGACCATGGCCGAGACTTCGCTGCTGGCTCCGTGTGCCGAGCACCCGTTTGGTACCGACGCCCTTGGCCGCGACATTCTCGTCCGAGTTATCTACGGCGCGCGCGTTTCGCTTTCCGTCGGTATTATGGCCACCGCCATCTCCACGGTGATCGGTCTGATCATGGGCGCCCTGGCCGGTTTCTATGGCGGCATCTGGGATACGATCATCATGCGCTTCGCGGATATCTTCCTGGCGTTCCCGTACGTGCTGTTCGTTGTCGCCATGATCGCCGTTATCGGCCGTGGTCTTCAGAACGTCTTTATCGCCATCGGTATTCTCGGCTGGCCCTCGATTGCGCGCGTCTTCCGATCCGCGATCCTGACGGTCAAGGAAAACGACTATGTTGACGCTGCGCGCGCGATGGGCGCATCCGATGCTCGTATCGTCGTGCGTCACATCTTCCCGAACTCCGTCGCCTCCATCGTGGTCTACGCGACCATGAACATTGGTGGTGCCATTTTGACCGAGTCCGCTCTGTCCTTCCTCGGCATGGGCGTTATTCCGCCTACGCCTTCGTGGGGCTCCATGATTCAGGACGGTCAGCAGTATCTTCTGACTGCTCCCTGGATGATGATCATGCCCGGTCTGGCAATTCTCTCGACGGTGCTCGCCTTCACCCTGCTGGGTGACGGTCTGCGCGACGCCCTCGACGTCAAGATGAAGGACGCATAAGGATGAAGAAGAACAAGAACTATGTGGACCTGAAGGACCAGCCGGTTCCCGAGGGCCAGCATCTGCTCGAGGTCGATGACCTTAAGATGTATTTCCACACCGAGGATGGCGTGGTTCGCGCTGTCGACGGTGTGTCCTACACGCTCGATCGCGGCGAGACCCTGGGCGTCGTCGGCGAGTCCGGCTCGGGTAAGTCCGTGACCGCCATGACCATCATGGGCCTTATCTCGATGCCTCCGGGAAAGATTGAGGGCGGTGACGTTCGCTATCGCGGTCGTTCTATCCTTGAGATGACCGAGGAAGAGATGCAGCACATTCGCGGTAACGATATCGCGATGATCTTCCAGGATCCTATGACCTCCCTTAACCCGGTCTATAAGATCGGTAAGCAGGTGGGCGAGGGCCTTCGTCTGCATCGTGGCTACTCCAAGCAGGAGGCGCTCAAGCGCGCCACCGAGCTCTTGGACCTCGTGGGTATTCCCGAGCCCGAGAAGCGCGTCAACGAGTATCCGCACCAGTTCTCCGGCGGTATGCGTCAGCGTGTCATGATTGCCATGGCTCTTGCCTGCGATCCCGATATCCTGATTGCCGACGAGCCCACGACGGCTCTGGACGTTACCATTCAGGCTCAGATTATCGAGCTCATGCAGGAGATGCAGCAGAAGAACGGCAACGCCATTATCATGATTACCCATGACTTGGGCGTCGTCGCCGATATGGCCGATAAGATCATGGTTATGTACGCCGGCCGTCCCGTCGAGTTCGGTACTGCTGAGGAAATCTTCTACGAGAGCCGCCATCCCTACACCTGGGGTCTTATTCGTTCCATTCCGGAGCAGGCCATCGAGGAGAAGAAGCCTCTTACGCCGATTCACGGCAACCCGCCTTCGCTCATGAACTTGCCTGAGGGCTGCGTCTTCTCTCCTCGTTGCCCCTATGCGACGGACAAGTGCCGCAAGCAGCGCCCCGAGCGCGTTGTTACCGAGTCTGGCCATTACTCTGCGTGCCACTACTCCGGTGACCCCGAGTTCCTCAAGAACGCTCCTGAGACGTCCCGTACGCGCAAGGATTCCAAGAAGGGAGGCGAGGCGTAAATGACAGACAATAACGAGCGCACTCCGCTGCTGAAGGTCGAGCATCTTTCTAAGGAGTTCCCTGCAGAGTCCGGCATGTTCGCCAAGCGTTTTTCCAAGCGTGTCGTCTCTGCTGTGAATGACATTTCGTTCGAGATTTATCCGGGCGAGACCTTTGGCCTGGTCGGCGAGTCTGGTTGCGGTAAGTCCACCACGGGTCGCACCATCATGCGTCTGACCAAGCCGACTGCCGGTAAGGTGTTCTTCCAGGGCAAAGATGTTGCCGAGATGAGCAAGCACGAGATCAAGGATATGCGTCGTGAGATGCAGTTTATCTTCCAGGATCCTTATGCATCGCTGAACCCTCGTATGACCATCGGCGAGATCGTCTCCGAGCCCATGACCATTCACGGCGTGGGTACCAAGGAAGAGCGTATCGAGCGTGTCCGCGAGCTTCTCGACGTCGTCGGACTGAACCCCGAGCACATCAACCGCTATCCGCACGAGTTCTCGGGCGGCCAGCGCCAGCGTGTCGGCATTGCCCGCGCCTTTGCGCTCAAGCCCAAGCTGATTATCTGCGATGAGCCCGTCTCTGCGCTTGACGTATCCATTCAGGCCCAGGTTCTGAACCTTCTTAAGGAGCTCCAGGACAAGTTCGGTACGGCTTATCTCTTCATTGCTCACGACCTCTCTGTCGTGCAGCACATTTCTGATCGCGTTGCCGTTATGTATCTGGGCAAGATGGTCGAGGTTTCGGACTGGAAGACGCTCTACAGTGAGCCGCACCACCCGTACACGCAGTCGCTGCTGTCTGCCGTGCCGGTGCCCGATCCGGATATCCAGAAGACCCGCAAGCGCATCATTCTCGCTGGCGATCCGCCGTCGCCGCTGGATCCGCCGACCGGTTGCCGTTTCCACACGCGCTGCCCGATCGCGCAGGGCATCTGCTCCGAGAAGCTTCCCGAGTTTAAGGAAGTCGCACCGGGTCACTGCTGCGCCTGCCACTTCGCCGAGCCGTTCCCGATCAAGGAATCGCACATCGACCTGTAGTCGGTGTTCTCGTTCGGGCCCGCCCTGGTGTTGCTTTTCAGAACGTCCTCGGACATGTCGGAAGCCCCGCTGCGCGCTACGCGCTGCGGGGCTTCCTCCGTCCTGCGGGACGTTCTGAAAAGCAACACCAGGGCGGGCCCTGCGTTAACGCGGCAGAGGGGAGTGAGATTCCTTGATCGCTCACTTAATCTAATAGGAAAGTTAGTGAGGCCGGAGCTTTGGCTCCGGCCTCCCCATATAAGGGCTCGGCTTTGCCGAGCCACCAAATTTGCATCAGCCCCAGAACATGTTTGAGAACTGTGCCTGGAGTATGTGTTGGTAGGCCCCGAATCGGTGTTGCCTCCCGGCGCATTCCGCAGGGGGAGCGATATTTTGCAGCATGAAGTGCGTAGCAAAATATCGCCCATGCCCGAGGACGCGCCGGGAGGCAACACCGATTCGGGGCCGGGCATACGGATCTACCTGCGCATTTACAAATTCGTAAACTTTTTTGAAAAAAGTGCTTGCACAGTTCTCGAATCATAGGTTATTATCTTCCTCGTTGAACGCGCGGGTCGAACAAAACGAACTGCGAATCAACAACATAGCATGTCGGAGTGGCGGAATTGGCAGACGCGCTAGCTTGAGGTGCTAGTGACCGCTTTTTGGTCATGCGGGTTCAAGTCCCGCCTCCGACACCATCGCATTTGAGAAGCCTCTTCGGAGGCTTTTTTGTTACCGATAGACGGTGGGGTCCACGATGGAAACGCTTGAACGCAACGAGTGGGCAGACGTTGCCCAACTAGTCGAGATCACGAGCGATGCTGTCATCATCTGCGAGCTCGACGGAACCATTCTGCATGTGAATAATCGCTTACTTGGTTTGATGTGCGAGGAACGCGCCGACGTCATCGGTGGAGATGTTAAAGACGTCCTGTACTCGTCCGCTTTTGAACGTGCGACGGAACATCGTCTGCCATTTGATACTGATGGCTCCGAGAACGAACTGATGCTCAAGCTAAGTGACGGCTCTTTTATTCCCGTCTTGGTTCGTGCGGGCTCCGTAACGCCTCCACGCATCTTTGGGCGCCGCGCACCACGTGTCCTGGTGGCGCTTCACAGTATCGAGGAACAGTATTCTCACGACCGTCAGCTCAAGCGTGCGTTATCGGAGCTTAGAGTGGCGAACAAGCGTCTCTCTGGGACGCTCTCGGTCATTATGAGCACTGTGGGCTCCGATGAGTTACCCAGCCTGCTTGATACCGTTTTGAACCAGCTTGTAGGAACGCTCGATGCTTCGGGTGCCGCTATCTATTTTTCTGAGAGCGGCGGCTTTAAGCTTCGCGGTGTTTCCAGGGAGCTGTACGACAGCTACCTGCCCGAGTTTTTGCCGTATGGCGCTGGCATTCCGACGTATGTTCTTCGCGAGTCGCGCGCCTGTCGCTTGTCGATCCAACAGGACCTTGAGGGCGATAAGGCCGCCTCCGGTATGTTCATGGACCTGGATAATCGTTCAAAGCACCTGTTGCGCATGCAGGATATGCCTCCGTACCGCAGTGAAATCTGTCTTCCCGTTTTTTACGGTACGCAGATCCTCGGCGTGCTGGAAGTTGGTTGGAAACGCCCCCAGGCACCGCTCGCCTATGACGTTAATGTGCTCGAGGTCATTTGCGATTACCTGTCTATCCAGCTGGTCGGCATGGCATCGAGCCTTCGCTCCCGTCGCACGGCCGAGCTTGGTCGTTCCCTCAATGTGCTGCGTGATGAGTTGTTTACCTTTCTAGACGATTCCGCCGCGGCTACCCAGGCGGTGTCGTCCGAGATCTGCAATATGCTCAACTGCCATTTTTGCCCTGTTGAGTATGACGCCAGTCTGGATTCCTACGTCATAGATTTTGAAGGCGGCAGTCGCGTTGCTTTGCCGGACGATCCCGAGAAGCTTTTCTTTTCCACGACGGCGCCAGCGGCACGTCTGGGGGCTGCCCCTGATGGCTTTGAGGCATCTGTTTTGGGCGGCACGAGTGCCGAGGACCTTAAACACGTCCGTATAACTCGCGTTGACGAATCGATGCCTATGGGAGGCTGGCTTAGAGCGCATGGCCTGCCTTGCCAGGGTCTCTACGTCGACGCCGGCATCGAGGCGGGGCGCCCACGCCCTGAGGGCGATGGCAAGCACAGTAACGACGCAATCGTTCCTGCTTCTGTTGCGAAGGGGCCGACGACGCGTGCGCTGCTGCTTCGTGATGGTAGCCAAGAGCCGATTGATGACCTTGAATATGACTACTTGGTGCACTTGGCTCATGACTTTGAACTGATCTATGAAGGCGAATCTCAAAAGCGTGAGGAGCGCCATATCGCTCAGACCCTCCAGATTGGCATGAGAAATTCACTGGGGGATGTTCCGGGAATCGCCGCCGATTCGGTGTACCTGTCGGCCACGAACTCGGCGTTGGTCGGCGGCGATTTCTATACGCTCATCCGTCTTCCCGACGATTGCGCCGTCATGATTCTGGGCGATGTGTCTGGCAAAGGCATTGAGGCTGCATCGATGTCCGCACTCGTCAAGACGGCCCTGACGGCATATGCCTGGGAGGGCGCTGGACCGGCCCGCATGGCACGCTCTCTTAACAGCATGCTTATGGGCTTTTCGAGGGTCGAGACGTTCGTGACGGCCTTTATCGCCAAGATTGACCTTAAAGCCGGACGCGCAACGTATTGTTCGGCGGGCCATCCTCCGACCATGGTCATCAGGCCAGAGTCGATGCCGCTGGGTGGCGGCGAGGCTCGTGGGGGAGAGGTCGAGCTGCTTGGATGCCAATCGGGGGTAATCGGTGCCTTTGAGAGCATGGTGTACGAGACAGGCGTGTTTACGTTCGCTCCTGGTGACATGCTATTTATGTACACCGACGGAACAATCGAAGCGCGTGACCGCTCGGGTGCTTTTTTTGGCGAGCAGCGCCTTCGCGACCTTCTGCTCTCTGTCTCGGGTGAGGGCGTGTCGGGCATTTGCGGCAAGGTCTTGGGCGAGCTTGACCGATTTACCGAATCGGCGCTGGACGATGACATTGCATTGGTGTCCCTTGAGTTTTTACGGGGTCGTTCATAGACGACGCTGGGCGGGCTGAATCCGTACGGTTGGGGAAACGAATGCATCGAGTGGGCTTTTTTGGGGAACCATGGTCGTATGAATGAGTGGAATGACATAGCGGTTTTGACGCCACCAGGCGATATCGACATCGCCACGGTGCCTGCGCTGCGTCGGCGGTTGGATGCTTTGATTGGCCGCGGCGTGCGTCGTGTCGTCATCAACTGTCAGGCTGTTAGCTTTATCGATTCGACGGGCTTGGCATTCCTGCTTACGCGCGCTCGTGAGCTCATGAGGCGAGAAGGCCTGCTCTCGCTCGTCAATGCATCGGGTGAAGTTGTTCGCTTTTTGGAGATTGCTCGTCTTGTCGATATTCTTCATGTCGCGGGGCCGACACGGGAGCCTATTCCCGCCATTCCGGTGGGGGAGCTGCCTCGCTGGAGTAAGAGCGTCGAGGTCCGTCAGGGTATCGAGAATCTTCCATACTACCGACATCGCATCGCCGAACTCCTTGAATCGCTTCCGTTGCGCCGTGACGAGCGCTACGATGTCGCATTGGCGTCGGGGGAGGCGCTGGGTAATGCCTATGACCATGCGGGCGGTATCGGGTGCGTCCTGACGGTTCAGGCCTATGGCGATCGCGTTGTGGTTGAGGTGCTTGATCGAGGTGCCGGCTATTCTATCGATGAAACGAGCGAACCGGTCGCATCAGAGGAGCGCGGCCGTGGTATCAAGCTTATGCGTATGCTCGTCGATAACGTGGAGGTTGCTCGTCGTACGGACGGCGCCGGCACGCGCGTGCAGATGGTGAAGCTGTTTAGCGGAGCGCTGGAGTCGTGTGCCTAGCCAATCGCTTTAGCGCGTTTAGCTACTAAGAACATGCGGCAGACAAGTTTTTTGAAAAAAGTACTTGCGTCTTTTGGACAACTCGCGTAAATTAATAACCCGCAAGCGGACATGGCTCAGTTGGTAGAGCACAACCTTGCCAAGGTTGGGGTCGCGGGTTCGAGCCCCGTTGTCCGCTCCATTGCATTTCCGGACCGTTTAGGCGGTCCTTTTTCGGCGAAGTGGCCAAGTGGTAAGGCAGAGGCCTGCAAAGCCTTTACCCCCGGTTCGAATCCGGGCTTCGCCTCCAAGCAACATCCGGGCGCTCCGGCGCCCGTTTTGTTTTACATATGCGGACATGGCTCAGTTGGTAGAGCACAACCTTGCCAAGGTTGGGGTCGCGGGTTCGAGCCCCGTTGTCCGCTCCAAACGCAGCAGCCCGACTACTACGGTAGCCGGGCTTTTTCGTACCCATCGCTTGGGCTCGAACCCGAGAGGGAGCGAGCGTTAAGCAAACGCGGAGCGTTTGTAGCGAGCTGGCGAGGACGCCGGCAGGCGGCCGAAGCCGGTGCGGATCCGCGAAGCGAATACGCAGACGCCCCGTTGTCCGCTCCAACTATCTTACGCGGTTCTAACGAACCGCGTTTTTTGTTGACGCTGCGCGAGCCCCGGGCACCCCATCTTGCCCCTCAATCGTCGGTCGCGTACATAAAGTACGCTTCCCTCCTCTTTCGCGGCAACTTGGGGCACCCGGAGCCCGCTCGCTGTCGTGGCCGGAGGAGTGGGCCTTCCGTTCTTTTCACTGATCGATCGATTCGTCCCAGGAGACTCGAACCCGAGAGGGAGCGAGCGTTTTGGGGCGTGGCTGTGGCGTTGTTTGCCGCGAATGTCCGCTTTGGGCGTATCATCGTGGGCATCTCGCAAAACCTCGTTGCAAGGGAGACTCATCCCATGGCTACAGAAAAGTCCTCGTCGCGCCCATGGATGTCCGATGCCGCGATCTATCAGATCTATCCGCGCTCGTTTAAGGATTCGACTGGTTCGGGTCTGGGCGATATCGCGGGCATTACCCAGCAGATGGACTATCTTGAGCAGCTGGGCATCGAGGCTATCTGGCTGAGCCCGTTTTACCCATCGCCTCTTGTCGATGGCGGCTATGATGTGGCGGACTACTGCGATGTCGACCCACGTCTCGGCTCGCTTGACGACTTCGATGACATGATCGCTGCGGCTCATGCGCACGGCATCAAGGTCATCGTCGACATCGTGCCCAACCATTCGTCCAACCAGCACCCCTGGTTCAAAGCCGCTCTTGCCGCCGGCCCCGGATCACCCGAGCGCGCCCGTTATATCTTCCGCGATGGTCGCGGCGAGCACGGCGAGCTGCCTCCCACCAATTGGAATGCCAACTTTGGCGGCCCCGCCTGGACGCGCGTCGCGGACGGTCAGTGGTATCTGCACATGTTTACGCCCGAGCAGCCGGACTTTGACTGGTCGTGTCCCGAGGTTCATGCGTTCTTTTGCGACGTCCTGGCGTTTTGGAGCGATCGAGGCGTCGATGGCTTTCGCATTGATGTGGCGCACGGTCTCGCCAAGGATCTCGACCGCGATGACCTCGACCGGTGGCATCTCGCCGAGGGCGATGACATGGTTGAGGACGGCACCCATCCGCTGTGGGACCGCAACGAGGTCCATGAGATCTATCGCGAGTGGCGCCGCGTGTTCGACCGTTATGATCCGCCGCGCAGCGCCGTTGCCGAGGCGTGGGTTCTGCCCGAGCGCCAGTATCTCTACGCACGCCCCAGCGAGCTTGGCCAGACATTCAACTTTGAGTTCGCCAAGGCCACTTGGACCTATGATGACATGCACGCTGCAATCGAGAAGGGCTTGAAGGCGGCCATCGAATCCGATTCCGCCTCGACCTGGGTACTCTCCAACCACGACGTGCCGCGCGTGGCGACACGCTATGCCCTGCCGCAAATCAAGGCGACGCGCTACCATCAGATTGCGCTCGACTGGCTCTTACGCGACGGGTCGTCTTATGACGAGGACCGTGAACTCGGCGAGCGCCGCGCGCGGGCAGCCCTTTTGCTTGAGTTGGCGCTTCCGGGCTCGGCATACGTGTATCAGGGTGAGGAGCTCGGCCTTTTTGAGGTGGCTGACATCCCGTGGGCTGCACTCGAAGATCCCACTGCGACCAATACGCACGGACCGAAGCGCGAGAAGGGGCGCGACGGCTGTCGTGTGCCCCTGCCGTGGGTGGCAGCGGACGATCCCGCGCAGGGCGGATCGTTTGGGTTTTCACCGGCGGACGCCGATGCGGCGCCCCATCTGCCACAGCCTGCATGGTTTTCCGATTACGCTGCCGATAGGGAAGAAGCGGACCCGGCATCGATGCTTGCGTTCTATCGCGACGCCCTCTGGCTGCGGCGCAAGCTGCGCGGGTGCGCCAACGATCTTGCGTGGCTCGATCTTGACGGGTGCACCGGCCTTGCGGATGGTGCCGAGGGCGCTGAGGGCGGCGTCATCGCCTATCGCCGCGACAACGGCTGGGCGTGTGTGACGAACTTCGGTGCAGCACCCGTGGAGCTGCCGGCGGGTAGGGTCCTGCTCACCTCATCACCGCTTGCAGATGGCAGGCTCGCGCAGGACAGCTCTGTCTGGATCATGCTCGCTGAGTTGTAGGGGGCCTCTTGCGGCGAGCTTGCGTTTGCCTACACCTTCCGTGGTGGCTGATGTCTTCGCGAGGTTCGCGAGGGCGTCGCAAAACTTTTCAAAAAAAGTTCTTGCATTTGGGTGGATCATCCCGTATATTAAATCCTCGCAGGCGGACATGGCTCAGTTGGTAGAGCACAACCTTGCCAAGGTTGGGGTCGCGGGTTCGAGCCCCGTTGTCCGCTCCATTTGGGCGTTTAGCTCAGGGGGAGAGCGCTTCCCTGACACGGAAGAGGTCAGAAGTTCAAATCTTCTAACGCCCACCAAATGTTCGCAGCTCAGAGGCTATGTCCTCTGGGCTGTTTTGTTTTGCCACCAAGCACGCCGCCAAATAAGCCGCCAAATATTGATCCAAGGTCTGTACGCGATGGTCTTCGCATCCCGTGGGGGCGCCGGCAGATTGCATGTGTCCTGGTCCATCGTGACCGCAACATGTTGGTCAAGCATAATCTTTTGGATTCTTTTGGCGTGAGCGGCTTGGTTTTGGTAGGATTTGTCAGCGGCTTGACTAAGGGGGTTTTATAACTGCCATGCAGGTAGCCGTGTTGGTAACGTTTTACCGACTTGTCAAATACCCCTCATTTTTAATGCGTCTGCAAAATGACCAATTGCTTTGACCTGCTGAAACACTATATGTTGTGTTTGACCTAAAAAAAGAATACAGGATATAGATGCTTCTTTGTCGTATGATAGATGGCGGACAGAGAACGAAGACCTTAACTGCCTCTTTTGAACGTGTCCTTGAACCGCTTGATTGGCTCTAGGGAATGTCCGCATGGAGGCTTATGGTTTATCGAGAACACAGATTGCGCGACGGCGCCGCAAGGCAGGGGCAGGCCCTGCCGGGCATCGTTTGGCTCTGAAGCGCAATGAGGCTACGACGCGAAAGAGGCAAGAGGATGAAGATCATCAAGCGCAGCGGCACCGAGGTTGTCTTTGACATCGATAAGATCGTCAATGCCATCCGCGCCGCAAACTTGGAGGTCGAGGAGAGCTCTCGTCTTACCGACCGCCAGGTGGTTTATGCGGCGCAAAACGTCGCCGAGGCATGCGAGAACGCGGGCCACACCGTTTCGGTCGAGGAGATCCAGGATTTGGTCGAGGACGAGATCATGCGTCTCGACTGCTACGAGGTCGCCCGCCACTACATCATCTATCGCTATGTTCAGAGCCTGAAGCGCCAGAAGAACACGACCGACGACAAGATTCTGTCGCTGATCGAGTGCAATAACGAAGAGGTCAAGCAGGAGAACTCTAACAAGAACCCGACCGTCAATTCCGTCCAGCGCGACTATATGGCCGGCGAGATTTCAAAGGATCTGACTCAGCGTGTGCTGCTGCCCCAGGAGATCGTGGATGCCCACAATGAGGGCCTGATCCACTTCCACGATTCTGACTACTTTGCCCAGCACATGCATAACTGCGACCTGGTGAACCTGGAGGACATGCTCCAGAACGGCACCGTTATCTCGGGCACGCTGATCGAGAAGCCGCACAGCTTCTCGACTGCCTGCAACATCGCGACGCAGATTATCGCCCAGGTTGCTTCCTCCCAGTACGGCGGCCAGTCTATTTCGCTGACCCATCTTGCCCCGTTTGTTGAGGTGAGCCGTCAAAAGATTCGCGGCGAGGTTGCCCGCGAGCTCGAGGAGCTCGGTGTTTCGGCATCTGCCGAAAAGGTCCGTGAGGTCGTTGAGGACCGTCTGCGCGATGAGATCCGTCGCGGCGTCCAGACGATTCAGTATCAGGTCGTGACCCTTATGACCACCAATGGCCAGGCGCCGTTCGTGACGGTCTTTATGTATCTCAATGAGGCCCGTACGCCCCAGGAGAAGCACGACCTTGCCATGATCGTGGAGGAGACGCTTCGTCAACGCTATGAGGGCGTTAAGAACGAAGCCGGTGTGTGGATTACCCCGGCATTCCCCAAGCTTATCTATGTACTCGAGGACGATAACGTTCACGAGAATTCTCCGTACTTCTACCTGACCCAGCTGGCTGCCAAGTGCACCGCCAAGCGCATGGTGCCCGATTACATCTCCGAGAAGAAGATGCGCGAGCTCAAGCTGTCGAAGGGCGAGACCGCCGGCAACGGCGATTGCTACACCTGCATGGGTTGTCGCAGTTTCCTGACGCCCGACCGCTCGGGCAACGGCTTTAACAATGTTGCCAACGCGCTGAACTATGACCCGACCAAACCTAAGTACTATGGCCGCTTTAACCAGGGTGTTGTGACCATCAACCTGCCCGATGTCGCGCTGAGCTCGCATCAGGACATGGACAAGTTCTGGAAAATCTTCGACGAGCGCCTCGAGCTGTGCCACCGCGCCCTGCTGTGCCGTCATGAGCGTCTGATGGGTACGCTTTCGGATGCCGCACCGATTCTTTGGCAGTACGGCGCCCTGGCGCGTCTGAAGAAGGGCGAGACGATCGATAAGCTGCTCGTGGGCGGCTATTCCACCATCAGCCTGGGGTATGCCGGCCTGTATGAGTGCGTCAAGTACATGACGGGCCACAGCCACACCGAGAAGGAGGGCACGCCCTTTGCCATGGCCGTCATGCAGCGCATGAACGACAAGTGCGCCGAGTGGAAGGCCGAAAGCGATATTGACTTCTCGCTGTACGGTACCCCGCTTGAGTCGACGACCTACAAGTTCGCCAAGTGCCTGCAGCGTCGTTTTGGCATCATCCCGGGCGTGACGGACAAGGGCTACATCACCAACAGCTACCACGTCCACGTGTCCGAGGAGATCGACGCATTCGACAAGCTCAAGTTCGAGGGCATGTTCCAGCAGCTTTCGCCGGGCGGTGCCATCTCCTACGTCGAGGTTCCCAACATGCAGGACAACCTCAAGGCTGTCATCCGCGTGATGCAGTACATCTACGACAACATCATGTACGCCGAGCTCAACACCAAGAGCGACTACTGCCAGGTGTGCGGCTACGATGGCGAGATCAAGATTGTCGAGGATGACGGCAAGCTGGTGTGGGAGTGCCCCAGCTGCGGCAACCGCGACCAGGAGAAGATGAATGTCGCCCGTCGCACGTGCGGCTACATCGGTACCCAGTTCTGGAACCAGGGTCGAACCGAGGAGATCCGCGACCGCGTGCTGCATCTCTAATAGTCATCCCAGGCCGCCCCGTAGCGAGGCCCCGGACCTTTACTCGCTATTTCGGACAGTCCTGGCTCACGACGGAGGTGCCACTGGCGCCTCCTGTTCGTGCGGAACTCATATCGAGCAAAGGTCCGGGGCCTCGCTACGGGGCGGCCAAGTTGATGTAGCTGAGATGCAGCACACAGCCTGCTCACTCCTCGAAGTTCTTAGCGGAAATGAGTTGACCTGCGACAACGGTCTGCTTGCGATAACGGTTGAGCTGCAGCATTGTTTTTATTGGACCTCGAACCCTATACTCGATGTTCGCTGAGTTCATTGAGTATCGCTCGCGAGGGGTCTGGAGTATATCGTCCCGCCCGCAGTTTCGCAGGCCGAAGGCCGAGAATGTTTGAGGACGGGATGATATACTCCAGACCCCCAGGAAGGTTACCTATGAACTACGCGAACATTAAGTATTTCGACATTGCTGATGGAGAAGGCGTTCGTACTTCTCTGTTTGTGAGTGGGTGCCGTCGTGGGTGCAAGAACTGCTTTAACTCTGTCGCGTGGGACTTTGCTGCGGGCGAGCCGTTTGATCGCACCGTCGAGGACAAGATTATCGAGAGCCTCGACCATCCCTTTATTGATGGCCTGACGATTCTGGGCGGGGAGCCCATGGAGCCCGAGAATCAGGCTGGGCTCGTTGATTTTGTCGAGCGTGTTCGCGCGGCCTATCCAGTGGGGTCGGGGAAGACTATTTGGTGCTTTACTGGCGACGTACTCGAGGAGCTTATGCCGGGCGGTCGTCATCATACCGAGGTGACGGACCGCATCCTTGCCTGCCTCGACATGTTGGTGGACGGCCCGTTTGTTCAGGACCTGTACGATATCACGCTGCGCTTTAGGGGCTCGAGCAACCAGCGCGTGATCGATATGAACGCTACGCGCGCCCGTGCTGAGCGCGAGGGCATTGCGCTTTGTGATGCGGTTGAACTTTGGCGTGATGATCCGGTCTATTCGACCCATACTATGTAGCTTGTGGTCGATGCCGGAGGGCGTGGTACCATAGCGCGAACGTGAAATCGGAAAAGTGAGGCCCAGATGGTCGATCAGGAAAAAGTCGAGGCCGCCATTAAGCTGTTGCTTGAGGGCATAGGCGAGGACCCAACTCGTGAGGGCCTGCTGGAGACCCCGGCGCGCGTTGCCCGTATGTATGGTGAGATCGCCGGCGGCATGGACCAGAGTGCCGAGGAGCACCTGTCCAAAACCTTTGCCGTCGCTTCGAACGATTTGGTTATCGAGCGCGACATTACGTTCTACTCGCTGTGCGAACATCATCTGCTGCCGTTTTATGGCAAGGCCGCCATTGGTTATATCCCTAACGGTCGGGTGGCTGGGCTTTCCAAGCTCGCCCGCACGGTTGAGGTTTATGCCCGCCGTCTTCAGCTGCAGGAGCAACTGTGCACACAGGTTGCCGATGCCCTCATGGATTATCTCGCTCCCCAGGGAGCGATTGTGTTGATGGAGGCCGAGCATATGTGCATGACGATGCGTGGCGTGCAAAAGCCCGGCACCAAGACCGTGACGCTTGCTCGCCGCGGCGTCTTTGAGACCGATCCCGCGCTCGAGGAGCGTTTCTTTAGGATGCTGGGCCGCTAACCATGAGAGTCGTCAACGACTTTACATCGAAGACCGATGAGGGGACGTCGCGTCGCGGCTTTATGGCTTCGGGCCTGGCCCCCTTTGGTGCCATGCCTCGCATTGATTACATTTGTGCCAACGGGCTGTTCCGGCGGCACCTGGGCAACATCGTACAGTTGGAATCGGGGCGCATCTTCTGCCGCCACGGTATTGACCATCTGCTCGATGTCGCTCGCATTATGTGGATCAAGAATCTCGAGGAGCAGCTCGAATTTGACCGCGAGGTCATCTACGCCACGGCACTTCTTCACGATATCGGCAAAGATGAACAGTATGAATCGGGTATATCCCATGATGTTGCAAGCGAACGCGTCGCTGATGCGATTCTCGGCGGCATGCCCGATGATGTGGCGTTTGAGCCGGCCGATGCCGCAGCCATTAAGACGGCCATTCTGGGCCATCGAAAGCTGCGCGTGAACAGCCAACCGCTTGAGCGTCTGCTCTATGCGGCCGACAAAGCGTCGCGCGCCTGCTTTGCATGCCCCGCGCGCAATGCTTGCAACTGGAGCGATGATAAAAAGAACCTGTCGATTCGCGTGTAGTTAGTTTGCGCGGTCGGGGTTCTAAACGAAGGAGACGATCGCGATGAGTAACAAGAAACTGCCCGAGAATGCAACCAAGACTGAAGGCGCCGAGCTCGCCCGCCGTGGAAGGGGCGAAATATCCACCGCAACGGCGGTGCCCCATGTGAGCTATGACGATTTGCGCCATGCCGATCGTATTGTCATTGACGGCCTTGAGGTTTTTGCCAACCATGGCGTGTATCCCGAGGAGAACGCGCTGGGTCAGAAGTTCATCGTTTCTCTGGTGCTCTATGCCGACCTGCGCGCGGCGGGGGAGCACGATAACCTGGATGCCTCGATTGACTACGGCTCGGTGTGCCACGATGTTGATGGCTATCTGCGCGAGCACACGTTTAAACTCATCGAGGCGGCAGCCGAGGGTGTGGCCCAGATGCTGCTGCGTCGTTATCCCTCGCTGCTTGGTGTGCGCATCAAGCTCGATAAGCCGTGGGCTCCTGTTGGCCTGCCCCTGGCAAGCTGCGGCGTCGAGATCGAGCGCGTGCGTTAGGCGACGCTAGAGCTCGTCGGCGGGCGGTTTTTTGAGCCGCTGCGACAGGGCTCTATTGTCGGGGCAGTACGTGTCGAGCAGGGCATGGAACCGTTGATTGTGGCTCGGCTCGAGCAGATGAACGAGCTCGTGGGCGACAACCATGTCGAGGCATTCGACAGGGTAGGCGGCCAGTTCGCGTGCGATGCGAATGGCGCCGGTTTTGGGCGTGCATGAGCCCCAGCGCGTCTTCATACTGCGCACGGAGGCGCGGGAGACGGCGACACCCATTGCGATTTCGTACGCGTGCACCATATCGCGCAGCGCCGATGTGACCTCGGACGTATAGAGCTGGTCGATGTGGGCTTGGAGCTCGTCGGACGTTAGGCCGTCGAGGATTGCGCGCCGCTTGGCCTGTGGGCCTTCGTCCGATTCGTCGGTACCCATAAAACTTGCGAAGGTGGCCTGCTTGGGCCGCGGTGCGGGCGATGCAAAGTTGTGATCGAGTGCGTCCTGTACCGTGATGGGCTTGCCCCAAAGTGCAATGATGGACGAGGGGCTGAGCGGCTCTCGCGCCGTCGCCTGACGTTGCTCGCGCTGGGCAAGTCGGCCGATAATCCAGGCGCTGTTGCGCTTCACAAACGCTTCGATGCGCTCGCGACCGGCGCCGAGCGGTGCGCTGGCGTGGACCTCACCGCTCGATGTGACGCGTAGGTTGAAGTTCTTGACGCGTTTTTTGGTAACGATGACGGGCAAGGCCGTCCCATCCGGTCGAGATACGGAAATCGTAAATTGCTGCGTCAAAAGCGGTCCTTTGGGTTGGGGACGGGCCGGCATGTCGACCGTTCGGCATGCCGGCCCGCTCAAGGGATGTGAAACTAATAACGCTCAAAGAAGGCAAGCGCGTTGTCGCTGCAGAGCTTTTGCATCACGGTCTTGCCAAAGTGCTTGGAGAGCATGTTCTGGAACTCGGGCATCATGCTGGCATCGGAGAGGAAAGCGGGCACCGTGGCGCCGTCCCAGTCGCCGCCGAGCGCGATGACATCTTCGCCGCCCAGGTCGAGCCAGTGCTCGATATGGGCCGCCAGCTGGTCGAAGGTGACATCTGCAGCGGTCTCGTCGGTTGCTTCGTTAGACAGGAACTCGCTGCAGTAGTTGAGGCCGACGATGCCGCCCATGTCGCGAATGGTGCGGAACTGGTCGTCGGTAAGGTTGCGCTTGACGCCGCAAACCGCACGGGAGTTGGAGTGGCTGGCGACGAAGGGGCGCGTGGCGCGGGCGGCAACTTCGTCAAAGCACTCGTCGTTAAGATGGGAGACGTCAAGCACCATGCCGGCGTGCTCCATCTGCGTAAGCGCCTCGATGCCGGCGGCGGTGAGGCCGGCGTGGGTATCGTGTCCGCTCGCGAGCGGTCCCTGCGCATTCCAGCTGAGTGATGACATGAGCACGCCCAAGCTCTTGAGCACCTCGATCAGCGCGGGGTCCTCGGCAAAGAACGTGGCGTTTTCGATAGTGTGGATGCAGGCGACCTTGCCGCCCTTGAGCGCAGGGCGAATGTCTGCCGCGCTGCGTACGTTGACCATGCGGTCGTGGTTAAGCATTGCCTGGCCGCTCATGTGCGCCATGATCTGCGCCTGGAAGCGCGCGGCGTGGGCGGTGGGAATCTCGTCGGGGACAAACGTGGCGAAGCACTGTGCCCACGGCGTGTTGCCGATCTTTGCGAGCGAGATGGCGCAGGCGTTGCCCTCGATGAGGTCGAAATCTTGCGGATGCGTTTCGTCGCCGGGGAAATAACCGTCGGTGCCGGCGGTAAAGCGCAGGTCGAGATCGAGCGTGGCCCAGCCGATGCGGTCGGCGGTGTCGCAGTGTAGGTCAAATACGGGATATGCCATGGTTCCTCCGGTTGCAGCGTTTCTTTGCAAACTGTCTTTGAATTGTATGACTAGGGTATAGTTAGCGCCATATGTTCATGGCGGCCCGCGTTGTGCGCCGCCCTTATCACGGAGGTTTCCATGTCCAACCAGGGCAAGAAGGTCAAGACTCATTATCGCGGCACGCTCGACGACGGCACGCAATTCGATAGCTCCTACGATCGCGGCGAGCCGCTGGAGTTCACCTGCGGCGCCGGTCAGATGATCAAGGGCTTCGATGCCGCTGTTGTCGACATGCAGGTGGGCGAGAAGAAGACCGTGCACATCCCGGCCGCCGATGCCTACGGCGAGCACAACCCCGAGATGGTTATTACCTTCCCGGCCGAACAGGTTCCCAACATCGAGCAGATCGAGAAGGGCATGAAGCTCTTCCTGTCCACGCCGAGCGGTATGCCCGTCCCCGCCGTCGTCATCGACGTGACGCCCGAGGCCGTGACGCTCGACGCCAACCACGAGCTGGCCGGCAAGGACCTCAACTTTGATATCGAGCTCGTCGAGGTCGAGGGCTAGAGTATGCCTGAACGCTTGGTTTCGACGACATGCTTGGGAAATCTCAACGATCCGTCCTATGAACTCCTACTTCGCCGGGAGCTGGGCGGTGTCTTTGAAGTTGACGAGCTACTGCTCGATTGGGACCAGGCTGATGCCTGCGCGTTTGTGGGCGTGACGGAGCTGGGACGCACGATCGATGTTCGGCTGGATACTGCCGACGGCGGTCGTCTTGCCGATGGCGACGTGCTCGCCATTGACCGTTCGGGCATGGTGCCCGTGGCGGTTGTCGTGCGCCTGCGCAGCGCCGAGGTCTATTTGGTCGAAGTCGACCGCATGGATCCGATTGCACTCGCGCATGCGTGCTGGGAGATCGGCAACATGCATGCGCCGCTCTTCCGGGGCGACTCGGACGAGCATACCGTGCGCATGTATACGCCGGTGCAGCCTGTTTTGGGCCGCATGCTTCGGGGTGTCGAGGGAGCTCGAATCTCGATCGTTTCGCGCGAGCTCGATGCGGGCCGACGCTTTGCGTCGAGCGCGGCCGATGTTGTCGTGAGCATGGCTCCGGACTTTACCATCGTTAAAAAGACGCGCGACTAAGCGCGCGTATGCGCAAGACGGGCTTTGAGGGGTGACCGATCAAGGTCCGTCTTGCTGTTGATAGGAGGCTTTGGGGAAAGCATATGGGTCTTGAGGGAATCAAGCTGATTGCATGCGATTTGGACGGCACGTTGCTACATCCGGGGGAGCGCGAGCCGCGTTCCGAGGCCTTTGAGCTCATCGATGAGCTGCATCGTCGCGGTATCGTGTTTATGCCGGCGAGTGGCCGTCAATATGCGAGCCTGCGCCATCTGTTTGCCCCGGTGGCCGATGAGCTCGCCTATGTATGCGAAAACGGAGCCCTGGTCATGAGCGAGGGGCGTGCCGTGGTCAAGCGTTCTATGGAGCGTGGCCTGGCCATGGATATCGCGAATGCCGTGGTTGCGTACCCCCATGCCGACGTGACCCTTTCGTGCGAGGGGCACCTCTACACCATGAGCAGCAACGATGCGTTTGTTGACCACCTGCGTTATGAGGTCCATTGTGATGTGGCGGTAGTCGACCGTCCCGAAGACATTGACGAGGATGTCATTAAGATTGCCTTCCAGACGCCCGAGGCGGAGCAGCCGGCGGCGCTGGAGTATTTTGTGCGTCGCTTTAGCGACCGGGTCGATGTGATGACATCGGGAACCGAATGGACCGACTTTATCGGCTTTGATTCGGGCAAGGGGTCCGCGCTTGCCGATTATGGTTGTGCGCTGGGGATCTCACCTAACGAAATGATGGCGTTTGGCGATAACGAAAACGATCGCGACATGCTCAACGTGGTGGGCCATCCCTATCTGATGGAGAGCTGCAATCCCAGCATGCGCGGTGTCAATGACCGTGTCCGCTACGTGCGCACGGTCGAAGAGGAGCTGCGTCGTCTACTTGCTGAGTAGGCATGTCCCAAACATCTACCGGCAGTCGGGGCAGAGACCCTCGAAGATGGTGTAGTGCGACGTGACGTGCCAGCCGATTTGCTCGGACGCCTTGGCGTCGAGCTGGGCATCGAAGGGGAGCGGTACGTCGATGACGCGGCTGCATGAGGTGCAGATGATATGCGCATGCGGCTCGATCGTGCGATCGAAGCGGCTGCCGCCCGGCGTCTTGATGGAGAGGATCTCGCCGGCGTCGGCCAAGAGATTGAGATTGCGGTAGACCGTACCGCGGCTGATTTTGTCATCCTGCGCGCGCACGACGTTGTAGATTTCGTCGGCGGTGGGATGGTTATAACTTTGGCGCACGGCGTCAAGAACCAGCTTTCGCTGCCTGGTATTCCTTCTTTGCACCGCCATACGCCTCGCCTCTTTTCTATCAACGGTCGTAGGTAAATGATACCGTATTTAGCACACAATACTAATAACGAGGAATGAAACTGTCTTCATTGGCAAGTGGGGCTTGGGCCTGGGCTTCTACGAGGCGAAAACGCGTTCCCATGCGCTCGTAGGAGGCATGAAGCGCCTCGAGATGAGACAGGATGTTTGCCGGAGCTCCCTGTATCTCCATCTCGACTGACCCGTCTTCCATATTACGCACCCAGCCGGTGAGGGAGCGTGCCTGCGCGAGGTTGGTGTTGGTAAAGCGAAAACCAACGCCTTGGACTTGCCCCGCCCAGCGCAGGAAATAGCGCAGGGGAGTGTCTTGAGTGGCCTCGTCGCTTGCGAGCACGGTAAGCCTGCGGCGCAGCTCGAGCTCGACGTTTGATGGTTTTTGAGGCTCTCGACTGCCGCCGGTGACGCTGGGGAAGAACGTATCGAAGAAGCCCATCGCTAGGCCTGCTTGCCTGCGTCAGCCGGGAAGGTTATGCCGGCCTGCTGGCGCACGGCATCCATGATGCGCAGTGAGACGAGCGTGACATCGCGGTAGTGGCCAAGCTCGTGGCGTCCCGCCGGGGTCTCCCAAATCTCTTCCTTAACGTTATCGATGCCGCCGATGGCGGTGATAAAGTCTGTGAGTTCGTATTCCATAGTGTTGCTCGATTTGGGCAGGTCGAGCACGCGGCCGTTGTCGCCTTGCTCGCGCGGCGCCTCGGTTGCCGATCCGCGTACGACGTCGCCGCGATAGTCGATGCGGACGTTGCGGGGCGTGGACAGATGGTCAATCTGGATAGTGCCACGCTCGCCTTCGATCTGCGAGGGCAGCAGGTCATTCGTTATTTTGGAGTGCGCAAGCTCGACGGAGATACGGCCACCGCCGTAGCTGGCGAGGATGGAACCGCAGCCGTCGATGGGGCCGTGCGTGAGCTGTCGCGTTGCGGGGTCGAGCAGAGTAGCCATGCTCGTAAGGCCGGAGGGCATGCCGAAAATCTCGACCATGGGCTCGACGGTGTAGACGCCAATGTCCATGAGGGAACCCGATGCCATACTGCAGTCGAAGATATTGGTGGCGCGTCCCGCGAGAATCTCGTTGTAGCGCGAGGAATATTTGCCAAAGCGCAATGAGGCGCGGCGGATGGGGGCGATCTCGCCCAGGGCGTCCTCGATGGCGTGGAAGGCGGGATCGTGGAGGGGACGCATGGCCTCGAGGGCCACGACGCCTGCTGCCTCGGCAGCGCGGAAGACCTCGAGCGCTTGCGCCTCGGTGGCGCAGAAGGGCTTCTCGACGATAACGTGCTTGCCACCGGCGATGCAGGCAAGGGCCTGCTCGTAGTGAAGTGCGTTAGGGCTGCCGATATAGACGGCATCGACGTCGTTGGCGGACGCGAGCTCGTCAAGTGAGGTGAAGTTTCGCTCGCCGCCATGCTCGGCGGTAAAGGCAGCGCCGCGATCGGCATCGCGCGAGAGCGTGCCCACAAACGCGGCTTGGTCGTTGGCGTTGACGACCTGGATAAAGTCGTCGGTGATCATGGATGTGCCGATGGTCGCTATACGCAGCATGTATCCCCCTCGTGCCGTTAGGTTTACAGAATGAGTGTAGCGCGAGGGGAACGCAAAAGCGTGCGAAAACGCCGTTACAGGTCGCTCTCGTTAAAGCCGGTATCGATATCGAGGTTGCTGCCGTCGGCCGCCGTGGTGGCGAGCTCGTCGCAGCGCTCGTTGAGCTCGTGACCGGCGTGACCCTTAACCCAGACGAACTCAACCTTGTGCTTACTCTTTGCGTTGAGCAGGCGTTCCCACAAGTCGCGGTTCTTAACGGGCTGCTTGTTGGCGGTTTTCCAGCCGCGCTTTTTCCAGCCGTCGATCCAGTGCTTGTTAAAGGCGTTGACGACGTACTGCGAATCGGAATGGACTTCGACCTCGCAGGGGCGGTTGAGTGCCTCGAGCGCCACGATAACGGCCATGAGCTCCATGCGGTTGTTGGTGGTCTTGGCGTAACCGCGCGAAAGCTCGGAGGTAAAGGTCTTGCCGGCGGGGTTGGTGTATTTGAGCACGGCGCCGTAGCCGCCGCGTCCCGGATTTGATCGGGCCGAGCCGTCGGTATAGATGATGACCTTCACATGGTTCCTTTCGTTAGGCGCCTCTCGCGTGGGTGTCCATTGTAGCGCCGCGTTCGGCGAGGGCTAGCAATCTATGATATCTATCCCGTCTCCAGATGGCTGGCTTTCGTGGATGATGCGGTCGAGTTCGTTGAGGTATTGCTGCAACAGGGGAGAGGGCTTGCGCTCGTCGTGCATGATATAGCCTACGCGCATCGTTGGGGCGTCTGCTAACGGGATCGATGCCATACCCCATTGCATTTCATTGGAGAGGACACCGGTCGACAGGGTGTAACCGTTCGACGTGATAAGTAAGTTAGTAAGTGTTCCGCGGTCCGAGATTCGTATGTTGCGGTCGCAAGGGATATAGCTAAAAGGTTCCTCGGCGTAATAGAAGGAGTTTGAGGTTCCCTGCTCAAAGCTGTAGCGCGTATATGGTGTGAGGTCGGCAAGGGACAGCTGCGGGCGGCGGGCAAGCGGGTGGCGCTCGCTAACGAAGACGTGGACCGTCGCGTCGAATAGGGGATGGAAGCTCGCGCGCGCATCGGCAAAAGCCTTCTGCAGAACGCGGGCGTTAAAGTCATCCAGATACAGAATGCCGATATCGCTGCGAAACGCACGGACGTCATCGATGATCTGCGATGTGGTGGTCTCGCGCATGATGAACTCGAACTTGCTGTCGCGGCAGCGCTCGACTACGTTGACAAAGGCCTCGACCGAAAAGGCGTAGTGCTGGGCGGAAATGGCGAGGCGGGCTTGCGGGGTGCCACCGTCCTCGTAGCGTGCCTCGAGCATGTCGGCCTGCTCTACGACCTGGCGCGCATAGCCCAAAAGCTCGGTGCCGTCGTTGGTGAGCGTGACGCCGCGGCTGGAGCGCGTAAAGATCTCCAGATGGAGCTCCTGTTCCAGGCTTTTGACGGCGTTTGAGATGTTGGACTGAGCGGTATAGAGGCGCTGAGCTGCGGCGTTGATTGAGCCGGACTCTGCCACGGCGATCAGAAAACGAAGCTGCTGGAGGGTCATCGACGCAATCCTTCCGATTGTTATCTATAAAAACGATAACAGGTTAGCGCTTTTAAGTGATTGACCGAGGGAAACAATGCTCGTACTATTCAAAACACACAAAGGCGGTAGGTAATTAAGCCAACCACGGAACCGGGATGCGAAAGGAGGCCCGCATATGAATTGCTTACCAAGACGAATGCCGGGCTCCTGTTTGCGCCCGTCGGCGTGATCAGGAGACAGCGACTTACTTCTCTCTTTTTATTTACTTTTGTTCGATCAAGGAGATCATCATGAGCGAGTTCATCAACAACCCCGAGCACACCTTTGGTTTCGATACCCTGCAGCTTCACGTTGGCCAGGAGAGCGCCGATCCCGCATCCGACTCCCGCGCCGTGCCTATCTACCAGACCACGAGCTATGTGTTCCGCAACTCCCAGCACGCCGCCGACCGCTTTGGTCTTGCCGACGCCGGTAACATCTACGGCCGTCTGACCAACTCCACCCAGGGCGTCTTCGAGGACCGTATCGCCGCACTCGAGGGTGGCGTGGCAGGTCTTGCCGTCGCCTCCGGCGCTGCTGCCATCACCTATACCCTGCAGGCTCTTGCCCAGGCTGGTGACCACGTGGTGGCTCAGAAGACCATCTACGGTGGCTCCTACAACCTGCTGGAGCATACGCTCTCCCAGTTTGGCGTCGAGACCACGTTTGTCGATGCTCATAACCTGGAAGAGGTTGAGGGTGCCATCAAGGACAACACCACGGTCATCTATCTCGAGACGCTCGGCAACCCCAACTCTGACATCCCCAACATCGACGCCATCTCCGAGATCGCCAAGAAGCACGGTCTGCCGGTTGTCGTCGACAACACTTTCGGCACCCCGTATCTGTTCCGTCCGCTGGAGCATGGCGCCAACATCGTTGTCCACTCCGCAACCAAGTTCATCGGCGGCCACGGCACCTCGCTGGGCGGTGTGATCGTCGACGGCGGTAACTTCGATTGGAAGGCGAGCGGAAAGTACGCCCAGATCGCTGAGCCCAACCCCTCCTACCATGGCGTCTCGTTTGCCGAGGCTGCCGGTCCCGCCGCCTTCGCAACCTATGTCCGCGCCATCCTGCTGCGTGACGAGGGTGCCTGCATCAGCCCGTTCAACGCCTGGGTCCTGCTCCAGGGCACCGAGACCCTGTCGCTGCGCGTTGACCGTCATGTCGAGAACACCAAGAAGGTCGTTGAGTTCCTTGCCGGCGACAGCCACGTTGCCAAGGTGAGCCACCCGAGCCTGCCTGAGCACCCCGATCACGAGCTCTATCAGAAGTACTTCCCCAACGGCGGTGCCTCGATCTTCACCTTCGAGATCAAAGGTGGCCAGGAGGCTGCCTGGAAGTTCATCGATCATCTGCAGGTGTTCTCGCTGCTCGCCAACGTGGCCGACGTCAAGTCGCTCGTCGTGCACCCGGCTACCACCACGCACTCCCAGCTCTCTGCCGAGGAGCTCGCCGAGCAGAACATCACGCCCTCCACGATCCGTCTTTCCATCGGTACCGAGAACGCCGAGGACATCATTTGGGATCTGAAGCAGGCCTTCGCCGTGCTGGACGAGTAAGGCGACTTGTGCAAGGACCCCTTGCGACTCGATAGGTATAACTGCATAAAATGCCTGCTCAAGGCGTCTGCGCAAGCAATGGTTGCACAGACGCCTTTTTTGCATAGAGAGGGTGCAAAAACAGGGTTTTTGACACGCTTTATGCATTCGAGTTATGGAAAACTCCTGTTGAGAGGATGTGAGTTTTACGCAATTGACGTGCACCTTTTGAGAAAAACCGCAGGTCGCGATTTGCTCGGGGTACTATGCAGCGCGATCGAATCACACGCAGCTTAAACGCAGCAAAAACGTACTACGGAGGTTTCCAGCTACATGAGGATCGATTCACGAAAACCGAAAGCCGCCGCCCTTTCCGCCGCTCTGACCGTGGCACTTTTGGCGGGCGCCGGCGCAACTGATGCCCACGCGACGACACTATCCGATACGGTCGGATCTACGTCGTCCGAGGCGACGCTGGTGCAGCCCGTCGACTACCGCGGCGACGGTTATGGCTCTATGCAGGAGTGGAACGCCTCGATGGGGGCAAAGCGCGATTCCCTGGAGATGCGCGCTCAGATCATTATGAACATGTACGGTGACTATGCCACCGATGACGAGCGCGCTGTACTACAGGGTTGCATCGACGGTGCGGGCAGTCTTTTGACGATGGATGAGGTCGACGCCAAGTCGACCGAGCTCGACGAGCTTCGCTCCACGCTTGAGGATGCCAAGCGCGAGGCGCTCGAGGCTGCCGCAGCCGAAGCCGAGGCCGCTGAGGCCGTTCAGGCTTCGTATTACAACGCCGGCTCCGGCTCGTCTTACACGTCTGCTGCGTATTGCGCGAACGGCTCGGGTCTGACGCGCTCGAGCGGCGTCAATAACTATAACGGCCGCCGCGAGACTTATTACAGCAGCAACGTGTTGTATCACCACCGCACGGGCGAATGGACGCAGGATTCCGAGGGCTTTTGGCGCGATTCCGATGGCTACTACGTCGTTGCCGCGGGCGATAAGGCCCAGGGCTCGACTTTTACGGGCTCTAAGGGCGAGTGCAAGGTCTATGACTCCGGCTGTGCTGCCGGAACCACCGACTACTATACCGGTTGGTAATCTGCCATAAGCCAATAGGACATGACGGGCGGGCGTCTTTACCGAGCCTTTGGGCAACGTAAGGGCGTCCGTTTTTTGTGCGTGCTTGAGTTAACAGAGCGCTTACCGTGGCCGTACGCCGCGCATATGGGCGCGGGGCACACTAAGTCACGAGAAACAAAGTCGTTCTCGTGGAGGAAGTGGTCTTGTGAACGCTCGAGATATCGCCGTTGCCGCCGTTGCATTGACGCTTGGCTGCCTTGGTCCTACGGCCGCGCTCGTCGCGGGTATGCAGGGCACGTGCGGAGCTGCTCCTATCGTTGTGGGGGCCCTGATTGCTGTCGCTGCGCTGGGAAGCGCCGGCGTCGTCCTTTGCCGTGATGATGAGGACGAGATCGTGGGGTCCTAAAGTTAGCCTCAACTCTGGTTTTACCGGAGCGTGTTGCGTGCTCCGGATAGCGGTATTTAGAAGAACAAACGCATGGGAACTCACGGCTTAAAGCCAAACCAGTGTGGGGTGTCGCACGAGAGCGTGTGGGTGAGGTTGACCCAGCGATAATCGGTGCTTTTGAGCTGGGATGCGAGGTTCCAAAGGTCGAGCGCGGGCATGGGTGGCTCCTTTCATCGGGCTTTTTGCTGATGTTAAAGCGGTGTCATGACGGCTCGATTTCTGCTGCGTTACGATACGTTCTCGATTGCGATTCCACGATGTTTCGGCCGCGTGACCGTTGTGTTTCGCCGTGCCGGGGCGCTGATGGCGAAGGGAGGGGCCGTGCAATACCGCGTTGACCCCAAAAGTGGTAACCGAATATCCGCTCTCGGTCTGGGCTGCATGAGGTTTCCCGGTGCGCCGGGCCATCCGGACGCTAAGGCAGCCGACGCCATCATTTCCCATGCGGTGGAGCAGGGGATCAATTATCTGGATACCGCGTATCTCTATCCCGGTAACGAGGCATGCGTGGGCGCCTCACTTGAGCGCTTGGGGCTGCGCGACCGGGTGTTGCTGGCGACTAAGTTGCCGCACGCTTCGTGCAAGTGCGCGGAGGATTTCGACCGGTTTTTCGACGAGCAACTGCGTCGCCTGCGGACCGACCATATCGACTATTACCTTATGCACAACATCACCTCGCCCGCCCAGTGGGAGCGCGTGGTGGCGTTGGGCATCGAGGACTGGATTGCGCACCAAAAGGCTGCGGGGCGTATTCGCCAGATAGGTTTTTCGTACCACGGCAGTGCGGCGGACTTCCTCACGATGCTTGACGCGTATGACTGGGATTTTTGCCAGATCCAGTACAACTACGCTGGAGAGCGCTACCAAGCGGGGACGGCGGGGCTCATGGCAGCCGCCGAGCGCGGGCTCGCGGTGTTTGTGATGGAGCCGCTGTTGGGCGGGCGTTTGGCGGGCAAGCTGCCGCCGCGGGCCCGCGCCGTGCTCGATGGCGCCCATGACCCGCGCCTGCGCACTCCTGCCGCCTGGGGGCTTTCGTGGGTGTGGAACCATCCTCAGGTCACGATGCTGCTTTCGGGCATGACCGATACCGCGCAAGTGGATGAGAACGCGGCGCTGGCCGACCGAGCCCTGCCGGATTCGATGACGGGCGCTCAGCTCGATACCATTGCGCGCGTGCTGACGGAATTTGAAAAATCGAATCGCGTGCCTTGTACGGGATGCGGCTACTGCATGCCGTGTCCCAAAGGCATCAATATCCCTGGGTGTTTTGCCGCCTACAATGCAAGCTATGCGCACAGCTGGTTTACGGGTCTATCGCAGTATTTTACGGCGAGCGCGGTGCGGACGAGCGAGCCCAAGTTGGTGAGCAACTGCGTTAAATGCGGCAAATGCGCGCGTCACTGCCCGCAACACATCGATATTCCCGGGCGCTTGGACGACGTACGCCGCCGTTTTCAGCCTGGCCCCGTGACGGCGGTGCTCAAGGCCTTCGGCAAAACGCGCTCCTCATGACCCTTTTATAGCTTGCGGTGGAATAGTTCCTGTTTGCGGCAGAATGGGGCTTAAACAGGAACTAATCCACCGCAACTGAAGGGGGCTGTCGTGGGCCATCGGGATTCATGTGATGATTTGCGCGAGGTTCGTTGGGGCGTTTTGGGCGCTGGGCACATTTCGCATCGATTTGCATCGTCGCTCAAGGAGGTGGACGGGGCGCGGCTTGTGGCTGCCGCCGGTCGCACCCCTTCGCATGTTGAGGAGTTTTGCAGGGCGTTTTCGATTGATACCGCGCACAGCTATGCCACGACTGACGATAGCGGCGATGCGGCTTATGATGCGCTGATTGCCGACCCCGATGTCGACGCAATCTACTTGGCTCTTCCACATGGCATGCATGCGCATTGGGTCTGTCGGGCACTGCGCGCGGGAAAGGCCGTGCTGTGCGAAAAACCGGCCGTTTTGAGTGAGGAAGAGGCTCTATCGATTGCCTCCACCTCTCGCGAGCGCGGCGTACTGTTTATGGAGGCGATGAAGAATCGGTTTTGTCCGATGCATACTCGCGTGAAGGGTTTGCTTGCGTCGGGCGAGCTTGGCCGTATCGTCTCGATCGAAAGCGTGCAAAAACTCGATTATGGTCAGCCGCCTTCGAGTTATCTGCTCGATCCGTTGCAGGGTGGCTGTCTATATGACATGGGCTGCTACGCGGTCGGGTGGTTTGAGGATCTTCTTGCGGGTGCGTGCGATGTTTCGTCTCGTGAAGTTCGCTGGCGTGACGTATCGGGTGGCCGCGTGGATTGGGCCGATGAGATCCATATGAGTGTCGGCGGTATACCCATTCATATGGTGTGCGACGGCAAAGCAGCATGTGAAAGCCGTTTAACGATTGCCTGCGAGCGGGGCTCGTTGGAAATCGAGCGCCTCCATCGCCCCGAGCTCGCCCATGTGAAGTACTCCGACGGACGAATGCTCGAAATAAATGCCCCGTTTGAGGTCGATGATTTCTACGGCGAAATTCATCATGTGACCCAGCTCATCCGGGCGGGGAAACTCGAGAGTCCCGTCATGCCCCTTGCCGCCACACAGCGCTGTGCGCAGATCATTGATGCGATTCGCTTGACGCTCTAGGCTGCGGTGCTGGTGCTCAAGGGGGCTCGGCGGACCGTGCCCCTGATGCCCCTTTTATATCTTGCGGTGGAATACGGTCTGTTTGCGCCAAAATAAGGCACCAATAGACCGTATTTCACCGCAACTGATGAGGGGGAGTTGGAGATGCTAACGATCGGGTGTCATCTTTCGACGACGAAGGGCTATCGGGCAATGGGGGAGACGGCGCTATCCATTGGCGCCAATACCTTTGCATTCTTCACGCGCAACCCGCGTGGTGGCAAGGCAAAAGACCTTGATATGGATGACGTGGCGGCTCTGCGCGAGCTTATGGCGCAAAACGACTTCGGTCCGCTCGTGGCTCATGCCCCGTATACCTATAACCCCTGTTCGGCTAAAGAGCGGGCGCGCGAGTTTGCCTTGGAGGCAATGGCCGAGGACTTGCAGCGTCTGGAAGCGCTGCCCGGCAATTACTACAACTTCCATCCCGGTGCGCATGTGGGACAGGGGGCAGACGCCGGCATTCAGATGATTGTCGACACGCTGTGCCAGGTGATGTTTGAGGGACAGCAGACGACGGTGTTGCTCGAGACCATGGCGGGCAAGGGCACCGAGGTGGGCCGTAGCTTTGAAGAGCTGGCGTGCATTATCGAGGGCGTTGCCGCCAAGTGCCCAGAGCTGTCCGATAAGCTGGGCGTTTGTTTGGACACCTGTCATGTGAGCGATGCCGGCTACGACATCATCCATGATCTGGACGGCGTACTCGACGAGTTCGACCGCGTGGTGGGCATCGATCGCCTGCATGCCGTACACATCAACGATTCAAAGAATCCCTGTGGCGCCCATAAAGATCGTCACGAGTGCATCGGCAAGGGATACCTTGGCAGCGAGGAGTTTGGCGCCGGTATGCAGGTTATGCAGAATATTGTATCGAATAGCCGTTTGCGTGCACTGCCGTTCATTTTGGAGACACCGAACGAACTTGCAGGTTATGCAGCTGAAATCAAACTATTAAAGTCATTGCAGCAGTAATAACTGTCACAAAGTGGAATGCTTCATTCACGTTATGGATTTGTTTCAATCAGTTTTCTAATTGCAGATTCTTACAAGCGGGTGCATAATAGCCCTCAGTTTTTGCAGACCTCTGAATCACGTGGGGTCATTGGAAGGAGACTGATCATGAAGCTTAAGAAGCTTGGCGCATTTGCCGCCACGGGTGCCATGGCACTCGCTCTTGCACTGACGGGTTGCGGCTCGTCCAACGCCACCTCTGGTTCCGATGCCGGTTCCAGCAGCTCTGACGACGCGAAGGTCGAGAAGGTCGATGGCTCCAAGGAGTACGCGCTCGTCAAGGACGGTACGCTGACCGTCGGCACCTCTGCCGAGTACGCTCCGTTTGAGTACAAGGACGACAACGGCGACTACCAGGGCTTTGACCTTGAGCTCATCAAGGCTATCGGCGACAAGCTGGGCCTGGATGTCGAGTATGTCAACAATGACTTTGACACGCTGGTTCCGGGCGTCGCTTCGGGCGCCAAATATGACGTTTCCATCGCGGCTATCACCGACACGCCCGAGCGTGAGAAGGAAGTCACTTTCTCCGATTCCTACTACATGGACGATCAGGCTATCGTGACCAAGGTCGATAACACCGACATCACGGCCGACAACTACAGCGAGAAGCTCAACAACGCCGATGCTACCATCATCGTCCAGTCTGGCTCGACCGCCGAGTCCTTTGCCCAGGAGAACTTCCCCAAGGCCAAGATCGTCCCCTACAAGGACGCCACCGAGTGCTTCAGCGCCCTGCAGTCCGATAAGGGCGACGCCGTAGTCACCAACCGATCCGTTGCCAGCCAGCTGACCGCCGAGCAGTTCAACACCTGCCAGACCATCAAGCAGATCAGCACCGGCGAGGAGTACGCCATCGCCATCAACCAGGGCAACACCAAGCTCAAGGACGACATCAACCAGGCCATCAAGGACCTGACCGACGACGGTACCGTTGACGCCCTCATGGCTAAGTACAACATCAAGTAAAATAGCTACTTGATTGCTTGCGGGCCCTTTCCGCTTTGGCGGAGAGGGCCTTTGCGCTTCTCTTGACGGAGAGCATATCCGTCTCGTTTTGCCGGCAACTTCTACGATAGGAGCCACCTTGTCTCGACTGAACAAAGGGGCCGCGGAGCAGTGTTTTCCACTGCCCGCCTTGCTCCAAAAGCTAGCCTGCGTCATGGCCGTGGCGCTCGCGCTGGTGTGTGTGGGGGCATATGCGCCCACGACCGCCCAGGCGCTTGAGACCGCAAAGATTACCGCCCGACCCAACACCGGTTCGGGCAGCGCTGTGGTCGGCGGTACCGAGACGCGCATTACCTGGGAGGTCCAGGCCGATGCCGATGAGGAGCTGAGCGGTCTTTCACTGACGTTTGTCGACGGCACGACGTTTGGTACCGATGACACGCGATTGACGATGCTCTCGGGCGAGGACCTCATGGATCGTACGCCCATGAAGCCCACGTGCAAGGCTGACGGCCAGACGCTCAAGATTGACTTTGGCGAGACGGCGCCTGCCGGCGGCTTTTTCCGTGTCGAGGTTTACGGCGTGACCTTCCCCGTCGAGGGCGGCGATGAGGCCTTTAGCGGCACCTATACGCTCGCCGACGGGTCGACCAAGAAGATCTCCAAGATTCCGTCGGTGGAGATCAAGGGCGTGACGGCCTTCGATAACTTCCTGGCTGACCTTAAAGAGCAGCCGTGGGTCGAGGCGTGGAACTCCAATATGTTCCTGCGCCTGTTCCTGAACCCGGTCATTTTGGTCCAGAGCCTGCCGATCGTCTTCAAGGGCTTCCTTATGTCGCTCTCGATCGTGCTCGTGGCATTTCCGTTGGCCATTCCCTTTGGCTTTGCGCTGTCGCTCATGCGCATTTCCAAGTCGCGCATCCTTCGCAGCCTTGCCGGCATCTATGTGAATATCATCCGCGGCACGCCGGCGTTCTTGCAGATCTACATTGCGTTCTTCGGTCTGCCGTTGGCCGGCGTCAAGGTGGACGACTATGTCTTGGGCGTTATCGTCATGGCCATGAACTCGTCTGCGTACCTGTGCGAGATCTTCCGTGCCGGTATTCAGTCGATCCCCAAGGGCCAAAACGAGGCTGCTCGCTCGCTGGGCATGAATGCCTTCCAGACGCTGCTCTATGTCATGATTCCGCAGACGTTCCGCAATGTTTTGCCTACGCTGACCAGCGAGTTTATCTTGCTTTACAAGGATACGTCGCTGCTTGCCGCCGTGGGTGTGGTCGAGATCGTTATGAACGCCCGTACCATCGTGGCCACGACGGGCTCCATTACACCGTACGTGGTTGCCGCCCTGTTCTATCTGGTCATCACCCTGCCGCTCGCTCGCTTGGTGAGCGGTCTTGAGGCGAGGCTTTTGGGCACGGCCGAGACCAAGAAGAAGCGACCCGCCAAGAGCGCCGGACAGGTTGTCGCGACGCCTGCCGATCACATCGCCGGTCTGTAAGGAGGTCCTATCATGAGCGAAACCAATAACTCGAACGAGGTCGTCGTCAGCATCAAGAACCTCCAGAAGGCCTTTGGCGATAACGTGGTCCTGCGCGACATCGATCTGGATGTGCACAAGGGTGAGGTCGTCGTGGTCCTGGGCCCCTCGGGCTCGGGTAAGTCGACGATGCTTCGCTGCATCAACCGTCTTGAGCATCCCACGAGTGGCTCGATCGTCGTCGAGGGTGTGGATGTGTGCGCCAAGGGCGTCGACCTCAATAAGGTACGCACGCACTTGGGCATGGTGTTTCAGCAGTTCAATCTGTTCCCGCACCTGTCGGTCAAAAAGAACGTCATGCTTGCGCAGCAAAAGGTGCTCAAGCGCAGTAAGGAAGAGGCCGAGAAGATCGCCATCGAGGAGTTGACCAAGGTCGGTCTTGCCGAGCGCATCGATTTTATGCCGAGTCAGCTTTCGGGCGGTCAGCAGCAGCGCGTGGCCATCGCCCGCGCCCTGTCGATGAATCCACACGTGATGCTCTTTGACGAGGCCACGTCGGCGCTTGACCCCGAGCTTGTCCGCGACGTTCTGGGTGTCATGCGCGACCTGGCACGCGATGGCATGACCATGATCGTCGTGACGCACGAGATGGGCTTTGCCCGCGACGTCGCCGACCGCGTCGTCTTTATGGACGGTGGCGTTATCGTGGAAGAGGGTACGCCGAGTGAGGTCTTCGACCATCCCAAGAGCGAGCGCACCAAGGCGTTCTTGGGCAACATCTCGTAGCCGATTGATGTAACTGCCGTTATAAAAGAGCGGGGGCTGGACTTGAATCCAGCCCCCGCTCTTTTGTAGGGACGGGGATGCGCTTTGATGCAGGCTCTTTTGGAAGCCCTGGGTTCGTTACACGAGCTCGGCTCCGAGGGCCTTGCAAGCGGTCTCGCCCTCGTCGTCGGGCGCATCGTAGCAGATGACGGAATCGACGACGTTGACGCCCGTCTCGTCGGCGTCCGCCTTCCAGTTGTCCATCCATTCACCCTCGGCCCACGAATAAGAGCCAAAGAGGACAACCTTCTTGTCGCCGAGAGTCTCCTTGACCTCGTCCCACATCGGCTGAAACTCATCGTACTCGAGTTCCTCGGAGCCCATGGCGGGGCAGCCGAAGGCGAAGGCATCATATTCGGCGGCCTTGTCGGCAGAGAAGTCGGCGCAGGGGATGACCTCGGTCTCGGCGCCCGCGGATGTGGCGCCTTCGGCGACGAGGTTTGCCATGGCCTCGGTGTTGCCCGTGCCGCTCCAGTAGACGACGGCGATCTTGCTCATGTTGAGTCCTTTCAGTTGTGCGGCAGGTTGCCGCGGCTTCTATGTTCTATCGGGTCGTCTGGGCAAGTTGCGCCAGGCTGCAGCCCTGCTGATAGACAAAGGTGAAGTATTGGGTGCAGGCACGGTAGGCATCAAACGTCGCAAGTGCCTGCTCGACATTTGTGTAGACCTTCCAGGCCCCAAAGACCTTGTAGTTCTCGCCGTGCTGGACGATAAACTCGTGCACGTCGTCGTAGGGATATCCAAGGAAGTAGCCTATTTCGTGCGGAAACTCGCAGGTGCAGTCTTTGCTGCAGCTAGCTTGCTGGGGTAGTGCGCATCGAGTCTGGCTACAGGCGCATTCCGCGACGTTATTGCTCGCGAGCGTGATGCGTGATGCCAAATGCACAAGACATGTCGAAAGGTCTCTCGTGTCGTAGCCTTCCGAGGCGAGCGCTGTTTGGGCGCGAGGGTCTGCGAAATAGGTGGCGAGGCTTTTGGCTCGGTACACGTACACGAGTGCTCCGCAGGGCCGCCAGACCAAAACACTCAGGTGGATGCCGAGCGGGTCAAGCTCGCGATTGCACTGGGCGATAACGTTGAGCAGGCGTGCTCGACGTTCTGCGATGGTTTCGGTTGTGGTCGAGCCGTTCCCGTGGGCGTAGGTGCCTGGATAGGTAAAGAGCGATGCCGGCTTGATGCCCGCGAGCGTGGGAGAGCAGTTGCGCACGACCGCTGCCTGAAACGTTGGGATATCTATGGTTCGAGTCACGGCGCTCCTTACGGATCTAAACTGTTAGCCTAGGAAAACTTATACACGAAAGTAAGCCATGGTCAACAAAAAAGTTTGAAGAGGGAAACTAATTGACCGAACAGACATGATTTTGGGTTAAGATGGGGACACCCCATGGGGGTATCTAGATAGTGCTACTTGAAAGGGGAGCGCATGAGTGACTTGCTCAACCCTGCGAATCTCATCGTGCTGGCCGTCATTGCCGTCGGCATGTTTTTTGGACTGCGTCGCATTGCCGCTTCGACACACGGGAAGAGTTGCTGCAGCGATGGTACGAGCGGCAAGAAGGCCAAAAAGGTTGTTGTGGTGGATACCGATGCGTCACACTATCCCTATAGCGATGAGCTGCTCATCGGCGGCATGAACTGTGACGGCTGCGCTCAGAACGTAGCCAATGCCCTCAATGCGCTGGATGGCGTGTGGGCAACGGTGACGTATGCGGACCACACGGCACGCGTGCGCTCTAAGCAGCCGGTTGATCGTGGTGTCCTCGAGACGGCCGTGAAAGACGCGGGCTACTACGTCATGACGCTGTAAGCGCCGCCCTGGATGCGCTTCCTTGGCTAGGCTCGTCCGCGCAGTTCGATGTCTTGGATGTCGTCGAAGTCGATGGCGATGTCTCGGAGCTTGAGGAGCTTGAAGGCGGGGAGCGCCTCGTCGAGGATGCCGGTGCGGCTGCGATAGCCGTATGTATCGTAATAGGTGACACGAACCAAGTCGCCACGTTTGAGACCCTCGAGCTTTTTAGAAAGTACGAGGGCTTTTTCTTCCGTGAGCTCACGTTTTGACTCGACGGTGATTTCCTGCTTGCGCACGAGTTCGTAGTATCCCGTGAGGGCGGCAAAGGGCATAAACTGTGCGGCGCGGTTGGCGCGCACGGCACCGTTGGCAGTGAGGTTGGGGTCGGCGGCGCGGCGTCTGCCCTCGGGGTCCGCCAGGCGCTCGAAGGCGGTCGGCGGGCGCACGGGCTGCTGCTTGGGTTTAGGCACGATGTCCTCCAACTTGGCCGTTGCGTTCGCGCGCGGTGGCGCCGGCGGTAAAGCTTAATCCCTTGACGAGCGCGTTCTTGCCGTACTTGCCTTTCACGGCCAGGATGGCGCGCGCCAGGTCGCGCTCGCGCTCATCGGCCTCGATATCGCTGAACAGATCGATGGTGGCAAATTCCTCGGGCACAAGATTGCCAAATCCCAGGTTGATGCGCTTGACCGGTCGTTTGGGATCGACCGTTTGTGCCCAAAGGTCATCGAAATACCCCATGATTTTCTTAAACGAATTAGTGCGCTCGGGCAGCTTTCGCGAGGCGTTGGAGTGCGCAAAGAGTGCGGCATAGCCACCACGCGGTTTGCCGCCATGCTCTCCCACAAAGATGCCATCGATTGCCTGCGCTTCGCGCACCAGGCGACGCCTTTCGTCATCGCGCTGGACGGGCTTGGGAGCACGGGGCGCGAGCTCGGGGCCGTCGGTCGCTGCGGGCTCGATGCCCGAGGTGCTCGAGCGCAAGTGTCCGCAGCCGTCTATATACTGCGCCGTGCCGCTGGCGTTGAGCCGGCGTATGTCGGCGCGCTCGCTCGCGTAGCCCACAAAGAGCGAGATGCTGTCGCAGACCACGTGCTTATCGACTAGATCCAACACGGCGTTGTCGACCATTTCGCGCAAGACGGTGTAGGCCTGCTCGTAGGCATAGCCCTTCGAGAGCACCTGTCCTGTGGTGGTCGAGGTCGCTTGCGGGCGATAGGCTTGGATATCGGCGATGGTTGTCGGCTCGCGCCCGAAGGCGTGGTCGATGAGATATTCGGCGTTGACGCCGAGTTCGTCGTAGAGCAGGTTCTCGTCGAGTGCGGCGACGCCCATCAGATCGTAGACGCCGTATTTCTCGAGACGGGCCGCCACGCCGGGGCCGATGCCCCAGATGTCGGTGATGGGGCGATGGGGCCAGATCTCCTTGCGAAAGATCTCGTCGTCGAGTACGCCAATGCGGCTGGCTACGTGCTTGGCGGTGATGTCGAGCGCCACCTTGGCCTGGAATAGGTTGGGGCCGATACCGACCGTCGCCGTGATGCCGGTGCGCCCCAAGACCTCGTCGCGCAACATGCAGGCGAACCCTTCGGCATCGGTGTGATAAAGGTCCAGATAGGGCGTCACGTCGATAAAGCACTCATCGATGGAGTAGACGTGCACGTCCTGGGGGCTGACGTATTCCAGATAGACGCCGTAGATTTGCGCCGACACCTCCATGTAGTGTTGCATGCGCGGCACTGCTTTGATGTAGTCGATGCCGTCGGGAATCTCGAATAGACGGCAGCGGTTGTGTATCCCGAGGTCCTTCATGGTCTGCGTGATAGCGAGACAGATGGTCGTGCGTCCGCGCGATTCGTCGGCAACGACCAGGTTGGTGGTGAGCGGATCGAGCCCACGATCGACGCACTCGACGCTGGCATAAAACGTCTTGAGGTCGATGCAGATGTAGGTGTGCTGCTCGTGCTCCATCCGAGCCTCCCATCAAACACATGTTCTTATCGAATACCTGTTCGATAATACCTGCTCGACCGGACACCGTCAAAACCTGCCCCTTTTTGGCAGGTATGGTCGTGCGGCTGCATCGGGTTTTTAACGCAGCCCTAAAGAGTGCGTAACAGCTCGGAAAAGCTCGCTTCGTAGCATGAGGCTAACGATTGATACCACCATAAAGCACGGAAGGGTTGTGGGGATAATGGTCAACTATGGGTTTGGTATGCCGACGCGCTTGGTTGCGGATGGGGATGTGGCTCGCTGGTGCGGGCGATTGGTTGCCCACTATGGCGGCACCAAGGCACTGGTCGTGCTGGGAGGCGACAAGCACACGCGTGATGAGCTCGTTTCGGCGGCGCTGGGCTCGGTTGATCGCGCCCTGCTCGAGCGCGTGCTTTTCCGCTGCGGCTCGGTTGAAGGCGACGGAGGAGACGAGCTGATCGACGAAGCCGTGGCCCTGGCGACCGACGAAGGCGTGGACTTTGTCTTGGCGATTGGCGATGCCGATACTGCCGGCTTTGCGCGCGAGCTCGCCCGTCGTATGGAGGCGCTCGATGCCGGTGAGGACGGCTTTGTGCCTTATGGATGCATCGTCTCCGAGGGAAAAGTGCCCGCCGTTGTGGGGGCCGGCGAGGTTCCCGTTTTTGCCATCATCGCGCCCGAACTGCTGGAGGGCATCGGGTCTCCTCTGCGTGAGTTGCTCGGTAGCGTCTGCGCTGCGGCCTAATATTTGGCATAAAGGGATAGGTTATTTTTGATTGGTAAAGCGTTTGACCTGCCAAATTAAACCTGTCCCTTTTTGGTCGGTTGCCGTTTGGGGGCCGATTGGCAACGCTCGCTGATTATAGTCTTGACCTGCGCTAGAATAGTGGCATCTGAATGTCCGGGCGCATGGAGGCGTGCGCCCGTATGCTGAGGAGGACTCTATGGCAACTGTTGCCGCACCTATCGATGCTACGTCGACTGCCGCTTGGAAGGCGCTCGAGGCCCATCAGGAGAAGCTCGAGGCCGAGGGTATCGACCTCAAGGCCTGGTTCGCCGCCGATGCCGAGCGCGTGAACAAGCTGAGCTTTGACGCCGGTGACCTGCACTTCGACCTGTCCAAGAACCTGGTGACTGATGAGACCGTCAAGCTGCTGTGCGATCTTGCCCGCGAGGTGAAGCTCGAGGAGCGCCGCGACGCCATGTTCTCCGGCGAGCACATCAACACCACCGAGGACCGCGCCGTCCTGCACACCGCGCTGCGCCGCCCGGCAAGCGAGAAGGGCCAGCTCATCGTCGAGGGCCAGGACGTCGTCGCCGACGTGCACGAGGTTCTCGACCGCATGTATGCCTTCGCCGAGCGCGTGCGCTCCGGTGAGTGGAAGGGTGTTACCGGCAAAAAGATCGAGCACCTGGTGTCCATCGGCATCGGCGGCTCCGATCTGGGCCCGGTCATGGCCTACGAGGCCCTGCGTCCCTACGCCGACGCCGGTATTGACTGCCGCTACATCTCCAACATCGACCCCAACGATCAGGCAGAGAAGCTCAAGGGCCTCGATCCCGAGACCACGCTCGTGATTATCGTCTCCAAGACTTTCACCACGCTCGAGACCCTCACCAACGCTCGTGAGGTCAAGACCTGGATGCTCGAGCAGCTCAAGGCTCAGGGTGCCATCGACGGCTCCGATGAGCAGAACGCCGAGGCCGTGGCCAAGCACTTTGTCGCCGTTTCCACCGCACTCGAGAAGGTCGAGGCCTTCGGCATCGACCCCGCCAACGCTTTTGGTTTCTGGAACTGGGTCGGCGGCCGCTACTCTGTCGACTCCGCCGTGGGCCTGTCGCTGATCGTCGTGCTCGGCCCCGAGCGCTTCCAGCAGTTCCTTGAGGGCTTCCACGCCATCGACGAGTACTTCTGCAACACCCCGCTCGAGAACAACGCCGTCGCGCTGATGGGCCTGCTCAACGTCTGGTACGTCAACTTCTTCGGTTCCAAGAGCCACGCCGTGCTGCCGTACTGCCAGTATCTGCACCGCTTCCCGGCCTACCTGCAACAGCTCACCATGGAGTCCAACGGCAAGCACGTCCGCTGGGACGGCAGCGCTGTGACCTCCGATACCGGTGAGATCTTCTGGGGCGAGCCCGGTACCAACGGTCAGCACGCCTTCTACCAGCTGCTGCACCAGGGCACCGTGGTGGTCCCGGCCGACTTTATCGCTTTCGCCAACACTGCCAACCCCGCAACCGACAGCGGCCAGGACGTCCACGAGCTGTTCCTGGGCAACTTCCTGGCCCAGACCAAGGCACTCGCCTTTGGCAAGACAGCCGACGAGGTTCGTGCCGAGGGCACGCCCGAACAGATCGTCCCGGCTCGTTGCTTTGAGGGCAACCGCCCGACGACCTCGATCTTCGGTGACACGCTGACCCCGTTCGCGCTTGGCGAGCTCATCGCCCTGTACGAGCACATTACGTTTGTCGAGGGCACGGTCTGGGGCATCGACTCCTACGACCAGTGGGGCGTCGAGCTGGGCAAGCAGCTTGCCAAGCAGATCACCCCGGCCTTCCACGACGACGCCGCCAAGGCCGAGCAGGACGCTTCGACCCAGGCGCTCATCGAGTTCTATCGCGCTCATCGCAAGTAGTCTTTACGGCTGAGTTGGCTTATGGCTGAAAGGGGCCCGTATCCGTTGGGATACGGGCCCCTTGCTATTTGGATAGGATGGAATGTATCGGGAGGCGCCTCGACGGGCATCGCAATCGTCGAAGGCGCGCCGTTCATGTTTGGGACAATATGACATTTTTCCCGTTGCAAACAGCGCCGCCGTGGGTGTTCTGTATGATGGCTCAGACAAGGTTGTTCAATGACAGGGAGGCATATATGGCAATCAAAGCCATCGCAATGGATATCGACGGTACGCTCACCAACGACCAAAAGGTCATCAGCCCGCGTACGCGCGAGAAGCTGCTCGCGACGCAGGAGTCGGGCATTAAGCTCATCTTGGCTTCGGGCCGTCCCGCATGGGGGTTGCACGCCTTGGCGCAGGAGCTCGACCTTCAAAACCATGACGGTCTGCTAGTTGCCTTTAATGGCGCGCATGTGGTCGACGCTCAGACCGATGAGGTCCTTTTTGACCAGGCCATGCCGGCTGACGAGCTGCACCGTCTGATTGATCATCTGCGCAATTTCGACGTGATCCCTATGATTTCGCTCGGTCGCGATTTGCACGTCGAGGACTCGTACCATTGCATGATCACGCTGCCTGACGGCTCGCAGAAAAACATCGTCAAATACGAGCGCGATGCCTGCGACCTTAAGATCCGCGAGGTCGAGAGCTTGCATGAGGTCGTGGACACTTATCCCGTAGACAAGCTGCTGACGGCAGGCAACCCGGCCTACCTGCAAGCGCATTACGAGGAGATGTATGCGCCCTTTAAGCAGACGCTTTCGGGCATGTTTACGGCCGACTGGTACTTTGAGTACACGGCGCCCGGTATCGACAAGGCCCGTGCGCTTGAGGGTGCCCTGCTCAAGCTCGGCATCGATGCCAGCGAGGTCGTCTCGTTTGGCGACGGCCAGAACGACAAGTCCATGATTGAGTGGGCCGGCACCGGTGTTGCCATGGGCAACGCCGTCGATGAGGTTAAGGCAGTTGCCCAGATGGTAACCGCCAATAACAACGAAGACGGTATTGCAGTGGCGCTGGATAAGCTGCTGGGTTAGAATCGCCGATTAATGCATGGTTTGGGCGCCTGCTTGCGGGCGCCCTTTTGTTAGGGAGGGTGCCGTGTCCGCATTACCGTTCGACGCCGTTATCTTTGACATGGACGGTGTCATTGTCGATACCGAGTATTACTACCTGGGCGAGACTGCCGCGTTTGCCAAGGAGCTTGGGCTTAACCTGACTCAAGAGGAGTTGAATGGGCAAGTCGGTACCTCGCATCAGTTCTTCCTGCATATGCTGGTCGATTGGTTTGAGCGCGCCGGTAAGGGGCATTTCACTGGCGAGGAAGCGTTGGCCCGTTGGGACGAGTGGGCGCATAAGCGTCCGCGCGACTATCAGGCTTTGATTAACCCAGGCGCCGTGGATACGATTCGAGAGCTGCCGCGCCGTGGCGTCCGTGTGGCGCTGGCGAGTTCGTCTCCCATGGTCAGCATCGAAGAGGTGCTCCATGCATGCGGACTGTCGGACGCCTTTGAGTACGTGGTGAGCGGCGAGCAGTTTAAGGAGAGTAAGCCCGAGCCCGACATCTACCTGCATGCGCTGGACCTGCTGGGGCTGCCCGCGAATCGCTGCTGCTGCGTTGAGGATTCCGTTCCGGGCATTACCGCGGGTAAGCGAGCCGGCCTGACGGTGATTGCCAAGCGCGAGGAGCGCTTTGGATTTAGCCAAGATGCTGCGGATAAGATTATCGACCAGCTGCCGGATTTGCTGGAATTCGCGTAGGGCCGGGGTGGTACGGCGGCTATTACAGCGATCTCGTTGGGACGAGAGGGGAGCGGCACTATGACATTCAACGTTAGCGCTCTTGGGTTTGGCGATAACGTCGTCGATCGTTACGAGCATATCCACACTATGTATCCGGGTGGCAATGCGGTGAACTTTGCCGTGTATGCCAGGAAATGCGGAGCCGCGCGCTCCGCGTATATGGGCATCTTTGGAAACGACGCCGCGGCTGAGCATATCATCGCGAGCCTTGAGGACGAGAGCGTCGAGCTCGCCAAATGTAAACAACTCATCGGCGAGAACGGTGCGGCTCGTGTTACCGTGGTCGATGGTGACCGCGTGTTTCTGGGGTCGAACGAGGGCGGCATCCGTGGTGATGCGCGCTATGTGCTCGATCGCTTTGACCTTGCGTATATGAAGCAGTTCGACGTGGTTCATTCGGGCAACTATTGCTTTACCGAGCGCGAGCTGCCCAAGTTGAAGGCAGCGGGCGTCACGGTCTCTTTTGACTTTTCGGACGACTCCACCGACGAGTACTACGAGCAAATTGCGCCCTACGTCGATTTTGCTTTCTTTAGTGCGGCGGATGCCGCGGGTGAGGACGAGATTCGCGAGCGTCTGGCATGGGTGCAGGGCTTGGGTCCGCGTTTTGTATCGGCCACGGCTGGCGCTGAGGGCTGCATTGCCTACGACGGCGAGCGTTACTATCGGCAGCATGCCAAGCCTGTGGCAGATATGAAGGACACCATGGGGGCGGGCGACTCGTTCCTGACCTCGTTCCTGATGTGCTATCTCGATTCTGCCAAGCGTGGCGAGGATGGCGCTGAGGCCATCGAGCGCGCGCTCGACTTTGCGGCGGGGTTTGCCTCGACTGTATGCGGCATGGAAGGCTCCTGGGGCCATGGAGCGCCGATTTCCGAATAGGTGAGCAGTCCCGGGAAGTCGAATTGTTGTCTTCTCGGGACCCTGTGGGCAAAAAATGCCAAATATGAGTACTGTCACTATTTTAGTAACAGCGAAATTAAGCTTTTGAGGCCCTAGTTGAATGTCCGAGAGCGATAAAAGCCTGTTATAGGCGGCTTTAGCCATGCTAAAACACCCTGATAATGAACGGCTGTGCATTATCAGGGTGTTGTTTTGTCGCAAAATAATGTGACTAGCTTTGCAACAGTACTCATATTTGGCATTTTTTGCCCACCGGGATCAGCGGAAGTCAAATATGGAGCGCGAATTTCTTAAAACGGTCGATTCGACGCTCTCCTCGGCGCAGTTTTTAAGTTCGGCGATGCGCCGGGAGACGCTTTTTAGCGATGTGATGAGCTGCCGCGCGCTTGTATCTGCTTGCGGCTGGGCTGGCGCATCAGTCTCGAGCAGCAGGCGGTCGAGTGGAATCTGTCGTACGTATTCGCGACCGCGCTTGGTGGCGAGCATCCGCTCGTTCACGGAAAAATAGCAGCCTGCGCTTCGTGCGCGGACGAACTCGTTCGAAGTGTCGCTAAACCAGTGGAAAATGATAGCGGGGGAGTCGGGGCTTGGCGTGAGTAATCCATGCGACTCGAGGATGTCTAGCACGGTTCCTGCCGAACGAACGGCGTGAATTGATATCACACGCCCGGCAAGAGGGCTCTGCACGAGCGCATCGCAGAGCCGGTCAAGTGCCTGTATTTGAAGCGGTTCGCTTCCGGCAAAACGCGCGGAAAAGTCGAGTCCGACCTCTCCGATAAATCGCTCTTGCGCAGCGACTTCGCATAGTAGATTGATTTCAGCGATTCCGCATCGCCCGTCGGCGAGCCACCAGGGATGGAGACCGATTCCAACAAAGATGTTTGAACGGCTACGGGTGCGCTCGTCTGCGCGTGCGAGGTCGCGAGGATCGACGCCGCAGTCAAATAGGACCAGGCCCAGCGCCGTTGCCTCATCGGCAACGGCGTCCGGGCGAGCCATTAAATCAAGATGGCAATGCGCATCAAATAATTGCGGTGTCATCGCGGTGCGTCTCGTTAATTTAGGCGCTGGCCATCGGCGCGCACGCGTTCGCACCCGCGCCCGCTGATCTGGCGGATAACCTCGCCAGCGATCATCTGGCCCATGATGGGCGGCATAAAGCTCGCGGTTCCCAGCTCGGTGCGCTCGTGGATGTTGGAGGGGTCGCGGGGCTGGGTCTTAACCGATTCCTCGCAGCTAAACAGTACGTGTAGGCTCTTGATTCCGCGCTTCTTACATTCTTTGCGCATAATGCGGCTCATGGGGTCACGTACCGTATCGAAGATGTCGGCAAAGCGGAGACACTCGGGATGGAGCTTGTTGGCCCCGCCCATGGAGCTAACCAAACGAATGCCGTGGTCCTGAGCATATTTGGCAATGGTGAGCTTGGCCGAGATGGTGTCGATGGCGTCGACGACGTAGTCGAGCTTGCCACCCGTCTGCTCCAAAACGCTCGCGAAGAAATCATCGATGTTGTCGCTCAGCAGGTATTCGGTGCGCTTGATAACGGTGGCAGCGGGATTGATGTCGTTGATCATGGCTTCCATCACGTCCACCTTGCGCTTGCCGATGGTGCTATGAAAGGCGATGGCCTGTCGATTGATATTGCTGGGCGCGACGATATCCTTGTCCAGAATCACAAAATGACCGATGCCGCCGCGGGCAAGTGCCTCGCAGCAGTTGGAGCCCACGCCTCCGCAGCCGAGTATCAGCACCGTGGCGTTGGCGAGCTTGTCGAGTGCCTCGCGGCCCATGATGATCTCGAGCTTGGTGTCGCGTGTCTCGTTGGGAGTTGCGGCTGTGGTTTCGGTCATAGACATCCTCCGATGGGGAAGCGAATCGTGTTTTGGCTATCGCCATTATAGGTAATCGCCCATAGGTTGCGATGGCGCTTACTTTGATGTGGTTTGAAGCATTTCGATTAGATAGTTAGACAAACATCTAAATATCGAGTATAGTGTGCGCGTCATGAGGGGTGCTGAGAGGAGGTCTTATGCCGGGAGAGGGTTTTAAGGCGCTGGCCGATCCTACGCGGCGGCGCATTTTGGAACTGCTGCGCGAGGGCAATTGCACGGCGGGGGAGCTTGCCAAGCATTTCGATATCAGTAAGCCGTCGCTGAGCCATCACTTGGCGACGCTTAAAAACGCCGGGTTGGTGACCGACGAGCGCCATGGCCAAAACATCGTATACAGCTTAAACACCACCGTCATGCAGGATTTAATTGGCTGGTTTATGGGTTTTACAAATAATGAAGGTGATAAGGATGAATAACGAAAACAAGGGCATTCACGCCACGGGGGTATCGTCGCGCGTGTGGATTGCACTGGTCGCTCTGTGCGTTGCCAATGTCGCAGCGCATCTGATAGTGATGCCGAGCCTGCCGGCGCAGATTCCCACGCACTGGGGCGCGAATGGCGCCGTCGACGGTTGGGGCCCTAGCTGGATGGCCTCCGCGCTCGGCGTGTTGCCTCTGGCACTTCTCGCGATGTTCTACGTCGTGCCACGCATTGACCCCAAGGGCGAGGCGTATCGGACCTCGGGTAAGTTCTATCAGGGCTTCGTAATCGCCTTCACGCTGCTCATGTGTGCCATAAGCTGGCTGGGGGAGCTAACGGTGTGGGGCATCGTGCCGGTGGTAGGAACGGTCAATTTGCTGGTATCAGGCGCTATCGGCTTGCTCTTTATTGGTATGGGCAACTACTTACCGCGCGTAAAGCAGAACTACACGCTCGGTATCAAGACGCCCTGGGCGCTTGCCGATCCCGAGAACTGGCGCCGTACGCAGCGTTTTGGCGGTGCCTGCTTTATGGTGCTGGGCGTTGGCCTGATTGTGATGGGCGTGGCGGGTAGCGTGCTTTCGAGTGAAGTCGTCGCCGCGGTGATTGCGGTTCTGGCGTTTGGTTCAGCTGGAGCTGCCTACGTCTATTCGTATCTGCTGTGGCGCAAATCGCAGCGAGCCGCTCGTTAAGGTTGCGGAAAACTAGCGTACGCAGTTCATAGTATGTTCCGAGGGACTTTTCCCAGGTAGTATTAGGGGGTGTGGGCAACCATGCCCCTTTTTCGTTTAGTTTCAGAGCTGGTTTCCTCATTTCGTTTCCACTAAAGCGAATCAAGAATAGGGAAACAGAAGGTAGAAAGGATAAAATAGGCAAATGGCGGAGTTTATCTACCAGATGTATCAGGCTCGTAAGGCCCATGGCGACAAGGTGATTCTTGACGACGTGACCCTGAGCTTCTATCCCGGTGCCAAGATCGGCGTCGTGGGCCCCAACGGCATGGGTAAGTCGACCCTGCTCAAGATCATGGCCGGTATCGAGGAGGTCTCCAACGGCGATGCAAGGCTTACCCCCGGCTACACCGTGGGCATCCTGCAGCAGGAGCCGCCGCTCGATGACGACAAGACCGTCATCGAGAACGTGCGCATGGCGTTTGGCGATATGATCGCCAAGGTCGATCGCTTCAACAAGATCGGCGAGGAGATGTGCGACCCGGACTGCGACATGGACGCCCTCATGGCCGAGATGGGCAAGCTTCAGGACGAGATCGATGCCGCCGATGGCTGGGATATCGATTCCAAGCTCGGCCAGGCCATGGACGCCCTGCAGCTGCCCGATTCCGACATGCCGGTTAACGTGCTCTCTGGCGGCGAGCGCCGCCGCGTGGCCCTGTGCAAGCTGCTGCTCGAGGCTCCCGACCTGCTGCTGCTCGACGAGCCCACGAACCATCTGGACGCCGAGTCGATCCTGTGGCTCGAGCACTTCCTGCACAACTACCAGGGTGCAGTGCTGGCCGTCACACACGATCGCTACTTCCTGGATAACGTTGCCGAGTGGATCTGCGAGGTCGACCGCGGTCACCTCTATCCCTACAAGGGCAACTACTCCACGTATCTGGAGACCAAGGCCGCGCGTATCGAGGCTCAGGGCAACCGCGATGCCAAGCTCGCCAAGCGCATGGAGGCCGAGCTCGAGTGGGTGCGCAGCTCGCCCAAGGCTCGTCAGGCCAAGAACAAGGCCCGTCTGGCTCGCTACGAGGAGATGGAGGCCGAGGCCCGCGCAAGCCAGAAGCTCGACTGGACCGATATCCGCATCCCTGTGGGCCCGCGTCTGGGCAACAAGGTGCTCGAGGCCCATCACCTGCACAAGGAGTTCGACGGTCGCGTGCTCATCGATGACCTATCGTTCACCCTGCCGCGCAACGGCATCGTGGGCGTTATCGGCCCCAACGGTGTCGGTAAGACCACGCTGTTCAAGACGATTGTGGGTCTGGAGCCGCTGACTTCGGGCGAGCTCGAGGTGGGCGAGACCGTCAAGATTTCTTACGTCGATCAGAATCGCTCTGGCATCGACCCCGACAAGAACCTGTGGGAGGTCGTCTCGGACGGCCTGGACCACATGATGGTCGGCGAGACCGAGGTCCCGAGCCGCGCCTATGTGGCGAGCTTTGGCTTTAAGGGCCAGGACCAGCAGAAGCGTGCCGGCGTGCTTTCCGGCGGCGAGCGCAACCGTCTGAACCTGGCGCTTGCGCTCAAGCAGGGCGGCAACCTGCTGCTCCTCGACGAGCCCACGAACGACCTCGACGTCGAGACGCTTTCCTCGCTCGAGGCCGCGCTGCTCGAGTTCCCGGGCTGTTCGGTGGTCATTAGCCACGACCGTATGTTCCTGGACCGCGTCGCCACGCACATCCTGGCGTGGGAGGGCACCGACGAGAACCCGGGCAACTGGTATTGGTTTGAGGGCAACTTTGAGGCCTATCAGGCCAACCGTATCGAGCGCCTGGGCGAGGACGCAGCCCAGCCGCATCGTATTCACCGCAAGCTGACGCGTGACTAGGTTTGTTACGCGGTTTTACCAAACCGCGTAACGAGATGATGCTGCGCGAGCCGCAAGCACCCCATCTTGTCGTTCAAACCGTCGCTCGCGTACCAAAGTACGCGTCGCTCCTCTTTCACGGCAACCTGGGGCACTTGCGGCTCGCTCGCTGTTGGTTACGATGCATCGACAAATGAGCAATTTAAACGAATGAGCAAAAACGGCTCAAATCCTGATTTGGATTTGAGCCGTTTGTCGTTACTGCTCGGGTTCTTCGACTTTATCGATGGTCCAGGCGGCTCCGAGACCGCCGGTGGTGTTGCGGCGGATGCGCACGGCAACCTCGCGGCGCTCGCCGGCCTGTGTGTAGCGCAGGGGGAAGCTTGCGCGGTTTCGCGCGGCCTCGATGGTACCGCGCTCGCGGGCGATCCAGTAGTACTCGCCGACGATGCCGAGCGTGTCGGCGCCGTAGGGGAGATAGGTCGACAACTGGTGCAGAAGCGGGCCGGGGCAGAAGACTTCGGTTGCGAAATCGACGGGGAAGTCCTCGGGGATGGCGGGCGTTGCAGGTGCGGGGGCCGGTACTGCAGCGGGGACCGGAGCCGGTGCGGGAATCTGGTCATAGACAGGTTCGGATGCGGACTCGATGACGGGTGCAGACTCAGGCACCGGTTCCGGCTTAACTGCGGAATCTGTCGGTTTCACGGTGACGGGTGCGTCTGCAACTGCGGTTTCAACCTCAACCTGCGTCGCGTTCTCATTCTCGACGCTCGACTTTGCCTCGATGGGCGTGGATGCCATGGTGGTGATGCCAGCGTTGGCGTTCTCGGGGTCATAGACGACCGTAAGCGAGATGGCAGGCTGCGGCGTCTCGGGTTCCGGCGTCGACTCGGTAGCGTCTTGATCGGCGGACTCGTCGGGTTGATTGTCCTCGGCCTCGTCGCCAAAGACATCGCTGTTTTGGAACGCAGGCGTCTCGGATTGGTCAGCGGCTTCTTCGGTTGTCGACTTGGGAGCCTCGTTGAGCTCCGCAGCGGCTTCCTGTTCTGACATGACTTCGGGATCGGTCATGGCGGCGATTTCGGTTTCGGCTTCTGCTGTTACCTCAATAGCGACTTCGATCTCTGTCTCGGGCTCGGGTTCCGGAGCGACTTCGGCCACGGGCTCGGGCTCGGCGCGCTTAACGTGCTTGGGGCGCACAGCCTTCAGGTCCTTCTCACCGCGCTTTTTCTTTTTGTAGGACTGCTTGGCCCCCTTGGCTGCCTTGGGCTTGTCCTCGCCCTTGGCGAGAGCGGCATCCCAAGCCTCGTTGGCGATGACGGTGGCATACAGACGCCCGCCCTTAAAGACGGTCAGCTTAATGCAGTCGTCAAGCTCTTCGAGCAACTCGCGCGTGGACTCAAAGCCCAGGTCGTAGGCGTCATATCGCCCGCGACGAGTGTCTCCTCGACCTGCGTCATAAACGTTTGCTTGCCGCATCCAATCGCATCGCGTAGCAGGCGATACAGATAGATGTGGTTGCCCAGCGAAAGCGTGGGCCTAACTATTGTCTTGCTCATGGCAAATCTCCTCTTTACACATGTAAAGCATCTTACCATCGCATAGCGTTCGCCATGGCGGCGCCCAAGGCAAACGGGCGCGAACCGCTGTCGATTCGCGCCCGTTATACAGGCCGGTTATCTATGAGAGGAAAATGTGCTTAGTTGCCCGATGCCGTGCCTTGGCTCGAGTTGTCGGATGCCGTGCCGGACGCGGTTCCGCTCGAGCTGTTCGAGCTGTTGGTGTTGCTGCCGTCTGCTGTGCCCGTTCCCGAAGTGCTGTCGCTCGTCTGGCCGCCCGTGCTCGGATGCGAACCGTCAGTCGTTTGGCTTGAGTCGGTCGTGCCGGACGGCGTGCCACTGTTGGACGCAGAAGAATCGGTGTCCTGCGATTGGTTTTGGGTGTTCGATGACGAATCGGCAGAGGTAGAACTGTCTTGTGCGTCGTCCGTCTGTGCCTGCTGATCTTGTGACTGGGCGGTGCCATTTGCATCGCTCTCGGTCGTGCGCGACGAAAGGATTGGCTCGGGGCGCTCACCCAGACCCTCTCCGGCGGTGGTGATAAGGATGGCGCCGGCGCAGGCGATGACCGCGACGATGGCGATGGCGATCGAGAAGACGATGACCTTCTTTTGCGTCTGGCTGCGCTCTGCCGCTGCCTTGGCGCGCAGGCTGTTGGGGGCGACGCGCGCCGTGGTCGCGCGACCTGCAACCTGACGCATCTCCTGCGTGGTCGCGACGCCACCTAGGTGCTCCTCGACATTGGGTTCAACGGGCTCGTAGGCGCCGGCAGGGTAGTCGACAGCGGCATGCGCGCCCTTGATTGCTTCGGCGCTGGCAGAGATAAAGTGGCGGTAGACCTGCGAGGACACAACGGTGATGACCGAGCTCACGGCGGCGCCAATTACTGAACCAGCGATACCAATCTTGGAGGCAAGCGCGACGCTCGTGGCGGCAGCTGCGGCGCCGGCGATGATCTGGGGAATGGAAATGTCGTCAAACAGGCCCTTTTTGGGTGCGATGGCCATGGTCTGTCCGATGGAATGGTTCTCGTGCACGCCGTTGTTGAGCGATGCCGGCGTCATGACGCGCGTGCGCGGCGCGTCGGTATATTCAGTCGTCATACGGGGTCCTCCCGGTTCGTTTAGTGCTGCGACAGGTTGTTCAGCCCTCAGGGTACCCAGTCGGTGTGAACCGGAGATGGATTCGCCCGCAACACCATCAACTCACCAAAGCGCGAAACTTCTTCTCAGGCTGATCGAATGAAGACGGGGCGAATCGTTCGGATGTCGAAAGGAAGGTTGACCGGATTTGAAATCCCGTGGAATAATCGGGCTCGCGGCGCTGTTGCTTGCGCCGGGTAGGGAGCGTCATGAAAATCCTTAAGCGGATCAACAACAATACGGTTATCTGCGTAAACGCCAAGGGCCGTGAACTCGTGGCAATTGGCCGCGGTATCGGGTTTCCCAATGGCCCCGATGAGGTCACACTCGATAAGATCGAGCGAACCTTCTACGGTGTCGACTCGCGCTACCTAGCGCTGCTCGACGAGATCGATCCTCAGGTGATGGAGTTCTCCGCCCAGATTGCCGATATCGCTCGCTCCAACATCTCGCGCGAGCTCTCGGCAAACCTTCCCTTTACCATGGCCGACCATATCGCTTTTGCCATCAAGCGCTGCCGCGAGCATATGTTTGTGCAGATGCCGCTTTCCTATGACGTGCAGCAGATGTACCCCATCGAGTACAAGATCGCCCAGTTCGCGCTCGAGGGCATCAATCGCGGCTTCAACGTTAAGATGCCGCGGGGGGAGGCGAGCGGTATCGCGCTCTGCATCGTCAACAGCGTGGTCGCCTCGTCTTCAAAGGCCAAATCCAATACGGTGCGTAAGGACGAGGTGATGCTCGAGAACTTCACCAAGATCATCGAGTCCGAGCTGGGGGTTTGTGTGGACCGCGACGGCTTTGACTTTTGCCGCTATGCCACACACGTGCGCTACCTGCTGGAGCGCGTGCAGACAGGAGAGCCCCTCAACACGGAGAACGGTGCGCTCTATGGGCCGCTTTGCGAGCAGCATCCCGATGTGGCCGTGTGCGTCGACCGCATGGCCGCGCTTATCGAAGAACGCTTTGACGCCGCGCTCGCCGATGAAGAGAAGGTCTACCTGATGCTCCATGTCAATCGCGTCTGCGCGGGATCCAGGTCCTGATTGACCGCTCATCGCCGAAATTCGACCGTTTGCCGGTTTCGACTTTCGTAAAAGCATCTGTTGGATGTAGTTTCGTAGTCACATAAGGTGTTATTCGAGAAGAGCCTCGAAGCATGACGTAGACAGTTCCCTGTCCGCTTTGTGCTTTGGGGCTCTTCTGTTTTTGTCTTCTTCTTGCTTTTCTCGATTTGCCTCGTGTCAGGCCTGCCGTAATCGGTTCTTCGCGTGTGCGCAAACGGGAAGACAGAAAAGCAAGGGAGTTCAGCTATGACTGACAATAAGAAAATCGCCGCGGACGTGCTCGAGGCCGTCGGTGGCAAGGAGAACGTGACGTTTGTTGCGCACTGTATGACGCGCCTGCGTTTTAACCTCAAAGATATCGATGCCCCCGATATCAAAGAAGTGAAGAAGATTGGCGGTGTGTTGGGTGCTCAAATCTCCGGAGGGCAGTTCCAGGTAATCGTGGGCCAAAACGTGCCCAAGGTTTATGACGAGCTCTGCAAGATCGGCGGCTTTGCCAAGCAGGACGCCATCGACGAGAACCTTGATGCTCCTAAGCAGAAGCTCACACCTAAGGTTATTGGCAATAACATCCTCAACTACCTGTCAAGCTCCATGGTGCCTATGATCCCCGTCCTAATGTGTGCTGGCCTGTTCAAGACCGTAGCGGTGGTGCTGGGACCTACGATGGCGGGCGTGCTGTCCGACACAAGCGACCTTTATGTTCTGATGAACATGGTTTATGACGCAGCGTTCTATTTTATCCCCATCTACCTTGGCTATAATGCGGCTAAGAACATTGGCGTAACGCCTGTCCTCGGTGCCTTTATGGGCGGCATTCTTATCGACCCGACCATGATTCAGCTTGCGACCGATGGAGCTCAGTTCTCCGTTTATGGCATTCCTTGCGTCGCCGCAAACTACACAAAGACGGTCCTTCCCATTCTTCTGTCCGTGTGGGCGATGAGTTATATCGAGCGCTTCTTCCGCAAATATGTGCCAGATACCCTTTCAACGGTTTTCGCGCCTTTCCTTACCATGGTCGTCGCTGTTCCTGTGTCTCTCTGCGCTCTCGCCCCTGTTGGTTCATGGGCCGGTAATGCCCTCGCCGCCGGTTTTGAGTTCCTTGGTACTTCCGGTGGTATTGCCGCCATCCTCGGAGGAGGTATTCTGGCGGGTCTTTGGTGCCCAATGATTATTACCGGCATGCATGTGGCGGTTGCGATGATTGCCATCGCTAACTATATGACTGTGGGAACCGACAGCTTTGTTTTGGTTGCGACGGGCGTTAGCCTTTGGGCGACCTTCGGCTGCGAGGTGGCGACCTGGCTCAAGCTGTGCGATAAAGACGAGAAGAGCATGGCATTCGGCTATTTGGTCGCAAACATTGTCGGAGGCGTCGGCGAGCCTTTCATCTACGGCATGATGCTGCGCTATCGCCGCGTGTTTGTCTGGAAGATTATCGGATCCTTTGTTGCCGGTGCGCTTGCAATCGCTCTCGGAGCCACGGTTTATACTGCCGGCGCGGCATCCAACTTCTTGGAGTTCCTCGCGTTTGCGGGCGGCGGGACCCAGAATCTCATCAACTTTGGAATCGCTGCTGGTGCAGGCTTCCTTGTGAGCGCCTTGGGCACGTATTTCCTGGGCTTTACGGCGGATGAGCTCGAGAATGGTCCCGTTTCCGAGCGTTAAGTTTTCTACGGCCTGCGTGTGGCAGGACGCATTGGAAGGGCGTCCATGACGCCCTTCTCTTTTTGTATTTCTATTTCCGATGTTTGGGCGGCGTGTGCCGCGAAGAGTTGGAGTTGGAATGAACATAGAGTTTGGAATCTCGAAGATTGACGTAACACCCCAGTCTCCTTGCCGCATGGGCGGCTACAACAGAAAAGGTGCCTGGACGGATGTTCTTGATCCTATTGAGGTCAACGCTAGCGCTGTCTGTGTTGATCTTGTCCCGTTTATTCTTATCGAGCTCGATTCAATAATGGTGTCGAAAGATTTTTCCCTTTCGGTCAAGAACGCCGTATCGTCAAAAACGGGCATCGATTCGAGCAATATCGTCGTCGCATGCATTCATACCCATTCTGCACCATGCTATTTTAAGCTTGCCTACGAGGACACGTTACCTGAAACCGAATTGACGAGTGATTTGATTGGCTTGGCTACCGAGGCGGCGGTATCTGCATGGGCGTCCAGGTCGAAGGCGACCGTATCGATGGAGATGTTAGGCATCGAGGGACTGTACGGGAATCGAAATGTTCAGGGCGGTCCGGCCGATAAACAGGTAAGTATTTTCTCGTTTGAGGACGCTCAAGGTGGTCGCCCAATTGGAAAAATGCTGTTCATGTCCGCTCATCCTACCATCCTTAATGGGAAAAGCGCCGTCCTCTCTGCTGATTTGATTGGGCATGTCAGGCAGCGTTTGGAGAGGAAATATGGCTGTCCTGTACTTTGCGTCAACGGAACGTGCGGGGATGTGTCGACGCGTTTCTATCGGCAAGGGGAGGGAGTTGCCGAACTCGAGCGTACGGCTAACGAACTTTGCGCTCAAATTGAATCCAAGCGTGAGCGCGCGGCACTCAGAGTTGATACCCCGCGTTGGGGCTCTATCAGCATGAAGAGTGTCTACGATGCAAAAACAGATCCGGATTGGATCGAGATGACCAATCGGATAGAGGCTATGGATGCGAGCCCGATGCGAGACTTTCTCCTTAAGCGGCAACAGCTTAAGCTCTCGATGGGGAAAATCGAGCTTGAGCTTCCGAGCCAGTTTGCGGTAATTGGTAACTGCATTTTTATCACGATGCCATGCGATACGTGTAGCACATTAGGCTTGGATTTTAAGAGGGCGTTTAGCCAATACAACGTCTTTGTTATCGGCTATGCGAACACGTACTGCAACTACCTTGTGCCTCAGGAAGACTACGGCAAGTATTTTGAAACCTACAACTCGCGAACGCCGCGCGGGGTTGCCGATGCGTTCGTTGCGCGAATCATTCAGGCGGTCGGTGCCGCGCTATAGCAGGCGCTATAGACCATCGTGGTAGATGAACCGGTCAGGATTATACGGAGCATGTATTGTGTCAATCATTGAACCTCTCATCCAACAAGTCCTTATCATGTTTTTGCTCATGGGAATGGGCTACGCTCTAAACCGCTTGGGCATATTGAGCGAGCAGGCTGCAATAGAATTCGGAAAGTTGCTCATCAACCTTGTGATTCCCGCAATCATTCTCAAATCATTTTGGATCGAGTATTCGTTTCAGAGGATGTATGAGTTGGGAATGACCTTAATGCTGTCGGCGGCGATGTTGTTGCTCGCTTGCGTTGTTGCCCGCCTGTTGTTCAGGGGCCGTCCCATCGACATTTTTGCTGCGGCATTCTCGAATGCTGGATTTGTGGGAATACCCCTTGTTGAAGCGGCGCTTGGAAAAGATGCCGTGTTTTTCATCACGTGCATGATCGCTCTTCTCAATGCCATGCAATGGACATACGGGCAGTATCTGCTGTCGGGGTCTAAAAAATGTATGAGTCCTAAAGCGATCCTGACAAGTCCAATGGTCATGGCTTTATTGGGCGGTTTCTTGATTTTTATCCTTCGTGTCCCAACGGTCCCTCTGGCACAGTCAGTGCTTTCGTATATCTCGGGGCTCAACACTCCGCTAGCAATGATGACTCTCGGTATCTATCTTGCTCAGTCTGATTTGATGGCGCTCCTGAGGGCGAAAAGCTTGTTTGCCGTCTCATCGGTCAGGCTGCTTGTCATTCCGATTCTTTCGCTCCTGTTCCTATGTCTCTTTCCATGTGATAGGTCAATTAAGATGGCGCTGCTGATTGCGGCTGCGACCCCCACCGGCGCGAATGTAGCTATCTTTGCCCAGCAGCATAATAAGGACTATCGATATGCATGTGGAACAGTCTGTGTTACCACCCTTCTGTCTATGTTCACTATGCCAGCGATAGTGTCCTTGTCTCAGCTAGTGTTCTAGGCGCTATGCCACGCACCTGCGGATGAACGCTTCGTGGCGGTCGATTATGGCCGGGGCCCAACAATCCGGACCGCCGTCGATCGTGCTGGCAACAGATGCCATCAACTCATCAAGGGGGCTTGCTATCATTGGTGCACTAGCTTGATGCTAAACTGAATTAATGATTGCGAGGTGGTTTACGTGATGTACCCGTATATGACGTTCGAAGACGGTACCGAGGTCATTCATTCTGACCTGATTGCGGATGGCGATATCGAAAAGGTTATCGTGCATTTTGAACGACCGACGGCAGAGGGCTTCGACTCCGCTCGTTGTGAGTTACCTTCTTACAATTGGACTATGTGGGAGGGGCGTTTCACCGACGAGGAGAAGCGAGGTTTTGAGACTTTTCTGAGCAATAACGCCCATCTGCTGTATCGCTACGCCGCAAACGGAGGAGCTAAAGTTGCCTAGCCTTTTTCTTATTGGCGGCTATCGGGTCTTCTTTTGGTCCAACGAAGCGGGCGAGCCAATCCATGTCCATGTTTGCAAGGGGGCGCCTTCAGATAACTCGGCCAAAATCTGGCTGACTCGCAGGGGAGGTTGCATTGTTGCTAATAACAAAGCGAAGATTCCCCGGAGCACACTTGACGACCTCTGTGAAATTATCGCCGCTCAGCATGAATTGATTTGCTCTAAATGGAAGGCATTTTTCCTTGTGGATGAGATTTCGTTCTACTGCTAAACGCCATTCCGGCCTCTCTTTTTCAATCTTAATCATGAGCCTGCCCCATCAGCGCTGATTGAACTTGACAGTACAATGGGAGCGGACTTTATCGCCGCCGCTTGTTGCGGCTAAACGGATGTGTTGGAGCTCGCATGAACGATTTTCTAAACGGCCAAGTTGAGAACGATGGCTTTTTGCGTGTGGCGGCGGCGTCGCCGCGGATTCGCGTGGCCGATGTCGAGGGCAATGCCGAGGTTGCGCTGGCGGCTGTTCGCGAGGCTACCGAGCGCGGCGTTCGCGCGCTGGCGCTGCCCGAGCTTAACCTGACCGGCTATACCGCGGCCGATCTGTTCCATAACCGCACATTGCTGCATGCCTGCGAGGCTGCTCTGGTGCATATCCTCGATGAAACCCGCGAGCTGCCGATTGTCTTTACCGTCGGCCTTCCCGTTGCGGTAGCCGAAAACATCTACAACTGCGTGGCCGTGTGCTGTGCGGGCGAGCTTTTGGGCCTCACGGCCAAGAAGTATTTGCCCAACTATGGCGAGTTCTATGAGCGCCGTTGGTTTGCTCCGGCGCCTGCCGATCCCGTGTGGGTTGAATTTGCCGGTCAGGGTCCGGTCCCGCTGGGTTCGGGGCTTGTCTACCGTTGCTGTGATGAGGGCGCCGAGGACCTGGTGCTGGGCGTTGAGGTCTGTGAGGACCTGTGGGTGCCGGCGCCCCCTTCGACCGAGATGGCGCTTGCCGGTGCGACGGTGATTCTCAACCCGTCGGCTTCTGACGAAATCATCGGTAAGGCAGATTACCGCCGCAGCCTTATCTCTAACCAAAGCGCGCGCCTGTACTGTGCCTATGCCTACGCGGATGCGAGTGAGGGCGAGTCCACGACCGACATGGTCTTTGCGGGCGAGAACCTCGTCTACGAAAACGGCTCGAAGCTCGCCGCGACCAAACTGCTTACCTGCGACATGGCCATCGCCGACGTCGATCTGGACCGTCTGGTTGCCGAGCGCCGCCGCTCGACGACGTGGACGCGCGCGGACGATGCACCGGAGTCCACGACCGTTGAATTTTCGTTTGAGGGCGTGCTGACAGACGAACCTGTCCTGCGCGATGCACTCGGCATCGACCGTGTCTTCCCCCGCGCGCCCTTTGTGCCGGCCGACCACGGTGATCTGGCCGAGCGCTGCGAGACCATTCTCGACCTGCAGACCGCCGGCCTCAAGACCCGCCTGGCCCATACAGGCACCAAGGCTGCAGCCATCGGTCTTTCGGGCGGCCTGGACTCCACGCTGGCACTGCTTGTGACCGTGCGCGCCTTCGATGCACTGGGGCTGCCGCGCACCGGTATCACGGCCGTGTCCATGCCCGGCTTTGGCACGACGCGTCGCACCAAGTCGAATGCCGAGTCGCTCGCTCGCGACCTTGGCGTGAGCTTCCGCGAGGTTTCGATCCACGCGGCCGTGGAGCAGCACTTCAAGGACATTGAGCACGATCCGGCCGTGCAGGACGTGACCTACGAGAACAGCCAGGCCCGCGAGCGCACGCAGATTCTGATGGATCTGGCCAACCAGGCTGGCGGTTTTGTCATCGGCACGGGCGACCTGTCGGAGCTGGCGCTCGGTTGGGCTACCTATAACGGCGACCACATGAGCATGTACGCCGTCAACGCGAGCGTGCCCAAGACGCTTGTGCGCCATCTGGTGCGCTATGCGGCCGATGTCTTTGGCGGGCGTATTGCCGAGGTCTTGCTCGATATCCTCGATACGCCGGTGTCCCCCGAGCTTCTGCCGCCCACGGGCGACGGCGAGATTGCGCAGAAGACTGAGGACCTGGTGGGCCCGTACGAGCTGCACGACTACTTTCTCTACTACCTGCTGCGTTTTGGCTTTGAGCCGGGCAAGATCTACCGCATGGCGCTCAAGAGCTTCGAGGGCGTCTACGACGTCAAGACCATTCACACGTGGCTACGCACGTTCTACCGTCGCTTCTTTGCCCAGCAGTTTAAGCGCAGCTGCCTGCCCGATGGCCCCAAGGTGGGCTCGGTCACGCTCAGCCCGCGCGGCGATTGGCGCATGCCGAGTGACGCCAGCTCGCGCCTGTGGCTCGCCCAGATTGACGCGCTCAATCCGATGGACTAAGGTTGCCAAATTGAACCAAAACAGCGGGTGCAAGCGTTACACTTTTGCAATCTGATGGCCCGTATCGCGCGGCGCTCTTGTCGGAGCGCCGCGTTTTTCATATCGAAAGGTGGCACCATGCAGGCATCGCAGCGTCTCGACCGCTTTGGCGCGGAGGTCTTCGCCTCGCTCAACAACAAACTGCTTGCGCTGAAGGCTCAGGGCAAGACCATTTACAACATGAGCGTGGGCACGCCCGACTTTAAGCCGTACGACCATGTGGTCGAGGCGCTCACGCAGGCGGCCCAAGATCCCGAGATGTGGAAGTATGCCCTGCGCGACCTGCCCGAACTCAAGCAAGCCGTGTGCGATTACTATGAGCGTCGCTTTGGTGTCTCCGGCATTACGCCGTCTATGGTGCAGTCGTGCAACGGCACGCAGGAGGGCGTGGGCCATTTGGGCCTGGCCCTGCTCGATCCGGGTGACACCATTTTGGTTCCCGATCCGTGCTACCCGGTCTTTGAGGCGGGCGCCAAGATCGCCGATGCCAAGCTCGAGTACTATCCGTTGGTCGCCGAGCATAATTACCTGCCCTATGTGGCGGGTATCGATCCCGAGGTGGCCGATCGTGCCAAGTATATGATCGTGTCGCTGCCCGCAAACCCGGTCGGCTCGGTGGGCACGCCCGAGGTCTACGAGGAGATCATCGCTTTCGCCCGCGAGCACGACCTGCTCATCGTCCATGACAACGCGTACTCCGACATCGTGTTCGACGGCGAGCCGGGCGGAAGCTTCTTGCAGTATCCTGGTGCGCTTGAGGTGGGCGTGGAGTTCTTCTCGCTTTCCAAGTCGTTTAACGTTACCGGTGCGCGTATCGGCTTTTTGGTCGGCCGCGAGGATGTGGTCTCGGCTTTTGCCAAGCTGCGCGGCCAGATCGACTTTGGTATGTTCTTCCCGATCCAGAAGGCTGCCATCGCCTGCCTGAACGGTCCGCGCGATGAGGTCGAGGCGCAGCGTCTGAAGTACCAGGAGCGCCGCGATGCCCTGTGCGACGGTCTTGAGGGACTGGGCTGGGAACGCCCCAACGCGCATGGATCTATGTTTGTGTGGGCCAAGCTTCCCGGTGGCCGCACCGATTCCATGGCGTTTTGCGAGGAGCTTATGGAGAAGGCCGGCGTTGTGGTGACGCCGGGCGCGAGCTTTGGCCCTTCGGGCGAGGGGCACGTGCGCATGGCGCTGGTCCTGCCGCCCGATCAGATCGCTTTGGCTGTCGAGGCCATTCGTGAGGCGGGCCTGTATTAGAAAGGTATTTTGGCTCGTCAATAGCTCGAAACCGATTTCGTGCAGTTATTTTACGAATCCTGCAAATAATTTCGGTAAACGGTCGATATTTGCCTGCGAATAGGAGCATAATCAAAGTCCCGATTGGATGTATTGGGATTACGGCAAGCCGCTCGGGTCGTTCCCGGGCGGCTTGTTTGTGGAGAGAGATGGGAGTTTCTAATGGTTAACGAGAAGAAGGTCGCTATTGTCGGCTGCGGTTTCGTCGGTTCGTCTTCGGCGTTCGCGCTGATGCAGAGTGGTCTGTTCTCCGAGATGGTCCTCATCGACGTGGACAAGAACCGCGCCGAGGGCGAGGCTCTGGATATCGCGCACGGCATGACGTTTGCCGAGCCGATGAAGATCTACGCCGGCGATTATTCCGATGTCGCCGACGCCGCCATGATCGTCGTCACCGCTGGTGCTGCCCAGAAGCCCGGTGAGACCCGCCTGGACCTGGTCAACAAGAACGTCAACATCTTTAAGTCCATTATCCCCGAGATTAAGAAGTCCGGCTTCGACGGCATCCTGCTCATCGTCTCCAACCCGGTTGATGTCCTGACCTATGCTGCCATCAAGATGTCCGGCCTGCCCGAGGGCCATGTCATCGGCTCCGGCACCGTGCTCGACACTGGCCGTCTGCAGCAGATGCTTGGTGCCCACGTCGAGGTTGACCCGCGCGATGTCCAGGCCTATGTTATGGGCGAGCACGGCGACTCCGAGTTTGTCGCTTGGTCCAGCGCTCAGGTTGCTGGCGTTCCGCTGAACACCTTCTGCGAGCTTCACGGTCATCTGGAGCACGAGGCTGCCGAGAAGCGTATCGCCGAGGACGTCAAGAACTCCGCCTACACCATCATCGAGAAGAAGCACGCCACCTACTACGGCGTCGCCATGGCCGTCAAGCGCATCTGCACCGCTGTTATGCGTGACGAGCAGACCGTTCTGCCCGTTTCCTCGCTCATGGTGGGCGAGTATGGCCTGTCCGATCTTGCCATCTCCATGCCGACGGTCGTCGGCCGCGACGGCGTCGTCTGCCGCGTCCCCGTGCCGCTGAACGATGACGAGCAATATGAGCTCACCGCCTCCGCAAAGGCCCTCAAGGACATCATCGACAGCGTCGACTTCTCCTGCTAAATCAAGCTCGCTAGAGCGAAAAGCTACAATGAAGGCGTCTGAGCCCACACGGCCCGGGCGCCTTTTTGGTGCAAAGTAACCTGACCCCAATGCAGCATAGTTGATGGGAGGGCCATGTCGGATTCGCCTAATTTTTTGACCTATGCCCAGACGGCGTTTGATCCGTTTGAGGAGCAGCCGTTCTGTGCGGTGGATAGCCTGGTCTTTGCGTGGTTGTCCTATTTGCGTTTGCCGGGTGATATGGCGGAGCTGACGAACTGGCAGGGCCTAGACGTACGCGAGTTGCTGCGTGCCGAGTGCTACCGGGACATGATTGGTGACTTGTGGGACCCAGAGGGGAGCAGGGCCTTGTTGGAGGCCGTGGCAGCAAGCCCTCGTTACCGTGGCGTGCGCGTTTGCGGCTATCGTGCCGTGAGCGATGTGGTGGCGACAGAGCAGTTTGCAGCCATGGCGTTCCGGTTTCCGGCGGGGTTTAGTTATCTTTCCTTCCGGGGGACCGACAGCACGATTGTGGGCTGGAAAGAGGACTTCAACATGGCGTTCCGGTGTCCCGTGCCGGCCCAGGAATCCGCGGCGCGTTATGTGGACGAGGCGGCGGATGCGATTGACGGGCCGCTTTTGTGCGGAGGTCATTCCAAGGGTGGAAACCTTGCGGTGTACGGTGCGGCGATGTGCTCCGATGTCGCCCGCGGGCGAATCGAACGGGTGTATTCCCATGATGGTCCTGGCTTCGTCGAGGAGTTTCTGAACGGCAACGCCTTTGCCGATCTTTCCGGTCGAATCGACAAGACGCTACCTCGGTCGTCGATCTTTGGCATGATGTTCGAGACACAGGAGGACTATGCCATCGTTGAGAGCACCGAGTTCAGCCTGCTGCAGCACAATCCCTTTAGCTGGGTGGTTGATGGTCGCGACTTCGTGTACTGTGAGCGCCTGTCCGCCGGTGCTCGATACGTTGATGGCTCCATTCGCGAGATGCTGCTTGCAGTGGGGCCTAGCGAGCGCGAGCGTTTTGTAGATGCGTTGTTCTCCGTGTTTGAGGCTACGGGTGCTGAGCGGTTTGCGGATATCGCTGAGAATCTGCGCGAGAGCCTGCCCGTGATGCTCCAGGCTGCGCAAGGCTTTGACAAGGATACGCGACGCTTTGTCTCGCAGACCATCGTGGCAATCCTAAAATGCGCGCTGCTGCCCAAACGCCCTGAGTTTAACGTTCCTGCCGCCGGCAAGAGCCTGGCAGAGCAGCTCGAGGCATGGCAGTCCGAACTCCTGCACTAGTCACTGGTGCAAAGCAACCTGTCCCCGATGCATCAATCTTCGATGCGCCTGGGGCGGGCTCGACCGCTATACTGGTTCGTGCCGAAATCGATCTAGAACGGAATGCCGTATATGAAAATCAATCACGCGATTCTGCATATCCTGGACTTTGACTCTGCCGTCAACGTTATGAGCCAGCGCGAGCTCGATATCGAGAGCCGTACCGTGCGCAACTTCGTGACCACGCATCTGCGCCGCGCACGTACCTCGGCCGACAATAAACGCGCCACGTTTGCCGAGAACTCTGCGTTTGGCGGCGAGCTCAAGGGTTATTTCTTTGGCGAGCGCGAGTTCGTGGACCTGTCGCAGCAGATTGCGGAGTTTATCTCCTCCGAGCTCACCAAAGCCGAGAAAGCCGAGTCCACCGACGTGCTCGTGGCCGATTTTGACGACGATGAGGATGCCCGCTGGTTTGCCGTGATGCTGCTGGGCTCCAAGCAGGCTTTTATGCACGAAGTGGGCCGCGAGGAGGGGGAGGTGCGCAACGACATCGCGCGCCACTACGCCATTCTGCCGAACCCCTCGCAAAAGGTGCCGAGCTATGCCATCGTGCGCGCGAGCACCATGGAGATCGGCTACGTGGACAAGAAGCGCAAGATTGCCGGCGAAGACCGCATGCTCATTCCCGATGGCCTGCTGCAGTGCGACACGGGCGTATCGGGCAAGGAGGTCATCGACACCGTGACGCGTGTGGTTGAGGAAGTCGCCGAGGAGCACGGCGCCAACACGGCCGTGGCGCTCGCCAAGGTTAAGGCCGCTGTGGCCGAGAAGGTCGAGGATGACGAGGAGCTTCCGCCCTGGGATATCGTCGATGAGGTCTTTGAGGACGAGCCGGTCATCAAGGAAAGTGTGCGCGCGGCACTGACCGAGGAGAAGGTTCCCGAGCGCGTTCCCGTGGAGCGCAAACAGGTCGAGCGCGCGGCGGTGCGCAATCATAAGATTCGTACCGATACGGGCATCGAGATCAGCTTCCCGGCCGAGATGGGTTCGAACTCCGAGTACATCGAGTTTGTCAACGAGCCCAACGGCCTCATCTCCATCGAGCTCAAGAATATCGGCAGCATCGAGAATCGATAAGTTGCGTTACGCCTACAGCGGGAAAGCAAAGGCCGAAGCCCTTTGGGTCTTCGGCCTTTTTGCTTGGAGCTCAATTGAGTTGCAGACTGAGCATAAGTCAGCGAAAGCGCCCCTAAGCGAGCAAGGTGACGTGAAAGAGGAGGGAAGCGTACTTTGGTACGCGACCGACGATTGAACGTCAGATTGCCGCTTAAGGGCGCTTGTAGCGTCGACCGGTCCGTCGTTCGTTAGAACGACGGAACCAAAGGTGCAGCGTCGAGCCGTTACGCGGGTTGGTAAACCCGCGTAACTATTAAAGATGACGTAAGCCCTCTTCCAGACCGGTCTTGCTGTCAGTCTTCTCGTCGCGCATCTTGATGACGCGGGCGGGGACACCGGCCACGACGGCGCCGGCGGGGACGTCCTCGACGCACACGGCGCCGGCGGCGACAACAGCGCCCTTGCCCACGCGCACGCCTTCCAGGACCACGGCGTTTGCGCCGATCATGACATCGTCCTCGATGATGACGGGCGTGGCACTGGCGGGCTCCACGACGCCTGCCAGTACGGTGCCGGCGCCGATGTGGCAGTTCTTGCCCACGGTGGCGCGGCCGCCCAGCACGGCGCCCATATCAATCATGGAACCCTCACCAATGACGGAGCCGATGTTGATGATGGCGCCCATCATGATGACGGCGCGATCGCCGATCTCGACGCGGTCGCGGATGATCGCGCCCGGCTCGATGCGGGCGTTGATGCCCTTGAGGTCGAGCATGGGCACGGCGGAGTTGCGGCAGTCGTTCTCTACGTCGTAGTAGTCGATGGAGTCGGCGTTAGCGTCGAGGATTGCCTTGAGCTCATCCCAGTCGCCAAAGACGGTCTTGCCGCGACGGCCGCCGTAGACATGCGCGTCGCCCCAGGCAACCTTCATGCCGGGCTTCTCGCGCACGTACAGCTTGACAGGCGTCTTTTTGGGCGCGGTGGCGATGTAGTTGATAATCTCCTGTGCATCCATCTCGGCTGCGTTACTCATATGCTGTTTCTCCTTTGCGTGGATACGGTTGATACCTGGTTAGGCAAACATGACCTGGTCGAAGGTGTAGAAGCCGGAGTCGCGGGTGACGAGCTTCTGGGCGGCGGCTAGGGCGCCGTTGACGAAGATCTGGCGGCTCGTGGCACGGTGTGTGAGCGTGACCTCCTCATCTTGGCCAAAGAAGCTCACCTCGTGCACGCCGGCGACGGTGCCGCCGCGCAGCGAGTGCATACCGATTTCCTTGGGGTCGCGCGCTCCGCACATGCCCTCGCGTCCGTAGACGGGGTGGTAGCCTGCCTCGGGCTCGGCCTCGACTACGGCGTCGAGCAGCAGCTTGGCAGTGCCGCTGGGGGCGTCGACCTTTTGGTTGTGGTGCGTCTCGACAATCTCGCAGTCAAAGCCGGGCAGCTCACGCGTGGCCTGGGCCACTAGATGACGCAGGGCTGCGATGCCGATCGAGTAATTGCCCGAGTGCATAACGCGGGTGTTCTGGCCCAGCTCACGCAGGCGGTCCATCTGCTCGGGGGTGTAGCCTGTGGTGCCCGAGACCAACGCCGCGTCCGTGCGCTCGACATAGGCGACGACGGCATCGAAGGTCACGACGTTCGAGAAGTCGATGATGACGTCGGCTGCCGGGGCACTCTCGAGCTCGGACAGATCGAAACCGATCTGGGCGACGATGTCGAAAACGGGCTGACCGGCGGCGTCGACAATGCCCTCGGCGGTAGTGCGGATGAGCGAGCCCATGCGGCCCGTTCCCATAATGACGGTCTTAATCAAGCAGACCAGCTCCCTTCAGAGCATCGGTAAGTGCGGCACGCGTATCGTCGGCCATGGGGCACAGCGGCATGCGGTAGTTTGCCTCGATCATACCCATCTGAGCGAGCGCTTCCTTAACGGGGATGGGGTTGACCTCGCTAAAGAGGGCATTGATGAGCGGCTGTCCGGCAATCTGGATATCGCGGGCGCGCTCCACGTCGCCGTCCAGATAGGCGCGGCACATGTCGTGCACGAGCTGCGGCTGAACGTCGGCCCACACACTGATGGTGCCCGAGGCACCCAGGCTCATGAGCGGCACGGTGAGTGCGTCTTCGCCCGAGTACATGCGGAAGTCATCAGACAGCAGGTGGGCGATTTTGGCCGCGTAGGCGACGTTGCCCGAGGCCTCCTTGATACCCATGATATTGGGGTGCACGGCCAAGCGCTCCACGTTGCGCTCGCTGATGCCGCAGCCACAGCGGCCGGGGATGTTGTACAAGATGCAGGGGATGTCCACGGCATCGGCGACGGTCTTAAAGTGCTGGTAGATGCCCTCTTCGTTAGACTTGTTGTAGTAGGGGGTAATGAGCAGCAGGCCGTCGGCGCCCAGGCCCTGATAGGTGAGCGACTTGGTGAGCATGGTCTGCGTGGAGTTAGAGCCCGAGCCGGCAATAACGGGGACGCGGCCTGCAACCTGCTTGACCACCGCGGCGACAACGGAGTTGTCCTCGTCGTCGGTCATCGTGGCACTCTCTCCGGTGGTGCCCAGGGTGAGGATGGCGTCGGTGCCATTTTGCAGGTGGAAATCGATAAGGCGCTCGAGTGCTTCAAAGTCGACGCTGCCGTCCTTTTTAAACGGCGTGACAAGGGCGACGATTGAGCCCTCGAGATTGCGGATGTCCATGTTCTTCTCCTTCGCTTCCGCGATCTGGATGCGTTTGTTCCATTGGGCAGCGACTGCCAGGCGCTCGTCCTGGGCGCGACGGCGGGCGGCATCGGCGCGCGACTTAGCCAGTAGCTCTCGGCCGTACGACAGCACGTCGAGCGTGGCAAAGTAATCGCCCGGGCGCTCGGCGCGGCGGATGAGGTCGGCCGAGCCATCGGGGCGCAGCAGGACCTCGGCGGAGCGCAGGCGTCCGTTGTAGTTGTAGCCCATGGAGTAGCCATGCGCGCCGGTGTCGTGAATCACGAGCAGGTCGCCCATGTCGATATGCGGCAGCTCGCGATTGATGGCGAACTTGTCGTTGTTCTCGCACAGATTGCCCGTGATGTCGTACGTGTCCGTGACGGGCGCTGCGGTCTTGTCGGCGCCGCCCGGCTGGCCCATCACCGTAATGTGGTGGTAGGCGCCATACATGGCAGGGCGGATCAGGTCGACGGCGCTTGCGTCGACGCCGATATAGTCCTTGTAGATCTGCTTCTCGTGGATGGCCTTGGTGACCAGGCAGCCGTAGGGGCCCATCATGAAGCGGCCCATCTCGGTGCAGATGGCCACGTCGCTCATGCCGGCGGGAACCAGGATCTCGTCGTAGGCAGCGTGTACCCCCTCGCCGATGGCGTGGATGTCGTTTGCCTGCTGCTCCGGCAGGTAGGGGATACCGACGCCGCCGGACAGATTGATGAAGGCGACGTGTGCACCGGTCTCGCGCTCCAGGCGTACGGCAAGCTCAAAGAGGATGCGCGCGAGCTTGGGGTAGTAGTCGTTGGTGACGGTGTTGCTGGCAAGGAATGCGTGGATGCCAAAGCGCTCGGCGCCCTTGGCCTTGAGCGTGCGGAAGGCTTCGAAGAGCTGCTCGGTGGTCATGCCATATTTGGAGTCGCCCGGGTTGTCCATGATGCCGTTGGAGAGCTGGAACAGGCCGCCCGGATTAAAGCGGCAGCTGACCGTCTTGGGAATGGGCCCCGCAACGCGCTCAAAGAACTCGATGTGGCTGATGTCGTCGAAGTTGACGATGGCGCCCAGCTTGTCAGCGAACTCAAAGTCGGCCGCCGGCGTGTCGTTGGACGAGAACATGATGTCATGCCCCGTGATGCCCAGCGAGCGGGCGATCATGAGCTCGGTATAGCTCGAGCAATCGCAGCCGCAGCCGTATTCGTTGAGAATGGAGATGAGCGCCGGGTTGGGGTTGGCCTTGACGGCAAAGTATTCCTTAAAGCCCGGGTTCCATGCAAAGGCGTCGCGCACTTCTTGCATGTTGCGGCGGATGCCTGCCTCGTCGTATAGATGAAACGGCGTGGGGAATTGCTCGACGATATGCTCGAGCGTCTCCTTGTCCACAAACGGCTGCTTGGCCGCATATGCCTCGTTGGGGGTCAATGCCATGTCCCGTAAACCTCGCTATCCAGACGGCGCCATCTGCGCATCGAATCCGCATAGCGTGGACCCAATGTCCGGATAGCGCTCCCGCATTGCTGCAGACAGTCCTGTGGGTGTTTCCTACAGGCCCACCAGGTTGTTCGTGCCCGAAAAACCCAGTTCGGCGGGTTTCGCCTCCCCACGGGGTCAAAGCCTGCCGGCTCGCCCGCGGTTCTTCGTGCCCGCGCCTCTATCAAGTGGTAAAGACCCTACCACGTTGCACTTTACCAAACAAGAGTATTCGTATATAACGTTTAAAAAATGCAAGGATATGCTGGAAATAAGGGTGTGGCAATCTTGCGGCACAATAGATGGCAACCGACGCGCACCCATGAAAGGAACCTCTATGACCGAGCTCCAAGAACTCCGCCGCTATCGGCGCGACTTGCACAGGATCCCGGAGCTCGACTTCGATCTTCCGCAGACGATCGCCTATATCGAGGGTGTGTTGGCGCCGCTCGCCTGCGAGGTGGCCCATCCGTGTCCCAGCTGCGTCTGCGCTTTCTTCGACGCTGGCGTTGGTGCCGCGCATGCCACGGCGATTCGCGCCGACATGGATGCGCTGCCCATTGTGGAGGCGACGGGCGCGGCTTTCGCCTCGTCTCATCCCGGCAAGATGCACGCTTGCGGGCACGATGGGCACATGGCCATGGCGCTTGTCGCAGCGACGTATGTCGACCGTGCGATTCGCGAGCGGCCGGGTGCCATTAAGCGTAACGTGCTCTTTGTGTTCCAGCCTGCCGAGGAGACGACCGGTGGTGCCAAGACAGTATGCGAGAGCGGTGTGTTCGAGCGCTATGGTGCCGACCGTATCTTTGGCTTTCACGTGTGGCCCGACCTTCCCGCCGGCACGCTGGCGAGCTGTCCCGGTCCGCTGCTGGCGCGTTCGAGCGAGACGCATGTGCACATTCACGGGATGAGCATCCATATCGCCAAGACCTATGGCGTACCGGTCGAGGAATCGCACGATGCGGCGCTGGCTGCTGCCAAGTTCTTGGTTGCCGAGCGCGAGCTGATGGACGAGCTGGGCGCCGATGAGCCCTGTATCGGTAAGTTTGGCCTGCTGCAGGCCGGCACCGTCTGCAACGCCGTGGCGGGGGAGGCCCACGTGGCCGGTAGCCTGCGCGTGTTTACGGACGACATGTTCGACCGCGCGCGAGAGGGCGTGCGCCGCGTGCTCGATGAGGCGTGCGCCGCTACGGGCTGCACGTATGATCTCGACTTTGCCGAGGGCTATCCACCGGTCGATAACGACCCTGAGTTGTTTGCCCGAATCGCGCCCGCTCTGCCCGAATTGCAGCTCGTGGATGAGCCGCTGCTAATCGCCGAGGATTTCGCGTTCTATCAGCGCCATCTGCCGGGCGTGTTCTTCTTGCTGGGCACGGGCGTGCCAGAGGACCAAGACAACCCGAGTGATTCGGATGGCTGCCCCGCCTATGCTACAAGCGCCCTGCATACCGATACCATGCTTTTTGACGAGGAAATCCTGCTCAAAGGCCTCGATGTCTACAAACGACTGCTTGTGATGGAGTGACGATGAGGCGACGTCGGCAATCAGCCGTATATAGTCCGGGTGGATGCGGGTGCGGTTTGCTGCTGCTTCCGGTCATCGCTGTGAGCATTGGCGTGATGTTTGCGCTTGCCGGGCTGGCCGCAGCGGCACTCGTGTTGCTGATTGTGGCCATCGGCGTGACGGTCTGGCTGTGCCGCTCTCGCGAGCAACGCCGTGCCGATGGTAAAACCGATGTTGGATGGACCATCTTTTTAGTCGTCGCCTACCTATTGAGCATCAGCTATTTAGTTTTCTTTATCCTGTTGCTTGTGAGTACCTTTACCGGGGAATCCGTCACGTTGGGTTGATGCACTGCCAGCAGACGGTTGCGCAAAGTGCGTTTGCTCGGCGTTCGGATAACCGCATTGGCCGTTTACCGCAACTTTAGCTCTCAGCTAATGAATTCAAGTTTAATCCTTCCTACGATGTGCTGTGTGCCGGCACGGTAGCCGGATAGATGGAAGGATGCATGATGAAAAAGCTCGAAAACGAAGTGCTGCTGAGCCGTCGCGCTGCACTTGGCGCATTCGCCACTGTTGCCTTGGGGACTGCCAGTCTTCTTGCCGGTTGCGGTAGCGATAAGACGACCGTCACCGAGGACGCCGGCGACGCAGATAAGAAGGAGGAGTCGAAAAAGGAAGAGCAGCCTACGACCGACCTGGCCGTCGGCACGTCTGTTACCACGGCTGCCGGTCTTTCCGTTACTGTCGATTCCGTGCAGACCGGGCTTACCAATTTTGACGGTTCGACCATGACGGGCATTCACGTCACGTACGTCAACAATGGCGATGAGGGCGCGGATTACAATGTCTACGACTGGAAGGGCGAGGACGCCAACGGCGCCCAGCAGAACCAAGGCTATTACAGCGAAGGCTCTGACGAGCTGCAGTCTGGCACCCTTGCCGCCGGCGGCTCCGTTGCGGGCAATATTTACTTTGACGGCGACATCAAGAAGGCCCTGTATTTTGCCAACATGCTCGAAAAGACCGTGACTGCTAGCTGGGTGCTTGCTTAGCGTGTTGATGCCGTTGGGTCGTTTGGAGGTGAGGCCGCGTGCCCGATAAAAAGCTGACGGACGAGTTGCTCAACGAGCTTCTTGATGCGCCAAGTATCGATGGCTATATCAAGGAACACGACTTTGCCGCCCCGTCGCTTTCGGATTACTTAAAGCAGTTGCTGCAAGAGAAGGGGCTCGAGCGTTCGCGCGTGGTGCGTATGGCCGACCTCAACGAGACTTTTGGCTATCAGATCTTTACCGGTTCGCGCAATCCGAGCCGTAATAAGGTGCTGCAGATTGCCTTTGCGATGGCGTTGACGCTCAAGGAGACCAACCGCGCTCTGACAGCTGCCGGGGTAAGCGTCCTCAACTGCAAGGACCGTCGCGATGCAATCATTATCTTTTGCATCGACCGTGGCTGTAGCCTCCAAAAGGTCAATAAAGAGCTGTATCGCTTTGGCGAGGAAACGGTGAGTTAGTGGCCGATGGCTGAGCCGGCGGTGTCACCAGAACAACCATGCAAACGAACGGGGTGCGGACAGCATGAGGTGTCCGCACCCTGCGTTATGATGGACGCTATGGATACTCAGAGCCCAACATATTCCGATGATGAGCTGACTGCTTCACTCGTCGAGCATTTGGCGTCGCTCGACCGCGATGACAGCTATCGTGTGGAGCGCGTGCTCAAGCTCTCGGATGTCGAGACGACCGAACTCGTCTATTTTGAGGGCTCTGGTGGCGGGTCTCTTGGCCCCTTTGTCCGCAAGCGCATCGATGCTTCGGTGCAGATTGGCGGAGCTTATGAGCGCCTGTTTGCGGCCCAGCGCGCCGGTCGTCGTTTTGAGCACTTGCCACGAATCGTCGATTGCCGCCGTGTGGGCAACGAGCTTGACGTGGTGATGGAGTATGTCGAAGGCGAGACACTCGAGGCGTTGGTGGGGCGCTTGGGGGCGACGCCCGATTATGCCCGCGGGCTGTATCCCGTTCTGTGTGAAGCGGTGGGCGAGCTGCATGCTGGTTTTGCGGCTGCGGGGGAGCCGGGGGTACCGGTAATCCACCGCGACCTTAAACCCTCGAACATCATCGTATCGGGCGTGAGGTATGCGGCCGATGCTGGCATGACCTTCTCGTCGCTGGTGATTATCGATTTGGGGATTGCGCGGGTGTGGCGTGACGGGGCCGATGCCGACACAGTTAAGTTTGGAACGCGACCCTATGCGCCACCCGAGCAATATGGTTTTGGGCAGACGAGCGTGCGCAGCGATGTCTATGCGCTCGGCGCGCTTCTGTTCTTTTGTCTGACGGGGGCTGACCCTAAGCCGGGTCAGAATATGCGCGAGCAATGCGAGGCGTGCGACGTCCCCGCGGCGCTGGCTGATGTCATTTGCATGGCCATGGCGCTCGATCCGGCCAAGCGCTTTGCAAGTGCCGAGGCGCTCGGACACGCTGCGCGCGCGGCATACGGGCTGTGTCTGCCTGAGCCTGGCTCGAATAGCACGACGGCGCCTTCAATGGCGCAGGCTGCTCCGCAAATGGCGCCGTCTTTCGGGCGGCGGCCCAAGGAAGTCTCTTCGGTGACTCCTCGCCGCAAGAGCCTGCTTTCACGGATCCCGGAACCCATTGGGCGTATATGGAACGGCATGATCTATGCGGCAACCTTGCTGCTACTGGTCGGAAGCCATTTTGCCGTATTCCAGCCCACGGGAGCCAACCGCAGCTATCCAACGTGGTTTTTGGCCCTTGAGTATTTTCTTATGGTCGATGGCATGGTGGTGCTCATCTCGTTTGGCATGCTCGACCGCCGCAGGCTTCGGCGCCGCTTTCCCGTGCTTGATCGTTATCGGGACCGTGGGTTTGTCACGCTGTGGCTTAAGGCGCTGGGAATTATGTGCGTCATCATGATCGTGATTATTGCCGTCGGCAACGCAACCGGCATAGTCGCTTAATGCAATGTACCGCTACTGCAAAGGGCTCCGATTGGGGCCCTTTGCAGTAGCGCTTAAATGCGGTTCATCTGGTTGCAACCTTGTTGTACCAGTCCTGCCTCGTGGGCGGGGCGAGTGCCCATCGCCATAGGTGTTGTGACGGTTAAATTGCTCCGTGCTTCGAAGCGCCGTCAATTGTCACCACAGAATTCCGTCAACTGTCACCATAATTCGCCGTCAATCCTCACCACAAATTTCCGTCAATCGTCACCATGCAGCTGGTAAAATACCTAATATGGGTAAGTCAAGAAGGAGGCTGTGTGGATAGGTATGTAGATAGATGCATCGATAAGGCAATCAGCCGTAATCTCAATATCTTCGGTGCGGTCCTCATTCAGGGTCCAAAGTGGTGCGGAAAGACCACTTCGGCTAGTCGTTTTGCTAATTCATCCTTGTCTCTTTCCGATCCGGCTGGAAATTTTTCCGCTCTCCAGCTGGCACGGATCGATCCGGCGCAAGCATTAGCAGGGCGATCTCCCAGGCTCATCGATGAATGGCAGGAAGAGCCGAAGCTGTGGGATGCCGTGCGTTTCGAGTGCGATGCAAGGAGGGGAGAATCCGGTCAGTTTATTCTTACGGGTTCGGCAACGCCTCGGGATTCGATGCAGCCGATGCATAGCGGCGTTGGGCGAATAGCTAGGTTGCGAATGGACACCATGACGATGTTCGAGCTTGGCGTTTCTTCTGGCGCGGTTTCGATCGGAACGCTTCTTTCCGGTTACCCTGCCAAGCAGGCTGTCGGGTCAATCTCCGGCATCGCCGGAATCGCCGATTTGTTGTGTCGTGGCGGTTGGCCTCAGGCGATGGGGAAAACGACTGACGATGCCATGCAGATAGCCGCTGCCTATGTTGATGGCGTATGCGAATCGGATGTTTCTAGAACCGATGGCGTTAAGCGCGATCCGGTCAAGGTCAGGTCTCTTTTGGCATCGCTAGCGCGGAATGAGTCGACGCTTGCTGGCTCAAAGTCTATTGACAAAGATATCGGTACCGGCGTTTCGAAGAACTCGGTCTCCAGATACATGGACGCCCTGAGACGAATCAATATCATCGACGATATCCCCGCTTGGCATCCAGCGCTCAGGTCTCCGGTGAAGCTGCGGCAGGGGGCGAAGAGGCATCTCGCCGATCCTTCGCTTGCCGTTGCGCTGCTCGGAGCAAATCCGGAGTCGTTGGCATCTGACCCGAAGACACTGGGGTTGCTTTTCGAATCCCTCGTCCTGCATGACCTCAAGGTTTACGCCGCCGCAACTGACTCGTTGGTGTCCCATTACCACGATGCCGACGATCTCGAGGTTGACGCAGTTATCCACAGGCGCGATGGAACTTGGATTGCCGTGGAGGTGAAGCTTGGAAGCCCTCAAATCCCCGAGGCATCTGCAAATCTGCTTCGGCTGGAGCGAAAGCTGGTCGAGCGTGGCGAGAAGCCGCCTGTGGCAAAACTCATCATCATTGGGTTCGGCATGCCGGTTCATACAACGCCCGATGGCATCATCGTTGCTCCCGTTGACACACTCGCGCCATAACGTTGTGGTGGGATCACCTTGCCTTCGGAAGGGGTTTCAGTCTCAAGCGACTTTTCCAACACTCACTTATGCCTGCATGCCAATTCTGGTCTAGCAAGGCCAAAGAAAAGGGGTCCCGTTTGGGGCCCCTTTGCAGTTGCACTTAGATGCGGTTCATCTGAGCGGCGACTTTGTTATACCAGTCCTGCCACGTGGGCGGGCAGTACTTTTTGGCCGCTGCCGGGGTAAGGGTGGAGCCGTAGTTGGCACCCAGATAGGCAACGTGAGCGGAGATGCCCTCGCTCCAGCTGCCAAAGCTGCGCCAGCCGCCGCCACGGGCGCTCCAGCCCCAGGCGTTGTAAGAATTGGCGCAATAAGCACCCTTGGTGCTCTCGATACAGGCGATGGCGGGGGACCAACGGGGGTCGACACCGGTATTCCAGGCGGCGACGGCAAAGTTATAGCCCTGGCCTGCCATGGGGGAGCCGGCAAGATAATTATCGATGCGGCTCGTCCACTCATTAATGAACGAATCGTAATCGGAGCTACCGGTATTGGAGTTGTTCACCGTGGTGTCTATGGTGGTGTTGGTGTTGGTGGCCTGGCTGCTGGAATTGCCGCCGCTTACGCCCTCGCCCGAGAGCTTCTCGGCGGCAGCGGCCTTATCGGCCTCAAGCTTGGCAAGCTCGGCGGCATTTTCCTGCTCGGCTTTTGCCTGTGCCTCGCTGCGGAGCTGCTGGGCCTGCGCCAGCGCATCCTCGGCGTTTTTCTGCTCTGCCTCAAGCTGTGACTTGGCCTGCTGGAGCTCGGCCTTGTTCTGCTCGAGTTCGGTTTGCATATTATTGAGCTCTTCGATCTCGTCGACGCTCGAGCTCGTGATCTGGTTGGTGTATTTGCAGGTCGTGATGAACTCACCCAGGCTCTGCGCGTTGACCAGGAAGCTCACGATAGGATTGGTGCCCTTCTGATACTTGTACAGATCGCGCATGGCGGAGCTTGCCTTGGCCTGCTGCTCGGGAAGCTTAGCCTCGATTTCCTCGATGCTTGCCTCGTTGGAGTCAATCTGCTTTTGCAGGTCATCGAGTTTGGTGCGGGCGTCGTTGTAGGCACTCGTGGCGGCTTCGATCTTCTGCTGGGCTGCGGAAAGCTGGTCCTGCGTTGCCTGCGAGGCGGCATACGCCGCAACGGGGGAGAGCATCGGCGTGGCCGTCAGCGCAACGGCGAGCGCGGCGCTCGTGATGATACGAGCCGGCTTCGACGCAATGAGCGCTGCGGTGCGATGATTCGAATGCTGCATCCAGTCCCTCTGCAATCAATCGTAGGTTATGGTTCGAACGGTATTCTACTACTGCTTTCGACCTCAACTTGAACCTTAAAGGTTCCAAAGGGTCAAGTTGAACTTGAGGCTTTGGCTTTGACCTGCAGTTATGATGAATTGTTGAGAAACCATAGAGTTCAACTTTAACGTTACTGGGGCCTGTTTGCGGACGGGCTTTCGGCCGTGAAAGCTATCTCAACAGGGGGTTTGCAGCTACAAGGCCCCATCGCGGTGAGTGCGGCTTTATGTTGGACGATCACGTCGATTGCCATAGATACGGTGGAGCTTTGGGCACCAGCGGCTCGGCACGCTAGAATAAATCAGTTGCGCAAAGACCGCCCGTTGTGTGGGCAGTTCATGATAGGAAGTTTCCATGGCATTGCAGTTTACAGAGCGCGAGTTCATTCCCGTGCTGCTCGGTGGCGACATCAACGCCTATTCGGTGGCGCGCGCCTTCTACGAGGAGTACCAGGTCAAGAGCCTGGTCTTTGGCAAGTACCAGACGGGTCCCGCGTACCGTAGCCAGATTATCGACTACACGCCCAACGTGGATATCGATACCATGCCTGTGATGCTCAGGACCGTCAACGGCATTGCCCAAGCGCATGCCGATAAGACGATTGTCCTTGTGGGCTGTGGCGATAACTATGTTGCCCTCGTGGCTCAGGCCAAGGATGCCCATGAGTTGGCGGATAACATCGTCGCGCCTTACGCTCCCTATAGCATGCTTGAGCAATGTCAGAAGAAGGAGATCTTCTACGAGCTGTGCGAGAAGCACGGCGTGCCCTATCCGCATACCTTTACCTTCACCATGGCGATGCTGAACGCCCAAGGCGAGGCACCTGCCGAAGTGCTCGACCAGATTGACTTCCCCTACCCGATGATCCTGAAGCCTTCTGACGGCATCATGTGGTGGCAGCACGAGTTCGAGGGCCAGAAAAAGGCCTATGAGATTGCCGACCGTGCCGAGCTGGAACAGGTCATTCGCGACTCGTATGCCAGCGGCTACACCGACGACCTGATCTTGCAGGATCGCGTGCCCGGCAATGACGAGTGCATGCGCGTGCTCACCAGTTATTCCGACCGCAACGGCAAGGTGCGCATGATGTGCCTGGGTCACGTGCTGCTCGAGGAGCATCAGCCTCACGGTGTCGGCAACCACGCCTGTATCATCACCGAGCCCAATGACGAGCTCATGGGCGGCGTGCGCAAGTTGCTCGAGGACCTTCACTTTGTGGGCTATTCCAACTTTGACGTTAAGTACGACGAGCGCGACGGCTCGTTTAAGTTCTTCGATTTCAACACGCGCCAAGGTCGCAGCAACTACTACGTCACTAACAGCGGCTTTAACGTTGCCAAGTATGTGGTGGACGAGTATGTGTTCAACCGCCCGTTTGAGCCGGAGTTTGTGACGGCGCAGGACGAGGCGCTGTGGATGGTCGTCCCCATGGGCGTCGTCGACAAGTACGTCAAGGATCCCGAGCTGCGCGCTAAGGTGCATCGCCTGGACAAGGAAGGCAAGGGCGCCGACCCTTCGTTTATGAAGGGCGACTTTGTCTTTAACCGCTGGCTGCGCATGTGGCACACCAAGCTGCGCCACTTTAAGCTGTTCAAGACGTATTACAAGTAGATGAGTGCGGCGCCCGTCCGGTTTACATCGGGCGGGCGCGGGTATGATACGCGCAATTGCGCAAGCGTCACCAAGGAGGCGGCGATGGAAAAGCTGGGAGTTATCGGCGGCATGGGCGCCGAGGCCACGTCGTATTACTACGACCAGGTAGTGCGTCATACGGCTGCTGCCTGCGATCAGGATCATATCGACATGGTGGTGCTCTCCAAGTCGACCATGCCCGACCGCACGCTGGCCATTAAGACTGGCGAGCACGCCAAGCTGCTGGCGACCATGAAAGAGTGTGCCCAGGCACTCGAGTCGCTGGGCTGTGCGCACATTGCCATTCCCTGCAACACGTCACACTACTTCTACGACCAGATCCAGTCGTTTACGAAGGTGCCGATTATCCACATGCCGCGTGAGTCGGTGCGCTATGCCCTTGCGGGTGCGGTGATGGGGGAGTGCGAGTTCGACCCCAACCTGAGCATGCCGGCCGAGCCGGTGCGCAAGATTGGCATCATGGGCACCGACGGAACCGTGGGCGCGGGCGTCTACGGCCGCGAATGCGAGGCTGCGGGTGTTGAGGTCGTCTATCCCAGCGAGAAACGTCAGAACGATGTGATGTCGCTTATCTACGATGATGTGAAAGCCGGACGTGAGCCCGATATGGATAAGTTCGACCGCGTGATGTGGGAGTTCGCCCGTAGCGGCTGCGACCGTGTCATTCTGGCCTGCACCGAGCTATCGGTGCTGCAGAAGTATCGAGAGATGCCCGAGATCACCCTCGATGCTATGGATGTCCTGGTGCGCGAATCCATCATCCGCAGCGGCGTCCCCTACCGCCTCTAGCTTCCGACCCGTCAAAAAGGGACAGGTTAATTTTGGTAGGTTTTATCTGGTGAAACAATAAAGGCCTCGGCTCGTTTGGTGCGAGCCGAGGCCTTTTGCGTTGGGCGGTTGCTGTCGGTGGCGAACTAGAACAGGAAGCCGATGGCGATGAGGGCGATGCTGACGATGAGTACGGCGATGTCCAGGCCCTTGATGGGGTAGCGCTTGTACGAGCTGGCGCGCGTGCGCAGATAGAAGCCGCGCTGTTCTGCCGCCAAGGCCGTGGCATCGGTCTTGCCCACGCTCGAGATGAGCAGCGGCACACACAGTGGCAACATGAGCTTAAGCTTCTTGATAGGGTTCTTGGTGTCGTACTCGACGCCGCGCGTGGTCTGCGCTTCCATGATGGCGTTCATCTCCTGACCAAACACCGGCACAAAGCGCAGCGCCGTGGTAAAGGTGAAGGCATAGCGATACGGCACGTGCAGCACCTCGACGCAGGCGTTGGCAAGGTCGTTGAGCTTGGTCACCATGAGCATGAGGATGAGTGGTAACGCCACGCCCAGCAGGCGCAGACAGGCCTTCGATCCTGTGATGAGGCCCGTGTCGGTGATAAAGCCCCACACCACGTTGCCATCGCGCATAAAGGCCAGCTGGAGCACCAGCATGATAAGCGCGAGCGGAATCAGCAACTTGAGTAGCGAGAACAGACGGTTGACGACGCCGGCATAGGCACCCAGTACAAGGGTGAGTGCCAAAAAGCCCAGCAGCGCCACGTAGGTGTCGGACAAGAAGATGCCGACGATGATGGCGGCGGCGAGGCCCAGTTTGACGACGGGGTTCAGGCGATGCAGCAGCGTATCGCCCGGCATGTAGTCGATGACGTTAACCACGGTGGACCATCTCCTTGGTAATGCGAACGACATCGCTGACCTCGCTCACCTGCGCAAAAGCGGGCGAGACGGAAGATGCCAGACGGCGCGAGAGTTCAATAACCTGGGGAGGCTCCACGTAGGCACGCCGCATGAGATCGATGTTCGAGAATAGCTCGTGCGTGCGGCCGCGGTCGAGGATGCGACCGTCGGCCATTACTACGATACGCTCGGCAAAGTCGGAAACAACTTCCATATCGTGGCAGACCATGATAACGGCGCAGCCGCGCTCGGCCATGGTGCGCACCGTTTCCATGACGGTCATGCACTCGCGGTAATCAAGGCCGCTCGTGGGCTCGTCGAGCACGACGATCTTGGGCTCAACAACTACGACGGAGGCAAGCGCCACCATTTGTCGCTGGCCGCGCGAAAGCGAGAAAGGTGCCTCATCGGCAGGCAGGCCAAAGCGGTCGATAACAAGTTGAGCACGACGCAGAGCCTCGGCGCGGTCCATGCCGCCAAGTTCCAGGCCAAAAGCGACCTCGTCGAGTACGGTATCCTTGCAGATCTGGCGGTCGGGGTTTTGGAAGAGCGTTGCGACCTCGCGGGCAATGCGGCTCGTGGGGACCGCGGCGGTATCCAGCCCCGTAACGCGCACGCTGCCCGAGGCGGGCTTAAGCAGGCCTGTGAGCAGCTTGGTGAGCGTGGTCTTGCCGGCACCGTTCTGGCCGACGATGCCCACGAGCTCGCCGGGATAGAGGGTCAGGTTGAGGTCGTGGACGGCGGCGCCGCCATTGGGATAGGCAAACTCAACATGGTCGAAGGTGAGTACGGGTTCGGCGTCCTTGGCATGAGGGTGCAACGACGGTGCATGCGGGGAGCCGGCGGGCGCCTGGGCTTCGCTGGCCGCGCGTGCGGGGTCGACGATGCCCGAAATCAGGCGCTCGGCCTCATCGACATCCAAGCAAGGGGTACCGCTTACCAGGCCATCGGCCTCGAGGCTATTGAAGATACGCGTGACGCGAGGGCAGTCGACGCCGATGGCACGGAGCTCGTCGGTATGCGCGAAGACCTCGTGTGGTTCGCCCTGCAGCGCGATTTCGCCATGGTTGAGCACGAGCACGCGGTTGCAGTACTCCGAGAGCAGGGCGACCTTTTGCTCAACGACGACGATGGTGATTCCAAGTGTGCGGTTTGCCTCACGCAGCGTCTCGAAGACCAACGTGGAGCTGGCGGGGTCGAGTGCCGCGGTGGGCTCGTCGAGAACCAAGACGCGCGGACGCATGGCGAGGATGGCGGCGATGGCTACCTTTTGCTTCTGTCCGCCCGAAAGGGTGGCGATCTCGCGGTCGCGCAGGTCGCTGATGCCGACGGTCTCGAGCGTTTCGCTCACGCGCTGCTCGATCTGGTCGTGGGGAACGCCAAAGTTCTCGAGGCCAAAGAGCATCTCGTCCTCGACGACCGAGGCGACCATCTGCGTGTCGATATCCTGCAGCACGCTGCCGACGATTTGCGACACGTCGGTGAGCGAGGCTTCGCAGGTGTCGTGGCCGTCAACCATGACGGACCCAAAGAACGTGCCGGTGTAGTGGTGGGGCACGGCACCCGACAGGCAGGCGGCAAGCGTGGACTTGCCGGCGCCCGAGGGCCCGATGATGCCGATGAAATCTCCCTTGTTCACGCTGAGCGAGATGTGGCTGAGCGCCTGCTCGGTCTGCGTGCCATAGGAGAACGAGACATCGTCGACGTTGATGATCGTTTCCATGGATACCTTTCATAGTCATCGGGGGCGTTCTTACATGACCAGTCGTTTAAGAACGTCCCCAAGAGTTAACTGTTTGGGACAGTCTTTGCCGGTGGAGCACGGAGACGGCTTTACGAGGGGCCCCAGGTTGGCGCGAAAGAGGAGCGAAGCGTACTTGGGTACGCGAGCGACGAATGAACGCCAAGATGGGGTGGCTCGTAAAGCCGAGTGGGTTAGTTGAGCCTAAGGGCCTTCTGGATGGGCAGATAGAGGGCGCCGACCAGAATGGCGTTAAAGACGGCGGTCATGGCGACGACGGGCAACATAGCGGCGGCGAGCTCGCCGACCACGCCAAGCATGGCCATCTTGATAACCATGAAGATGACGCCGGAGACAAAGGTGGTCACGAAGGTAGCGACGATGGCGACGGCAGGCTTAACCTGACCGTTCTTGCCGGCGGCGTTGACGATGCCGGCCATGAGCATGGCGGCGATGCCCTCGGCGGCAAAATCGACGAACGGCGAAGTGGTGGTGATCTGGATCACGGCAGCCGAGATGAGGCCAATGACGAGCGCCTGGCCGATGTTGGGGCGAACGACCAGGATGGTGAGGCAGAAGGCCGAGATGATGAACTCGGGGCTGATCATGCCGCCCGAGATGCCCGAGATTGCCTTGCCGACGGTGAAGTTGAGGATGAAGCCGGCGGCGAGCAGGATGGCGAGCAGGACGAGGGCGCGGACATCGAGTTTGCCGCGATCGGCGGTCTGGACGGTGCGGGGCTGGGTGGCGGTGGTGTTCTGAGACATGGTGAAAATCCTTTCGGAAGGGGATTGCAAGAGAAAAGCGGAGGCGCGTGATGCGAATGCGATCGGGCTCGAGATAGAAAAAGGCCCCCGGTCGAAACCGGAGGCCTTCCAATCACCTAGAGCGCAAAAACAGGCGTGAGGGACTCACTGTCGACCGATCGTATTCGCATCACGCCACCACCAGTTGTTGAGAGACTTCATCGTGTTCTTCATGTTGGTGGCTCCTTTCGTGATGCCGTGGCGCGGTCGCACCTAGTTGCTGTTGCGCTGCACTATAGCACAGCGAAGTGTGTGCGGGGAAATCTTTTTTAAAAAGATTTCAGGCGGGTTTCCCGTCGGTCAAAAAGGCGGGTTAAGTGGGCGTGGTGACTCATGTGCCCCGCCCGCTCAGCTAAGACGTTACTCCTTATTGCGACGGTAGAGGAAGTAACCGCCCGCGGAGATGACGGCAACGCCAGCGATGGCGAATGCAGCCACCATGCGGCCATCAAAACGATCGCCAGTGGTGGGCAGGCCGCCCTTGGTGTTCGTCTTGTTGGTGGTTACCGTGGTCGTGGTGTCCGACTTGCCGGGCTTCTCGGGCTTGGTGGTGGGCTGCTCGGGCTTAGCGGGCTGTTCGGGCTTAGCGGGCTGCTCGGGGGTACCGGGCTGTTCGGGAGTTCCGGGCTGATCCGGGGTCACCGGGTCGGTGGCAAGAGTGTCCTTGGCATAGGTGATGGACACCTTGAGGCCGTTGGTCTCAGTGTTCAGGTCGCTCGGGGTGAAGGGCGTGCTGAAATCCTCAGCCTTCAGATAAGCGCGCATCTCCTGGAGAAGGGCCTTGCACTTGACGTAGGTGTTCTCAGTGGCAGCCTTGCCGGCCTTGTTTGCCAGGGCGGTGCGGCCCTCAGTGGTGGTCTCGGCCTGCATAGCAGCATCGACCTCAAGGTTCTGCTCGATGAGCTCGTTCTGGAGAGCGTCGAGGTAGGCGCGAACGCCGGTGCCGAGCTGCTCGCGGTGCTCGTAGCAGAGGGAACTAATGTCCATGAGGACGTAGTTGATGGAGTTCTCGGGCTCCTCGTTGTTCACGATGTCCGTCTCTTCGCAGTGATCGTAGGAGACATCCTGATTGCTGAAGTAGGGGCTGACCTCGGTGAGCAGTGCAGAGTACAGAGGAATAGCGACGGAGTAGGCGGCGCGGGAGAGCATCTCCCACTGAATGGTCGCGATCTCGGGGTCCATGCCCTGACGGATCTGGAAGAGGTTGGTCTCGGTGCTTCTTTCGGTGCCGATGGCGTAGACACCGTCGGTGTTGGCGTTGAGGCCGGGGACATTTTCGCCGCGGTTGCCAAATGCACGGATCATCTCAAAGGTGTTCCAGTCGGACTTGCCGGGCTTGAAGAACAGGGGCTGGATCTCGCTGACCATGGCTCCGATTTGGTCGGGGCCTTTTTCCGGTTTAACCGTGACGATGTCGTAATCCGCACCCTTGGTCAACGGGGCCATGAAGTAATCGCGGCCCTGGACATAGCGAGTCCACTGATGAACGCCGGAATCGGCGACGCTTTTGCCATAGGTCTTGGCAACGTCGAACTTGCCGTCGGTGTACTCGGCGAAGCCATTTTTCTCGGGCATGGTCTGGATGCCCTCGGAGTGGAGGCAGTTCTCGGCGTCATCAAGGTTGACATCGTAATTGAGTCCGCCGATGTTGGGGTTGAGTGAGGCGACGTCATCGGCGAGCTTCATGGCGATCCACTGGTGGCCGGAAAGTGCGGCAAACAGCCAAGTCTCGTTGCTGTCGGCGATGATAATCTGATCGTTGCCGTTGGCGCCCTGCTCGTCGATGATCTTGCCGAGGAGCTCGACACCCTCACGTGCTTTGGCACTTTCGCCTAAGATAACGCTGCCGTAGCTATACTCGCCAATGCCAGTGTCGGTCAGGGGGTCTGCCTTGGCGGCTTTATCGTTCATGTTGGTGGTCAGCGTTGCGGAGCAGGACACGCCCTTCTCGTTGATGCCTGCCTCAGAGTAGGCATCATAGCGCCCGTGCCACTGCGAAGGATGATCGCGCACGTAGCTATAACGATATGTAGTCTTGGTCGACCTGTATGAGAAGTCGGACTCGTCTGAGCCGTAGGTATACCCGGGGGCATGCGACGGCTCAATGCCAAAGTGCTTGAGGTAGCGCGGGCCAAAGTCCTCGGCGCGACCATAATATGTGTTGCCATCGGCTGTTAGGTTTTTGCCCATGTACATCTGCGTGCAGGCGAGCGCAGATGTCGGCATGGACATGATGGTCGCAGCTCCAAAGGCGAGGCCTATGCCTAGCTTCTTGAGCGCGTTGACGGGGCGAGTTTTCCTCATTTTCCCTCCCAGCGTGCGAAAGCCCTCTGTCGCCAGAGGGCTTCAGCCAATAAAGACACCTCATTAGCGTAACGAACTGGAAACAATATTCATCTATGAAAGAAACTTACTCGATAAGCGTGATGAAATATGCGATGAACGGTTAATCGTACTCAGTTTGCAGCTTTACTTTAATAAAGACGCCCTGTAATTACTGTAGCCGAATAAAGTAGCTGGGAATGCCCGAAATGAAAATCCCCCGCTGTTTGACGAATGCATAAACAGTGGGAGAGTCGATAACTGGATGAATATCATACCAATGTGGATTTACTTCTTTCGGCGGTGAATCACGTTGATGGCGTAACCGACGAGCATGGCCAAGACGATGACAATAAAGCCGATCAGGGGATTGTCGTTCATAGGGTCCTCCTATTTTCCGAGCGGGGAGAATTCGTCGACGATGAGGTCGAGGCATTGCGGAAGCGCGCGGGCTCCAAAGACGCCCGAATTGCTGGAGATAATCTCGCCATCGAACTGCATGCCCAGTGACGGGGTGCAGGTGATCTTGGCTTCCTTGGTCTGGATGATCTTGAACTGTGGGCGCCCGAGTACCTTGCCGGCGGGGTCAAGCGCAGCGGTGATCACGGTAGGCAGCAGCTGCACGGTGCGCACGGGTTCGATGACCGCAATGTCGACCATGCCGTCGTTCATGCGGCAGTTGGGGAACAGGTTGATGTCGTTTTGGATGACCGAGGTGTTGCCGGCCATGCAGCAGATGCCATCGAGCTCCTCGACAATGCCGTCATGCTCGATGGTAAAGTGCGCCACCGTGGGGTTGGGCGTGGCGAGCGCGGAGAGGAAGTAGGCGATCTCGCCGATGTCGTTTTTGGTAGGGGCGGCCTTCATCATGATCTCGGCGTCGAAGCCCGAGCCGGCGATGATGATAAAGCCGTGGCGCCTTTCGTTGCCGTTCTCGTCGAGCCAAAAGAGCTCGCCCATGTCCACTTTGACCGTGCGACCGGCACGGCAGGCCTTGGCAAGTGCCGCTGCCTCGGGGGCATTACCGATGTTGTTAAAGAACAGGCAGGCTGTGCCGGAGGGGAAGACGAGCGTGGGGACGCCGCATCCGCGCATTTGGTCGAGTACGTTGGAGACGGTGCCGTCGCCGCCCGAAATCACCACGCGATCAAACTCGCGCACGTCTGCCACGGCGTCTTCGGGTTCCATGCCATCGCCGATAAAACGCATCACGACCTCGTCGCCGCCCTGCGCGAGGGCGTGCGTGAATGCGTAGATTTCATCTGAGCTGGGGCCCGATGCCGGGTTGTGGATGATAAGGCAGCGCATACTTACGTTCCCGTTCTGTGACTAACCGAGTATAGTTGTAAGGCAATGCCGATATCCTACCCGTGTTTTTCGGGCCTAACCTTATTCGATGGGTTGATATGTACATTTCCACACATCAGGCTCTACTCGACTTTTGCCAGCGCGCCCGTGAGTTTGACGCGATTGCCGTCGATACCGAGTTTTTGCGCGAGCGCACGTTCCATCCGCGCCTGTGTTTGGTTCAGATTGCCACCCCTGCCGAGAGCGTTGCGGTCGACCCTCTGGTGATCGACGACCTGTCGCCGCTGGCCGAGCTTATGGCCGACGAGAGCGTGATCAAGGTCTTCCATGCCTGCTCGCAGGACATGGAGGTTATGCTCCATACCGTGGGCGTGCTGCCGCGTCCCATTTTTGACACGCAGGTGGCCGCCGCCTTCTTGGGCGAGCGCCAGCAGATTTCCTACGGCGCGCTCGTGCAGACGTTCTGCGGCGTCTCATTGCCCAAAACCGAGTCACTGACCGATTGGTCGCGCCGCCCGCTGACCGATAAGCAGATTGAGTACGCGATCGATGACGTCAAGTACTTGATCGTCGCCTATACCGAGATGATGAGTCGCCTGCGCGAGCTGGGCCGTGTGGACTGGGTGCTCGACGAGTTGCGCCCGCTGGCCGACGAGTCGCACTATCGCGCCGATCGCCACGAGGCGTTCCGTAAGGTCAAACGCATCAATTCGTGCAGCCGTCACCAGTTGGGCATCGCGCGCGAGCTCGCCGCCTGGCGCGAGGACCGCGCCGAGCGCCGTAACATCCCGCGCAAGTGGGTCATGTCCGACGACACGCTGCTGGCGCTCGTTAAGCGCAATCCCGTGCGCGTTGAGGAGTTCCGTAGCATTCGCGGTACCGATCAGCTGGGGGAGCGCGATGTGGACGGCGCACTCATGGCCATCAAGCGCGGCGCGAGCTGCCCGCACGATCGCCTGCCGCTCATGGTGCGCGGGCACCGTCAGATCTCGCCGGAGCTGGAGAGCGTGACGGACCTTATGTATGCGCTCATCCGCCTGGTTGCCGAACGCTCGGGAGTGGCGACCTCGGTTATTGCCTCGCGCGATGACCTGGCCGACTACATTGAGCATCCCGAGCAGAGTCCCCTGCGCGAAGGCTGGCGTTTTGAGCTTGTGGGCTCGCGTCTGGACGATCTGCTTTCCGGCAATATGGGGCTGACGGTGAAGGACGGAAAGATTGAGTTGTTATAGGGAAGCCTAGTTGGCTGGACGAGTGGGTAAAATGCCTCCAATGTGTAACTCGATTCGGAGGAATTCGTATGCCCTACTACTATGGATACGGCTTTGGCATCGACCCGCTGTACCTGCTGGTTGTTCTTGTCTGCACAGTGCTTGGCCTTGCCGCGCAGAGCTATATCAATTCGACGTACAAGACGTGGTCCAAGGTTCGCTCGGACGGCGACACGGGCGCCACGGTCGCTCGCCGCATGCTCGACGCCAACGGCTGCAATGCCGTGGGTATCAAGGGGGTCGCTGGTGAGCTTACCGACCACTACAACCCGCAGGACAACAATCTGTATCTGTCGGATTCCAACCGTTCGGGCGGCTCGGTCGCAAGCGTTGCTGTCGCTTGTCACGAGGCGGGTCACGCCGCTCAGCGTCAAAGTGGTTATGCCATGATGAAGGTACGCACCGCCCTCGTGCCGGTCGTCAACTTTACCCAGAACACTTGGACCATCGTGCTGCTCATGGGCCTGTTTATGAACATCGCGGGACTCACGACCCTCGCACTGATCTTCTTCTCGTTTAGCGTGCTGTTCCAGCTGGTTACGCTGCCGGTTGAGATTGATGCCAGTCGGCGCGCCGTGGCGTATATTGAGCAGTCGGGTATGAGCTCCAAGCAGGTCAACGGTGCCAAGAAGGTGCTGACGGCCGCTGCGCTTACCTATGTTGCCGCAGCGCTCACTTCGATCATTCAGCTGCTCTACCTTATGGCTCGTTACAACAGAAACTCCAACCGATAACAAATTGGGTCGCTGGGCGCCGTGGGGATTTGTGTCCCCGCGGCGCTGTACTATGTGTTGGACTTGAATTTGCGCAGGGCCGAAGCCCTTGTGCACGATGACGAAAGGAGGCTGCGTGGCAGGCTGGAATCTAACCGGCAATGCCGTTTCCGCCGAGTTCGACGGTTCGGACGAGCAGGAGCGTAAGGAGCTCAGCGTGAGCCAGGCGGTAGAGATCGCCGCCGGTGCGCTCGATGCCATTCCGCAGCTGAGTGTCCTGGGCGAGGTCACGGGTTTCCGTGGTCCCAATGCCCGAAGCGGCCACTGCTACTTCCAGATTAAAGACGACTCGGCCGCCGTCGACTGCATCATCTGGAAGGGCGCCTATCTCAAGCGTACCTTCGATCTGCGTGACGGCATGCAGGTGAGCTTTAAGGGCAGCTTCAATCTCTATAAGGCCACGGGCCGCATGAGCTTTGTCGCTCGCTCGTTTTCGCTGGCGGGGGAGGGTCTGCTGCGTCAACAGGTGGCGCAGTTGGCCGAAAAGCTACGCCGCGAGGGACTGATGGACGAGTCCCGCAAACGCCGCATCCCGGTGTTTTGCTCACGCGTGGCGGTCGTCACCTCGCTTTCCGGTGCGGTAATCGACGACGTCAAGCGTACGCTGCGCCGTCGCAACCCGCTCGTCGAGCTTGTCTGCGTGGGCGCCAAGGTTCAAGGCGAGGGTGCGCCGGCCGAGCTCATTGATGGCTTGCGCCGCGCCGCTTCCATTACGCCGGCGCCCGACTGTATTTTGCTGGTGCGCGGCGGCGGCTCCTTTGAGGACCTCATGACCTTTAATGACGAGGAGCTTGCCCGCGCGGTGGCGGCTTGTCCTGTGCCCGTGGTGACCGGCATTGGCCATGAGCCCGATACCTCGATTTGCGACATGGTGAGCGACCGACGCGCCTCCACGCCCACGGCGGCGGCAGAATCGGTGGCGCCGGCTATGACGGAGTTGGCCGATGTGCTCGAGGCGCGCCATCAGCGTCTGGGTGCCGCGATGGCATCGATGATTGGGTCGGCCCAGGTCGACCTGGAGATGCTCGATCAGCGCGGTCGCCGTGCCTGGGATACCTATACGGCTCGCTTGGGTGATGCGCTCGATGCCGCTGCGTGTCGCCCGTGCCTCAACGACCCCACATTTATGGTCGAGCGTCGCGAATCGGAGCTTGCACTGACTGCCGATCGCCTGTCGGGCGCCATAGTACGCTCGGTCGGGACATTCCGCTCCAACTTTGAGCGCTTGCCCGAGCGTCTGATTACAAGCACCTCGGGGCTCGATGGTAAGCGCCATGCGCTCACGCTTGCGAGTTCCCGCCTAGAGCATCAAGGGCGCACGATGCTCAGCAAGCCAGCGTCCGACCTGAGCCGTGCGGCAGCGTCGCTCGATGCCCTGTCGCCGCTCAAAGTGCTTGCTCGCGGCTATTCCATCGCGTACAGCGATGATGGTGTGGCTACGAGTGCCAAGACCTTTAAGCCTGGCGACGCCATTCGCGTGCGCATGGCAGACGGCAACGTGGCAGCAACGGTCGATACGGTCGAGTAGACCGCGTTTCGCAGTGATAGACCCTTAGGAAAGGAAACAGATATGGCAGAGAAGACCCCGGTAGAGCAGCTTACGTACAAGCAGGCCTCGCAGGAGCTGGAGCTCATCATCCGCAGCCTGGAGTCGGGCGATATGGAGCTCGAGGAGTCGCTCGAGAGCTACACCCGCGGCGTCGAGCTCCTCAAAAGCCTGCGCACCCGCCTGTCCGATGCCGAGCAGAAGGTCTCGGTGCTCCTTAAGGACGTCGACGGCAACGACGTGCTCGCCGACGGCGAGGCCGCCAACACCGATGATAACCTCTCGTTCTAAGCATCTCGACCAAATATAATTACCTTGGTCTGTAAGAAAGGAACCAGCTATGTGCGATTGCATCTTCTGTAAAATTGCCAACCACGAGATCCCCTCGACCGTTGTCTATGAGGACGACCAGGTCATCGCCTTCGACGACCTCAACCCGCAGGCGCCGGTCCACACGCTCGTGATCCCCAAGAAGCACTACAGCGATATCGCCGATAACGTGCCCGCCGAGACCATGGGCGCCATGGCCCACGCCGTCCAGGAGGTCGCCAAGGCCAAGGGTCTGGAGGACGGTTTCCGCGTCATTTCCAACAAGGGTGTCAACGCCGGCCAGACCGTCATGCACTTCCACATGCATGTCCTCGGCGGCAAGAACCTGGGCGAGAACCTCATCTGAGGACACGTAGCCCGTCGACTTGGCTGCCTTTGGAGTAATCTATGCAGCTTTCTCAACTCGAATACCTTCAAGCGGTAGCGAACTATGGCGGCGTGCGCAAAGCAGCTCGCGCCGTTCATGTGAGTCCGCAGGCCGTTTCGTCGGCAATCAAAAAGTTGGAATCTGAGTATCAGATTGTTTTGCTCGACCGATCGGCGGGGGAGGCTGTTTTGTCTCCGGCGGGCAGAGAATTTGCGCGTCGTGCACGCGTGATCCTGGCACAAGTCGACGATCTTAAAAAGTACGCCCAATCGAGGGACGACGGCGTCTCGCCCGACGGCCACTTCCGTCTTTACGCCCCCTGCCTTCAAGGGCGGGGGCGTCTCTTTTCCGAAAACTGGTACGACTCGTTTGAAAGCTCGCACCCTCAGATTCACCTTGATGTGTGGCATCAGCCAACGGCTACATGCTTTGAATCACTTGTGCTTGGCATTTCGGATGCGGCCATCTCATTTGAGGAACCAAGGAACAGTGTCCTTTCTTCGAAATACTTGGGTGAAAAGGAGCTCAAGGTTCTTTCGTGCCCAGCGGGTCATCAATCTGTGGGCGCTATGACCGTCCGTGAGTTACTGGGCGGCAGGTTAGCTGTTCCCATTAATTTGTCGCCCTGTCTCAATGCAATCAATCAATGCCCCGAAGCTCAGCTGGTTAATTTCCGCTTCCGCGACGTCGAATACGGAAACAGAGCGCAGGCTGAGTTTCTTCAAGCCGGGGGATTGATATTGGGTTTTTCTGGCTCTTCTCTCGCATCAGATGGATCGGAAGTGAGCGAGTGCTCCATTGAAGCCTCGCATGACGTAGCCTTGCCCATCTACTTCTGCTATCGGCAAAACTCCTGGACCGATCGACACCAGACGGTTTTTCTGCACCTATTGCGTCATCTTGCTTCGTGAGATTAATTGGCTTCGAGGCGTCAAGTGATTATTGACGCCTTGCAACACATAGCTGACAGCTTTGCCCTCATGCTTTTCCAAGATTCCGATTTAGATTGCTGACTCTTGGAGGGCGGAGCATGAAAAACCGTACGGTTTTGCTTTATATGACGTTCGTTTTTCTGTCGAACTTCAGCACCATTTTGTATTTTCTGACGGTTTACCTTGAATTCGTCGGATTCTCGATGGTGGCGATTTCTAGCATGATGATTGCATATCAAGTGAGTAAGTTCATCCTCGAAGTTCCCACTGGCTATATTGCTGATAGGTTTGGACGAAAGACAAGCGGTCTCGTTGGCGTCGTGGGGATGCTTGGATACTACGCCGCCCTGCTTCTCGTCCGTTCCCCTCTGCTTTTAATCGGTGCGTTTGCTCTCAAAGGTTTTGCCGTTGCATGTGTGAGCGGATCCATAGAAGCGATTTACATTGACAGCGTCTCTCAGGACCAGCTCGTAAGACTTAATGTCGTTGAGCGATTTGTTTTCTATGCCTCTTATGCCATCTCTGCTTGCGTGGGCGGTTTCATTTCGTCTGTCGGTGCATATCTCATTGGTCTTTCGGCAGATATCATCGCAATGGTGTTGACGTTGGTTGTCGTTGTCTGCATTCCTGAGATGCGAAGAGGGGGCACTGCGGGGGTACCTGAGCGTGGAATAAGCCCGAAGATGATCGGTGCCGCTATTGCGTGTAATGGCATTCTTCGTTCAGCGTTCATCATGGACTGTTCTCAGGCATTTGCTTTTGTCGCCCTGGAAGACTTTTTCTCACTGCTGCTTGCGAGTCGCGGAATGAATGCCGTCGCTTCGGGCGTGACCATTGCGATCCAGCTCCTTGCCTCCGCCTCCATGGGGCTTATTGTGCCCAGTGTGATTGCTCATGTCGACAAGGGCCGTTTTGCGCGTATTTGCGGCATCATTCGCTTAGTATTGACAGCTTTGTTTTTGATCCCCCTTACTCCGGCTAATTTGCTACCCGTGTTCTATGTGCTGCAGACGGTTGCGTACTCGTTGTTTGCCCCAATCAAATACTCAGTTTTCCAAAATGCCGCCGATTCACCGATGCGCTGTTCACTGATTTCGGTTCAAAGCCAGATGGTGGCGGTTGGTGCCGTTCTTTTCTATCTGCTCAACGCTGTGTTGAGTAACGTTGCGGGCATTCGAGTCGTATTGCTTGTTGCGCTCGGGATTTCTTCCCTGGTGTATATCCCCGCGCTCTTTCGTCTTACAAGCCAAAGGACATGGGTATTTAGACACCGATAACTTATATATCAACGCAATAAACCCGAGCGCGAGGGCGTTTGGGTTTATTATTGAAGCGTATGTAACCTGGCGGCGCCACACCGCCTGTTAGTAGGGAGACACATGAACGTTCTGGTCGTCAACGCAGGATCTTCGACCCTTAAGTATCAGGTCATCGATACCAAGTCCCACAAGGTGTCCGCAAAGGGCTCCTGCGAGCGCGTCTGCTTTACCGGTGGTACCTTCACCCACGCTGCCAACGGCTCCAAGAAGGTGACCGAGAACATCGAGTTCCCCGACCACAAGGTCGCCATCGAGGTCGTCCTGAAGGACCTCGAGGCCAACGGCGTCAAGATTGAGGGCATCGGCCACCGCATCGTTCAGGGCGGCTGGTACTTTGGCGACTCCTCCCTCGTCGACGAGGACGTTCTCGCCAAGATCCGTGAGGTTGCCCCGCTCGCTCCGCTGCACAACAACCCCGAGGCCAACGTTATCGAGTACTGCCTGGAGCAGTATCCCGACCTGCCCAACGTCACGGTCTACGACACCGCTTTCCACTTCAACATGCCCGAGGTCGCCAAGACCTACGCCCTGCCCAAGGACGTCTGCGACAAGCTGCACATCCGTAAGTACGGCGCCCACGGCACCAGCTACCGCTACATCTCCAAGAAGGTCGCCGAGATGACCAACGGCGAGGCTCGCAAGGTCGTCGTGTGCCACATCGGTTCCGGCGCTTCCCTTTGCGCCATCGAGGACGGCAGGTGCATGGACACCACCATGGGCCTGACGCCGCTCGACGGTGTCATGATGGGCACCCGCTGCGGTTCCATCGACCCGGCTACCGTGTGCTACCTGCAGCGCGAGGGTGGATACACCTTCGACGAGGTCGACGAGATGATGAACAAGAAGTCTGGCCTCATGGCCGTGACTGGCGGCAAGACCAACGACTGCCGCAACGTCGAGGAGCTCGCCGCCGCTGGCGACCCCGAGGCTCAGCTCGCCTTCGATATGTTCGTCTACAAGATTGCCGCCAAGGCCGCCGAGATGGCCACCTCCATGTGCGGCATGGACACCCTGGTCTTTACTGCTGGCATCGGCGAGCACGCTCCGGCCGTCCGCGCCGGCGTTGCCGACCGTCTTGCTTTTATGGGCGTCAAGATGGATCATGCGCGCAACGCCCTGCGTGGCGACGGTGCTTGGTGCCTGTCTGCCAAGGATTCCAAGGTCAAGATTTTTGTCATCCCCACGGACGAGGAGTTCATGATCGCTTCCGACGTCGAGCGCATTGTCAACGCCAGGTAATTACAAGAGGGGAGGGGCTGGACGACAAATGCCGTTCGGCCCCTCTTTTGCGCTCGTTGGGCGATATGTCTGATAGCTATTTATCAAGCTGTGATAACTTCTTATTATCATGCGGCCGCCTTAAGGGACCTGTGCCGACCGTATTGCACTGCAAAGGAGTCTCATGAACGTACTTGTTGTTAACGCCGGTAGCTCAAGCCTTAAATATCAGCTTTTGGATACCGATACCCGCGAGGTATTCGCCAAGGGTAACTGCGAGCGTATCGGCTCGGACATGGGCATCTTTGGCCACTCCGAGAACGGTGGTGCCAAGCAGACCGAGGAGATTCCTTTTCCCGATCATCGCTGCGCCATCGCGCGCGTGCTCGAGGAGCTCGAGAAGACCGACTTTACGATCGATGGCATCGGCCACCGTATCGTTCAGGGTGGCTGGCACTTCGATGATTCCGCGGTCGTCGACGATGAGGTCATGGCTAAGATCCTCGAGGTTGCTCCGCTCGCCCCGCTGCACAATTACGGCGAGGCCGCGGCAATCGAATATTGCCGCGAGAAGTATCCGGAGCTGCCCAACGTGGCCGTCTTCGACACCTCGTTCCACATGACCATGCCCGAGGTCGCCTACACCTACGCCCTGCCCAAGGACGTGTGCGACAAGTATCATGTGCGCAAGTACGGTGCCCACGGAACGAGCCACCGCTACGAGTGGATGATGGCCAAGGAGATCCTGGGTTCGCGCTGCCACCGTCTGCTTTCGTGTCATCTGGGTAACGGCGCCTCGCTTGCCGCTATCGAGGACGGTGTCTGCCGCGACACCACGATGGGTCTCACGCCGCTCGACGGCCTGATGATGGGCACCCGTTGTGGTTCCATTGACCCGGCTACCGTGTGCTACCTGCAGCGCGAGGGCGGCTACACCTACCAGGCAGTCGACGACATGATGAACAAGCAGTCTGGCCTGCTTGCCATCTCGGGTATTTCCAACGACGCCCGCGACATCCGTACGCGCGCCTCCGAGGGCGACGAGCGCTGCCTGCTCGCCTTCGATATGTTTGCCTACAAGGCCATGCAGCAGGCCGGCTCCATGATCGCTTCTATGGCGGGCGTGGACACCATCACCTTTACCGCCGGTATTGGCGAGAACGACTGGTCGATCCGCAAGGCCTTCTGCGACTGCTTTGAGTGGCTGGGCGTGCGCATCGACAACAACAAGAACCGCGAGGCCGTGGGCAACGGCCCACAGGTCATCAGCGCCGCCGGTTCCGCCGTCACGGTCATGGTCATCCCCACCGACGAAGAATACATGATCGCCCACGACGTCGAGCGTCTGACCAAGAACAACTAACGCATTCGTCTGTAATTGACAAAAAGGCCTCCAGAGCAACAGCTCCGGAGGCCTATTTACTACCAGGCGGAAATTCCAGTCCCAAAGTGATCATCACCAGCAACGCCTGCGCTCCCAACAGCGGCACCCGACCATTCAGGTCCTCAGCTCCAGCTCGTAGCCAAGCCGCCGTCCACCCCAGATACCCTGATTACTACGTGGCGGTAGAAGGCCGCACAGGCTAACCGCTGAAAACATTCCGCAGACCAGAAACGCCCCCGTTCGTAGCTCCGAAGGAGCAGAACGGGGGCGTTTCATTGGTCGAGGACGTTTTCAGCGGTTAGCCTGTGCGGCCTTCGGTGGGATACGTCCGCTACTCAGCCATCTGAGCCTGGACGGCGGTGATGGCCACGACACCCACGATGTCGTCGGCAGAGCAGCCGCGCGAAAGGTCGTTAACCGGCTTGGCGATGCCCTGCAGGATGGGGCCGTAAGCGTCGGCGCCGGCGAAGCGCTGGACCAGCTTGTAGCCGATGTTGCCGGCCTCGAGGTCGGGGAACACGAGCACGTTGGCCTTGCCGGCAACGGAGGAGCCGGGAGCCTTGAGCTGGGCGACGGTGGGAACGATGGCGGCGTCGAGCTGCAGGTCGCCATCGATGGCGAGCTCGGGAGCCTTCTCCTTGCAGAACTTCACGGCCTCCTGGACCTTCTTGGCGACCTCGCCGCCAGCGGAGCCCATGGTGGAGTAGGAGAGCATGGCCACGTGCGGCTCGACGCTGCCCATAAAGGTGGACCAGGAGTGAGCGGAGGCGATGGCGATCTCGGAGAGCTCGTCGGAGGACGGGTTGATGTTGAGGCCGCAGTCGGCGAAGATCAGCGTACCGTCGGTGCCGAACTGCGGGGTGTCGGTGCACATCACGAAGAAGGCCGAGACCAGCTTGGTACCCGGGGCGGTCTTAAGGATCTGCAGCGCGGGGCGCAGGGTGTCGGCGGTGGAGTGGCAGGCGCCGGAGACCAGGCCGTCGGCGTCACCCATCTTGACCATCATGGTGCCAAAGTAGGTGGCGTCCATCACCTGGGCGCGAGCCTGCTCGATGGTGACGCCCTTCTTGGCGCGGAGCTCGGCAAACTTCTGCGCGTACTCCTCGTGCTTCTCGGCATTGCGCGGATCGATGACGGTGGCGCCGGGAACGTTGATCTCGTCGGGGTTGCCCAGGATGACGATCTTTGCCAGGCCCTCCTCGATGATCTTGGTGGCCGCGACGATGGTGCGCGGATCCTCGCCCTCGGGCAGGACGATCGTCTTAAGGTCGGCCTTGGCGGCAGACTTCATACGGTTAAGGAAATCGCTCATGTTACTCCTTACAAGCGTTTCACTAAGCTCCAGGCGCCCGGCTGTTCACGAATAAACCCGCTGCTAGCGGGTTTACCTTTCAAATTTGTACGCCGCGGTGCTTGAGCTTTCCTTGTGTGGCAAGCTCATTATAGGACGCATTAGCGCTATAATCGCTCTGATAAATATGTCTCGAAGAATGTTCGAGAAAAGCCCAGCTAACGAGCCCGTGGCTTTTGACAAGGAGTATCGATGCAGATTACCTCAGGCCTGCCTGAAGGCTTTAACGCCGGCGCGTACGACATGATTGTCGTCGGTGCTGGATATGCCGGTGCCGTTTGCGCCCGCCGTCTTGCCGAGACCATCGGCTATCGTGTTGCCGTTTTGGAGCGCCGTAGCCACATTGCGGGCAATGCCTATGACTGCACTGACGAGGCCGGAATCCTGATCCACGAGTACGGTCCGCATATCTATCACACCTTTAACGAGCGCGTGCACAATTTCCTGTCGCGCTTTACCAAGTGGACGGATTATCAGCACAAGGTGCTCGCCAACATCAACGGCACCCTTATGCCCGTGCCCTTCAACCATGCGAGTCTCAAGCTCGCCTTTGGTGACGAGCGCGGCGAGGAGCTGTATCAGAAGCTCGTGGAGACCTTTGGCAAGGATGTCAAGGTGCCCATTATGGAGCTGCGTAAGAAGAACGACCCCGACTTGGCCGAGGTCGCCGATTACGTCTACGAGAACGTCTTTTTGCATTACACCATGAAGCAGTGGGGCCAGACGCCCGATCAGATCGACCCCTCGATCACCGGCCGCGTTCCCGTCTTTGTGGGCGATGATGACCGCTACTTCCCGCAAGCTCCCTTCCAGGGCATGCCGCAGGAGGGCTACACGGCGCTCTTTGAGCACATGCTCGACCACGACCTGATTGACGTGTTCTGCGACGTGGACGCCCGCGATCTCTTTGAAATCGACGAGACCACCGTCAAGATCGATGGCAAGGTCTACGGCGGCGAGATTGTCTATACCGGTCCTCTCGATGAGCTGTTCAGCCTCGACTTGGGTGCGTTGCCGTACCGCACGCTCGATATGAAGTTCGAGACGCTCGATATGGACCAGTTCCAGCCCGTGGGCACCGTCAACTACACCACGAGCGAGGACTACACGCGTATCACCGAGTTCAAGAACATGACCGGTCAGGTCCTGCCCGGCAAGACCACCATCATGAAGGAGTACTCCAAGGCCTATACGCCCGGCTCGGGCGAGACGCCGTACTACGCCATTCTTGAGCCCGAGAACCGTGAGCTCTATGAGCGCTATCTTGAGCGCGTCCAGAACCTGACGAACTTCCACCCGGTGGGTCGTCTGGCCGAGTATCGTTACTACGATATGGACGCCGTGACCAATTCCGCCCTCGATCTTTCGGATGAGATTATCGCCTGCCATGCATAAAGTCATAACATTCGGTATTCCCTCGTATAACGCCGCCAAGGACATGGACCATTGCATCACCTCCATCTTGGAGGGGAGCAATTACGCCACCGATATCGAGATTATCGTGGTGGACGACGGCTCCAAGGACGAGACGGCCGCCAAGGCCGACGAGTGGGAGGCCCGTTATCCTGGAATCATCCGCGCGGTGCACCAGGAGAATGGCGGTCACGGTATTGCCGTCCTTTCGGGTCTGCGCGAGGCGCAGGGCACCTACTACAAGGTTGTCGACTCGGACGACTGGCTTGACGGCGCTGCCCTTTCGACCATGCTGTCGATTCTGCGTGGCTTTGAGGAGCGCGACCAGCGCGTTGACCTGTTTATCTCGAACTACGTGTACGAGAAGGTTTACGAGGGCACGCATACCGCTATCGGTTACAAATTTGCCCTGCCGCGCAAAAAGATCTTTTCCTGGGATCAGATCGGTCATTTCCGCCTGGACCAGAACCTACTCATGCACAGCCTGTGCTATCGCACGGATGTGCTGCGCGAGTCCAACCTTCCCATGCCGCCGCACACGTTCTATGTGGACAACATCTACGCCTACGTGCCGCTGCCGCGTTGCAAGACCATGTACTACGCCGACATCGACCTCTACCGCTACTTTATCGGTCGCGAAGGTCAGAGCGTCAACGAGGCAACGATGGTCAAGCGTCTGGACCAGCAGTTCCGTGTTACGCGTATCATGATGGAGTCGTACCACCTGTACAGCGATGTTGAGTCGTCGCGTCTGCGTTCGTACATGATGGGCTACTTCACCATGATGATGGCGATCTGCTCGGTGCTCACCAAGCTTTCCGAGGAAGATTGCGCCGACGAGCGCCTAAAGACGCTGTGGAATGATTTGAAGGCCTACGACGAGCGCATGTATCGTCGTGCCCGCTACGGCGTGGTCGGCTTCTTCACCAACCTGCGCGGACGGGCCGGAGACAAAACCACACTCGGCCTATACCGTCTTGCCTCAAAGATCTTCAAATTCAACTAACTGCCGAGTAATCGCTTCTGTTAGGTTGACTGGGCCCCTTGGCCTTTAGTTTGCTACTGCGAACAGTCCTGCTCGCACGGAAAGCACATTAAGTGCTTTCCGGCTCGTGCGGAACTTGTATCAAACTAAAGGCCAAGGGGCCTCTGCTATAAGAATCGATTGTCAGGTTATTTGAATTTGAAGATCTTCGACGCGCGGTACACAGGGGCCTGGGCTGAAAAGAATTAGGTTGGAAGTCGGTCGGAGGCGGGCGGGCATTACGTTTGTCGCGAGTTCCGCATGCAAAGAAGGCCACTTAATGTGGTCTTCGTCTTGCATAGGACTGTAGAGCAGCAAACGTAATGCCCGCCCGCCTCCGACCGACGGTCGAGTGAGATTACTTTGCGGCGCCGGGGATGCCGTGGGAGGTTTTGGCGTTTTTGGCTCCGTTTACGATGGCAGTTTCCAGGGCCCTTACTGCGAGCATGCCCAGCAGGTCTAGGGGAACGGCGGCGCTTGCCTGGGCGCCCAGTTTGCCGCTGGCGAGGGTGTAGATGGTGTCGCCGTCGTTGGTGGTGTGTGTGGGGCGGATGGCGTGTGCGTAGGCGTCTGCGGCCATCTGGGAGACCTTGGTGGCTTGTGCCTTAGTGAGTTCCACGTTGGTGACGATGCAGCTGATGGTGGTGTTGGTGCGGTCGAGCGGCATCTGCATGGATCCGGCGGCAGCAAAGGCTGCGAGTTCCATGTCGACGATCTGGTCGCTATCGGCTGCGGCGCGCATGCCGGCGACCCACTCGCCGGTGAAGGGGTCGACAACGTTGCCGCAGGCGTTGACCGAGACCACGGCGCCCACCTTGATGGGGCCGAGCGCCACGGCGGCAGCGCCAAGGCCGGCCTTCATGCAGGTAGCGGGGCCCATGAGCTTACCCACGGTAGCGCCCGTGCCGGCGCCCACGTTGCCCTGTTCGAGTGTGGTGGGGGTGTTGTCGAGTGCTTCGCGCACGGCGGCGATGCCGGCCTCAATGTCGGGGCGAACGGTGGGGTTACCAAAGGCAAGGTCGAAGATACAGCTGGAGCACACGATGGGCACCTGCGTGGGGCCGACGGACAGACCAATGCCGCGGCTCTCGAGTTCGCGAGCGACGCCGCTTGCAGCCTCGAGGCCAAAGGCCGATCCACCCGAAAGGCAGACGGCGTGGACCTTGTCGACGGTGTTCTCGGGTCGCAGCAGGTCGGTTTCGCGCGATGCTGGAGCGCCGCCGCGAACGTCAACGCCGCCGGTGCCGCCCTCGGGTGCCACGATTACGGTGCAACCGGTGCCGGCCTCCTCGTCCGTATAGTTGCCATAGCAAAAGCCATCGACATCGCAGACGTCAATGGTCTCGAGCAGTGTATCCATGTTTAACTCCTATCGGTTTTCCGCCGCGCCTTGTGCCCGGTCGGGATCCGTACGGTACGCCAAAATTGTAGGCGCCGGGGGATACCCAGCGCCAGATGCAATTACGAGAGTTTTTGAATCGCGCGCGCGACGCGGGCGATGGGTAGGCCCACCACGTTATAGAAGTCGCCCGAAATATCGTGCACGAGCATGCGTCCTCCTGTGCCCTGAATGCCGTAGGCGCCGGCCTTGTCCATGGGCTCACCCGAGGCGACATAGTGCTCGATCTGCTCGTCGGTGAGCTCGTAGAACGTCACGTCGGTCACATCGACAAACGACAGGCTCTCGGCGGCGTGCGGGGCTGTGACGTCTCCGGCTCTAACGATGCAGACGCCGGTTGCGACCTGGTGCGTGCGCCCCGAGAGCTCATGGAGCATGGTGCGGGCTTCGTCCTCGTTTGCCGGCTTGCCCAAAAGCTTGCCATCGAAGGTGACGATGGTGTCGGCCGCGATGGTCAGCTCATTGGGCTCGGCGTGCTCGGTGGCAACGGCGGCAGCCTTAGCGCGAGCTAAGCGCTCGACAAGCGTAAGCGGGGCCTCGTCATCAAAAGGAGTCTCGTCGATGTCAGCGGGAATGACGCGGATGTCGTAGCCCGCTTCGCGCATCAACTCGATGCGGCGCGGTGATTGCGAAGCCAAAATCATAGCTGAATGCCCTCGGCAACCTTCTCGACAGCCTTGTCACCGGCGAGCATACGCAACAGCTCAAGTGCAAAGGGGAGCGACTGGGCCATGCCGCTGGCGGTGATGATGTTGCCGTCGTGCGTGACCTTGTCGCCGGTATAGGCACCCTCGGGGAAGCTCTTCTCAAAGCCAGGGAAGCATGTGGCGCGGCGCCCCTCGAGTAGACCAAGCTCGCCCAGGATAAACGGGGCGGCGCAGATGGCGGCAACATGCTTGGTCGCGGCGAACTCGCAGACGACGTCGCAGACGCGCTGATCGGCGCGCAGGTTGGTGGCGCCGGGCAGACCGCCGGGCAGCACGACGCAGTCGTACTCGTCAAAGTTAATCTCGTCAAAGAGCGCGTCGCAAGTTACGGGAATCTGCAGCGAGCTTACGACCTCGCGGGTGGGCATGATCGAGACGAGCGTGGCGCGCACGCCGCCGCGACGCATGACATCGACCATGGTCAGGCATTCAATCGTTTCAAAGCCATCGGCGGCAAGAACGGCAACGCTGGGCATAAGGGTTCCTTTCAAAAAACGGCATACAATTAGCCGTCTTATACCCCGAAGACCTCCGCTTGCCACGCTCGATTTCCCAATGTTTAAAATAGCCCCGTCCGAATTAGCTACCCCCACCCATCCTCAACAATCTCAATCTGTAACATCCATCGACCAAAACTAGCCCCAACTGTTACAGATCGAGACAGCCCCCAACAGCACCGCCCCGTTCGGGGAAACGACCGCTACAGGTACGGCGGGCAGAGGCTCACTTTTTTCTTCGGTTTTTCTTGACGGAATCTCACCTGTTGTAGTACTTTGTCCCAGTCTAAAAACGCGTGGACTTTTCTGGGCGCTAGCCACCTTTTTGCCACGCAACCGAGCAGTCGGTTGCGTGGCTTTTTTCGTCTTGGCAGCAGGTACCACATGCACCGCCAGAAGACCGCACGAGCCCACCTTCCGACTGCAGGGAACAGACGCACGAGACGTGCATCTGCAAGACAGCAGACGGAAGGGAGCCAAATGGCAGAAACAAACACAATCAAGCAACAGACCGCCGAGGCGGGAGCCGCGGGCGCGGGGCAGGTCAAGGCGGCGCTCCAGGTCTTTGCGGGCGGCGCCTGCTACGGCGCGATGGCCACGACCTACAAGCTCGCCTACGCCGCGGGCTTCACCTCAGCGCAGGTGGTGGCGAGCCAGGCGTGGTTCGGCTGCCTCTTCTTCGCCCTCGCCACGCTCGCAGGGCACGCACTCGGGCACCGCTGGCAGCGCGTGGGCTGGAAGCTCGCCCTCAAGCTCATGGGCCTGGGAGCCCTCACCTGCCTCACCTCAATCCTCTACTGCTACGCCATGAGCGTGCTGCCCGCCCCGGTGGCACTCACGCTCCTCTTCCAGTTCACGTGGCTGGGGCTCGTGTGGCAGACCGTCATGACGCGCCGGCCGCCGAGGCTCCTCCAAGTGGCCTCCGCCCTGGTCATCGTCTTCGGAACGGTGTTCGCCAGCGGCGTCTACAAGACCGGCATCACCGGGTACGACCCCGTGGCCCTGCTCTGCGCGCTGGGGGCGGCCGTGTCCTGCTCCCTCTTTGTCACCCTCTCCGGCAAGGTCGAGGCCCCCTGCTCGTCCGAGCAGCGTGGCGTCATCGTATGCGCGGGCTCCGTGGTCATGTCGCTCACGGTGTGTCCGGACTACGTCGTCTCGGGCGTCCTCGCCCAGGGCATCCTGCCCTTTGCCGTCATCGCCGGCTTCTTTGGCATGCTCTGCCCGGTCCTGCTCTTCGGCATGGGCTCTCCGCACCTGCCCGCGGGCCTGTCCACCGTCATGGCCGCCGCGGAACTCCCCGCCGGCCTGCTCATCGCCATGATCGTCCTCGGCGAGCCGCTCGGCGTCGTCGAGTGGCTGGGCGTCGCCATCATCCTCGCCGGCGTGTGCCTGGCACAGGTCCCCTCCCTGCTTGGAGGCCGGGAGGCACGTCGCGCCGCCGCAGGACAAGCCGTCAGCTAGTCACCCCTTCACAGGCGGCCCGCGCGCATCAGGGAAAGGGCCACGGGCCAGGCGCGCGAGGCCGCAAGGACGTTATAAAGCGTCCCCCGCAGAGATGGGGGCGCCAGAGAGAAGGAGGCACCATGCCATTTCCAAAAGGGTTCCTTTGGGGAGGAGCCACCGCCGCCAACCAATGCGAGGGAGGTTATGACGAGGGCGGCCGCGGCCTTGCCAACGTCGACGTCATCCCACACGGACCGGAGCGCAACGACGTAAGCCGCGGCCTGAGGCGCATGCTCGACTTCGAGCCCGGGTACTACTACCCGGCCCAGACGGGCATCGACTTCTACCACCACTACCGCGAGGACATAGCCCTCTTCGCGGAGATGGGCTTTAAGGTCTTTCGCCTCTCCATCGCCTGGAGCCGCATCTTCCCCAATGGCGACGAGGAGGAGCCCAACGAGGCCGGGCTCGCTTTCTACGAGGACGTGTTCCGCTGCTGCCGCGAGCACGGGATCGAGCCCCTCGTGACCATCACGCACTTCGACTGCCCCATCCACCTCGTCAAGAAGTACGGCGCCTGGCGAAACCGCACCCTTATCGAGCTCTACAAGCGGCTTGTGACGGTGCTCTTCAACCGCTACCGCGGCCTCGTGCGCTGGTGGATCACGTTCAACGAGATGAACATGATCTTGCACCGTCCCTTCATGGGTGCCGGCATCGTCCTCGAGCCCGGGGAGAATGCCCGCGAGGCCGAGTACCGCGCCGCGCACAACGAGCTCGTGGCGAGCGCCTGGGCCACCAAGATCGCCCACGAGGTCGATCCGGAGAACAAGGTGGGCTGCATGCTCGCCGCGGGAAGCTACTACCCCTACTCCTGTCGTCCCGAGGACGTTCGCGCGGCGCAGGTCAAGAACCAGGAGGACCTCTTCTTCGTGGACGTGCAGGCGCGCGGTCGCTACCCCGGCTACGCGCTCAAGATGCTCGAGCGCGAGGGCATCGACGTGGGCATGACCGCCGAGGACGAGCGCATCCTTGCGGAGAACACCGTCGACTTCATCTCGTTTAGCTACTACTCCTCGCGCTGCACCGCGGGCGACCCCGACTCCGTGGGCGGCGTCGCCGAGGGCAACGCCTTCGCCGGCGTGGAGAACCCCTACGTGCGCACGAGCGACTGGGGCTGGGTCATCGACCCGCTGGGATTCCGCATCACGATCAACGACCTCTGGGACCGCTACCAGAAGCCGCTCTTTGTGGTGGAGAACGGCCTCGGCGCCTATGACGAGGTGCTTCCCGACGGCACGATCGAGGACGACTACCGCATCGCCTACCTGCGCGAGCACATCGAGGCCATGCGTGACGCCATCGAGCAGGACGGCGTCGAGATGCTCGGCTACACCACCTGGGGGCCGATCGACCTCGTGAGCGCGGGCTCCGGCGAGATGGAGAAGCGCTACGGCTTCATCTACGTGGACCGCGACAACCTGGGCAACGGCACGCTCGAGCGCAGGCGCAAGAAGAGCTTCTACTGGTATCAACAGGCCATCGCCACCAACGGAGGCGACCTGGGCTAGCCGCCCGGGCAATATCACTAAGGAGAAAATAATGGCTGAAAAATACGACGATCTGGCCAGATCCATACTCGAGAACGTAGGCGGCACAGAGAACGTCGCCAGCGTCGCGCACTGCATCACGCGCGTGCGCTTCAAACTCAAGGACGAGTCCCGCGCCAACACTGCCAAGATCGAGGCCCTCAAGGGCGTCATCCAGGTCATCCAGGCCAACGGCCAGTACCAGGTGGTCGTGGGTAACATCGTCGAGGACGTCTACGACGCGGTCCTGGAGGCCGGCAACTTCTCGGGCGGCGCAAGCGCCGACGACGAGCCCCAGGGCGATAAGACCGTTGCCTCCGTCGTCATCGACCTCATCTCTGGCATCTTCCAGCCCATCCTGGGACCGCTTGCCGCCGCAGGCATCATGAAGGGACTGCTTGCCCTCATCACCTACTTCGTCCCGGCCTTTGCAAACGACGGCCTCTACACGCTGCTCTACACCGTGGCTGACGGCTTCTTCTACTTCCTTCCCGTCGCCCTGGCGTTCAGTGCCGCTCGCAAGTTCCGCATGAACGAGTTCACCGGCGTGGCAATCGGCGTGGCGCTCCTCTACCCGACGATGGTCGCCCTGACCTCGGGCGAGGCGCTCGGCAGCATCGACCTGGGCGTGGCCGGCACGTTCTCGTGGTACGCCACCGCCCTCGGGCTCCCCATCATCATGCCCGTGTCCGGCTACGTGAGCTCGGTGATCCCCATCCTTCTCATGGTGTGGTTCGGCTCTATCCTTGAGCGCTGGCTCAAGAGCTGGATGCCGGCTGCGCTCAAGATGTTCCTTGTCCCGCTCGCCACGATGACGGTCTCCATCGTCTTGGGCTACCTCATCATCGGCCCGGTGGCCACCCTCATCACCAACCTGCTGAGCGCGGCGTTCTCGTTCATCTTCCAGCTCCCCGTGGTTGGTTCCGTCCTGGGCAGCGCCCTAGTCGGCGGACTGTGGATGTGCCTCGTCATCTTCGGCTTCCACTGGAGCCTCATCCCCATCTCCATCATGAACCTGAACACCCTCGGCCACGATAGCGTGCTCGCCGCCACCATCGGACACGGGTTCGCACTCGGAGCGGTCATCTTTGCCATGTACCTCAGAAACAAGGACGAGCGCTTCCGCGGCATCGCCCTTCCCGCGATGATCTCCGCCTTCTTCTTCGGCGTCACCGAGCCGGGCATCTACGGCATCGCCCTCCCCAACAAGCGCGCGTTCGTCGTGGCATGCCTGAGCTCCGCCGTGGGCGGCGCTATCGTGGGAATGACTGGCGCTCTCATGTACATCTCGGGCGGCCTCGGCGTCTTCAACCTGCTCAACTTCATCGACGGGACCCCTGGTGGCGCCGGGATCTCCCACATGATCTTCGCGATCATCGCCTCGCTCATCTCCGCCGTCCTGGCCTTTGTTATCGAGTTCGTCACCTACCGACCCAACGACGAGGAGGAAGGCGCCCACTAGCTTGCGCCCTCCTCAATCAGCTCTATGTAATTGAGGAGCAGTTGAGGTGGGTGAGGGCCGAGGGCGATCAAGGTGGCCGCCCTCGGCCCGGGACAACCTGCCAGAAAGCGTTTAGCTTTCTCGGGCGGCGCTGAAATGAACTGCGCCCTGAAACTTAGACGGGTCAATTAGCGGCCTATGCCGCACATGGGGACTGATTCCGGAACTCCTCCGGGGTCAGTCCCTTTTGCTTAACCTGCCTCCTCTTGTTCCAGTGAACGGTGTAGGCGTGGAGGTCCCGCTTGAACTCCTCGAAGCTCCGCCACGTCCGGTTCCTGTAGAACTCGTCCTTCAGGCGCCCGGGCAGCAGCTCCGTCGCAAGAGCTCGCCCTCGCGCGCCGCCGGCCCCGGCCGGGTCCGGGCGCCCTTCGGCCTTCGGTGCGCCCGTATCCCCTGTCGCAAAACTCTGCTGCAAGAGTCCTCAGCGTGGCGTCGTGTTCGACTTTCCCGTCCATAAAGAAGCCCCCCATTTCTAATGTCCAAGAAATGAGGGGGCGGTTCAATTTCGGGACGGGGATTAAATAATCATTCAGAACAAATTTTTTATCCCCGTCCCAGAAAAATCATCGGGCGTGGTCTTGGGCAAACGGTCTAGTTACGCTTGAGGTGGACGACGGTTTCGCAGTGGAAGGTTTGCGGGAACAGGTCGACTGGCGTGATCTTGACGGGGGAGAAGGTGCCTTCCTCGACAAAGCGTTTGAGATCGCGCGCCAGGGTGGCCGGGTCGCAGCTCACGTAGGCGACATCGCGGGCACTCGTGCTGGCGATAAGGTCGATCGCCTCGGGGGCGAGGCCTGCACGCGGCGGGTCGACCACCAGGACATCGGCGTCCTGGTCGGGGAACTCGCGCACGGCATCGCCGCCGATGACGTCGACGTTATCGAGCTTGTTGATCTCGAGGTTGCGGCGCAGGTCGCGTACGGCCGGTCCGTAGGCCTCGACAGCGGCAACAAAGTCGCAGCGGCGGGCGAGCGGCAGGGTGAAGGTTCCGGCGCCGCAATACAGGTCTACGGCAAGTTCGTCTTCCTGCGGGTCGAGCGCCTCCATGACAAGCTCGATCAAAATCTCGGCACCCTTGGTGTTGACCTGGAAAAACGACGGGGCCGAAAGGCGCATCTGGCCGTCGGCGATGTTCTCGGTCCAGGAGCCCTCGCCGGCGAGCATCTCAACCTTGGAGACGCGGCGGGCCTTCTTCTCGCCCTTGCTCATAACGCGCACTATGCTCGTGGGGTGTGCGGCGTCTGCCAGCACGCGCGAGACCTGCGAGCGCGGAAACGAGCCCGTGGGCGTCCAGAGCGCGACTTCGAGCGCCTTGGTGCGACGCGAGGCGCGAATGCCCACGCGCTCCAGGCCTAGGTCGTGGCTGCCGCTCAGATAGTTGAGCGCGCCGGCGACCGACTTGAGCGCCTTGGGAAAACGTTTATCGAACAGCGGACACGAATCGACGGTCACGATCTTGCTGGGATCGACGCCGTGCATGCCAAGACGAACGCGGCCGTTGACGACGGTCGGTTCGAGCTCGATTTTATTGCGGTAGCCCCAGTCGTCCTTGGTGTGGCGGATGGGCTGCACCAGCTCGTCGACTTGCTCAGGGGTGAACTTGCCGATGCGCTCGAGCGTGGAGCGCAGGTTTTGCTCCTTGGCGGCAAGCTGAGCGGTGCGTGAGAGATTGCCCCACGAGCAGCCACCGCAGATGCCCACGAAGGGACAGGGAGGTTGGATTCGATCGGGGCTCGGCTCCAGAATCTCGGTGGCGCGGGCGCGCATAAACGATTTGCCGTCCTGCACGATCTCGGCCTCGACGGTGTCGCCCGCCACGGCGCCCTGCACAAATACGGCTTTGCCGTTGTCGGCATGCGCCAGACCGTCGGTGCCATACGTCATCGATTCTATGGTGAGCTTCATATTCCTGCCTGTCATTCGCGTTGTTGTCCGCAACCATGGTAGCAGGGAAAAGCACCCCGCATCCGAGGCTTTCCTCAAATGCGGGGCGCTTCTACAAACTGCTTCTACAAACGACTATTTCGTCTTGCCGGTAATGAGTGTCTTAAGACCCAGGCCGATCAGGCCCAGGCCCATGCGCACGCGACCGGGGCGATGGTGCTCGATGGCTTTGGTCTTGCCAGCGGGTTTCTCGCGGCGGGCGCTTGCCTGGGGCGCGGGCTTGGCGGTCTGCGGCTGAGGCTGGGGCTGGGACGCAGGCTCGGGTTCGGATTCCAGGTCGGGTTCAATGACGGTTGCCTGGACCTTCTGGACCTTGGGAACGTCCGCCTGGGGCTTGGGCTTGGGGCCCAGAACAGGTGCGGATTCGGGTTTTACTTTGGCGACGGGCTCCGAAGCCACGGCTGCGGACTCGGCGTTGCGATAAGCGCGCTCCAACAGGAACTCTTGCGAGTTAAAGGGCTTCTCACCCTCTTTTCGCTCTGCAGGAACCCAGGTGCCGTCGCTCGTCAGGCTACGTGCCTTTACGTTGTCGCGCAGCTGCACACCCATGTACTCGTGCACCAGTGCGCGGCAGGTGGGGTCGAGCACGGGGAAGGCGATCTCCACACGATGCTCGGTGTTGCGCGTCATCATGTCGGCAGAACTCAGGTAGATCATGTCCGAGTCCACGCCGAAGGCATAGACGCGCGCGTGCTCCAAGAAACGTCCGACGATGGAACGTACGTGCACGTTTTCGGTCTTGCCCGCAATGTTGGGCTTCAGGCACGAGATGCCGCGGATGATCATGTCCACGCGCACGCCGGCACACGATGCCTCGGAAATCTTGTCGATGACCTCGCGGTCGGTCAGCGAGTTGAGCTTAAAGAACACGCGCGCGGGCTCGCCGGCGAGCGCGCGTTGGATCTCGCGGTCCAGACCGCGCATGATGAGCGGCTTGAGGCCGACAGGCGCCACGCCCAAAAAGCGGTAGTCGCCGCGCAGGTTGCCCAGCGACAGGTTGCGGAAGAACAGGTTGGCGTCTTCGCCGATCCCGGGATGGGCGGTCATGAGCATAAAGTCGCTGTAGAGCTTGGCCGTCTTCTCGTTAAAGTTACCGGTGCCCAAAAGCGTGAGTCGGGTGAGCGCCATGCCCTCGCGATAGGTGAGCTGGCAGATCTTTGAGTGGCATTTAAAGCCCTCGGAGCCATAGATGACGGTGCAGCCCGCTTCTTCCAGACGCTCTGCCCACTCGATGTTATTTTGCTCGTCAAAGCGCGCGCGGAGCTCCATGAGCACCGTGACCTCTTTGCCGTTCTCGGCGGCGTCAATCAACGACTCGCACAGACGACTCTGCTTGGCCACGCGGTAGAGCGTGATGCGCAGTGAGATGCACTCGGGGTCGTATGCGGCCTCGTGTACCAGGTCCAGGAAGGGGTTCATAGCCTCATAGGGATAAAAGAGCAGCTTGTCGTGCTGAAGTACCTGCTCGCGGATGGAGCGGGTCATATCGATGGTGGGGTTGGGCTGCGGCTTAAACGGCGTAAAGAGCAGCTCGTTGCGCAGGTGCTCGGGAATCTTGCCCTCGATGCCAAAGACATAGCCCAGGTTGAGCGGGATATCGCAGGTAAAGACCGAGCGACGCGGGAGCTCGAGCGCCTTGCGGATAGTCTTGAGCGTTGCCTTCTCGAGCGAGCCCGATACGGCGAGCACCACCGGCTGCAGGCGCAGGCGCTTCTTGAGGATGCGCTTCATATGCTGGCGGTAGTCCTCTTCCTCTTCGACGCCCTCGCCGTCCGGATCGATGTCGGCGTTGCGGGTGACGCGGATGAGCGCGCGGTCGAGCGGCTTATAGGAGCCAAAGCAGCTGTCCAGGCAGGCGAGGATGACGTCCTCGAGCAGAATGTAGGAGTAGGTGCCGGTGGGCGAGGGGATCTCGACCACGCGGTTCATCGAGGCGGGAATTTCGATCAGGCCCAGCAGACTTTCCTCGTCGGTGACGCCGTCCAAGCCGCAGGCCAGGTAGAGCGCGCCGTTGCGCAGGTTGGGGAAGGGGTGGCGCGGGTCGATCACCAGCGGCGAGATGACCGGCGACACGTAGGCCTGGAAGTAGCGGGTGACAAAGGTGCGCTCCTCGGGCGTAAGCGAATCGATGCGAGCGCGGTGAACGCCTAGGGTGTCGAGCTTGCCCTCGATGCTCTTAAAGATGGACTCCCATCGGGTAAGGAGCCCGGGCATTTCGGTCATGACAGCATCGACCTGTTCGGAGGCGGTCATATTGCTCTTGTTGTCGACAGGCTGTTTTTTGAGCTCTGCCAGATCGGACAGGCCGCCCACGCGCACCATGAGAAACTCGTCGAGGTTAGACTCGAAAATCGACACGAACTTTAGACGCTCGAACAGCGGAACGGTCTCGTCGAAGGCTTCGTCAAGCACACGGTTATCAAAGCGCAGCCAGCTGAGCTCTCGGTTCTGCGTGTACGAGAAGTCGCGCGGCGGTTTGCGCAGCTTTGCGGCGGCTTGCTTTTTTTCGATTTTGCTCGGCATATGCATCTGTCCGTTCAGTCCCCGCAGGGGACGGTTGCCTAACACTATTCACTATTGTCTCAATTTAGTCGACTTGTGGCACGGACGTATTGTGCGAACGGTATCTTAACCTACTTCTTACGCTGTCAAGCCATAGAGCTGACGCCCGTCGCGTTGCGAAAAACGGTCTAGATCCTCACTCAACTGCTGAGTATGTGTGAATAAGAATGATAGATAGCTGAATATCATCGAATACAGGCAGAAACGTAAACAAGCGTCATTTATATACATAAAACCGTTGTAGATATGCAATTCTTAATCGAAAGATTGGAGTTGTAATTGCGAATGATTTTTGAGAAAAAAGAGCGTTTACCTTAGAAAAGCTACTTTAGAACGCCGAAGTGCATTATGGGGGAATCATATTCGATATACCGTTCATCGAACTTTGTTGACCGTTCGGGGGCGAGGTGGAATTGCGGTTGGAATTTGGATATAACTAGAGCTGTCAGTAAGCAGCACCCGTTACGGAAGGGTGCTGAGAGATTCGGCCGAAAGGCCCGAAAGAAAGGTAGGAGGCCATGACGAAAGGTCTGCACGTGCCTTCCGAGATCGGCAAGCTCAGGAAGGTCTGCCTGCACCGTCCCGGCGACGAGCTCCTCAACCTGCCGCCCGATGAGCTCGAGCGACTCCTGTTCGACGACGTCCCGTTCCTGGAGGTCGCGCAGCAGGAGCACGACACCTTCGCCCAGATCCTTAAGGACCAGGGCGTGGAGGTGCTCTACCTCGAGAACCTCGTCGCAGAGGTGTTCGACCAGGTCCCCGGCGCCCGCGCCGAGTTCACCGACCAGTACATCGCCGAGGCAGGCATCCGCGGCCAGCACATGCCGCAGATCGTCCGCGAGAAGCTGGACTCCATCGAGGACAACCTCGAGTTCGTCAAGAAGACCATGGCCGGCATGACCAAGGCCGAGATCGACATGCCCCTCACGGCGTCCACGACCCTCGACTCCCTGGTCAACTCCGAGTCCGAGTCCGACCTGATCATCGACCCGATGCCCAACCTCTACTTCACCCGCGACCCGTTCGCGGTCGTCGGCGAGGGCGTCAACCTCAACCGCATGTACTCGGTCACCCGCAACCGCGAGACCCTGTACGGCAAGTACGTCTTCAAGTACCACCCCGACTACAAGGACGTCTCCCTGTACTTCCGCCGCGACTGCCAGTTCCACACCGAGGGCGGCGACGTGCTGAACATCAACGAGAAGACCCTCGCCGTCGGCATCTCCCAGCGCACCCAGGCGGCCGCCATCGACGTCATGGCCCAGAACATCTTCTGGAACTCCGACTCCAAGGTCGAGCGCATCCTGGCCTTCGACATCCCGGTCTCCCGCGCCTTCATGCACCTCGACACGGTCTTCACCCAGATCGACGTCGATAAGTTCACGATCCACCCCGCCATCATGGGCACCCTGCGCGTCTACGAGCTGACCGCCGGCAAGAACCCGGGCGACGTGAACATCCGCCTGATCGAGGACACCCTCGAGCACGTCCTGGAGGACGCCACCGGCGTCGACCAGGTCAAGCTGATCCCCTGCGGCGGCGGCGACCCGATCGCGGCCTCCCGCGAGCAGTGGAACGACGGCTCCAACACCCTGTGCGTCGAGCCCGGCAAGATCTGCGTCTACGCCCGCAACACCGTCACCAACGACGTGCTGTACAAGGAGGGCCTGGACCTTCTCGTCGTGCCCTCCGCCGAGCTCTCCCGCGGCCGTGGCGGCCCGCGCTGCATGAGCATGCCCTTCTGGCGCGAGGACCTCTAAGGTTTTCAAAGACCCGTACAGGTCTTACTACAAACATCTAGCTGCCATTAGATGTCTCCCATTGGGGCGGTGCGGATCTTTCGCACCGCCCCATTCATGTTTAATGACGCTAAATGAAGATCAGATAAGGTGGCCATGGATATCAAGACAATCGGTGTTGAGGAATGGCTCAACGTTTTGGAGAAGAGTGCTACCTGGGATATCGCTCAGTCGACGATCTCGTCGCTGACCATGGGCGAGCTTCGCGCACTGGACGAGCAGGACGGCGCCACGTTCTACGAGCGCCTGGATCGCGAGAAGATGAACTACGGCTGGATCGAGGGATCGCCGGAATTTAAGGCCGAGGTCGCCAAGCTGTATCGTCGCGATGTCAATCCCGATCACATTCTGCAGACCAATGGCTGCACGGGCGCCAACCTCAACGCCATCATGGCCGTTGTGGAGCCCGGCGATCACGTGATTGCCGAGTGGCCTACCTATGCGCCGCTCTACGAGATTCCGCGTACGCTGGGTGCCGAGGTCGAGTATTGGGAGCTCCGCGAGGAGCTCGGCTGGAAGCCCGATATCGATGAGCTCAAGCGCTTGGTGCGCCCCAACACCAAGCTCATCTGCATCAATAACGCATCGAACCCCATCGGTACGGCGCTCGATGCCGATATGCTCGGGCAGATTGCCGAGATTGCCCGTTCGGTGGGCGTCTACGTGCTGTGCGACGAGGTGTATCTGCCGCTCGAGAACACCGAGTCCTTTATGTCGATGGCCGACGTGTACGAGAAGGCCATTGTCACCAACTCGGTGTCCAAGACCTATTCGACGCCTGCGGCCCGCGTGGGCTGGGTCGTGGCCAACGAAGAGGTGTCCAACCGCATCCGCACATATCGCGACTACACCATGATCTGCGGCGGCGTGTTCAACGACGCCCTGGCGACCTACGTGCTCGAGCACAAGGACAAGATTCTCGAGCGCAACCGTAAGATCGTGTTTGGCAACCGCGATATCGCACAGGCTTGGATTGATACGCAGGACCGCGTCTCCTGGACGGCCCCGCAGGGCGTATCCACCTCGTTTATCCGGCTGGATATTCCCGAGGACGACGAGGAGTTCTGCAAGCGCCTGTTGGCCGAGAGGGGAGTGCTGCTGGTTCCCGGTAGCCGCTTTGAGCTTCCCTGCGGCGCACGCCTGGGCTACTGCCCGAGAGAAGACGTTCTTCGCGAGGGCCTGAGGCTTCTGGGTGAGGCGCTGGCCGAGTTCGATCGATAGGATCACGACTTCCTTCGAAGTCCGTATTCAAATTGGCCGATGATAATCGATAACAGACCCGTTTCCCATGAGGGGGCGGGTCTGTTTTTTATACCGAGAAGTCAAGTTGTTACAAATGAGGCCGTACGGCAAGCTGATATCCGCTGGGCCTTATACTGAGCTTCCGGCGAACGGTACCCAGCGTCTGGTAAACGGTAGCCTGGTTACCAAAAATGAATAGGACAAACTTTTTTGTGAATAAAAATCAAAATGGTTGAGACGTAGCAAGAATTGCGAATTCTATTCATACCTTTGCGTGAAATATGCAAATCGAGGGTGGTTTAAGAAAGATTAGTTCCAATAGATTTTTTGCTTAAAAAAGCGTTTAAGCACGTAGATACACTTTATTAAGTCAAAGTATGCCATGCGTGAAGTATATGTGTATGCCGTTCACCCCTCATAAAAAACCGTTCGGGGGCAAGGTGGAAGTATGGGCTGATTTTGGATATAAATATGTCGTCAGCAATAACGCCTCACACGGAGGGGCGCTAACGAATCGGCCCTGACAAGGGCCCGAAAGAAAGGTAGGAGGCCATGACGAAAGGTCTGCACGTGCCTTCCGAGATCGGCAAGCTCAGGAAGGTCTGCCTGCACCGTCCCGGCGACGAGCTCCTCAACCTGCCGCCCGATGAGCTCGAGCGACTCCTGTTCGACGACGTCCCGTTCCTGGAGGTCGCGCAGCAGGAGCACGACACCTTCGCCCAGATCCTTAAGGACCAGGGCGTGGAGGTGCTCTACCTCGAGAACCTCGTCGCAGAGGTGTTCGACCAGGTCCCCGGCGCCCGCGCCGAGTTCACCGACCAGTACATCGCCGAGGCAGGCATCCGCGGCCAGCACATGCCGCAGATCGTCCGCGAGAAGCTGGACTCCATCGAGGACAACCTCGAGTTCGTCAAGAAGACCATGGCCGGCATGACCAAGGCCGAGATCGACATGCCCCTCACGGCGTCCACGACCCTCGACTCCCTGGTCAACTCCGAGTCCGAGTCCGACCTGATCATCGACCCGATGCCCAACCTCTACTTCACCCGCGACCCGTTCGCGGTCGTCGGCGAGGGCGTCAACCTCAACCGCATGTACTCGGTCACCCGCAACCGCGAGACCCTGTACGGCAAGTACGTCTTCAAGTACCACCCCGACTACAAGGACGTCTCCCTGTACTTCCGCCGCGACTGCCAGTTCCACACCGAGGGCGGCGACGTGCTGAACATCAACGAGAAGACCCTCGCCGTCGGCATCTCCCAGCGCACCCAGGCGGCCGCCATCGACGTCATGGCCCAGAACATCTTCTGGAACTCCGACTCCAAGGTCGAGCGCATCCTGGCCTTCGACATCCCGGTCTCCCGCGCCTTCATGCACCTCGACACGGTCTTCACCCAGATCGACGTCGATAAGTTCACGATCCACCCCGCCATCATGGGCACCCTGCGCGTCTACGAGCTGACCGCCGGCAAGAACCCGGGCGACGTGAACATCCGCCTGATCGAGGACACCCTCGAGCACGTCCTGGAGGACGCCACCGGCGTCGACCAGGTCAAGCTGATCCCCTGCGGCGGCGGCGACCCGATCGCGGCCTCCCGCGAGCAGTGGAACGACGGCTCCAACACCCTGTGCGTCGAGCCCGGCAAGATCTGCGTCTACGCCCGCAACACCGTCACCAACGACGTGCTGTACAAGGAGGGCCTGGACCTTCTCGTCGTGCCCTCCGCCGAGCTCTCCCGCGGCCGTGGCGGCCCGCGCTGCATGAGCATGCCCTTCTGGCGCGAGGACCTCTAAGGTTTTAACGGTTCCGGTGCGGTCCCCCTACAACCGCACCGGTTTCGCCCGTCAAACGGGCACCACTTTTTAGTAATTCACTTTTTCGAAAGGAAACAAACCATGGGTGTTAACCTCTCCGGCCGTAGCTTCCTCAAGCTCCTCGACCTCACCACCGAGGAGATTGAGTACCTGCTCAAGCTCTCCAAGAACTTCAAGGACATGAAGCGTGCTGGCGTTCCGCACCGCTATCTCGAGGGCAAGAACATCGTCCTGCTCTTCCAGAAGACCTCCACTCGTACCCGCTGCGCCTTCGAGGTCGGCGGCATGGACCTGGGCATGGGCGTTACCTACCTCGATCCCGGTTCGTCCCAGATGGGCAAGAAGGAGTCCATCGAGGACACCGCTCGCGTTCTCGGCCGCATGTATGACGGCATCGAGTTCCGCGGCTTTGCCCAGGACGACGTCGAGGAGCTCGCCGCTAAGTCCGGCGTGCCCGTGTGGAACGGCCTGACCACTGAGTGGCACCCCACCCAGATGCTCGCCGACATCCTGACCGTCCAGGAGAACTTCAACTACGACATCAAGGGCAAGACCCTTGTCTTCATGGGCGACTGCAAGAACAACGTCGCTCGCTCCCTCATGGTCGTCTGCTCCAAGCTCGGCATGAACTTCGTGGCCTGCGGCCCCGAGGAGTGCATGCCCGCTGACGACGTCATCGAGGCCTGCAAGCCCATCGCCGAGGCCAACGGCTGCACCATCAAGCTGACCACCGACGTCAAGGACGGCGTCACCGGTGCCGACGTTCTCTACACCGACGTTTGGGTCTCCATGGGCGAGCCCGACGAGGTCTGGGCCGAGCGCATCGCTCAGCTCACCCCGTATCGCGTTACCTCCGAGGTCATGGCTATGGCCAACCCGGGTGCCATCTTCCTGCACTGCCTACCCAGCTTCCACGACACCAACACCACGATTGGCGCCGAGAAGTGCGAGCAGTTCGGCATCACCGAGCAGGAGGTCACCGACGAGGTCTTCGAGAGCCCCGCTTCCAAGGTCTTCGACGAGGCCGAGAACCGCATGCACACCATCAAGGCTGTCATGTACGCTACGCTCAAGTAAGAGCATCTAGCATCTCGCTCGGGGTGCATTGCTGCGCACCCCGAGCACTTTTGTCTGGTAAAAATCTCGCACCGAACGACATGCACGGCACGGAAGAGCCGCATCGGGCGAGATCAGTAATTGATTTATGAAGGGGGGATGAGAACTATGACTGAGACCGCTAAGAAAAAGCGCGGTATGCCTTCATCGTTCACCATTCTTCTTGCTCTGCTGGCAATCGTCGCGGTTGTTACCGTTATCGTCTCCGGTACGTCCGGTGGCGCGGTTACCGCTGCCCGCTTGAGCGATTTCTGCACCGCCCCGGTCAAGGGCTTCGCTGACGCTCTGCCCGTCTGCCTCTTCGTTATGATCCTCGGCGGCTTCCTCGGCATGATGACCGAGACCGGCGCCCTGGACAACGGCATTGCCGTTCTGGTGCAGAAGCTTAAGGGCAATGAGATCATGCTCATTCCCGTGCTGATGCTCATCTTCTCCCTCGGTGGTACCACCTATGGTATGTGCGAGGAGACCGTTCCCTTCTACGCCCTGCTCGCCGCTACCATGATGGCTGCTGGCTTCGACCCCATGGTCGGCGCTGCAACCGTCCTGCTCGGCGCTGGCTGCGGCTGCCTCGGCTCCACGGTTAACCCGTTTGCCGTCGGCGCTGCCGTCGACGCTCTGACCGGCGTTGGCATTGAGGTCAACCAGTCCATCATCATCGGCCTCGGTGCCGTCCTGTGGATTGTTACCACCGCCATGTCCATCTTCTTCGTCATGAGCTATGCCAAGAAGGTCAAGGCTGACAAGGGTTCCACCATCCTTTCGATGCAGGAGCTCAAGGACGCCGAAGAGGCTCACGGCAAGGCTGCTTCCGAGGTTCACAAGGAGGTCAAGCTCACCGGTCGTCAGAAGGGTGTTCTGATCGCCTTTGCCTTCACCTTCGTCGTCATGATCGTCGGCTTCATCCCGCTGGCCGACCTTAACGAGGGCGTCGCCAACTTCTTCGATGCTGGCGCTGTCTATGACGCCGACGGTAACGCCATCGTTCAGGGCTGGTCTGCCCTGATCACCGGCCTGCCCATTGGCCAGTGGTACTTCGATGAGGCTTCCACCTGGTTCTTCCTCATGGCTGTCCTGATCGGTATCATCGGTGGCCTGTCCGAGAAGCAGATCGTCAACACCTTCATCACCGGCGCTGCCGACATGATGTCCGTTGTCCTCGTCATCGCTCTCGCCCGTGGTATCTCCGTCCTCATGGCTAGCACCGGCCTCGACGTCTACGTCCTCGACGCTGCCGCCAATGCTCTGGCTGGCCTGTCCGGCGTGATCTTCGCTCCCATGAGCTTCCTGGTCTACTTCGGCCTGTCCTTCCTGATCCCCTCGACCTCCGGTATGGCTACTGTCTCCATGCCCATCATGGGACCGCTGGCTGTTAAGCTCGGCTTCTCGCCCGAGGTCATGGTCATGATCTTCTCCGCCGCCATCGGCGTCGTGAACCTGTTCACCCCGACCTCTGGTGCCATCATGGGCGGTCTCGCTCTGGCTAAGATCGAGTGGACGACCTGGCTCAAGTTTGCCCTTAAGCTCATCGTCGCTCTCTCCGTCGTCTGCGCCATCATTCTGACCGTCGCCTGCGTGATGCTCTAAGTACCCCTTGGGTACCCCACGGAAACCATGACGATCCTGTAAAGGATCACCTGGTCATCGTCTGTCCGGTGGGGTAACCCCACCGGTAGACTCCTACCTTTAGCCTCCTCCCGTTCCGTGCGCGGGAGGGGGCGCTCTTGTGTTCCGGCGTTTTACCAAACGCCGGAACCACTCGACGCTGCAAGCCCGCCAGAGCGGCAATCTGACGTTCAATCGTCGGGCATGGCCAAAAGGCCTATGCCCTCCTCTTTCACGTCACTTTGCTCGCTCTGGTGGGCTTTCGCTGACTTATGCTCAACCTGCGGCGCTGCCATTGTTGGCGCAGGGGGCGGCTTGCTCGCTCTGGTGCCTGTTCGCTGTCCGTTCTCTGCCCGCGACGTTTCTGCTGTTGGTGCAAAGGGGTCAGGTTAATTTGCGCCAAAAGGGGAAGTTGCGGTGGAATAGTTCCCGTTTGGCCGTCTTGAGGGGTTAAACAGGAGCTATTTCACCGCAACTTATCGATGGCGTGTTTGGTTGGTGCCTGTTGATGGCCTGGGCATCGGGGAGGGCAGGCTCCGTTATAATCGCGTAGGAACTTAATTTACGAAACGGGACGGGAGCCATACATGCGCCAGGGTTTCGACAACGCGAAGTATATCGAGCTGCAGGCTGCTCACATTAAGGAGCGCATCTCGCAGTTTGGCGGCAAGCTGTATTTGGAGTTTGGCGGCAAGCTGTTCGATGACTATCATGCCAGCCGCGTGCTACCGGGTTTTGAGCCGGACAGCAAGTTCCGCATGCTCAAGAGCATCGCCGACGATGTCGAGGTTATCATCGCGATCAACGCGAACCATATCGAGAAAAACAAGGCTCGTGGTGACCTTGGCATTACCTATGACGAGGATGTGCTGCGCCTGGTTGACCTGTTCCGCGGCAACGGCTTTGCTGTCGCGGCCGTGGTCATCACCCAGTACGCTGGACAGCCCGCTGCCGATGTGTTCCGCAACCGCCTGAACGCGCTCGGTATTCCCGCCAAGCTGCACTATCCCATCGAGGGGTATCCGCACGATGTCGATCTGATTGTGTCCGACGACGGCTATGGCAAGAACGAGTTTGTCGAGACCACCCGACCGCTCGTTGTCGTGACGGCGCCCGGCCCTGGCTCGGGCAAGCTCGCCACTTGCCTGTCTCAGCTCTATCACGAGCACAAGCATGGCACGGCCGCCGGCTATGCCAAATTCGAGACCTTCCCGGTTTGGAATCTGCCCCTTACGCATCCGGTCAATATTGCCTACGAGGCCGCCACGGCAGACCTCGATGACGCCAACATCATCGACTCCTTCCACCTGGAGGCCTACAACAAGACCACGGTCAACTACAACCGCGACGTCGAGGCCTTCCCGGTAGTCCGTGCCCTGATGGAAAAGATCCTGGGCAAGAGCCCCTACCAGAGCCCTACGGACATGGGCGTCAATATGGTCGGTTTTGCCATCACCGATGACGATGCCTGCCGCGACGCTTCCAAGATGGAGATCGTCCGCCGCTACTTTACCGCGGTCGAAAATGTGCGCCGTACCGGCGTGGGCGATGAGCAAGTCGATCGTCTCAAGATTATTATGAAGAAAGCCGGCATCGATAAGAACTACTCACCGGCGCGCTCGGCGGCCCTCACCAGGGAGCAGCTGACGGGTGGTCCCGTGGGTGCCATGGTCATGCCCGATGGCTCCGTGGTGACCGGTAAGACCTCCACGCGCCTGGGCGCCGCAAGTTCGCTCATTATGAACGCCCTCAAGCATGTCTCGGGCGTCGACCTTGAGCTCGAGGTCATTAGCGATGAGGCGATCGAGCCCATCAGCAAGCTCAAGACGCATTTCCTGGGCAGCAAAAACCCGCGCCTCCACACCGACGAGACGCTTATGGCGCTGTCGATCACCTCGGCCACGAGTGAGACGGCCGCTCGCGTCCTTTCGGGCCTGGAGCAGCTGCGCGGTTGCGATGCCTTCTTTAGCGTGATTATCTCGCCGACGGACGAGACGGTACTGCGCAAGTTGGGCATCAACGTGTGCTGCGAGCCCAAGTTTGAGCGCCGCGGTTTCTTCCATCGCTAAGTTTGAAGCACCGCGGTAATTGCATTGCATTTTGGCCGTATCGGGTTAGCGCCCGGTACGGCTTTTTGATCAATAAAGCGTCTATTTCGGCGAAAAATAGCTGTTTACCTGCCTAGAAACAATTTGAGCGGTATACAATAACCGTAACTGTTTCATCCTTAGCGGGATGCCGCATGATGGATATTACCTGCCATCGTGAGGTGTGTCGGTCGCGCACGGCGCGTTAGATGCTCGTGCTCGGTTTGAGGAGGCTGCTATGGCGGGCAAGGGTCGTGCGAGTGTCAACGATATGAAGCGTGTCGAGGTGCTGGTGTTGATGGAGATCGACCAGCAAACCGAAGACAATGGCGGGCCGTATGGTTTCTCGCGCAAAACGCTTGCCGAGCGCGTGGGGGTTTCGCCGTATCGTGCCCGCGCCGCAATCGATCGCTTGGATTCCGAAGGTATGATTGATGTCGTCTCGCGTTATAGCGACGACGGCGGTCAGCTTGCAAATGGCATTTGCCTCACCGAACGTGGTGAGTGGTATCTTGAGGGCGTCCGTACCGGCATGCTCGTTCAAGAAATGCTTGAGGACGAGGTTGCTGATCGATAGCAGCATGTAACCCTTGCCATAGCGACGCCGCCTGGGAAACCGGGCGGCGTTTTGTTTCAAGATCGAGAAATGCAATCGCACGCGAGAAAAATTGCGGACGGTCCGCGGCGCGAGTATTACAATGAAGACCCGTAAGATGTGGATAAACAACTTCTACGGGAAGCGCAGGTAACTCAATATGACCAAGCATGTGTTCGTAACCGGTGGCGTGGTTTCGTCCCTGGGCAAGGGTATCACCGCGGCCTCGCTGGGCCGTCTGCTCAAGTCGCGTGGCTACAAAGTAACGATGCAGAAGGCCGACCCGTATCTGAACGTCGACCCCGGTACCATGAGCCCGTTCCAGCATGGTGAGGTCTTCGTTACTGAGGATGGTTACGAGTCCGACCTGGACCTGGGCCATTACGAGCGCTTTATTGATGAGAACCTGACCCGCGATTCCAACTTTACGACCGGTGCCATCTACAAAAGCCTCATCGCCCGCGAGCGTCGCGGCGACTTTTTGGGCGGTACCGTGCAGGTGATTCCTCACGTCACCAATGCCATTAAGGATAAGTTCCGCCGCATCGAGGAGCAGACCGGCTCCGATGTAGTCATCACCGAGCTGGGCGGCACGATCGGCGACATCGAGTCCCAACCGTTTGTCGAGGCCATTCGTCAGTACCGCAAGGAGGCCGGCCCCGAGAACGTCTGCTACATCCACGTGTCGCTCGTTCCCTATATCGCCGCCGCCCACGAGGTCAAGACCAAGCCCACGCAGCATTCCGTCAAGGAGCTCCGCAGCTTTGGCATCCAGCCTGATATCATCGTGCTGCGCTCCGACCACCATATCGATGACGCTATCCGCGGAAAGATCGCAAGCTTCTGCGACGTCGACACCGATTGCGTCTTTACCAATGAGGACTGCGCGAGCATCTACGACGTGCCGCAGCTGCTTGCCGAGCAGGACTTTGACCTGCGTATTTGCGAGCGCCTGGGCCTGGACCCGCGTGAGCGCGACATGAGCGAGTGGAATGAGTTCCTGCGCAAACAGAATCACGCCAACCATCACGCCGACAAGGTGAAGATCGCCGTCGTGGGTAAGTACACGCAGCTACCCGATGCGTACCTGTCGGTTATCGAGGCCCTGCACCATGCGGGCGTCTTCTACGATCGCCATGTGGACGTCCAGCTGGTCGACGGCGAGAGCCTCGACGAGCAGAATGTCTCCGAGGTTCTGGGCGACGCCTCGGGCATCCTGGTCCCCGGCGGCTTTGGCAAGCGCGCCCTGGAGGGCAAGATCCTCGCGGCCGAGTTTGCCCGTGAGCACAAGATTCCGTATCTGGGCATTTGCCTGGGTATGCAGGTGGCCGTGTGCGAGTTCGCCCGCAATGTCGTTGGCCTTGCTGGTGCCAGCTCCTCCGAGTTTGATCCGGACGGTCCGTATAGCGTCATCGATCTGATGAGCTCGCAGGAGGACGTGACCGAGAAGGGCGGCACCATGCGCCTGGGCGCCTATCCGTGCAAGCTCGCCGCCGATACTCTTGCTCGTGAGGCATATGGCGAGGAACTCGTCTACGAGCGTCACCGTCACCGCTTTGAGTTCAACAACGCCTTCCGCGACCAGCTCGAGGACGCCGGTTTGGTTATCTCGGGTCTGTCGCCCGACGAGCGCCTGGTCGAGATGGTCGAGCTGCCGCGCGACGTGCATCCGTGGTATGTGGCAACCCAGGCTCACCCCGAGTTCAAGAGCCGTCCGACTAATCCGCAGCCGCTGTTCCGAGAGTTCGTGCGTGCCTCGATCGGCCAGCACGAGGGTGTCGATCGCCTGCAGGTGACGCCCATGAACCTCGCTACGGACTAAGGGTGCCGGCGAATAAGGAACATACCGAAGCTACTCCCTCGTCGCTCGCCGTGGCGGCGGGGGAGTATCTCGATTACCTCGCGGTCGAGCGGGGCTTGGCGCGCAACACGATTGCGGCCTATCGTCGTGACCTGACGACGTACTGCGCCTATCTGGAGCGGGCGGGTATTGTGTCTTTTGAAGAGGTGACCCGTCAGATCGTGGAGGGCTTTGTCGCCGATCGCCGCGATGGGGGCTATTCCGACGCCTCGGTGGAGCGTGCGCTTGCTGCCGTGAAGGGCCTGCATGCCTTTTTGGTGCGCGATGGGGCCGTGGCCCAAAACCCGACGGCGGTGTTGCGCCTGCCTAAAAAGGCTGAGCGTTTGCCGGAGTATCTATCGGTGGAGGATGTTTCGGCACTGCTCGATCAAGATTTTCCCGAGGGCGAGATGGGACTGCGCGACCATGCCATCTTGGAAGTGCTTTACGGTTGCGGCTTGCGCGTGAGTGAACTGGTTGGGCTCGATGTGGGCGATATCCATATCGATGACGGGTTTGTCCTGGTGCGCGGTAAGGGCTCCAAGGAGCGTCTGGCCCCGTTGGTGGGAAGCGCGGCGCGTGCCCTGACACGCTATATAGGTGACGGGCGCGCTCTCCTGGCCGTCCATGCTCACGGGACGGAGACCTTGGCGGTCTTTTTAAATAAGAACGGACGTCGCCTGTCGCGCCAGGCCGTGCATGCGATATGCGAGCGGTATGGGCGTCAGGTGGGGCTGGTGGGGCTCCATCCCCATACCTTGCGCCACTCCTTTGCCACCCACATGCTCGCGGGCGGTGCCGACCTGCGTGTGCTGCAGGAGATTTTGGGCCATGCCGATATTTCGACCACGCAGGTCTACACGCATGTCGATCGCACGCAACTAACCGAAGTTTATTTGGCGGCGCATCCGCTGGCACATCGCTAGTACGTCGCTGAACTGCATATTTATACATATTAAGGGGGACGGGCCCCAGATTGCCGAGACGCACTTTTGCGCGCATGGGCAATCTGGGGCTCGTTCCATTTTTCGCCAGACACCGACGCGGTGGTGGACCGTGTGTGCCGTGGGTGGGGGAGTTTGGGGGCGATGTGAACGGCATGTAAAGGGACGTAAAAATCGCCTCAAGGTCAACTTGAAGGTTGAGGTTCGCGGGCGTGGTTCTACAGGTGGCATCCCGCCTTTGCTGCAAACACAACATATTGTGTTTTCGAACATATGCTCGGGGGTGTTTTACAGCATATCGGAGGTGGAGTGGTGGGGCGGGGTGGGGGAAGGGGTGGGGAAAGGTGTTGAAAAATGGGGCGGTTCCCCATATTATTGATGACGTCGACAGGCGGGGTGGTTCCCCGCGTACGTGCCATCTGAGTAACCGAGGGGAGGGCGCACATGGGAATGACGGGTGCATACGAGCGCAATCTCGATGCAAAAGGTCGTCTGTCCCTGCCTGCACCCCTTCGTGAGGAGCTTGGAGAGCACGTTCGCGTGTTTAAAGCCCTGGATGTCGATGCTCTGTACGTGTTCTCTGCCGAGGCCTTCGATAAGTGGGTCGAAGGACTCTTCGCGGGTCGTGAGGGCCACGAGGGTTTTAACCCGCGTGACATCAACGACCAGAAGCTCATGAGGGCGATCAACAAGCGCACCACGTCGATGGATGTGGACAGCGCGGGTCGTATCGGTCTTTCTGAGTCTCTCCGCAAGCAGGCGAACCTCGACCGCGAGGTCACGGTTGTGGGCAACTACGACCACCTTGAGGTTTGGGACCGCGCTACGGCCGATGAGGACGATGATGACGAGGCCCTGCTGGACCTCTTCTTCTCGTAAGGGCAAGGCACGAGTAACGGATGGAGCGTGGGATCTTGACACAAGAATATCGGCATGAACCTGTCATGCTCGGCGAAGTGCTTGAGTCGCTGCAGCTAAAGAGCGGCTCCGTCGTCTGCGACTGCACCCTTGGCGGTGCCGGCCATTCGGTAAAGATGGCCGCGCAGGTGGGGGAGACCGGCCTTTTGCTCGGCGTCGATCAGGACGACATGGCCCTCGAGGCCGCTGGCGCCCGTCTGGACCGCGAGGTTCCCGGCGTACCGCACCAGCTGCTGAAGGGCAACTTCGGCGACTTGGACGAGCTGCTTTGCTCGGCCGAGGTGCCCGGGGTCGATGGCTTCCTGTTCGACTTGGGCGTTTCGTCGCCGCAACTCGATATCCCTGGCAGGGGCTTTTCGTACAACGAGGACGCCCCATTGGACATGCGGATGGATCCGGGTAACAACACCTTAAACGCAGCTGAGGTCATCAACACCTATAACGAACACGACCTCGCCCGGATTCTACGCGTCTACGGCGAAGAGAAGTTCGCCTCGCAGATCGCGCGTGAGATCGTGCGCCGCCGCGAGCAAGAATCGATCGAAACCACCGGCCAATTTGTCGAGATCATCAAGGCGGGTATCCCGGCTGCCGCTCGTCGGCATGGCGGACACCCAGCCAAGAAAAGTTTCCAGGCCATTCGCATCGAGGTCAATCACGAACTCGATGTGCTCGAGCGAGGGCTAGACGCCGCCACCAGGTGGCTCAACCCGGGCGGACGCATCTGCGTCATCTCGTATCACTCGCTCGAGGACCGTATCGTAAAGAACCACTTTAAGGAGATGAGCCAGGGGTGCACGTGTCCGCCGGAGATTCCGGTGTGCGTGTGCGGCAACGTGCCGATACTCAAGGTCATCACCCGCAAACCCCTGGTTGCCCAACCCGATGAGGTTGCGCGCAACCCTCGGGCGAGATCAGCCAAGATCCGCGTGGCGCAGCGTCTGTAGACGCGACCGCGCGATATTGGACCTCCCGCTCGCACCATAAACGAAGCTTAAACACACTACCAACGTACTCGGGATGGGAGGCGGCATATCATGGGCTACAACACTTCAAACGCAGCACTCGCCTATGATATGAGCGCCATGCCCGCCTATCGTGAGACACCGCAGGCCCCCGTTGCTCCCCGCGAGCAGCGCACGCCGCGCTTTGATGTCTACACGGGCGCGGGCCGTCAGGCAAACCAGGCGGTAAGCCCGGTTTTCATGAGCGTTCTTAAAACGTTTTGCATCATTGCGGCCATCTTCATGACGATCGGTGTCGCCCGTGTGGCGCTCGCCGGCGTTACGGCCCAGGTGCTCAACAGCAACGCCGCGCTTACCAACACGCTCGAGAAGGCGACCGATGAGAGCTCCGACCTGGAGGTCATGCATTCGGTCTATGGTGCCGACACGCGCATTCGCGACCTTGCGGGCGCTTATGGTATGGTGGAGCCCAGCGAGAGCGTTACACTTGATTTTTCGCAGGATGCAGCCGCGGGCGCTAGCTCGACCGCGACCGCTCAGTAACAAGACGGTAGCTGAGTATGACAAATGACTATCGCCGCGGTTCCGATGGGGGCCGCGGTTCTGGACGTCCCTCGTCGCGGGGACGTTCTGGTTATCAAGGAACGGGTCGGCAATCTTACAACGCCGGGCAGTCCCGTGGCAACGACCCGGCGTCGCGACTTCGCGGCTCGGGCGGCCCTCAAGTGCATAACACCAGGTCGCGCAAGAGTTCGTCGACCGAATGGCTCACAGGCACGCCTCTGCCTCGCCGCAAAGCCGTCATGGGCTTCATTGGGCTTGGCTTGGGCTTGGGCGTCTTTCGCCTTGCCGACTATCAAATTGTTGAAGCCGATAAACTGCGCGAGCGTGCCGATGCGCGTCGCCTGCTTGCGCAGACCCTCTATGCCAAACGTGGCACCATCTACGACCGCAACGGTAACGTGCTGGCGTCGTCGGTCGAATGTCGCAATATCGCCGTGAACCCGCAGCTTGTCGAGGATGTTGACAAGACGGTGTCGGCGCTGGTCAAGGCAACTGGAATCGATAAAAAGACCTGCCGTAAGCTCGTTGAGTCCGATGGAACCTGGGTGTATATCAAGCGCCAGGTGGACGAAGACGATGCTGCGGCGCTGGAGAAGAAGAACCTGCCCGGCGTGCTTTTTGAGCAGGCCATGAAGCGCGTATATCCATACGGCAATCTGGCATCGCAGGTGCTGGGTGTAGTGAATGTAGACAACGACGGCTTGACGGGTCTCGAAAAGCAATACAACAAACTTCTGACCGGCACGAACGGTTCTCTCGTGCGCGAGCGCGCGAGGGACGGCAGCTATATCGCGGGCGGTGCCTATAAAAAGGTGGCTGCGGTCGACGGCGTTGATATCGTGACGACGCTCGATGTCAATATCCAGCGTGCGGCTGAGGACGCTCTGGCAGAGGCTGTCGAGAAGACAAAGGCCAAGAACGGCTCGGCTTTGGTCACCGACCCCACGACCGGCGAAATTCTCGCCGCCTGCTCGTATCCGACCTACGACCAGACCGATTTGGAAAACGCCAAGACCGAAGATATGAACCTGCGCCTGGTTACCGACGCCTACGAGCCCGGCTCGGTCTTTAAGACACTCGTGGCGGGCGCCGGCTTCGACTTGGGCGTCGTGCGATCGAGTACGTCGTTTGAGGTGCCGGCGAGCATCAAGGTGGGCGACGATACCGTCACCGATGCCGACAAGCGCGACTATGCCATGACCATGGATGTGCGCGAGATGATGCGCCGTTCGTCCAACGTGGGCTTTGTCCTGGTGGGGCGCAAGATCGGTGCCGACGACTTTGCCGCCTATGTGGACAAGTGGGGCATCGGTCACAGCTCGGGTGTCGATTTTCCGGGCGAGAGCCTGGGCATCGTCAAGGAGCGTGACCAGTATGACGGCGCCACGCTGGGCTCGATGAGCTTTGGACAGGCGCTGTCTGTCTCGCCGATTGAGGTCGCACGTGCCGTGGGCGGCATCGCCAACGGCGGCGTGATGATGACCCCGCACTTCTATAAGTCCAGCAAAGGCGACGAGAAGGACTGGGGCGAAGGCGAGCGTGCGATTTCGGAGGACGCCGCATCCCAGGTGACATCGTGCATGCAGACGGTCGTGTCCGAGGGAACGGGCGTTGGCGGCGCGGTTGACGGCTATGACGTGGCGGGCAAGACCGGCACGGCCGAACGTGCCGACGAGAACGGCGGCTACCTCAAGGAGAACTACATGTCGTCCTTTATGGGCTTTGCGCCGGCACAATCGCCCAAGGTGCTGTGCTATATCACGCTCGACGGAACGCCGAGCGGCTCAGATGCCGCTGCGGTGCCGTTCCAGTCCATTATGGCCAACGCGCTCGACGTGTTGGGTATCCCGCATACGAGGTAGGGGGTTACAATCTTTGGGGCGTGGTTTGTTGTCCCATATGAGGGGTGTTCACATGCCCTGCACCACGCATGCGCGGCGCTGGGATACAATACGCCGATAGCATTATTAGGTTTACAGGGGAGCTGCAATGATAGAGATCGCCGTCAACAACCTCGCGGCCGCAACAGGGGCCCGAACCGTGACGGGAGAAGCCGATCGGGTATGCCGCGGGTGCGTTATCGACTCGCGCCAGGTCGAGGAAGGGACGATTTTCGTCGCCTTTCCCGGTGAAAACGTCGACGGCAATGATTTTGCTTCCCGTGCCGTCCAGTCGGGTGCCGGCGCCGTCGTGATGACGCGTGAGCCCGAGGCCGAGCTGGTCTCGCTGGCGCAGGACAGGGGCTGTGCCATCTTGCTGACCGATGATCCCGAGGAGTTTCTGCTGCGTTTGGCGCACGTGTATCGCCTGGAGCTTGGCTGCCTGGTCGTTGGCATTACCGGTTCCATCGGCAAGACGACGACCAAGGACGTTCTCGCCGCTGTGCTCGCCAAGCGCTATCGTGTCTGGGCCACCAAGGGCAATTTCAATAACCTGATCGGCATGCCGCTCACGGTGCTTTCCGCTCCGGCCGATACCGAGGTCCTGGTGCTCGAGATGGGCATGAACCATTTCCACGAGATCGAGCGCCTGTCCCAGTCCGCCAATCCCAACCTTGCCATCGTGAGCAAGATCGGTACCTCTCATATCGGCATTTTGGGCAGCCGCGAGAACATCGCCCGCGCTAAAGCCGAGATTGTCCAGGGCATGTGCGCCGCCGGCGACTATTTGCCGCTGCTGGTTTTGGGCGGCGAGGACGATTTTACGCCGTTCATTCGCGATACGTTCGCCCAGCCTGCTGGTATCGACGTGATGCTGGCCGGTGTCTCGGACGATGATGAGGTCCGCGCCCGCGACGTTCGCGTTGATGACGAGGGCCGTCCGGTCTTTACGCTCGATTTTGGTCAGGGCGAGACAATCGATACCATGCTTGCCATCCCCGGCGTGCAGTCCGTTCCTAATGCCGTTAAGGCCGCCGCGGTTGCCTATCGCCTGGGCGTGACGCCCGAGCAGATCGATGCTGCCTTTAGGGGCCTCACGATCACCGGGCACCGCCAGGAGATCAAGCGCGCCAAGAGCGGTGCACGCATCATCGACGATTCCTATAACGCCAGCGCCGAATCGATGGCAGCCGGCCTCGATCTGCTGTGCTCGCTTTCGTGCACGGGGTCTCGCATGGCGATTCTGGGCGAGATGGGCGAGATGGGCGATGAGGCTCCTCGCATGCATGAGCTCGTGGGCGCCTATGCCGCCGCCAAGAAGCTCGACATGCTGGCGTGCGTGGGTGGTGAGCTGGCCCAGCTTATGGCCGATGCCGCGCGCATGATGGGCATGGACGAGGACCGCATCCAGGTGTTCTCCGATTATCAGCAGGTGCTCGACCGCATGGGCGGCGCGCTTGAAAAACATGATGTTGTACTGGTCAAGGGTTCCCGCTTTGTTGAGCTCGACCGCTTTGTGGAAGGTGTGTGCTAGCCCATGTTCGGCAATCCCTCGTATCCAACGTATCAGGCTTTTTTGGGGCTTGGCATCGCCGCAGCCATTGCGCTGCTGCTCATGCCGTGGTGGATCAAGCTGCTCAAGGTCGAGGGTATCGGCCAGCAGGTTCGTGCCGACGGCCCCAAGCGTCATTTGGTTAAGCAGGGAACGCCCACCATGGGTGGCGTTGTCATCCTCGTCGCGATCTCGCTGACCTGCCTGCTGATGGGCAAGCTCACCACCGAGCTCGTACTCGTACTGCTCGCCACGCTGGCGACCGGTGTGCTGGGCCTGATCGACGACCTGACCTCCGTTACGCATGGGCGCTCGCTCGGTCTGACGCCTCATGCCAAGATGATCGGCCTAACCATTATCTGTGTCACCTTTACGGTACTTGCCGTCAACTGGTGCGGCGTCGCCCCCGAGATTCGTTTTCCCGGTGGGTTGACGATCGACATTGGCGTGCTTTCGACCACCATCTGCGGCTATTCGTTCCCGTGGCTCTATATTGTCTTTTGCTGGCTGATGATTGCCGGTCTTTCTAATGCCGTGAACCTGACCGATGGCCTTGACGGTCTTGCTGGCGGCACCTCCATGATCGCCATGCTCGCCATGGCTGCCATGGCGTTTTTGCACGGAGACGTGAACCTGTCCATCTTCTGTACCGCGTGTGCCGGTGCCTGCTTGGGCTTTCTGTGGTTCAACTGCTATCCGGCGAGCATCTTTATGGGCGATACCGGCTCGCTTGCTCTGGGCGCCGCGTTTGCCTGCACGTCCATCATGACCAACACCGAAGTCGTTTCCCTCATCATCGGCGGTCTGTTTATCGTCGAGACTCTGTCGGTCATGATCCAGGTCGTCTACTTCCACTTTACGCACAAGCGCGTCTTCCTTATGGCGCCCATCCATCATCATTTCGAAAAGAAGGGTTGGGCCGAGACCAAGGTCGTCATCCGTTTTTGGATTATCGCCGCGGCCTTTGGTGCCGTTGGCCTTGCTTTGTTCTTCCAGTTGGGATAGTGGTCTTTCATGCCTCTTGCTGATGTCTTTAGCCTGCTCGTTTTGGGTCAGGGCAAATCCGGTCTCGATGTCGCCCGCTGGGCGCTGGCACATCCCGAGCGCGTAAGTGCCGTTGCCGTGTATGGCGGCGGCACCTCTGAGCCCAATGACGCCACGCGAGCGCTCGAGGCTGCTGGTGCGTCGTTTGTCTATGGCACCGAACAGGTCGAGGGTGCCTATGACGTATGCGTGACGTGCCCGGGCATCTCGGAGTTCTCGGGCTTCTTTAAGGCCGGGCGCGAGCATGCCGCCCAGATTATGGGTGAGCCCGAGTTTGCCTATCGCCTGTCGCCCGATAACTGGATTGCCATCACGGGCACCAACGGCAAAACGACCACCACGTCGCTGACTGATTATCTGCTCAAGGCTGCCGGCGAGGCCAGCGTTGCTGTCGGCAACATCGGCGAGCCGCCGGTCAACGAGATTGACGGCCGAGCCCACAACGAGTGGTTTGTGGCTGAGCTCTCGAGCTATCAGATTGCTACGACCACCGAGCTCCACCCGCGCGTGGCGGTGCTGCTCAACATCACTCCCGACCACTTGGGCTGGCATAAGAGCCATAAGAACTACGCGCTTGCCAAGATCAAGTTGTTCGAGAATATGGTCGATGACGACCTCGTGGTTATCGACGTTGAGGATACCGGCATCCATGAGTTCGATGAGTACATCTACACGCCGGGTCGTCGCATCTGCAAGGTCGCTTTTGACGAGCCCGAGGGCGAGGATGCCGCCTTTGTGCGCGACGGCAAGATGGTCGTGCGCCTGAAGGGCGTCGAGACCCCGCTCATCGCTGCATCCGAGCTCAAGATCTCGGGCCATCACAATGTCATCAATGCCTTATGTGCCGCCACGGCTGCCCTGGCAGTCGGTGCCGATGTCGATGGCGTCTGCCGCGGTCTGGCCTCGTTCCAGCCGCTCGAGCACCGCGTGGAGCCGTGTGGCGAGATTGACGGCGTGCGCTACGTCAACGATTCCAAGGCGACCAACACCGATGCGGTCGAGAAGGCACTGACGGCATTTCCCGATGACGATGTGATCTTGCTGCTCGGCGGCCACGATAAGGGCACGCCGCTCACGGACTTCGCGCGCGTCGTTATGGATAACGTACGCTCGGTCGTCTGCTTTGGCGATGCACGCGAGCGCTTCACCGCCGCTATGGACGAGGCCGATGTCGATGGCGATGTGGATATCGCCCAGGCGGATGACCTACGCGACGCCGTGGACGTCGCCCGTTCGCTGTCGAGCCGTGGTGACGTGATCTTACTTTCTCCTGCCTGCTCTTCGTTCGATGAGTTCTCGGGCTATGAGGAGCGCGGCCGCGTGTTTAAGGACTACGTGGCCCAGCTTGCCGCTGCAGCGAAATCACAAATGGAATAGGGGTTGCGGTGAGAGAGGAGAGCCCCCGACAAGGTATGAGGAGGCCCGACTCGGACCGTGCTTCCTCGCGGCGCATAACACCGCGTTCCGGCCGCGGCGGGCAGTCGTTTAGCGAACGCTATATTGCCGGCGTTCCCGCCCGTATCATGCGCCCCCGTTTGATATTCATGGCCTGCTTGTTTACCTTGGTGTGCTTTGGCCTGCTGATGGTGTACTCGGCGTCTTCGGTCGAGGCGCTGCACGAGAATGGCTCGGCGACGTTTTTTTTGGGTCGACAGGCCGCGTTTGCCGTGGTCGGTGTTCTAGCGCTGATTGCCATCGTGCGCGTTTTGCCGGACAGCTGGTTTGGGGAGGATGTGCTCAGGATCTTCCTCATCGGCATGATAGGGCTACTGCTTCTGGTGTTCTTGGTGGGCAGCGGCAGCCGTGGCGCCACGCGCTGGCTCAACATCGCCGGTATTCAGTTCCAGCCTTCTGAGTTTTTGAAGCCATTTGCCATTGCGTATTCGGCCATCATGCTTGATCGCTTCTTTTCGCCCGGTGGCAACATCAACGAATTCCTTCGCAAGATGGGCATCTACCTGGGCATTTCGCTCTTTCTGATCTTTATCCAACCCGATTTCGGTACTGTCCTGATCATCCTGTTGACCCTCATGTGCATGGCGTTGTTTGCGGGTCTCGACCCCAGATTTATCATCGGCGTGCTAATCTTCGGCATTCTCGTGATCGTGATTGCACTTGTCGCAGAGCCGTACCGTATGGTGCGTATTCAGGTTGCCTTGAACCCTTGGGCTGACGAGTATGGTGACGGCTATCAGGCCACGCTTGCCATCATGGCCTTTGCCTCGGGCGGTCTGTTCGGCCGTGGCATCGGCAACTCAACCATGAAGTACTCGTATCTGCCCGAGGCGCACAATGACTACATCCTGGCCATCATTGGCGAGGAAGTCGGCTTTGTCGGAACCGTGCTGTTCTTCTTGGTGTTTGCGATGCTGATCTACTCGGCGTTTCGCATTGCCGAGCAGGCGACCGATCGTCGGGGCGCGCTTATGGCGTCTGGCTCCGCGGTTATTCTCGCGGTGCAGTTTTTGATTAACGCGCTGGGCATCCTCAACGTGTTTCCCATGACGGGCAAACCGTTGCCGTTTATTAGCTACGGCGGTTCGTCGATTATTGTGTCGCTTATGCTTGCCGGGTTGATCCTGCGCGTTTCGTACGAGAGCGCCCGCCGCGATGAGTATGACCGCCGCCGTGAGAGCTTTGCCGTTATGGACGAGAGCACCGCCGGCGTGGCCCATGTGCGCGGTGAACGACCTTCGCGTAGCGGCTTTACCGTTCTGGATGGTTCTGCATCCGAGCCGGCAGCTCGTCCACGCTCGCGAACGGCTCCGCAAGGTCGTCCGCAGCGCCCCAGCCCTCGCAACGCGGGCGGCGGATATAATCGAATCGATTTGAACTCGGACCCGTCGGCGCGTCTGCGCACCGACGACCAGGGACCGCGTGTACGAAGGGACTACCATGACCGATAAAATGACCGTTGCTATTGCAGCCGGCGGCACGGCAGGACACATCAACCCCGCGCTCGCCTTGGCCGAAGAACTGCGTGACCGTGGCCACCACGTTGTGTTCGTGGGCCAGTCGCGCAAGCTCGAGGGTCGTTTGGTCCCCGAGGCTGGGTTTGATTTTGTGCCCATTACGGTCACGGGCTTCGACCGCTCCCGTCCTTGGACGGCGCTGACCTCGCTGTGGCGTGTCAATAAGGCCAAGCGTGCGCTCGCCAATCATTTCTCAAAGGTCGGCAAGCCCGATGCCGCCATCGGTTTTGGTGCCTATGTCGAGGTTCCGCTGCTTGGGTGGTGCAAGGGCGCAGGCGTTCCGTATCTGCTGCATGAGCAGAACTCTGTTCCGGGCCTGGCCAACAAGATGATGAACTCCCACGCCGCCCGCGTGTGCATCTCGGTGCCGGCAGCGCGTTCGGTCTTTGAGCGCGAAGGTGACCCTGACCACGTGCTCATGACCGGCAACCCCGTACGTCGCTCGGTGATCGAGGGCGATCGCGCTCGTGGCCGCAAGGCACTTGGCGTTCCCGAGGACGCTACGCTGCTGCTCGTCTTTGGCGGTTCACTTGGCGCCCAGCACCTCAACGAGCGCGTGACTTCGCTCAAAAACGAACTGCTTTCGCGCAAGAACCTCTATGTGTTGCATTCGACGGGTGCCGACGGCTTTGAGGAGACCGAGCACGCTTTGGCGCTGACGCCCGAGGAGGCGAAGCGTTACCGCGTCCAGCCTTACATCGACAACATGGGCGATATGCTGGCTGCTGCCGATTTGGTGCTCTCGCGTTCGGGTGCATCGAGCGTGGCCGAGATCGCTGCGCTCGCCGTGCCCTCGGTGCTCGTGCCGTATCCGCATGCGACGGCCGACCACCAAACCACCAATGCTCGTTATCTGGTCGACGCCGGGGCCGGCGTGCTCTGCGCCGATGCCGATATCGACGGTTCTGCCTTTGCCGATGAGCTGCTGCACCTGGTCGATGACGCGGCGGCGCGCGACGCCATGCGTCAGGCGGCGCGTGGTCTGGCTCAGGATAGAGCCGCCGCTCTTCTGGCGGATGCGGTAGAGGGTTTGCGTTAGTTAGACGGGATATCTTCGGTCGCCCTCGCGCTGATGCGGTAGGTGCGGTACAGTTAACGGGTTACAGGCAGTGTTTACGCAAGGAGTACACGAGCACATGGCTGATTCCCAGACTGCAACCTCCGCGCCCGAGTTTAAGAGCGCCCACTTTATCGGTATCGGCGGCGCCGGCATGAGCGGCATCGCCCTCGTTCTGCACGAGCGCGGTTATGCCGTTACCGGCTCCGACCTTAAGACGTCACGTTATATCCGCCAGCTTACCCGCGCTGGTGTGAAGGTGCATGTGGGCCATGAGGCCGCCACGATCGACGAGGTTAAGCCCGACGTGGTTGTTGTCTCCACCGCTATTCCGGAATCCAACCCTGAACTCGTGCGCGCTCGCGAGCTTGGTATTCCCGTGTGGCCCCGTGCCAAGATGCTCTCTGCTTTGGGCCACGGCTACACCACCGTCGCTGTTGCCGGCACGCATGGCAAGACCACCACGTCTTCGATGTGTGCCACCATGCTCGACCGCATGGGTCTGGATCCGAGCTTCCTGATCGGTGGCATCGTCGAGGGCTATGACACGAACGGCAAGAACGGCTCGGGCGACTACTTTGTCGCCGAGGCCGACGAGTCCGACAGCTCCTTCCTGTTCCTGAACCCCAACGTAGTCATTGTGACCAACGTCGAGGCCGACCACCTCGATCACTACTCGGGTATCGAGGAGATCGAGGCAACTTTCGCCAAATTCATGAGCCTGGTGGGCGAGGACGGCACCGTCATCGTCTGCGGTGAGGACCCGCATCTGGTCGAGCTCGCCAAGTCGACGGGCCGTCATGTGCTTTCCTACGGCTTTGCCGAGAGCAACGACATCGTCTGCATGCACCCGGATGTCAAGGGCATCCAGAGTGACTTTATCGTTCGCTTTGAGGACGGCACTGAGCGCGCTGTGGAGATCAAGAGCAATCCCGGTCGCCACAACATGCTCAACGCCACGGCGGTGCTCACCGTCGCCCATGTCCTGGGCCTTGACATCGACGCCGCAGCCAAGGCGCTCTCGAGCTTTGAGGGCGTCCGCCGTCGCTTTACCCACGTGGGCGATATCGATGGCATCACCGTGGTCGATGATTACGGCCATCACCCCACCGAGATCAAGGCTACGCTTGCTGCCGCTTCGTCGCTGGGCTACAAGCACGTCGACGTCGTGTTCCAGCCGCACCGCTATTCGCGCCTGCAGGCCCTGTGCGACGACTTTGTCGATGCATTTGCCAATGCCGATAAACTGCTGCTGATTGATGTGTTCTCGGCTGGCGAGATGCCCATTCCGGGTGTCACCTCTAAGATGCTCGCCGATACCGTGCGCGCCAAGCATCCTGGCAAGGAGGTCGTGTACTGCTCCAGCCGTCTTGAGCTCAATCAGGAGCTCGAGCAGATGGTGGGCGAGGGCGACCTGCTGCTCACCATGGGTGCCGGCGACGTTACGACCGTCGGTCCCGAGTTCATTGAGTATCTGACTGCCAAGAAAGACGCTTAAGTCTAATGGGTCTGTTTAACGCCGTCATGGCGCTCTCGGGCATGATCGACACGGATGTGATCGAGGACGAGCGCCTTGCGCGTCATACGAGCTATCGTATCGGCGGCAAGGCCGACCTCTTTGTGACGTGCCATAGCTATCATGCCCTCCGCCGCGCCGTGGCGGTGCTCGATCGCGAGCAGGTGCCGTGGGTCATCATCGGCAAGGGCTCCAATCTGCTGGTTGCCGATGGCGGTTATCGCGGTGCCGTCATTTCGCTCGGACGTGAGTTCCAGCGCACGGTTGTTGCCGATGACGGTTGTACGCTGACGGTCGGTGCGGGCGTGATGTTTGCGCGCCTGGTCAACGATGCCCTGTCGCGTAGCCTCTCGGGCCTTGAGTTTGCCGTTGGCATTCCTGGTTCGGTCGGCGGTGCGATATCTATGAATGCCGGCACGCGGACCGAGTGGATTGGCTCGCTGGTTGAGGATGTCGTAACGTTTGACCCGGCATCCAGTATCAAGCATTATGCGGGGTCCGAGATCTCTTGGGGCTACCGCGAATGTAGCCTTCCCCGCAATGAGATCATCCTCGAGTGCGTGCTCAAGCTTAAACCGGCGCTCAAGGCCGACATTCGCGAGCGCATGGAGCGGTACCTTACAAGGCGCAAGCGTACGCAGCCCATGGGTCGCGCATCCTGCGGGTCTGTCTTTCGCAACCCGCCCGATGCGAGTGTGGGCAAGCTTATCGAGGATTGTGGATTAAAGGGTTTTTCGATTGGCGGCGCGGAAGTTTCGCCCGTTCACGCTAATTTTATCGTTAATAACGGAACTGCCTCGGCCGATGACGTTGCCGCGGTTATCAGACATGTGCACGGAAAGGTGAGGGAGGCGTATGGCATCGAGCTCAGACCGGAAGTTAAATTCCTCGGCTTCTAGAGCATCGAAACCCACCTTCCGCCGCGCCGGAGGGCGTTCCGGCGCGCCTGCCAAACCTCAACGCAATACCGTCGCGCACTCTAAGTCTGTCGGGCATGCTCGACAGGCCAGTCGTCCGGTCGTCGGCTCGCAGCTCGGTAATCGTCCGGCCGCAAAAAAGTCCTCGCGTCCCTCGGTGACGTCAAAGCCTGTTATGGGCGCCAAGCCTGCCCGTCCCATGGCAACTCCCAAGCCCTCGACGGGAACTAAAGCGGCACGTCCAGGCCGCACGCTGGGCGCATCGAAACCGCGCTCGCTGACATCGGTGCCGGCTACCGCCAAGAAGCCTTCGAGTAAAAAAGGCTTCAACCCGTTATCTTCACTTGGAGCGATGGCAAATAAAACATCAGACGCCGCTTCTGTCGTTACAGGCAAAGGCAAAATCGTGGGCGGCGTTTTGGCCGTCTTGGCCGTGCTCGTCGTCGTTGCCATCGTGGTGATCAACTCTGGATTGTTTACTGCCACTGATATTCAGATTCAAGGCAGCGAGCATGTGACGAAGCACGATGCTATCCAGCTGATCGACTTGCCCGAGGGAACGTCGCTTTTTAACGTCGATCCCGACCAGATTACCGAGGATCTCAAGCAAAACCCGTGGGTCTCGGGCGTAGATGTCCAGCGCCAGTTTCCCCATACGCTTATCATTACGCCGACGGAGCGTAAAGTTATCGCCATTGCATATATCAGCTCCGACGACCTTGCCTGGGCTATCGGAGACGATGACACCTGGATCGCCCCGCTGTCGACGTCGGTCGAAGTGGACGACCAGGGCAACGTCATCACGACAGGGCAGGGCTCAAATACCTTGACCGGAATCGATGCCGCGCTGGCGCTCGCCAAGCATTATGGCGCGGTGTTGTTGACTGATGTCTCGGCGGATGTCGCTCCGGTTTCCGGCCAGGCGGTGAACTCGAAAGCCGTTAAGGCCGGCCTGGATTATGTGCGTGGTTTTTCGAGCGAGTTCTTGGGACAAGTCAAGGATATTTCCACGCCTTCGGTCGAAGCCATCTCGGCAAACCTCAATAACGGCATTGAGGTGTCGCTGGGCGATTCGGACGATATCGCCAAGAAGGAACGCGTAGTCACCAAGTTGCTTTCGCAGGTAGAGGGCGTAACGTATATCAATGTGCGCTCTCCAGGCAACTACACATTTAGGAATGCTCCGACCTCGTAGCGCTGGTTGATGCTTTGTTGAGGGGCCATACCACGCCGTTTATCTGGTTTGTTTGGTTTTCACGGTCAATTATTTGACTGATACGTTCATAATGTGCAAACATAATACGGTTTACCTTTGCATTTACTTTCAACCTGAAGGTTAATGTGCGCAGGGGTCGACCCATGCTATGGCTATAACCTTTGTTCGGAGGACCGACATGCACGAGACAGAGATCAACAACTACCTTGCCGTCATTAAGGTGGTCGGCGTCGGCGGCGGCGGTACCAACGCGGTCAATCGAATGATCGAAGAGGGCATCCGCGGCGTCGAGTTTGTTGCCATCAACACCGATGCTCAGGCACTCGCGATCTCTGATGCCGATATCAAGGTGCACATCGGCACCGACCTTACCCGCGGCCTGGGCGCCGGCGCCAACCCCGAGGTTGGCCGCAAGGCTGCCGATGAGTCCCGTGACGACATTGCCGAGGCGCTCGCTGGCGCCGACATGGTGTTTATCACCTGCGGTGAGGGCGGTGGCACCGGTACCGGCGCTGCTCCCATCGTTGCTGATATCGCGATGAACGAGGTCGGCGCACTGACTGTCGCCGTCGTGACCAAGCCCTTCACCTTCGAGGGCCGCAAGCGCAAGAAGAGCGCCGAGGAGGGCATCAAGACCCTCTCCGATTGCGTCGACACCATGATCGTCATCCCTAACGATAAGCTGCTCGACATCGCCGAGAAGAAGACCACCATGCTCGAGGCCTTCGCGATTGCCGATGGCGTCCTTTCCCAGGGCACCCAGGGCATCACCGACCTCATCACCGTCCCCGGTATCATCAACCTGGACTTCGCCGATGTTAAGACCATCATGAAGCAGGCCGGTACCGCCATGATGGGTATCGGTACCTCTTCTGGGGATACTCGTGCCGTCGACGCTGCCCAGCAGGCCATCTCCAGCCCGCTGCTCGAGAGCTCCATCGATGGTGCCACGCGCGTGCTGCTCTCCATCGCCGGTTCCAAGGACCTGGGCATCCAGGAGATCAGCGACGCCGCCGACGTTGTCGCCAACGCCGTCGACCCCGAGGCCAACATCATCTTCGGTACCGTTGTCGACGAGTCCCTGGGCGATCAGGTGCGTATCACCGTCATCGCTACGGGCTTCTCCGACTCCAACGTCAACCGTCAGGATGAGCTCTTTGCTGCTCAGCAGTCTCAGAGCAAGGCCGCTGCCTCCGCTGAGCCGCAGCGCACCGCTCCGGCTGCCAGCCCGGCTCAGGCCGCTCCGACCCGCAACGTCGGTGGTACCGAGCTGCCCAACTTTGGCAACGACCAGTTCGAGCTTCCCGACTTCCTGAAGCGCGGTAGCTTCTAGTTCGTTTTTCTCAACGACCTGCACGGGGTGTGTCCATTTGGATGCACCCCGTTTTGTTTCTCGTTTGTAAACGAAAGCCTCCAATCTCCTTACGTTCCCTTTACGTTTGGTCCCTACCGCTGCGGGTATCCTTTTAAGGAAGTATGACAGCCGTATAAACGCGGACTGCGCGGCGACGCCGCGGTACTTGTGTTATTAGGAGGCTTTAGTATGGCAGCACGTGCGGACAACGTTTCGCGTGTCGACCATGATGGAGTTACGTTGGTGGAGGGCGCGACATCCGATGTCCGCTTTGCCTTTACCGAGCGCACCGGTGGCGTTTCTGAAGATGCGTACTCCTCGCTCAACCTGGGCTCGCATGTAGGCGATGACCCCTTTGCTGTTCAAGAAAATCGTCGTCGAGCGCTCGAAGCTATGGGCGCCACTGAGTGCGAGCATAATCTGCTCGTGCCCAATCAGGTACATGGTGACCATATCGTTACGGTGACTTCGAACGGCGCCGACGATCTTGAGGCTGTTCGCGAGCAGATTGCCGAGGGCTGCGATGCCATCGTCTGTACGGCCCATGACGTGCCCGTGCTGCTCTGCTTTGCCGACTGCGTTCCCGTGGTGCTGGTGGCCCCTGGCGGATTTGCCGTGGTGCACTCCGGTTGGAAGGGCACGATTGCACGTATTTCTGCCAAGGCGTGCCAGGCGCTTTGCGATGCTGCCGGCTGCGATGCGAGCGACGTTTCCGCCTATATCGGCCCCCATATCTTGGCTGACGAATATGAGGTATCCCAGGAACTCATGGATCGCTTTGCCGTCGAGTTCTCTTGCATCGATGCGAGTGCCTCTCGCATGCTCGATCTTTCCGCTGCCATTTGTGAGGCGCTGGTAGATGCCGGTGTGGACGCGGATAATATCGTGGATACCCAGCTTTCGACTGTGCGTCAGAACGACCGCTTTTATTCCTACCGTAACGAGGACGGCACCTGTGGGCGCCATGCTGCGATCGGCGTGATGCTATGAGAAAGATCGTATCGGTCCTGAGCGCCGCTGTGCTTACGCTTACGCTGTGCGCCTGTTCTTCGGGATCTTCTACCTCTTCCATTACCGTGGCCGGCTCCACGACCTGCCTTCCTATCGCCGAAATTGCGGCAGAGGGCTTTAAGGAGGAGACCGGCATCGACGTGCTCGTTTCCGGTTTGGGCTCTTCCGCTGGCATCGAAGCCGTCAGCGGTGGCACGGCCGATATCGCCAGCTCCTCCCGTGGACTCAATGCCGACGAACAGGATCTGGGCCTGACTCCCATCGTCATTGCCCACGACGGTATCGCGGTCATCGTGAACGAAGACAACCCCGTCGATAACCTCTCGACCGAGCAGCTCCGCGATATCTATGCCGGCAAGATCACCAACTGGAAAGAAGTCGGTGGCGAGGACCTGAGGATTCAGGTTATCAACCGAGATGAGGCGTCTGGCACGCGTGAAGCCTTCCGCACCATCGTGATGGACGGCACCCCGTTCGATCGCCGCTCCGCCGTTCTTTCGGGCACGGGCCAGGTGCGCGACGTGGTATCTCGTTCGCGCGGGGCTATCGGCTACATTTCGCTGGGCTTCGTCGATAGCCTCAACGCCAAGACCTCGGTCAAGGCCGTCTCGGTCAATCATGTTGAGGCGTCCGAGAAGACGGTCGCGAGTGGCGGCTATCCCATCTCGCGCGACCTTTACTTCTTTGTGAAGGGTGCGCCTTCGCAGCAGGCGCAGGATTACATCGACTACGTGACGTCCGAAAAGATGGACAAGCAGATTCGCGAGGCGGGCTTTATTCCCGTCACCAACGACGAGAAGGGGAGTGAGTAGCATGGAAGCACAGGAAAACTCCCAGACTGAGCAGAATGCTCAGGCGCCCAAGAAGCGCGAGCTGGCGCTCGTATCGCGCAGCACCTATATCAAGGAGAAGGCGCTGCAGTGGATTTTCTTTGCCTGCGCGTTCTTGGCGGTTGTTACCGTCATCCTGATTTTTGTCTTTACCACGTACTCGGCGCTGCCCGTCTTTACCGACATCGGTCTGGCGGACTTCTTTAGCTTTACGTGGGCACCCTCTGAGGGCCACTACGGCATCGTGTCGCTGCTTGCCGGCTCGGGTCTGGTGACCGTCGGTGCGCTCGCCATGGGTGTGCCCCTAGGCGTGGGCACGGCCGTGTATCTGGTCGAGATCGCCAGCAAGCGCGTGCGCAAGCTCATCAGCCCTGCCGTTGACCTGTTGGCCGGCATCCCTTCTATCATCTATGGCTTCTTTGGCATGATCATCATCCGTCCGTTTATCGCGCAACTGACCGGTGGTCTTGGTTTTGGTGCGCTGACGGCGTGGTTCGTGCTTGCCATCATGATCGTCCCTACCATCACCACGCTCACCATCGATGCCCTCAATTCCATTCCCATGGGTATTCGCGAGGCATCGTATGCCATGGGTGCTACTAAGTGGCAGACCATCTATAAGGTCGTGCTACCTGCCGCCAAGCTGGGTATCGTGGATGCCATCGTGCTGGGTATGGGCCGTGCCATCGGCGAGACCATGGCCGTGCTCATGGTCGTGGGTAACGCCCCGGTTATTCCCGACAGCATTGCGAGCCCCATCTCGACGCTCACGAGCCAGATCGCGCTCGACATGAGCTATTCCTCGGGTCTGCACCGCTCGGCGCTGTTCGGCATGGGCGTGGTCCTGTTTATCATCTCCGCCACGCTGGTGGGCATCGTCCGTCTGATTTCTAAGAAGAAGAGGGGGTAGGCTATGTCCGATTCCGTTGACACGACGGTCGATACGACCTCGTCGCGCGAGCGCATCAAGCGTGCCCTTTCCCATGGCAAGAAGGGCCGCATCAACAAGGACCTGTCCAACAAGATCATGCTTGGCGTGTTCCGTGCCGCGGCATACATCACCACGCTGGTGCTTGTCGCTATCATTGCCTATGTGGTCATTAACGGCCTGCCGCATATCTCGCTCGACTTTATCTTCGGTTGGCCCCAGGGCGTCAACGCCGAGGGCGGAATTTGGCCCACGATCGTCTCGACCGTCTATGTGACGGCGCTCGCCATGCTTATCTGCACGCCGATTGCTGTGCTGGCAGCCGTCTATCTGGCCGAGTACGCCAAGCAGGGCAAGGTCGTCGAGCTCATTCGCTACGCTGCTGACGCTTTGGCCTCGGTGCCCTCCATCGTTATGGGCCTGTTTGGCTACGCCTTGTTTGTCGAGGCCATGGGCCTGGGCCTTTCGATGGTCTCGGCCGCTCTGGCGCTCGCGCTCTTGATGCTTCCCATCGTCATGCGCACCACCGAAGAGGCCATTCGCGCCGTCCCGCGCTATATCCGTTGGGGCGCGTACGGCCTGGGCGCCACCAAGTGGCAGGTTGTCTCCAAGATTGTGCTTCCTTCTGCCTTTGGCCGTATTGCCACGGGCATCGTCCTCGCCATCGGCCGCGCCATTGGCGAGACCGCGGTGGTGCTCTACACCATGGGCCAAGCCATCAATCTACCTATTTCGCCGCTCGATTCCGGCCGCCCCATGACGGTTCACCTGTACCTGCTTGCCAACGATGGCATCAACATGAACGCAGCCTACGGCACCGCGCTCTTGCTGATGGTGATCATTCTGGCCTTCAACCTGTTTGCGCGCTTCCTGTCGCGCAAGCGTCGCTAGTTAAGGAGTCCCATGTCCGTTTATCAGTCCGCTCCCACGCTGGAGCAAGCGGCCATCACGGCCAAGGATTTCAACTTTTGGTACGGTGACTTTCATGCGCTGACGGGGCTTGACCTCAACATCGCCAAAAACGCCATCACCGCCTTCATTGGCCCTTCGGGCTGCGGCAAGTCGACGTTTTTGCGCTGCATCAACCGCATGAATGATCTGATCGAGGGTACGCGCGTCGAGGGCACCATGACGCTCGACGGCAATGATATCTATGCCGAGGGCGTCGACCCGGTCGACCTCCGTCGTCGCGTGGGCATGATCTTTCAGCAGCCCAACCCGTTTCCTAAATCCATCTACGAGAATGTCGCCTTTGGCCCTCGTCTGCAGGGCGTGACTAGCAAAAGCGACCTCGATGACATCGTGGAAGAATCGCTCAAGCGCGCCAACCTCTGGAAAGAGGTATCCAATCAGCTCAACAAGGATGGTTTGGCGCTCTCGGGCGGTCAGCAGCAGCGTCTGTGCATCGCGCGCGTGCTTGCGGTGCAGCCCGATGTCCTTCTGATGGACGAGCCCTGCTCCGCCATCGACCCCACGTCCGTCTCTAAGGTCGAGGATCTGATGGCCGAGCTGGCGCCCGAGATGACGATCATCATCGTCACGCATTCAATGCAGCAGGCAGCTCGCATCAGCGACTACACCGCATTCTTCTTGCAAGAAGTTGCCGGCGAGCCCGCCACGCTCATCGAGTATGGTCAAACCGACGCGATCTTCACCAGCCCGGTGGACTCGCGGACGGAAGACTATATCACCGGCCGCTTTGGCTGATCGGTGCGACTAGTCCCAAGCCGATCGGACCTAGTCCGGTGCGTATTCACTGTGCGGGCGGCATGACCGCACCCAACTGATTGGAGTGAACCATGCGCAAACTGTTTTCCCGTCAGCTCGTCGAGGCCCGTCACGAGATGCTGAGCATCTATGAGGCCGTCGATCTGGCCCTCCACGATGCCGTGAAGGCCTATGTGACCGACGACCGCAAGCTCGCCACCAAGACCAAGAAGCGCACGCTTTCGATTGACGCGCGCTGCGCCAACCTGGAGGCCGTCTGCTACAACCTGATCGCCACGCAGTCACCGGTCGCCTCCGACTTCCGCCTGCTTCAGACGATCATCTATGTCGACTTTAACCTGCAGCGCATGACCGATAAGGTCCGTCAGATCTGCCGTGCCACGCGTCATATGATCAAGGCCGACATCTCGCTGCCCAAGGAGCTTGTCGGCACGGTTGAGGCCGAGGCTGAGGCCGTCTACCAGGTGCTGGGCTCTTCGCTTTCTGCGCTCGTCACCAATGATATGTCCATCATCTGCAACCTGGCCGTCGAGGACGAGCCAGTGCACGCTGCCTACGAGAAGTTCTTCCGCACCTTTAACCGTATGGATACGGGCGACTTTATGGACGACGACAGCAACTATGACGACCTGCGCCGCGCCATCATGGTTTCGCGCTACCTCGATCGCATCGCTTCCATTTCCATCGATGCCGCTTGCCGTCTGACCTTCCTGTTGACTGGTCAGCGTATGAACGCCGGCGATATCGCCCGTGTGGACGAGGATGAGCTCGAGAGCATGCGCGTGCCTTCGGGCGAGGGTGTTATCATGAGGCCCGCCGTCGACGCGCGTTACGTTGCCAAGGTGCCCGCCAACGAGGTCAGCGAGGGTCTTCGCTACCTGCTCGATCATCTTGAGGACGAGGACGATGGCGAGGACGACGAGGAGTAAGTGACCCCGTTCGTCGAAAGATTGTAAATACCTAAGTGAGCGCGGCCTTGCGCATGCGGGACCGCGCTCTTGCGTTAGCATGGGACTACTTGTTTGGCTGTCAGCGGAGGCGATTAGCAATGGATAACTATTTGGACTTGATGCGCGCTCGCCGCGAGCAGATTCTGGAACGTTTTTATGCGGCGCTCGATCGCGCGGGCCGCCCCCACGACGCCGCGGGCCTCATTGCCGTGTCCAAGACCGTTGGTGTCGATGAGACCGTTGCCGCCATCCAAGCGGGGTATCGCCATTTTGCCGAGAACCGCCCGCAGGAGCTGGTTCGCAAGCTCACGGGTCTGGCGGAGCATCCGGAGCTGCCCGAGGTGCGCTTCGATATGATCGGCAACCTGCAGACCAATAAGATCAATGCGGTGCTGAGCTCAGCCGAGCTGATTCACTCGGTGGGTTCGCTGCATCTGGCACAGGCGATCTCGAGCCGTGCTGTCCGCAAGATTGAGGCAGGCGAGCTCGCCGGCCCCCAGCGTGTGCTCATCGAGGTCAATGTGAGTGGTGAGGAGTCGAAGGGAGGCTTTTCGCCCGATGAGATTCGCGCCGCCGCGGGTGAGCTTGCGGAACTTGAGGGAATTTGCGTACAGGGGCTTATGACTATGGCGCCCCGGGGGAATAAGGATGTGGCACGCCGCACCTTTGCGGGGCTTCGTGAGCTGAGGGATGAGCTGGAGGCGGCGCATCCCGATTTGAACCTGCCTGAGCTTTCCTGCGGCATGAGCGAGGACTTTGAGCCTGCCCTTGAGGAGGGCTCTACGCTCGTTCGCCTGGGCAGGGTAGTATTTAGCCCGGAGTTTGCAGTAAAATAAGGCTCTGAAGTGCGCACTGATTATCGGGGCGCCTGCACTAAACCGCGAGAGGACACAACCATGGGCTTCCTTGACGAGATTAAAAATAAGATGCACCTGGGCGGCCAGCAGGGTTACGACCAGGGTTATGGCCAGGACGACGACTACGGCTACGATGACGGCTATGACGATAGTTATCAGGGCAACGGCTACAGCGGTGCTTCGGGCGAGGGCTTCTACACCCAAGACGAGCCGAGCAACGGCCTGCTTGGTCAGACGCGCCGCGGTGAAGCTGAGTCGGTTGCCGTGTATACGCGCTCCGGTCAGCTGGTCGGCGATGACTCCCGCCATGCCACGACGTATAACCCGCCTTCGCGCTCGCAGGACAGCGTTGCGAGCGGTTATCGTCCTGGTGCCTATGACACGCCGTCGAGCTACGCCGAGAACACCCGCGCCCGTGCCGCCGCTGCACCCGCGCCTGCACCGAGCGATGCCTCGGCCTATGCGAGCAATATCATCAACGCCACGCCGCAGCTGCCGGCCTATGTCCTGCGCCCCGAGAGCTATGACGACGTGGAGACCGTGGTGCGCCGCGTTCGCACCAAGCAGCCTGTCGCACTGATTTTTGTGGGCGTACGCACCGAAGTTGCCAAGCGCGTCTTGGACTTCTCTTACGGCTTTGCCTGCGGTCTGGGCGCCACGGTCAAGGAGGTAGGCGACCGCGTGTTCATGGTGCTGCCCGCCGGTTGCGAGGTCAAAGATTCCGATCTCAAGAAGCTTCGTGCCGACGGCTACCTTAAGTAAAGACAAGACGAGGAGATTCCCATCAACATCTACACTATCGTCCAGCTGGTCAACACGCTGTTCAACTTCTATTCCACGCTCATTGTCGTCTACTGCTTTATGACGTGGATTCCCATGAAGCAGGGTGGTTTACTTCAGGATATTGCTGCGGTGCTCGATAGCGTGTGCGGTCCGTGGCTCAACCTGTTCCGTCGTTTCATTCCGCCGATGGGCGGTATCGATTTTTCGCCGGTCGTTGCGATTATTGCGTTGCAGTTGGTGCAGAGGCTGGTTCTGCAGCTTCTTATAGGTATACTCGTGTAGAACTGACTTAGTAACTTACGTCGGGCGTGTAGCGCCGAGGCGATGAAAAAGGAGACTTGTTATGGCTATTACCCCTGCAGACATCCAGGCTCAGACTTTCTCTGAGGCCAAGCGTGGCTACGATCCTGCCGAGGTCGACGTCTTCTTGGAGACACTGTCCTCCGAGGTTGACGCTATGCTCGCTAAGATCGTCGACCTTAAGGGTCGTCTGACTGCTACCGAGCAGCAGCTTGCCGATGCGCAGGCTCAGCTTGCCCAGGCTCAGGATGCCACCGCCCAAGCCGTTCCTGCCGCCCCCGTGGCTGCTCCCGCCCCTGACTTCTCCGCTCAGGAGCGCCAGATTTCCGCTGCCCTGATCGCTGCCCAGCAGACCGCTGAGACCATCGTCAACGATGCCAACGAGAATGCTGAGCGTATCCGCAACGAGGCTGACGCCAAGGCCCGCGAGGTCATCCGCCAGGCTCTGACCGAAAAGCAGGCCGAGCTCGAGGAAATCGACCGTCTGAAGGCTTCCCGCGAGGAGTTCAAGGCCGAGTATCTCAAGCTCATCCAGCACTTTATGGACGACGCCCAGAACTCCTTCCCGGCCGACCTCATGGCCTCCACGCCGGTCGGTTCTGCCGCTTCTCCCGCGGTGACCGTTCCCGCCGCCGAGCCGCTGCCCGTCGCCGATCCGGTTGTCCCCGTGGCCGATCCCTTCGCCCCGATCGACAACTTTGCCGCCGACGACCTGGACTAGCACCAGAACTACAATCTAGTGTCCGTAAGAGGAGCTCGCACCTGCGGGCTCCTTTTTTGTGGCTGTATAAGGGTTGGGAAACAAAACGCCGAGCTCTGCATGCGATAGGGCAGAACTCGGCGAAGGGCGCGTGGTAAAAGGTAGATTTTAAGGTATGTCTAAAAACTACTTGAGGAGGAAGTTGGAGAGGGGAATGGTGCGGGCCTCGCGATGCTCGGGATCGGCGATGTGGTCGGCGGGATAGCCACAGACGAGCATGTGATAGGGATAGACGCCCTTGGGCAGATTGAACTGCTCCTCTGCCACCTCAGGCTTAAAATGGCATACCCAGCACGTTCCCAGGCCCTGCTCGGTGGCCTCCATCATCATCTGATCACACACGATGGACGTATCGATTTCACTGGAATTCATCTGGTCATACGGGCGTACCCAAGCATCATCGGTAACGCTGCAAATAAGGAAGACAAGCGGAGCTCCAAAGATAGACCCATCACGAGCAAACCGAGGCTGACAAGCAGCAGCCTTCTCCAGAAGCTCGGGCGTATCCAACACCATCACACGAGAAGGATGATTATTACAAGCAGAAGGAGCAATGCGCCCAGCCTCAACAATGGCATCCACCACAGCCTGCTCAACAGAACGATTCTCAAACTCGCGACAAGAATACCGAGACCGAGCCAGATCCAAATAAGACATACAAGCCCTCCAACAATTAAAAATCAAACAAACCCAAAGTAACCCAAACAATACCCAAAGCAGCAATCAGCCAAACGCTCATCAAGGGCCAAAGTGTCCGAACGGGTACCATAGGTCCCTTCAGCCAAACCCCCATCGCGCTAAATCTATCAGCCAAAGTTCCCAATGGTGGTGCATAAGGGAGCGGGCCCGGCCACTAATAACCTTTTGAACGACTCTGCTTGCAGCCGGAGTGAAAAAGGTTATTAGTGGCCGGGCCCGCGACCGGTGGGACATGTACCCCCAATTAACTGTTCTTCATGACGATCGAATCCACGACATCGGCCACATTCTCGCAGCAGTCGGCGCAGTACTCCAGGAAGGCGTACACGTCACGCCAGGCGATGACCTCGAGCGGGTCCTTGCCGTTAACGTGCAGGTTACGCATGGCGTTGATATAGAGCTCGTCGGCCTCGGACTCGATGGTGTTGATCTGGATGACGAGCTCGCGCAGCGTTTTGGACTTGCGGTAGTTAGGCAGCTCGACCATCAGGTCTTTCATGGCGCGGCAGGCGTCGGTCACCTTGTGGGCGATCACGATGGCATCGGGATGGATGCTCTGGATGTTGGTGAAGTAGACGCGCTGCACGACGCCCTCGATACGGTCGAGCACGGTGTCGAGCGAGCAGCTCATCAGGTCCAGATCCTCGCGCTCAAGCGGGGTGATAAAGGCGGTGAGCAGGGCGTCCTCAAGCTCATGGTGCTTCTTGTCGGCCGCATGCTCGATCGCATGCATCTTGTCGAGCATATCGTGAATCTTTGCGGGATCGAAGTTCTCGAAAATCTTGGTAAGCAGCTCGGCGGCCTGGACGGCGAGGTCGGCGCAGGCGACGTAGTTGTCAAAGTAGAACGAATCGGGTTTCTTTGCCATGAGTGGGTCCTTTCGAGGCGAAGACGGGTGGGTGAGGTGTTACGGTCCGGATGGACGTTCGGTTTGATTAGATGAACATCATGAACAGCTTGGCCATGACAAAGCTGATGAGTCCGCAGGCGGGGAAGGTGAAGAACCAGGTGAACATCATGTCCTTGACGACGCCGAAGTTGATGGCCGAGAGGCGTTTGACGGCACCGACGCCCATGATGGCGCAGGTCTTGATGTGCGTGGAGGACACGGGGATGCCGGTAAGGGTGGCAAGCAGCAGGTTCGCGGCGCCCGCCAGGTCGGCGGAGAAGCCCTGGTACTTTTCGAGCTTGACCATGCTCTGGCCAACGGACTTGATGATGCGCTCGCCGCCCACGCTGGTGCCGATGCCCATGGTGGCCGAGCATAGCAGCATAATCCAGATGGGGATGCCGGCATCGCCGACGCTCGTCTGGCCGCTGGCAAAGGCCACGCCTAAAAAGAGCACGCCGATGAACTTCTGTCCATCCTGCGCGCCGTGCATAAAGCTCATGGCCGCAGCGCTCGCGATCTGAGCGTATTTAAAGAAGACATTGGCACGTCGCCTGTTGGCGGCGGCGAAAAGAATCGAGACGAGCTTGCACAGGACCCAGCCCATGACAAAGCCCAGACCGATGGAGAGCGCCAGGCCGTAGATGACCTTCATCCACTCGTGGACGTTGACGCTGCTCGCACCGCCGAGGGCGATGGCGGCACCGGTCAGGCCGGCGATAAGGCTGTGGCTTTGCGAGGTGGGGATGCCAAAACGCGACGCTGTGGCGCCGTAGACGACGATGGAGAACAGCGCCGCGCACAGACAGGCGAGCGCCATGGTGCTGTTTCCGCCAAAGTCGACAATATGGGAGATGGTGTTGGCGACGCTCGCGTTAAAGTGCGTCATGATGAGCACGCCCAAGAAGTTGAATGCGGCACTCATGAGAATGGCGGCGCGGGCGGGCATACAACGCGTGGTGACGCAGGTCGCGATGGCGTTGGGCGCGTCGGTCCATCCGTTGACGAAGATGGCGCCGAGTGCGAGGATCACGGTGACGGCAAGGACTGGGTTCGACACAAGTTGGCCGAGGAAGGTTGAGAACGTTACGTCCATGTATGGGCTTTCTCGAAGTTTGCAGACACGTTACAAAAACATGATAAATCGTATCACCTCCTGTGGGCTTCTTTACCGAGTTCTGATGGGAGAAGTGAATTTTTTGGCACTAACATTGAATATTAGCCCTGTTGACCGCGGGTGTTCTTTTTGCTAACACGTCGTGCGGACGTGCACATGCGGTCCGACACGCCAAAACCACAGCCTGTTCGCTTTACAATATACAAACATGCGTTCGATAATAGGAGCATGGAATATCGACAGACAGATGGCAAAACTCGGCGCGTGCACAAGCAGTATGTGGACGTCGTGGCCCGCATCCTCGCGGGCGGACAAGTCGTGCCGGTCACCGTCTGCTGGGTCGACGGTCGCTGCTTTACGATTGACGAGATTGTCTCGTCCACGGGCTTTGGCTTAACGGTCTACGGTGTTCGTACGGCAACGTATAAAGTTCGTTTTGGCGGGCATGCGACCGAGTTGTATCTGGAGGACCAGGCGCGCGAACGGCCGGACGGCTCGCAGGCCCACGTGATGCGTTGGTGGGTCTGGGCGTTTGACCGCACGCTCGAGGGCGAGCGCCGTAGGTAGGGACGCACGGCGTTCGGGTACAATGGTAGGAATCTTGTCATCTGCTGCGCCGTCATTCGCGGCGCTTTTTGAAAGGACGAAGCTATGAACGATATCCAGGGCTATCAGAACGGCCCCGTCGAGACCGGCGCAAGCCGCGCCAAGGAGATGTCGCCGCGCGCGTACAATCTCGCCATGTCTGCCCTGATCTTCTTGGGCTTTTGCGCCATGGGCGCCGGCGCCTACTTTACGAGCACCATGTCGTTTGCGCGCATGATGATGAGCGGGGCCGCCCTGCCGCTGGTTTTTGGCTCGTTTATCCTGACCATTGTCGGCATCGTCATGATGTCAGCTGCCGCCAGCAAGCAGTCCGTGGGCCTGTCCCTTGTGGGCTACGTAATCTTTGCGAGTACCTTTGGCCTGACCGCGTCGTTTGGCCTTGCCAACTACGACCTGCCCACCATCAACACTGCCTTTATCGCCACGGCCGCCATCACCTTTGTCTTTGGCGCCTTGGGCGTGACGTTCCCCAAGTTTTTCCAGCGCGTATATGGCATCGGTTTTGGCATTCTGCTCGCCACTATTCTGGTTGAGATCGTGCTGATGTTCATGGGCGTCTCGCAGACCATCACCGACCTGATCGTGATCGTGGTGTTCGCCGGCTTTATTGGTTACGACACCTATGTTGCCACGACGGTGCCACCCACGCTGCCCAATGCGGTGCTCATGGCGTCCAACCTGTTCGTGGACATTATCAACGTGTTCCTGCGCATCCTGAACATCCTCGGTCGTCGCGACTAGCGCGGGGGATTGCAGCGTTTCTTGTCGGACGCGGTAAAACGATGCGAAAGGCGGTCCTGCGGGGCCGTCTTTTTTGTGCGCGGCGGGGTATCATGGATGGGAAAAAGCCGATAGCGGCAGCGACAGGAAAGGTGACCACTTATGGCAGACGTCGACAACAGGAACCGTAACCGCAGGCCCAACCGCGCGGGACAGCCCAACCCCAAGCGCGAGGCCCGCGCCAAGGCCGCCGAGCGTCACGTGGCAACTGTGTCCGAGACGTGTGCCAAGGATATCGAGCGCTCGCTTGCCGGCGTTCGCGAATTCGACGGTATGCCTGCCGGCTTTGTCGCGGCGATGAAGGCCAAGGTTCAGACTGCTGTGGCCCCCGAAGAGCAGGTCGCCGAGGACGTCGAGAACGCGGAGACTGCCGAGGTCGAGGCAGCGCCCGAGACCGAGGCGGCGCCCGAGCCCGTCGAGGAGCCTGCCGAGGAAATCGCCGAAGCTGAGTCCGCGCCTGCTGAGGAGCCCGCTCCGGTCCTGCCCGAGGTCACTGTGCTTGATGCCTCCGCCACGCAGGCAATCCTCGATAACGGTCGCGGCTATGCGCAGTTCTGCGACATGGCCGTGCTCGCCTTTGCCTCGTTTACCAATCCGGGCGGTGGATATATTCAGGGTTATCTGGGCCAGGAGGCCATGCTGTGCGCCGATTCGTATCTGTACAACGTTCTCGATAGGCAGCGTAAGTGGTACGGCGAGAACCGTCGCCGCAACATCAACTGCGAGCTCTATCGTAACCGTGCTCTAGTGGTGCCTGCGGTGCGCTTCGACCGCAACCACGTGCATGCATACGCCGACGTGATCGTGGCCGCCGCGCCCAACGTTAAGCGCGCCCGCCAGGAGTATCGCGTGAGCGACGATGCTCTGCTGGATGCCCTGCGCGACCGCATCCGCTTTGTGCTCGCCATCTGCGACGAGTTGGGTCGCGAGAAGCTCGTGCTGGGCGCATGGGGCTGCGACAACAACGGCTTTGATGCCGAGGCCGTGGCCGAGCTCTTCCGCAAGGAGCTCGCATCGGGCGACTTCAAGGTCAAGCAGGTCTTCTTTGCCGTGCCCTCTACGCGCTGGGACGAGGACTTCGCCAAATTCGAGCACGTGCTGGCAAACTTCCCCGAGCGAAACGAGGAGTCCTATGCTCAGGTTGCCGCCCGCGCCGCAGCCGCCCGTGCCGCCGAGCAGGCTCAGGCCGCTGCCGAGGATGACGAGGATGACGACGACTGGCGCAAGTACCTGTAAACGGTGCTCGTGATGCGATATACCGAGCCGACGGGAGAGGCTGCTCCTGTCGGCTTTTTATTGAGTGGGGAGCTCAAGATGAAAAACGTTCTGTGCTTTGGTGACAGCAACACCTATGGCTATGATCCGGCGGGTATGCGCGACGGCACCGCAGTGCGCTATGCGCAGGATGTGCGCTGGTGCGGCGTGGTGCAGCGTGACCTGGGTGAGGGCTGGCATGTGATTGAGGAAGGTCTAAATGGTCGCACGACGGTGCGCGACGATATGTGCCATCTGGACACCAACCTCAACGGCATTCGCGCGCTTCCGATGCTGCTCGAGGCCCATAAGCCGCTGGATGCGATCGTGATCATGCTGGGCACCAACGACTGCAAGACGGTCTTTGGCGTGACGGCCTCCGATATTGCCCGCGGCGCCATGGCGTTGATTCGCGCCGTCCGTGCGTTTGCCTGGACCGATGCCGCGCCCTGCCCACGGATTCTGTTGATGGCGCCTATCAAGATTAAGCCGCAGATCGCCGACGTATATATGACCGATTTTGACGAGCATTCCGTAGAAGCCTCGGAGCATTTTGGTGAGTACTACGCGCATGTGGCTGAGCAGTTTGGTTGCGACTTTTTGAATGCCGCCGACTTTGCCGAGCCGGGCGATATCGACTATCTGCATATGATGCCCGAGAGCCACGAGAGCTTGGGACATGCCGTGGCAGCCAAGCTCCAAGAGATGCTCGGTGAGTAGCGCAGCCTCAAGCCACCACAAAGGGGACAGACGCCTTTGTGGTGGCTTTGCCCGGGTAAACGAACGGCTTGGCTCCCATATGGGCATGGACGAGCTCATCGACCTCTTTGCCGAGGGCGATGAGCTCGTCTCCAATACCGCTTTCGAAGATTTGGATCTTGCCTATGACGTTGCGAACGGCGCGACCTTCGATGGCGTCGTGTTCCGGTCTTGCGAGTTCGATGGTGTTGACTGGAGCGGCTCGACGTTTCGCGACGTGGTGTTTCGCGGTTGCCGCTTTATCCGCTGCAACATGGAAGGCTGTTGGCTCAATCGCTGCGACTTCGTCGATTGCTCGGCACCGGGACTCAACTTGCTCAAGGCGCGCCTGTCGAGCGTGTCGTTTGGATCGTGCGATTTGAGCTATGCGAACCTTTCGGAGGGACGCATTGGCCCTATGACAGCATGCGATACACGTCTGAGAGAGGCTGCGTTTCAGGGTGCCAAGCTGGGTCAGATACGCCTGGATGGCTGTGACCTGACGCGTGTTGATGTGTTCAAGACGTCGCTTTCCGGCGTTGATGTGTCGCGCTGTACATTTGCAGCGCCCGTTGTTTCGGGCGATTACCATGAGTTGCGTGGCTTGACGGTCAATGCCGAGCAGGCGCTGGCACTCTCGGGTTTGTTGGGAATTCAACTCGCCGACGAATAGGCGCTCTGGTCCTTTGCTCGACCGCTATCTAAAATCAAACCGTCGCAACATTTAATGATTTTTTGCGTTTGCACGATTTTCATCGAATGTTGCGACGGTTTTTGGTGCAAGGTAGCCTGTCTCTTTTTGGCAGGTTACTGGCTATTTAGTACTGCCACATGTGGTTGACAGGGCCGGAGCCTTTGCCCATGTTCAGGCCGGCGGCCAGAGCGCCTGTCAGGTATGCCTTGCCCGCATTGACGGCATCGGCAAGATCCATGCCCTGGGCCAGCGCGCAGGCGATGGCGGACGAAAGCGTGCAGCCGGTGCCGTGTGTGTTGTCGGTCTCGATGCGCTTGTGGCGGAACCACGTGGTGAGCGGATCGCCCAGATGGTTGCCCTCGTCATCGAGTGGCGCGGGTTCGGCCAATACATCGTTGGCCTCGTTGACAAGATGCCCACCCTTAACGAGGGATGCGCAACCAAAGCGGCGGGTGAGGAGCATGGCAGCATTTTGCTGTGTGCGCTCGGAGTCGACCTCGTAGTCAAGCAGGGCCATGGCCTCGGGAATATTGGGCGTGATGACGGTTGCTAGTGGGAACAGGCGGCGGGTGAGCGCCTCGGCGGCATCTTCGGCAATCAGCCGTGCGCCCGAGGTGGCTACCATGACGGGGTCGACGACCACGTTTGTCGCGTTCCAGGCGCTCAGGCGGTCGGCGATAACCTCGATAATCTCGGCAGAGGAAACCATGCCGATCTTGACGGCGCTGGGGCGGATATCGTCAAATACGGCGTCGATCTGCGCAGCGACGATATCAGGGGAGATATTCTGCACGGCGGTGACACCGAGCGTGTTTTGTGCGGTGATGGCGGTGATGGCCGTCTCGGCATACAGGCGGTGCGCCGTGATGGTCTTGATGTCGGCCTGAATGCCGGCGCCACCGCTGGAATCGGATCCTGCGATGGATAGAACGGCAGGTACCTTACTGCGATCCATGTTTGCTCCCTTGTTCGGTCGGAATCAAATGGGTCTTTAAGCCAGCATTATAAAGATGCCCGGGCCGACTCTATGTCGAACCCGGGCGGGCGATGCAATCTTTACGCAAATGTAAGCAAATGTTCACACGTCAACAATTGACGAACACCATGTTACCGATTGCGGCTCCGGTGACGCGTTAATCCTCCATGCCAAGATCGATCGTTGTGCCTTCGAACACCTTGTTAACGGTACGGACGGCGCACATCTTGCCACACATAGTGCAAGTGCCCTCGGTGGCGGCGGGAGACTCCTCGTAGCGCTTCTTGCCCGTAACTGGGTCGAGCGCGCACTTCCACATGGCGTCCCAGTCGAGCTTGCGGCGTGCCTGGCCCATCTTGTCGTCCATGTCGCGGGCGTGCGGCACCTTCTTGGCGATATCGGCGGCGTGTGCGGCGATCTTGGTAGCCATGAGGCCATCGAGCACGTCCTGGGCGTTGGGCAGGCACAAGTGCTCGGCCGGCGTCACGTAGCACAGGAAGTCGGCGCCGGAGCTGGCGGAGATGGCGCCACCGATGGCGGCGGTGATGTGGTCGTATCCCACACCGATATCGGTCACCAGCGGCCCGAGCACATAGAACGGGGCGTTGTGGCACAGGCGCTTCTGCAGTTTCATATTGGCGGCGATCTCGTCGAGCGCCATGTGGCCCGGTCCCTCGACCATGACCTGGACGCCGGCGGCCCATGCGCGCTTGCACAGCTTGCCCAGCTCGATCATCTCGGCGGTCTCGGTGGCATCGTTGGAGTCGTAGAGGCAGCCCGGGCGGCAGGAGTCGCCGAGCGAAATCGTCACGTCGTACTCGTGGCAAATCTCGAGCAGCTCGTCAAAGTACTCGTAGAAGGGGTTTTCGTTGCCGGTGACCTCCATCCAGCCAAACAGCAGCGAACCGCCGCGGCTGACGATGTTCATCAGGCGGCCGGTCTCCTTAAAGGTCTTGGTGACCGACTTGTTGATGCCGCAGTGGATGGTCATAAAGTCCACGCCGTCCTCGGCATGCGCGCGCACGACCTCGAACAGGTCGTCCTTGGTCAGCTTGACCAGCGGCTTTTCCATGTAGCCGATGGCGTCGTACATGGGGACGGTGCCCACCATGAGTGGCGTCTCGTCGATGAGCTGCTGGCGGAACTGGCGCGTCTTGCCCGAGTTGGAGAGGTCCATGATGGCGTCGGCGCCAAAGTCCTCGGCGATCTTGACCTTCTTCCACTCCTCGGCGGCATCGGCCTTGTCGCCCGAGATGCCCAGGTTGACGTTGACCTTGGTGGACAGGCCCTCGCCGACACCAAAGGCGTGCATGCCCTTTTTGATATGCACGATGTTGGCGGGAATGGCGATGCGGCCGTCGGCCACGCGCTCGCGGATGTACTCGGGGTCGCGATGCTCGCGCTCGGCAACCTCCTTCATCTGCGGTGTGATCTGCCCGGCGCGGGCGAAGTCGATTTGCGTGACGAGCTTGGGCTCGGTCTGTGTGCTCATTGGCACGGCTCCCTTCGTTGGCATTACCCATATCAGGTTTGCGGGTCAGGGCGGGCGCGCCCAATCTCAGCCTGCCGTCTTGTCCTGCAAGCTCCCCGTTATGTCATGGGCTCAAGTATAGCCTGAATGGGTACGATTGGGCCAACGAGCGTGCCTGTGGGGAGGCGAACATGGAAGACAAGCATCTATATCGAGAGACGCAATGGGATGTATCGGCCGAGGAAAGCCGTGCGCACCATGGCCTTGTCGTGATTGGCTTTGCGGTGCTTGCCGTGCTGGTGATTGCCTTTTGTATCTGGACGTTTGGCGGTCGCGGCGGCGCTGCCTGGGAGTTTGAGGCTGATGATGCCCTGCCGATCATGACGGTGAAGGTTACGGGCGGCAATACCGTTGCCGCGCCGGGCGATTATTGGTACCCGCGCGGTGAGTTTGTGCAGTTGCAGCTGAGTGGTGGGTCCATTCCAGGTGAAGAAATCGAACGCGTGACGTTTGACGCGGCGCTCAAAACGCTCACGGTGAAGCTCAAAGATCAAGGAGATGTGCCCACGACCATGGATATCGCCCTGACGGAATGGCGCCTGGAGCCCCCGACGGGTGTTGCGGTGTCCGAGGTGGAGCATGTCAAGATTACCTATCAGGACGGCTCGACAAACGAAGTTGCCAAAGCCGACGGCTTGGCGGAATAGGCGCTGTGCCTAGGCAGCACATTCAAAAGTAGCGGTGGTCCTACAAGGGCTGTTCGTTCAGGAAGACCAAAGTGCTCTTATTTGAAAGCTCGGGAAAGTGGCGATAACCAACGTCGAACGCGGTGAGCCCGCTTACATCCTCGAGCTTGTTTTCTGCCATCCAGCGCACCATGGAGCCGCGTGCCTTTTTGCTGGCGGTCGAGCGCTGGATGGGCTTGCCGTTGCGGATGCCTTCGCCAAAGAGGCATGTGACGACCGTGGCATCGGTGGTGAGGCGGGGCAGAACGGCTTTGGCGTATTCCGCGCTCGCGAGGTTGACGATCGTAGCGTTGGAGCCCGCCGGAGCGATGGCCCGTGCGAGCTTGTCGCCCCAAAACGCATAGAGGTCTGGGGCATCGTCGACGGCAAGCTTCGCGCCCATCTCCAGCCGATACGGTTCAACGGCATGAAAGGGGCGTACGCATCCGTAAAGGCCCGAGAGGATCCACAGATGGTCTTGCAGCCATGCGAGCTGCGCGGAATCCATCACCTCGGGCGCCATGCTCTGGTATTGAATGCCGTGGTAGGACATGACGGCAGGGGAGAGGTGACGGGCGAGTGCGGGATTGTCGAGATCGCCGTTTTTCAGGATGGGCCCAAATTCATGCAGGGTGTTGAGGCAAGGCCCCAGCAGTTTGTCACTCACGTTCCATAGCGCCTGCAGGCCGCCGCTGCCTTCATTTCGTTCGATATCTAGCAGTGCGCGGTGGAGGCGAGTCGTCTCGCGCGCAAAAGGTGGAATGCCCAGGACTTCAAAAGCATCTTGGGCCGTACGCATCTGCTTGGCGGGCGAAATGATGACCTGCAGCATGGACTCTCCTCTGCCAAAAAAGAAGTTGCGGTGGAATACGGTCTGTTTTGGCCGTTTAGGGGCCAGTTTAGTCCGTATTTCACCGCAACTGATGAAGGGTTGGTTAGGCGCGCTCGAGGAAGGCCTTGTAGCCGCGGTAGGCCTCGTAGATGTCGGCCTTGTTGGCGACCTCCCACAGGGCGTGCATGGACAGGACGGCAACGCCGGAGTCGATGACGTTCATGCCGTACTTGGCCATGATGTAGGCGATGGTGCCGCCGCCGCCTGCGTTGACGCGGCCGAGCTCGCAGGTCTGGAAGTCCACGCCGGCCTCGTCCATGATGTCGCGGATGAGGGCCACATACTCGGCGTCGGCGTCGTTGGAGCCGCCCTTGCCGCGGCTGCCCGTGTACTTGTTAAAGCACAGGCCGCGACCCATGAAGGCTGCGTTCTTGGTCTCGAACTTGCCGGCATAGCCCGGGTCGAAGCCGGCAGACACGTCAGAGGAGAGCATGCGGCTGCGGGCGAGCGCGCGGCGCAGGGCCAGCGGGCTATCCTCGCCGGCGAGCGTCATGATCTCGGCGACGGTGTTCTCGAAGAAGCGGCTCGTCATGCCGGTGGCGCCCACGGAGCCGATCTCCTCCTTGTCGACGATGAGTGTGATGCTCGTGCGCTCCACGTTGGCGACGTTGATCTGGGCGAGCATGGAGGGGTAGGCACAGACGCGGTCGTCGTGGCCATAGCCCAAGATCATGGAGCGGTCGAGGCCCATGTCGCGGGCGGGGCCGGCGGGCACGACCTCGATCTCGGCGGAGAGGAAGTCCTCCTCCTCGACGTCGTACTGCTCCTTGAGGATATCCAGGAACATCTGCTTGACGGGTTCCTTGGGGGCGTCCTTGTCGTCCTCGTCAAACTTGACGGGGCGGCCGCCCACGATCACGTCGAGGATCTCGGCGTCGACGGCGTCCTTGGCGGGCTTGGCCATCTGCTCGCTCGAGAGGTGGATCAGCAGGTCGGAGATGGTAAAGACCGGGTCGTCAGCCTTGTCACCGATGTTGATGTCGACGGTGGTGCCGTCCTTTTTGCAGATGACGCCTACGAGTGCGAGCGGGGAAGCGACCCAGTGGTAGCTCTTGACGCCGCCATAGTAGTGCGTGTCGAGATAAGCCATGTCGCCGGCCTCGAAGGCGGGGTTCTGCTTGAGGTCCAGGCGCGGCGAGTCCACGTGGGCGCCCAGGATGTTAAAGCCCTGCTCGAGCGGGGCGGTTCCCAGGTTGACGAGCATCAGGTCCTTGCCGTGGTTGGCGGCGAACACCTTGTCGCCGGCCTTGAGCTCGCGGCCCTCGGCGATCACAGTCTCCAGGTCGACGTAGCCCGCCTCCTCGGCCATCTTGATGCCGGTCTTGACGCACAAGCGCTCGGTCTTGTTCTCGCTCAAAAACTGCTTATAGCCGCGGCAAAGCTCCTCGAGCTCCTCGATTTGCTGTGGCGTGTACTTTTTCCATGCGCAGGGACGCTCCATGACGCAGGCTCCTTTCGGATCGATCGTGCTGGTTGATGTACCGTGAGCCATCGTATCACGCGCGGGCCCGCGGCGGCGGGGAAGCTTGATGTGCTGTGGCTGTGGGGCGGGGAGCGTGTAAACTGGTGTGAGCAAGCCGTGCCCAGCCAAAGCGAGGTATTCAATATGTCTGACAAGCGCCGTACCTTTGCCGTCATCGACGGCAACTCGCTCATGCACCGCGCCTTCCACGCCGTGCCGCCCACCATGAACGCGCCGGACGGTCGTCCCACCAACGCGATCTTTGGCTTTTTGAATATGTTCCTCAAGATGATTGACGCCTTTAATCCCGACGGCGTTGTCGTGGCGTTTGACAAGGGCAAGCCGCGCGTGCGCATGGAGATGCTGCCGCAGTACAAGGCTCAGCGCCCGCCCATGGACCCCGATCTGCACGCACAGTTTCCCATGATTAAGGAGCTGCTCGCCGCACTCAACGTGCCGATTTTGCAGTCCGAGGGCTGGGAAGGCGATGACATCTTGGGCACTATGGCGCGCCTGGGCGAGCAGGCCGGCTGTGATATGTTGCTGGTGACCGGTGATCGCGATATGTATCAGCTCGTGACCGAGCACGTTAACGTGGTCTCGACCCGCAAGGGCCTGTCCGACGTGGCGATCATGACGCCCGAGAGCGTGGACGATCTGTATCACGGCATTACACCGGCGCTCGTGCCCGATTTTTATGGTCTGAAGGGCGACACGTCCGACAACATCCCCGGCGTGCCGGGCATCGGCCCCAAAAAGGCGAGCGCGCTCATTGCGCAGTACGGTAGCCTGGACGAGGTCATCGCACACGCCGACGAGGTCAAGGGCAAGATGGGAGAAAACCTGCGCGCGCACATCGATGATGCGCTGCTGAGCCGCAAGGTCGCAACCATCCGCACCGATGCACCCGTTGAGCTCGATTTTGAGGCGACGTCCTTCCCGGCGTTTTCCGCCGATGAGGTTTCCGCGGCACTGGGCACGCTCGGCATCACCGCCATGCAGAACCGTTTCTTGGCGCTGATCGGCGGCGAGGGTGGCGCTGCTGCCACTGTCAGCACGTTTGAGATGCCCGCCGTTTTGCGCGCAGCCGCCGGCGATACTGACGCGCTTGGTGCCGTTGCAGATGAGGTCTCCCGCGCGATTGATGTCGGCGAGTGGGTCGCCGCCGTGGTGGACGATGACAAGGAAGAGGGCGCGCTCTTTGGGCTGACGCGCACGCTGTGGTTGGCGACGTCCAAGGGCCTGTTTGCGCTCGAGGAGGGCGACAGCGGTGCGGCGGCTGAGGTTGAGGGCTTCAACTTCGCCCACGGCGTGATTGCCGGCGTGCTCGCGCGTCTGTTTATGGAAGGCCGTGTGGCGAGCCCGGATATGAAAGCGCTGCTGCATGAGCTTTCGCCCATCGATTCCTCCGAGCCCGAGCTCATGGATCCGCTGGCAGTCGATTCCACGCGTATCTTCGATACCGTGGTCGCTGCCTATCTGCTGGATTCCGATCGCTCCGAGTTCGATGAGGCGTATCTGGCCGATACCTATCTGCAGATGGCGCTGCCTGCGGCGCGCGGCGCAGAGGGTGCCGGCGAGGACGCTCCTGCGCCTGCCGCCCGTACTGCGGCCTTGACGCTGGCGCTCGTGGCACCGTTGCGCGAGTGCATGGCCCGTGAGAATGCCGCCAACGTGTTCGATGGCATCGAGATGCCGCTCGTGCCGGTGCTTGCCAAGATGGAGCGCGCGGGCATGCTCGTGGACCCCGACCGCCTGCACAGTCTGTCCGAGGGCCTGGCGACCCAGATTTCCGAGGTTGAGCGCAGCATTCGCGACCTGGCTGGCGACGAGACCTTTAACATCGGCAGCCCCATGCAGCTCTCGCACGTGCTGTTTGATGTTATGGGGCTTCCGACCAAGGGCCTCAAAAAGACCAAGCGCGGCTACTATTCGACCAACGCCAAGGTGTTGAGCGACCTTGCCCGCGACCACGAGATCGTGCGCCTGATTTTGGACTGGCGCGAGAAGTCCAAGATTAAGTCGACCTATCTGGACACGCTGGGCCCGCTGCGCCGTGGTGACGGTCGCGTGCACACCACGTACAACCAGACCATTACCGCAACGGGACGTCTGTCCTCGAGCGACCCGAACCTGCAGAACATTCCGACGCGCTCTGAGCTGGGTCGTACCGTCAAGACGGCGTTCTCGGCGGGCGAGGGCAGCGTCTTTTTGGCGGTGGACTACTCGCAGATCGAGCTGCGCCTGCTCGCGCATCTTTCGGGTGACGAGCACCTGGTGCGCGCCTTCAACGAGGGCGAGGACTTCCATGCCGAGACGGCCGCGCGCGTATTTGGCGTGCCGGTGTCCGAGGTGACACCCGGCCTGCGCAGCCGCGCCAAGGCCGTGAACTTTGGCATTGTGTACGGCCAGCAGGCCTATGGCCTGTCGCAGTCGCTGCACATCTCGATGGCCGAGGCGCGCGACATGATCGATCGCTACTACGAGGCCTACCCGGGCGTGCGCACGTTCCTCGACAATGTGGTGGCGCGCGCCAAGCAGACGGGCTATGCCGAGACCATGTATGGCCGCAGACGCCATATTCCGGAACTCAAGGCCAAAAACCCACAGCTCCGCGGCTTTGGTGAGCGCACGGCCATGAACCATCCCATGCAGGGCACTGCGGCCGACATCATCAAGATCGCTATGGCCCGCGTGAGCCGCCGTCTGGAAGAAGAGGGCTTTGCCGCTCACATGATTCTGCAGGTACACGACGAACTGGACTTTGAGTGCCCCGTCAACGAAGTCGAGCGCCTAACCACCATGGTCCGCGACGTCATGGAACACGTAGTAGACCTCCGCGTCCCCCTCATCGCCGAAGCCAGCACCGGCATAACCTGGGCCGACGCGAAATAGGGAAGCGCCCACAGTTCCAAAGTAACCAAAAACAGAAGGACGCCCCTCATCAACAAGGAGCGTCCTTCGTTCAATTAAATTCAGCCAAAGTATCTAGGCGCCAAGACGCCATCCAGGCAGCAAGCAAGTCACCGCAGGACCTGGCCGGGCGAGGCGGGTAAGTTTTTCGTAGATTCCGCACGAGCCGGAAAGCACTTAATGTGCTTTCCGAGCGAGCCCAGGACCTGACCGAACGAAAAACTAACCCGCCTCGCCCGGCCAGGTCCGACGATCTGCGTTAACGAGCCGCCAAGATGGCGTCGATGAGCGTCAGTACGCCCCCGTCGTTGTTGCTCGGAATACGCCACTTGGCATGCGCGTTCATGTGCTCCTCGGCATTGTCCACGATAAAGCTGTGTCCGACGCGCTCCAGCATGGGGATGTCGTTGTAGGTATCGCCCACGGCGGCGGCATCGGCGATATCAATGCCCAACTGCTCGCACAGATGCGCGACGCCGGCGCCCTTGTCGACACCCAGGTTCATAAAGTCGATCCACTCGCGGCCGGCATTGGTGACATAGAGCTGATCCGAGAACGCGGGGTTATAGGTCTCGCGGAACGCGGGCTCGGCATCGTAGGCAGGGAAGAAGATCGAGATCTTATTGGACTCGATATCAATGCCCTCAAAGGTGTCGACGTAGTTGATTGTGTTGTAGTAGACGCTGACCTCGTCGTGGTATTGATGGTCGCGGGCGAGAACATAGAACTCGTCGTAGCAGCACAGGACGGGAACGGCGCGCGGGTCCTCCGAGGCACGAGCGAGCACCTGCTGATACAGCGCCACATCGATGTTGCTCTTATAGATATAGCTGCCGCGATAGATGACGCAGGCTCCGTTGTCGGGACAAAAAGCAAGGCGGTTCTTGATGCCCTCGAACATCTCCTCGAGCTTGGGAGCGGGACGTCCGCTGGCGGGGCAGAATACGATGCCGGCGTCGGCGAGCTTGTCCAGACGCTCATCAAGACCCTGCGGCAACACGCGCTCGTCGGTGAGCAGCGTCTTGTCCATGTCGACGGCGATGAGTTTAATTTTGCCGATGTTGGCGTCTGATTCATAAGTCTGCATAAATGCGCCTTTCCGTTTCCAGATTGTTTCGGGCGTAATGACCCTCTGCTATGTAATCGAGCGTATTTTCGCAGGAATGGTGCGTACTTGCACTGCAATTCACAAACTAATGAAAAAACTTTTCAGAAATTTGAATTTGTCGCTTGTACAGCAGGCACTTTAGCGTAATATAGCGACCATCGAAAACGGAGACGGCAAAAGCACCGCTTACCGAGGAAAAGGTACCGTTTACGATATTAGAATTGCGCCCGGCGATAGGTGAAAGGAGAGGCAGATGCAGTTCGTAAAGATCATCACCACTGCAGATAATGCCATCCGACGCCAGCGCGCAATTTCCCGACGACGATAACAATCGTCTCTGTTCGTATGGGGTGAAATGCCCCAACAGAGTCATTTTGAGGTCGTTGGGTTTTAGCACGATATAAACGCATGTTTCTAGGGCATGCTGTGCTGCTTTTTGCTATTTAACCTGATATTGCACGGTTTTTTGACCTCGAAATGACTTGCAACTGACCGATGTTCTAACTAGCTACCAAGGGCGAAAGGAAACAGCCATGAGCAAGGAAAAAGTCGTTCTCGCATATTCCGGTGGTCTTGATACATCCGTATGTGTCAAGTGGCTCCAGGACGAGAAGAATCTCGATGTCGTTTGCGTCTGCGGCAACGTGGGCCAGGAGGAGACCGGCTTGGATGCCAAGAAGCAGAAGGCGCTTGACCTGGGCGTTCTCGATTGCCAGGTGCTCGACCTGCGCGACGAGTTCTCCGATGAGTTCCTGACTAAGGCCATCGCCGCAAACTCCATGTACGAGAACAAGTACCCGCTGCTCTCCGCGCTGTCTCGCCCGCTGCTCGCCAAGAAGCTTGTCGAGGTCGCTCACGAGTTTGGCGCGACCTACGCCGCCCACGGCTGCACCGGCAAGGGTAACGACCAGGTTCGTTTTGAGGCTGCCGTCAAGGCCCTCGACCCCGAGCTTAAGGTTATCGCCCCGGTTCGCGAGTGGGATCTGAAGTGCCGTCCCGATGAGGTTGCCTATGCTCACGCCCACAACGTGCCGGTTCCCGAGGGCGCCAACGACAACCCCTATTCCATCGACGACAACCTGTGGGGTCGCGCCATCGAGTGCGGTCACCTGGAGGATCCCTGGAACGAGCCGCTCGACGACGCCTGGGTTATGACCAAGAACCCCGAGGACACGCCGGACACCCCGACCTACACCGAGATTGAGTTTGAGGCGGGCAAGCCCGTCGCCGTCGATGGCAAGAAGATGAAACTCTCCGAGATCGTCATCGCCCTCAACAAGATTTCGGGTGACAACGGCTTTGGCCGTCTCGACCTGGTCGAGGATCGTCTGGTGGGCCTCAAGAGTCGCGAGTGCTACGAGGTTCCTGGCGCCCTGACGCTCATCACCGCCCACAAGGCGCTCGAGGACATCTGCGTCGAGGGCGACCTGCTCAAGACCAAGATTAAGCTCGAGCAGGATTGGGCCACTGCCGTGTACAACGGCCAGTGGTACAGCCCGCTCAAAAACGCGCTCGATGCCTTTATGGCCGACACCCAGAAGTTCGTGACCGGCACCGTCCGTCTGAAGTTCTTTAAGGGCAACTGCCATGTCGTCGGCCGCAAGAGCCCGTTTAGCCTGTATGACTACGGTCTGGCTACCTACGACCGCGACACTACGTTTGACGAGAAGGCCAGCGCCGGCTTTATCGAGATCGATACGCTGTCGCTCAAGACGTGGGCTAAGGTCCAGGGCCCCAGCTCTGCTGCCGCCCAGGCCTAGCGCCTCCTTCCTTTGGTATCCGCGCGGCCCATCCGCGTGATACGTAACGGGCGCACGGGGTCCCTACCTTTCGTTATGCTTGCTGACACTTCTTAACATCGGTGGCCCCTACGTTCCGCCCGCATATATGATGCCGCGTCTACGGCTGAGTCCGAGCCCCGCCGGGGTTGTCCGGCGGGGCTCCTTCTATCAATTTGGCGGCTCTGTGCCTATATATATGAGGAGTATCCATTATGTTCAACGCTATCGCGCATGCCTTGCTTGCCCTCGCGCCCGAGTTCGATGCTGCAAAGGTCGAGGACGTTCCTATGAGCCTAAAGGCCTGGATCGATGGTTCGCAGGGCAACATTCGGAGGGAGACGTTGGGCGCCAAGTGCATGGCGCGTCACTTCTTTGCAAATTAGCTATATGGCCTCGCACATGGTGGGGAATATGCAAAACTAGCGGTTGAGAAATCGCTTTAGCGACAGGGCTCATTGCTTTGGGCGCTTGTTTTGGGATTTGATGAAAGGGGACGGTTCCATGGCTCTTTGGGGCGGTCGTTTTGAGGCGGGAGTGGCCGAGGTCACGCAGGAGTTTGGCGCGTCGCTGCCTGTCGACAAACATCTCTATAAGCAGGATATCGCCGGTTCTAAGGCGCATGCCAAGATGCTGGCGGCCCAGGGCATCATCAGTGCCGAGGACGAGCAGGCGATTGCCGAGGGCCTGACCGGAATCGAACAGGATATCGATGCCGGCAACTTCACCTTCGATATCAACGATGAGGACATTCATATGTCCATCGAGAGCGAGCTGACGCGCCGCATCGGCGAGGCCGGTAAGCGCTTGCATACCGGGCGTTCGCGCAACGACCAGGTGGCGACCGATACGCGTCTGGGCGTCAAGGCGCTGGCCAAGGAACTCATGGAGGCCAATCTTGAGCTGCGCCATGTGCTGGTGGATGCGGCCAAGAAGTACGACAAGGTGATTCTGCCGGGCTACACGCACATGCAGCATGCTCAGCCCGTGCTGCTGTCGCATCATCTGCTGGCGTATTCCTGGATGTTCGCGCGCGACTTTACACGCCTGAAGGCCGCCTTTGATGCCGCTGACAACTGCCCGCTGGGTGCCGCCGCGCTTGCCGGTACGAGCTATCCGCTCGATCGTCAGATGACGGCTGCCGAGCTTGGCTTTGCGGGTGTGATTCCCAACTCGCTCGATGCGGTTTCCGACCGTGATTTCCTGCTCGATCTGCATTACGCCGGCTCCGTCATGGCCATGCACCTGTCGCGTCTTTCCGAGGAGATCGTGCTGTGGTCGAGCTCCGAATTCGGCTTTATCACGCTTTCCGACTCGTATTCCACCGGCTCGTCTATCATGCCGCAGAAGAAGAACCCCGACTTTGCTGAGCTTATCCGCGGCAAGAGCGGTCGCGTGTACGGCAACCTGGTGCAGCTGCTCGTGACCATGAAGGGCCTGCCGCTTGCTTATAACAAGGACTTGCAGGAGGACAAGGAGGGTGCGCTCGATACCGCCCATACGCTCATGCAGTGCCTGTCGGTTATGGCCGGCATGATCTCGACCTGGACCGTCAACGAGGATGCCATGGCGCGCGAGTGCGGTGTGGGTCATCTTGCCGCCACCGATGTTGCCGATTACCTGGCCAAGCGTGGCCTGCCGTTCCGTGAGGCGCATGCCGTGGTGGGCCATCTGGTCCTGATGTGTGAGAAGCGCGGCTGCAATCTTGAGGACCTGCCGTTTGAGGTGTTCCAGGAGGCAAGCCCGCTCTTTGAGCGCGATATTACCGAGGCACTCGACATCCCGTCGATCGTTGCCGCGCGCACGACCGAGGGCGGCACCGCTCCTGCCGCCGTTGCCGTGCAGCTGCAGCGTGCCGAGGCGCAGCTCGTGGCCGACGAGGGCGTGTTTGGATCGCTGACCAAGGTCGTCGAGATGGGCCACGGGGCAAAGTAAGGGTTTAGTTGAAGCGGCTTTGGCCATTTATTGATAAATCGTTTTTGCTTTTACGGGCGTCTGCTGCAGCGGACGCCCGTATTTTGTTGCAATGGGAAAGGGGCTTGTCGATAACTTCTGTAGGACCTTTGGGCAGGTTGTGAAGGGGGTACGTTCGCGGGTGGCAACCGACCGCCCGCTCTGTTCGATGTGGTTGATGAGCGGTCGGATGGTACTCTAATCGGGCTTCGAAACAGAAGTGACACATATGGAGCGCTTTAATAAATTGCAGCGTTTCAATAAACAGCTTTTTGTTTAACTGCAGCTAAAACTCTGTTACGATGCAGTCCAGGCGGGTGCCGGAATGGGACTTGGGCACGCGCGAACCTACTTGAAAGGCTACCTTATGGCTATCGAGAAGACCTTCATCATGATTAAGCCCGACGCCGTGCGCGACCGCAAGATCGGCGAGATCGTTGCTCGTATTGAGCGCAGCGGCCTTGTCATCGAGCGCATGGAGATGACCACGCTCGAGCGCGCTACCGTCGAGGAGCACTACGCCCATCTGGCCGACAAGCCCTTCTTTGGCGGTCTCTGCGACTTTATGACGAGCGGTCCGGTCGTCAAGATGGTCGTTTCCGGTCTCTCCGCTGTCTCCAAGATGCGCACCCTTATGGGCGCTACCAACCCGCTTGATGCTGCGCCCGGCACCATTCGCGGCGACTTCGCTGTCGATGTCAACGCCAACGTGATCCACGGCTCCGACTGCCTGGAGAACGCCGAGATCGAGATCAAGCGCTTTTTTGGCTAAACCAGCTTTGACTCCTTAAAGCTGTTAGCGTGTGGCTTGGGCGCCGCGGAACTCCATCCGCGGCGCCCTTTTTATTCCAGTAGATTTTGGTAAACGCCCACAAATCTACTAAAGAGCCCCCGTCCGGATGTTTCTTCCGGGCGGGGGCTGGCGTTAGCGTATGGCTTTGTGAATCTTTAGGCTTCGTCGACGATCTTAAGGCCGCGCGTCTGGTCGATCTCGTTGAGGAGATTGACGCGACGCTCGTGACGACCGCCCTCAAACTCGGCGTCGAGCCACTCGTCGACAATCATCTTGGCGAGCTCGGAGCCCACGACGCGGGCGCCAAAGGCGAGCACGTTGGTATTGTTGTGCATGCGCGAGAGCTTGGCGCTGAAGGGCTCGGAGCACACGACGGCGCGAACGCCCTCCACCTTGTTGGCAGCCAGGCTGATGCCGACGCCGGTGCCGCAGATCAGGATGCCCAGGTCGACGTCGCCGTTGGCAACGGCCTTACCCACCTTGTAGCCGGCGATGGGGTAATCAAAGCTCTCGGAGGTGTCGGTTCCAAAGTTCACGACCTCACAGCCGCGCTCCTTCAGGTGCTCGGAAATGATGTTCTTGAGCTCGACGGCGGCGTGGTCGTTACCGATACCAATCTTCATGAGTGGTTCCTCTCTGGTCCGTGCGGCGGAATTGCTAAAGGTTTTACCGCGTTCGACTGCATGATAGCGCGACTTTTGTGTAAACGCTCGGGCGTTTTTTGGTCAAACGCTTTAGCATGCAACAAGACCGGCTTTTCATGAATGAATGCCGTCGGATTGCGCTTGAACGCCGTCCGTCGGAACCATGGTTGCGGTTTTTGATGCATTGTTATCAAATAAAAGAGCTAACTATTATCGAGAGTCCAGTCCGTTATGTAAGCAGGAGATACCTATGCCTACCGATTCCATTCGCGATGCCGCTTTTTGCGATGTCTTGAACCGCGAGCTTGTCTGTGCGCTCGGCTGCACCGAGCCTATTGCCGTTGCCTATGCAGCGGCGCTGGCGAGCCAGACACTCGGTTGCGAACCCGATCATATGGACGTTGCCTGCTCGGGCAACATCATCAAGAACGTTAAGAGCGTGACCGTGCCCAACTCGGGCGGCATGCACGGTATTGAAGCAGCGGCCGTACTGGGTGCCGTGGGCGGTGACGCCAAGAGCGCGCTCGAGGTGCTCGAGTGCGTTAACGACGAAGATCGTGCTCGCGTGGCCGAGCTCCTCGCCGATGCTGATTACTGCGATGTGTCGCTTGTCGAGGGTGTACCCAACCTCTACATCAAGGTGACTGCCACAGCCGGGGGCCATACCGCGGTCGTCGAGATTACCGACCACCACACCAATGTCACGTGCCATACGCTCGACGGTATTCCGGTGTGCGGCAAGTCGGCGGGGGAGTGCGCCGCCTGCGCCGAGCGCGTCGTGGCCGAGCGAGCGGCGGATAAGGCCGACACGCCCATGTCGATTGAGTCCATCATCGACTTTATCGAGGACGGCGACATCGAGGGCGCCCGCGCTGCCGTTGAGCGTCAGATTGAGCTGAACGGCGCGATCAGCGACGAGGGCCTCGCGCACGCTTGGGGTGCCGAGGTTGGCCGTACGCTGCTGGGTGCTCGTGCCGATGACGTCGCCTGCCGCGCCCGCGCCCGTGCAGCCGCCGGGTCCGACGCCCGCATGAACGGCTGCGCGCTGCCGGTTGCCATTGTGTGCGGCTCGGGCAATCAGGGCATTACCTGCGCATTACCCGTCATGGAGTATGCCGAGTACCTGCGCTGCGACCACGAGCGCCTGGTGCGCGCCGTGATGCTGTCTGATCTTATCGCTGTGCATATCAAGAGTTATATTGGTGCGCTCTCGGCGTTTTGCGGTGCTATTTGCGCCGCATGCGGTGCCGGTGCCGCGATTACCTGGCTGTGCGGTGGCACGCGCGAGCAGATTGGCGCGACGGTCTCGAACACGCTCGGCAACGTTGGCGGCATCGTGTGCGATGGCGCCAAGGCAAGCTGCGCCGCCAAGATTTCCGCAGCCGTTGATGCGGCGATTCTGGGCCACGATATGGCCATGCAGGGCCGCGGTTTCCGCGCCGGCGAGGGCCTGATTCAGGATACGGTGGAAGAGACGATCGCCAGCATGGGCTATGTGGGCCGCGTTGGCATGAAGGATACCGACGTCGAGATCCTCAACATCATGATCGGCAAGACCATCGTCGACTGCTAGGGGCTCTGGGGCACTGCATCTTGTTGTTGAAACTATCGCGCTTGTGGCTGTAAAGCACCTGTCTGCATTGCGGACAGCGAGGATCTCGCGGTATGTCACCAGGTCGTTCTCGCGCTTGATGCGCTCGAGGACGGTCGCGACAACAAGCGCCGCTATCGCCGGCAGGAACGCCGCAGCCGCGGCGACGCCGGCGCCCCAGGTGCCCTCCATCCAGTTAAACGCCGGCGACAGTATCAGTGCGAACGCCACCGCCAGCAACGCGAGCATCAGCACGGCCAGCCATAGCATCCGCGTTCCCATGCGCTTGCGATCTCTTTCGACTGCCTCTTCCATAACGGTCACGTCTCCCTTCACGAGCGTGTCTATGGAGGTGCCGAATAGGATGCTCAGCATGAGCAGGCTCTGGACGTCCGGATACGTCTTGTCCCGCTCCCAGTTCGAGATCGTCTGGCGCGACACGTAGAGTTTCTCGGCGAGCTGTTCTTGGGAGAGCCCCATCGCCTCGCGCCGCGTCTTGATCTGGTTGCTGATGTCCATCGTCACCTCCCGGTCGTGAAGGAGCGTCCCGCGAACACGTAGGGTGCGCTATCGAATCTGTTGTACATCATATGCGGCATGGCTTGCCGGGCGCTGCAAAAACTGTTTTGCACGGGGTTTACCTGCATGATTGTTGCTGCGATGCGTGCCATCGCCGCGGGGAGATTTGGCTTGTGGAGGCTTGCGGGGCGATGGCTTAGCGATGTTGTCGAGCAGTCGTCCAGGTGCGCAGGCCCATGGCGGCGTAGCCGATTGCGGTATAGGCAACCCCATGGAACGCAAGGTCCTGGCTGCCCTCGACCTTGAGGGGAAACAGGACCGCGGGTCCGATTCCGAGCGCCGCGGGTACCCAGAAGAGCGTCCTCGCGGAGTTTGCGGCGAGCAGGCCGAGGGCGATCGCAGTTACGGGGAGCACGAGGTAGATCAGCGCCATCATGGCGATCATACCGGCATCGGATGGGACGAAGCTCACCAGGAGGGCGGGGATTGCCCAGCAGGCGCCAACGATTGCGATCAATGCGATGAGGGACGCGCGTACGGTGACGTTCATGGGGCACCTGCTAACGGGAATCGCCCCCATTCTGGCATACATCTTCAGAATGGGGGCTAAGGGGGATACCATTTCGGGGAACGGGTGCGTACCCGCGCTTTTAACTCAGCATCTTGGCGAGCATGCCGATGCCGACGCCCACCAGTCCGCCGGCGATGGCGCCGATGATGATCTGCACCGCGTTGCGCGTGCCCTTGACCCAAGGGTTCATCTCGCGCTCACGGCGCCCCTCGAGCGTGTCGCGATCGACCTGCTCGCCGCGGCTAAACGCCAACACCTCGCGGTACGTGACGAGGTCGTGCTGCTTCTTCATGCGTTCCATATACACGAACGCCACGAGCATCACGACGAGCGCCACGGCGGCAAACGCCGCGGTGGGCGCGATGTGCATGCCCCAGCCCCATTCGAACTGGAACGCCGCCCACGCGCTCAGCACCAAAAACACGACCGCGCTCACGACCGTGATTGTGGAGAGGGCGTTGTACTTCTTGACCGCTTCGTTCATTACCTGTGCCATGGTTTCCACATCTCCTTTGATGAGGGAGTCCACGGTCACCCCGAACACGTTGGAAAGCAGCAGCAGGCTCTGGACATCCGGATACGTACGGCCGCACTCCCAGTTGCTGATGGTCTGGCGCGACACGTAGATGCGCTCCGCCAGATCGTCTTGGGACAGTCCGAGCTCCGTGCGATGCTCCTTGATGTGCGAGCCCAGCTCCATGCGTTTGCTCCCTAGAGGGTCGGGGTGACCCCTGTCGAGAGCCACCATGTCATTGACGCGAGCATCGTACCATCAAAGGTCTTTATATTTGACCCCCACGGGGCAAAATCGAGCTGTCAAAAGGCTTTATATACGACATCTAGCTGGGAAAAGAACGGTCCCCAAAGGCGGATGCCTCCGGGGACCGGTTGGTGCGTATAGAGGGGGCGAGCTTGCTTTGGGTTGGTGTTGGCCCCGCCGCTCGGCTCGACTTTGGAGCGGCGGGGCTCAGCTCTGCCTCGACCGCGGCGCGGGGCGCGGCTTTGTCCCGACGTCGGCAGCGGCCGAGCCCTGTCTTCCCAGCTTAGCCCTCCTCGCCTTTGGGCGCGTCCTTGGACGAGGGCTCTTTCTTCGGCAGCCTTCCCACGCGTTTGAGGGCGTCTCGCAAGATCCATTCCACCTGACCGTTGGCGCTGCGCATCTCATCGTCCGCCCAGCGTTGGACGGCCTCCCAGATAGCGGGGTCTATACGGAGTGGATACTGCTTGCGTGCCATGACGTGCCTTCTTGTCGAATGTGCAATTTTGCACCCGTCCCCAAATTACTCATTGGTGTTGGGGTTAGTACAGCGAGCCTGCGTTGAGCACCGGGTGCGCCTCGGATTCACCGCAGAGCACCACCATGAGGTTGCTGGCCATCTGCGCCTTGCGCTCGTCGTCGAGCTCGATGGTGCCGCCGGCAGCCATCTCCTTCACGGCCATGTCGACCATGGAGACCGCGCCCTCGACGATCTTCTTGCGTGCGGCGATGACGGCCTCGGCCTGCTGGCGGCGCAGCATCGCCTGGGCGATCTCGGGGGAGTAGGCGAGGTGCGTGAGACGTGCATCGTCGACCTCGACGCCGGCGGGCGCCAGGCGCATCGCGAGCTCGCGGCGCAGGGCTTCGGAGACCTCTTCCACATTGGCGCGCAGCGTGATGGCGCCGGCGGCATCGGACTCGTCCTCCAGGTGGTCGTAGGCGTACACGCTCGCCACGTGGCGCAGCGCCGTCTCGGCCTGCATGGCGACATAGCTCTGGTAGTCGTCGACGTCGAAGAGCGCCTTGGCGGTATCGGCGACGTGCCACACCACGACGGTTGCGATCTCGATGGGGTTGCCCATTTTGTCGTTGACCTTCAGGCGCTCGCCATTCAGGGTGCGCACGCGGGTGGAGATGGTGGTGGGGTTGCCCTTGGCGGCCTTCTGCGCCGCGGCCTTGGCGGCCTTGGAATCGCTCATCTCGAGCTCGATCATCTCGCCGATCCCGGCCGATCCGCCCATGCTCTTGCTAAAGAACGGGTTGGCCCAGAAGAAGCCCTCGTCGCGGACGGTGCCCACGTACTTGCCGAACAGGATGCACACGCGCGCCTGGCCGGGCTGCAGCGAGAAGAATCCGTTGAGTGGGATGAACCACAGGCAAAACGCGAGGATGCTGAGGCCGAGCCCCCATCCGTAGACTGCGGGCGCGTCGACGCCGTCGGGCGTGCTCGCGAGCCCGATGGTGCTCCAGATAAAGAGGCCGATGATGGCGATGAGCGCCACCGCCACGGCGACGAGCATGCCGTAGCCCGACTTGGCCTTGAGTTGCTTTTCCACGCTCATTGGGAGTTCCTTTCACGACTGCGTCGGCGTTCGCGTGACGTCCCCGGCGCCTCGCTCCAGATTGCGATGGGGAGGAGGCGAGTCCCCGAGCAGTCCGTGCGGCTGCTGATTGCATTGTGATATCACATTGAGACCAAGTCAAGGAGAATCGGATGCCGTCTCTCATGGCATAAGTGGTTCGGGGCGCCCGGCATCTACGCTCCGTAGAGGTCTTCCTGTTGCATCTTGGCTCGCAAGTCCCTATAATAGCCCCACTCACGGCTGAAGGTTTACCTCGAGATTTGGAAAGGGGAGCTGCACCATGCTTGCTTCCATGAGGATTTGGCTCTAGCCACGGTCGCGTGAGCGACCGGTACTTCGCTGCATACCACCGATCGCATCAAAGGATTATTCCATGACACAACCGAATCCCTGCGCTTCTTGGAAGCGCTCGCTCGCCATCGTCTGGATCGGCGAGTTCTTCTCCGTGCTCACGAGCTCCATTCTGCAGATGGGTCTCATCTGGCACGTCACCCTCACCACCGGCTCCGCGAGCGCCCTGTCGTTCGTGAGCCTGGCGGCCTTCTTGCCCATGGCGCTCCTCGGCGCCTTCGCGGGCACCATCGTGGACCGCACGTCCATCAAGCGTCTCATGATCGGCGCCGATCTCTTCATCGCGGCCGTGAGCCTCACGCTTGTCTTCGGCTCGCTTCGGGGCGACCTCTCTGTCGCCGTTGTGGCGGCGGTGCTGTTCGTCCGTGCGCTGGGCAGCACGCTCCATACGCCCGCCTTCAACGCGCTCACACCGCTCATCGCCCCGCCCGAGGTGCTCGGCAAGCTGGCGGGCATGCTGCAGTTCATGCAGTCGGGTAGCTATATCATCGGCAACGCCATCGCCGCGGTGGTCTATCCGGCGTTTGGTCTGACCTTCATGATCGCGCTCGATGTCGCCGGCGCGGTGCTCGCGAGCATCGCGGTGGCGACCTCCGGCATCAAGACGCCGGCGCCCGAGCGCCATACGCCCGAGGAGAACGCCGAGGCGTCGCACCACGCGGTGCGGGCCTTCCTATTGGAGACGGCCAACGGGTACCGCGAGCTCAAACGCCATCACGGTCTGTTCGCCATGCTCTGGATCGGCTTCGCCTTCTCGGTCCTGTTCTCGCCCATATCCGCGCTGTTCCCGCTCATGGTGTTCGACCATTTTGGGGGTACCACTACGCAGTCGGCTATCGCGGAGATCGCGTTCTCGGTCGGCATGATCGCGGCGAGCGGCTGGATCGGGGCGACGGGTGGCCTTAAGAACCGCGCGCTTTCGTGCACGCTGGCCATCGGCCTCTTCGGAGCGGGCACGCTCGCGGGCGGCCTCGTGCCCCCTTCCGCGCTCGTTGTGTTTCTGGGGCTTACGTTCGCGATGGGGGTCTCGAGTCCGCTGTACAGCGCGCCGCAGATGGCGCTCATGCAGGAGCGCGTCGATCCCGAGTGCATGGGCCGCGTCTTCGGTCTGTACGGAGCGGTCTGCAGCTGGGCCATGCCCGTGGGGCTCGTCGCATCGACCTTGTTCGCGGACGCCATCGGCGTAAGCGCGTGTTTCGTGCTCATCGGTGCTGCAATGGTGATCCTAGCAGGCATCACCTGGGCGATCCCGAGCATCCGCAAGATTGGGTAGCGCTCTGGCGGAGTGCGTTTCGTTTCGGACGGCTCGTAGGGCCGCTGCGACGTGAAGGGTGGTCGACGGTGCGCCTGCGAGGGCGCCGTCGACCACCCTTTTGTTTAATTCGTCTGGCCCGGCGCCGATCATCATCTGTTCGCCGGGCGATTGCGATGCCGCCGCTTGCCGATACGCGGCTCCTTACGTTGTGCGCATCCCATCGTTCTGGCAGCGTTTCCTGCAGTTAATCTCCAGAGCTCGAGGCGGTGGCCCCTATGAGTAATCTGCTCGAATCCATTCTGCGCGTCGGTATGACCGTGTTCATCGTCGGCCCGCTCACTGCATGGGTCGCCCGCCGCGGCGCGCGCGAGCGCAGCGAGGCAACGGACAGCCTCGATTGCTTCACGGTGCGCATGCCCGCAGCCATCCGCACGATCATCGCCTGCTGCGCCGTCGCGTTCGAACTGCTCATGCTGGGTGTCTACGTCTGGCAGGGCGTCTCGTTGGGCGAGTGGGACCACGAACTTGTGTGGTTCGGTCACGCCATGGCGCTCGCGGGCATGGCCATCTGGGCCCTGCTGAGCATCCCGCGCATCGACGTGGACGGTGAGCGAATTCTCTCGCGTAACGCCTTCGGCATCCGCAAGGAGACGACGTTTGGCAACATCACCCGTGCAACGCTTCACACGCAGATGATGAGGATCGACCTGTTCGAGGGCGACCGGAAGTTCTGCTCGATAAGCCTCGAGGGGGTGTGCTCGCTCAACCTCCTCGCCCGTCTGGAGGAAGAGGGCATCGAAGTCTCGGACGCCGTCGACGGTCCCATGACCAAGGCGGGCCTGTGTTGGTCTGCCATCAAGCCGTTGACGATTGTTTTCAACGGCATGGCCCTCGTCTTCTCGCTCGTCCTCGCCTTCATGGCGGTCTTCACCGACGAGGGTGCGCGCCTGCTCGTGCTCATCCCGTTCCTGTTCCTGTTCATAGGGGGGGTTCCTGCCCCTGCTCATGCTCGGCATGCCGGCCCGCGGCATCCTCGAGATCGGCAGGCAGGAGCGCGCGCTCGGTTTCTCCTTCTCCGAGGAGATGGCAAGCCGAGGTGCCACGGGTACTTCGCTTGTCGATGACGATTGGTTCATCGAGATCAGCAACGCCCGCGTCGTGGCGTTTCGCCGCGATTACCTCAAGAAGATCACGGCGCACGAGAACAGCGAGAGCGGCGACCGCTGCACGGTGACCACGAGGGGTGGTCGCAAAATCAAGGTGTATGCAAGCGGGCAGCACGCTCGAGGACCTGCGCACGTGGTTCAAACAGGGTGCCAAGGTCAGAAGCACACTCGACCGCGCGGGGGACGCACTCGAGGCGACCGTTTGATTGGGTTGCCTGCCAAGGATCCAAAACGGGAAGGGGCGCTGTCGGCGCCCCTTGTCATACCAGGCCCGCTGGCCAGCGAGAGGCCTGCAGGTCGACATGTCCGTTGGCGAGGAAGGCAACGCCTTCGTCCTCGAGCAGTGTGCGCTGCGCCTCGGGCCCACCGAAGGCGAACCCCTCCGCGAGGCGTCCGTCGGCGAATACGATGCGATGACAGGGGATGGTGCCGGGTTCCGGATTGACGTGCAGGGCGTATCCCACGTATCGGGCTCGACGGGGCTCACCAACGAGCTTGGCGATCTGACCATATGTGGCAACCATGCTGCAGGGCACCTGGCGTACCATGTCGTATACGCGGTTGAAGAATCCGTCGGTGTCCCGGTCTGCCATGCCGCCCTCACTTTCAATCGATATCGCCATTGTAGTCAAGAAAGGCGCCCCACATGCGCGGGGCGCCATTCCAAAGAGGTGTTGCGCGAGGGGAGGGAAGGCGCAACGTTCGTGTCGAAGGTCTTTAATTCGCCTGTGCCTTCATTAAGTTAACTTTAGCTAATTCTCTGAGACCCAAGTCGTAGACCGACGAGCACACAGCCTCTCCATAAGTTAATCAAGGGTTACAAATAGAAAGACACAGTGACATGTGGTCGTTGGGGTTCAAGGAATCGCTCGATGAGTTCGGAGAACGCACCCTCAGTCCCAGCCGTTTCAAGGACGACATCGCAATACGGCCGCACGTCGTCGGTGACATTCGCCACGCCGACGCCCAGTCCCGCCGCCTTGATCATGGAGAGGTCGTTTGCGGAATCACCAACGGCGATGACCTCGGACATCGGAATTCCCAGCATATCGGCAAGGCGCGTGAGCCCCGTCCCTTTGTCAACGCCTGCGGGCATGAGTTCGAGGTAGCGCTTGGAGGAGAAGGTGATGTCAACGCCGAGTCGCTCGGCCATCGGCGCGAGCTTGCGGCCCAATTCCTGCAGCTCATCGAAGTCCCAGTCGACGTACAGGATCTTCACGATGCCACGGCCTTCAAGGAATGAGAGGTCGGGATGGTCAGATCCGCGAAAATGAGTGACCCCGGTGATCGATTCCAGATAGTCGCGCTCCCGTGTGGGTGCGTCATTCACGAACACGTGGCCGTCGGCGACGTTGACGTGCATGCAGAGTCCGAGTTCGAGCCCCTTTGCATAGATCGCGTTCGCGCATTCGTTGGAAAGGCCGCAGGTGGTGAGCGGGGTGGGGTCTCCCACGCGGTTGATGAAGCCGCCGTTATAGGAGAGCACATAGCCGTCTTCGATCAGCTCGCGGGCCTCCCCCGAGAAGTTGTCCATGATAGAGGAATACCATCGCCCGCTCGAAGGGACGAACAGCACACCGAGCTCCCTCATGCGTTTGAGTGCTCGGAGATTGGACGCCGGGATGGCGTGGTCGGCATCGAGAAACGTCTCATCCATATCGCTGGCAACAAGTCGGTACATGCAATCCCCCATACAACGTAAAAAACGAGGCGGGCTTATTATCGCCCACCTCGTAAGACCTTGGCTATGTCGAAGGCGTGGACACGTGAAGATGGCCCATTCGCGTGTCGCGGCGCGTTTCCGCGAGCCGGATGGCTTAGTACACCATTCCCATGGCTTCGCGTACCTCGGCGAGCGTGGCCTCGGCGACCTCGTTAGCGCGGCGGTTGCCCTCGTGCAGGACGTCCTTGACGTAGTCCATATCCTGCACGAGCTCCTTGCGGCGCGCGCGGATGGGGGCGAAGTGCTCGTTCACGCTCTCGGTGACGTACTTCTTGAGCGCGCCTGCGCCGCCCATGCCGATCTCCTCGGCGATCTCGACCTCGGAGCGGCCGGTGCAGATGGCGGCGGTGGAGAGCAGGCCGGACACATCGGGACGGGCTTCGGGGTCGAACGTGATCATGCGCTCGCCGTCGGTCTGGCTCTTCTTGATGCGCTTGGCCGTCTCCTCGGCGGTCATGGAGATGTTGATGGCGTTGCCGTAGGACTTGCTCATCTTGCGCCCGTCAAGGCCGGGCAGCAGCGGCGTGTCGGACAGCAGCGCGTCGACCTCGGGGAACACCTTGCCGTAGCGGTTGTTGAACTTGCGTGCGATGGTGCGGGTGAGCTCGATGTGCGGCAGCTGGTCGCGCCCGACCGGCACCACGTTGCCCTTGCAGAACAAGATGTCGCACGCCTGGTGCACGGGGTAGGTGAGCAAAAGGCCGGTGAGCTCATGGCCGCTGGCCTCCATCTCGGCCTTGACGATGGGGTTGCGCTGCAGCAGGGCCTCGGAGACGAGCGACAAGAACGGCAGCATGAGCTGGTTTGCCGCGGGCACGGCGGAGTGCGTGTAGATCATCGTCTTGTCGGGGTCCAGGTCGCAGGCCAGGTAGTCGATGACCATGTTGTAGACGTTGTCCTGGATGTTGTCGGTGCTGTCGCGGTCGGTGATGACCTGGTAGTCGGCGATGAGCACGTTGGTGTGCACGCCCATGTCCTGCAGCTCGACACGGCTCTTGAGCGTGCCGAAGTAGTGGCCGAGGTGCAGGCGGCCGGTGGGGCGGTCGCCGGTGAGCATGGTGTACTTCTCGGGGTGCTGCGGCAGGTCGGCGCGGATCTGGTTGCTGCGCTCGAGGCTGACCTCATAGCTGAGCTCGTTGGGCATGCTGTCTCCTTTTGGGTTGAGTGCCTGGCCGGCATTGTCGGTCTTGGTTGAAGATGAAGCTACCAGAGAAACGGCGTCTCTTGCCGGAATCAACGATGGTTTTCGCCGTGTCGTCCCGCAGGGTCGTTTCCCTTCTTGGGAAGGAGCCCCTCGATATGCTCGAGCCGCTCCTCATGGGCCACGTGCGCCGCGCGCTCCTCGGCGGCGAAAGCGGGGTCTTCGGGCGTGACGATCTCATCTCGCTGTCGACTCCGGTTCCACCGCGACGGCGCTCCTGAGCCTGCTCGTCGACAAGCCGGTGACTATCTACACCACCAACGGCTATGCATGTCGGTTTACGGGCGAGCTTGCTGCTAAGGTGGTGGTAATTGGCGGCGACTTCAACCCCGTTACCTGCTCGCTCACCGGTCCTATGGTTGAGAGCGCGCTGCGCGAGCTGTACTTTGACCGGGCGTTTATAGGTGTCAACGCGGTGGACGAGGACCGCGGTATCATGACGCCAGGTTATCCCGAGGCTATCAAAAAACGTATCGTGATGCAGAATTCCCAGGCGAGTTACGTACTCGCCGATAGCTCCAAGTTCCACGTGTTTTCAAATGTAAAGGTGTGCGACCTGGAGGGCTTTACTGTTATTTCCGACAAGCGCGACGCCAAAATCGGCGAACGCGTCAAAATGATCACGGCCTAGGACACTGGGGCATCGCATCTTGCCCTCAAGCCGTTGCCCACGTAACGAAGCGTGGGGCAAATGTGCGCCCCATTCCTGATTTGGGGACTAGCTTAGTTCGTCGGCTATTTGGTGCTCGTAGAAGGCTTCTACTACGGCGTTAAAGTCGCGGGCGAAGTCTTCCATGGTTCCACGCCAGGCGGCTCGGCCGGGCTTTCCTTGGCCCACATAGGCGGTTTGAATGCCGCAGTCGGGGCTGGGGAAATCGCGCTTGGGGTCGTTGCCCACCATGAGGACCTCATGTGGCTCGAGCCCCATGACCTGCAGCTGCTCTAGATAATATGTGGCATCGGGCTTGCAGCGCGTGGCGTTGCCCATGTGCGTTACGAGCTCGAAGGGCGCGTCTGTCAGCTCGCCCCAGCCCATGCGGCACTCGATGGCCCCTTGGGGAAAGCTGGGGTTGGTGAAGAGCGCACAGCGCAGCCCCGCGTCCTGTACGGCCTGGAGTGCGTCGTGTGCGCCCGGCATGGCATGGGCGTTGATGGCGTCGTCATTCTTATATGGAAGAACTTCGCGGTCGTAGTAGGTAAACGCCTCGTAGATGAGGGGGTCGGAGAGGCAGATGCCACACCGGCGCTCAACCTCTTCCTGGTAGAACTCAAGATTGGTGCGATTGTCCGTGCTGCTGCGGCGATTGGCGTTGAGGTCGACCAGGATGGTGCCGAGGCGTGCCATCGTGCCCCCGCGGCTGCGACGTCCGATATCCGCGAGCATCGACGAGACATCCTTAAAATAGCGAAGGATAAACGCGTTGAGATTGATGCTGAGAAGCGTCTCGTCCATATCGAAAACGACTGCTTTGAGCACGCGGGCACCTTTCTCGAAAAATCGTTTAGAACGTTGGCTCCGGATACTTTACCCCAAAGCCGTATACTCAACTGCTTATCGTCAACTTATGGAGACGGTCGTTCACAAGATTGCGAAAAAGTCTCCATACGAGTAAAAAATCGCAGTTCACGCTTGAAATCGAAGTGATTTCCACGTAACCTATACGAACGTGATTGCATAAGCGTCACATTAGTATCTGTCGGCTCCCGAGTGTTCCTAAACGTTGTGTGCTTGTCGCACCCTTCTGTAGGTCCTAGCAATCGGGGCCCCGTAGTTCGAAAGGGGTCCACCTTTGAGTGAGATTCAGAACTCGTCCATTTTCTCTCTTGACGATGTCAACGAGGAGGAGATGAACAACCTCATCGACGGTACGATTACCGACTTTGATGAGGGCGATCTCGTTAACGGTACTGTCGTTAAGATCGAGCATGACGAGGTGCTCGTTGACATCGGATTCAAGTCCGAGGGCGTTATCCCGGTCCGCGAGCTGTCCATCCGCAAGGACGCTAACCCTGCAGACATCGTTGCACTCGGTGATTCCATCGAGGCCCTGGTTCTCCAGAAGGAGGACAAGGACGGTCGTCTGGTCCTTTCCAAGAAGCGTGCCGAGTACGAGCGTGCTTGGAACCGCATCGAGGAGAAGTTCAACTCCGGCGAGAACGTCGAGGGCGAGGTTATCGAGGTTGTCAAGGGCGGCCTGATTCTCGACATCGGCCTGCGTGGCTTCCTGCCCGCTTCCCTCGTCGACCTCCGTCGCGTCAAGGACCTCACCTCCTACATGGGCACCCGCATCGAGGCCCGCGTCATCGAGATGGACCGCAACCGCAACAACGTCGTTCTCTCCCGTCGCGTCGTGCTTGAGGAGTCCCGTAAGGCCGAGCGTTCCGAGATTCTGTCCAAGCTCAAGTCTGGCATGCGTCTCCAGGGCACCGTTTCCTCCATCGTCGACTTCGGCGCCTTCGTCGACCTCGGCGGTATCGACGGTCTCATCCACATCTCCGAGCTCTCCTGGAACCACGTCAACCATCCTTCCGAGGTTGTCAAGGTCGGCCAGGAGGTCGAGGTCGAGGTTCTCGACGTCGATCTCAACCGCGAGCGCATCTCCCTGGGTCTCAAGCAGACCACCGAGGATCCGTGGCGCGCACTGGTCAAGAAGTACCCCGTCGGCGCTATCGTCGAGGGCACTGTGACCAAGCTTGTCCCGTTTGGTGCTTTCGTCGATCTGGGCGAGGGCATCGAGGGCCTGGTGCACATCTCCGAGATGGCCAACAAGCACGTCGACCAGCCTTCTCAGGTCACCCACGTGGGCGACAAGGTTCAGGTCAAGGTCATGGAGATCGACCTCGACCGTCGTCGTATCTCCCTGTCTATGAAGTCCGCTGCTGAGACTCTGGGCGTCGAGATCGAGGTTACCCCGCTGCCTTCCGAGAAGAAGGACGAGGAGACCGACGCCGAGTAAATCGGTTTGACGATCACTTGCTTTAAGGGATCCGTCCGCAATGGACGGGTCCCTTTTTGCGTTTGCCGGTGAGGTGCGCAATGCTACTCGTGCGCAACGCTGTCCGGGCTGTTCACAGGCTATTGGGTTGTCGGTGCATGAAAATGCCGACATCCCGCCTCGGGGAGGAGGCGGGAACGCACCGAGTAGACGGAGGGGTGCGGAGCGCGGTCGCGTCTCGACTGGCGACGTTGCCCATCGACGACCCTATTGTACCGCATGGCATGGTTCTTGGCATATCGTGTCGAACGCTTGTGTTGTGCCTTTGCCTGCGGCAACGGTGTGTTACACTCTTGCACTGCTGAGTGGGCCAGACGGTCGCGCGATGTGCTGCTTGCGGCACGCGTGAGGAAAGTCCGGGCTCCAGAGGGCGGGATGCCGGCTAACGGCCGGGCGGAGTGATCCGACGGAAAGCGCCGCAGAAAAGAAGACTCCCACCTGCGCCGCAAGGCGTAAAGGGAAAAGCTGAAACGGTGGTGTAAGAGACCACCAGCGTCGTGGCAACACGGCGGCTTGGCAAGCCCCATCCGGAGCAAGCGCGAATAGGAACGCTATGGGCCGGCCCGGTCCGCGTTCGGGTAGCGTGCGTGGAGCTGCACGGTAACGTGCAGACAAGATAAATGACCGTTCACGACAGAACCCGGCTTATAGGCCCACTCGGCACTTTGTTGACGCTGCGAACCCGTCAGCGCGACAATCTGCCTTTCAAGCCTTCGGGCATGACCATAAGGTCAATGCCCTCGTCTTTCAAGGCACCTTGCTCGCGCTGACGGGTTCTCGCTTTCGTTGACGGAATCATCGGCGGTTCCGTTCTTGGCATCTCGCTGTTTTTGCCTGGTCATCGGCAGCCTCATTTCTGTTGCAATCTCGTCTTTCAAGGCACCTTGCTCGCGCTGACGGGTTCTCGCTGTTGGTGACGGCATCATTGGCGTTTTCGCTCTTGTTGGCGAGGACAACGGTGCTGTCTTTGCCGTATTATTGAGGCTGTTTGTTGCCGCGCTTAGTTTTGTTGAGGGGCTTTGTTGGACAGCTATTTTACCCTGCGATCGAATATTGAGGCTTCTGGCGAGTTTGTGGATCGCAAGAGCCGGTTTATTGCCCAGCTGGTCCATATTGAATCCGAGGATGAGGCGAATGCCTTCATCGAGATGGTTCGCAAGCGTCATTACGACGCTCGACACAATGTTCCCGCGTGGATTTTGGTCGATGGACGCGAGCGTCAGAGTGATGACGGTGAGCCGAGCCGCACGAGCGGCATGCCGACGCTCGAGGTGTTGCGCGGCGCTGGGCTCAAAAATGTTTGCTGCGTGGTGACGCGCTATTTTGGCGGCACGCTGTTGGGGCCCGGTGGCTTGGTGCGCGCCTATACCGCGGCGACGCAGGCGGCGGTGGCAGCTGCTCAGGAGGCAGGGCAGGTCGTTGAGATGACGAGCGTCGTGCCTGTTGACGTGCACGTGGCCTATCCGCAGTATGAGCAGGTGCTTCGTTTGGCGCAGGATTCGGGTGCCAAGGTTTCGGATACCGATTACGCGGATGCCGTGACGATTCATTTGGTGTTTAAGGCGGGGGAGCAGGAGCCTTTTTGCGCTAAGATGCGCGAGCTTATGGCGGGGCGCGAGGAGATTGAGGTCGGCGCTCCAATATTTGCCGAGTTCTAACGGCGACGGCCGGCGTGCTTTTGGATGAATCCCAAGCACGCCAGCCGTCGTTTTCTGTTGCCGCCGTTTAGTCGGCGAGCTGCTTTAGCACATCGCAGGCGATCTCGATGGCGTCGTCGATGCAGCCGGGGCAGCTGCGGAGCGGACCATTGTCCGATCCGATGCCCTTGAGCGTGCCGCAGACGGTCGTCGTGTTTTTCGTTTTAAAACGCTTGGCGATTTCGCGCGACAGCTTGTAAGTCTGGCCCTTGGTCTTGGGGTTATCCATGCCGTCGCTCATTACAAAGCCCATGATGGCCACGGCGCCCGAGATAGCGCCGCAGGTCTCGGTCATGCCGCCCATGCCGGCGCCAAAGCCCTCGGTGAGGATAAAGGCGGTCTGGGGGTCGAGACCGACGGCGGGTGCGAGCGTGCAGGCGACGGCCTGTGCGCAGTTAAAGCCACGGGCGTGGTATTCGGCAGCCTGAGCCTGACAGGCGGTGATGTCGAGCTGGGCAGTATCGATTTGCTTCATCGTTGTCTCCTCGGTAACGGTGTACTCGCCTATGGTACCCTTGCCGATGCATTTGTTCATCGAAAGCCTCATGTATGCCTCATTTTTATCTATCGAATAAATGCCAAGATCTGCGATAAATGCCCCCGGTTGATTTGTCCCATAACCTACCTTGGGGATGGGTTGAGAGGGGTGCGGGGTAGCGGTATCGTGAACCGGATAAAAATGTAACCCAGGCAAGGGAGCTAGATATGAGCGAGCAGACCATCGGTACGACATGTGTTCAGGGCGGCTATCACCCGGGAGATGCGGAGCCGCGCCAGGTGCCCATCTACCAGTCCACCACGTGGAAGTATGACACGTCCGAGCACATGGGCAAGCTGTTTGACCTGGAGGAGTCTGGCTATTTCTACAGCCGTCTGCAGAACCCTACGTGCGATCTGGTTGCCGCCAAGATCTGCGAGATGGAGGGCGGCACCGCTGCGATGCTCACGAGCTCGGGCATGGCTGCGAACTTCCTCGCGATCTTTAACGTGGCCGGCGCCGGCGATCATGTGGTCGCAAGCTCGGCCATCTACGGCGGTACCTACAACCTGCTTGCCCATACCATGGGTCGTATGGGCGTTACCTGCACGTTCGTTGCCCCCGATTGCACCGATGAGGAGCTCGAGGCAGCCTTTGAGCCCAATACCAAGCTCGTCTTTGGCGAGACGATCGCCAACCCCGCCCTTGCCGTGCTCGATATTGAGCGCTTTGCCAAGGCCGCGCATGACCACGGCGTACCGCTGATGGTCGACAACACCTTCCCGACGCCCGTGATGTGCCGTCCCTTTGAGTGGGACGCCGACATCGTTACGCACTCCACCACCAAGTACATGGACGGTCACGCGGCCTACCTGGGCGGTGTGATTGTCGATCACGGTCAGTTTGACTGGATGGCCCATGCTGACAAGTTCCCGGGTCTCACCACGCCCGATGAGAGCTACCGTGGCGTGACCTATGCCGAGAAGTTCGGTCGCGAGGGTGCCTTCATCACCAAGGCTACCGCGCAGCTCATGCGTGACCTTGGCCCCATGCAGAACCCGCAGGCGGCCTTCTTCCTGAACAGCTCGCTCGAGAGCCTGCATGTGCGCATGCCGCGTCATTGTGAGAACGGCCTGGCCGTTGCCAAGTTCCTGCAGAGCCATCCCAAGGTACGCTTTGTGAGCTATCCGGGCCTGGAGGGCGATAAGTACTATGACCTGGCTCAGAAGTACATGCCCAACGGTACTTGTGGCGTCGTGAGCTTTGGCTTTAACGGTGGTCGCGCGGCGGCCGAGACCTTTATGAAGAGCCTCAAGCTCGCCCAGATCGCCACGCATGTGGCCGACGCCCGCACTTGCTGCCTGCATCCTGCTAACGCCACGCATCGTCAGATGAACGATGAGGAGCTCATCGCCTGTGGCATCTCCGCCGACATGGTGCGCCTGTCGTGCGGCCTCGAGGACACGGCCGATCTGATTGCCGACCTTGAGCAGGCGCTCGAGCAGTGCTAGGCTAGCGTTCGCATAAGTCGCCGATGCCGACAGGGGGCTTCGGTGACCTTTACGTTCCGATTCCGTAGGCGGGACCCCAATCGCGGCTGTTTACAGGCGATTGGGGCCCCGTTTTTTTGCGTTGGGCCACTCGAAAGGATGGATATGGAGAAAACCGCAGAGCAGCTGCGCCGCGAGCACATCGCCCTAGAGGGCGACACCCATGGCAAGAACAAATGGGCGATTCTGTTTACCGTGCTCATCATGACGTTTATGGCGTGTCTGGATTCGACCGTCGTGACCGTGGCACTGCCCGTGATGCAAAAGGAGCTGGGCGTGGGCCTCGATCGCATTCAGCTGGTGAGCTCGGTGTATCTGCTTGCGACGTGCGTGGCCATGTTGCCGTTTGGTCGTTTGGGCGACGTGCGCGGCAAAGTGGGCGTGTTCCAGCTGGGTGTCATCGTTTTTACGCTCGGCTCGCTGCTGTGTGGCCTTTCGGCCTCGCTCGAGGTTCTTATTCTGGCGCGCATCGTTCAGGGCGTCGGTTGCGCAGCGGCCATGGCAAACAACATGGGCATCATCACCGAGTCGTTTCCAGCGCGCGAGCGCGGCCGTGCCATGGGCATCCTTGCGACCTTCGTGGCCCTCGGCATGATGTGTGGTCCTGTGCTTGGCGGCATGCTGGTGGCGAGCTTTCCCTGGGAGAGCATCTTCCTCATCAACCTGCCCATTGGCGTTATCTCGTTTATCGTGGGGCTCTACACGTTGCCGCATGTTAAGCCGGAGGCCGGCGAGCGCCCCATGTCCCTGATCGAGGCCGCTCGTCGCTGCTTTGCAAATTCGGCCTTCACCATCAACCTTGCCTGCATGCTCATCGTATTCGTTGGCATTGGCGCATCCGAGTTTATCCTGCCGTTCTATTTTCAGGACGCCCATGGCTTTGGTTCCGACATTTCCGGACTGCTCTTTTTGGCGCTTCCGATGGTGAATGCTTTTATCGGCCCGCTTTCGGGCACGATATCCGATCGTATTGGTTGCGAGGGCCCCACGGCGGTCGGCCTGGGTGTGTACGTATGCGGTCTCTTTGCGGTAAGCACGCTCGACGAGCACTCCTCCATCCCTGTGATCGTGTGCTGTGTCGCGTTTATGTCGTGCGGCACGTCGATTTTCCAGAGTCCCAACAACTCGCTGTATATGGGCTCGGCTCCGCGCGAGGCACTCGGTTTTGCGGGCAGCTTGGGCAGTTTGGCGCGCTATGCCGGCATGGCAGTGGGCATTACGGCGGCGTCGCATATCCTGTATGGGCAGATGAGCGTGGCGATGGGCGAGGCCGTGACCAGTTTCGTTGCAGGCCGTTCGGATGTGTTCTTATTTGGCTTTCGCTCGGTGTTCTACGTGCTCATGGCTGTGGCCGCTGTGGGCTTTGCGCTCGCCATGGTGCGTTTGGTGAAGATGCGCGCCCGCCATTAGCGTGTTGGGAGGCTGCCTGCCACGTATTCGCGCCGTCCCAAAAAGACTGGTTTGTGGTGCGATGTGGCTTGTGGGACGGGCGGGGGTCGGTCCGTGGTAGACTATCGAACAACGTTTATTAATCGCGCGGTATCGTTGCCGCGAGAAGGGGTTGCGCCATGCAGGAGCTTGAGGATCGTATTCGCCATGACGGCATCGTAAAGGCCGGTAACGTCCTTAAGGTTGATGCCTTCCTCAACCACCAGTGCGACGTTGAGCTGTTCGACCATATGGGCGCCGAGTGGGCCCGTCTGTTCAAGGATGTCGAGATCAACAAGATCCTGACGATCGAGGCCTCGGGCATTGGCATGGCTTGCATTGCCGCTCAGCACTTTGGCGGCGTGCCGGTGGTCTTTGCCAAGAAGGCACAGTCCATCAACCTCGACGGCGAGCAGTACGCTACGACCATCTACTCCTTTACCAAGCAGAAGGAGTACCCCGTCATCGTGGGCAAGCGCTTCCTTTCCGAGGGCGATAAGGTCCTGATTATCGACGACTTCCTGGCCAACGGCTGTGCGCTCGAGGGTCTTATCAAGATCTGCGAGGCTGCGGGTGCCGAGGTGTCCGGCATTGGCATTGCGGTGGAGAAGGGCTTCCAGGGCGGTGGCGATAAGCTCCGCGAGCGCGGCTTCCGCGTTGAGAGCCTGGCCCGTATCGCCGATATGGACTGCGATAACGGCGAGATCACCTTCGCCTAAGCGCGCGACACAAGCGATTGGTATGCGATGTGACAAAGGGACTGTCCCTTTGTCACATTTTTTGTATGAGGGGAGGTGTTGATATGGACGAGAACAAGATGGGATGGCGCGAGTATACGCGCTATGCCGAGATGTCGGCCGAGGAGCTGGCGCGTGATTGCGAGGTCCAGGTGTTTCGCGCGACGGGTCCGGGCGGCCAGGGCGTGAACACGACGGACTCGGCGGTGCGCATGAAGCATATCCCTTCGGGGATTACCGTGACGGCGCGCGAGAGCCGCAGCCAGTTCCAGAATCGCGCGAGCTGCCTGCGCAAACTACGCGCCGAGCTCGAGCGTCGCGGGCGTCCACCGCGCCGACGCGTAAAGACCAAGGTGCCTCAGCGCTCTCGCCAGCGCAGGCTCAATGATAAGCACTTCAACGCCATTAAAAAGGCCAACCGTCGCAAACCGGGCAGCGACGAATGATCTCTTCATAAGTTGCGGTGAAATAGGGACTGATTTGCGGCTTTAGCTGCATAAACAGTCCCTATTTCACCGCAACTTAGGTGGGGTTAGTGGGTGGGGTGCCAGACGAGGAGGGCGCCGCTGAGGATGTCGACCTCGATGCGCGAGGCGACAACGGGCTCGCCGTCGGCCTGGATGGGGTAGTCGGGCTCCTCAAAGGTGAGCTCAACATGGCGGCAGCGGCGCATGCGAACCGGTGGCAACTTGGTATGGTGGCCGTCCTTGGCCGAAAGAAACATGGGCAGGGCAACCGCGCGAGGGACAGGGCCGCATGCGTAGCAGACGTCGAGCATGCCGTCGCAGGGGTCGGCATCGGGGCAGATACGATAGCCCGAGCCATACGTGGGACCCAACTGAATCGCCATGATGATCGTCCTCATGCGCTCAGCGGGCGTGCCGTCAAAGCTGGCTGTCATGGGGTAGTTGCGATAGCGCAGGCCAAACTGCTCAAGTCCCGAGAGGGTGTAGAGCGGAGCACCCGTCAAGCCGGTCTTTTTGCGCAGCTCGGTGGTGCCAAGGCCGATGGCGGCATCGATGCCGACCGAAAGCGTCTGGTCGTAGTACTCGACGGTAGCCTCGCCGCTGCCGCTAGCAGGGCTCCATGAGCGAATGCGTCCGATGTCCTGACGCTGCAGCTCGCAGGTGAGCAGCGCGCCAAAATCCTTGCCGGAGAAATCGTCGATACCGAGGGTCTGGGCAAAATCGTTGCCGGAGCCCACGGGCAGGACGGCAAGGGCGGGCCGGACCGCTTCTTCCTGTGTCATGAGTCCATTGACGACCTCGTGGATCACGCCGTCGCCGCCAAGGGCGATAACGGTGCGGTAGCCCTGGGCCTGTGCGGCAAGTTCCTTGGCATGCCCCATGCGCTCGGTCAGCACCAGGTCAAACTGGGATGCGCGCGCGGTCATGTCTAAAAAGCGCTGCAGGCGCTCAGCGACCTCGCGCGCCGCACCCGACTGGGCGGCGGGGTTGGCGATGATGAGCGTGCGACCAAAATCAGTTGCGTGCATGGGGCGACTCCCGGCGTGTGACATGACAGTGCGGTCGCGCTCAGGTCGAATTACCCCCGATTGTGGCTGCACGGCGAATACTAACGTCTACTCTATCAGGTCGTTGTGGCGCTCGATAGCATCCGCTACCGTTCCGCCCTCGTCCACAATAAGCGAACGGCGCTTGGGTGAGATGATGCGCTGGGCGGGGTACACGCCGCGGTGTCCGCCGGCTAGGTAGCTGATAAAGGCCACGATGACAAAGAACCCGGCGGCTGTGCCGTGGAACAGATCGATGGCCATCATGCAGGTGGTGATGGGCACGTTGAGGCCGGCGCAGAACACGCCTAGCATGCCGAGAGCCGCCAGAAAACTGGAGTCGAGCCCGGTAAGGCAACCGATCCAGCCACCGAGTGCCGCACCGATGCCAAACAGGGGCGTGACCTCGCCGCCTTGGAAGCCCGCGCCCAGGGTAAGCGCTGTGACGACCAACTTGATGGCTGCGTCCGCCAGGGTGGTGTTGCCTGCAAATCCGGCACCGGAAAGCCACGTGGAAAGGCCGGCGTAGTCCCAGGCGTCGAGGAGGGCATAGGCGGCCAAAACCACGAGTGCGCCTATAAGTGCGCGAACAAGGTAATTGGTGATAAAGCGACCGTACAGGCTCTTGACGGTTCGAACCGACCAGGAAAAGAGGCGCGCGGTGAGACCAAAGATAATGGCGCTGATAACAACGATGGCAACCGTCCGCGGCGTCATGGCGGGAACGCTGGCGATGACATTCGCCTCGTACTCGGTACCCAGGGCGAGCGACGTAAAGTAGCCGGTAAACGATGCGACGAGGCAGTAGATGCCTGCGGTGTAGTCGATTTTGCCGATAAAGCACATCTCCATGCCAAAGAAAGCTCCGGCAAGGGGCGAACCGAATACGGCGCCAAAGGCCGACGAGATGCCGGCGAGCATGAGGTCGTGGTGGTCGTGCTTTTTGAGGTGGGCGAGGCTCGAGATGTTGCTGGCGATGGTGCCGCCAATCTGCACCGCGGCGCCCTCGCGACCGGCCGACCCGCCCGTTAGGTGCGTGAGCGTGGAGCAGACGAAGGTGAGGACGGCCATGCGCATATGGATGAGGCGTGTGCCTAGAGCGGAGTCGATGACCAGGTTGTTACCTCGTTTGGCAGCAAGGCCGTGGTTTTTGTACACCCATGCGGTGGCAACGCCCACAACGGGAAGCAGTGCGTAAATCCATGCATGGTGTTCGCGATAGTCGGTCGCGATATTCAGCGAGGCCAAAAACGCCCAAGCGGCAACGCCCATGGCGAGCGAGACGATGACGACGAGTACGAGCAACTTGGCGCTCGCGAGTAGGTTGCGGGCGTTACGGCGCGTGTCGGCAGCCAAGAGATGCTCGGAGCGGGTGAGTTGTTGCCTGCCTGCCATGATGACGTCGTTAAGGGAGAAAAAGCCGCCGTCGTCGAGCGGCTGGGAATGATCCTGCGCCTCGTTTGCGCTTTCGGGTTTGTCGTTATGAGTCATACGTTCCTCTTTTTGGTTGCAACACGAGCATTATAGAACGTGGTAAACGCGACGAGCCGGTGGGTTGGTTTCCATTCCGTTTCGCGGCCTGCAACCGACAGGTGTATTTGCGGGTACAGGCCAAGTCGCGGTCGCGCGTCGGGGGATTATACTGAGACAAGCATAAAGAACCGGCGCCACTGTTGTGCGCCGTAGCATTAAGAGGTGCACATGGCAGAGAAACTCATTCCGCTGGAGGACGCGCAGTCGATTGTTTTGTCGCACGTTGCTCCGACGGATCTCATCGAGATTCCCGTGTGGCAGGCCGCCGGTCTTCCCTTGGCAGAGGACGCGGTGGCCGATATCGACATTTCGCCGTTTGCCAACAGCGCTATGGACGGATATGCCGTGCGCTCGGCGGACTTGGCGCAGGCATCTGGCGAGGTGCCGGTGACGCTCGACGTTATCGGACACGAGGCCGCGGGCCATGTGTTTGAGGGCGCTATCGGCGCGGGCGAGGCGGTCCGCATTATGACAGGCGCGCCGGTGCCCGAAGGTGCCGACGCCGTGGTGAAATACGAGATCGTCGATGTGCTCGACGGCGATGGCAACGAGGACTCGCGTGTGAGGTTCTCGGCGCCTGCCAAGGTAGGGGAGAACGTTCGCTCTGCCGCCGAGGAGGCCCATGCCGGCGATGTTGTGATGCACGCCGGCGAGGTCGTGGCTCCGGCCGGCGCGGGTCTGCTGGCAAGCGCCGGATATGCGAGCGTGAAGGTGCACGCTGCCCCGCGTGTGGGCATCATCTCGCTGGGCACGGAACTGGTCGCACCGAGCAATGTGCCGGCGCGCGGTCAGATTCGCGATTCCAACTCCTCGGCGCTGATGGCCGAGGCACTCGATGCCGGCGCCGAGCCCGTGTTCTACGGCATTGCGCCCGACGATGAGCAGGCGATTGCCGAGCTGGTGCATCGCGCCGCGCAGGAGTGCGATTTTGTCATTACGAGCGGTGGCGCCTCGGCAGGCGACTACGACTACGTGACGGCGCTCGTCCGGCGCGAGGGCGAGGTACTGTTCGATCGCATCTCGATGCGTCCGGGCAAGGCCATCACGTTTGGCTTGCTCGGGGATAAGCCCTACCTGGGACTTTCAGGCAATCCGGCCGCGGCGTATGTAGGCTTTGAGATGCTTGCCCGTCCGGCGATCCGCAAGATGCGCGGTTTTGCCGAGGGTACGCGTCCCGTGCAGCAGGCGATATTGACGCACGGCGTGAAGAAGCGCCAGGACCGACGCTTCTTCGATCGCGCCACGGTTTTGCGCGACCCCGAGACCGGTGAGTTGTTGGTGACCGAGGCTAAGACGCAGAATTCGGCGCTGCTCGGCACGATGCAGCGGGCCAACTGCCTGCTGCGTATTGACGAAGGACCGTGCGACCTTGCGGCGGGCGATGTCGTGGACGTTGTTCGCGTCGATCTGCCCGAGGGCGCCGTGTTGTAGGAGGAATGCTGTGGAGTTGAAGATATCGATCGTGACGTGTTCGGACACGCGCGATCTTGCCCAGGACGAGGCTGGAGCCGCACTCGAGGAACTCATCGTGGCGCAGGGCTGGACGGTCGCCTCGCATGTGGTCGTGCGCGACGACGTCAGCGAGATCGGTGATGCCATTGTGGAAGCCGCCGATGAGTGTCACGCCAATGTCGTACTCACCTGCGGCGGCACGGGGCTTTCGATGCGCGACGTGACGCCCGAGGCGACGCGTACCGTTTGTGACCGCGATGTGCCGGGTATTGCCGAGGCAATCCGTGCGTACTCTATGACCAAGACGCGCCGCGCCATGCTCTCGCGCGCTATTTGCATGCAACGAGGTCATACACTTGTCGTAAACTTTCCCGGTTCTACGAAGGCCGCCCGCGAAAGCTGGGAGGCCATAGCGGACCAGCTGGAGCATGCGGCTCAGATGACAGCGGGCGGCGGACATACCAACTAAGCGGTTTACCTGCGGCGGGGCGACCTGAACGGCTGCTCCGCTTTTGTTTTCCGCCGAAGCGACGCCGAGGTGCACGGTAACTTGAAACTATATTCTCTGGCGAGAATAATTTCTCACTATCACTATTCCCGCAGAAGTATAATCTGATTGCAGAATAAAGCCCGCGGTGTGGCGTCCGGGCAAAACGTCCGAAAGGGTTGAATATGTTCGATATGGTTTCACGCCGCGGTTTCATCTCGCTTTCTGCTGCCGCTGCCGCCGGCCTTGGCCTTGCTGGCTGCTCCGGCAACAAGACGTCTGAGCCGACTGGCTCCGATGCCGGTTCTGCTAAGGCATCTTCCAAGAAAGCTGTCGAGCTTCAGGTCTTCGCTGCCAACTCTCTCGAGAAGGCCCTGCCCGAGGTCCAGGAGCTCTACACCGATCAGACCGGCACCACCTTTGCCGACACGCAGTTTAAGGCCTCCGGCGACCTCGTCGAGCAGATGCGTGCCGGCGCCACGGCCGATGTGCTCATCACCGCTTCCAAGGGCGCCATGGACGACGCCGAAGCCGCCGAGCTCGTCGACGCCGACACCCGTGAGGATATGTTCGTCAACGACCTCGTGATCATTCGCGCCGAGGGCTCCGACACCAAGGTCGAGGCCATCGCCGGCGTCGCGAATCTGGACGGCAAGATCGCCATTGGCGACGCCAAGACCGTTCCCGCCGGCAAGTACGCCAACCAGGCCCTGGCCTCCGTGGGCCTCTATACCGGCGCCGAGGGCGAAGACGGCGAGTACGCTCCCGAGATCGCCGACAAGGTCGCACTGGCAGACAAAGTTGGTACCGCCGCCGCCTATGTGTCCACAGGCGACTGCGTGGCCGGTTTTGTCTACAGCTCTGACATCTTCCGCTACGACGGCATCGAGGAGGCCTTCGTGTGCCCCGAGGATTCGCACAAGCCCATCGTGTACCCGGGCGCCGTTGCCGAGAGCTCCGAGCACGCCGACGAGGCCAAGGCGTTTATCGACTTCTGTCTGACCAACAAGAAGGCTCAGAAGATTTGGGCCAAGTACGGCTTTGAGCTTTCCGCGTAGTGCGGCTTGGCGCGATAATTCCATCGTTTTGTGTTTCACTCCGTCCTTGTATTCGCTTGGAGCTTTTCGTGCTTAATAGATTCCGCATGCTTGTCGCCTGTGCTTTGACCTTCGCGCTTTGCTGGGTGCCGGGATTTGCGTTTGCTGGGGTCGCTGAGGACGGGGCCCAGGTTGCTGCGACCGCTCATGGGCTTTCCTATGGGATCGAGGGTTTTGAGCGGTTGGCCAAGGGGACCGCTCGTGCCATGGAGGGCCAGCCTGAGGGCTACCGGTTTCCCGTTGACGAGGACGTGGACCTTGTAGTGGCGCCTGCTGCCGATCGCGTTGTGGTGTGGATATCGCCCAAGGCGGTCGAGAAGTTTGGATTGGATCCGCAGGACAACGAGTGCGTATCGGGTCTCAAAGCCCTCGTCTGTGAGCTCGACAGCTCAAACTGCATGGGAGGTGCGCAGCTAGGGGACGTGGATCTTCCTTGGTATGTCACGACGGAAACAACGTTTGATACCGGCGGGTATACCTATGCCTTTGATGAGCGCGGTGCGAATGGGGACCGCTATGTGGTCATCGCATCAGCCTCGGGTGATGCCAAGGGCGGCGCGCGTTGGCTTGATAGCGCTCAAATCGTGGTAGCATCATCTGTTATGATGCAAGATGAACAGGAGCCCTTGGCGTCCCTTGTCGCCTTTTTGACCGGCATCGACTATCGCCCGTTTTGGGTGTCCATTAAAACGAGCGGCCTTGCCCTGCTGATCTCCTTTGCGCTGGGCCTGTTCGCCGCGTGGAAGACTATGGGTACCTCGAGTCGCATCAAGGGCCTGCTCGATTCGGTCTTTACGATTCCTATGGTGCTGCCGCCCACGGTCTGCGGCTTTCTGCTCCTCATGCTGTTTGGCCGCTCGACCGGGGTGGGCCAGTGGCTCATCGCGCACGGCATCTCGATCGTCTTTACCTGGCCCGCGGCGGTGATATCTGCCGTGGTGGTGTCGTTTCCGCTGGTCTACCGCACAGCGCTCGGAGCCTTCGAGAGCCTTGACACGCAGATGCTCGATGCCGCGCGAACTCTGGGATGGTCCGAGCGTCGCATCTTTACCAAGCTTATGATGCCGCTTGGCTGGCCCTCGATTGCCGCCGGTACGGTCCTCGCCTTTGCCCGCGCCATGGGAGAGTTTGGCTGCACGCTGTTCTTTGCGGGCAACTATGCCGGCATTACGCAGACCATTCCCATCGCCATCTACTTTGAGTGGATGGGCGGCAACACGTCGGTGGCGCTCTTTTGGGTCATCGTCGTAATCGTGTTCAGCTTCCTGGTCATTCTGTTCATCAATATGTACACGGCGCATTCGCAAAAGTACCGTGAGCGCGGCCTGTCCCGCGCGGAGCGCAAGCAGGCCAAGCAGCTGGGCGGCCAGACCGATTCGCTCGACCCAGTCGGCGGCGATGCACTGCGTATCGATCGCGAGGCGCTGGCCGAGCTTATGCGCGATGACACGGTCGCAAAGGGAGGTCGATAAGCCATGTCGCTTGTTCTGGATATCAAAAAGCGCTATCCGGGGTTCACTCTCGACATGCAGCTTGAGGCCGGCGAGGAGCGCGTGGCGCTGCTGGGCGCCTCGGGTTGTGGCAAGAGCTGCACCTTGCGTTGCGTTGCCGGCGTGGAGATGCCCGACGAGGGCGAGATCGTCGTCAACGGCGTGACCTTCTTTGACTCGGCGGCGGGTATCAACCTGTCGCCCCAGGAGCGCAAGTGTGCCTTGCTGTTCCAAAACTATCAGCTGTTTCCCAACATGACGGTGGCTGATAACGTGTGCGCCGGTGTAAAGGACGCGGGTGACGCCGCCGCGCGCAAAAAGCTCGCCGAGCGCTATCTGGGCATTTTCGGTCTGGCCGATTTTGTCGACCGCTATCCCGCGCGCCTCTCGGGCGGTCAGCAGCAACGCGTGGCGCTTGCGCGCATGGTGGCGGCGCACCCGGGCATCTTTATGTTCGACGAGCCCATGAGCGCACTCGATTCCTATCTTAAGAGCGCGCTCGAACAGAACATGCTCGACCTGTTCGATGTGTGCAACCGCACCGTGCTCTACGTGAGCCACGACATCGACGAGGCGTGCCGCCTGTGCCAGCGCATCTGCGTGATGCACGACGGGCATGTTGAGGAGATCGGCTCTGTCGAGGACGTGGTCCGCCGTCCGCAGACGCTGGCGGCGCTGCGCCTGACGGGCTGCAAGAACACAAGCCGGGCGCGCAAGATCGGCGACGAAGAAGTTGAAGCCCTCGACTGGGGCATGACCTTTAACGTGGGTCGCGAGGTTCCCGATAATGTGGCGTACCTGGGCATTCGCGCAAGCTACTTCCATGTTGACAATCGCGCTGAGCGGGGTCGCAACAGCTACGACCTGCACGTGGCGCGCGTGAGCGATTCGCGTTTTGAGCGCCTGGTGCTGTTGGATGCGCCGCGCATCGATGCGCCGACTCGCCTGCAGTGGAAGGTCAACAAGGTGGGCGTGCCTGTAGAGGAGTTGCCGCAGGCGGGGGAGACCTTGCGCATGCATTTTGATGCGAGCAGGATCCATTTGGTTTGTCGATAGCGCCGGGTAATGCCGTCGGGGGATATAAGCCTCGGCGGCTTTATTTTTGCCGTTCGCCGAATGAGGAATGACAAACTCTTATCAATCAAGATAATTATTTATTAAACGACGGCACACGACGCTGTCGTACGAATGTCAACGGTGTTCGCATGGTCGATGACCGTTGATATAGTTGACCCTAACTTGTAAAGGAGGGTGCGCACATGCCGCAGACGTCATACATTCGCCGCGTTGCCGCGCGTGCCCTCTATATGGCTCGGAGCCGCATATGAGCAGGTATGTTCATGGCTCCGGGAGAGACGACGCACAACTAAATAATCGACCGCAAAGCAGGTTCCCTAAAATTCCGGGTTTGAGCACGGCCGGGCAATCGCCGTCCGTCGTGCATCGATACCGCTGTTATCCGTTTTTGGTTCGAGAGGGGAACCTTTATGGCTGTAGAATTCGATTTCCATCCGATGTGGGAGAGCCTCGGCATGAATCTTGCCGACCACGACATGCTGCTAGGCGCCGTGGGCCAGATGTACGGCGATATGTTCTTGACGCAGAACAATCGCCCCAAGTCCACGTCCTACCTGGACTTTGTGGCCACCAACATCCACAGCGGCCGTATTAAGGAGATGCTCGACAAGAAGGAGGCTGGCGAGGCCACCAAAATCGTGGGCTCGTTCTGCGTGTACGTGCCCGAGGAGATCGTGCTTGCCTGTGACGGCATTCCCGTTGGTCTGTGCTCGGGTGCCGATTGGGCAACGGACAAGGTCGAGGAGCACTTGCCGCGCAACACTTGTCCGCTTATCAAGAGCTTTGCCGGCTTTAAGCTGGGTGAGGTCTGCCCCTACATCGAGTCGAGTGACTTGGTGGTAGGCGAGAACACCTGCGATGGCAAGAAGAAGGCCTACGAGTTTTTTGCCACGCAAAAGAACATGTACGTCATGGATATTCCCAACGTGCACGACGAGTCGACGCTCGTGACCTGGAAGGCCGAGGTTAAAAAGCTCGCCGCCAAGATTGAGGAAGAGTGCGGCGTCACGATTACGCCTGAGCGTCTGAAGGCCGCCATCCGCGCCGTCAATGAGAAGCGTCGCGCCCTGCAGCGCCTCGCTGCCACGCGCGCTGCCGACCCAGCGCCCATTAGCGGTCTCGACAGCCTGCTGACCGTTCAGGCCGCCTTTATGGACGACACGCCGCGTCTGACCGGAGCCATCAACGATATGGCGGCCGAGTGTGAGCAGCGTGTCGAGGCCGGCGAGGGCGTAGCACCCAAGGGGACCAAGCGCATCCTGTACACCGGTACGCCCATGGCCGTGCCCAACTGGAAGCTGTTCAACCTCATCGAGAAAGCCGGCGGCCTTGTGGTAGGCGAGGAGTCCTGCACGGGCTCGCGCTACTACAAGGATCTGGTCGACGAGTCCGGCGAGACGGTCGACGAGATGCTCGACGCCATCGCCGAGCGCTACTTTAAGATCAACTGTGCCGTCTTTACGCCCAACGACCAGCGAATGAAGGACATTGTCCAGATGGCCAAGGACCTGCATGCCGACGGCATTGTCGACGTGGCCCTGCAGTTCTGCACGCTCTACGAGATGGAGTCGTTTGCCGTGGAGGAGGCCGCCGAGGAGGCGGGCATTCCGTTCATGCACATCACGACCGACTACGCCGGCGAGGACGCAGGCCAACTGCAAACCAGGATCGAGGCTTTCTTGGAAACCATTTAGGGCTATCCGTCTCGGCGGCTTCCCCAGGCACCCGATCTTGCCGTTCAAACCGTCGCTTGCGTACCAGAAGTACGCGGCGCTCCTCTTTCACGGCAACCTCGGGCACCTGGGAAAGCCGTTTCTTTGGTTGGTTAAAAGGTCTGTTAAGGAGTTATATGTCGGAAAATACTGAGCAGCCGTTGCCGCGCACGTTTGAGGAGTTCAACGAGCAACGCAAGGCGGCGTTTATTCGCGTCAAGGATTATAAGCAGGCGGGTAATCGCCTGGTCGGCTTTTTGTGCAGCTATACGCCGCTCGAGATTATCGATGCCGCGGGCGCTGCAAGTGTGGCCTTGTGCGGCACATCCGACGAGGTGATTCCCGAGGCCGAGAAGGTGCTGCCGGCAAATCTGTGTCCGCTCATCAAATCGACGTACGGCTTTGCCTACTCGCAAAAGTGCCCGTTTACGTACTTTAGCGACATGATCATCGGCGAGACCACCTGCGACGGCAAGAAGAAGATGTACGAGCTACTCAACGAGCTCAAGCGCACGCACATTCTGCATCTTCCGCAGGGTCGCGATCGTGCCTACGAGCGTGAAGGCTGGTACGAGGAGTGCCGCCTGCTCAAGGAGGAGCTCGAGGGCTTCTACGGCATCACGATTACCGACGATGACCTGCGCGCTGCCGTCCGTCGCCGCAACCGCTTGCGTGCGGCCCAGCTCGAGATGTTTGCACTGCAGGCCAACCAGCCGGCGGCCATGAGCGGCGTCGACCTGATGAGCACCATGTTTGCCGGTACGTTCAGCTTTGATATCGAGGCCTATACGCAGCAGCTGGAGCAAAAGGTTGCCAAGCTGCGCGAGGCCTACGACGCGGGCGAGCGCCCGGTCGCGGCGGATGCCAAGCGCATTCTGATCACCGGCTGCCCGGTGGGCGGCGTGATCAACAAGATCGGTCGCACCATCGAGTCCAACGGCGGTGTGGTCGTGTGCATGGACGACTGCTCGGGCGAGCGCACGGCGGCCATGATGATCGATCCGGAGGCTCCCGACATCCTGCGTGCCATCGCCGACCGCTACCTGGACATCAACTGCTCGGTCATGACGCCCAACGATGGTCGTATGGAAAACACGCTGGCCATGTGCGAGAAGTATCATGTCGATGGCGTGGTAGAGAGCGTGCTACAGGCCTGCCACACCTTTAACGTGGAGAGTGCGCGCATGCAGGAGGCTGTCGAGGGCGCGGGTATTCCGTATATGAAGATCGAGACCGACTACAGCAACGGCGACATGGGCCAGATCGAGACGCGCATCGCTGCCTTTATCGAGACCCTGTAGGACAAATGCGGCAAAGGGATAGCTGCTTTGCCGCATAGAAGGAGGATGCCGTGGTTGGCATTGGTATCGACATAGGCTCGACGGCCGCGAAGGCTGCGGTGGTGGAGACGGACAACGCCGTTGCGTGGACCTGCGTCATGCCGACGGGGTATTCGTCGGTCGATGCGGCCGAGCGCCTACGCGGTGAACTCGCCGCAGCCGGCTATGACGTGACGGGCGACGATGTTCGCGTGGTCGCGACTGGCTACGGCCGTGTCGCCGTGCCCTATGCGCACAAGGTCGTGACCGAGATCACCTGCCACGGCACCGGTGCCGTGCGCCTGTTTGGCGACCATGGCACGGTGATTGACGTGGGCGGCCAGGACACCAAAGTCATTCAGCTTAAGGGCGGCCGCGTGGCCAAGTTCGCCATGAACGACAAGTGCGCCGCCGGCACGGGGCGCTTTCTGGAGATCATGGCCGACCGCCTGGGCATTACCCAGCAGCAGATGGCAGACCTCGCCCGCGCCGGCGAGCCTACCAAGATTTCCAGCATGTGCACCGTGTTTGCCGCAAGCGAGGTTATCAGCCTAATCGGTCGCGGTGAGCCGCGCGAGAACATTGCACGTGGCGTGATCGACAGCGTGGTCTCGCGCGTGGCGACCATGGCCGGGCAGGCCGCGGGCGCACCGTACTACCTGACCGGTGGCCTGTGCGAGAACGCCTTCGTAGTGGAGCGGTTGGGCGAGCTACTGGGGTCGCCGGTGACCACCTCGCCCCAGGCTCGCTTTGCCGGAGCGATCGGCGCGGCTGTCCGCGCCGCCGCCTTGGCCTAGGGGTGTACCGCGACATGCGCATCCTCAATATCTCGGCACAAAAACCAGATAGCACCGGCAGCGGCACCTACCTTGCCGCGCTCGTGCGCGAACAGATCGAGACGGGACATCGCGCCGCCGTGCTTTGCGGCGCGGCACCGGGTGATACCCAAGGCGAGCTGGACTGGCGTGCTGCCGTGTTTGCCGTACCGTTCGAGTCGCCCGAGCTGCCGTTTCCCATCTGCGGTATGTCCGATGTCATGCCCTATCCCTCCACGCGCTATCGTGACCTGACGCCCTCGATGCTCAAGGCATTTGAGCGGGCATTTGCTGTTGCAATCGATCGGGTGGTGGCTGAGTTTCGGCCCGATCTGGTGCTCTGCCATCACCTGTATCTGGTGACCGCATTGGCGCGCGAGCGCGTCCGGGGCGTGCCGGTTGTTGCCGTGTGCCATTCGACCGACCTGCGCCAGCTGCGTTCGCATGCGCTCGAGCACGATCGCATCGTAAGTGCGGTTCGTCGGCTCGATGCCGTCTTTGCGCTCCATGCTGAGCAGGCTGAGCAGATTGGCCTGGTGTGCGGCGTCGATGCCGATCGTATCCACGTGATTGGGACGGGCTACGACCATCGCGTCTTCTGCCGCGATGCAAGCGTGGCGAGGCAGTCGGGATCGCTTGTGTACGTGGGCAAGATTTGCTTTAAAAAGGGCGTTGAGTCGCTGGTTCGAGCCGTGTCATTGCCGATTGACGATGGCGTACGCCCATCTGGCTTGGTACTTGTGGGCGGCCGCGGGGACGATGCCGAGTACGCGCGTATCGAGCGCTTGACCGCGGCCTCGGATGTGCCGGTTACGCTGGCGGGGCGCCTGGATAGCGATGGGCTCGTGCGTGCCTACCGCAGTTCCGACGTCTTTGTGCTGCCTTCGTTTTACGAGGGTCTGCCGCTCGTGACGATCGAGGCCCTCGCGTGCGGCTGCAAAGTTGTGGCGACCGATTTGCCCGGCGTTCGTCCCTGGATGGAGGCGATGCTTCCCGGTGCTCCCGTGACGTGGGTGGCGTCGCCGCGTATGACGGATGTCGACACGCCCGTGGCGGCCGACCTTCCGTTGTTTGAGCGCGCACTGGCAGATGCTATCGCGCAGGCGCTTGCGGCGCCGCTTTCGACGTTCGAGCCGTCGGCGGTCTCTTGGGAAGCGTGCCTGGCGCGTATACTTAAAGTCGTTGATTTGTTGGAAGGGGGTTCGTATGGCTAAGGACACCATGAGGCTCACGTCTATGACTGCCGCGAGCGGTTGAGCCGCTAAGTTGGCTCCTGGAGCCCTCGCCCAGGTCCTGGGCGACTTGCCCAATGTGCATAACGATAACCTGCTCGTGGGGTTCGATACCTCCGACGATGCGAGCGTTTTTCGCGTTGGCGAGAACTTGGGCCTCGTGCAGTCCATCGACTTCTTCCCGCCGATGGTCGACGACCCGTTCCTGTTTGGCCAGATCGCGGCGGCCAACTCGCTGTCGGACATCTACGCCATGGGCGGGCGGCCGAGCCATGCCATGAACCTGCTCTGCATACCCAGTTGCCTGGGTGTTGAGGTTGCCGGCCAGATTCTGGCGGGCGGTGCCGACAAGTGCGTCGAGGCGGGCTGCTCCATCGCGGGCGGTCACACCATCAACGACGACGAGCCCAAGTACGGCTTGTCTGTGAGCGGCTTTGTCGCGCTCGACCGCATGCTCGCCAACAGCGGCGCACGCGTGGGCGATGTCCTGCTGCTGACCAAGGCGATCGGCTCGGGCATCATCACCACGGCCATTAAGGGCGAACTCATCGAGCAGGACGAGGCCACAGCCATGTTTGACTCGATGCGCACCCTTAACGAGGCACCGATTCGTCTGGCCGAGGGACTTGAGCTTCACGGCTGTACCGACATCACGGGCTTTGGCTTGATTGGGCATGCGTGCGAGATGGCCGAGGGCTCGGGCGTGCAGATTGAGCTTGCGTCGGAGGCGGTGCCGCTCTTTGACCAGGTACTCGACATGGCACGTCTGGGCATTATCCCAGCGGGCTCCTACCGCAACCAGGACTTTTTTGGCCCGCGTGTGGCTGTCGACGAGGGCCTGGAGCCGGGCATGCTCGACGCGCTGTACGATCCGCAGACGTCTGGTGGCCTGCTTATCGCGGCGCCCACGGCGGATGTGGATGAGCTTGCGCGTCGCCTGGATGCCGAGGGGTGCATCGCCGCCGTTATCGGTCGCGTGTGCGAGGCGGTGCCGGGCGGTCCTGCTGTTCGCGTTGTGCATTAAAGAAAACCGTTTATGCGACCGCCTACTTTTCTGGGCGGTCCCTTTTGAAAGGATGTAGCTATGTCTACCAAGATTGAAGTCAATGCCATGGGCGATGCCTGCCCGCTGCCCGTCGTCAAGACGCTTAAGGCACTCAAACAGCTTGACGGCGAGGGTGCCGTAGTGACCTCGGTCGATAACGAGACCGCCGTCAAGAACATCTCCAAGATGGCGCAGGAGAAGGGCTGCACGGCCTCGGTCGAGAAGGTTTCTGACGCCGAGTGGCGCGTGACCGTGGCGACCTCCGGTGCCGTTGCCGTGGCAGACCCCGAGCAGGACGGTGCCGCTTTCTGCGGTGCCAGCACCGGCAAGGGCGAGCTCGTCATTTCCGTCTACACCGACTGCATGGGCCGCGGCGACGACGAGCTGGGCCACAAGCTCATGAAGGCCTTCATCTTTGCCGTGACGCAGCAGGAGGAGCTGCCCGCGACCATGCTGTTCTACAACGGCGGCGCCAAGCTCACCGTCGAGGGCTCGCCGGTACTTGACGACCTGAAGGGGCTGGCTGAGCAGGGCGTCGAAATCCTCACCTGTGGCACCTGCCTCGACCACTATGGCATTAAGGACCAGCTTGCCGTGGGCGAGGTCACGAATATGTATGTGATCGTGGAGAAGATGGAACAAGCCGTGCGCGTCGTGCGCCCGTAGCGTATTGGTTGGAGTTGCCATGAGGGAGAAGCGCCCAGCGCTTGTCATCACGTTTCCCACCACGGCTGCCGCCATGGGCTGCGAGTCTCTGTGCATCGAGCGCGGCCTTCCCGGGCGAACGATTCCCGTGCCCGGGGAGGTCGCTGCCGGCTGCGGCCTGGCGTGGAAAGCGTTGCCTGCCGATGAGGAGCTGCTGCGCGGCGAACTCGCCGCGGCGGGCGTTCCCACCGAGGGCTATACCGTGATTGATATGTGGGAGGTCGTGTGATGATCTACCTGGATAACGCGGCGACGACCATGCACAAGCCGCAGACGGTCATCGATGCCGTGACGCAGGCGATGTGCTCGCTCGGCAATGCCGGGCGCGGCGCCACGTCGGGTGCCCTCGATGCCGCTCGCACGATTCACGGTTGCCGTGCCAAGCTCGCGCGCCTTTTAGGTTGCCCGAGGGCGGACCATGTGTGCTTTACGCCCAACTCTACGGCGGCGCTCAACACCGCCATCAACGGGGCGGTGCGCCCCGGCGACCGCGTGGTCACGACGGTGCTCGAGCACAACTCCGTGCTGCGTCCGCTCAACCGCCTGGCAGCGGAGCGGGGTGTGACCGTTGAGCATGCGGGCTGCGACGCGAACGGTGCGCTCGACTACGAAGAGCTTGAGCGGCTGGTGACGCCGGGCACACGTGCCGTGGTGGTGACGCACGCCTCAAATGTGACCGGCAACGCGGTCGACATTGCGCGCGTGGCGGCCATGGCCCATGCGGCCGGTGCGCTGGTAATCGTCGATGCCTCTCAGTCTGCCGGCACGGCGCGTATCGATATGCATGCCATGGGGCTCGACGTGGTGTGCTTTGCCGGCCACAAGGGGCTCATGGGACCCCAAGGCACCGGCGGCCTGGCCGTGGCGGAGGGCATTGACGTGTCTCCGTGGGCCATGGGCGGCACGGGCGTGCACAGCTTTGACCCACTGCAGCCACTTGAGTGGCCCACGCGCCTGGAGGCGGGCACGCTCAACGGTCACGGCATCGCGGGACTTTCTGCCGGTCTCGACTTTATCGAGGCCCGGGGCGGGGTGGAGACGATTGCAGCTCACGAACGCGCACTCGCCGAACGTTTCCTCTCCGGCGCTCGCGAAATCCCCAGCATTGTACTTTACGGTGCGTTTGACCAACCTGCGCGCTCGGCGATCGTGTCGCTCAACGTGGGCGATATCGACTCTGCCGAGATTTCGGACGCGCTCATGCAAGGGTGGGGGATTGCGACGCGCCCCGGTGCCCATTGCGCTCCGCTCATGCACCGCGCGCTGGGAACCGAGCGTCAGGGTGTCGTTCGCTTCTCGTTTGGTTACTTCAACACGGCCGAGGAAGTCGACATGGCGATTGAGGCTCTACGCGATTTGAGCTGCGATTAGACCAACCATTTGCGCCCTTAGATAAACCGTTTGCGCAGCCTTCCCGCATTGTCGCTTATGCAGGGTATTGTGAGATGGTGGCCCACACTGGGACTCTGTATCTTTGCGAATTGCGGGAAGGTTCCTATGAACAGGATCACTGCTGCCCTCTATAGGTTTTTAGTCGTCTTTCTTTCGGTCGCGATGGTCGTGACCTCGATACCCCTTGCGCCCAGCACAGCCTATGCCAATGATGCCGGGGCGGTCGCTGTCGAGAGCGAGGCCCAAGAGACCGACTCGGGCTCCGATACCGATGCGGTCGATGAATCATCACCTTCGGACGAAAGCGCTTCATCCACGTCTTCCGACCAAACGAGTAATACGCAGGACGACTCATCCAGCGCGGCATCCGACGCCCCCGGGACGAGCCTGACGCAGGATCTCGCAGGTGCCGCGGCCAACTCCGATGCTGTAAAGAGTTTGGTTGCCACGGCGGAACCCTCGTCCGATGACAGCGAGGTCGATCCCCTCGTGTATGAGGACCCAACGGTCTATGAGTATGCCAAGCTTATGCCGAACGGCTATGTGTATCCGTGCGATGCAAGCGGAAGCGTTACGGTAGAGATTGATGGAAACGACCCGTATGGGAGCTCTGTCGACGGTAAATTGGTAACCAATCTGATCGTTGATTACGGAGCGGATGGGGTCCCCGGATATATTTGTGAGTATTCCTCCAATCTGCGTTCGGTGCGTTTTGAGAACAGCTCTATTTCTTCAATTGGACTACACGCCTTTTCTGGGTGCTCCAATCTCGCCGATATCAGCTTTTCCGGTATGACCATTGGAAGTATCGGAACAGGGGCCTTTTCTGGGTGCGGATCGCTTACGAGCCTAAATATTGACGACGCCGCTACCATCGGCACGATGGGCGATGCCGCGTTTGCCTGGAGCGGGCTGCGGTCTACGGGGCTCGACAAGGTCGTTGGCTTCAGTTCGATTCCTGAGAACGCTTATAATGCCTGCAGCGCTCTGACCGATACCGGTCTGGGCGGGAACACATCCATCACGTCAATCGGCGTTAATGCGTTCAAAAACTGCTCCCGCCTTGCGACGACCGGACTTGAGAGCAATACGACGATCAGGACGCTCCGCGAAGGTTGCTTCTCCGGGACCAATATGAGCGGCGGGCTGACGCTGCCCCTTTATTCCAAGATCGAGGAACTGCCGAGTCGTGCGTTCTATGGCTCTAAGCTTGAAACTGTGTACTTTGGATGCGACCATGTGGTGCTCATTAATTCCACCACGTTCCCCAAGCAAAACATGACTGTCATGGTCCCTGCCAAGATGGTTTCGCAATACGAAAGCGGCCACCCTAAAGAGGTTTGGGAGAGCTGCAATGGTAGCCTGCCCGTCCCCGTGGGTAAGGTACTCCAAAAGATAAAGATTTCGCGCGATCCCGACAAGATGGCCTATCAGCAGGGGGAAAAGATCTCGCTCGAGGGCATGAGCGTCACGTTTCAATATCCTCATTCGACGATGGATAGCGACTACGAAGCCCTCATAAAGGAAGAACTCGGCGAGTACCTTACGGCAACCCCTTGCGACGGCGACGTCTTCGATGGCTCGATGGACGGAGAACCCATACAGCTGGTGTATGACGATGGCTACACGCGCCTTGTCGCGTACAGCAAGGGCAACCTGCAGCAGGCAGCCTACGAGTATGCCAAGCTCATGCCCAACTACTATCTGTATCCGTGCGACGCAAACGGAAATCTTACGGTAGAAATCGATGAAAACAACCCGCGCGAGAACTCCGTCGACGGTCGAATGGTAACGAATTTGATTGTCGATTACGGGGTGGATGAAGTCGACGCACAGCTCTGTGCCGACTCTACCAATCTGCGTTCAGTGCGCTTTGAGAACACTTCCATTTCCAAAATCGGATTGCACGCCTTCTATAACTGCCCGAATCTCACCGATATCAGCCTTTCCGGTATGACCATCGGCACCATCGGGAAAGAGGCATTCTATGGCTGCAAGTCGCTTATGAGTTTGAACATCAACGAGGTTGCCACTATTGGCTCTATGGGCGACGCCGCGTTTGCCGAGAGTGGACTGGTGTCCACGGGGCTCGACAAGGTTGTCGGCCTCACATCGATTCCCGACAGAGCCTACGAAGGCTGCAAGGCTCTGACCGATACCGGCCTGGACAAGAATGCCTCCATTACATCGATTGGCGTTTGCGCGTTCAGGTTTTGCTCGAACCTTGCTACCACAGGGCTCGAGAGCAACACAACGGTCGAAACGCTTGGCCACACCTGCTTCTACGGCACCGACTTGAGCGGCGGACTGACGCTGCCATATAACTCCAAGATCGAGGAGTTGCCGGAAAAGGCGTTTGGCAGTACCAATCTCGAGACCGTGTTCTTTGGGTGCAACCATGCGGTGGTCATTAACACCGACACGTTCCCCAAATACAACATGACCGTCATGGTCCCCGCAAAGATGATTCCAAAGTACAGCAAGGGAGAGCCCAAAGCTGTTTGGGAGAGGTGCAACGGCTGCCTGCCCGTCCCGGTGGGCAAGGTGCTCGAGAACGTTGAGATCTCATGCGACCCCAACAACATGACCTACGAGACGGGGGAGACCATTTCGCTCGAGGGTATGAACGTCGAGCTCGATTACCCGCATTCGGTATCGATTTGGGACTACGAGGCCCTCATACAGGAAGAGCTCGGCGAGTACCTTACGGCCACCCCCTGCGACGGCGACGTTTTCGATGAGTCGATGGACGGACAGCCCGTAAAGCTCGTGTATGACGACGGCTATTCGCATTTTGAAACCCAGACCAAGGGCACGCTACAGCTCAAGAAGCCTGAGCCGACGTCGTTCCAGATCTCCTATGCCCAAACGATCGATAAAGGCGAACGTAAGCTGATGGACGGCGTTGAACTGCCCGATGTTTCCGGCGCGACGACGATTGATGCAGGCGACGAGGTCACGCTCGATGCCGGTGCTCTAGGAATGCTCAACGACAACATCACGTTTAAGGGTTGGTATGACACCGAGTCCGGCAAGTACATCTCCAGGGAGCCGGTCTACACGTTTACGCCGGATAAGGATCTGTCCCTGGAAGCCCGCTTTAAGCTCAAGGACTATGCGGTGCATGTCAACGATGCGCAGGCGACCGATTCGTCACAGGACTTTGCGCACCTGAGTGTTACCGCTCAAAACTGCTATCGCAATGCCGGCGAGACGGTCGACCTTTCCGCCGCCACGGATAACGCGCTGTTCCTGGGCTGGTATCTGGGCGAGGGCGATGATGCGTACGCCGTGAGCGATCAGCTCGACTTTACCTATACGGTGGACAAGGCGGACGCGATTGTGTCTGAGGATAAGACTGACGCTAGGATCGAAATCACTCCGCGCTACTGTGCTCCGCAGGCGAGCGTTGTGCTGAGTGTGGACGGGGTCGATGAGAGTGGGCAGCCGCTCGGACAGTTCCTCTCTACCGGTCTGTACGGTATCGGGTCGCGCGTAACGGTCGTGGCGGTGCCAATGCCTGGCTATGTGTTTGACTACGCGACCGATGCCTTCGGCAACGTTGTCTTTACCGGCGACGATGGTCCGTCCTACACGTTTGTGCTCGAGGGGGATGTGCAGTACACCGCGCATTTCCGCGAGGCGACTGACCCCGACGAGTCACTCGCGGCGCTGAAGGCCGCGCTCATCGCCGCGATTACGGCTGCGGCCGTTCTCGCTACCATGTATGGCTTGGGCGAGATCGTCGACCCCATCGCGGCCGACGCGGTGATCGAGATCGGTATGGCCGACAATATTGAGGATGTTGCCGCTGTGGGCACCAAGGTGCTCAAGGAGATTAAGGACATTATCGACGACCACAAGAAGCCCAAGCCTCATGGCGACCATAAGATCGAAATTATTCCCACCGCGCAGCCCGAGGTGGGCGGCGTCGTTACCGGAGGCGGTATCCACTATGAGGGGACGGTCGCCACGCTCGAGGCTGTCGCAAATCCCGGCTATCGCTTCGTATGTTGGAAAGAGAACGGCGTCGAGGTCTCGACATCTCCTCTCAAGACGATGACGATCACGGACCTGACGCCCGAGGTTGTAAAGATGACGGCCGTTTTCGAGAAAAAAGTCGAGATTACGGCAGTTGCCGAAGCCGATGGCATTCAGGCCGATTTTTCGACAGGCTGCACCGCAAGCCCCGTAAAGCAGAGCATTACGCGTGGCGATCAGGCTATGGTCACTGCGAGCGAGGGTCCTGACTATGCCTTTGTGGGATGGTTTGAGGACGGCATCGAGGTTTCGCCCGAGCGTACGTATATCTTTAAGGCCGAGATCGACCGCCATCTGGTTGCACGCTTCCGCAAGGCGGATAAGACCATCCTAGTGAATACCGATCCCTTCGACAGCGCCGAGGTGCTGTGCGATGGTGTGCCGGTCGTGGATGGCAAGGTTCGCGCGAAGGATGGGGACATTCTCACGTTTACGATGCGGCCCAAGGTGCGCCCCGACAATCCGGAGAAGACGTACCGGTTTGTAGAGTGGCGAGAGACCGATGCGCAGGGTATCACGATTGCCAACAAGCAGGAAGTTTGCGAATACCGCGTTAACGGGAATGCCCGGATCGAGGCCGTAATGGACGGCAGGGATGCGCATACTGTGCGTGCCGAGGCCGACCCGCTCGAGGGCGGTACCGTTACGCTGAAGCGCGGTGAGACTGCCGGCATGGTACTCGAGGTTCCCGAAGGCGAGCGCGTGACCGCGGAAGCCACCCCATCCGAGGGCTATATCTTTGACGGCTGGTATCTGAGCAACGGCGGCTCGGATGCCACCTCGACGCTGGTTTCGAGCGAGCGCTCCTATACCTTTGAGCCCATTACCGACTGCGTGATCCAGGCAAAGTTTACGCGTGCCTGCAAGGTGGACGTTGTCGTTGAGCCGGCCGCGGCCATGGCGGGCAAATATTTGGTGCACGGCGAGGGCTACTGCATGAAGGGCGAGCCTGCCACGCTGAGCATTGAACTCACGGCCGAGGCGAGCAAACAATTTACCTTTAAGGGCTGGTACGACGCCAAGACGGACCTGCTTTTGGGCACCGACCCCAGCTACCTTGAGTTCTATCCCGAGGACGTGGAATGCACGGTGCGTGCGGTGTTTGAGGAAAACACGTATACCGTGACGGCGAAGGCAAAAAAGACCTTTGTGGAGCGCGGTGCCGTTGAGATCGAGGGGCATCCTGGCGCATCTTCTGTTACCTGTGGCTACGGCGATACGGTGATGCTCAAGGCAAAGGCCAACGACGGCTATCGTTTTGACCATTGGAAGGATGACTCCGGTAAGGAGTACGACACCGCCGAGCTGGTCGTCAAGGTCACCAAGAGCGATACCTATACCGCGATTTTTACCGACTCAAAGCCCGAGGTCATCATCACCGCCGATTCATGGCTCGGCGGTACCGTGACGTGCAATGGGACCGTGGTGAAGCCTACGACCGATAAATTCAAATTAGGGGAGACCCTTCATCTGACGGCTAAGGCCCATCCTGGTTTTTTGTTCTGGGGTTGGTACGTCAATGGTCGCCTGAAGAGCCTTAAGCACGAGACCTCGTTGGTTGCGAAGGCTCGCGGTAAAACCGGACACTGCGTTATTACCGCGGCCTTTGTGCCGATCGATACCGTCTGCGTGCCCCTCGCTGATCCTGCGGAGGGCGGCACCGTCAAGGCGAGCCGAATCCTTGCCGACCGCGGCGCGGAGGTTGCCCTTAAGGCGACGCCCAATCCCGGTTACGTCTTTACTGGTTGGTATACGGCCGACGGCACGTTTGAGTCTGCCGATGCGGAGTTCACCTGCCACCAGGAGCGCAGCCATGTGCACGTCGCTCGCTTTATGGCAAAAAGCTATGAAGTCGACGCCACGACGGTAGTCGATTCCGGCACCGGTTCGCTGGTCGAATCGAGCGTCGCCGGCTGGGTCGAGGGCGCAGGCACCGTCGAGGCGGGGCATGCCGCCACGCTGACGGCGCATGCGCTTTCGGGCTATGCGTTTGAGTATTGGGCCGATGCCTCGGGCGCCGTGGTAAGCCGTGACAGCACCTATCACGTGGTGCCGACGTCTGACACGACGCTTCAGGCCGTGTTCTCGGCAAAACAATATACGGTGGACGTCTCGTGCGAGGAGAGCATGGGCACGGTCGAGGGCGCGGGGGCGTATGCCGCTGGACAGGTCGCAACCGTGCGTGCGGTCGCCGCCGAGGATACGGCTTTTGTGGGCTGGTTCCGTAACGGCACATGCGTGAGCTCCAAGAAAACCTATCGATTTACCGTGCGTGAGGATACGTCGCTCTATGCCGTCTTTGCGTCGGGTTCGTATGTCGTGCATACCGTTGCTTCGCCTGCCGAGGGCGGAGCCGTGAGCGGCTTTGGTGGCTATGAGGCTGGCGACCGCGCAACGCTTCGTGCGATCGCCAACACCGGGTATTCGTTTGCGGGTTGGACGGACGACAAGGGCGAGACAGTCAGCGAGAACGCCGACTATACCGTTAAGGTCGCGGGTGACGCCACCTATACGGCGACCTTTACGCCTAAGTCCTATCAGGTCGTTTTGAGCGCGAGTGACGATAGCGTTAGCACCCTGAGCGGCGAGGGCTCCTATCAATTCGGTGATACGGTCGAACTCAACGCTACGCCTATGGGTACCAAGCGATTTGCCGGTTGGTATGTCCTGGATGCCGAGGGCAACAAGTTGCTGCTGAGCTGCGACGCCCATTGCTGGGTTAAGCTCGACAAGGATATGGTCGAGGGGCTGGAGGACGATACGTTGGAGCTCCAGGCCGTGTTTGCCGATCCGTACGAGGTGACCGTTACGGGCGAGGTCGTGGTGAAGGACAAGGCTTCGAACAGGGGCTGCCGTGTTACGGGCAGCGGTAGCTTTGCCGTGGGCGACCAGGTGGAACTGTCCGCTGTTGCCGGTATGGGCTATCGCTTTGTGGGCTGGAGCACCGATAAGGAGGGCACCTCGATTGTCGAGACCGCGACGACCCTCGATGTGACCGCCACGCAAGACATAACGTACTACGCGCAGTTCGAATCCGATGGACAGGTGACCATTACCGTCACTTGCTCGTCCATCTTCCGCGGTACGGCCCTTCTGGTCGACGGCATTCCTGCCGGCAGCAGGTCCTACGACAGGGGCGACATGTTTATGGCGATTGCGATCCCGTGGAAGAAGTACCACTTCTCGCATTGGATCGACGATGCGGGTGTTACGGTGAGCTACAGCGCTTTCTATATCGGTACCGCCAAGGAGAATAAGCAGCTTACGGCCGTGTTCTACGAGACGGGCTGCGATGTTCAGGTCGCTACTTATCCTAAGGATGCTGGCTTTTCGATGGTAGCGCTCGGTACGGGTGGCTCCTACCACTCCGCGGCGATTATGTTTACCGTGCCGCATAAGGGTTGGAAGTTTAAATACTGGGTCGATGAGAACGGCATGCCCGTTGGCTTTACGCCGGTCATTAACCGCGTGGTGTTTGGCAACCGAACCTTTACGGCCGTTTATGAACGGGCGACGATGTCGGTGACGGCGGTTGATCCGCGTCAGGGCGGACACGTCGAGGGTTCCTCCGAGGACGAATCTCTGGGCTATGCCGTGACCAACGAAGTCGAGAACGGTGAGTCCACGACCCTGACTGCCGTTCCCGATGCGGGGTATGTGTTCGATGGGTGGTATGCGCGCAATGACGACGGGTCGTTGGGCGATGAGCCGCTGAACACGGATACTACCTGGACGTTTGTCCCCGAGGACAATATGACCGTCGAGGCGCGCTTTGCGGAGGCGCCCAAGTACAAGGTGACGGCCCGAGCGGTCAACGGATCGGTTGATCTGGAGTCTGCTTTGGTCGCTACGGATGGCAAGGTGACGCTTTCGGCGACGCCCGATGAGGGCTGCTATCTGACGCGCGTGACCGTTGCCGAAGAGGCCGGTGATGACGGTTCGGCCGGCAATGCCTATGACCTTGATATTTCTGACTACAAGGGTGGGGCGTACGAGGTCACACTGAGTGGCGTGAGTGCTCCGCAGCAGGTCACGTTTGAATTCGTGAAGGCTGCGGCTCCGGAGGTGCTCGCTCAGCCGCAGGATGCGAGTGCTTACGAGGGCGATCCGGTTGAGCTTTCGGTCGTCGCCGAGGCGGGGCGCAACGTTCGCGTCCATGCGGCCGTGTCTTCTGGATCCGCTGTAGACGTCAAGCTGAGCTACCAGTGGTATCGCGTGTCTGACGATGGCGGCAAGGCGGTGGCGCTGAAGAGCGAGACGGGGGAGACTCTTTCGATCGCCCAGCTCGACAGCGACGGCGAAGGCGAGTACTTCTGCCGCATTACGCAGAACTACCTAGGCACGGTGGCAAAGACGGATACCGAACATGCGAAGGTATCCATCGTGCCCCGAGAAGCACTTGTGTTTAACGGGCGCGTGCTGCCGGTGGCGACCGCTCACGATGAATACCGCGCGCAGATTGCCGGCGCTATGGGCGGCAAGGCGCCGTATGCGTACAACTTGGATGATGTTGAGGTTCCTGAGGGCATGCAGCTGACGCTGGCAGATGACGGATCGGGCGCCTTGGTGCTCTCGGGCGTGCCTGCGGCCACGGGTGTGTGTCGCTTCAAGATTAGGTGCACTGATGACCTGGGCAACAAGTGCGATGCGCACTTCGCGCTGCTCGTGAAGGCGAAGAAAGCCCCGCTTGCATTTGAGGGCCAGACCTTTACCTACAACGCGACGGCGCAGGCCCCGGAGCTTTCGGGCGTGCCCGAGGGTTGCGAGGACGATGTCAAACTGACCTATGTTGGCACGGGTGACACACATTACTCGTCGGATCAGGCGCCGGTGGATGCCGGCACGTATCGTGCGGTGGTGACGCTCGACGCCAAGGGATATGTCGGTAATGCCTCCTGTGACTTCACGATCGAGAAGGCCCCGGTCGATATTTCGATCGAGACGGCTGATGTGACATACGATGGCGTACGACACGGTGCGGCGGTTGCGGTTGCCGGTCTTGATACGTCTGCCTATTCCGTTGCCTATCGAGGTATAGATGGAACGTCCTATGGTCCGACGGCGCTGGAGCCGTGCGACAGTGGCAACTACCGCGTCACGGTTAAGGTGACTGACCCCAACTATCAGGGTAAAAAGTCCGCCGAGTTCTCGATTGCAAAGGCAAGCCAGGTTATTACGGGAACGACGAGCTATTCGGGTGTATACGGTGGAGACCCCATTGTGTTTAATAACGTTGCCCAGACTCCCGTGAGCTTTGAGCTGGTCGATTCCGATGACGATGCGGGCCCGGTTTCGATTAAGGGACGCTGCGCGACGGTGAAGGCCGCCGGTACGGCACGTGTTGTCGCCCATGCCAAGGCGTCTCGAAACTATCTTGCCGCCGAGGACGTCGGGTTGTCGGTTTCCGTTGCACCTGCCCAGTTGCTGGTGAAGGTCGACGATGCCGAGCGCTTTGAGGGCCAGGAAAATCCCGAGTTTACCTCCAGCCTGGTGAGCCGTTGCGACACCTCGGACGTAAAGGTCACGTACTTCTGCTCGGCGAATAAGAAATCGCCAGCGGGTGAGTACCAGATCGACGCGGCGGTCGCCGATCCGAACTTTGATGTCGCGGTCGACCCCGGCACGCTGACGGTCAAGAAGAAGCCCGAGCGCTACAAGGTGACGGCGAAGGCAGTCAACGGTTCGGTCGACAATGCTTTGGTTTCGGTTGTTGAGGGCGGGGACGCGACCCTCTCGGCGACGCCCGACGAGGGCTGCTACCTCGAGCGCGTGACGGTCGTGCAGGCCGGCTCGGATGCGACCGTTGACCTCGACATTTCTGATTACAAGGGCGGGGCGTACGAGGTCACGCTGAGCGATGTCACCGCATCGCGGGAGGTCACGTTCGAGTTTGCGAAGGCGGACGCTCCGCGTGTGGTCGCGCAGCCGCAGGACGTGAGCGTCCATGAGGGCGATTCGGCTGTGCTCTCGGTCGCGACCGAGGCAGGCAAGAACGTCGCCGACCACGCGGCCTCGTCCACGGGTTGCGCTGCCGAGGTTGAGCTTTCCTATCAGTGGTTCCGCATGGTGAATGGCAAGGCCGTTGCGCTCAAGGGCGAGACGGGGGAGACGCTCTCACTCGCGGACCTCGATGACGAGCAGACCGGCGAGTATTTCTGCCGCATTACTCAGCGCTACCTTGATACTGAGAGGCAGACGGACAGTGATTGTGCCTCCGTCTCCATCGTGCCGTGGGACACCCTTGTGTTTAACGGCGACCTGCTGCCGGCAGCGAGCGCGCACGGCACGTACCTCGCAACGATTGCCGGGGCCGCGGGCGGCAAGGCTCCGTACGAGTACGCATGGGATAAGACGAAGCTCCCCGACGGGCTCAAGCTCTCCCGTACTTCGGGCGGCCTGGTGCTCTCTGGTGTTCCGTCCAAGACGGGCGTTTCCGCCTTTGATATCACGTGCACGGATGCCCGTGGCGAGGCCACGACCGCCCGCTTTGCGCTCGTTGTCCAGGCAAAGCACGTAATACTTACGTTTACGGATGGCGACTATACCTTTAATGGCGCACCGCAGACACCTGAAGTTTCCGGTGCCCCTAAGGTCTGCAAGGGCGACCTCAGGGTCTGGTACTTCGGTACCGGAAGCACGCAATATTCCTCGACGGAGGCCCCGACCGATGCCGGCACGTACCGCGCTGTCGTCACGCTGCGCAGCCACGGCTACATCGGTGCCGCTACCTGCCAGTTCGAGATCGCTCCGGCAAAGCTCAAGGTGAAGGTTGACGACGCTGAGCGCTTCGAGGGAGAGGCGAACCCAGCGTTTACCTCGAGCCTGGAGAGTGCGATTGACACTTCGCGTGTGAAGGTCGAGTACTCCTGCAATGCCGATGAGAGCTCTCCTGCTGGCAAGTACCAGATCGGCGCGACGGTCACCGATCCGAATTTCGATGTCGAGGTCGTGCCTGGAACGCTGACGGTGAAAAAGAAGCGGGAGCCCGTCGATCCCGACCCGGTGGTTCCGGATCCGGACAATCCTGATCCGGACAACCCGGATCCCGATCAGCCTGATCCTGGTCCCAACCCCGACCCGGATCCTAACCCTGAACCTGATAATCCTGATCCGGGCCCCAAGCCGGATCCCGATAATCCCGACCCTGATAACCCCGAGCCCGATAACCCGGACAAGCCCGAGCGCTTTGAGGTGACGGCAAAGGCGGTCAACGGTTCGGTCGACAAGGCTTCCGTCACCGTTGATGCGGGCGGCGACGTGGCGCTCTCGGCGACTCCTGACGAGGGCTGCTACCTCGAGCGGGTGACGGTCACGGAAGCCGGCTCGGACAAGGCCATCGATCTCGATATTTCCGGCTATGAGGGCGGAGCGTACGAGGTCACGCTGAGTGGCGTCACCGCTTCGCAGGAGGTCAGGTTCGAGTTCGTGAAGGCGGACGCTCCGAAGGTGATCGCCCAGCCGCAGGATGCGAGCGCCCACGAGAGCGATGGTGTCGTGCTCTCGGTTGCTGCCGAGGCGGGCAAGGGCGTCCTCGACCACGCGTCCTCGTCCACGGGTTCCGCCGCTGATGTCGAACTGTCCTATCAATGGTTCCACATGGTGGGCGGCGAGGCCATGGCGCTCGAGGGCGAGACGGGGGAGACGCTCCTCATCGAGGGCCTCGATGACGATTGCGCCGGCGAGTATTTCTGCCGCGTCACCCAGCGCTACCTTGGTACCGAGACGCAGGTGGAAAGCGATCGTGCCGTCGTTTCCGTTGTGCCCCGGGATGCCCTTGTGTTCAACGGCGGTCTGCTGCCGGTCGCACGTGCGCATAGCACGTATCGCGCGACGATTTCGGGCGCCGCGGGTGGCGAAGCTCCGTATGAGTACACGTGGGACGACGCTAAGCTCCCCGACGGGTTTAAGCTTACCCGCACAGCGGGCGGTTTGACGCTCTCGGGCACCCCGTCCAAGGTCGGAGTGTCTACCTTTGACATCACGTGCAAGGATGCTCAGGGCAAGACCGTGACCGCGCACTTTGTTCTAGTCGTTCAGGCGAAGTGGGTCGAGCTTGCATTTGAGGGCGGCAACTTCGTCTATAGCGGTGATGCTCAAGCGCCCAAGGTCACGGGGGTTCCCAAGGCCTGCGAAGGTGACCTGAGGGTTAGGTACTACGGGACGGGCGGCACGCACTATTCGTCGAGTGAGGCCCCGACCGATGCCGGCACGTATCGCGCCGTTGCCACGCTGCGAAGCGACGGGTATATCGGCGCCGCCTCGCGCAAGTTCAAGATTTCACCGGCGAAGCTTAAGGTAAAGGTCGACGATGTTGAACGCTTCGAGGGAGAGATGAATCCCGCCTTTACCTCGAGCCTAAAGAGCTCGGCTGATACCTCGGGCGTGAAGGTCGAGTACTCCTGCGTCGCCGATGAGAGTTCCCCGGCGGGCGAGTACCAGATCGGGGCGACGGTCGCCGACCCGAACTTCGATGTCACGGTTGAGCCCGGTACGCTGACGGTGAAGAAGAAGCAGGAGCCTGTCGACCCGGACCCGGTGGTTCCCGATCCGGACAAGCCCGATGGACCCGATCCGGACAAGCCGGACCCGGACAAGCCCGAGCCTGACCAGCCTGATCCGGGCAAGCCTGAGCCCGACAAACCGGAGCCTGATCAGCCGGACAAGCCGGACCCGGATAACCCGGATAAGCCTGAGCCTGACAACCCGAGCAAGCCAGAGCCGGAAAAGCCCGGAACGCCCGATTCCGACCAGCCGGATTCAAAGGATCCGACAAAACCCGGTAGTTCGGATGACTCCGCAGCTGATAAGGCAAAGGCATCGGGCGCGGAAAACTCCGGCAAGAAGGAATCTTCCAAGTCGAGCGCTCAGCAGCTCGCCGACACGGGCGATCGTGCGCCATTGGCCGTCGCCGTCGCTGCAGGCGCCGTTGCGTTTGTCGCGCTGGGACTCGAGCTGCTGCGTCGCCGTCGCTTGGACGCGTAACGGCTCAAAAGGGGCGGCTAGATTGAAGCTGTGCGCGATTTAGCCTGCTAAAGCGTATATACTTGCGGGACGGGTCTTGTGCCCGTCCCGTTTTTGATTCGACCCGAAAGGTGGTCCCATGGCTTTATCCGCCCCGCGCGGTCTGCGCTCCGACCATGTCCTCACCGTCGGCATCGCCCTGTTCTCGATGCTCTTTGGCGCCGGCAACCTTATTATCCCGCCGCTGCTGGCGCTGCAGGCAGGTTCTGCCACGCCGGTTGCCATGATCGGCTTTTTGATTGCCGCTATCGGTCTGCCTGTTATGGGCTTTATCGCCGTGGCGCTTGCCGGAACGGCGCGCGAGCTTGCTGGCCGCGTGCATCCCAAGTTCGGCGAATTCTTCGTTGCGGCGGTGTATCTGGCCATCGGCCCGTGCCTGGCTATTCCGCGCACGAGTTCCACGGCCTTCGAGATGCTGGTGCCGCTGTTGCCCGAGGGCGTCTCGCTCGGCACGGCGCGCCTGGTGTTTGCCGTCGGCTTCTTTGTCGTCGCGTTTGCGCTCACGCTGCGCCCGGGCGTCATCACACGCGTGCTCGGCCGCATTACGGGCCCCGCGCTCATTGCGCTCATCGTGTTGGTCGTTGGTGCTGCCGTGATCTCGCCGCTGGGTCCCGCTGCCGCGCCGCAGGCCCCCTACGATGCAGGCGCTGCCGTGCAGGGCTTTCTGACTGGCTATCAGACCATGGACCTGCTCGCGTCGCTCGCCTTTGGCATCATCATCGCCGAGACCATCCACGAGTTGGGTGTTACCGATGACAAGCGCGTGGCCTTCGAGATTTCGCGTTCCGGTGTGATCGCCGGCGTACTCATGGCTATCATCTACTGCGGCTTGGGTCTTGCCGGTATGCAGCTCGGCACCGTGATGCCCGACGCTACCAACGGCGCCGCCATCCTCGCCCGTTCGGCCTCCATGCATTTTGGGCTTGCCGGCACGGTCGTGGTCTTCGCCATCTTCTTCCTCGCCTGCATGAACGTGTGCATCGGCCTCATCAGCTGCTGCTCGCGTTACTTCTGCGAGACGTATGTGGTCGAAGGGGGAGCGGAGGCCTCTGAGGAGGCCATGCGCCGCCCCTTTGCGGCTCTCGCCTTTGTGTTCGCAGCGTTTTCGTGCGTGCTCTCCAACGTGGGCCTCGACGTGATTCTTATGTTCTCGGTGCCCATGCTCAATGCCTTGTATCCCGTTGCCATTGTGCTGGTGCTTATGGGCCTGGTGCACGGTTTTTGCGACGCGCATCCGCAGGTATGGGTCTGGGTCGGCGGCGTCGTCGCGGTGCAGAGCGTGATCACCTCGGTCCGCGACGCGTTCTTTGCGGGCGCGTGGCTGCCGTTCGATGCGTTGCCGCTGGCGGATATCGGTGCCGCGTGGGCACCGGTTGCCGTGGTTGCCTTTGTGATCGGTCTGCTCCATAGTCGTTTTGTCGCACATTCGAGGAGCTAAGGCATCAATGCTTGCACTGGCGGGGAGTCTCCCCTATAATTTCCTTCGCTTTGGGACACGCAAGGTTTAGACCTTAGCTGCTCAACACCTTCGGGACGTGGCGCAGTTTGGTAGCGCGCCTGCTTTGGGAGCAGGATGTCGCAGGTTCAAATCCTGTCGTCCCGACCATATCTTGCGGGCGTAGTTCAATGGTAGAACCCCAGCCTTCCAAGCTGATGACGCGGGTTCGATTCCCGTCGCCCGCTCCATAAGAATTGTTTTAACGGCTTTGGTTTCCTTTGGGGATCAGAGCTGTTTTCGTTTACGCGCCGGGCGACGGGAATCGAACCCGCCAGGGTGCGGAGCTGAGAAAATGCGTGAGCATTTTCCAGCGCAGCACGCAAGGGCCGAAGGCCCGCAGCGAAGCAAATCCTTGGACTTCCCGTCGCCCGCTCCAAGCTATATAATCGCAGGCCAATATGCTAATTTGGCTCGCGTTTATTTTTATACCGTCCGACCTCGCGGGGCAAATGAACCAGGAGCGTTTGTCCCGAATCGTAAGAAAGAAGTGATTTCCATGGCACAGAGCAAGGCAGAATACCCCACCTCCGATTGCCTGGCGCCCGCCGCGATCGAGGCGAAGACCGAGGCCGCAGGCGTTACCAAGGCCAACCTGCCGGTCTCGAAGGCCTTTTTGCTCGCCATGTTCGCCGGCGCGTTCATCGCCTTCGGCGGCCTGTTCTTCACGGTCTTTCTGAGCGATCCCACGCTTGGCTGGGGCGCCCAGCGCTTCGTGGGCGGTCTTGCTTTTTGCCTGGGACTGGTGCTCGTGCTCATTTGCGGCGCGGAACTGTTTACCGGCAACTCGCTTATGGTCTGCGCGCTTAAGAGCAAAAAGATCACGCTCGTCCAGATGCTCAAGGCTTGGGCTATTGTGTGGATCGGCAACTTTGCCGGCGCCCTGTTCGTTGTCTTTTTGATTTACATGGCAGCCATTTACAAACTCAACGGCGAGGCCGTCGCCAACACCATGGTGAGTGTCGCCGCCGGTAAGGTTACGATCGGCGCCGTTACCATCTTCTTCCGCGGCATTCTGTGCAACATCTTTGTGTGTCTGGCCGTATGGATCGGCACTGCCGGCAAGACCGTGGTCGACAAGGTCGTGGGCATTTTGCTGCCCATCGCTGCCTTTGTAGCCTGCGGTTTTGAGCACTGCGTTGCCAACATGTACTTTTTGCCCATGGGCATTTTGATGCACTCCTGCGGCTATGGAGCCGATGTCGCTGGCGCCGATGCCCTCAACGCTGCCGGGTTGGCGCTCAACCTTACGGTCGCCACGCTGGGCAATATCGTGGGTGGCGCCCTGATCGTGGCGCTGGGCTACTGGTTTATCTACGCCAATAAGGAGGCCTAAAGCCACCAAGCCATAACCGACCAAAAAGGGACAGGTTTATTTTGGCAGGTTTTAGACGAGGCGCTTCGACGTCTTGTCACGAGCTGCCATAATGGACCTGTCCCTTTTGCGTGCGCGCCGGTATTTATTTGCCCGATGACGATCGCGGGGGACCAGCTTTTTATTGAACATGTCGAAAGGCTTTTCATGAGCGACTGCGAATCCATGTCTGCCGAGGTGCGCGGCCGCCTGCGTTCCATTCCCGCTGTTCACGAGCTGCTTACCGAGTGGCCGGTCATGAAGGCTGCTGGCGATGCAGGCGACACGATGGTACGCGAGGCGATTGACGCCGAGCTCGATGCCGAGCGCGCGGCGATTCGCTCCGGCGCCCCTGCAAGGAACAAGCGCGAGCTCGCCTTGGCAATTGAGCAGCGGACCCATCGCCTGTCGCTGCCGACCCTGCGCCCTGCCGTCAACGCGACGGGCGTTGTGATTCACACCAATCTGGGCCGCGCTCCGCTCGCTCCCGCGGCGGTGCAGGCGGTGACCGATGTCGCCCGAGGCTACAGCACGCTTGAGTATGACGTCTCAACCTGCGCTCGCGGGGGCCGCAAAGAGCATGCCGCGCGTCTGCTGCGCACGCTCACGGGGGCGCAGGACGCCTTGGTTGTCAACAACAATGCCGCCGCGGTGCTGTTGGTGCTTGCCGCGCACGCGGCTGGCAAAGAGGTCATCGTGAGCCGCGGCGAGCTTGTCGAGGTGGGAGGCAGTTTCCGCATCCCCGATATCATGGCGGCTTCGGGTGCCAAGCTTGTCGAGGTGGGCTCCACCAACCGCACACATCTGGATGATTATCGAAACGCCATTACGCCCAACACGGCGATGATCTTGAAAGTTCATCCTTCTAATTACCGTATCGAGGGCTTCCACGAGGAGGTTTCCGCGGCGGAGCTTTCCGCGCTGGCGCATGAGCACGGGCTGTTGCTGTACGAGGATCAGGGCTCGGGCGCTTTGCTTGCAGACGGGGTGCTCGCCGATGCGGGGGAGAAGCCCACGTCCGCCTCGCTTTGCGCCGGCGTTGACGTCGTCTCGTGCTCGGGTGACAAGCTGCTCGGCGCCTCGCAGGCAGGCATTATTCTCGGCAGCGCCCAAGTAATCGCCGCCTGTGCCTCGCATCCTCTTATGCGCGCGCTTCGCCCTGGCAAGCTCACGCTCGCGGCGCTCGAGGCCACTTTGCGACTGTATGTGACCGGTCCCGACGCGGCGCATCGGGAGATCCCGGTACTCAACATGCTTTCCGGCGCGACGGCTCCGCTCGAGCGCCAGGCCAAGCGCCTGCACGACCGCATGCTGCGCAAGCTTCGCGAGGCTCAGTGCGAGGAGGCCGTGGAGCTGCAGGTTGTCGAGGGCGCCTCTGCCCCGGGCGGCGGGTCGCTGCCGACCGTCGAGCTCCCAACTTTTTGCGTTGCCGTTTGCCCCGTCGATGGGCGTCTATCCGCCGATGGCCTAAAGCGCGCTATGGTACAGGAGCCCGATACACCGGTCGTGACGCGCGTGCAGCATGGCCAGGTACTGTTTGACGTTCGCACGCTTTTGCACGATACCGACCTTGATCTGTGCGCGTCCGCGTTGGCCGATGCCGTGCGGGCGGGTTTGCGTCGATGACTGCGCGTGAGCTTGTCGAGTGTCCCGTTGTCGTTGGAACAGCAGGACACGTCGACCACGGAAAGTCGGCCCTTATCGAGGCGCTGACCGGCAAAAATCCCGACCGTCTGGAGGTCGAGCGACGCCGAGGCATGACTACGGAGCTCGGCTTTGGCGAGCTCGAGCTTCCCAGCGGCAAGCTTGTCGGCCTGGTCGACGTGCCCGGGCATGCGCACTACCTGCGCGCGATGGTACAGGGTGCCACCGGCGTGGACGTTGCGTTGCTGGCGGTTTCTGCCGTTGAGGGCGTGATGCCGCAAACCCGCGAACACGTCCGCGTGCTGGAGCTGTTGGGCGTGAGGCGCATGGTCGTCGCGCTCACGATGCGCGATTTGGCCGACGACGAGATTGCCACGCTGGCGGAGCTCGATGTCGAGGCGTTTCTTGACGGGACCGTGTTTGCGGGTGCCTCGATAGTGCCGGTGTCCTCCAAGACGGGCGAGGGCCTGGACGAGCTGCTTGCGGTGCTCGATAACGCGGTCTGCTCGTGCTGGTCGGAGCATCTGGAGGCGACCGCTGGCTCGGGCGCCGCGCCCCGTCTTCCCATCGACCGTTGCTTTAGCATCCGCGGCACCGGAACCGTCGTGACGGGTACGCTGCACGACGGTCCCGTTTCGGTTGGCGATGAGCTCGTTGCGCTGCCGTCGCAAACGAGCTGTCGCGTGCGCGGGGTGCAGGTTCACGGGGATACCCAGTGCGCGGTTCCCGGCCAGCGTGTCGCCCTGAACCTGGTGGGCGATGGCGTGGCGGGCCTCAAGCGCGGCGAGATGCTCGGCGTCGAGGGTCGCGTGGGCCAGACGCTGCGCTTTTTGATGCAACTGACATATGTGGGGCGCGATGGCGTGCGAGCCGGCGTTCTTGCTTCGGGTACACGCGTGCACGTTATGGCGGGCACGGCCGAGGTGCTCGGCCGCATTATGCTTTTAGACGACGAGCCGCCTATTGCGGTCGGCGAGACGCGTGTGGTGCAGGTGCGCCTGGAACGGCCGCTGCCGTTGCGCGCCGGCGATCATGCCGTCATTCTGTCGTATTCGCCGATTTCGCTGCTTGGCGGCGGACGCGTCCTGCTATCGCGCTGTCGCCGCGCGCGGGTCCTGTCGGCGGGGGAGCGCGCGTTGTATGCGGCGCTTGAGACCGGAGATGTCGCGGACGGCGTACGCGCGTGGCTGGCGCTGCAAACGCTGCCTGTTGCTGCTGCCGGTGTTGCCGCAGCGCTCGATCTTGTTACCGGCGAGGTCGAGATCGTTTTGCGTGGGCTTGTGGACCAGACTGCCGTGTGCGAGCTTGCCGCGGGCGATGCGGTGTTCTACGCAGATGCCTCGGCTCTCGATACTGCAATGGATGTGCTGGCTGCCGCCTTGTCCTCGATGCACGCGGCGGCTCCCAAAGAGATCGGCTTTACGTCCGGTGCGGTCGCGTATATGGCTTGGCCGGGCACCGGCAACGATGTCGCGATGGCACTTATTGCCGAGGGCTGCGCGCGCGGCGTGTGCGTCGTCGACGGCGCCGAGGTGTTCGACCCGCATTCCGCCGCCGCGGCGATACGTGTGGTGCGCGAGGCTGGCCGGCGTATCGTTGCCCTGCTGGACGAGGCCGGTCTTAATGCGCCGACGCTTCCCGAGGTGGGCGAGCAGTTGCAGCTCGATCGCGACACCATGACGCGTGCCCTGCGCGAGCTTTCGCTCAACCGCGCGATCGTTAAGATCGAACGCGACGTTGCCTTGTCTGCCGCCGCCGAGGCCCATGCGCGTGAGGTCGTCGCCGCGGCTATCGAGGCCGACGGCGGCGCTGCCACGACGAGCGTGCTGCGCGAGGCCCTAGGCGTGTCACGCAAGCGCGCCATTAGCATCCTGGAACACCTGGATGCGATGCGTTTTACGACGCTCGACAAAGAGGCCGGCGGTCTAAGATCCCTGCGCTAGGGCTCCGAATCGCCGCTCGCCACAAAACCGGCCTATCTACTACGTTTAAGTGACTACCCTCGACCATTTCAAAAACCGCAAAAACAAAACCGCAGGTAGATGACTTGCCGATGTTACGAAAAAGTGGGTATGGCTAACCCTTGCTGGTTAAACGTAGTAGATGGGCCGTTTTCGTGGCGCGACACTGTGCGTTTGGTAAAATACCGCCACGTTTGGGAACGGATGGGCTCCGGTGGGCCCCGCGGTCCTCAAAACCGTTGCGAGGCGTGCAAAACGTCTTGGATGTGTTCGATTCACATACGTTCCCGCCAACGTATCTCGCCAAAACCACCACAAAGGTGCCTGTCCCCTTTGTGGTGGTTTTGAAACGTGCGGGAAACAGCTTCGAAACACGCAACTTGCACGTCAGGCGCTCAAAAACGCATCTACCTGCATCGTAATCAAAATGAAACATCCGCCCGCGGTCTTATTCGTAACTTTGCGGCAACAGTGCGATATTATCCATACTCGATAAAGCTCACGGCGCATGGGGTGCCGCGACCGACACTTTTCTTTCCCATCATTGGAGGAAGCATGAGCTACACGCAGAAAGTTCTCGACGAGCTCAAGGCCCGCTATCCCGAGCAGCCTGAGTTCATCCAGGCCGCGACCGAGATCCTCGGCACCATCCAGCCGGCGCTCGACGCCCACCCCGAGTACGAGGAGGCCGCCCTGCTTGAGCGCCTCGTCGAGCCCGAGCGCATCGTCATGTTCCGTGTTCCCTGGGTCGACGACCAGGGCAAGGTTCAGGTCAACCGCGGTTACCGCGTCGAGTTCAACTCTGCCATTGGACCCTACAAGGGCGGCCTGCGCTTTAATCCGACGGTCACCCTGGGCATGCTTAAGTTCCTGGGCCTGGAGCAGATCCTCAAGAACAGCCTGACCACCCTTCCCATGGGCGGCGGCAAGGGCGGCTCCGACTTTGACCCCAAGGGCAAGTCCAACAACGAGATCATGCACTTCTGCCAGTCCTTCATGACCGAGCTCTATCGCCACATTGGCCCCAACACCGACGTTCCCGCCGGCGACCTTGGCGTTGGCGGCCGCGAGGTTGCCTACATGTTCGGTCAGTACAAGCGCCTGACCAACGAGTGGACCGGCGTCCTCACTGGCAAGGGCCTCTCCTTTGGCGGCTCGCTCGCCCGTACCGAGGCCACCGGCTACGGCCTGGTCTACTTTGTGGACGAGTACCTCAAGAGCCGCGGCGACTCCTTCGAGGGCAAGAACGTCGTCGTTCACGGTTCCGGCAACGTTGCTATCTATGCCGTCCAGAAGGTCGCGCAGCTCGGCGGCAAGGTGCTGGCCTGCTCCGACACCCACGGCTGGGTCGAGGATCCCGACGGCATCGACTACTCCGTGCTCGAGCACGTCTACAACCAGAAGCGCTCCGGCCACGACAAGGGCGTCACGCTCGCCATGTACGTTGACGAGAAGCCCGGTGCCGTGTGGCACGAGGGCGACGGCCGCGGCGTGTGGCAGCTGCCCTGCGACATCGCCCTGCCCTGCGCCCGCGAGAACACGCTGCTGCTCGAGGACGCCCAGGCGCTCGTCGCCAACGGCTGCAAGGTGGTCGGCGAGGGCGCGAACATGCCCACGACCATCGAGGCCACGACCTACTTCCAAGAGAACGGCGTCGCCTTTATGCCCGGTAAGGCTGCCAACGCCGGCGGCGTGCTCGTGTCCGGCCTGGAGATGAGCCAGAACGCCGAGCACCTGTCCTGGACCTTCGAGGAGGTCGACGGCAAGCTCGAGCAGCTCATGCGCGGCATGTTCCACAACGTGGACGACACCGCCAAGGAGTACGGCCAGGAGGGCAACTTTGTCATGGGCGCCAACATCGCCGGCTTCCTGAAGGTCGCCGACGCCATGCTCGCTCAGGGCGTCTGCTAAGCCCAGCTCGACATAGCACCTGATGAGGCTCCCAGCATTTGTGCTGGGAGCCTTTTTCTATGGTGGTGAGGGCCGTGCGCCCTCGTTTGGTACACTTAGGGGTACTGGACAAGTAAAGAGATGGGGGAGAACGTGCTCAAGTTCGGTACCTACGTCCGTGTTGGAAACGCGGCCGAAGCCTATGAGCTCTTACAGAAGAACCGCAACAACAAGATTGTGGGCGGCGGCATCTGGATGCGCCTGGGTTCGCGTCGCGTGGCGACGGCGATTGACCTTTCGGCCTGCGGACTCGATCAGATCGAGGAGGCCGAGACCGAGTTTCGCATCGGTGCCATGTGCACCCTACGCCAGCTCGAGCGCCATGCCGAGCTCAACGCGCTCGTCAACAATGTCTTTGAGTTTGCCGTCCACGATATCGTGGGCGTGCAGCTGCGCAATACCGCCACGGTGGGCGGCAGCATCTACGGCCGCTTTGGCTTCTCGGACGTGCTTTCGGCTTTTTTGGCACTCGATTCATACGTTAAGCTGACAGGTGCCGGCCGCGTGCCGCTCGCCGAGTTTGTGAACATGGGCTACTTGCGCGACGTGATCGAGCATGTTGTGGTCGTTAAACACGACTACCGCGCAAGCTACGAGGCCGTGCGCAAGGCCGCGACCGACTTCCCCTCGCTGAACGTCACCGCCGCCTGGTGGGACGGCTCCTGGCACGTCACCGTGGGTGCCCGCCCGCTGCGCGCTACCTTGCTGCAGGGCGAGGCATGTGGCCTTTCCAGCGAGCAGCCTTCCGAGGACGAGCTTCGCGCCCTTGCTGCATCCGTGCGTGCCCTGAGCTACGGAACCAACCTGTGGGGCTCGGTCGAGTACCGCCGTCGCATCTCGGCACCGCTCGCCGTCCAGGCCGTGCGTCGTGCCGCCGGCATCGAGCTTTCTGCCGCGCTTGCCCGCGAGCTCGAGACCGTGCAGATTCCTAAGTTTGCCACGGACGAGTATTCCTGCCGCCGCGTGCCCGGCGTCGATTCTAGCGAGGTGCGCTAATGGCTGCCAAACTCATCGATCTTTCCTTTACGCTCAACGGCCGTAAGGTCAAGGTTCAGATTGCCCCCGACACTATGCTCTTTGCGCTGCTGCGCGAGCGGGGCTGTGCGTCGGTGCGCTGCGCCTGCGAGACCACCAACTGCGGCCTGTGCACGGTGTGGCTCGACGGCGACCCGGTGCTGAGCTGCTCGGTTCCCGCCGCCCGCGTTGAGGGCCACACCATCACCACGCTCGAGGGTCTCAAGGCCGAGTCCGAGGCGCTTGCCCGCGCGATGGCTGCCGAAGGCGCCGAGCAGTGCGGTTTTTGCGCCCCCGGCCTTATCATGAACGTGCTGGCGCTTGCCCGCGCCGCCAAGGAGGACCCGAGCCTCGTCGCCACGCGCGAGGAGCTGTCGCGCCAGCTCGCCGGCAACCTCTGCCGTTGCAGCGGCTACGAGAGCCAGCTGCGCGCCATTGTCCGCTTCCTCAACGAGTCCGGCGTGCAGGTGGGCTTTGAGATGCCCGAACTGCCGGTCAACGACACCAGCTGCGACGGTGTCTCGTACAAGCAGATCACCCATAAGCAGCCCAAGAAGGACTCGAAGGCGCTGCTCGAGGGCCGTCCCGTCTACACGGGCGATATGGTGCCCGCCGGGGCCCTGATCGTCAAACTCAAGCGCAGCCCCTATGCCCGCGCCAAGATCCGCTCCATCGATACGTCGCGCGCCCTGAAGGTGCCCGGCGTCGTGGTCGTCTACACTTACGAGGACGTGCCCAAGCGCCGCTTTACTATCGCCGGTCAGAGCTATCCGCAGCCGAGTCCCTACGACCGTTTGATTCTCGAGAACCTTGTGCGCTACCAAAACGAGGAGGTGGCGATCGTCGCTGCCGAGACCGAGGAGGCTGCCGACAAGGCGCTCAAGCTCATCAAGGTCGACTATGAGGTGCTCGAGCCCCTGCTCGACTTTACCCAGGCACTCGATAACGATATCGTGGTCCACCCCGAGGGCGACGTGACCTTTATGTTCCCGCAGGGCGGCGATGTCCCGCGCAACCTGGTGTGCAGCGGTACCAGCGATTTTGGCGACCTGGACGAGGCCTTCGCCCAGAGCGACATCGTCTTTGAGCGCACCTACACCAGCCAGGCCACGCAGACCGCGCCCATGGAGACCTTCCGCGCCTTCGCGACGACCGACGCGTTCGGCCGCATCTCGGTGACCTCCTCCACGCAGGTGCCCTTCCACGTGCGCCGCATGGTCGCGCAGTCGCTCGACATTCCGCAGTCGCAGGTGCAGGTCATTAAGCCGCGCATCGGCGGCGGCTTTGGCTCCAAGCAGACGGGCTGCTGCGAGATCTTCGTAGCGTTTGTGACGCAGCAGACTGGCCGTCCGAGCTACTGCTGCTACACCCGCGAGGAGACCATCACCGCGGGCAACTCGCGCCACCAGATGCAGATGACCGTCAAGTTGGGCGCCATGAACGACGGCACCATCACGGCCATCGACCTGCACACGCTGTCCAACGCCGGAGCGTACGGCGAGCACGCCACCACGACGATCGGCCTTTCGGGCCACAAGAGCCTGCCGATTTACAACCATGTGAAGGCGAGCCGCTTTAGCTGGGACACTGTCTACACCAATACCAACCGCGGCGGCGCGTATCGCGGCTACGGTGCCACCCAGGGCCAGTTTGCCGTGGAGAGCGCCGTTAACGAGCTCGCCGACATGCTGCACATGGACCCCGCCGACCTGCGCCTTAAGAACATCGTGCGCGAGGGCGAGATCATGCCGCAGTACTACAACGAAAAGCTCAACGCCTGCGCGCTCGACCGCTGCCTGCTGCGCGCGATGGACATGATCGGTTGGCGCGACAAGCCGCTGGCCGTCGACCTGGGCGACCGCGTGCGTGCTCTGGGCTGTGCGCTCACCATGCAGGGCTCGGGCATTTCCAACGTGGATATCGCCGGCATCGACATGCGCCTGGAAGAGGACGGCTTCATTACGCTTTCGACCGGCGCCACCGATAACGGCATGGGTGTCGACACGATCCTGGCGCAGATTGCCGCCGAGGAGCTGGGCGTGGAGAGCTCGCTGATCGTGGTGCGCGGCGTGGACACCGACGTGTCGCCGTTCGACGCCGGTTCGTACGCGAGCTCCGGTACCTACGTGACGGGCCTTGCCGCCAAGAACGCCGCGACCGAGCTGCGTGAGAAGATTTGTGCCAAGGCCGCCCAGATGTGGGATGTGGACGCCGCCGACGTGGTCTTCGATGGCCAGTACGTGCGTCTGTCCGACGAGCGCGCCGCGCGCGAGCAGAACCGCTACCTCACGCTGCGCGACTTTGCCAACCTGTGCGTCAAGAACATCGCGGGCGGCGACGCGCTCACCTCGCATGCTTCTGCCTGCCTGCCCGTTTCGCCTCCGCCGTTTATGGCCGGCATTGCCGAGGTCGAGGTCGACAAGGCCACCGGCAAGGTGACTGTGGTGGACTACGCGGCGGCTGTGGACTGCGGCACCGTGATCAACGAGGCACTCGCGCGCGTCCAGGCCGAGGGCGGCATTGCCCAGGGCATCGGCCACGCGCTCTACGAGATCGTCGAGCACGACGACCGCGGCCGCCTGCGCACCGGCAACTTTATGAGCTACAAGCTGCCCACGCGCCTGGACATCGGCAGTATTCGCGTGGCCTTTGAGCCGAGCTACGAGCCGACGGGCCCGTTTGGCGCCAAGTCGATCGGCGAGGTCGTCATTAACACGCCGCTCGCCGCCGTGGCCTCGGCCGTGGCACACGCCACCGGCCACCAGGTGCGCTCGCTGCCGATCACGCCCGAGAAGGCCCTGCTGGGGGAGTAGCGGGTCGGCGAACAAGTCGTAATGGGCGGGGCGGGGCAACTCGCCCCGCCTTTCGCACTCGTGGTGAGGTCGTGAGCCTGTAAAACGTGTGCGTGCGCTTGTCGTTCGTATCTGCTATCATTCCTGGTCTGTGCGCTCATGCGGGCGTGGCGGAATTGGTAGACGCGCCAGATTTAGGTTCTGGTGGGATTCCCGTGAAGGTTCGAGTCCTTTCGCCCGCACCAACGCATCTGCGTCGGCTTCGGCCGTCGCGACTCTTTGTTGCATAAAGGTACCAGCACCTCAGATAAGCTGGGCAGTATGAGGAGGAACGTGTTGAACATCACCGCTTCTGACGTCAAGGACGCCAAGCTCACCGCTACGGTCACCATCCCGGCCGCCGACGTCGACGCCGCGATCAAGAAGGCCTACAAGGACACCGCCAAGAAGTACCGCTTCCCGGGCTTCCGCGCCGGCAAGGCTCCCCGTCCGGTCATCGATTCCGCTCTTGGCGCCGAGGCTACCCTCGCTCAGGCCACTAACGACCTGATCGCCGCCAACGAGCCCGCCGTCCTCAACGAGCTGGACATCGTCCCCACCAAGAACGGTGACTACAAGGAGCTCGACCTCGCCAAGGATCACGAGGACTACACCTACACCGTCGAGTTCTCCCTGCGTCCTGCTGCCGAGCTCTCTTCCTTCGACGCCGTCGAGATCGAGATGCCCCCTGCGGAGGTCACCGAGTCCGAGATCAACAACCAGGTCGAGATGCTCCTCAACTACCGTGCCACCTTCGAGGACGTCGAGGGTCGCGCCGTCGAGGCTGACGACTATGTGACCGTCGACCTCAAGGCCGTCGAGAACGCCGACAACTTTGCCGCCGAGGGTCGCATGCTCATCGCCGGTAGCGACAGCAACCCCAAGGAGTTCAACGAGGCCCTGATCGGCGCTAACGTTGACGACGTCAAGACCGTCACCTGGACCGACGAGGTCGAGGAGGGCGAGGAGGCCGAGACCCACACCGTCGAGGTCACCGTCAAGGGCATCAAGGTCCGCAACACCCCCGAGCTCACCGACGAGCTTGTCAAGTCCGACTTCGGCTTCGACAGCATCGACGCCATGCGCGACGCCATCAAGATCGAGATCGAGCAGGACAAGGCTTCCCGCCTCCCTGCCGAGAAGGAGAACCGTTGCGTCTCCGCTCTCGCTGAGCGCCTGCAGCTCGACGAGATGGATGCCGACTACGAGCAGTCCGTCTTTGAGGAGCTTGGCCAGAACTTCCTGTCCAACCTCGCTGCCCGCGGCATGACGCTCGACACCTGGCTGCCCGCTTCCGGTCTGACCATGGAGCAGTTCATCGGCGACCTGCATAAGCAGGCCAACGACGTTGCCCGTGAGTCCCTGGCTCTGGACGCCCTCGCCCGTGAGCTCAAGATTGAGGTCACCGAGGACGACATCAACGCCGAGTTCGAGAAGGCCGGCGTCAAGGACGTCGAGGCTTCCAAGGCCGAGTTCATCGCCGATGGCCGCATGCCTGCCGTCCGCGAGTCCATCCGTCGCTCCAAGGCCGTCGACCACCTGGTCGAGAACGCCAAGGTGACCGAGGTCGACGAGACCGCCAAGGACGCCGAGTAATTCTCGCCACCTTGCCCGCGAGCGCATGTATGTGCCCGTGATGGGGTAAAGTTAATAGCCGGTTATCCGGTTGCTTCGTACGGTGCCAGCCAATGCATAGCATGCGGGCACCGTACGTTTGTCTAGAACCACTATTGGTCCGTAAGAGAAATGGAGATGCGTATGATCGCTAAGTTCGATTCCGCCCTCGTGCCATACGTTATCGAGCAGACGCCGCGCGGCGAGCGCAGCTACGATATCTATTCGCGCCTGCTCAACGACCGCATCATCTTCTTGGGCGAGGAGATCAACTCCGTCAGCGCCAACCTGGTCGTTGCCCAGCTGCTGCATCTTGAGAGCCAGGATGCCGAGAAGGATATCTCGCTCTACATCAATTCGCCCGGTGGCGAGGTTTACTCTGGCCTGGCGATTCTTGACACCATGAACTTCATCAAGCCGCAGGTCTCCACCATCTGCGTCGGTATGGCCGCGTCTATGGCTGCCGTGCTGCTTTCGGCCGGCGCCAAGGGCAAGCGCTTCTGCCTGCCGCACTCCAAGGTCATGATTCACCAGCCCAGCGGCGGTGCCCAGGGTCAGCAGACCGAGATTGAGATCGTTGCCGAGGAGATCAAGAAGACCCGTCGCGAGCTCAACCAGATCCTGTCCGACGCCTCGGGCCAGCCCATCGAGAAGGTCCAGGCCGATACCGAGCGCGACAACTACCTCACGGCTGCCGAGGCCCTCGACTACGGTCTGATCGACCGTATCGTCACCTCGCGCGATCTTGCCGCGAAGGATGCCTAGGATGGCAGGAAACATGCAGGACAACTTTGACGAGAACGGCAATCCCATCCGCTGCTCCTTCTGCGGAAAAGAGCAGGGCCAGGTCCGTCGCCTCGTAAAGGGCCCGACCAACATCTTTATCTGTGACGAGTGCGTCGCCGCCTGTTCCGAGATCCTTGAGGAGTCGCTGGCTTCGGACTTTATGGACGCTGCCCGCAACGGCAAGCTGCCGGGCTTCCTCAACGACCACGGCCAGGCTGCATCCCAGCCCGCCGCGGACCCCGAGACCGAGGGTTTTGAGCTCGAGGACGATCGCCAGGTCATCACGCACGTGCCGACGCCGCACGAGATCTATGACGAGCTTTCGGCCTATGTTATGGGTCAGGAGGACGCCAAGCGCGCCATGTCGGTGGCCGTGTACAACCACTATCGCCGCGTGATTGAGGGCGGCGCTGCGGTGTCTGCCTTTGATGACGACATGGGCTCGCAGTTCGATGACGATATGGACGAGGTAGAGCTCGCCAAGTCCAACATCCTGCTGCTCGGTCCCACCGGTACCGGCAAGACCCTGCTGGCCCAGACGCTCGCGCGCATTCTTGAGGTGCCGTTTGCTATCGCCGATGCCACCGCGCTCACCGAGGCCGGCTATGTGGGCGAGGACGTGGAGAACATCCTACTCAAGCTCATTAATGCTGCCGATGGCGACATTGAGCGCGCACAGGTTGGCATTATCTACGTTGACGAGATCGACAAGATTGCCCGCAAGGCTGAGAACCTCTCCATTACCCGCGATGTTTCGGGCGAGGGTGTTCAGCAGGCGCTGCTTAAGATTCTTGAGGGCACGGTGGCAAGCGTTCCGCCCACCGGTGGCCGTAAGCATCCCCAGCAGGAACTGCTTCAGATCGACACGACCAACATCCTGTTCATCTGCGGCGGTGCCTTTGTGGGTCTGGACAAGATCATCGCCGATCGCGTGGGCAACAAGGGCGTGGGCTTTAACTCCGAGATCGCCGGCCCCACCTCGGTCGACGAGAACGACCTGCTGCGTCAGGTGCTCCCGCAGGACCTCAACGCCTTTGGCATGATCCCCGAGTTCGTGGGCCGTACGCCCGTCGTCACCCAGACGCAGGCGCTCGACGAGGACGATCTGGTGTCGATCCTGACCGAGCCCAAGAACGCCGTGGTGCGCCAGTACCGCAAGATGTTCCAGCTCGAGGACGTTGAGCTTGAGTTTGAGGCCGCGGCCCTTCACGAGATCGCCCGTATGGCGCTCGCCCGCAAGACCGGCGCCCGCGGCCTGCGTTCCATCTGCGAGGACGTGCTTCAGCAGACGATGTTCGACCTCCCCAGCGAGGAGGGTGTCGCCAAGGTCATCGTGACCGAAGCGGCGGTTAAGGGCGAAGAACAGCCCCAACGCATTTACGGGTAAACCTGCCAAAAACGTGCTTGCAAATAGCCTCCGACCATCCGCGGTCGGAGGCTATTTTATATATACGCAAAACACCCAACTACCTGTGTTATTCTGTGTGTTTGTTTAAGCCTCAGCGAAGTCATATCAGACTGAAGTAATCGATACCTAAGGGGAGGAATGCAGACCCTAGCGGGCCTACATTCCTCCCCGACGGGCAAGGGAGAGATATATGGAAGAAATGCTCAAGAACTACGATCCGTCGACCAACGAGCCGGCGATCCTGCAGAAGTGGCTCGACGGCGGCTACTACAAGCGCCGTGAGGGCGTGGGCGATTGCACCGTCACCATTCCGCCTCCCAACGTGACCGGCAAGCTCCACATGGGTCACGCTACCGACGACTCCATCCAGGACGCCATCGTCCGTATGGCTCGCATGCGCGGCAAGTCCACGCGCTGGGTGTTGGGCACCGATCACGCCGGTATCGCCACGCAGACCAAGGTCGACAAGAAGCTCAAGAGCGAGGGCATCAGCCGCCTGGAGATCGGTCGCGACAAGTTTGTCGACGCCTGTTGGGACTGGACCCACGAGTACGGCGGAATCATCGTTGAGCAGATCAAGCGCATGGGCTGCTCCGTCGACTTCGACAACGAGCGCTTCACCATGGACGAGGATTACGCCCAGGCCGTGCGTAAGGTCTTCTGCGACTGGTACCACGACGGCCTGATCTACCGTGGCAAGCGTATCGTCAACTGGTGCCCCAACTGCACCACCGCCATCTCGGACGACGAGGCCGAGTACAAGGACGAGAAGGGCCACCTGTGGCACCTGCGCTACCCGCTGACCGAGCCGGTCAACGGCCAGGACTACATCGTCGTCGCCACCACGCGCCCCGAGACCATGCTCGGCGACACGGGCGTCGCCGTTTCCCCGAAGGACCCCGAGAAGGCCGCCTTCGTGGGCAAGACCGTCAAGCTTCCCATCGTCGACCGTGAGATCCCCATCTTTGAGGATTGGCATGTCGACGCCAACTTCGGTTCCGGCTTCGTTAAGGTTACTCCGGCCCACGACCCCAACGACTACGCCATGGGTCAGGCTCACGACCTGCCGCAGATCAACATCTTCGACGAGCACGCGGTGGTCGTCGAGGGCTACGGCGAGTTTACCGGCATGAACCGCGACGAGTGCCGCGAGGCCGTCATTGAGTGGTTCGAGGAGCACGACCTGCTCGATCACGTTGAAGAGCTCGACCACTCCGTCATGCACTGCTACCGTTGCGACTCCGCACTGGAGCCGTGGCTGTCCGAGCAGTGGTTTGTGGCCGTCGACAAGCTCAAGGGGCCGGCGCTCGACGCCGTCAACTCCGGCATGGTCACCTTCCACCCCGCGCGCTGGACGCAGACCTACACCACCTGGATGGAGAACCTCAAGGACTGGTGCATCAGCCGCCAGCTGTGGTGGGGTCACCGCATCCCCGTGTTCTACTGCGAGGACTGCGGCTGGGAGGACGCCCTGACCGAGGACACCGACGTGTGCCCCAAGTGCGGCGGCCATCACGTGCATCAGGACGAGAACGTGCTGGACACCTGGTTCAGCTCGCAGCTGTGGACCTTCGCCACGCAGGGCTGGCCGCAAAAGCCGGAGCTGCTCGAGGGCCATCACCCCACGACGGCGCTCGTCACCGCGCGCGACATCATCGCGCTGTGGGTCGCCCGCATGGTCATGAGCTCGCTGTACTTCCTGGACGAGGTGCCGTTTAAGGACGTCGTCATCTACCCGACGATCCTGGCCAAGGACGGCAGCCGCATGTCCAAGTCCAAGGGTAACGGCGTTGACCCCATGGACCTCATTGGCATGTACGGTGCCGACGCCATGCGTTACAACCTGCTGACGCTGTGCACCAACAACCAGGACGTCAAGTTTGACGCGAACATCGATAAGAAGACCAAGAAGCTCATCGACAGTCCGCGCACCGACCAGGCCAAGTCGTTTGTGACCAAGATCTGGAACGCCAGCCGCTTCCTGCTCATGAACATGGAGGGCTATACGCCCGGCGAGCCCGTCGTGGAGACGCCGGCCGACGCCTGGATGTTCAGCCGCCTGGCCAAGGCCGTGAAGATGGTCACCGAGGGCATCGAGAACTACACCTTTGGCGACATGGCCCGCGGCGTGCAGCAGTTCTTCTGGAACGAGGTCTGCGACTGGTACGTCGAGGTCACCAAGGCCCGCCTGAAGGGCGAGGGTCGTCTGCAGGCGCAGCGCAACCTGATCTTTGTGCTCGACACCTCCATTCGCCTGATGCACCCGCTCATGCCGTTTGTTACCGAGGAGATCTGGGACAACATGCCGGCGAGCGTGCTCGACCTGGACGCCGAGGGCAACGTGAACCGCGCCGAGGCGCTCATGATCGCCAAGTGGCCCGAGCCCGCCGACTACGCCAAGTACGTCGACGAGCCTGCCGAGCGCGCGTTTGAGCTGTGCCGTACCGTCGTTTCCTCCGCCCGCGCCACGCGTTCGCGCTATCGTTTGAGCCCCAAGGCCGAGCTCGACGTGGTCGTGCGTGCCGGCGCCGAGGACGTCGAGAAGCTTGAGAGCCTGCGCTCGACCATCGAGCCGCTGGCCAACACGGCTTCGCTGGTCATGGGTACCGACGTCGAGAAGCCGGCTGCGAGCATCGCCGTGGTCGACAGCGGCGTTGAGGTCTTTGTGGTGCTCGAGGGCAAGGTTGATCTTTCGGCCGAGAAGGCACGCCTGGAGAAGGAGATTGCCGCGGCGCAGAAGGAACTCGCTGGCTGCGAGAAGACCCTTGCCAACGAGGGCTTTGTGGCCAAGGCCGCGCCTGCGGTGGTCCAGAAGAAGAGGGACCGTGCAGCTGAGCTCAAGGAGATCCTGGCGGCGCTGACTGCTCAGGTTGCTGACTTCTCGTAAGGTTTACTCGGGGGCGCGTCCCGATGCTTTGCTCTCCGCTGCGGACACCTATTCCGCCGTTCTAACAAACGGCGGCTGACTCGACGCTGCAAACGCCTCTGATGGCCAATCTGCCGTTCAACTTCGGGCGCATGGGCATAAGCCCTATGCGCCCTTGTTTCACGGCACCTTGGCTCATCAGAGGCGTTTTCGCTGACTATCCTCAACCTATACTGTTTTATTTTTCTATGAATGGCGGTTCTAAAAATGCCTAAGCGTTCCGGCTTGTATACCGTTCCTTTTGAGTTTGATTTGCTTTCGTTTGATGAGGCTGTGGGGCTAGCTGCTGATACAGGGCGGATTTCTGGGGATGCTGGGCCGCTGCTCGAGACGGTTGTCGATATGCTCGATGAGTTGGGGCGTCCGGACGAGTACTTTGATTGCATTCAGGTTGCCGGTACCAATGGCAAGACTTCGACCACGCGATTTTCGGCTGCCATCCTTCGCGGCGAGGGACTCAAGACCGCGCTGTATACGTCGCCGCAGCTGGTGCGCTATCCCGAGCGTATGGAGGTCGATGGACGCGTCGTGAGCGATGAGGCCTTTGCCCGTGGTGTTTCTGCTGCTGTTGAGGCGGGACATCGCGTGAATGCCCGTCGTGTGGCGGCGGGGGAGCGAGCCTATTCCATTACGCCGTTTGACCTGCTGACGGCTGCCGCACTTGTCGTGTTTGCCGAGGCCGCGGTGGATGTTGCCGTGCTCGAGGTCGGCATGGGCGGACGCTGGGACGCCACGAGTGCGACCGATCCCGTCGCCGTTGCCATTACGGGCATTGGGCTCGATCACACACGCATTTTGGGCGATACGCTCGAGGCCATTGCGGGGGAGAAGGCTGTGGTTATTAAGCCTGGACGCCTGGTTGTTTTGGGCGAGGGTACGCACGAGGCGAGCGTTCAGCGCGTGATGGATGCACGTTGTCGCGAGTGCGGCATAGTGCCGCTGGTGGTGAACCATGCCACGACCAAGGTGCCGGCACATGTGGGCGACACGGTTGAGTTTAGCTGCACCACGCCGCGTGCGATCTATACGTCTAGCATGGTCAAGCCGGCGTATCAGCCGCAGAATGCCGCGTGCGCGATTATGCTGTGCGAGGGGTATCTGGGTCGCGAGCTCGATCATGACAAGCTCGATGCGTCGCTTATGGGCTGCCCCACGCCGGGTCGCTTTGATGTGCTGGGAACCAATCCGCTCAAGCTGATCGACGCCTGTCATAACCCTCAGAGCTGCGAGAACTTTGTGAGCGCACTGGACGAGATCGATTCGTGCGTAGAGAATCGCCCCACGCTGCTGTGCGCCGCGCTGGCCGATAAGGACGTGGCGGGTATCGTTGACGTTCTGGTTCCGGCGTTCCCCCGCGTGGTCGTAACCCAGACCGATTCCGATCGCGCCTTGCCCGCACAGGAGCTTGCCTCCCTGGTGGACGCCGACAAGCTCGCGGGCGTGTACCCCAGCGTATCCGAGGCCCTCGCGGCTTTCGATGCCGCGGGCGAGCCTTTCGTAGCAGCCGGTACCATCACCCTAGCCGGCGAAGTAGCGGGGCTGCTCCGTTAACCCATCCCCTCATCAGTTGCGGTGAAATACGGACTGTTTTACAAGCCAGAAGCCTCAAACGGTCCGTATATCACCGCAACTCAAAAGCAGTCAATTTGGGACGGGGCTTTTTTGGCTGCCCTGCGCCTCGAGTTGACTTGCTCGCCACGAAATGGGCCTATTTACTACGTTTGACCGGTAACCCTCGACCATACCGAGAATTGCGAAATCAAAACCGCAGGTAAAGGGCTTGCCAGTTTTGCGAAAACACGGGTATGGTCGACCCACGCGGGCTAAACGTAGTAGATAGGCCGTTTTTGTGGCGGCATTCATGTGATGCGGCAAAGGGACAGCCCCTTTGCCGCATTGCCTAGTCTAAGCGGACTGGGTCGTGGGGGTAGGCGTTGAGAATCTCGACGCCGTTCTCGGTCACCAGGGCCAGGTCCTCGATGCGGACGCCGGTGCGGTCGGGGAGGTAGATGCCCGGTTCGATGGAGAACGTCATGCCCGGCTCTACGACCTGCTCGTTGACGAGCGAGACGTCGCCCGGCTCGTGGTCCTGCAGGCCGATCGAGTGACCCAGGCGATGCGTAAAGTATTCGCCGTAGCCCGCGTCCTCAATCACGTCGCGCGCGGCACGGTCCAGGTCGCACATGCGCACGCCCGGTGCGATGAGCGCCTCGGCGGTCTCGTTGGCGCGGCGCACGATATCGTAGATGCGTGCGGTTTCCTCGTCCGGCTCGCCCCAAAAGAACGTGCGCGTCATGTCCGAGCAATAGTTGCAGCGGCGTCCGCCAATGTCGAACAGCACCACGTCGCCGCGCTTGAGCACGGTGTCGTCGGGTTCGTGATGCGGGTCGCCGGCGTTGGCGCCAAAGCTCACGATGGGCGGAAAGCTAAAGCCCTCGCAGCCGTGCTTGCGGTACAGACCGAGCATCTGATCGGCAATTTCGCGCTCCGTCACGCCTTCATGGACGAGCTTGATGGCGTCGGCCATCACGGCGTCGTTGGCGGCCGAGGACGCGCGCATAAGCTCCTGCTCGGTAGCGTCTTTGTAGGTGCGTGCGGCGGTGACGGCAAAGTCACCCAGGAAAAACTCGCTGGCGGCGTGGCGCTCCATGAGCGGCATCAAAAAGCCGGAGCGCATGACGGTGTCGATGCCGAGCGGTTTGGTCGGATCGATCTCGCGAGTGATGGCGTCGGTCACGACGTCGGTATCGGTGTGATAGGCAACGCGGGCATTGTCATACTCTGGCAGCTGGTGCAGGGCGTTGACCAAGATCACTGGCTCGGCATTGCGCACGAGTAGCACGCCGCAAAAACGCTCGAACATATCGGCATAAAAGCCGGTCAGGTAATAGATTGACCACGGGTCGTTTACGAGCAGCTGTGCGCCGGGGTGCTGAGCCTCGAGCGCATCGAGTACGCGCGCCACGCGCTGGTCATCGACATGTGCCATGAAACATCCTTTCGCTAGGCTGCCACCATGGTATCCCAAGCCCGGCACATAGGGACGTTCCTTTTATGCCGGCACTTCGGGACACTCCTTGCAAAAGCAGCTAAAAGAGCCCGTCCCAAATTTGCTTCTTAGGCTGGGTCGATGTCCATACTGGCGACTAGGTCAATGTTGGTGTCGAGAAGATCTTCCAGCACGACGTCGCCCATGCGGATGGGGGCGTTGACGACTAGGCCTCGGATGAGGTTCATGGCTTGGGCGTGGAGTTCTAGCGGGATGGCTTCGGCCGTGCGGACGGGGAGTAGGGCTTCGTCGCCGCCGGAGACGGCCACGGTCGTTGTGAGCACGCGCATGGGGCAGGTGAGCTCCTGATGTGCGAACGTATCGCCGCGCGGGCAGTTGTTACCGGTTACGGAGCGCACTTCCACCACGGTGCCATTGGCGTCGTGCTCCACCTCTACGGTCAGGAGGCACTCGGATGGGCAGGTGGTGCAGTTGAACTGCAGCGTCTCGGTCACATTCGTACTCATGAGCTATGCCTCCTCAACGGGATCGACGGACAGGACGATTTCGCTGGCACCCAGGTCGAGTGCGCGTTGAATCACCTTAGCCGGCAGCGGGAAGCTTTCCATGACGCTCGGTTTAAACGCGCGGACTTTGCCCGCAAACACTTCTTCGCCGTTGGCCAAGATGCGTACTCGAGCGGTATCGACCGGCCGGCGTACGCGGAAGTTGAGCTTGGTGAGCGCCACAGCCGTAATGCGTCCCGGCAGCGCGTAGCCCGCAATGCCGGCAGGGGAGACCGTGAGCTCGCAGCTCGTGTCCGCGACCGCGTTCGTTTCGGCCCCGCCAACCAGCGCGTACGCCGCCGCGGCTGCACCGGCGCGCTCGGACTCGGTCGTCACGTTGTCGGCCAGGTCGTGCACGTGCAGCACGTTGCCACAGGCAAAGATGCCCGGCACGCCTGTCTGGAGGCTCTGGTCAACTACGGCGCCGCGCGTGCGTGGGTCAAGCTCCACGCCCGCGGCAACCGAAAGCTCGTTCTCGGGAATCAATCCCACCGAAAGCAGCAGTGTGTCACACGGAACAACGCGCTCGGTCCCCGGAATGGGCGCCAGGCGCTCGTCGACCTGGCTTACCTCGACGGCCTCCACGCGGTCGTGCCCGATCACGCGCGTGACCGTGGTGGACAGGTGCAGCGGAATGTCAAAGTCGTCCAGGCAGTTCTTCACATTGCGGCGCAGGCCGTTGGCGTACGGCATGAGCTCGTACACGCCCTCGACCGAAATCCCCTCGAGCGTGCAGCGACGTGCCATGATAAGCCCGATATCGCCCGAACCCAAAATGACGGCGCGCGAGCCGGGTTTGAGGTTTTCGATATTGATGTATCGCTGCGCCAAGCCGGCCGTAAATACGCCGGCGGGACGGCTACCGGGAATCTTGATCTCGCTGCGGGTGCGCTCGCGGCAGCCCATGGCAAGGACGACCGCGCGTCCGGTGAGCTGCAGCATACCGGAGGGATTCATGAGCGTGACGGTGTGGAGTGTGGCGTCTTCCGTGGACTCGCTCGAATCAATCCCGAGCACCATACTGCCCAGGAACAGCGCAATGTCGGTCGCGCGCACCTGGTCGATAAAGCGCTGCGCGTACTCGGGGCCGGTGAGCTCCTGCTTAAAGTGCGAAAGGCCAAAACCGGGGTGAATGCACTGGCGGAGGATCCCGCCCAGATGCTGCTCGCGCTCCGCGATGGCCACCTGCGCGCCGGCCTTATGCGCGGCAAGCGCGGCCGCCATACCGGCGGGACCGCCGCCGATAACGATCACGTCGAACGCCTGCGTCTGCACCGCCTCTGTAGCTCCGGTCTCCGCACGTCCGTCACGCATATCAAGCGTCGCCATCCTGGTGCACCCCCTTCATCGATCCCTCAACCAACCAGGATCCGGTATCCTCCAGCAGCACCTCGCTGGGGTCGCAGCCCAGCTCGCGGGCAAGGATCGCAACCACGCGGCTCTGGCAAAAACCGCTTTGGCACCGACCCATGCCGGCGCGGCAGCGGCGCTTGACGCCCTCGACCGAAATCGCGCCCGGACGGCGTCGGATCGCGGCCACAATCTCGGCCTCGGGCACCGTTTCGCAGCGGCAGACGATCTGCCCCCACGCGGGATCGGACTCAATGAGTTCTTCCTTGCGAGCCAGCGGTGCGCGGTCAAAGTCGTCCGGCGCGCGGCGAATTGGATTCCAGTCCGCCCGCTCGTGCAGCTCCACGCCCGCCTCACGCATCACAAGCTCCATGCGCTCGGCAATGGCAGGCGCGCTCGCCACGCCTGGGGACTGAATGCCCGCCGCTTGGAAGAGCCCCGGCACCACGGCCGACTGTCCAATAAAGAAGTCGTTCGTTCCCCGAATGACCGGACGCCCGCCGGCAAACGCACGAACCACGCGGCGCGTCTCCAGGTCGGGCACCAGCTTGCGCGCGCCGTTCAGGAGCGCGTTTACATCGCTCGCATAGGTCTGCGTGTCGCCCGGCTCGCGCACGGCGGCCGTCGCGGTAATCACGGTGTTGCCATGAACGGTCCCCGTCACGATGACGCCTTTCGATATCGGCGTCGGAACGGGGTAGAGCGGCATGAGCGTGCGCGGCTCCTTGTCCAGCACCACGATGTTGCCCTGACGCCAGACCATATGGAACTCCTCGGCGCCCGCCATATGCGAGATGTCCGCGGCTCCGTTGCCCGCGGCGTTGATCAGGTAGCGGCAGCGCACGTTGCCAGCGGGGGTTGCCAGCGCAAAGCGTGCGTCTTCGCCCGAGCTCGCGACTTCAATCGCTTCCACCGGTGCGGAGCGCATAAACGTCACCCCGTTGGCCACGGCGTTCTCCAGCGCGGCGATGGCAACCTCAAACGGGTCGACAAACCCAGTCGAGGGGCACCACAGCGCGCATGTCGCCTTGGTACTGGCGCGCGGTTCTAATTCGTGGATGCGGTCGGGTCCGACGATTGACAGCTCGGGCACCCCGTTGGCCAGGCCATTCTGGCGCAGCTTTTCCAGATGCGCGCGGTCCTCGTCGTTAAAGCCCAACACCATCGACCCGGTGCGGCAGAACAGAAAGCCCAGCTCCTGCGCCCACGCACCGTACAACTCGCAGCCACGGGCGTTGACCTGCGCCTTTACGGTGCCCGGTGTCGGATCGTAGCCGGCGTGCACCAGGCCGCCATTGGCCTTCGACGCGCCCAGCGCAATATCGTTAGCCGCCTCGACCACGCAAATGGACAGGTCAAACCGCGCGAGCTGCCGCGCGATGGCGCATCCGGTGATGCCCGCGCCCACAATCGCGATATCAAACGTTTCTGTCACAGTGCCTCCCAGACGAGTTGACAGGCTGTCAATACGACTATCCTACGGTCTGCACACCCCCAGCGCGGCGGCAATGCGGCGAACAGCCCCGCAACACCCGCCAACGGCAGACGAGGGGAGACCCAGCAACGTCGACAAGCTCGTCTGCCGACAGCTACGGCAACCGTTTGTCTCGACCTGTAACAGTTAGACGAGGATTTGGGTTCTAGATGTTACAGATCAAGACAAACCTTCCGGCGGATTTTGAATGTCTCGATCTGTAACAGTAAGAGGGGTTTTTGGGCCCAAGATGTTACAGATCGAGATTGAAGTCGGGGAGGGACCCCTGTGTCTCGATCTGTAACATCTAGACCCGGATTCCGCCTCCACCTGTTACAGATTGAGATGTTTGTGTCCGCACCAGCCCCGCCCCTAGCCGTGGTCCCATATAAACAAACCCCGTGGTAAACTTGACCGGACTGTTAATATTCCGAAAGGTACCCGTAATGTCCAAGTACATCTCCGAGCTCATGTCGCCGCAGCTTATGGGCGTCGTCTATGCCTTTGTTGGCTTTATCATCGCCCTGTATGTGCTGTCGGTCGTCTATGTGTTCATCGACGCTCGCCGCCGCGGCGCCAGCGCCTACGTGGCATGGGGCATCATCGCCCTCATCCCGTTTGTGGGCCTCATCGCCTACCTGGTCCTGCGCCCGCACTCCTACGCGTCCGACCGCGAGGAGCAGGAGCTGGACATGGCCCTGCGCGAGCGCCAACTTGCCCAGTACGGCACCTGCCCGCAGTGCGGCGCCCCCATCGAGAAGGACTTCGTCGTCTGCCCGGTGTGCGATACCCAGGTTCGCAACGTATGCCCCAGCTGCCATCGCCCGCTCGATGCGCACTGGAAGGTCTGCCCCTACTGCCGAACTCGCATCCAGTAACGCATCCATCGCCGGGCCGGCCGCAAGCCACGGGCTCCGCGCACCCCGCGCATCCCACGGCCGCCACGCGCCCCACATCCCGCCCCACACGATGAAGCATGCGTAGAAAATCGCCCGCCGTGCCATTAAGGTGCGGCGGGCGCTTGTATACCAAGGCAACCTGCCTATAATGATGCAAGTTAAAACGCCGAGCGCATCGCACGCACTTGCATCAGGCATCCGAGAGGAGAAAACATACCCATGAAGGCACTCTACAATGACGGTTCGGTGGCCGAGCTCCCGCAGGACGAGGTCACGCACGTCATCCGCCACTCTGCCGCGCACATCATGGCGCAGGCCATCAAGCGCCTGTACCCCCAGGCCGACTTTGCCTACGGCCCCGCGACCGACAACGGCTTCTACTACGACGTCGACCTGCCCGATGGCGTCAAGATCAGCGAGGACGACTTCCCCGCGATCGAGGCCGAGATGAAGAAGATCGTCAAGGAGAACCTCAAGTTCACCGTGTACGAGAAGCCCCGCGCCGAGGCCATCGCCCTTATGGAGGAGCGCGGCGAGAAGTACAAGGTCGAGCACATCGGCGACCTGGACGACGACGCCCGTATCACCTTCTACCAGCAGGGCGACTACATCGACATGTGCGTCGGCCCCCACATCTGCTACACCAAGGCCCTGAAGGCCTTTAAGCTCACCGGCGTCTCGGGCGCCTACTGGAAGGGCGACAAGGACAACAAGATGCTCACCCGCATCAACGGCGTCGCCTTTGCCACCAAGGAAGAGCTCGACGAGCACATGCACATGCTGGAGGAGGCCAAGAAGCGCGACCACCGCAAGATCGGCCGCGAGATGGATCTCTTTATGATGCGCGACGAGGCCCCCGGCTTCCCGTTCTTCCTGCCCAACGGCATGATCCTTAAGAACACGCTGCTGGACTACTGGCGCGAGATCCACCACAAGGCCGGCTACGTGGAGATCTCCACGCCGCTTATCATGAACAAGCAGCTGTGGAAGACCTCGGGCCACTGGGACCACTACAAGGACAACATGTACTCCACCGTTATCGACGACGAAGAGTACTGCATTAAGCCCATGAACTGCCCGGGCGGCGTGCTGGTGTACGCCTCCAAGCCGCACTCCTATCGCGAGCTGCCCATTCGCGCCGGCGAGATTGGTCTGGTGCACCGCCACGAGCTGCGCGGCGCCCTGCACGGCCTGTTCCGCGTGCGCTGCTTTAACCAGGACGATGCTCATCTGTTTGTGCGTCCCGACCAGCTGACCGACGAGATCGTGGGCGTGGTCAACCTTATCGACTCCGTGTACCAGAAGTTTGGCTTTAAGTACCACGTTGAGCTTTCCACCCGCCCCGAGGACTCCATGGGTTCGGACGAGGACTGGGCACGCGCCGAGGAGGGCCTGCGCACCGCTCTGGAGAAGCTGGGCATGGACTACGAGGTCAACGAGGGCGACGGCGCCTTCTATGGCCCCAAGATCGACTTCCACCTGGAGGACTCGCTCGGCCGTACCTGGCAGTGCGGTACCGTGCAGCTCGACTTCCAGATGCCGCTCAACTTTGATCTGGAGTACGTGGACGCCGACGGCACCAAGAAGCGCCCCATCATGCTGCACCGCGTGTGCTTTGGCTCCATCGAGCGCTTCATCGGCATTCTGATTGAGCACTTTGCCGGCAAGTTCCCCACCTGGCTTGCCCCCGTGCAGGTCAAGGCGCTTCCGGTTTCCGAGAAGAGCCGCGACTACGCCCACGAGGTGTGCGCCAAGCTGGAGGAGGCTGGTATTCGCGTGGTCTGCGACGACCGCGACGAGAAGATCGGCTACAAGATCCGCGAGGCCCGCTCCATTGACCGCGTGCCCTACATGCTCATCCTGGGCGAGAAGGAGGTCGAGGCCGGCAACATTTCCGTCCGCGATCGCTCCAACGAGACCGTTCAGATGAGCGTCGACGAGTTTGTTTCCAAGGTGACCGAGGAGATCAAGACCCGCGCCTAAGGCAACCCAACAGAAACAACGAAAGGCGACCGTCCACAAAGGGCGGTCGCCTTTTTTAATGCCAAAACGAGAAAAAGCCGCTGGTAGAGCGCCTTTTTTGTTGTGCAAAAAGGTACAGGTTTTTGTAGAGGGCTATGGAGATGTGTCCTTTCGCGCCGCAATTTGTGCAATCTGGGAAAACAGTCCGAATTAACTTGTATAATGGGTCGCGTCGAAAGATACAAAAACCTGTACTTTTGCGACTGCGCCTAGCTGCGAGCGAGAAGATGTTCTAAACGCCCCGGTATTTGCGTGCGTCGCAAAGCCAGAAAAGGGGGCGAGAGATGGAGCAGACAACGCGGCGCCAAGAGCAACTGCCGGGCGCATTCAACGGCGCAACTACCAACAGCCAGCATGGCCGCGTCCGCTGGTATCTGGTCCACACCCCCAACGGTAAAGAGCGCGAGACCTGCGAAAAGGTCCGCCGTATTATCCCGCACGATCTGATGCAGGACGCTTTTGTGATGCAAAAGGAGTTCTGGTTTAAGCGGGACGGCGCCTGGTCGCTCCAAACCAAACCCATGTACAAGGAATATTTCTTCGTCGCCACGCACGATGCCGCAGCGCTCGATAGGGCTTTGGCTCAACTGAGCTTTGGCTGCCGCATTGCCGGCAGCAGGGAGCGGGCCTATGCGCCTATGCCGGACGATGCGCAGGAGTGGTACCGCAGCGTGCTGGACGACGACGGAGTGGTGCGCAACAGCGTGGCGCGCATAGAAGATGGCGTGCTGCACATAGAGCAGGGTCCACTTGTGGGGCAAGAGGCCCGCGTTAAAAAGGTCGACCGTCATAAGCGCTGGTGCCTGGTGGACGTGGGCGAAGGCGTCTCCGCTTTTAGGGAGCTGCTTCCGCTGGACGTTCCCAGCAAAACGTAAGGGATACGTTGCACCGGCAATTTATTTGGTTTTTGAATTTGTGGATTTGGGGGGGGGGGGGGGTCCTGGGGACAGGAACGAAAGTTTTATTGTGACTGCTAAAGAAGTAACAGAGAATAATGCGCCCGTGGGGGCGACGCTCATTGCTCGGGCCATGGACCGGCGCAAGGGCACGGCGGGTGCTGGGGTCGGCTCCGCTGCAAACACGGGTGCGGTGAGCCTCCCGGGCTCGCCCGAGTTCGCTGCAGAGTCCCGTGCGCTCGACACGCGATCGCTTGGCTACCGCTTCGTGAAGCGCACGTTCGACATCGCGTTCAGTGCGTGCGTCTGCGTCGTGGCTCTTATCCCTGGCACGGTTCTTTGCGCGTTCATTGCGGCCGACACCAAGGGTGCTCCCATCTATGCGCACGAGCGGGCTGGGCGCTTCGGTCGCCCCATCCGCGTGCTCAAGTTCCGCTCCATGGTCGCCGACGCCAACGACGTGGAGAAGTACCTCAGCCCCGAGCAGATCGAGGAGTGGCACCGCGAGCGGAAGGTCACAAACGATCCCCGCATCACCAAGCTAGGCCGCGTCCTGCGCAAGACTTCCCTGGACGAGCTGCCCCAGTTCTTCAACGTGCTCGCGGGCCAGCTCTCCGTCATCGGCCCTCGCGCCATCACCTACGAGGAGCTCGGGAACTTTACGCACGAGCAACAGGTGCAGGTGCTTGCCGTCCCGCAGGGCATTACCGGTGCCTGGCAGTCGGGCCCGCGCAACCTCGCGACCTTCGAGAACGGCCTGCGCCAGGAGTTCGAGCTTGCCTACGCGAAGGGTGCCAGCCTCAAGGCAGACTGGAAGGTCTTCTTCAAGACCTTTGGCGTCATGTTCGGCAAGAAGAAGACGGGGAGGTAGCGCATGAGTGCTGACAAACCCCTCGTCTCGATCGTGGTGCCGACCTACAAGCGCTCTGACAGGATTCGCGTGGCCCTGGACTCAATCGCCGCGCAGGACTACGGCGCGGAGAACATCGAACTGATTGTAGTGAGCGACAATCGGCCGGAGTGGCCGGAAAGCGCCGAGACCGACGCGGCGGTCGCCCCCTATGCCGCGAGCCTTCCGCACTTTAGGCTGCTGCACACCTCCGGCCAGACCGGCGGCGGGGCGGCGCGCAACTACGCCTGCCGCCAGGCGACGGGCGAGTACCTCACGTTCCTCGACGATGACGACGAGTTCCTGCCTGACAAGGTGTCCACCCAGGTCGCCTTCATGCAGGAAAACTCCCTCGACATGAGCTGGCAGGATGTCTCGTGGTATGACGAACGTGGCCGGCTTGTGGAGCACCGCAGGCTCGACCATTGCGAGGACTTCTCCACCGAGGGTCTGCTGCGCGCGCACCTCCTAACGCCGATAAGCCCAACGGCCATCTATATGCTCAGGCGCGACCTGTTCGACCGCACTGAGGGTTTCGGCGAGGTGGCGACCGGCCAAGACTGGTGGCTGATGCTGCGCTGCATAGAGGCTGGCGCCCACATGGGCTACATGCCCGAGGTGCACGTGAGGCAGTACCTCCATTCCGGCGAGAGGCTCTCGCTTGGCAAGAACAAGGTAAACGGCGAGGTCGCAAGGCACGAGGTGGTGCGCGGCTACTACCCGCGCCTCAGCAAGAAGGATGTGCGCTACATCGAATTTCGCCACAACGCCGTGCTCGCCTTCGCTATGAAGCGCAGCAACCAGCCAGGCCAGGCTGTGATTTACGCCTTAAAGGCCATTGCCTCATCGCCCGCCGCCTGCGTCTCTGAGGCGCTGAAGTTCTTCGGCAAGGCGAAATCCTAACTATTTCATATGTGTGCCTGCTCTTAACGAAAGGTTGAATGATATGTCCGAAAAAATGAAGATAGCAGTCGCCGGCACCGGCTATGTGGGGCTCTCGTTGGCCGTTCTGCTCTCGCAGCACAACGAGGTGCGCGCGCTCGACATCGTCTCCGAGAAGGTAGAGAAGATTAACGCTTTTCAGTCGCCCATCCAGGACGACGAGATTGAGCTCTTCCTGGCCGAGGCTAAGGCGGGCACGAGGAAGCTCGACCTGCATGCAACCGTGGACGTCGCCGAGGCCTATACAGGCGCGGATTTCGCCATCGTGGCCACGCCAACGAACTACGACTCGGACCGCAACTTTTTCGACACCTCGTCTGTTGAAGCCGCAATTTCGGCAATCCGCTCGGTGAACCCGACGGCCTGGATTGTCATCAAGTCGACCATCCCTGTGGGTTACACTTCGTCGCTTCGCGAGACGCTTGGCGACAGCCGCATCATCTTCAGCCCCGAGTTCCTTCGAGAGAGCAAGGCGCTCTACGATAATTTGCACCCTAGCCGCATCGTTGTGGGCGCGCCCAAGGACGACGAGGAAGCTGTGAAGGCCGCAAAGACGTTTGCTGGGCTGCTCGCCCAAGGCGTCGGCCCCGCCGAGCTTGAGCGCACCAACCCTGATGGCACGACGGGCATCCCGCAGCTCGTTCTTGGTACCACCGAGGCGGAGGCCGTGAAGCTGTTCGCCAACACCTACCTGGCACTTCGCGTGGCGTACTTCAATGAGCTGGACACTTACTGCGAGATGAGGGGACTCAACACCAAGGACGTCATCGATGGCGTGTGCCTAGAGCCCCGCATTGGCTCCCACTACAACAACCCCTCCTTCGGCTACGGCGGCTACTGCCTGCCCAAGGACACCAAGCAGTTGCTGGCCAACTATAAGGACGTGCCTCAGAACCTTATCGAGGCCATCGTCGATGCCAACCGCACTCGCAAGGACTACATTGCAGACGAGGTACTGCAACTGCTGTGGGACAAGGTATACGAAGGCAAGGAGAAGCCCGTGGCGGGCGTGTACCGCCTGACCATGAAGTCGAACTCCGACAATTTCCGCGCCAGTTCCATCCAGGGCGTTATGAAGCGCGTGAAGGCCAAGGGAGTGCCGGTCGTTGTCTACGAGCCAACGCTGGACGCGCCGGAATTCTTCGGTTCCGAGGTGACGCATGACCTTGAGAAGTTCAAGGCCGAGTGCGACGTGATCATTGCCAACCGGTGGAGCGACGATCTGGCCGATGTTGCCGGCAAGGTGTATACCCGCGACCTATTCAAGAGGGATTAGTATTTGTGGCGATTACTGCTGATAAAAAAAAGAGACGGCTGCTCCTTCTGACGAGGAGGTTCCCCTTTAACCGCGGCGAGGTCGCCGCTGAGTCCTATCTCGAGAACGAGATAGGCGTTCTTTCGACCTATTTCGACGAGGTGCTCGCCGTGGGGACCGAGGCGCAGCCGGGTGACGCGCCCACCTGCGCGCTGCCGGGCAATGTGACGCCCCTGGCCTTGGGTTGCGGTAATACCTCCAAGGACAAGGCTTTGCTTGCAGTCAAAGGGATCGCGTTTCCCCTTTTGGGCGGTGCGGACGTTCGTGAGGCCTATGCCACAGAATCCGTTCATGGAATCGGAAAGCGCGTGTTTCGGGGCTACTTTGCCGCGAGGGCGAAGGCAAAGGCGGACGTGCTTGCGGAGGAACTGGTCCGCTTTGGCTTTGAGCCCACGCACATATACAGCTTTTGGCTTTACGACACCGCTTTGGTCGCTGCTTGGCTGACCGGCACGTACCCATGTGCACGCGCCGTTGCGCGTGCACATGGGTACGATCTGTATGCAGATCGTACCGATGTGCATTATTTGCCCTTCCGGGGATACCTCCTATCCAAGCTTTCCGGAGTGCTTCCCTGCTCGAAAGACGGGGAGGAATACATAAACGCGAACTGGCCGGGCCATGAGGGCAAGGTGACGACCTCCTATCTCGGAACGCGGGAGATGCCAGACAAGTCCGGCGAGCCGTTGACCTGCCCGTTGCGGGTCGTCTCGTGCTCGCGTATTGTCGACGTTAAGCGCGTGCCTCTTCTTGCTAAGGCTGTCACCCTTCTTGATGCCGAAGGGCTTCGCGTCGAATGGACCCATTACGGCGACGGCCCACAGCTCGAGGAGGCGAGGGCCGCCTGCTCGTTGCTGACGCACTCCACCGCGAAGTTCGCGGGGGCTTTGCCGAACGACGCGCTTTTGGGGGAGTACGCAGCGAAGCATTTCGACGTCTTCGTGAACGTCTCGTCAAGCGAGGGCCTGCCGCTTTCGATCATGGAGGCCTGCGGATTCGGCATTCCCGTCATCGCCACGGACGTTGGCGGAACCCACGAGATAGTAAGCGATGGCGTCAACGGCTTTCTCCTACCTAGCGACTGTGGACCGGAAGATGTCGCCGCGGCCATAAAGCGATTCGTCTTTTTGGGCAAGGCCGAAGGGTCTTCTATGAGGCGCGCTGCAAGGGCCGTTTGGGAGAGGGACTTCCGTTTGGAGGCCAACGTGGAGGGGCTTGTGCGCTCGCTCGGAGTCGATTACAGAAACGAAGGTGAATGATGGGCCAGATTGCGCAGAAGATGACCATGCTCAAAAGGTGGAGCAAAATGCTCACTGGCAAGACGGCTGTGGCCGTAGAGCAGAGCATGGGCAGGGCCTATAATGTCGGACAGTTGTCCGGGTACTACAACGATTTGACCGGCAAGGTCACTGGCAGTACTCTGCTCGACGAGGGCGGTGTCCCTGTTAGCGTCATCGCCGGTGGGGCGCGGGTGCATTTCCCCATCGCCATTTTCCAATACGGTTTGGGCTGTTACGACTTGAGCATTCTCAGGTCGGATGAAGTTGAGCGCTTTCTCGACGCACTAAGGGTATGCTCGGATTGGGCGATCGGCGCCCAGCGGGATGACGGCTCTTGGGACGCATTTGGTCCGATAGGCAGCGCTAAGTACTCCGTCTCCTCGATGGCCCAAGGCGAGGGGTGCTCGATGCTGCTGAGGGCCCATGCGGCTTTCGGGGACGAGTGCTATAGAGTTGCGGCGCTGAAAGCTGCCGAGTTCATGCTTATCGACATGGACAATGGCGGCGTGTCGTCGCATGACGGGGGAGAACTGTTCCTGGAGGAGTACCCTCAACGCCCCAGGCGCAGTGTCATGAACGGTTGGGTGTTTAGCCTTTTCGGTCTCTATGACGCATCGTTGGTCGACGCGCGCTTCGCCGGGCCATTCAAGCACTCTGCGGAGACGTTGGCTTGCCATTTGGATGACTACGACGCCGGCTTCTGGTCTTATTACGACATGGAAAAGCGTATCGCCTCTCCCGCCTACCATCATCTACATATAGCGCAGCTCCGCGCAATGGCGGATCTTTCAGGCGACGCAAGGTTCGCGGTGAAGGCCGAGGTATACGAGCGCTATCAGGAATCTCCGGCCAACCGCAGGAAGGCGATTGCTAAAAAGGCGCTGCAGAAGCTGATCGAGAAATCCGATGCGGTGATCGTCCAATGAAGAAGGCCCTCTATATCGTGACCTCGATGGACACCGGCGGGGCCGAGACGGTATTCATGAAGTATTACCGGGCTTTGGACAAGTCGCGCTATCAGCTCGACTTCTGTGTGTCGTCCGACGTGCCGGGCTTTTACGACGCCGAAATCGAGTCGATGGGCGGCAGAATTGTGCACACAGTCAAGAAGACCGAGGCCGGGCCGGTCGCTTCGTTCAAGCGGCTCATGCAGATAGCCCGGGACGGCGGTTATTGCTGTGCTGTCAGGTCGTCTCAGCACAGTCTTTCCTGTCTTGATTTGCTCGCCATGAGATTCGGAGGCGTGTCCAGAACCATATTCAGGTCAAGCAACACGGGTACAGTTTCGAACAGCAAAAAGGAGACCCTGCTGCACAATCTTTTCAAGCCCCTTGTCAGGGTTGCGGCGACCGACTTCGCCGCCCCGTCTACCGAGGCGGGCGTCTACATGTTCGGCAAGGCGGGGGTATCGGGGCCGCGTTTCCATCTCATGAAGAACGCGCTCAACCTCGAGGACTACGCCTATGACGCTTCGACACGGGACGATGTTAAGCGCGAACTGGGCGTTCCTGCCGAGTCCTATGTCGCCGGGCACGTCGGGAGGTTCAGTGAGCAGAAGAACCACCTCTTCCTTGTCGATGTTTTTGCTGAAATCGCCCGGAGAAGGCCAGACGCCGTCCTCATTCTCGTCGGCAAAGGCGAGACACGCACGGCCGTTGAGAGGCGCGTTGCCGAGCTCGGATTGACCGATAGGGTGGTGTTTGCCGGGGTTAGGAGCGATGTCCGCCGTCTCTATTCGGCTATGGACGTCTTCATCTTCCCCTCTGTCTACGAAGGCCTGCCGAACGTCGTCATCGAGGCGCAGGCAAACGGACTCCCTTGCGTGATTAGCGACTCCATCACGCGGGAGGTTGGCATTTGCGAGAACGTCGTTTACAAAAGTCTGGGCGACGCTCTGGACGAATGGGCCGACGCCGCGCTCTCCGCGGATCGCATAGGGTCAAGCGCCAGTGCGAGGGATTTGAAAGGCTCGGGCTATGAAATCAATTCGGAGCTTCCCGGTTTCGTGAGGCTGGTATTCGGATGAACTTTATCGAAACATCGCTTTTCTACTTTCTTGTCGTTTTGCTTTCAGCGGCGCTTGCGCGCATGTCGGAAAACGGCAAAAGTAAGGCTGGGCTGGTCGCTGCCGTGGTTCTTCTTACCGCCGTCGGGGGCTTGAGGTCGTATGCGGTTGGGCAGGATACCCTGGGTTATAAAGAGGGAATCGAGTACTTCTACGCGTATGGGACCACGATGTGGAACCATACGTTCAGCGTTCCGTACGGTGTCTTCACAAGTGCGGTGCTCCATATCTGTAACAATTACTCGTTCTTGCTCGTCGTCGAGTCGCTGATCACCAACGCCTTTTTTGCTTTCAGGCTTTGGGATTTTAGACGAACGGCATCGCTCTCGTTTGCGATGTTCGTCTATACGGCAACGGTGTTCCCGCTGTCTATGTGTCTGACGTGCCAGATGATTGCAGTCTCGCTGGTTTTCTACGCAACCAGGTTTTTAGAACAGAATAAGCCGTTGCTTTTTTGCGCTTGGTGGGCTGTTGGCGCTCTTTTGCACGCGTCCGCCCTGATAGGGGTCCTATTCCTCATCTACTACCTATTTTCCAACAAAAGCAAGAGCCGATCGCAGTTCGCCGCGAAGATGCTTGCATCGGTTGCCCTGCTGTTCCTGGCAGCTTATGCGGGCTCTAAGCTCGTCGACCGGTATGCGCGTTACTCCGTGAACGAATCGAGCATCGGGTTGATGGTTTTTGCGCAGGCGACCGTCCTCGCGATCGCATATTTCGTCAGCCGCGAAACTGCGAATGTTGCCCCGGTTGAGAGCGACGGAACGTCGCGGCTCAAAGCCAACCGGATGCCGCTCGTGTTTTACGCTTTAGGCATTTTGGCTTCGGCGTCCTCTTATGTGATTGCCAACGCCGGCCGCATAGCCTATTACTTCACCGTATTAGGCCCCGTGATTTTCGGAGGCTTCGTGAAGGACGCTCGGAAAATAAAAGCCCGTTTTTGTCTTGGCTGTTTTCTAGTTGTCTGGTTCCTTTTCTACGCCTTTTATGCCTATCTGCTTCATACCGGGCTTGGTATCGAGTCTTATTCGTTCGTCTGGATGGGGTAAATAGTGCCCGAAACCGTTTCGGGCATATACGAGCAAAGTCTACGTTGGTGGTTTGCATACGCCCAGGGCTTGTTCCATGTGTAGCGCAGAGAATTAAAAAGTAAAACGCTTTGTTTAAGCTCGGACTTAAGGAAATTGTATATATGGAAAGCAAAATTAAAAAATACCTAAGTGACCCGTGGATGGCCTACTGTGCCTTTACGTCGAAGGGTCTAACGAAATGGGTTTCCGACAGGACGCACCTTCGATTGATGCATCGCGCCAAGTTGGGCATGTGGCCTAGCATAGACTCGCCGGTGACCTTCACTGAGAAGATGCAGTGGCTGAAGCTTAACGATCACAACCCTGCGTACACGACCATGGTCGACAAGTACCGCGCTAAGGACCTCATTGCCTCGCGTGTGGGCTCCGAGCACGTGGTCAAGACGTTGGGCGCCTGGAATTCCGCTGATGACATCGATGTGAGTGGGCTACCGGAGAAGTTCGTACTCAAAACGAATCACGACTGCGGCGGCGTGCTCATCTGCACTGACAAGGGACACTTCGATCTCAACAGTGCCAAGGACTTTTTTCGGGGTCATTTGAAGCAGAATTATTTTTACGGGTGCAGGGAATGGCCTTACAAGAACGTGAAGCCCGTCGTGTTCGCCGAGGAGTTCTTGGAGAGCGAGGGCGATAATGCCCGTGATGAAGACGATAACTGGGAAGGCATCGACGAGTTCGACTTCTTCTGCTTTGACGGGGAACCCCGGCTGATTTCTTATTGCCACGGGGACAAGAACGATTCTGAGAAGAGGTACAACGATTTCTACGACACTGAGTGGAATCTGCTGCCTTTGGCGATGGGATACGCGAGTTCCGAAGAGACGATCCCTGCCCCGGAGCAGCTCAGCGAGATGCTCGAGCTATCAAGGAAACTGAGTGACGGTGTACCTTTCTTGAGGGTCGACCTCTTCATCTGCAAGGGGCGCGTTCTCGTCGGCGAGCTGACTTTCTACCCGTGGGGCGGGTTTACGCCTTTCAGCCCCGCTGAGGCGGAGAGGACGTTGGGGCAAATGGTTTCTTTGCCCCAACGTGAAAACGAGGAATGATGGCAAACGAAAGCTGCATTCAGTGCGTGCGCATGGATAATCAGCCAGTAAGCGCGCTCCGGCGTTTCTTCATGGAGGTTTAGTATGTCCGACACAAAAGACCTCCGGGCGAGGTCGGCAAGCGCGGCAAAGTGGTCTCTGGCAACCGAGATTATCGCCAAAATCATCTCGCCTATCTCGCAGCTCGTCTTAGCGAGGCTGCTGGCGCCAGAGGCGTTTGGCATGGTGGCGACCGTCACCATGGTAGTGAGCTTTGCCGACATGTTCGCGGACGCCGGGTTCCAGAAGTACCTGGTGCAACACAGCTTCCGAGACAAAAAAGACCTGCATGCCAACGCTAACGTGGCCTTTTGGACGAACTTCGGCATATCGGTGGTCCTGTGGTGTCTCATTGCCATATTCAACGATCCGGTGGCCACCTTCGTGGGCAATCCGTCGCTGGGCTTTCCCTTGGCCGTGGCCTGCCTCTCTCTCCCGTTGACGTCGTTTTCGAGCATTCAGATGGCGTTGTTCCACCGTAATCTCGATTTCAAGTCGCTTATGCCGGTGAGACTGACGTCGACCTTACTTAACTTCGGCTCGACGCTTGTACTGGCGTTTATGGGATTTGGTTACTGGTCACTTATCGTTGGCACTTTGGCGGCGAATATTGTAAATGCAGTGGGGCTGACTCTGCTGTCTGAGTGGAAGCCGCGTTTTTTCTACTCCTTCAACATGCTGAAGGCTATGTTCTCATTCAGCGGATGGACGCTTTTGGAGTCGTTCACCATATGGCTTTCCTCTTGGGCGGGCACCTTTATCGTGGGGCATTTCCTGGGTGCGGCTGAGTTGGGATATTACAAGACGCCAGTCACCTTTGTGAGCGGGTGCTTCGGGATTATCACGAACGCTACGACGCCCATCTTGTTCTCGTCACTTTCGCGCCTTCAGTTTGATCGGGAAGAATACGTTGCTTATCTGCGACGCTTCCAGTTCATGGTGGCATTGTTCCTGTTGCCGTTGTCTGCGGGTATCTTCGTATTCCGCGAGCCTTTGGTGGCCCTGTTGCTCGGCGATCAGTGGGGCGAGGCGACGCTCATGTTCGGGTTGTATGGGCTGGTGCAGGGGCCGATGGTGCTGCTCTCATACTACAGCAGCGAGATGTATCGCTCTCTTGGTAAACCGCGCGTGTCTACGCTTGTGCAGGTGATGTACCTCGTGTTGATGACGCCGCTTATGACCGTGGCGGCTATGCAAGGGTTCGATGCCGTCGTGTGGGCTGATGCGGGATTGAGAATCCTTTTGATTGCTATCAACCAAGTGGTCACATATTTCGTGGTTGGCCTTTCGTTTGGGCGCACTATGTTGTCGCTCAAGGAGCCCATTTTCTGCACATCGATGATGTGCGCATTTGCATGGGTGACGTATGGACTCGCATCTAGCAACTGGCTTGGCGTCGGGTTGGACATTGTAGGGTGCGTCGTTGTCTATTTCGCGATTTGCTTTGCTTTGCCCAAGAGTAGGAGGGTGCTGCTGAAGCTGGTCAAGGGCGGCGGCTTTAAAACGTTTTGAGGTCTGTAATTAACTTGTTGGGAGTTCCATCTCAGGACTTCCTTAAAACGAAAGAGTGGGGTATATATGCAGGATAGAAAAGTCCTCGTCACTGGCGCCGCCGGCTTCATCGGGGCGTTTCTGGTGAAGCGGCTGCTCGAAACCACCGACGACGCGATCATCGGTCTGGACAACGTGAACAGCTACTACGACCCTGGCATCAAGGAGGCTCGCCTGCGAATGCTGGCGGAGGTGGACAAGGCGGGGCGTTTCGCCTTCGTGCGCGGCGACCTGTGCGATGCCGCGTTGATAGAGCGCCTGTTCGCTGAGAACGGCTTCGACGTTGTGGTGAACTTGGCCGCCCAGGCCGGTGTGCGATACTCCATCGAGAACCCCAAGGCCTACATAGACAGCAACCTGGTAGGGTTCTTCAATATATTGGAGGCTTGCAGGCGCCACCCGGTGAAGCATCTTGTCTACGCGAGCTCTTCCTCCGTCTACGGCGGCAACGAGAAAGTGCCTTTCTCGGAGGACGACCGTGTAGACTCTCCGGTGAGCCTGTACGCCGCCACAAAGAAGTCCAACGAGCTAATGGCCGCGGCCTACTCCAAGCTTTACTCCATCCCAGCCACGGGCCTGCGCTTCTTTACGGTGTATGGGCCCATGGGAAGGCCCGACATGGCATACTTCGGCTTCACCGAGAAGTTGCGTCGTGGCGATACGATTAAGATTTTCAACATGGGCGATTGTAAACGCGACTTTACGTACGTGGACGATATTGTGGAGGGCGTGCGCAGGGTCATGGACGGCGCTCCTGAGGTCAAGATCGGTGTTGATGGTTTGCCAATGGCCGCTCATCGCGTGTATAACATCGGCAATTCGAATCCCGAGAACTTGCTGATCTTCGTTGATACGCTGCAGCGTGTGCTGGTTGAGGAGGGCGTGCTCCCCGCCGATTACGATTTCGAGGCGCATAAGCAGCTCGTTCCTATGCAGCCTGGTGACGTGCCTGTAACCTATGCGGATACTGGCGCCTTGGAGCGCGATTTTGGTTACAAACCCGCAACGCCGCTCGAGGACGGTCTTCGTGAATTCGCGAAGTGGTATCGCGAGTTCTACGGGAATTAGCTGGGTGATAGCAATGTCGAATGTATACAGCAGTGACCGTATTCGCTTTGGGGGGGGGTCTATTCTCTCAAACCATGCTTTGAGGTTTGTTTGGCTACTTCGAAAGTGCCAGAATTCGCACAATCCTTTATGGCATCTTTTTCGAAAGAGGATGGCTTGCAAATATGGTCTCGAGATCGCGCCTGCCACCTCGATTGGCGAAGGCTTGTATCTGGGTCACGCTTTTGGCATTACGGTAAACCCGAATGCCGTTATCGGTCGCAACTGCAATATGCACAAAGGTGTGACAATTGGTCGGGAAAACCGCGGCAAACGAAAAGGTGCGCCTGTTCTTGGCGATTGCGTTTGGCTTGGTGTCAACTCAACTATTGTTGGTGGCGTTCGTTTAGGCAACGACGTTCTCGTTGCACCGAACACTTATGTTAACTGCGACGTACCAAGCCATTCGATTGTGATTGGGCACCCATGCAAAATCATTTCTCGAGATGGGGCAACAGACGAATATATAAACAACAGGGTCTGAATAATAAAATCGGTTTTACATGTCTTATCCAGGATAGAGGGGGGGGATCGTCTTCGCTAATTACAGCGAGTTAGCGACTCAGTGAGCTTTGGCGCGCTCTGATGCGAGCGGAAGGTGAAGCAAACTGGAACGGGTAGTAGATTCCCAGAAGCTATATGCAACGTGAGTGTCAAAGATAGCGCGTCTTAACGCATAACCCTGCATTCCTCCTTTCACCGACTGGCAAAACGATTTACACCTAATTGTCGACATTACCCACGCGATTTATCTTTGCCCCCGCATCGATCTCGCTAAACTAATAACTGCTGCTACCAGGGCATTTTCTGGTGCACATTCTATTGGCTCCTGCGAAGATCGGAGCAGGTATGTTTGCTGCCAAGTCCCACACCAGCCGTCATCACATTGCGATTGTTGCCATAGCCTGCCTATGCGTTTTGCTGGGCGGGCCTTCTTATGCCGCGGGTGCGGAGAGCCTCATCATCGCGGGCGCGACGTACTACGAGCCGGGCGTTTCGGGCCCCGGCTGGGCCTGGACCGATGCCGACCACCTGGAGCTTAACGGCTACGCGGGCGAGGCCATCGGCGCCGAGGGCGACCTGGTGCTGACGCTTGCCGGGCAAAACTCCGTGACGGAGTCGCATGCGCCCGATGCGGACATCACGCTGTGCGGTATGGAGGTGTGGGGCAACCTGACGCTCCGCGGCACCGGGACCCTGACGGCGACGGGCTCGCAGTGCGGGATCCACGTTTCGCAGGCGCTCGTGGTGGACGGCTGCACCGTCGATGTCCGGGCGGACGGGGCCGATATTACGGACGAGGCGTTCGCCGGCGTGATCGCAGGCGACATGGCCGTGCGCGGCGGCGGGCGCATCGTTGCCGCGGGCGCCGGGTCCGGAGCGGGCGTGCGCGCCTACGGCGTGTATCTGCAGGATGCGGGCCTTGGCGCTGGCGCGGCCGGCTGTCGGCTTTCCGTCGATGCCTCGTGGCTCGATGCGACCGGTGCCGACGGCGGTGTTGCGTGCACGGGCGGGTCGCTTGTGTCTGCACGGTTTGTGGCGCCTGCGGGAGGGGCCTTCGGTGCCGGCGGCGTGGCGAATGCTTCCGGCGACATGGCGCCGCATGTGGTGATCGAGCCCCAGGGCGCCACGGCGCCGCCGGGGGAGACCGACGGGCGCGAGGTGCCCGGCGGCGCGGGCGAGCCGGCCGGCGGTGCCGGTCCTGCCGTTGAGCGGCCCGGTGCCGGGTCCGCGACGGATCCCGTCCTAAAGCCCGCGGCTGCGACGCCCAAGACAATCACGACAACCAAAACGACCGTGACCAAGACCATGGCGTCCACGCCATCCAAGGCCAAGACTGCTGGCGTCTCCACCGTCACGCTCCCCAAGACCGCCGACGGCAACTGGATCGCCGCCTCCCTGGCGCTATTCCTGCTGGGAACAGCGCTTGTGTTTGTTAACGTCGTGATTGCGGTTCTAGGTAGGCCAAAGCGTAACGGCGATTGACCGAAGTGCCATACACTTTCTAGGTAGGGGCAATTGCAACGTGTATGACGCATAGCAGGGGCGCGCCGGCTATTCAAAGAAGCTCGGAAGCCTCTATGCGTCTGTGCAAAAGCGCGTGAACGAGCTCATCTCTTGAGCCCCCAAGAAATTCGCGAGCGCATCAACTCGGGCGTGGTCACTCTGCTGGCCGCGCCCCTCTGCATCGCGCTGCTGCTGGTTTTACCATTTCTGATTTGGGATAGGCACCTTCGCTAGCTCCATGCAAGTGAATTGTGGTCCCACGTGGATTCTTTGGGCCCGATCGCGAGCGCGGGCCCGAAGGCTGTAGTAGCTGGCCCATGCCTGGCGCGACGGATCGCAGACGCTTTCCTGGCTGCCGCCGTCCCAGTAGGTGGGCACGTCCATGCGCGCCTTGGCCTGGGACGAGCCGTTGGTCTGGGTTACATGGAAGGTCGTCGCGGTGCCCGCGGGGGCGTCGTTCCACGAGACGGTGAAGGTGACGCCGTTTTGGGTTGCCGTGGCGGAGTGGGCGTAGCCGGTTTCTGCTGCGGTGGAGATTGCCTCGGGGGTGCCGTTGGTTTGGGCGCGGAGGGATGGGGTGGGGGTGCCGGTTGCGGTGGGGGTGCCGTCAGCGCTTTCCGTGTTGACGGCGCTGGTGCCGGTGGATGTTGCGGTGCTGTCCTCTGCGGTATCTGCTGTCGCGTTTGCGTTGGTGCCGTCTTCGGCCTTGCCTGCGCCGCTGCTCGTAGCGTCGGCTTGCGCCTGCTGCCCGGCTGTTTCTTGAGGCTGAATCGCCTCCGCAATGGCTGCCATAGGCATCGTCGCGCCGACCATAGACGTGCACGCGATCACGCAGAACAGGTAGTAAAGGGGTCGTTTCATAGCGGAGCCTCTCGGTGAGCAGCCAATAGGGTCCGAAGGCAGCTCCAGGCCGGCACTCCGCACATATTTTGTTGGGGTTAATTTTACGGGAACCCCAGTCTACATCAGCGAACTTTCTGGGGAATGTTGGGGAGGGGGAGAGGGAGCGGCCCCGCTTTAGTCCCTGGCGGCGCTCTGACCCGTGCTGGGTTGACTATGCGTGATGCGGCAGCTCCAGCATGAGGCCGCCTTGCGCCTCTTCGAGACTTGTTATCGAGACTTTCCAGGAAAAGTCCGAGAGGCCGCTGCCGAGGTATAGGTCTGTATGGCAACGCTCTTCATGTGCCCTCCTCTGCTCTTGTCGCTGCTTATTAATCGCCATTCGACTGGCTGCGATCCGACGATTAAGGGCAGGCCGAACATGTCATATATTTTTGAGGAGTTTTCGCTCCGCTTGCCGCTAGGGCTGTGACAGCGCTTCCGCTGGAGACCTCGGATTCAAGCATGGAGGATGCGGCACGGCCACACTCTCCTGACACGGGCGACAATCTAGAGCGTGCGGGCGTGGCAGGCTTGCTTGCGCCATTGAGCCCCTGCTACGGCGGTGTTGCTTCATTTTAATTATGTATGTGTCAAGCGGCTTTTGCCGTGTGCTGTCTTGTTATTTATTGGGGTTATTATGCCCGTATGGATCATCTCGGAATATCTGTTGATATCAATACGTTTTCATTTGGTTAAATTATATCGAAGGAAGGCATACGCATGACTATTGTTGACCCTGCTGCCCTCCAAGCATTTTGTGCCTTTGCAACGCTTGTTCTGACGGTATATGTTGCTTGGCGTGATACAAAACAAATGAAAAGCGAGGAGACGCGCCGGAATGAGGCCGAAATGCTGGCGCAGCCGTCTTCAATCGCTGCATGGCTTGAAAGGAGTTCCTCGGGCGAGTCGTGCCTTGTTATACGTAACGAAAGTGATCTCCCCGTATACGAGGTGGTCGTTACAATCGTTGTTACCTATGGAGCGGGCTGCTCTAAGGGGGAGGATTTAGGTCCCTCATACCAATATAGGAAGAAGTTCGACTTGGTTCCTTCGGGATTTTATTCTAGCGATATCGACATACGCGGCTTCGAAGGAATGCATAGGCATCCGTTGGTTGAGATTGCCTTTGCCTGTGCAAACGGAACATTTTGGGTTCGCCGCGGAAATGGCGTACTAATTCATCTCGACTCGTCACCATTTAACTACTATGAGTTCGGTCTCCCCGTCGAATTCGATTCGATTACCCCATATCAAAAAAGTTGATGCTCGATCTGCACTGTTGTTGATCTGGGGAGTTATCGCAGCGGTAACATTGTCTGGAAAGAAAAATTTCGAATTTTCGATGGCGGGGCTAACGTGAGGACGTTTATTAAATGCGACTTTCACATCCATTCGAGTTCAGATTTCAGCAGGACTTATTCTGAATCCGATTTTCTGGACGCTCTAGAATCAAGCGGCTTGGATTGTGTCGCAATTACAGACCATAATGGTATTGACTTAGATTTGTATAAGCGTGCTAAAGCTCGACTGGATTCCAAGGGCATTGGCCTACTTGCTGGTGTTGAGCTCAATCTTAAGTTGAGCCAAACTACAATTGGCGAGTACGGCCTATACGTTGCAACGAAGCCGTCAAAGAGCTACTTCCATGCGATCGTCCTTGCTTCTATTGATGACATTGAGCAGCTTTCAAATAAGGTGGATAAACTATTCATTGATGCTGGAATATTCACTCAGGGCGATGTTAATGGCGTCGCGAATGGGGCGATGAGTCGCAAGTCTCTTTCAATTAAGGCTGATGGTAAGGCAATTGACCTTGCGGAGCTTCAGACCGCACTTCAGTCTCTGCCGCATTATTTCATTCCTCACGAGAGCAAGGGAAGCAGGAATCTATCCGATTACCTTCCGATTAGATGTCCCAGCAGCGGTCAAACAAAAGCTAACAGTAATTATCGCAACAGCCTTTTTTATTACAATCATGGTCAAGCTGTTGAAGGGGGCGAAAAAAGCCGGGGACGAATTTCGAATCGTCTTAGCCGAGAATACAATAGCACGGTTGCCGCGCTCTTATTCAGCGATGCTAAGGAGCTTCAGGAGATAGGAGCAAAGTATACGTGGATTGACTTTGACGGTGATCTCGCTTCGCTTCAGCTTGCTATTAGCGATCCTGAGAGCAGGATTAGGACTTCGGAACAATCTACAGATAACCCTCAGCTCAATTTGATGAATTATCTTGAGTCGATTTCTTTTGACACGGTATCGTCTCAGGAAGAATCGGGGGAACATTATGATCTTAAGTTTGTTCCCGGATACAACGGAATAGTTGGGTCGCGTGGCAGCGGAAAGAGCCTGCTGGCCCATGTTCTTGTCGGTGAAAATCTCAATCCTTATAAAGACATTATCGACATCAGTAGTATTCGCTATAAACGTTTTGGCGGTGTGGAGAGTTCTAACCCGCCTTCTTATCTATATCTTGGTCAAGGAGCTCTCGAGAAGATATTTGAGAATGAGGACTATTCCGACATCCCTGTTCTTGAACAGATAATCTCTTCCCAGAAGAAGGCATGTGAAGAGAAATCTAGTGAGGCAGCAAATTCAATCGATAGTCTATTGGATTTGCAAGAAAAGCTACTAGAAGCTTTTATGAAAAGATATTCTACTGGGTGCATTCACTTTGATTTTCTAAAGAAACCTGAGCCCTCTGGGGTGAGCTTACCTGTTCCAAGTGCAAGCATTCCAAGTGACAAGGATAAGGTTTCTAGGGTTCGAGACAGCTTTCTTACTGCATCTGAGCTTATCGACCAGGCTAAAACAGAGATTGACGATATCGAGCTGGATGCTACCTATCCAGAGAATCAATTTCTTATGCAGGCTCTGGTCCGTGAAACTAATGAAATCAAGGGCGATCTTGTTGCCCTGGAAACGAGGATTAGTCGTTTTGCCAAAACTGTAGACCAGGCTTCAGTTTGGTTTGAGGACAGGGAATGGCTTGTTGCGCAGTTTTGTCAATTATTGTCAGATTCTAATAGAAAAGACAATTCTATTTTAAGGAACGATTATTTAAACAAGCGAGATGAATCTAAGTCATTTTTACGTGATCTTCTTGAGTTGCGCATAGCCGTTTCTGAGATTGATTATCAAATTGACTGCTTGCGCAATTGTCAGCTTGCGCCTTTGCCCGATGACCCATGCATCTCTTCCGCTAAACAGATTGTTGTTAAATTTGGTTACATTGACGAATGCTCTTATTCTGACATTGCGGGAAATCTGATCAAAGGTCGTAACCGAACGAGTGAAGAGGCTTTGGTTCTTACTTGCCTTAACCAAAATGAACCGATCCAAGTCAAAGGTCTCTATAACGGCAGTAAATTCAAGTTGCGGGGAGGTGCTAGCGCGGGTTCATATATTAAAAAGTACTTCGAATTACTGAAAGGAAAGCTTCGCCTTCAGAATAATCTGAAAACTGAGATTGAGCTTGACGGTGCATCCCTTTCTAACATGTCCCCTGGTATGCGAGCGGATGCGCTATTACAGTTGTTCTTGGAAAAGGCGTCAGCTGGCAATGGGCCATGTTACATCGTTCTGGATCAACCCGAGGATAATCTTGATGTTAGAACAATCAGTCATTTCCTGGTTGATAAGCTGAAGTCAATGAAATTTGATATCCAGTTGTTTGTTGTTAGTCATTCGGCTCCTGTAATTGTTAACGGTGACGCAAGGCTTATTGTGTCCTGTCAGGAGGATGAAGGTAAAATCAGTTATGGAACTGGCGTATTGAGTGACGACAAAACAAAGCAAATAGTTGCTGATGTTCTCGATGGTGGCGAACGTTATCTTAAGATGCGCTTTAACAAGTATAATTTTCAACTTGGTGATAACAGATGATTAATTGTGACAATAATGGTTCAATTGTGGTCAATGCCAATAATTGCTCCTACAAGCTTTCTAACAGCGATGATTATACCGATTTTCTTTTGTGGCTGACCTCTCCTAACCCTGCCGACAGTATCGATGGTTCGGCATTTGAGGTTGATGAAAGCGTGCCCGAAGAACATCGCGAGCTTGCTCAGCGTTACGCTGAGTTTCTTACCGAGTTTGCGGAAATTCGAGCGGAGCGCCTCTCGTCAAAGGGCGAGGGCAGCGGATACGATCAACTGAAAAGTAGGGTTAATGAGCTAATCGGTTCATTTAAAGGTGAGTGTCCTAAGACACTCACTTTCATGAAATGCGATTGGCTTAACTAATCGGGAAGTGCTTCTCTATGAAATACGTCTTTCTTGACACTTGCACAATTGTTGACTGTGCGTTTACTCGTACAGAAAAATCGAACCCGAAATTGCTTAAGCGTTTGATGAAGTTGATGGAGGACAATCACGTTAAGTTAATTCTTCCCGAGGTAGTCCAGCTCGAACTGGAAAAAGTTTTTCCTCAGACTATGGCTAATGCAACCAAATCGTTTGGGTCGGTCAAAAAGAGTGTACGGGAAGTAGTCCAAAGTTCTCTTTTGAGTCATTCGGCAGAAACGAAGTTGCTTGACGCCGTAAAAGCTGCTCGTGGTGAATTGGAGAATGACGTCATCGATGCGCAGAATTTGATTCGCAGCATTTCGAATGAGCCTGAAAAGTGCGTTGTTCTCTCTCTTAAACAGGAGGACCTTATCTCTGCGTCAAAGATGGCAATAAAGGGAGAAAAGCCGTCCAAACCTAAGACGGAATGGGGCCTCGTTCAGGAGGATTGCCTTATCATCGCCGCTCTCGAGCGTTTTATGAAAGAGGGGCCCGCTGCCGAGATAGCGATTTGTAGTAGTAATACAGCTGATTTCGCAACTAAGGCTGGCGATGGAGAAGGCTTTGTCTTGCATGAACAAATTGCTTCCAGATTTGAAAACTGCCGGTTCTATTCAAATCCTGTTGACTTGATGGGTGACGAGACATTTATTACTCAGGAAGCTGTGGAGATGTCTGACAAGGAGACACTCAAGTCTTCTTATGAGGCTACCTCTGAGGCAATCAAGACCATGAATCAGAGGAACGCGGATTCTATCGAGGCTGCCCTGCGCACGCTCGCTGAATCAGATTCGTCAAAAAAGAATTCGGATGTATCTGGACAGCTTTTATCAGCATTGCTTCGCTTCAATCTTCTCACTGATTCAATTGGAAGAAATGCTGATCTTATTTTGCAGAATCAAACTGGTGCTTTACGCCTATTGGATAAAGCAATATCCGTTTCAAGAGCGGATCAAATCGGCCGCATCCATTCGGCTTTAGATGATGTGGGCTATGGGGAGGCTGACAAGGAGGACATCGAGGATGATGCTGAGTAGTATCGGCGGCACCGCTGTCGTCATCAAGGTGCCCTAGCTTGAGAGGGGGCATATCCATGCCTGGAGTTAAGAATCAGCACTACGTGCCACGTTTTTATCTCAAATCGTTTACCGATGGCTTGGGCTTTCTCAGTGTTGTGAGGCGCGACGCTAGCGGATTGAAGTCCGTCTTTCGAACGAAGCCCGAAAACGTTTGTGCGGAAAACTACCTCTATGAGGTTAGGCGACGCGAAGCCTTGGGCGAAGACGGTTTCGTTGAAAAGGGCGTAATTGAAGATGCTCTTGGCAGAATCGAGAATGATCTTGCTTCTGCCTACCGATCGCTGCTCAGTTATCTTGATTCTGGAAAAATGCCAAAAGGTGAAGCGTGCGTACAGTTGATTACTCAGCTGGCTTTTTTGCTTGCCTTTCTCATTGTGAGGAATCCTAAATGGTTGAATGAGGTGAGGGGTAACGCCGGTGCCCACTCTGTCGAATTGTTGTCGAGTGGCTTTTTCTCGGACGAAGACATTTCGCAAATGGATTTGGCAGGGTACGGAGACGAATTTGAAGCCATTGTCGAGCTTGCCTATCTGGATACGGCGCTGTTCAGGCTCGACAAGGGCGCGCCTCTGTACGATCTACTTGTCTTATTGCTTGACATGGATTGCCTGTTTTACATAGCACCTGAAGGTACTGACTTTGTCACAACGTCGCTTCCCGTGCATGTCGAGTGGAAGGACGAGAGTGACGAAAATCCTTGTGGCATCTATTTCCCGTTGAGCCCTCGTCACGCCGTTGTATTTAGGCAAAGATTGGAGATTGAGCGTTGCGTCTCTATCTCTCACCTGGCTGATTATGCAGTAGATTCATTTAATCGCATGCTCATGAACGGTGACGGTTTGTGGGAGTTTCTGATCGCAAGAGATCGGTCTAAATTGGAGCGTCTTATTGAGGAATATTTTGACAGAGTTTAGGCCGAGTGATTATTTGCTCGCCTGAGTACTACTGAATATCGTCAATGGCACAGCCTCACGGTGTCTTTGCCATGTCAACCTAGGTCACGTTATTCGTACTCCTACTACTACACGCTGGACAACTTGACTTCGACTATAAGGCCCTCGCCAAGTCGCCTCCATGTTATACTTGCCGTAAAAACTTTACGGCAAGTATAACATGGAGGTTTCGATGCTAACGCGTTTTGAGGTCGAGGGATTCCGAAACTTCTCCCATAGATTTACCTTCAATTTGACCGATGTCAGGGACTACAGATTCAACACGTCAGCCATCGATGAGGGCATCGTTTCTTGTGGTCTTATCTACGGTAAAAACGCTGTCGGCAAAACAAATTTCTCCAATGCTCTTCTCGATATTTCAGCAAATGTGGGGCGTCGGACCTTCTATTCCAATAAAACTAATTACCTCAGCGCAGTTGATGGGGTCACGTCGGCGTGCTTTGCCTACACGTTTCGCTTTGGGAATGACGAAGTTGCTTATCGTTACGAAAAGACTGGGATAACAGATTATCTTCGTGAGACAGTGGCTGTTAACGGCAAGATTGCATTTGATTACGACCACCGTGCAGGTAAAGTGCTCGATGGCGATTTGGCTTCTATCGGTGCCGATCGATTGAACTGGGAGTTCAAATCTCCCGGCATTTCTGTTTTGGCGTATGTGTGCAATAACATTCCTTTTGAGAGGGCAATGCCTCTTTTTAAGCTTTATACGTTTGCGCGGTCAATGGATGCCATTGGCGACGCGCATATGAACGACCGTAACCTTGTCTCTACCATCGCCGAAAACGTTATTTCGAATGACTTGGTTTCTGAGCTTCAGGCTTTTTTGAATGACTTTGGGATTCGAGAACGCCTTACTGCGCGTGAAACGCCATCGGGTGATATCGCTTTGTACTTTGAAAAAAGTCGACTTATTCCGTTTGTAGAAAACTGCTCAAGCGGCACTGTTGCACTGCTGCGACTGTTTAATTATTTCCATGCTACAAGTGTGCCGTCCTTGCTTTTTGTAGACGAGTTCGATGCGTTCTACCATCACGATCTCGCCGAGAAGGTCGTTGGCTATTTTAAGTCCCAGACCGGACGCCAAGTGCTTTGCGCATCGCATAATACAGATTTGTTCAGCAATAAAATCCTTAGGCCAGACTGTTTATTCATTCTTTCGGATCACAATATTATTTCAGCTGCCAATGCAACAGATAGGGAACTAAGGGAAGGGCACAACCTCGAAAAGCTCTATAAGGCTGGCGAATTCGATGTCTAGGAAGCAAGTCCTGCTTATCGTTGAGGGTGTAAAGCAAGAGATTAATCTCTTTCATGCTCTCTTTGAGTGCTATGGCCTCGACATTGGCTATGAGATCGTCCCCTATAACACAAATATCTACGAGCTTTACGAAAGGATGTTTTCGGACGGCTTTCAGGATGACTTATCGCTGCTCGGCGTCCTTAAGGAACGTGCTTCTCAAGAGGATAAGTGGCTATTTGACCAGGATTATTCTGATGTTTTGCTGGTCTTTGACTATGAGCCCCAAGATAATAGGTTCTCACCTGCACGGTTAGAGGTAATGCAACGTTACTTTAACGAGAGCACAGACAATGGCAAGCTCTACGTTAACTATCCAATGGTTGAGGCATGTAAGCACTTTCTGAAAATGCCCGACGCTGAATATCTAAATAGAACTGTTTCTCGCGAAGACGTTTTGAAATACAAGTCAATCGTTGGCAATGCTTCTAGGTACCAGAGTTTTGAACGGCATTTTATTAGACCTGACGTTGATGAAATGATTGTTCTTACCGCCATCAAGGCGCTTCGGTTGTGCGGCTATAACGGCGAGGCCGGTTATGAGTCTGAGTATAGAGACCTTGACCATGAGACGATCGTGAAGGCGCAAAACGATACTTTGCGTTTGGCTGATGAGGTATGGGTTCTTGGTACCTGTCTGCTATTTATTTTAGATTACTCAACGGGTCTTATTGATTTCGCGGGAATCGAGTCGAAGCTACTTGGCTAGACTTCTGGACGCTGCTAGTTCTGATTAATGTTGTCGATGCGGGGCTGTCATTTCGGAAGTGCGGTGAAAAAATCGGAAACCTCCGAGCACAAACTGATTTTCGGCAACAAAACCGCAGGTCTCGGATGTCTAAAACAGGGGTCTGGTCGACCGTTCTCGGTTTTTCACCGCACTTCCGGATTGGGCGCTCATTTTGCACTCTCGAAGTCCCCGCATCCTCTAAAAAAGTTCTTAAGACAGCCTTAAAGGCGTTCCAGCTCGCGTTGACAGCGTAAAATACGCATGTTTGACTATGACTAAAGTGGATTTTAGGGGAGGAGTACGCCATGGAGGTGCTGGTTGTTGGCAACACCGCATATGTTGACGATGACTTTTGCGCCAAGGCATTCCCCGGGGACCACGTTAAGGTTGTAGCCGCCAAGGATGTGCACCGCGATGAGTCGTCGCCTCATGCCTCGTGGAAAGAGCTGCTTCAGCACTTGGAGCAGGCCTACGAGTTCGACCGCGTGGTCTACCTGTCTAATTACCTTACCCCGCATACCGATACCGTGGGCGATATCGAGCTGCTGCGCTCGGTCTTTCGTGCGTGCATGGGGCGCCGGGTTCAGCTGCTGTTTGTAGCCGGGCCCGCGGGTGCCGAGGGTGCCGCCGATGCCGCGGGGCGAACGGGCAAGGGCATTATCGCGCACGCAGCCAACGACCTGTGCCGCTACTACGCTGCTCGCGAGGGCGTTCAGACCAAGATCCTGCGTGTGCCGTTCCTGTATACCGCGTCTGCCGCGCTGGAGGACCCATTTTTGGTGCCGTTGTTCGACGCGTGCTCAACCGGATCGGCCGCTCTGCAGGGCGCGCAGGATGCGGCGTTTCCCCTGCTGTGTGCCGAGGAGCTTGCGGTGCTGGTACGCCGTATCTTCGACAGTTGGGATGGTAACTTTGAGACGCTCGACGTTGCCGATACCTTCCATCACACGTCGGGTGAAGTGGGCGATGCCCTCAAGGCGCTGTTCCCAGGGCTTGCCGTTGCCTATGGCGATTCTGCCGGCTACGCCCTGCCCACGGACGATACCGTTCGCGTGCGCTATGGCTGGTTTCAGCGCTACGACTTGCTGCGCGACCTCTCGACCATTCAAGCGCGTTGGGATGCTGGTCGCGCAAAGAAGGTCAACCCTTTGCGCGCCGCCATCGACCGCATCCAGCTGCGCACGCTGCCTATTAAATGCCTGGAGACGGGCGTTGCCTGGGTTCTGTTCGAGGTGCTTGCGCATCTGTTCTCGCAATCGGCCCAGCTCAACGTGCTCGATTATCGCCTGCTCTACGTGGTGCTGATCGGCACGCTGTATGGCTTGGACTTTGGCCTGGTTGCGGCGCTGCTGGCGTCGGCGGGTTTGGCTGCGAGCTACTTTACTCAGTACGGTTATACCTTCCGGGGCCTGTTCTACGAGCCGTCCAACTGGCTGCCGTTTATTGCGTACTTTGTTGTGGGTGCCGTGTGCGGCTATGTGCAGCTGCGTAACAGCGAGGCCATTAGGGTGGAGCGCGACCAAAACGAGCTCGTGCGTAATCGCAATACGCTCCTCACGCAGCTCTACCACGATGCCATCGAGGACAAGCGCGCGTACAAGCGCCAGATTGTGGGGCGTCAGGATAGCTTTGGCAAAATCTTTGCCGTGACGCAAGGGCTCGACGTGCTCAATCCGCGCGACATCTATCGCAAGTGCTGCGAGCTCATGGATGAGATTCTCGAAAACGATTCGGTGGCGATCTATCACGTTTCGGGCGGGGCATTTGCACGCCTGGTGGCAGCAAGTCCCGCGATTGCCGAAGACGCCACGCGCTCGTTTTCGCTTGAGCAGCTTGCGCCCCTTTTGGGCGGCGGGGGTCGTTCGAACCTGTGGGTGAATCGCGAGTTGACGCCGGGGCTGCCCATGTTTGGATACTCGATCGAGCGCGACGGGGCACCCGCCGTGTTGATCTCTGTGCGTCGTGCGGCTCAGAATCAAATGACGCTCTATTACCAAAACCTGTTCCGCATCTTGTGCGGCTTGGTCGAAAGCGCGCTGGGGCGCGCCTTTGACTATGAGGCGGTGGCGCAGGATAAGCGCTGCGTTGACGGCACTTGCGTGCTCAAGCAGGCTGCCTTTGGCCAAGAGCTCGCGGCCGAGCAGGCGCTGGCAGATGGCAAGATGGGCAGCTTTTTGCTCCTGCGCGTGGTACCGGGCATGGAGCCTGCCGGCGAGCTGGTGGGCGCAATTGGGTCGGCAATCCGCGAGAGCGACGCGGCGGGCTTGGTCGATGGCGACGTGCTCTACCTGCTTATGCGCCAGGCAAAGGCGTGCGATCTGCCCATTATTCGCGAGCGCCTCAGCACAAAGCAGATTGCGGTGGAGCCCGTTGACGGCGAGGACATCGTGGCGCTGCTGCAGCACATCGCTGACACCGGTGACGGTGAGGGGGGTGCCGCTTGATCTCGCTTGTCGTTGCCGCCGTCTTGTTGCTGATTCATGCGCTGGTTTGCCTGGTGCTGTGGACGCTTATGAAGTTGGGCCTGCTGCCGGTGCGCGGGCACATGCTGGCTGTAATAGTGCTGGTGCCGCTGTGGGGCCCGTTGCTGGTGGTTCTGCTATCGGCCCGCAGCGCGGTGTTTGGCGAGGGGCTGAAAGAGTCTGCGCTGGAGTCGCTGCGCTTCAACGACGACCTGCATCGCAGCATCCTAGTGCACGAACGTGATGCCGATGCAGGCGTAGTTCCGCTCGAGGAGGCGCTCATCGTCAACGACCCGGCAGAACGGCGCCGCTTAATGCTCTCCATGCTCACCGAGGAGCCCGACGCGTACTTGGCGCAGCTTCAGGCGGCTAAGCTTAACGACGACGTTGAGGTGGCTCACTATGCCGCGACGGCGGTGGCGCAGATCTCGAAGGAGTCCGACCTTAAACTGCAGCAGCTGGAGCGTGCCTTTAAGACGGACCCGAGCGCGCAAAACCTCAACGAATACTGCGATTTTCTTGGTGAATACTTGGGCTCGGGCCTGGCCGAGGGGCGCGTGGCTCAGATTCAGCGCCAACAGTACGCGCGCCTGCTTGCGCGTCGCTGCGAGCGCGAGGATGCCCTTGAGCTTCGCATTCGATACGCGACGGCGCTGGCCGATGTCGGACAGATCGACGAGGCGCAGGCCGTGATCGACCAGTTGGTGCTCGATGTGCCCGAGGAGCAGGAGGTTTGGATGCTTTGCCTGCGCCTGGCGGTGATGCGCCGCGACGGTGACGAGGTCCACCGCGTGATCGATGCGATTGACAAACAGCATGTATACTTGAGCGCCGCCAACCGCGAGGAACTGGCGTTTTGGCGCAACGGAGAGGAGGCCCGGTGAGCGTGGTACAGCATATCCGCGACCGTGTGGGCCATTTTCGCTGGATGGGGCTGCTTGTGGTGTGGGCGGTCTTTATTGCCATGGCCGCCGTGCTGCTGGTGGAACGTGCCGGCGTGCAGTACAGTGCGGGCCAGCATAAGCTGGGGATGCTTGCCGCCAACGATGCGGTGCCGGCCTCCTCGGCGATGTTTGGCCAAAAGCCCACGTGCCTGGTCATTACCGATTCCGACCAAGCTGGCGTCGAGGACGTAAAGGAGCAGTTTGACCAGATCCTGCTCGACATGAAGATTGCGCACCGCGACGTGGACCTTGCCCTGGACGGCGTGGGTGCCATTCCCTCGCTGACCTCCTTCGATCGCGTGATTTTGCTCATGCCGTCGCTCGATGGGCTCGGTACGCACCTGAGCGACATTATGAGTTGGGTGAGTGCCGGTGGTTCGCTTATGCTCGCCATGCCTCCGGATAACTCGAGCTATTTGCAAGTGATTGCCCCCAAGCTTGGCATTGAATCGGCCGGATATGACTATGTAAAAGCCGAAAGCATTGTGCCGAGCGAGGACTTTATGCTGGGCGGGGGAGAGCGCTACGAGCTCTCGGACCCCTTTGATTCGTCGCTTTCGGTTTCGCTGCGCGAGACGGCTCGTGTGTGGGCTAAGACCGGCGATGCGGGCGCCCCGCTCATTTGGTCGAATGACTGCGGTAGCGGTCGCACCGTGGTGTGCAATATCGGTATCTATGACAAGGTCATGCGCGGTTTTTACGCCGCGGCGATCAGCCTGCTGGGCGATGCCACGGCCTACCCCGTCATCAACAGCGCCGTGTTCTATCTGGACGACTTTCCCAGTCCTGTGCCCTCGGGCGATGGCACTTATATCAAGCGTGACTACGGCCTTTCCATTGCGGATTTTTACACCAAGGTCTGGTGGCCCGATCTGCAAAAGCTCGCGCAAAAATATGGCATTCGCTATACCGGCGTGATGATCGAAAACTACGAGGACGCGGTCAACCAGACCGAGCCCGCGCGCCAACCCGATACCACGCAGTTCCGCTATTTTGGCGGCATGCTGCTGCAGATGGGCGGCGAGCTGGGCTTTCACGGCTACAACCATCAGCCGCTTGCGCTCTGGGACACCGACTATGGTACGTTGTACGTCTACAAGACCTGGAAGAACAAAGAGACGCTCGTCGCTTCGCTCAACGAACTTATCGCGTTTCAAGACGAGGTCCTGCCCAATGCTCATGGCTCGGTTTACGTGCCGCCGTCGAATATCCTTTCGGCCCGCGCGCGCAAGCTTATCGGTACCGATGTTCCGCGAATTAAGACCATTGCCAGTACCTATTTTGAGGATGGCACCGACCTGCCGTACGTGCAGGAGTTTGGCGTGGCGAGCGATGGCATTGTGGAGCAGCCGCGCATTGTTTCGGGCGGCATGGTCGACGATTCCTATATGCGCCTGGCTGCCGTGTCCGAGCTAAACATGCACTATGTGAGCACGCATTTTATGCACCCGGACGACCTGCTCGATCCCGATCGCGGCGCCAAGGAGGGCTGGGAGGTCTACAAGGGCGGCCTGACCGACTACCTGGACTGGCTTAGCAAGTCTGCGCCCGACCTGCGGCGTCAGACCGGCTCGGAATGCTCGGGCGCCATCCAGCGCTTTTCGTCCGTGACGGTGAGCGTGGATACCAGTGCGGATGCCTGGACGCTCAGCTTGGGCAATTTCCATGACGAGGTGTGGCTCATGTTCCGTGCCAACAATGGCGAGCCGGGTGCAGTCACGGGTGGCGAACTGACGCACCTTACGGGCAATCTGTATCTGCTCAAGGCAAATGATAAGACCGTGACGATCGAGCGCAAGGAGGGTGGCGACAAATGAGAATCTGCTTGGTACTCGAGGGTTGCTACCCCTATGTGCACGGCGGCGTGTCCACGTGGATGCATGGCTACATTACGGCCATGCCCGAGCACGAGTTTGTGCTGTGGGTGATTGGCGCACATGCCGAGGACCGCGGCAAGTTTGTCTACGAGCTGCCCGGCAACGTGGTCGAGGTGCACGAGGTGTTCCTGGACGATGCCCTGCGGCTTTCGGGCGAGCAACATGAAGCCAGTTTTAACGACCGCGAGCGCGAGGCGCTACGCCGCCTGGTGTCGCTCTCCAATCCGGACTGGGACGTGCTGTTCGATATCTTTCAGCGCCGTCGCGTGCATCCGCTCTCGTTTTTGCAGAGCCGAACGTTTATGGACATCTTCCGCGACGTGTGCCTGGCCGAGTACCCCTACACGCCCTTTGCCGATGCATTCCACACCATGCGCTCCATGTTGCTTCCCGTGCTCTACCTGTTGGGCAGCGAGGTGCCGGTGGCCGATGTGTACCATGCCATCTCGACCGGCTACGGTGGCCTGCTCGCCTGCCTGGGCTCAAGCGTTCACCATGCGCCGGTGCTGCTGACCGAGCATGGCATCTATACCCGCGAGCGCGAGGAAGAGATCATTCGCGCTGACTGGGTGGTGCCGTCGTTTAAGGATCGCTGGATTCGCTTTTTCTACCTGCTTTCGGAGGAGATCTACCGCCGCGCCTTCCGCGTGACGAGTTTGTTCCATAACGCCCGCAAGACGCAGATCGATATGGGCTGCGATGCAGGTAAATGCCTGGTCATCCCCAACGGCATCCAGTTCGATCGCTTTAAGGATATTCCCTTAAAGACCGATGACGGCTGGGTGGACATTGGCGCGGTGGTGCGCCTGGCGCCCATCAAGGATGTCAAGACCATGATTTATGCCTTCTTTGAGCTGCACGAGCGCCTGCCCAAGGTGCGCCTGCACATCATGGGCGGCGTGGACGACGAGGAGTACGGCGCCGAGTGCCACGCGCTGGTCGAAACCCTGGGCGTGCGCGACCTGATCTTTACCGGCCGCGTCAACGTGGTCGAGTACATGGAAAAGCTCGACTTTACCATTTTGACGAGCATCTCCGAGGGCCAGCCGCTCAGCGTGCTGGAGTCGCTTGCAGCGTGCCGTCCCTGCGTGACGACTGAGGTGGGCTGCTGTCGCGAGCTTCTCGAAGGCGCCCCGGGCGACGACTTTGGCGTGGCGGGTTTTGTGACGCCGCCTATGTATCGCAAGGGCTTGGCCGATGCCATGGAACGCATGTGCACAAGCCGCGCCCGCCGTATTGAGATGGGGGAGCGCGGCCAGCGTCGCGTTGCCACGTACTTCTTGCACGAGCAGATGCTCGCCAACTATCGCGCGCTGTACGACGAGACGGCATGTGCGTTTAACCTGCCCAGAGAGGGGGAGTAGCCGGTGGCCGGAATTGGTTTTGAGCTCAAGCGCCTGTTTAGGCGCAAGGGCCTGTTTGCCACGATGCGCGCTTACGGCTACGCCGGCATCGTATGCACGGGCCCCATGCTGCTGGGTGTGCTGCTGCAGGTGGGTATTTTGGTGCTGTGCGGTCTGTGGGGTGTGGGCCGTGCCAACCAGGATCTGCTGGTGTGCATGGTGACCTACACGCTGCTGGCCTCGCTTGCGCTCACGAGCTTTTTCTCCATGCCGGTCACGCGTTTTTTGGCTGATATGTTGTTTGCCGAGCGCGAGGATGAGATCCTGCCTTCGTTTTGGGGCTCCAATGCTGTCATGCTCGTTGCGGGCACGGTGCTCTACGGCGTTTTTTTGCTGTTCTCGGGCGCCACGCTGCTGCAGGGGCTGCTATGCCTGTGGCTGTTCAACATTATGATCGTCAACTGGAACGGCATGAGCTATCTCACGGCCATCAAAGACTACCGCGGCATCCTGTGCAGCTTTGCGGCCGCCATCGGCGTGGCTTGCCTGTGCGCCCTGGCCGCGCTGGCACTGGGGCTGCCGCCGGTCGAGGGCCTGTTGGCATCAGTTGCTCTGGGCTACGGCGTCATGCTCGTCTGGGACGTGGTGCTGCTTTACCGGTATTTTCCGCAGAGTGACCGCAGCCCCTGGCTCTTTTTGCGGTGGCTTGATCAGTTTATGCCGTTGGCGCTCACGGGCTTGTTCACCAACCTGGGCCTCTTTGCGCATTTGGTGATAATTTGGGCCGGTCCCATTGGCGTGCAGGTCAAGGGCTTGTTTTATGGTGCGCCCTACCACGATGTACCGGCGCTTATCGCGTTTTTGACGATCCTGGTCACGTCCGTCAACTTTGTGGTCTCGGTCGAGGTCAATTTCTATCCGCGCTACCGCGACTACTACAGCCTGTTCAACGACGGTGGCGTGGTGGGCGACATTGTGGTGGCCGAGGAGGAAATGCTTGCCACGCTCAACCGAGAACTGCGGTTTTGTGCGCTCAAACAGTTGTTTGTGACCGCGGCGGTCATTTCGCTCGAGACCACGGTGCTCTCGGCCCTACCGTTGGGCTTTAACAACCTGATGCACGGGTATTTTCGCACGCTGTGCGTGGGCTATGGCCTGTATGCCGTGGGCAACACGATCCTGCTTATCTTGCTGTACTTTACCGACTACAGGGGAGCCGTTCTGGCCTCGGGCCTGTTTGCCGGCGTGGCAGGGCTGGCGACCGCCGTGTCGTTGCTTTTGCCGCAGCAGTTTTACGGCTTTGGCTTTTTGTTGGGTGCGGTGGTGTTTTTTATCGTGGCCCTGCTGCGGCTCGATACCTATACCGCCAACTTGCCGTATCGTATCCTGAGCCAGCAGCCCATTGTGGCGACCGACAAAACGGGTCGCTTTACACAGCTGGGCCGCTTGCTCGACCGTGCCGAGCAGCGCTATGAGGAGTGCCGCCGCAGGGGCGTGCCGCACGGCGCGTTTCAGCGCGCAGTAGTTCGCGTGTATCGCAACCATTGGGGAGGTTCTGATGATCGATAAGTTGATGTCTCGCCGCTGTCTGATCGAGGCGGCTGCCGGCGCGCTGCTGCTTTCGGGCTGCTCATCTCAGGACGAATCCTCGACAAATAAGGTAAAAAAGCAGGACAAGATTAAAAAGGCCGAGGCCTCCGACCAGTCCAAGCATCTGCGCGATAAGGACGAGCTGTACGAGGTCTATGATGACTCGGGCATTGTGACCATGTATCTGACGGTCTCTCGCGGCAACAGCTCCGAGAACACGGACCATAGCTGGGCCGAGATCAACACGTACTCGGTGTATGACTATGCCGACATGGGCGTGACGCGCTATCAGGTTATGGGCCTGCTGCAGGCGGGCGACGAAGACGGCCCGGTGGCCGGCGAGGTTGGCTATGGCGAGGAAGCGCCCAATGCCACCGTGCAGGTGCGCGGTCAGACATCGAGCTCCTACACGCAAAAGAATTACAAGGTGGAGCTCAAAAAAGGCAAGGGCACCTGGCGCCAACAGCGCGCGATTGCGCTCAACAAGCACATGGGCGAGGGTATGCGTTTTCGCAACAAGATGGCCTACGACCTTATCCGCGGGATTCCCCAGATGATGGGCCTGCGCACGCAGTTTGTGCATCTGTGGGTGTGCGACCAGACCGAAAAGTCCAACGATACCTTTGAGGACTACGGCCTGTTTACGCAGGTGGAGCAGCTCAACAAGACGGCGCTTAAGGCACATGGCCTGGATAAGAGCGGGCACCTGTATAAGGTGAACAGCTTTGATTTCCATCGCTACGAGGACACCATTAAACTTGCCGACGATCCCGACTACAACCAGGCAAGCTTTGAGGGCATGCTCGAGATTAAGGGCGATTCGGACCACACCAAGCTCATCGAGATGCTCGATGCGCTCAACGACGAATCGCAAAAGATCGATGACGTGCTCGACACCTACTTTGATACCGAGAACCTGGTCTATTGGCTGGCGTTTCAGATTCTGACGGGCAACTGCGATACGCAGAACCGTAACTGCTATCTGTATAGCCCGCTCAACTCCAATACGTGGTACATCCTCGATTGGGACAACGACGGTATGCTGCGCAAGCTGGAGCTTTCTCTTGCCGGGTTCTCGGACTATGCGAGCTGGGAGCGCGGCGTAAGCAACTACTGGGGCAACGTGCTATTCAATCGTGCGCTGCGCAGTAAATCGTTCCGCAGTGAGCTCGACCGCGCCGTAAAGGACCTGCGCTCGTATATGACCGAGGCACGCCTGGCCAAGATGATTAAACATTATCGTGAGGTTACCGAATCGCTGGTCTTTGCTTTGCCCGATATCGACAACCTGCCTGTCACCAAGGACGAATACGAGCAGATTGCCGCGGCGATTCCCTCCGAGATCGAGGAGAACTATAAGAGCTTTCGCGAGAGCTATAAAAAGCCCATGCCGTTCTACATTGGCGTGCCGCAGATCGATAACGGTAAGCTGCGCATTAACTGGGATGCGTCCTACGACTTTGAGGCGCGCGGCATTCGCTATACCGTGGAGCTGGCGCGCGACTATGCCATCAAGGACGTGTTTTTTAAGGCCGAGGACGTGCTACTGCCCGAGGTGACCTGCGATGCGCCCGATACCGGCCAGTATTTTGTGCGCGTGCGCGCCACCAACTCAGACGGCTATATACAAGATGCGTTTGACTATTACGTGACCGACGACGGCAAGCAGTACGGCATGAAGTGCTTCTACGTGCAAGATGGCGGCAAGGTCGTGGAGGACACGTATGAGGAGGGCTAGCGCGCTGCTTGAGCGTCTGTCGGCACCTCCTACGCGTACTACGCAGGAGCGTTACCGCCACGAGCTCAAGTACCTCATCAACGAAGGCGAGCGCGCTGCGCTTGCCTGCCGTATGGCGCCGGTGTTTAAGCTGGACAAGCATGCGCAGGCGGGCGGTTACACCATTCGCAGCCTGTACTTTGACGACTACTGCAACTCGGCCTACGAGGAAAAAGACGCCGGTATTCTCATGCGCAAAAAATATCGCGTGCGCATCTATAACGGCGGCGACAAGGTGATTAAGCTCGAGCGCAAAAAGAAGTACGGTAGCTGGATCTACAAGGAGGACGCGCCGCTCACGCGCGGCGAGTTTGAGCAGATTCTGGCCGGAGACTACGACTTTTTGCTGAGGAGCCCCTATCCGCTCTGCCGCGAGTTCTACATCGAGTGCATCTGCAACATGATGCGCCCGCGGACCATCGTGGACTACGAGCGCGAGCCGTGGGTGATGGATGAGGGCACCGTGCGCATCACGTTTGACATGAACGTGCGTGCCGCGGTGGGAAGCTTCGACATCTTTGACGCGACGCTGCCCGCGCTGCCGGTCCTGGAGCCCGGCAAGCTGGTGATGGAGGTCAAGTTTACGGAGTTTTGCCCGCAGCTGGTGCGCGATATGGTGCCGCCGGGCGCGGCCGAACTCACGGCGGTCTCCAAGTATTGCCTGTGTTACGAAAAGACCGCCTACCTGCGTGGATTTAATTACTGGGAATCGGATTTTGAGAACCGAGGGGATATTTAGACCATGAGCACCAGGGACTTTTTTAAGAACTCCGTCTTGGAGGCGTTTGGTCAGGTCGACCCTGCCAAGATCGGCCTGTCGCTGCTCGTGGCGCTCGCCATGGGTATCCTGATCTATTGCGTGTACAAGCGCTTTTTTACCGGCGTGGTGTATTCGCACAGCTTTGCCGTGACGCTCGTGGGCATGTGCGTGCTCACCTGCATGGTGACGCTCGCGATCTCGACCAACGTGGTCATCTCGCTCGGTATGGTCGGTGCTCTGTCTATCGTCCGCTACCGTACGGCGGTCAAGGACCCGCTCGACCTGCTGTATCTGTTTTGGTCCATTACCACGGGCATTACGGCCGGCGCCGGCATGTATGCGCTCGTGGGGCTCACGGCGGTGGTGATCGTGGTGATGATCGCCGGCTTTTCGAGCCACCAGGATAAGGCGCGCGTGTACATGATGGTCATCCACTACACGGGCCAGACCACCGGCGACGATATCGTGCGCGCGTTTGGGCGCACCAAGTTCACCGTCAAGTCCAAGACCATGCGCGGCGACAAGGTCGAGATGGCCGTCGAGGTGTTCTCGGACGGTGTGGATATGCCCTATGCCGACGCTATCCGCGCGCTCGATGGCGTGGAGGACCTCACGCTCATCCAGTACAACGGCGAATACCACGGATAACTATGTTCCGGCGTTTTAACAAACGCCGGACCGCTCGACGCTGCGCGGGCATCTGCCGGGCGATCTGCCGCTCAAACCGTCGCTTGCGTACATATAGTACGCTTCGCTCCTCTTTCGCGGCACCTCGCCACGGCAGCTGCCCGCTCGCTGACGTTTGCTCGACCTGGGCGGTTGAAATGATCTATGGGCCCGTCTCATTTGCTCAATTTGCTGGCATGGGTTGGGTATTATGGTGAAAGCGATTTCAACGACAGGGGTGGCGCGCGTGGTTAAGATGAAAGATGTGGCCGAGCTGGCTGGCGTTTCGAGCGCCGCCGTCTCGCGCTACCTCAACGGGGGATATATCTCGGCGGACAAGGCCGAGCGCATTAAGCAGGCAATCGAGCTGACCGGATACGTGCGATCCAGCCAGGCTCGTGCGCTGCGCACCGGTTCCACCAAGCTCATCGGCGTCATCGTACCTAAGATTAACTCGGAATCCGTGAGTCGCATTACCGCCGGTATTGGCCAGGTGCTCGGGCGCCGTGGCTACCAGATGCTGCTTGCCAATACCGATAACGCCCCCGATCGCGAGCTCGAGTACCTCGATTTATTCCAAAACCACCCTGTCGATGGCATTGTGCTGGTGGCAACCATGATCACCGACGAGCACCGTCGCGCGATTGAGTCGTGCCGTGTGCCCATTGTGTTGATCGGCCAACATGTCGAGGGTGCGGCGTGCGTCTATCACGACGATTACGAGGCCGCCTTTGAGCTGGGTCAGGCACTCGCGAAGCGTGCTGAGGGCAAGATCGCCTACATCGGAGTTACCGAGGAAGACCGTGCCGCCGGTTATGACCGTCGTCGTGGTTTTGAGGCCGGCTTGCGCGCCGCGGGCGTGGCACTTGATCCGAGCCTGATTTGCCAGGGGTCCTTTACGCTCGACTCGGGCTATCGCGCTGCACGCGAACTGCTCTCCGTCGATCCCGATGTTTCGTTTATCGCGTGCGCGACCGATACTATGGCGGCCGGAGCCCTGCGCGCCCTTGACGAGGTTCGCGGCATGGGCGAGGGTGTGCGTCGCGTGAGCGGTTTTGGCGACAACGCATTTTTGCGCGCGCTGACGGGCGGCATTCCCACCGTGCATTATGGCTTCCTGACCAGTGGCATCAAGGCCACCAATATGCTGATCGACACGCTCGATGGCGTGGAAGGGGAGCGCGGTCTAAAGACGCTCAAGCTCGGCCATCAGCTGATGAATGTCTAGGCTTACGTGATCTACCGCGCGCCCAACATTTAGGCGTTCAGTCGCCTATCGGCGCTATACTGCAGCCGTTGCCCACGATGCGGGGAACACCCGCATCGTGGGTTTTTGTTTTGAAGGGACGGTACCGCATGGGCGTACAGCAGCTAGAAGAGGCCTGGGCTTTGAGGACCGGCGCGCGTGAAGCGCGGTTGCTCGCGGCCTCGCATGTGCCAGCAGCGTTGTCGCAATTGGGGATTGTGCGCCCCGGTGACCGCCTGGTTGCGTTTGCCGATGACTTTGCCGATGCGTTTGCGCGCGGCTTTGATGCCTGCGACGTGGCTATGGTGGGCGAGCCGTCGGTTGCGGCGTTTGCTGCTGCGTCCGAGGGCTTTGATGCTTCGTTTGATGCCGAGGGGCCGCACCTGTGGTGGTTCGTCAACTCTATCGGCGGGTTTGGTCTGCGCGTCCCCGATCTTCGCGCTCTGGGTCGCGTGGCTCGCGAAGCCCGCGCGCTGCTTGTGGTAGATAACACCGTGGCGTCTGCTTTTGGCTGCGATCCGCTGCGGCTGGGTGCTGCGCTGTCGCTCGAGGCGCTCGATCGCGTGTGCGCCGGCAAAGCTCCGCGCAAGCTCGTTGCCGCTTCGGTGGCGCGTTCGCAGCTCAAGCGCCATCGTGTGGATGCTGCTGCCGAGTGCGCACATGCCCTGCTTGAGGGCTGCGGCTTGGCTAAGCTTGATTTGCCTGCTGACGAGGCCGATGTGCTGGAGCGTGGGCTTTCCTCGCTCGACGCTCGCATTCAGGCTCACTTCGATCGCGCCCGTGCGCTGGCCGAGTACTTGGCCGCAAACGAGATGGTGCGCAACGTGCGCTATCCCGGGCTGACCTCGCATCCCGACCATGCGGTTGCAACGGGAATCCTCGAACACGGTTTTGGTTCGGCAGTTGAGTTTGACCTTATCGAGCGTAACTCAGGCGAGCTGTTCGATGCTTTGCCGGGGGAGTTTCGCACATCGCCCGCCGGCGGCGCAACGACGCGCCTTTCGGCCCCACGTGGCAAGCAGGGGAGTACCATCCGCCTCTTCGCCGGCACCGACAACCCCCTGGTCGCAGCAGCCACCCTAGACAACGCCCTCCGCAAGTAGCTAAATCATCCTCGACTCCATAAGTTGCGGTGAAATATGGATTGATTTACGGCTTTAACCGCATAAACAGTCCCTATTTCACCGCAACTTATGAGAAGGGGTTGTGTGGCCATAAGGCCCCGACCCAAATTGGCTACTCTTTGATGCTGGCGATGAGGGCGTCGGCTTTAGTGGCGATGACCTGGTTGATGTCGGCCTGCAGCTCCTCGTAGACCGCTATGGCTCGCTCGCCGGCGGGGGTGAGGGTGGACCCGCGGGCGCCGTCGCGCTCGATGAGCTTGCAGCCCAGCTGACCTTCGGCCTCGTTCACAATGCGCCAAGCCTTGGAATACGCCATGCCCATGCTCTTGGCGGCGCGGTTGAGCGAGTGCTCGTGGGCAATACCCTGCAGCAGCAAGACGCAGCCGTGGCCGAACACGCCCGGCAGATCCTTGTCGCACGCTTGAATGACCAACTTTGCCGTCGTCATGTACTCCATGTGCTCCACGTCTCCCCGCTAAAGTGTTTGCTGGGCAAACGCAAAGCCTGCGTCAAGCCCTCGTGTGCTCTTCTTAAATCATGCATTGTAGCAGTCAAAGTGCGTTAAGATACTTCCCCAGTATTGGGCGCCCAAGGTTGGGCTGGGTCCTACGAGGCCTGCAGCCGACCGGTCGCATGGAAAAAGGAGAAACATGGCTACGTTCTTTCCCGGTGAGTCCCACACGTTTTCGGAGTATCTGCTGGTCCCTGGTTACTCGTCCTCGCAGTGCATCCCCAACAACGTCTCTCTTAAGACGCCGCTAACCCGCTTTAAGCGCGGTGAGAAGCCGGCAATCACCTTGAACATCCCCATGGTTTCCGCCATCATGCAGTCCGTCTCGGGCGTCGACATGGGTGTCGCGCTCGCTACCGAGGGCGGCCTGTCCTTCATTTACGGTTCCCAGAGCGCCGAGTCCGAGGCCGCCATGGTCAAGGCCGTTAAGGATCACAAGGCTGGTTTCGTTCAGTCCGATTCCACGCTGACCCCCGACATGACTATGGAGCAGGTCATCGAGCTCAAGGAGAAGACCGGTCACTCCACCATGCCGGTCACCGACGACGGCACTCCCAAGGGTAAGCTCCTGGGCATCGTCACCAGCCGTGACTATCGTCCTAGCCGCGATGACCACCAGAAGAAGGTCTCCGAGTTCATGACCCCGCGTGAGCAGCTCATCGTGGGCGACAAGAACATCAGCCTCAAGGTTGCCAACGACGTCATCTGGGACAACAAGCTCAACGCTCTGCCCATCGTCGACGACAACGATCATCTCATGGGCATCGTCTTCCGCAAGGACTACGACAGCCACAAGACCAACCCCAACGAGCTGCTCGACGGCGATAAGCGCTACATGGTCGGCGCCGGTATCAACACCCGCGACTATGCCGAGCGCGTGCCGCTGCTCATCGAGGCCGGTGCCGACGTTCTGTGCATCGACTCTTCCGAGGGCTTCAGCGAGTGGCAGAAGCGCACTATCGAGTGGATCCGCGCCAACTACGGCGAGGACGTCAAGGTCGGTGCCGGTAACGTTGTCGACGCCGAGGGTTTCCGCTTCCTGGCCGACTGCGGTGCCGACTTCATTAAGGTCGGTATCGGCGGTGGCTCCATCTGCATTACCCGCGAGACCAAGGGCATCGGTCGTGGCCAGGCCACCGCGCTGATCGACGTCTGCCGCGCCCGTGACGAGTACTACGAGGAGACCGGTGTCTACGTGCCCGTTTGCTCCGATGGTGGCATTGTCTACGACTACCACATGACGCTCGCTCTTGCTATGGGCGCCGACTTTATGATGCTGGGCCGCTACTTCGCTCGCTTCGATGAGAGCCCGACCGAGCGCGTCAATGTGAACGGCCAGTACATGAAGGAGTACTGGGGCGAGGGTTCTGCGCGTGCCCGCAACTGGCAGCGCTACGATCTGGGTGGCGCCGCGAAGCTCAGCTTTGTCGAGGGCGTCGACTCCTACGTCCCGTACGCCGGGTCCCTAAAGGACGGTGTGGGCAGCACGCTCTACAAGGTTAAGTCCACGATGTGCAACTGCGGTGCCCTCTCGATCCCCGAGCTCCAGGAAAAGGCACGCCTGACCCTGGTCAGCTCGACCTCGATCGTTGAAGGCGGAGCCCACGACGTAGTCGTGAAAGACTCTCAGCAGAGCGTTTCCTATCGATAAGGTAAGAGCTGCATATCAAAGGTTGAGCATCAACCACGTTATTTAGATAAAGCGAGATGCCAGCAAGTCGCAGGCATCTCGCTTGTTGTATTTGCTAGAATCATCCAAGTTAACCCTAGGGTCGGGCGGCTAGGCTTTGCTCGCTGCAAGTTCCGCACGAGCCGAAGGCCACTTAATGTGGCCTTCGTGCGAGCAGGACTGTCCGCAGCAGCGAGTAAAGCCTAGCCGCCCGACCCCAATCAAGTTAAAAGGAGCTGATATGTGCGATTGCACAGATCATAAGGACGAGATTCCTGCCTACGACGCGCAGGCCATTGAGTCCCGGTGGATGAAGGCGTGGGACGACGAGAACCTCTTTGCCGTCGACACCGACGCCACCAAGCCCAAGAAGTATGTGCTCGAGATGTTCCCGTATCCGTCGGGCGACCTACACATGGGCCACGCGCGCAACTACACCATCGGCGATGCCATGGCCCGTCAGGCCCGCATGCGCGGCTTTGACGTGCTGCACCCCATCGGCTTTGACGCCTTTGGCCTGCCCGCCGAGAACGCCGCCATCAAGCACAACACGCAGGCTGCCGCCTGGACGTATAAGAACATGGACCAGGCGCTCGCCACGATGAGGCGCATGGGCTTCTCCTACGACCTGGATCGCACCGTTAAGACCTGCAGCCCCGACTACTATCGCTGGGGCCAGTGGATCTTTGAGAAGATGTGGGAAAAGGGCCTGGTCTATCGTAAGAAGAATCCGGTTAACTGGTGCCCCACCTGCAAGACCGTTTTGGCTAACGAGCAGGTGACCGAGGGCAAGTGCTGGCGTTGCGGCACCGAGCCCGAGAAGCGCGACCTTGAGCAGTGGTACTACAAGATCACCGACTACTCCCAGGAACTGCTCGACGACTTGGAGAAGCTTCCCGGCTGGCCCGAGCGCGTCAAGCAGATGCAGGCCAACTGGATCGGTCGCTCCGAGGGCGCCGAGGTCGACTTTACCCTGTGCGATGCCGATGGCGAGCCTATCGAGGGCGACGAGGGCAAGATCACCGTCTTCACCACGCGCGCCGACACGCTCTTTGGCGTTTCCTTCTTTGTCCTGTCTCCCGAGTACGCCCGTCTGCACGAGCTCGTCGAGGGCACTCAGTACGAGGAGGCCGTCACCAAGATTGTCGAGGACTCCAAGCATATCTCTGCCGTCGAGCGTGCCCAGGGCACTCTCGAGAAGCACGGCGCCTTTACGGGCCGCTACGTGGTGAACCCCGTCAACGGCGAGAAGATCCCCGTGTGGGTTGCCGACTACGTCGTGGCCGATTACGGCACCGGTGCTGTCATGGCCGTTCCCTGCGGCGACCAGCGCGACTTTGAGTTCGCCCGCAAATACGATCTGCCGATCGTGCCGATCATCCTGGACGATGACGACCGCGCTGCCGTCGAGGCCAACGGCGAGACCATCGATACCTTCCATGCCGAGACCGTCGACTGGGATTGCGCCCATGCTGCCGAGGGCACGCTCGTCCAGTCCGGCAAGTACACCGGTATGCGCGGCGGCAAGCACTCCGAGGGCGAGGCTGCAATCGTTGCTGACCTCGAGGCCATGGGCTGCGGTCGTCGTAAGGTCGAGTTCCGTCTGCGCGACTGGCTCATTTCCCGCCAGCGCTATTGGGGCAACCCCATCCCGGCCATCCACTGCGAGCACTGCGGCATCGTGCCCGTGCCCGAGGACCAGCTGCCGGTAACGCTGCCCGAGAACCTGGACCTGGGCGCCGGCGAGACCCTCGCCGAGTGCAAGGAGTTCTACGAGACCACCTGCCCGGTCTGCGGCCGCCCGGCCAAGCGCGAGACCGATACCATGGACACCTTCACTTGCTCCAGCTGGTATTACCTGCGCTATACCGACCCGCACAACACCGAGCTGCCTTTCTCCCGCGAGGCCGCCGACCGTTGGATGCCCGTCGATAACTACATCGGCGGCATCGAGCACGCCATTCTGCACCTGCTCTACAGCCGCTTCTTTACCAAGGCACTGCGCGACCTGGGCCTGCTGAGTGTGGACGAGCCCTTCACCAACCTGCTGTGCCAGGGAATGGTCAAGGACGAGAACGGCGACACCATGTCCAAGTCCAAGGGCAATGTCGTGCCCCCGAGCTCGGTCATTGAGCCCTACGGCGCCGACACCATGCGTCTGGCGATCCTGTTTATCGCCCCGCCCGAGAAGGACTTCGACTGGGATCCCAAGGCCGTCGAGGGCGCCAACCGCTTCATCAAGCGCGCCTGGCGTATCGTGTGGCAGCTCGTCCAGTCCGGCGACGCCAACGTGGCCTTCGACAAGTCCGCACTCGACGAGGTCGCGATGAAGCTCTATCGCGAGCGTCACCGCACCATCGCCAAGTGCACCGAGGACTTCGATCGTGGCCAGTTCAACACCGCCATCTCGGCCGTCATGGAGCTCGTCAACGCGGCGAGCGCCTACCTCAACGCCACCGAGGGTGCCGCCCGCGACAAGGCGCTGTGCTACGGCGTGGCTAAGGATATCGTGAGCGTCCTTGCCCCCATCTGCCCGTTCTGGGCCGACGAACTGTGGCACGAGGCCCTCGGCTGCGAGGGCAACGCCTACACCGCCGCCTGGCCCGAGTTTGACCTGGCCGAGTCCATCGAGGACACGGTGCAGATCGTCGTACAGGTGCTCGGCAAGGTCCGTGGCCGCATCGACGTCGCCCGCGACGCCTCCAACGAGGAGATGCAGGCTGCCGCCGAGGCCGCCGTTGCCAAGTGGCTTGAGGGCAAGACGGTCGTCAAGGCCATCTGCGTGCCCGGCAAGCTGGTTAACCTGGTGGTCAAGTAAGCGCTGTGCGCATAGCTGTCATCAAAAAGCGAGGGGTGATTCCGTAGGGAGTCGCCCCTCTTTTTGGTTAAGGACACTTGCGACAACACCCAATTATCCATTTCTTGTGGAGAACCTGTGCTCACGCTGACCTGCGGGTTTGTGTTGTGGTTGCACGTTTGTGCAGGTATTGGTATAGTTTGCTTGCAAATGAAGTTGTAATTGAAAGAAGTGGGGTTTCGGCTCCGCTTCTTTTTTGTATGGATGGAGGTGCCGCAATGGTCAAGACCAAGACCGAGCAGGCGATCATCGACGCGCTCGAGGCCGTTGCTCCCCAGCACGATGTCGACATTGTCGACGTTGAGCTCGTGGGTGCCACCAAGGCCCCCTGCGTGCGCGTGCGTATCGAGGGTGCCGAGGGCCAGAGCCTGTCGCTCAATGACGTCACGGCCAACACCAAATGGGTCGGCGATGTGATTGAGGAGCTCGACCCCATCTCTTCGAGCTATACGCTCGAGGTGTCGAGCCCGGGTATGGCGCGCCCGCTGCGCCGCCCGAGTGACTTTGCCCGCTTTGTGGGCGAGAACTGTGAGCTCACCTCCACCGCTACCGAGGGCCGTCGCAAGTACGCCGGCAAGATTGCCGCTGCGACCGAGACCGACGTGACCCTCGAGCTCGAGGACGGCGAGTCCGTCACCCTCGATTTCTCTGATGTAAAAAAGTGCAAGTTGAAGCCCACCTACGACTTCAAGCCCGCGAAGGAAGGAAAGTAAGATGGCAGCATCCGACATGATGACCGCCCTGATGGAGCTTTGCCAGGAAAGGCACATCGACCAGCTCTACCTGATCGACCGCCTGGAGCAGTCGCTCGCCAAGAGCTATGCCGAGATCCTGCATCTTGAGTGGGGCGCCAAGGTGACCATCGACCGCACCACCGGCAAGATCTACGTCTACCGCCTGGAGCCGATCGACGATTCCATGGACGAGGAAGGCAACTTCACTGAGTTCGAGGAGATCGACGTCACCCCCAAGAACACGAGCCGCATCGCCGCCCAGCACGCCAAGGCCGAGATCAACGCCATCGTGCGCAACTCCGCCCGCGAGCAGATCTACGAGGAGTTCGCCGGCCGTATCGGTGACCTCATTAGCGGTACCGTGCTGCAGTCCACGCCCGACTTCACGATCGTCAAGATCCGCGAGGGCGTCGAGGCCGAGCTTCCGCACTTCGACCAGCGCCGTTACGAGAACGAGCGCAACGAGCGTCCGATGGGCGAGCGCTATCTGCACAATCAGCACATCAAGGCCGTGATCATCGACGTTCGCGACCCCAACTCCAACCTGCAGCCGGTTCGTGGCGAGCACAGCCGTCCGCCGATTGTCATCTCCCGTACCCACCCCGAGCTCATGCGTCGTCTGTTTGAGCAGGAGGTGCCCGAGATCTATGAGGGCACCGTCCAGATCAAGTCGATCGCCCGCGAGCCCGGCCAGCGCTCCAAGGTCGCCGTCCACTCGCTCGACGATCGCCTGGATCCCGTTGGCGCCTGCGTCGGCCCCAAGGGCAGCCGTGTTCGCGCCGTCGTGGGCGAGCTCCGTGGCGAGCGCGTCGACGTCATCCTGTGGGATGCCGATCCGGCCGTCTATGTCGCCAACGCCCTGTCGCCTGCTAAGGTCACTCGCGTCCTTATCGACGAGGAGAAGGCCTACGCCGGCGTTATCGTGCCCGACGACCAGCTGTCCCTCGCCATCGGCAAGGAGGGCCAGAACGCCCGCCTCGCCGCGCGCCTGACCGGCTGGCACATCGACATCAAGTCCGAGACCCTTGCCGCCGACATCCTCAAGAACGTTCCCGTTCACGAGGAGCCCGCCGCCGACCTGATCGGTGACGAGGAGGACGAGGACGTCCGTCGCTGCGAGTTCGTGTCCGAGGACGGCATCCAGTGCCGCAACCAGGCCCGTCCCGGCTCCCGTTTCTGCGGTGTCCACGACACCGACGCCTTCGATGATGCGGAGGACCTGATCTAGCGCGCGGTCGCGCCGGGCAGGTCCCAGCGCATACCCCACGCTCGTTCAGTCTCTAGGCACCCAAGGTGCCAGAAAGGGTAGGTGAAGTCATATGGCAAAAGTCCGTGTGTCCACCCTGGCCAAAGAGTTCGGCATGACCTCCAAGGAACTGATGGGTCATCTCGCCGAAATGAAGATTCCCGCTAAGTCCGCTTCCTCCGCCCTGGAGGACGCTTACGTCGCTATGGTCCGCAAGCAGCTCGCCTCGGTGATCGAGGCCCGCGCCCAGGAAGTCGAGGCCGCCAAGCAGGCCGAGGAACAGGCCGCTGCCGCCGAGGAGGCAGCACGTGCTGCCGAGGCAGAGCGCGAGCGCATCGCCGCCGAGAAGGCACGCGAGGAGGAGCGCCGTCAGTTCGCCGCCGCCCAGGCTGCCGAGGAGGCCGCCCGCGCCGAGGCCGAGGCCAAGAAGAAGGCCGAGCAGGAGCGTCTTGCCCGCGAGAAGGAGGAGGCCGCCCGCGAGGCCCAGCGCCGCGCCGTTCCCGCTTCCGACTCCGGTTCGCGTTTCCGCTCTCTGCTCGACCAGATCGCCGCACAGGAGACCGTGCTCAAGGAGAAGAAGGACGCCGAGCAGAAGGCCAAGGCCGAGCGCGCTGCCGAGCGCGGCAACCGTCGTGGCGGCAACAACGACCGTCGCGGTGGCCGTCGTAACGATCGCAACGCCTCCGACAACAACTCCGAGCGCAACGCCTCCGAGAACCGCCCGCACAGCCATCGCACCAATGCCAGCAACAACGTCGCTGCCGGTATGGACTTCCCCAACCCCGACAAGCAGGGCAAGGGCAAGAAGCGCAAGGGCGGTCACAACAACGAAGAGGACCACTACAGCCGCATGGCTCGCGAGGCCGAGGAGTACAGCCGTGAGAAGGTGCTCGAGGAGGCTCGTGCCGCCGTCGAGGAGGCCTCTCGCGAGTCCACTGGTCGTCGCAAAAAGCGCAAGGAGAAGCGCGAGCGCGAGGCCGCAAAGGCTCAGGAAGAGCGCAAGATTGAGGAGGCGCTGGCCCAGGGCGTGAACCCCGAGGACCTCGACGCCATCAAGGTCTCCCAGGGCGTTACCGTCCAGGAGCTCGCCGAGGCGCTCGACGTTCCGGCCAACGACATCATCAAGCGCCTGTTCCTGCTGGGTACGCCGCTTACCATGACGCAGTCCATGTCCGACGACCTTGTCGAGCTCGTTGCCGACGACTTGGGCCGTCAGATCAAGATCATCACCCCCGAGGAGGAGAACACCTTCTCGTTCTACGACGATCCCGCCGACCTTAAGCCGCGCGCCCCGGTCGTCACCGTCATGGGTCACGTCGACCACGGCAAGACGAGCCTGCTCGACGCCATCCGTCACACCGGCGTCGCTGCCGGCGAGGCGGGCGGCATTACCCAGGCCATCGGCGCTTCGCAGGTCATGATCAACGACCGCAAGATCACCTTCATCGACACCCCCGGCCACGCCACCTTTACGGCCATGCGTGCCCGCGGCGCCAAGGTGACCGACATCGTCATTCTGATCGTGGCTGCCGACGACGGCGTCATGCCCCAGACCATCGAGTCGATCAACCACGCCAAGGCCGCCGGTGTTCCCATCGTCGTCGCCGTCAACAAGATCGATAAGCCGGGTGCCAACCCCGACCGCGTGCGCCAGGAGCTCACCGAGTACGGCATCATCCCCGAGGAGTGGGGCGGACAGAACATGTTCGTCAACATCTCGGCCAAGCAGAAGATCGGTATCGACGACCTGCTCGAGACCGTCCTGCTCCAGGCCGACGTGCTCGAGCTCAAGGCCAACCCCGATACGTTCGCTTCGGGCAACGTCCTCGAGGCTAAGCTCGACAAGGGCCGCGGCTCGGTTGCCACGGTGCTCGTGACCCGCGGTACCCTGCACGTGGGCGATACGCTGGTCGCCGGCCTTACCTACGGCCGCGTCCGCGCCATGCTCGACCCCAAGGGCAACGCCGTCACCGAGGCCGGTCCCTCCGACGCCGTCGAGATTCTGGGCCTGCAGTCCGTCCCCAACGCCGGCGATGAGTTCCGCGTGTTCGAGGACGAGCGCGAGGCTCGCGCCCTGGCCGACGAGCGTTCGCTCAAGGCCCGCATCGAGGAGCAGAGCCGCGTGAAGCATGTGACGCTCGAGAACCTCTTCGAGACCATCGCCGACGCCGAGGTCAAGGAGCTCAACCTGATCATCAAGGCCGACGTCCAGGGTTCTATTGAGGCCCTTCAGGACTCCCTCGACAAGATGGACCAGTCCGAGGTGCGCATCAACACGATTCACTCCGCCGTTGGCGCCATCAACGAGACCGACGTCGTCCTGGCCGACGCTTCCAACGCCATCATCATCGGCTTTGGTGTCCGTCCCGACGGCAAGGCCCGCTCCGCTGCCGAGCGCGAGGGCGTCGAGATCCGTTGCTACGACGTCATCTACAAGTGCCTTGAGGAGCTCGACGCTGCCCGTATCGGCATGCTCAAGCCCACCGAGGTCGAGGTCTCCACGGGTACCGCGACTGTCCTGGACACCTTCAAGGTGCCCAAAGTCGGTATCGCCGCCGGTGTCCGCGTCGAAGAGGGCGAGATCGCCGCGACCGATTCCGTGCGTCTGGTGCGCGACGGCATCGTGGTCTTCAACGGCAAGATCGCCTCGATGCGCCACTACAAGGATGAGGCCAAGAGCCTCAAGAGCGGTTCCGAGGGCGGCATTGGCCTGGAGAACTTCCAGGACATCAAGCCCGGCGACCAGATCGAGGGTTACCGTATCGACCAGGTTGCCCGTACCGAGTAGGGGGTAGCGCTATGAAGCAAACGCAGGCAACCCGCCGTCTGGGCGAGCAGCTTCGCGAGAAGCTCGGTTATATCCTGCTCTTTGAGGTTTCCGATCCGCGTCTCGACCTGGTTACTTTGACCGCGGTCGAGGTCGCGGTGGACCGTTCGTTCGCGCGCGTGTACGTGTCGTGCGATGCGAGCCGCTACGACGAGGTCATGGAGGCGCTCGCAAGCGCCAAGGGCCGTATTCGCAGCCTGTTGGCTCGCTCGCTCGATTGGCGCGTCACGCCCGAGCTCGATTTTCGCATCGATCGCTCGACCGACGAGGCCGAGCGCATCACGCGTGCGCTGGAAAACGTTCCCGCCACGCTTGCGATCGAAAAGGACGAGGACGGCTATCCGATAGCGGATGCCGCCCAGGAGGCAGCTTTAGATGACTAATTCCGCCGACCTCGCCTCGTGCGAGTCTGCAGATATTCAGCGACGCATCCTCGAGCTCATCGAGGGTGCGTCCTCCATTGCGATTTCGGGACACACTTCTCCCGATGGCGATGCCTTGGGCTCCGTTTTGGGTCTGGGCCTTTCGCTCATGAAGTTTTTCCCCAACAAGGACATTGCGCTGCTGCTGGCAGATGATGACCCAGTTCCGCGCATTTACCGCTTTATGGAAGGCTCCGATCGCCTGACGCCGGCATCTGCGTACACCGGCAATCCGGACCTGTTCATCTCGGTGGACGTGCCGGTCGTCGAGCGTCTCAATAATTCCGCCGAGGTGCTTCGTCGCTCCAAGCATGTGGTGTGCTTCGATCACCATCCGGCGCGCGAGGAGTTTGCCGAGCTCAGCGTGAGGCGCGTCGAAGCTGCAGCCTGCGCCATGATCATCGACCGCTTCTTGGACAATTGCGGCATTGTCGCACGTGATGGCGTTGCGACCTGCCTGCTGTGTGGCTTGGTTACCGATACCGGCCGTTTTCAGTACCAAAACGCCGATGCCGCCGCGTTCCATGCAGCCTCGCGTCTGGTTGCCCACGGTGCCGATCCGGCGCGTGTGGCACTCGAGGTTTACCAGAGCATGCGCGTTGAGTTTTTGCACCTCAAGTCCATCGTTATGGGCCGCATCAAGACGGTGGCCCACGGGCGCGTCGCGTATAGCTACGCGTACCAGAGTGACCTTGAGGCCTGCGGTGTCACCTCGGATGAGTGCGACGGCCTGGTCGATGTGGTTCGCTCGGTGATGGGCGTCGAAGTCTGCCTGTTCCTGAAGGGCATTGAGGGCGATAGCAAGGTGCGCGGCAACCTGCGCTCCAAGGGCGACCTCAACGTGTCCGAGATCGCTGCTGCTTTTGGCGGAGGCGGACATCCCGCTGCCGCCGGTTTCTCCAACAACGGAACGATTCTCGAGACGCTCACCGTGGCACTTCCCATGCTGGCCGAGCTGGTAGGGGAGGATCCCGCTTCAGTGACCGTCGAGCTTTAACTTTTTGGATGGTACATGGCTCGTCGTACGCCTTCTCAACTGAATATGCTGCTCGCCGTCGATAAGCCGGTGGGCTGCACGTCCCACGATGTGGTCTCGCAATGTCGGCGCGCCCTCCATGAGCGTCGCGTCGGCCATGCCGGCACGCTCGACCCCATGGCATCGGGTGTCATGGTGGTGGGTGTTGGCCAGGCTACTCGTTTGCTGGGCATGCTAACCCTCGATACCAAAAGCTATGTCGCCGACATCTCGTTTGGCGCCGAGACCAATACCGATGATGCGGAGGGCGAGGCGGTCCGCACGGTGGCTATTGCCAACGAGCTGCGCGATCCTGCCTATGCCCGTGAGCGCTTGGCGGCCATGCTGGGTCCGCAGATGCAGGTGCCGCCGGCGTTTTCGGCTATCTCGGTCAATGGCGTTCGCGCCTACAAGTCTGCTCGCGAGGGCAATGCGGTGGACCTACCTCCGCGCCCCGTCGAGGTCTATGCCGCCGACCTGATCGCCGTGGGAGGCGAAGGTGATACGTGTGTGTGGACCGTGGCGTTCTCAGTGAGCAAGGGTACCTATATCCGTGCGCTCGCTCGCGATTTGGGCCGCGCCTGCGAGAGCGCCGCGCACATTTCCGCGCTGCGCCGCACGGCCTCCGGTGTTGTTTCCATTGGCGCTTGTCATGCGGTCGAGGAGCTTTCTCCCGAGTCCGCGGCTGGCTTTGCCCTGGATCCCATTGCGGCCCTGGGCGCCACGCGTGTTGACTTGCCGGGCAATCTTGCCGACGATCTGCTCTGCGGCCGACGCATTCCCGTTGAGCGTGCGCTTGCCGATTTCGATACCTCGAAGTCGCCTTTTGCGTTGGTGCTCGATGGGGGACTCAAGGCGCTCGCCCGCATTGAGAGTGGCCGCTTTGTCATGGAGCACGTGTTTCCGCAGGCAATCGGCGGTGTTCGATGATGTTGTCCGCTCGCGAGCTCGCGCGTATCTTTTTCGAGGGCGAGTCGGACGAGGCTCGCATCGTTGCTGCCGATACGTTTGATGAGTGCGAGCACTTGGGTGCCGCATCGATTGCCATCGGCGTGTTCGACGGCGTTCACCGTGGACACCAGGAGCTCATTGCGGCGCTTGTTAGCGATGCGCGCGCCCATGATTGCAAGGCGGTCGTGGTCACTTTCGATCCCGATCCGGACGTTGTGGTGAGTCCTTCGCCCGCTCAAAAATTGATGACGACGGCCGACCGTCTACATGCCTTGGCTCAGACCGGGGTCGATGCGGTGGTGGCCGTTCCCTTTACGCCTGAGGTTGCGGCACTCGACCATGTTGGTTTTCTCGCACTGTTGTCGCGCGTGGTCGACATTCGTTCGATTCGCGTTGGCAGCGACTTTAGGCTGGGTCGTGGCGGTGCTTCTGGTGTTGACGAGATGCGCACCTGGGGTGCCGAGCGCGGCGTTGACGTATACGGGCACGACCTGCTTTGCGAGGGCGGTGAGGCCATTTGCGCCACCCGCATTCGTCATGAGCTGGGACAGGGCCATGTGGAGCTTGCTGCTGAGTTGCTCGGCCGCCCGTATATGCTGCGTGGCGGTGTTATTCGTGGCCGTCACGAGGGTTCTGACATGGGCTTTCCCACGGCTAACCTGCAGGTTCCCGACGGCATTCAGGTGCCTGCCGATGGCGTGTATGAGGGCCTGGTGCTCGTCGATGACACCGTATGGCCTGCTGCCGTTAACGTCGGCCTGCCGCCGACGTATGCCGACGATGCCGCTTCATCGCATCTCGAGGCTAACTTAATTGGTTATACGGGCGACCTGTACGGCGCTTCCGTTTCGCTGGCGTTTACGCGCTGGCTGCGTCCCTCGCGTGTGTTCGATTCGCTGGATGAGTTGATTGCGACCGTCGAGGGTAATATCGAGGACATTCGTCACAACTTGGGTGAGCAGGGGGTGGGCATCCGTGATTAGCGATGAGGAAAAAGACCAGGTACGCGCTGCGTCCGACCTAGTTGCCATCGTGCAGGAAACGGTTGAGCTCAAGCCCCGCGGCCATGAGTTTTGGGGCTGCTGCCCCTTTCATGGCGAAAAGACTCCGTCCTTCCACATTATTCCCGCCACGCAGGTGTGGCATTGCTTTGGCTGCGGCGAGGGTGGCGACGTCTTCACCTATATCATGAAGCGCGAGAACCTGAGCTTTCCCGAGTCGATCCGTTATTTGGCCGATCGTGCAGGTATTGAGCTGCACGACACCGGAGATCGCCGCGAGCGCGGTACCAAGCGTGCCCGCATCTACGATCTGTGTGCCGAGACCGCCCAGTTCTACCACACCATGCTTATGCGCGGTAAGGATGGCCGTCCACGTGAGTACTTTGCCAGCCGCGGCATGGGTGGCGACGTCTGCCGCCGCTACTGCCTGGGCTTTGCGCCGGGTCGTAATATGCTGGTGGCTCATCTGTCGCAGGCGGGCTTTACTCCGCAGGAGATGATCGACGCCAACGTTGCCGTGAGTCGAGGGCGCGGGCAGCTTGCCGACCGCTTCTACGACCGCGTGATGTTCCCCATCTTTGACGAGCAGGGTCACAACATCGCCTTTGGCGGTCGCATCATGGGTGACGGCCAACCCAAGTACCTCAACACCGCCGAGACGAGCGTGTTTCATAAAAAGCGAAACCTCTACGGCTTTAATTGGGCCAAGGAGTTTGTCGTCGCGCAGGATACCGCCATCGTGGTAGAGGGCTATACCGACTGCATCGCCTGTTGGGAGGCGGGGATTAAAAACGTTGTCGCTACGCTGGGCACCGCGCTCACGGAGCATCACGTCAAGACGCTCACCCGCTTTGCCAAGCGCATCGTGTATATGTTTGACGGCGATGCCGCGGGCCAGAAGGCCGCCCGTCGCGCGATTCAGTTTATCGAGCAGGATTCGATGGACCTGCGCTGCGTGGTGCTGCCTGACGGCAACGATCCCATGGAGTTCATCACGGCCCACGGCGGAGAGGAGCTGCAGAAACGCATTGACGCCGCCGAGCCGCTCATGGACTTCGTGTACCGTTCGCTGCAGGAGTCGAGCGACATCACCACGCCGGGCGGTCGCGCCAAGGCGCTGGAGGATGCGCTCACGCTCATCTATCCGCTGCGCGATAGCTATATGATCGATACGTACTTTATCCAGATTGCCGACCTGCTTGGCTTGGATCTGGAGACAGTGCGTGCGAGCTCGGGCCGTGTGTTTCGCGATGTCGCCAAGCGCGAGGATGCCGAGCGCCGCCGCGAACAGAACTATGAGCGCCAGCGGGCGCAGGCTGAGCGGTCCGGCGGGACGGGCAGTCGGGCGTCGAGTTCTCGCGATACCGGTCGCGGTGCATGGGCATCGGGCGCGACGCCGCCGGTGTCCGCGCCGGTCGAGGAAGAGCCGTACGACTATGTCCCGCTCGATGCCTACGGTGCCGCGCCCGTGGAGGCCGTCGACGACCTGCCGCCGATCGATGTGCCTGATGGTATGGGCTCTGCGCCCGCCGGTGCCCCGGCAGACGCCTCGGCCCCTATGGTGCTGACCGATTTGGAACGCAAGTCCTTGGCGGGGGAGCGTGAGCTGCTGACCATGCTCACGAGCTACCCCGACCTGTTCCGCACGTATGCCGATCGCATCTGCTCCATCGAGTGGGTCGACCCACGTCACGAATCCATCGCGTGGGCCGTTCTGGCAACGCCGCCGGGAACCGATCCTGCAGCCTGCATGGATGCGGCGCGCTCGGTGTGTCCCGAGGCGGCAACGCTTGTGAGTGCCGGGCGCATCTCGGCGACGAGCAAGCACCCCACCGAGACGAACATCGTGTTTATGCTTGATACGCTCGAGCTCTACACCATCAAGCGCCGCATGCGTTCCGCACAGGCCAAGCTGCGCCAGGACCGTTCGCTCGATGATGAGGCCCGCCGCGCGCTGACCGTGCAGGCCGCGCAGGATTCGCAGCGTCAACGCGAACTGCAAAAGTCTATCGGCGGTGTGGCGGACCCGTTCCGTTTGATCGGTCTGGAGGCCGCAGGCACCGAACAGGCCTAGATGTTGTGGTCAACCAGCGTATTCTCGCCTATATCCAGTTCTCTTTTTGGGTATAGACGTCAATGTGTGTGCTAAAGTATTGAGTCCTGTGGACTATGAAGGGAGAATCTGTGCCAAAAAAGACTGAGAGCACGGGTACTGGGCTGGAATCCTACGTTGCAAAGCTCATGGGCAACGGCTCAAACAGGACTTCGGTAACCGAGGACGAGATTCAGGTCGCCCTGAAGGATATCGATGTATCTGATGAGCAGCTCAACGCGGTGTATTCCGCGCTGCGCAACAGCGGCATCCAGATTATCTCCGCGAGCGGCAACGACGACGCCCCCATGGACGTCGACGATGACGATAACGATAGCGATACCGACGATTTCGATGACGACGACGAGCACGATTCCGGCTCGCTCGACGATCACGAGCTCAAGATGGCCCGTCAGGCCGATGCCGAGATGGGTTCTTCCAAGAGCAAGAAGAAGCGCACCGTGCGCACGTCCCGTTCGCGCTCGCGCGTGCGTGGCATCGATGCCTCCACGGTGATGCTGACCGGCGATCCGGTTCGTATGTACCTCAAGGAGATCGGCAAGGTCGACCTGCTGACCGCTTCCGAAGAGGTCGATCTGGCTATGAAGATCGAGGCCGGTCTCGAGGCCACCGAGAAGCTCGAGGCTGCCGATGCCGGTGAGCTCGAGCTCACGCGTGCCGAGATGCGTCGTCTTACGCGCATTGAGAACGTTGGCCTCGAAGCTAAGCAGGCGCTCATCAGCGCAAACTTGCGTCTGGTTGTCTCCATCGCCAAGCGCTATGTCGGCCGCGGCATGCTGTTCCTGGATCTGATCCAGGAGGGCAACCTCGGTCTGATTCGCGCCGTCGAGAAGTTCGACTACCAGAAGGGCTTCAAGTTCTCCACGTACGCCACGTGGTGGATCCGTCAGGCCATTACGCGCGCTATCGCCGACCAGGCCCGTACCATCCGTATTCCCGTGCATATGGTCGAGACTATCAACAAGCTCGTCCGCGTGCAGCGCCAGCTTCTCCAGGACTTGGGTCGCGACCCGACCCCCGAGGAGATCGGTGCCGAGATGGACATGAGCGCCGACCGCGTCCGCGAGATCCAGAAGATCTCGCAGGAGCCCGTGTCGCTCGAGACGCCCATCGGCGAGGAAGAGGATTCCCAGCTGGGCGACTTCATCGAGGACTCCCAGGCAATCGTTCCGCCCGATGCCGCCAGCTTCTCCATGCTGCAGGAGCAGCTCACTCAGGTGCTCGACTCGCTTGCCGATCGTGAGCGCAAGGTTATCGAGCTTCGCTTTGGCCTTGTCGACGGTCATCCCCGCACACTCGAGGAGGTCGGCCGCGAGTTTGGCGTCACGCGCGAGCGTATCCGCCAGATCGAGTCCAAGACCCTGGCCAAGCTCCGCCACCCCAGCCGCAGCAGCAAGCTCAAAGACTATATCGAGTCTTAGGGTTACGGCGTTTTACCAAACGCCGTAACTGGCCGACGCTGCGCGGACACCAGAGCGACAACTTGTCATTCAAAGAGGACGGCATGACCAGAAGGTCTATGCCGTCCTCTTTTCATGCCAATTTGTTCGCTCTGGTGCCCGCTCGCTGGCATTGTCAAAACATCGGCGTTTCCGTTGCCGGTGCCGGCAGTTAGGCCGTCCCCAAGGGATCAAGGCGAGAAAATTTCTCAAAAAAGTTCTTGCCCTGCGCTGATTTGTCCGTATAATAAACTTCGTTGCTTGAGAGCACGCACCTATTCCTCGGTAGCTCAATGGTAGAGCACGCGGCTGTTAACCGCGCTGTTGTAGGTTCGAGTCCTACCCGGGGAGCCAGAATTTCTCAGCCCATTCCGCTGGGCTTTTTAATTCCTCGGTAGCTCAATGGTAGAGCACGCGGCTGTTAACCGCGCTGTTGTAGGTTCGAGTCCTACCCGGGGAGCCAGGTTGTAGAACCCGTCGCTTATGCGGCGGGTTTTTTCATGCCGCGACCACTTGACTCGAACGTTGCCATATCAACATTTCGTGTCGAGGATGTAATCCCGCGACCCACCACCTCAACATGGCGCGGTCGTTGTAGAATATTGCAATGATTGCTCCCACGACATGGTGCCGCGAGCACCAGATAAGGAGATTCTTGTGTCTGAGACCATTAACGGCAGCCTGAGCGTCTCGAACGACGTTATTGCCGATATTGCCGGTTATGCCGCGATGACGTGCTACGGCGTTGTCGGAATGGCTGAGCAGCTCCAGGGCGCCGAGAGCGTGCGCCTGCTTGCCGGCCAGCGCCTCCGCAAGGGCGTGCTTGTCTCCGCCGACGAGAACGGCCTTACGGTCGATCTTCACGTCGTGCTCGAGAACGGCGTCAACATGAAGTCCGTCTGCCACAATCTTTCGAGCTCCGTTGCCTTCACCCTGCAGGAGATCGCCCAGATCGATCCCGCCAGCCTTAAGATCGGCATCCATATCGACGCGCTCAAGAGCCGTCTGAACTAGCATCCGAAAACGGAGATTCAAATACCCATGATTGCAAAGACCATTCGCACCTGTTTTCCGATCGCTGCGGCTGCCGTTTCCGACAAGGCCGAGGAGATCAACAAGCTCAACGTCTTCCCCGTGCCCGACGGCGACACCGGCACCAACATGTCGCTCACGCTCGCCTCGGTGACCAAGGAGCTCTCCGCCCTTCCCGCCGATGCCGACATGGAGGCCATTGCCGGCGCCATCACCCACGGCTCCCTGATGGGCGCCCGCGGTAACTCCGGCGTCATTACCTCGCAGATCCTGCGCGGCGTGGCCGAGGGCCTTGTCTCCGCCGACGAGCCCATTACGTCCGCCAACATCGCCTTCGCCTTCCGTCGTGCCGTCAAGGTGGCCTTCCAGGCCGTCCGCAAGCCCATCGAGGGCACGATCCTCACGGTGCTGCGCGATGTCTCGACCAAGGCCGACGAGTGCGAAAAGAAGAAGTTCTCGGCCGAGGATGCGCTCGATGCTATCGTCGTCGAGGCCTACCAGTCCGTCGCACGCACGCCCGACCTGCTGCCCGTCCTCAAAGAGAACGGCGTGGTCGACTCCGGCGCCTTCGGCTTTGCCATCTTCCTGGAGAACTTTGTTGCCGCCGCGCTTGGCCGCAGCACCGTTGTCGAGGATTTCTCCGCCACGTTTGATTTCGCTGGCTCTGCCCGCGACGCGGCCCTTGGTCGTGTTGAGATTGAGGCCAACGACGACTGGGAGGGCTCGGAGTTCCGCTACTGCAACGAGTTCCTCTTTAAGGCCGATGCTCCCTTTGACGAGGACGAGTGCCTCAAGTTCCTGGGTTCCATGGGCGACTGCGAGCTGCTCGTGGGTGCTTACCCCGATTACAAGATCCACGTGCACTCCAACACCCCCAATCTGGTGCTCGAGCACATGCTGCAGCTTGGTCAGATCTACGAGGTCTTTATCCACAACATGGAGATGGAGGCCCACGACCGTACCGCCAAGATTCATGAGGAGCAGGAGAAGGCTGCCGAGCCCGCCAAGGCGTTGGGCTTTGTCGCCGTTGCCGCCGGTTCCGGCGAGGCGGACATTCTCAAGTCCCTCGGCGTTGACGTGATCGTGTCGGGTGGTCAGACGATGAACCCCTCGACTGCAGACCTGCTGGGCGCCGTCGACCAGGTCAACGCGACCTCGGTCATCATCCTGCCCAACAACGGCAACATCCGCATGGCCGCCGAGGCCGCTGCCTCCGCCTGCACCGACAAGAAGGTCGCCGTCGTTCCCACCAAGACCGTTCCGCAGGCCTTCTCCGCGCTGTTCGCGGTCCTGCCCGATTCCGAGCTCGAGGATGCCGTCGCCGCTATGGTCGACGCCATCAGCGAGGTCCGCGATGGCGAGGTCACCCGCGCCGTGCGCGACTCCAGCGCCTCCGACGGTTCGCCAATTCACTCCGGTGACGTCATGGGCATCATTGCCGGCTCCATCGATGTGGTCGGCTCCGACGTGAAGCAGGTCACGCTCGATTGCATTAACCGTATGCAGGAGGAAGAGGAGGGCGACGCGCTGACGATTCTGGCAGGCGAGGAACTGTCCAATGAGGCCTTCCAGGAGATTGTCGACGCCATTGAGGAGGCTCAGCCCGATCTGGAGATTGACGCCCATCGTGGCGAGCAGCCGCTCTATCCCGTGATCTTCTCGATCGAGTAGGCAACTGCCCATGTCCGAACTGTGCTCCGTGCCGCGCGTCTCGGAGCGCTTTGCCCAGAGCAATGCGCTCGACGAGGATATCGCGCGACTCAAATATGTTTCGGGTAAACGTGAGGAGGCCCTTCGCCGTCTGGGAATTCGGACGGTGGGGGACCTCCTTCTCCATATCCCTCATCGATACCTGGACTTTACGCGCTCCTGGTCCATCGAGATGGCGCCCATCGGTACCGTGTGTACCATCATCGCCACGGTCGATCGTATCGTCCAAAAGCAGCCGCGTCCGCGCATGCAGGTGACCGAGGTCTCACTCGTTGACGAGACGGGCGTGCTGCAGGTCGCCTTTTTCCGCCAGCCCTGGATTGCCCAGCAGCTTAAGCAGGGCGACCGCCTGGCCGTAATGGGTAAGGTCGAGTTTGCCTATGGCTTTAAGCAGATGGCCTCGCCGCACTTTGAAAAGCTTGAGGAAGGGCGCGCCGCGGGCACTATCCTGCCGGTCCATTACGTGAGTGACGGCGTGAGTCAGGCATGGATGCGCCGTATCGTAAGTGGCGCGCTCGAGGTCGTCGGCAATCCCTTTGATCCCATTCCGGCACGCTTACGCGTCAAGCGCCGCCTGATGAGCAATGCCCGTGCGCTTCGATCGATCCATTTTCCCTCGAGCATGGCTGAGCGCGATATCGCGCGCGCACGGCTTGCCTACGAGGAGTGCCTCTACCTGCAGCTGGCGCTGCGCCTGCGCAACGACGGTGTCTTGGTCGAAGTCGCTCCCTACGCCCACGCCGCGGGCGAGCACCTGGCCGCGCTCAAGCAGGCCCTGCCGTTTTCGCTGAGCGACGAGCAGGAGGCCGCGTTCCAAGACATCCTGCGCGATATGTGCGATGGCGGGCGCGTGATGAACCGCCTGCTGCTGGGCGATGTCGGTACCGGTAAGACCGCCGTTGCCGCCTGCGCGCTGGCTGTGGCTGCCGATAGCGGCACACAGGCCTGCGTTATGGCGCCCACGGGCGTGCTGGCGCGTCAATATGCCGATAAGACCGGCCCTCTGCTCTCGCAGGCCGGCATGTCTTGGGCGCTTCTGACGGGTGCCACGCCGGCCGCAGAGCGCGAGCGCATCCATGCACAGCTGGAATCGGGAGAGCTCGACGTCCTCTTTGGAACCCACGCGGTCCTTTCGGATAACGTGGCGTTTAAGTATCTGTCGCTCGTAGTCATCGATGAGCAGCACCGGTTTGGCGTCGGCCAACGCAATGCCTTGCGCGCGAAGGGCCCCGGTGCCGATCTGCTCGTTATGACGGCAACGCCCATCCCGCGTACGCTGGCGCTTTCGGTCTACGGCGATCTGGACACGAGTATCATCCGCCATCGGCCCGTCCCTGGCGCTGGCGTGACGACACGCGTGCTTACCGAGTCGAGTCGCGACCTTGCCTATGGCGCCATCCGCGAGGCGCATGAAAAGGGTCAGCAGGCCTACGTGATTTGCCCGCTCGTGGAGCCGAGCGACTCGGCCGATGAGCTTGAGGATGTGCCCGGTATCGTCCGTGACGACGAGGGTCGCGTAACCGTGCCCGTGCCGCTGCACGATACGGCAACCGAGCTCGACCGCCTACGCCTGGCGTTGCCGGGGCTTACCATCGAGCGTCTTCACGGCCGCATGCCGGCGGGGGAGAAGGATCGCGTGATCGACGCCTTCAAGCGCGGCGAGATCGACGTGCTCGTTTCGACCACGGTGGTCGAGGTGGGCGTCGACGTGCCCAACGCCACCGTCATGGTCATCGAGAACGGTGAGCGCTTTGGCTTGGCGGCCCTGCACCAGCTGCGCGGCCGCGTGGGCCGCGGCAGCGTGTCGGGCACCTGCCTGGTCATGACGCACTCCAAGGGCAACGGCGGCGCTTCGGCGGCGCAAGACCGTCTCCAGTCGCTCGAAAAGACCTCGGACGGCTTTACGCTCGCCCAGATGGACCTTCGTCTGCGCCACGAGGGCGAAATCCTGGGGTACCGCCAGCATGGCGGTGTGACTCTGCGCTTTGTCGACCTGGATGCCGACGAGGAGCTGATCGAGTGGGCCCATTTGGACGCGGTCGAGCTCTTGCGGTATGCTTGCAACCTTGACTCCGTGGCGACGCGCCCCCTGCGCGATGCGGTCGCCATGCGATATCGACACATTTTTAAGGAGGTCAGCGGAGGATGAGAATCATCGGCGGCGAATGGCGCGGTCGTAAGATCGAGGAGCCCCGTGGTCGCGATGTCACCCGCCCCACGACCGATCGTGTGCGCGAGGCATGCGCATCTATGGTCATGTCGGCATTTGACTTCGATCTGGACAAGGTCCGCGTGCTGGACGCCTTTGGCGGCTCCGGCGCCTTAGGGTTAGAGATGCTCTCACGTGGCGCCCGCTCGCTCACGACGTTCGAGATCGATCGGAATGCCGCGCGGCTCATTACCAAGAATATCGAGTCGCTCTGCCGTGACCGTGCGCGTTGGCGCGTGGTAACGGGCGACATGCTGGCGAGCGCCTCGCGCGGTCGTGTGCCGGGCGGCCCCTTTGATCTGGTCCTGCTCGACCCGCCCTATGCTTTTGGTGCCGAGCCGGTCGAGATACTGCTGCAGAACCTGGCTCAGCAGGGTCTGCTTGCACCTGGCGCTTATGCCCTGTTTGAGCATGCCGCCGCTGATGCGGGCGCGCATCCGGCAGGCTTTGAGATCGTGCGCGAGAAGCGCTACGGCATTACCTCGGTCGACCTGCTTCGTTGGGTCGGCGATGACGATGGTGAGGAAGATTGCGCCGGCACCGATGCTCACAACACCGATGCCATGACGGTTCAGGAGAACGCCCATGAGTGACACCATCAACCGCGTGATCGTCCCGGGCACCTTCGATCCCATCACGTTTGGCCATATCGACGTCATCCGCCGCGCCCGCCGCATCTTTCCCAGCGTGATCGTCGCTGTCGCCGAGTCGCAGGGTAAAAACGGTGTGGGCACCACGTTTATGCTGGATGAGCGCGTGGCGCTGGCTCGTGAGGCGCTCGGTGATATCGACGGCGTCGAGGTCCTGCCCTTTACCGGCCTCTTGGTCGACTTCGCTCGCGAGCAGGGGGCGGGGGCCGTGGTCAAGGGCCTGCGCGCCATGACCGACTTTGAGTACGAGCTGCAGCAGGCAGACCTCAACTATCGCTTGGATAACGAGCTGGAGTCCATCTTTGTCATGAGTGCGCCGCAGTACGGCTATATCTCGAGTTCGGTCGTTCGCCAGATCGCCTCGCTCGGCAGCGATGTATCGACGTTTGTCCCGCCCAACGTGGTCGAAGCGCTCAGACACCGCTTTTCGTGACGTTTTTTATTGCCTGGTGGCATGTGGTAAACTAGCACGATGATATGTTACCTATGAAAGGAGACCGGATGCCGGGCGAGAATTTTCCTGGCGATAGGATCGTCAGCTTGGTCGATGAGCTCGAAGGGCTGATCGAGGAAGCCAAGCCGCCTTTCGGCAAGAACGCTCAGTTCAAGGTCATCGACGCCGACGTGTTCTTCAACATCCTCGACGAGATCCGCATGAGCTATCCCGAGGAGTGGCAGAAGTCCCGCCGTATCCTTAAGGAGCGCGAGGAGCTTATGGCTTCCGCCGCCGCTCAGGCCGATTCCATCATCGCCGACGCTCAGCAGCAGGCCCTCACCATTGCCGGTGAGCAGGAGATCGTCCGCTTGGCACAGCAGCAGGCCGACGACATCCGCGATCGTGCCCAGCAGTACGAGCGCGAGACGCGTTATGCTGCCGAGGACTACGCAGAGCAGGTCTTTACGCACCTGGAGGAGAACCTCAAGAGCCTGACCGGCACCGTTACCCGTTGCCGTCAGCAGCTCAACGAGGGTGCCGCCCAACAGAATGGTCAGTGGTAATGGCTGAGTTCCCGAGCGTTACCGTCGATCTTTCCGAACAGCTCGAGTTTCCTGGTGATTCGTATCCGCTGACCGGCAAGGTCGATGTTGCCACCTACACGGTGGGCGAGAAGGAGTACCAGCTACAGGACGGCATCGACTACGACGTTGTCTTTACCAATGCCGGTACCGGTGTCTTGCTCACGGGCATGGTTCGCGCGCACGCCACCGGCGAGTGCGACCGTTGTCTGGAGCCCGCCTCGTTTGATATCGCCGGCGAGATCGAGGAGTTCTACCTCTTCGAGGAGCCCGAGGATCCCGAGGCCTACGAGGACGGCTACGAGCTCCTGGGTGAGGACCGCATCGTCGATTTGGGTGAGCCCATCAACGACGCGGTCGTCATGGACACGCCGTTTGTGGTGCTCTGCAAGCCCGATTGCCGCGGTCTGTGCCCCACTTGCGGTTGTAATCTCAACGTCGAGCAATGCGATTGCGCCGCCCAGGCAGAGGCAGAATGGGCCGCTGCCACGGAAAATCCATTTGCAGCATTGAAGAATCTCAAGCTCGATGAGTAAAACTGTGGTAGTATCGCTACTTGCGCGTAATCGCCACACTGGATAGTTCATAAGGAAGGTCACTATGCCCGTACCTAAACAAAAGCAGGGTCGTATCCGCACTCACACCCGTCGTTCCGCCAACATGAAGATTTCGGCTGCGGCTCAGTCCACGTGCCCCCGTTGCGGCGCTGTCAAGCTTCCGCACCACGTGTGCCCCAGCTGCGGTTTCTACAAGGACCGCGAGGTTATCGTTACCGAGTAACGGTATACTCTGGATGCGATGCCGTTCCAAATGGAACCACAATGGCCGGCTCAATGAGTCGGCCATTTTTGTATAAGGAGCATGTATATGAGTAACGTTCGCGTTTGTGTAGACGTTGTGGGCGGAGACGAGAAACCTCAGGTTGTTCTCGATGGTATCGAGGCTGCGCTTGCCGCCGATCCCGATATCGAGGTCTTGGCAGCTGGCCCCGCTGAAATCGTCAATCCCTTTGCTGCTTCCCATGCACGTGTTGAGGCTCTTGAGGCACCCGACGTTATCGCCATGGATGACGATCCCATTCGCGCCGTGATGACCAAGCGTAAATCGTCGATCGTGCTGTCGTGCCGTGCCATCAAGAAGGGAAATGCGGACGCGTTCTTCTCCGCCGGCTCGACCGGCGCCATGACAGCTGCCGCGACCGCCTACGTCACACCGTTTAGATATATGGCCGAAGGCAAGAAGCAGCCGGTGCGTCCCTGTCTAACCAATGCGTTGCCCAATCGCGCCGGCGGTTTGACGGTGCTGTGCGATATGGGCGCCAACCCCGATGTCGAGGTCGATGACATGGTGCGTTTTGCCCAGATGGGTAGCGCCTATGCCCGCGTCGTCCTGGGCATCGAGCATCCCCGCGTGGGCCTGCTTGCCAATGGCACCGAGGACGAGAAGGGTTCCAACTTTACCAAGGCCTGCTTCCCGGCTATGAAAGCCGCCGTTCCCGGCTTTGTGGGCAACTGCGAAGGCACCGACCTCACCTCGGGCAATTTCGATGTCGTCGTTGCCGATGGCATGTCGGGCAATATTGCGCTCAAGGCCACCGAGGGCGCTGCCAAGTTTTTGCTGCAGGAACTCAAGGGTGCCTTTATGGCCTCGCTCGGCACCAAGATCGCCGCGCTGCTCATCAAAAAGCAGATGCGCGAGATTAAGACCAAGCTGTCTGGTGATGCCAAGGGCGGCGCGATTCTTTTGGGCCTGCGTGGCGTGGTCCTGATCGGTCACGGTGCCACCTCGGTCGAGGCCGTCAAAAACGGTACGCTCGCGGCGGCTGAAGCCGTGCGCGCCGGGCTGGTCGAGAATGTCGCCAACTCTATGGACGGTATCGTTTTGTAAGAGCGAGTTAGAGCGCTGTTATGTGCCTCGCGGCCTGCTTCGTGGGGTAGAATCAGAACCGTGTCTTGGTACCGCCTGGGCGGTACCATTCTTTTGGTATTCATGCACTATGAGAGGAAGCGCTATGGACCGCTCCGAAATCTTCGACAAGATCGCCGAGGTCGCTGCTGACGTTCTGGGCGTCGATGTTGCCGAAATTAGCGATGAGACCACCTTTGACGACCTCGATGCCAACTCGCTCGAGCGCCTGCAACTGGTTACGGCTATCGAGGACGAGTTCAATCTCGAGATCGATGACGAGACCCTGCTCTCGCTCAACTCTGTCGCCGACGCCGTCGACGCGATCGAAAACGCCAGGGAGGCTTAGGTCTTGGCTTTATCCGAACGACTTACGCGCGCCCAGGAGATTCTGGGCCACGAGTTCAATGACAAGGTGCTGCTGCGCGCGGCCCTTACGCATCCTTCGGCCGTCGAGGGCCAGCCGGTTTCTGCCAGCTATGAGCGTCTTGAGTTTTTGGGCGATTCCATTTTGGGCGCCGTCGTCGCCCGTTCGCTCTTTGAGTCCTATCCCGAGTTTGACGAGGGCAAGCTCACGCGCCTGAAGGTGTCGCTTGTCTCGGGCGCTACGCTATCCGAGGTGTCGCATGAGCTGGGCATCGACGACATCATCATCTTTGGTGCCTCCGAGACCGGTACCGGCGCGCGCGGCCTGCACTCGGCGCTCGAGAACGTCTACGAGTCGCTCGTGGGTGCGCTGTACCTGGATGCCGGCTGGGATGTTGCGGCGGACTTTATCCATCGTACGCTCAAACCGCACCTGGCCTCCGAGCGTGCCGAGCACCCCGCGAACCCCAAATCGTTCTTGCAGGAGTGCGTGCAAGCCGACGGTCACGAACCCCCGGCGTATAAGCTCGTTGGCTCCGAGGGCCCGGCGCATGCGCCCACCTTTACCGCCGTGGTGTTGATCGATGGTATTCGCCAGGGTCGCGGCTCCGGCTCCTCAAAGAAGGAAGCCGAGGGAGCCGCTGCACTTGAGGCACTTGACCGCATGGGCTACACCACCAACGGCGTGATTCTCAACAAGAAGCCTGTTTAAGCGAGGAACCGTGTATCTCAAGTCCCTCACGCTCAAAGGGTTCAAGTCGTTTGCCGACCGTGCCCATATGACGTTTGAGCCGGGCCTGACCGTCATCGTCGGTCCCAACGGCTCGGGAAAATCGAACATCTCTGACTCGATTCTGTGGGTCCTGGGCGAGCAGAGCGCCAAGCAGCTGCGCGGCCAGGCCATGGAGGATGTCATCTTCTCGGGCTCGTCAGCGCGCAAGCCGGTGGGTGTCGCCGAGGTCACGCTGGTGCTCGATAACTCGGACCATATGCTGCCCGTCGACTTTGACGAGGTCGCCATCACCCGTCGTATGTATCGCTCGGGCGAAAGCGAGTACCTCATCAACTCGAGTCCGTGCCGCCTGATGGACATTCAGGACATCCTGCACGATTCGGGCTTGGGCAAGGATACGCATTCCATCATCAGCCAGGGCAAGCTCGACGCCATTTTGCAGAGCCGCCCCGAGGAGCGCCGTGCCCTCATCGAGGAGGCCGCCGGCATCTCCAAGCACAAGCGCCGCAAGGAGCGTGCGCTCAAAAAGATTAAGTCGATGGACGAGCACCTGACGCGTGCCCGCGACATCAATAAGGAAATCGCCCGTCAGCTGCGACCGCTGGAGCGTCAGGTCGATCGTGCGCGCAAGTACAAAGAGCTGTCCTCGCGCGCGAACGAGCTTACGCAGATGCTAGCCGTCGACGAGCTGCGTTCGCTGCAGTCGCAGTGGAACGACTTGGAGAGCCGCTCCAAGGAAGGTGCCGCCGAGCTGGAGCTTGCGCAGTACCGCTTGGGCGAAAAGGAACGCGAGCTCGAGAAGCTCCAGGTCATGCTCGAGGAAAAGGGCCTGTTTGTGGGCGATCTGGGCGAGCAGCGCCGCCATATGCAAGACGTGGTCGGCCGCATTAACTCCGATATGCGCCTGCTCGAGGAAAAGGGCCACAACATGGTGTCGCGCCTGTCCGACATGCGCGGCCAGATCTCGAGCTCCGAGCATCAGCGTCGTCGAGTGGTAGAGGAGCTCGAGGACGCGCGTGCGCAGCTTGAGGAAGTGACCGGCGCGCACATGCAGGCCCAGGAGGACGTTGACGCCGCTGGTCCTGCCGCCGCTCAGCTCCACGAGCGGCGCGTGGCGCTCGACAGTCAGATTTCGCAGCTTACGCGTGAGCAACGCGATGTGCAGCGTGTGGCCGATAACGCGGCGCTCGAACTCGCCAAGGTGAAGGACTCGCTGAGCAACGCTGAGGTCGAGGACAACATGTACGCCTCGCGCCTGGAGCAGATCGATGATCAGCTCGAGGAAGTCACGGCCTCGCTCGAGAGCCGTCGCGACCGCGCCGAGGAGCTTGAGGGTGCTCTTGAGGAAGCGCGCCAGGCCCAGGCCGATGCGCGTGAGGCCACCGAGGTCGCCCGTGCAGCCCTGAAGGACTTGCGTAATCGTGAGAGTGAGGCGCGCAACAAGCTGTCCGAGGTGCGCTCGGAGCTTGCCAGCCAAAAGAAGCTTGATGCCCGCATGGCAGACAGCTCGCCGCTGGTGAGCCGTCTGATGGGCGCACTGGGCGATGATGTCTCAGGCCGTTTGGGCGACGTGCTCGACGCCCCTCGTGAGCTTGAGGGCCTGGTTGAGCAACTACTTGCCGGCGATATCGATGCTCTTTTGTTTGATGATGCCGCTACGCTTGAGCGCGCCGGTCGTGCGGCTTTGGACCAAAAGAAGGCTTCGGGCGAGGCGCTGTTGGTGGCGCGCGGCGTGAGCGGTGGTGCTGCTGCCAATGGCGCTGCCGGTACGCGTCTGGTCGATCGTCTGTCCGTGCGCTCCGGTTATGGCCCGGTTGTCGAGGCCCTTCTCGGCGGCTATTACGTTGTCGACGACTTGGCGGCTGCGCTGGCCGCGCCTGTCGTTGACGGCGTGACTTACGTGACCCCCGATGGCGCCCGCGTCGCCTGCGGCGGCCTGGTGCGTGTGGGGCTCGACGCCGGAGAGGCTTCGGGTGCTTTGGAGCGCAAGCGTCGCATCCGTGAGCTCGAGGGCCTGGAACCCGATCTGGCTGCTGTGTTTGAGCATGTGTCGGATCAGGTCGTCGAGGCCAATGCGGCCGTCGAAGAGGCGCGTGCCGCTGAGGGCGATGCCGCCGGCGAGATCGCCCGTCTTGAGGGCGAGCGCCGCTCGCTGCTCTCCGAGATTGGCCGCCTGGAGCAAAGCGCCAACAACGCCGAGGTCGAGCGCGTGCGCATCTCCAAGCGCCGCGAGCAGGCCGCCGAGGCCGTTCGCGCTGCGCGCCCGCGCGTGGACGAGCTCACCCGCTCGCGTGACGAGGCCCGAGCGCAGGCAAGCGATCTTGGCCTTCAGATTGCCGAAGCCAACGACGAACTCGACCGCGTTCGCCGTGACGATTCCGAGGCCGCCGGCAAGCTCGCCGATGCCAAGGTCCGCCTGGCCCAGACGAGCGAGCGCCTTCGTTCTCTGAAGGGCCGCGTGCCCGATCTGGAGCATCGCCTGGAGGGCATCGACCGCCGTATCCGCGGAACACGCCAGGCCTCGCGCTCACTCGAGCTGCTGCGCCTGCGCGTCGATCCCATGCACGAGCGCTATTCGGCCCTGCTGGAGCGCGCGTCGGATTGGGCAGCGCGTCTGCGTGACCAGGCCTCTCTGGAGGAGGCGGACTCCGCTTCGCTCAAGAAGACCATCGAGGATGCCAAGGCAGAGGTTGCCCGCGCTAAGGAGAAGGTCGATACCGCCACCGCCACACAAAACGAGTTTAAGGTCGCGCGTGGCAAGCTCGAGGTGCAGGTAGAGGCCGCCATTAAGGCCATTACCGCCGATGGCAACACGGTACTCGAGGAAGCGCTCATGCTTCCCGCGCCCACGGACCGCGATGCCGCCGAGCGCGAGCTCAACCAGCTTGTGCGCCAGATCAACAACCTTGGTCCCGTGAACCAAGTTGCCATGGAGGAGTACGAGCAGCTCAAGCGCCGCGCCGATTACATCGAGGAGCAGCTGGCCGATCTGGTGAGCGCGCGTAAGGCGCTCACCAAGATCACGGTGGCTATTGATCGCAAGATGCGCAAGGCGTTCCTTGTGACGTTTGAGAAGGTCGACGCGAACTTCCGCGAGATCTTCGCTATGCTGTTCCCGGGTGGCCAGGCTCATCTGGAGATGACCGATCCTGAGCATCCGGCCGAGACGGGTATCGAGGTCGTGGCGCAGCCGCGCGGCAAGCGCATCACCAAGATGATGCTCATGTCGGGCGGCGAGAAGAGTCTGACGGCACTCGCCCTGCTCTTTGCCGTGTACCGCACGCGCACGGTGCCGTTCTATGTGCTGGACGAGGTCGAGGCGGCACTTGACGACGCCAACCTGTCCAAGCTCATCGGCGCGCTCGACGTGTTGCGTTCCGATACGCAGCTCTTGGTCATTTCGCATCAGCGCCGTACTATGGAGGACGCTGACGTTCTCTATGGCGTCTCGATGCAAGCCGACGGCGTCAGCCGCGTCGTCTCGCAAAAACTCGATCGCGAAACCGGAAAGGTCGTGAATGCATAATGGGATTCTTTGACGCTCTCTCGCGCGGACTTGAGCGCAGCCGCGAGGCCCTCAACGAGGTCTTCTACTTTGGCGGCGAGGTCGACGAGGACTTTTGGGAGGACCTTGAGGATACCCTCGTTATGGGTGACATGGGCGCCGAGGTCGCCATTCAGGTCTCCGATGATCTGCGCGAGACGGCCGCCAAGAAGAACCTCAAGACCGCCCCGCAGCTCCGTCGCGCCCTGGCTGAGCAGATCGAGCAGCATTTTGTGCCCGCCGAGCGCGATCCGTTCTCCGACACGCCGAGCTGCGTGCTGTTTGTAGGCATTAACGGCGCCGGCAAGACCACGACGGTCGGCAAGATCGCGAGCGCCATGGCCGCCCGCGGTAAGAATGTCGTGATCGGTTCTGCCGATACCTTCCGCGCCGCCGCCATCGAGCAGCTCGATGTGTGGGGTCAGCGCGCCGGCGTCCCCGTCATCAAGCGCGATCGCGGCTCCGACCCGGCAAGTGTTTGCTACGACGTGCTCGATGAGGCCGATAAGCGCGGCAGCGACCTGGTGCTGATCGACACCGCCGGCCGCCTGCACACGAGCCCCGAGCTCATGCGCGAGCTTGCCAAGGTGGTTAACGTGACGCGTAAGCGCGCCGCCAATATGGCCGCCGGCCCCATGCCCGTCTCGGTCGTGCTCGTGATCGATGCCGCCACCGGCCAGAACGGTCTGAACCAGGCGCTCGAGTTTAACGAGGCGCTGGGTCTGGACGGTATCATCATGACGAAGCTCGACGGTACGGCAAAGGGCGGCATCGCCATGGCCGTGGCCGAGAAGCTCAAGCTCCCGATTCTGCGCGTGGGCGTGGGCGAGCAGGTCGATGACCTACAGGAGTTCAATGCCAAAGATTTCTGCCGCGCCCTGGTGGGCGAGTCCAATTAAGGAGTGACTAGTGTTTGATTCTCTGAGCGATCGCCTCAATGACACATTTGACCGCCTGCGCGGCAAGGGTAAGCTGACCGAGGCCGACATCACCTCGGCCATGCGCGATATTCGCATGGCGCTGCTCGAAGCCGACGTCAACTTTAAGGTTGTCAAGGAGTTCGTCGCCAAGACCAAGGAGCGCTGCATGACCGCAGAGGTCATGGAGTCGCTGTCGCCGGCGCAAAACGTCGTCAAGATCGTGCTCGACGAGCTCACCGAGATGCTCGGCTCCACCGAGAGTAAGCTCGTCTTTAGCAACCGTATCCCCAACGTCATCATGCTCGTGGGCCTGCAGGGCTCCGGTAAGACCACGGCGGCCGTAAAGCTGGCCTACCTGCTCAAGAAGCAGGGCCGCTCGCCGCTGCTCGCCGCGTGCGACGTCTACCGTCCCGCTGCAGCCGACCAGCTAGCCACGCTTGGCGGAGAGATCGGCGTGCCGGTCTTCCGTGGCGACGGTGCACACCCGGTCGACATCGCCAAGGGCGCTATTCAGGAGGCCGTCGACCACCTGCGTGACGTGGTCATCGTCGATACCGCCGGTCGTTTGCAGATCGACGAGCAGATGATGCAGGAAGCCGTGGACATCAAGAAGGCCGTCAAGCCCGATCAGGTGCTGATGGTCGTCGATGCCATGACCGGCCAGGATATCGTCAACGTCGTCTCGACCTTCGCCGAGCGCACCGACTTTGACGGCGTGATCATCTCCAAGCTCGACGGCGATGCCCGTGGTGGCGGCGCGCTTTCCGTGCGCCAGGTGACCGGCAAGCCCATCAAGTTCGTGAGCATGGGCGAGAAGCCCGATTCGCTGGAGCCGTTCTACCCCGACCGTATGGCCAAGCGAATCTTGGGCATGGGCGACGTCGTCGGCATCATCGAGAAGGCCCAGGAGGCCGCCGATGCCGAGCAGCTCGAGGCCGCCGAGCGCATGCTGCGCGAGGGCTTTACCATGAACGACATGCTCGACCAGATGAAAGCCGTTAAGAAGATGGGCGGCATGAAGGGCATTCTCGGCATGCTCCCCGGTGGCCAGCGCGCGCTCAACCAGATGGGCGGCAACCTGGACGAGGGCATCTTCGACAAGAACGAGGCCATCATTATGTCGATGACCAAGGAGGAACGCCTGCGCCCCTCCATCATCAACGGCCAGCGCCGCGCCCGCATTGCCAAGGGAGCCGGCGTAACCCCCACCGAGGTCAACGGCCTTATGAAGCAGTGGGGCGAGATGAATAAGATGATGGGCCGCATGCGCACGATGGCCAATCAGGCACAGGCCGGCGGCAAAAAGGGCAAAAAGGGTAAGAAGGGCAAGAAGATGCGCATGCCCAATATCCCCGGCCTGGATGCTATGGGTCTGGGCGGCATGGGCGGCTTGGGAATGGGCGGTCCCAAGTCCGATATGGAGCTGCTGCGCCAGATGGAAGCGCAGATGCGCAATAAGAAATAGAGCTGTAATTCCAGCTTGATATGGCAAAGGCCGCTCGGAAGCTACCGGGTGGCCTTTGCTGTTGGCTTTGTTTGTTGGGTTGCGTTTGGCGTCGCGCCCCGAGCTCGCGGTGCCGTGCCGTTAGTGGCAGCCGCAGCCCTCGTGGCCCTCGTGCTCGTGATGGCCGTGGCAGCCGCAGGAATCGCCATGCTCGTGAGTGTGCTCGTGGTCGTGGCCGTGGCAGCCGCACGTGGCCTCGCCGTTCTATGCGAGCGTGCCGGCGATAAGGGCCTCGACGCAAGCGTCGCAGCTGCCTTGGGCACCCGCGTATACCGTGATGCCGGCTTGGGCAAGCGCGTTGATAGCGCCACCGCCGATGCCGCCGCAGATGAGCGTGTCCACGCCGCCGTTGGCGAGCAGGCCCGCAAGGGCACCGTGGCCGGTGCCGCCGGTGCCCACGACCTGCTCGCTGAGCACCTTGCCGTCCTGAATGTCGTAGATCTTGAACTGCTCGCTGCGGCCAAAGTGCATAAAGATGTTGCCGTTGTCATACGTGGTTGCCACTCTCATGGTGCCGATCTCCTTTGCTGGCCATACGGCCGTCGTTGTGGTGATGGGGGAGTACGCGATATTGCCGCCCTCGATGATGAGCGCCCGACCATTGACCAGCGCATTTGCCACCTTGCGATGCGCTCGGCTGCAAATTGCCGCCACCGTGGCGCGCGCGATGCCCATGTGCTTTGCGACGGCCTCCTGATTGAGGCCTTCCAGGTCGCATAGCCGCAGGACCTCGAGTTCGTCGACCGTCATGTCGATGGCCTCTCCGCTGGCAAGGCCATCGGGGGTAAAACCGCGATATTCGGGGATGATCCCGACGCGGCGCAATTTTTCACGTCTTCCTGCCATACACTCTCCATATCTGACATATGTCAACAATAGAATAACGACCGTGCGGATTTACGCAAGGAATTTCTGGCATATGTCAGAAAATGAGGGCTTATGTTAGGGCTGTGGGGCCGCTTGCGCCTGGGCTACAATGAATCTCGCTTATAGGCGACTGACAGGAGGGTCAATGAGCAAGGCTGATCAACAGTTTGTAGCCATGTGCCGCGATATTCTGGACCATGGCACCACCACCGAGGGCCAAAAGGTCCGCCCGGTGTGGGAGGACGGCACCCCTGCCTATACCATTAAAAACTTTGGCGTCACGGCACGCTACGACCTGCGTGAGGAGTTTCCGGCGCTTACCCTGCGTCGTACGGCCCTCAAATCTGCCATGGATGAGATCCTGTGGATCTATCAAAAGAAGTCCAATAACGTGCATGACCTCAACAGCCATATTTGGGATGAGTGGGCCGACGAGACTGGCTCCATCGGCAAGGCCTACGGGTATCAGATTGGGCAGAAGAGCCATTATGCCGAGGGTGACTTTGATCAGATGGATCGCGTGCTGTACGACCTTAAGAACACGCCGTACAGCCGCCGCATTATGACGAATACCTACGTGTTTAGCGACCTGTCCGAGATGCACCTGTATCCGTGCGCCTACAGCGTGACGTATAACGTGACGCAACGCCCGCAGGATGATAAACCGACGCTCAACATGATTCTCAACCAGCGCAGCCAGGACATTTTGGCTGCGAACAACTGGAATGTGTGCCAGTACGCCATTTTGCTGATGATGGTCGCGCAGTCGGTCGATATGATTCCCGGAGAGTTGCTGCATGTGATTGCCGATGCCCACATTTACGACCGTCATGTCGATATCGTCCGCGAGCTTATCGAGCGTCCGCAGTTTGCCGCGCCTAAGGTAACGCTTAACCCCGATGTGCATGACTTCTATGCGTTTACGACCGACGACCTGATTGTCGAGGGCTATGAGCACGGCCCGCAGGTCAAGAACATCCCCATTGCGGTGTAGGTGACGTGCATGACGTGTAAGCTTTCTGCCATTGTCGCCGTGTGCGATGACTGGGGTATTGGGTGCGAGGGCGACATGGTGGTGTCCAACCGTGCCGACATGCGTCATTTTGTGGCGTGCACCAAAGGTTGCCCGGTTATTATGGGGCGCAAGACCCTGCTGAGTTTTCCCGGCGCACGGCCGCTCAAGAATCGTCGCAATATCGTGCTCACGCGCGACGAGGATTTTTCGCCCGAAGGTGTCGACGTGGTGCATAGTATCGGCGAGGCGCTCGCCGCGGTTGCCGATGAGACCGTTGCGTGGGTGATTGGCGGCGGCGAGGTATATCGACAGTTTTTGCCGTATTGCGTGGAGGCCGAGGTTACGCATGACCATTGCGTGCATGACGTGGATACGTATTTTCCCGATTTGGATGCCGATCCCGCGTGGGAGATTGCGCGGCGTGGCGGTGTTGCCACGATTGCCTCGGGCGAGGGCGACGAGGGTGTCGATTATGAGTTCGTAACGTATCGTCGCGTTGAGGCGTAAATCGTCCGGCGTGAACGGTATCATCGGATTGTTTGAATGCATGGGGCGGCGCTTAGCGTCGCCTCGTTTGGTATAGATGCGCTGTAAAGAAAGGTGCGGGCTGGCTGCTATGACTGATGCCGTTGAGGTGCTGCGAATCGATTCGCTCGAGGACGAGCGGCTTGATGCCTACGTGCGACTGACCGAGCGTGAGCTGCGCTGCGTGCTGGAGCCGCAGAAGGGCATTTTTATCGCCGAGAGTGCCAAGGTCATCGAACGTGCGGTTCGCGCCGGATACGAGCCGGTGAGCTTTCTTTTGGGCGAGCGCTGGCTCGACCAGATGATGCCGCTGTTTGAGCGCCTGGCGGTACGCGAGGGCGCGGGTCCGGTTCCCGTGTTCGTTGCCTCGATGGAGCTTATGGAGCGTCTGACGGGTTTTAACGTGACGCGCGGTGCGCTCGCGGCATTTCGTCGCCCGCGACAGATTCCGGTTGATGAGTTCTTGGGCGGCGTCGTCGAGGCGGCGGGGGAGCGCCCGGTGCGCGTGTGCGTGCTCGAGGGCATTGTCGACCATACCAATGTGGGCGCAATATTCCGCTCGGCGGCCGCGCTCAACGTTGACGGCATTTTGGTCAGTCCTACGTGTTGTGATCCGCTGTACCGTCGCTCGGCCCGCGTGAGCATGGGCACGGTGTTCCAGGTGCCCTGGACACGCATTGGCAGCGAAGCGCGCGTATGGCCGCATGATGGGCTGGCGGTGCTACACGATGCCGGCTTTTCGTGTGCCGCTATGGCGTTGACGGATGATTCGGTGTCGCTGGACGATCCCGCGCTCCAGGAGATTGACCGCCTGGCAATCTTTATGGGCACCGAGGGTGCTGGCTTGGGCGCCAAGACCATTGCAGGCTGCGACCGCGCCGTGCGTATTCCGATGGCGCATGGGGTCGATTCACTCAACGTGGCCGCGGCAAGCGCTGTTGCCTTTTGGCAGCTGTGCCCGCATGTGAGCAACGAGTACCACTACCAGCCGGGGCTGTATCACTAGGCAGATAGTTAGCACCGGGCTCTGGTTCGGGGCGTTTCGGCCGACGTCGGTCGGTGCTAAGCTGGTATTGGCTTTGGTCTTAAATTGCCGTTTTGTTGTTTGACGTACGCTGGTGGGGAGGGCGTGTGGCTAAGAAATCTACGGCTATCGATGTAACGCAGGGTGTCATTTGGCAACAGCTGCTGTCGCTGTGCGTCCCTATCTTCTTTAGTTCGTTCTTTCAGCAGGCATACACGCTTATCGGTACCTATATCGTCGGCCAGTTTGGCGGCAAGCTCGCGCTGGGTGGCATTCAAGCCACGATGGTGCTCACCGAGCTCTGCATTGGCTTTTGCGTTGGCGTTGGCGCTGGCTGCGCGGTCATTACCGGTCAGTATTTTGGTCAGCACGATGATGAGCGATTGAGTCGTTCGGTCCATACGGCCATGACGCTCGCGCTGGTGGGCGGTATCGTTTTCTCGATTCTTGGCATAGTGTTCGTTGAGCCCATGCTGGTACTTATGAACACGCCGCATGAACTATTGGCCGAGGGCGTGGCCTATGCTCGTTGCTATTTTGCCGCCATGGTTGCGGCGCTGCTGCTCAATATGGGAACGGCGCTGCTGCGCGCCGTGGGCGACACACGCGGTCCTGCTGTGATCATTGCTTCCGGCTGCCTTGTTAATGCGGTGCTGGATGTCATCTTCGTTGCCGTGCTTCATATGGAGGCTCTGGGCTGCGGCATCGCGGTGGCGCTGACCATTTGCTCCAACGCCACGATGATCGTGATTCGTATGATGCACGCTCCGGGTGCGTGGCGGCTTTCACTGTCCAAACTCTGCATTGATCCTGGCATTTGTAAGAGCATGATCTCGTGTGGTCTGCCGCTTGGCTTTCAGTCTGCTGCGTATTCGATTTCCAACGTTTTGATTCAGGTGTCGGTCAACTCGTTTGGTGCCGATGTCACCACGGCGTGGGGTCTTTCGGGCCGTTTGGATGGCATTGTCTGGATGGTTACCGAGGCGCTTGGCGTTTCGATCACCACGTTCTCGGCACAGAACTTTGGCGCGCGCAACTACGAGCGCATGCGCAAGGGCTACCATACGTCGCTTGTGCTGTCGTTTATGCTCATTGGTGGCCTGTCTGCCGTGCTACTGGTGTTCTCGGGTCCGTTGTCGCGTCTGTTTGTCGACGATGCTTCGATTTCGGCCTACACCACGACGATTCTTCATTTCATCGCGCCGTTCTACGCGATCTTCTCGATTATCGAAAACGCGTCCGGCTCCATCCGCGGTGCCGGCGTGAGCTTGCAGCCTATGATGCTCACGATATTCGGCACGGTCGTGCTCCGCGTGGCGTGGGTGTTCGCGATTATGCCGCTCGACCCCTCGCTCGAGCATCTGCTGCTGGTCTACCCCATGACCTGGGTAATCACCGCCGCGATGTTCACCGTCTACCATCACAGCGGCAACTGGCTCGGTCGCGCCACCGCCTAGTCATTGGGGACGTCCGCAATGACTAGTATTCGATGCCTTGGCGAGCTAGGAGGCCTTCGTCGAAGTAGTGTTTGACGGGGCGCATTTCGGTTACCAGGTCGGCAAGGTCGGCGAGGGGCAGCAAGCCCCGGCCGGTGAGCACGAGCTCCGTGGTGGTTGGTTTCATCGCGATCAACGCTTCGACATCTTCGCGCGTCACAAAGCCGCGGCGCATGGCTTCTCCCAGCTCATCCAAGATCAGCACGTCGACCTGGCTAATCTGCTCGCGTGCGAGCTCCATGATCTGCGCGGCGCAAGTCTCGGGCGTGTCGCGGTCGGCTTGTACGATCCGTAGCCCCAATCGAGGAGCTGCGTCATGTTCGGCGCAGTGCAGCTTCTTGGCAAACTGAAGCATGAGCACGTTAAGTCCATAGCCCGTGGCACGCAGCGCGAGCCCCAGCGCAGCCGTCGTCTTGCCCTTGCCGTCGCCCGTATAGATTTGAACCTTGCCGACTTCCAGTGATGCCATCTCTGTCCTTTCGTGCCCGGCGTCGGTTTATCGCCGTTCGGGTTGGGTATTCTAGATAGCATTATCAACCCCAGTAGATGGAGTTCAAGCAGATGGAGATGGATGACAACAAACGTAGACGGAATATGATCCTCTACGTGCTCATCGCCTTCGTCGTCTACCTCGTGCTCTCGACCGTTCTGTTCCCCAACATCGGTCACACGCAGCAGATTACGAAGACCGATTACTCGACGTTTGTCAAAGCGCTCGATAAGAAGAGCGTCGACAAGGTCGAGTACAACACGGACGATTACACGATTTATTACACCAAGAAGGGCGAGGACGAGAATATCGCCTACAAGACGACCGGTGTGCCGAATGACGCGGGCTTTACCGATCGCGTGCTTGAGTCCGGTGCTTCGCTTGAGTCGGTCGTTCCCGATAAGAACTCGGGCCTGATGACCTACTACCTGCTCACCCTCATTCTTCCCATGGTGATTTTCTTCCTGATTGGCTGGTGGCTCAACCGCCGCATGAAGAAGGCCATGGGTGATGACGGTCCGTCGATGAACTTTGGCGGCGGTGGTTTTGGCGGCGGTGGACTGGGCAAGTCCGGCGCGCGCGTGATCGCCTCCAAGGACGTGGGCGTGACCTTTAAGGATGTCGCCGGCCAGGAAGAGGCCAAGGAGTCCCTCAAGGAGGTCGTCGACTTTCTGGAGAAGCCGCAACGCTACGAGGAGATCGGCGCCAAACTGCCACGCGGCGCTCTCCTTGTCGGCCCTCCGGGTACCGGTAAAACCCTGCTCGCCAAGGCTGTGGCCGGCGAGGCGGGCGTGCCGTTCTTTAGTATTTCTGGTTCTGAGTTTGTTGAGATGTTTGTCGGCCGCGGCGCCGCTAAGGTTCGCGACCTGTTTAAGCAGGCCAAGGAAAAGGCCCCGTGCATCGTCTTTATCGACGAGATCGATACCATCGGCAAGAAGCGCGATGGCGGCGGCTTTAGTGGCAACGACGAGCGCGAGCAGACGCTCAATCAGCTGCTGACCGAGATGGATGGATTCGATAACCACAAGGGTATCGTCGTCCTCGCTGCGACCAACCGTCCCGACAGCCTTGATCCGGCCCTACTGCGCCCCGGCCGCTTCGACCGCCGCATCCCCGTTGAGCTGCCCGACCTGACCGGTCGCAAGAATATCCTTGAACTGCACGCCAAGAGCGTGAAGACGCAGCCGCCGATCGACCTGACCGCGATCGCCCGCGCCACGCCTGGCGCCTCGGGTGCCGACCTGGCCAACATCATCAACGAGGGCGCCCTGCGCGCCGTCCGCGAGGGTCGCAAGCGCGCGACTCAGGATGACTTTGAGGAGTCGGTGGAGGTCGTCATCGCCGGCCAGCAGCGTAAGTCCACGGTGCTGTCCGATCACGAGAAACAGGTCGTGTCCTATCACGAGATCGGCCATGCCATCGTTGCCGCCCGCCAGAAGGGTTCTGCGCCGGTTACGAAGATCACCATCGTGCCGCGTACGAGCGGTGCTCTGGGCTACACCATGCAGGTCGAGGAGGACGAGCGCTTCCTGACCACGCGCCAGGAGGTCTTGGACAAGCTCGCCGTCTATTGCGGCGGACGTGCTGCCGAGGAGCTCATCTTTGGTGAGATGACGACCGGCGCTGCCAACGATATCGAGCAGGCCACCAAGCTCGCTCGCAACATGGTGACGCGCTTTGGTATGTCGGAAGAGTTTGGCATGATGGCGCTCGGTACCGTTCAGAATGCCTACCTCAACCAGGACACGTCGCTCACCTGTGCCCCCGGTACGGCCGAGCGCGTCGATGCGATCGTCGCCAAGCTGATTGAGGATGCGCACGACCGCGCCCTGCAGATCCTCAAGGAGAACAAGTTTAAGCTCCATGAGCTGGCTCGTTATCTGTACAAGAAGGAGACGATCACGGGCGAGGAGTTCATGAATCTCCTCACGCGCGAGAATCCACTGATGCCAAAGCAGCAGTAAAGCCGCGGCCGAGCCAGTAAACGCCGACGCCCCATTTGAGCAGCTTTCTCAAATGGGGCGTTTTGCTTGAGAGGGATGGAAATGAAGATCGTGGTAAGCGCCTGTTTGATGGGCGAGAGCTGCAAGTATAACGGGCTCGACAATTACCACCGCGCGTTGGTCGAGGCTTGCGAGCGTACGGGGACCGAGGTGCTCCTCGTATGCCCCGAGGTTTTTGGCGGTCTGCCCACGCCGCACGACCCGTCCGAGATCGTGGGCTGTGAGGTTCGCACCCGCGAGGGCGTGTCGGTTGATCGCGAGTTTCGCCATGGTGCCCAACGCGCGCTCGATATGTGCGAGCACTTTGGCGGCCCGTCCGAGATCGCTGCGTGCATCTTGCAGGACCGTAGTCCCTCGTGCGGCGCGGGCCGCATCTACGACGGAACATTCAGCGGCACCCTTACAGCGGGCAACGGCGTTTTCGTCGATCTGTTGCTGCGTCACGGGTACCGTGTGATTCCGGCTAGCGAGTTCGATCCCAGCATGCTGGAGCATTGTCCATAGCACTCGAACCCAACACTTCCTCACGGGTGACCGTTTTGGCATCATCCGTGAAGTTGATATTGAGTACGACCCGGTCATCAAAGACGTAGACCGAGTTGACAGGCGCCGTACCCAGGCAGCCCCTCCCCGCGGCCCTCGCGCAGGAACGCGCACGCGGCCTTCCCGTCTCTTGCGCCCCTCCCGGAACTGTCCACATCAGTGTAGCCAATCCAGTCCGCAAAGGGCTGCAGCCCGGACAACGCGGCGATGGAGGGCTTCTTCGGCCTGCTCAAGAAGGAGTTCTGGCACGGCCGGGACTGGTCGGACTGGACCCCCCCCGCCCGCTTCATCGAGGAGCTCGGGGGCTGGATCGGTCGATATAATACGGAGAGGCGCAGCGATGCGCTCGGTGGCCGCACGCCGGCTGAGTTCCGCTCCGCGCTGGGAAGGGCCGCGTGACGGTCCATGAAATCATCCGCAGTCCCCATTCTTGCCCCTTTGGGACAGCTTCTTGTTGGGGCGTGCCTGCCCCAAACCCTGCTAGGAACGAGTACAGCTAACTGGAATTTTCAAATTAGTCTTTGCAAATTACCTTTGAACCTTCACCATCAATTACAATTCCCTGACGGTTGTTAATTGGGCATAGATTCAAATCCGAAAACTCAGTCATTATTTTCTCGGTAACTTTCTTAAATGGTGCTGTAAGATAATGCGGAAGAACATAGAAATCAATCAAATCAAGCCCTGCATCATCTTCTTGTGAGTAGTCCTCCGGCTTTTCATCCATTTGCTCGATATATTGGATGCTTGGAGCGCATATAATCGCGCCTGCCGATTCACCAATCATCAGTTTTCCCTTTGCCAATTCTTTCTTCAACAGCTCATCAGTTCCCGTTTTACGGAGCTGGTCCATAAGAAAGAAAGAATTTCCGCCGGTAAAATATATCACATCTGCTTCTTCAAAAACAGACTGTATCGTTGAATAAGCCTCCGTTGAAATATCAATTTCAGTTACGATTGCTCCCAACTTTTTGAATAATTTTCGAGCCGAGCCGACATAACCGGTGTAGCCTTCACGCAGCGAAGCTGTTGGAATAAATGCGACTTTTTTATTTTCAATTTCTTCCTTTATCAGACTTCCTACACTTGAAAAGTGAGAACATAAAAACAGTTTCATCAATATTCTCCTTTATATATAAATTCTTATTTGTTGAACTAAGCCGTGTATACCATACTCTCCAATGATAGAACGCCCTGATATAGCGAAATTTTGCCGTTTTCCAGCGTACGTGCGTACACACTCCACAGGAATTCTAAGGGGCCTGCCCCCTTAGCACACGGACTTTGGAATAAAGTCTAGTGTTTTACGCCTTGCCAGAGGTGTACAGGCTCTCGGTATGCACGTACGAAGCAATTGCCATCAATGCCCCATATAAGTGGCGATCAAGTTCGCATAAAGCGACCTTGATCCCGCAAAACAAAAGGCAGGATACCATCACCACGATGATGCCCTGCCTCTGTTCGTTCCTGTTTACCGTTCCGAGTAGTCCTTCCGCAGAATTTCCGATAAACAAAAAACGTACCCGAACCCTTTCTCGTAAAGAATCGGGTTCGAGTACGAACTGAATGCTGGAGCAATAAAAAACCACCAGAAAGGTGCCTGTCCCCTTTGTGGTGGTTTTGGGCCAGTTCTAGAGTGTGTGGCCGTAGGTGTTGGCAGCCTTGATGGCGGCGTCGAACTTTTCGTCGGTGAAGGGCTCCGGGTTGCCTTGCTTCCATTCGTTGGTGGCGTGCGCGTACTCGCACAGGGCAGGGATATCAGCCTCGGAAAGCCCGACCTGCTCAAGCGTCACGGGCAGGCCCATCTGATTGTTAAAGGCGGCGTAGCGCTCAAGGTTCTCGGTATCGCCCGTATAGGCGAACAGTACCAGCACACCCAGGCTTACGACCTCGCCGTGCAGGTAGGAGCCCTCGCGCAGAATGCTGCAGGAAGCGTTGTAGAACGCGTGCGCCACGCTCGAGTTGTAGTAGTAATCGTTTTGGTTGGTCAGGTTGGAGACGTAGCCCGTGTTGACCACGATGTCGAGCGCGATCTGCTTGACGGCTTCGGTCGACTGGTCCTGGCGCACGTCCTCAAGACCCTGGACGCCAAAGGTAAACAGCGGCTCGGAGCAGGTGTGGGCGAGTGCTAGGCCAAGGCCTGCCGTGTGCTCCAGGTTGCCGGCGCTCGTGGCGTACTCGACCTCGGGCTGCTTGGACAGGGCATCACCCACGCCGGCCCAGAAGTACTCCGCCGGAGCCTCGGCGATGATCTTGGGGTTGATAAAGATATGCGCAGGTCGGTTAGGGTACGAATAGCCCTCGAGCGAGCCGTCGTCGTTGTAGACAACGGCAATGGCGGTCGCGGCGGAGCAGTTGGAACAGATCGTCGGGACGGTGAAGACGATCTTCTTGAGCTCAATGGCAGCGGTCTTTACGGTGTCGAGCGCCTTGCCGCCGCCGCATGCGATGAGCACGTCGGCTTCCTGGCAGGCAGGGGAGTTTACGACCTTGGCGATATTTGCGCGCGTACTGTTGGTGCCGTAGACGCGCGTCTCCAGAATCTCGACGTCGGTACCTGCCAGCGCAGCTTCGATACCGGGAAGTGCTGCGGCCAGTGCTCGTTTACCACCAATGATGGCGACCTTGGTTGCTCCGTACTCGGCCAACGCGCCGTGCAGCTCGTCAAAGCAGTCTTCGCCAACGGTATAGTCGCTCATTCCGATCGTGCGCATAGCAATCTTCTTTCGTTCGATAAAGTGCTTACAGGTATTTTGCTCCAAGAGAAGGTCCACGGCCGCAAGAAATTTCGAACGTATAAAACCAGTGTTGAGGGTTTTTCGCCGGTGCGGAACGTGCTAGCATACTCCGCATAAGCGTTGATGGGGACGAGTAGTCGGCCGTCCGCATGCTACAGAGAGCGGGGAGCGCTGAGAACCCGTGCATGCGACCGATGAAAATCACCCCGGAGCTGCGGTCCCAACGGACGTGCCGCGTAGGTTCGTCTTAGTAGACATCGCCGAGATGGTCGTCGATACAGGCCAGCCGAGTAACGGATGCGAGCGCGCTGTAATGCGGGCGAGGGCATCTAAGCTGGGTGGTTAAGCGAAGAGCTTTTGCGGGCACACGGCCCGTTTTGTGGCGCTTCGTCCCAGCTTGTAGGGACGGGCGCTTTTTTGGTGCCCAACGGGCGTGCGCGCCCACGACATGAAAGGGGTACCGTGGCAAACGAGTACAAGCAGACGATGAATCTGCCCAAAACCGGTTTTCCCATGCGTGCCGGTCTTTCCAAGTCCGAGCCCAAGCGACTCAAGGACTGGCAGGACAACAAGGTCTACGAGCAAGTTCTGAAGAAGAACGAGGGTCACAAGAAGTTCGTGCTGCACGACGGCCCTCCGTACGCCAACGGTCCGATCCACATCGGCCACGCCATGAACAAGATTTCTAAGGACATGATCAACCGCTACTGGATGATGCAGGGCTATGAGGTTCCCTACGTCCCCGGTTGGGACTGCCACGGCCAGCCGATCGAGCACAAGGTCGAGGAGAAGCTTGGCACCGAGAAGTTCAACCAGACCCCCACGGCCAAGATTCGTGAGCTCTGCAACGAGTTCGCTGTCGAGAACATTGAGCTTCAGAAGGCCGGTTTCCGTCGCTTGGGCGTGCTCGGCGACTGGGACAACCCCTACCTGACGCTCTATCACCAGCATGACGCCGCCGACATCGAGGTTTTCAAGGCGATGTTCGATAAGGGCATGATCTATCGCGGCCACAAGCCGGTTCACTGGTGCAAGCACTGCCACACTGCGCTGGCCGAGGCCGAGATCGAGTACTCCGACGAGACGAGCCCGTCCATCTTCGTGCGCTTTGAGATGACCTCCAAGCCCGCCGGCCTCGAGGACTTCGACGGCCCGGTCGACTTTATCATCTGGACGACCACGCCGTGGACCATTCCCTCCGACCAGGCCGTTTCCCTTAAGCCCGGCGCCGCCTACGTCGCCGTTGAGCACGATGGTCGTGCCGAGGTCATGCTCGAGGACCTGGCTCCTAAGTGCTGCGAGGAGTTTGGCTGGGAGTACACCCCGGTCATGGTCGACGGCAAGCCTTATGTGGTTCCCGCCGAGACCTTCCACCACATCCGCTACAAGCAGCCGATCTTTGACGGCGTCGAGGGCGTGGCGCTGCTGGCCGATTACGTCGGTGTCGACGACGGTACCGGTATCGTCCACAACTCGCCCGGCCACGGCGTTGACGACTACTTTGCCTGCCTCAAGGAGGGCATCACCGACATCTGCATGCCGGTCGATGACGACGGCAAGTTCTACACCGGTGAGGAGTTTGGTACTGGTGGCCCCTTCAGCGGTATGGATACCGATGAGGCCAACCCGCACATCATCGAGTTCCTGCGCGAGCGCGGCACCCTGGTCCTCGAGAAGAAGATCACGCACAGCTATCCGCACTGCTGGCGCTGCAAGCACCCGGTGCTCTTCCGTGCTACCGACCAGTGGTTCGTCTCGATGGACAAGACCGGTTTGCGCGAGCAGGCTGGCAAGGAGGTCCGTGAGAACGTCAAGTGGTATCCGGCCCACGCGGCAAACCGCATCGGCGCCATGGTCGAGCAGCGTCCCGACTGGTGCATCAGCCGTCAGCGCAACTGGGGCGTGCCTATCCCGAGCTACACATGCGCCGACTGCGGCGAGAAGGTCATGAACGACGCCACGCTCGACGCCGTCATCAAGCTCTTCCACGAGAAGGGCTCCGACGCCTGGTTCACTGACGCTCCCGAGAGCTACCTGGGCGAGGCCTGCGTCTGCCCCAAGTGCGGCGGCCATCACCTCAAGGCTGATAAGGACATCCTCGACGTGTGGTGGGACTCCGGCGTCTCCTGGAAGGCCGTCTGCGAGTATCGCTCCGAGCTGGAGTATCCGGCGGACGTGTATCTCGAGGGCTCCGACCAGCACCGCGGTTGGTTCCAGAGCTCGCTGCTCACCTCGGTGGGCGCCAACGGTCACGCTCCGTACAAGGCGGTCGTCTCGCAGGGCTTCACGCTCGACGGCCAGGGTCGCAAGATGTCCAAGTCGCTCGGTAACGTCATCGACCCCAACAAGGTCTGTGACGAGATGGGCGCCGACATCATCCGCCTGTGGGTCGCCTCCGTCGATACTAGCTCCGACGTCTCCATCGACCACGAGATCCTTGCCCGTACGTCCGATGCCTACCGTCGCTTCCGCAACACGCTGCGCTTCCTGCTTTCCGAGCTCGAGGGCCAGTTTGAGCCCGAGACCGACGGCGTCGCTTTTTCCGACCTGCTGCCGCTCGACAAGCTCATGGTTGCCCGTCTGACCCAGGTCCAGGCCGAGGTCGACGACGCTTACTCTTGCTACGAGTTCCCGCGCGCTTACCGTGCGCTTTACGACTTTGTGGTTACCGAGCTTTCCAACGTGTACCTCGATGCCCTGAAGGATCGTCTGTACTGCGACAAGCCCGGTTCGCTCGAGCGCCGCAGCGCCCAGACCGTGCTCGCTGAGCTCTTCTCGATGCTCATGCGCGATCTGCAGCCGATTCTGTCCTACACCGTCGACGAGGCCATGGCCTATGCGCCTGCCGGCTGCGTCGATCACCAGAAGTACGCCGCGCTGCTCGATTGGTACAAGTCGCCCATCACGGTCGACGAGGCCAACGAGTTTGAGGGCGTGCTCGAGGCTTCGCTCGAGCTCCGTAGCGCCGTGACCAAGGCCCTTGAGGACGCCCGCTCCGCCGGCACCTTCACTAAGAGCCAACAGGTCCGCGTCAAGGCGGTCGTTCCCGCCGAGATGTATGCGCTGCTGACCGGCGACAAGGCCGTCGACCTGGCCGAGTTCTACATCGTCTCCGCTGTTGAACTGACCCAGGGCGAGGAGCTCTCCGTTGCCATCGAGGCTGCCGAGGGCGAGTGCTGCGACCGTTGCTGGAACTACCGCACCACCGTCGGCGAGTACAACGGCCACGCTCACATCTGCGAGAGGTGTGCGAACGCACTCTAGTTACGCGGTTTTACCAAACCGCGTAACGGCTCGACGCTGCAAACCCGCCAGAGCGGCAATCTGCCTTTCAGCTTCGGCGGCATGACCAGAAGGTCTATGCCGCCTTGCTTCAAGGCACCTTGCTCGCTCTGGCGGGTTTTCGCTGTTGGTAGCGAATCATCGGCTATTTCGTTGCTGGTCAATATAAGATATTGATTTGCGTTAAACGTAATTCGATGTTTTTGAGGGTAGGGGATTGATTTGGGTCGTTCTGCGGATATGACGCCGCCTTTGCGTTGGCGGTTGGGTGTTGCTGGTAGCGTGGCGTTGGCCGTGCTGCTTGTTGACCAGCTGACCAAGCTTGCGGTTCGTGCCGTCGGCGATGCTCTACATGTGACTGTTATCCCCGGTGTGATCGACTTCCTTTTCGTGCGTAACCTCGGTGCTGCCTTTAGCATGGGCGAGGGACATGGCCTCGCGTTTGCCGTGCTGGCGTTTGTCGTTATCGTTGCGATCGCGGTGTACTTGCTTCGCGCGCCCCAGCTTGCTCGCTTTGAGGTTGTGGGCATGGCTATGGTCGTGGGCGGCGCCATTGGCAATGCGATCGACCGTCTGGCTTTTGGCTTTGTGACCGATTTTATTGCCACCACCTTCATCGACTTCCCCGTCTTCAATGTGGCCGATGTCGGCATTACGGTCGGTGTGGTGCTTGCCCTCATCGGCTACATGTTCTTGAGTCCTGCGGCCCGTGAGGTCGACGCGTCCGCCGAACTCAACGCCCGTGACGAGGCCCGCGCTAAGCGCAAGGCAGAGCAGCGTGGGGAGCGTGCCCGCAAGATTCGCGAAAGGAGCGAGCGCTAATGGCCGACATCCATATCCTTGTTGCCGACGATGCCGCTGGTCAGCGTCTTGACGCCTATCTGGGCGCTAATGACGGCTGCCCTACGCGCTCTGCCTGCGCGCATCTGATCGAGGGCGGTGCCGTTGCCGTCAACGGCGAGACATGCCTGTCAAAAAAGTATGCCGTGCGCTCCGGCGACCGTATTTCGGTCGATTTGCCCGAGCCGCACGATCCCACCGATGTGATTCCCGAGGCCATTCCCCTCGATATCCGCTACGAGGACGACTACCTCATCGTGCTCTCCAAGCAGCGCGGTCTGGTGTGCCATCCCGCCCATGGCCACGAGAGCGGCACCCTTGCGAACGCCTTGGTCTATCACTGTGGCATTGACCATCTGGGCACCGTGCAGGGCGAGGACCGCCCCGGCATCGTGCATCGCCTGGATCGTGACACCTCGGGCCTTATGCTCGCGGCAAAAGACGACGACACCCAGCGCGCGCTCCAGAATCTCATCCGCACGCGCACGCTCGACCGCCGCTACATTACGCTCGTCCACGGCCACATTGCCATGGACGAGGGCACCATTAACACCGGCATTGCCCGTTCTACGCGCGACCGTGTCAAGATGGCGGTTTCGGACGATCCTTTCGCGCGCCAGGCCATTACGACCTTTAGGGTCCTCGAGCGCTTCGATTCCACGCGTTTTGACGATGGCTATACGCTCGTCGAGTGCCACCTGTTTACGGGTCGCACGCATCAGATTCGCGTGCACATGCGCCATATCAACCACGCCTGCGTGGGCGATCCGCTCTACGGTAAGTGCGATGCGCGTGCCGACCAGGGTTTGACCAGGCAATTCCTCCATTCCTGGCGTGTGGCGTTCGATCATCCCGTGACGGGGGAGCGCATTGAGTGCCGCGATGAGCTGCCGTGGGATCTCGCCGCCGTTCTGGATGACTTAGCCCCGCGCTCGCTCGGCCGCACTGCCGCCGGCGACGAAATCGTTCCGCAGCTCGGTCTGCTCGAAGCCTAACCAGTATTAGGTGGTTTCTTGAACTCGGTTAGCCTACGGTAAGATATACGGTTGTTTACGTAACGCGTTCTCGGGAGCCTGCATGCTCGCCTTTTTACAAACTAACACGCCCATCGTGATCTTTAACCAGATTGTGGTTACGCTACTCACGGTCTGCTTTCTGTACCAGGTGGTCTTCTTTGTCATTGGCGCTCTTCGTGGCGAGGTCGCGCCTCCCAAGGCCAAAAAACTCCACCGCTATGCCTTCTTTATCGCGGCGCATAACGAGGAGGCCGTGATCGCCAACCTCGTTCGCTCCATCAAGGACCAGGATTATCCGTCCGAGCTTATCGAGGTCTTCGTGGTCGCCGATGCCTGCACCGATAATACGGCGCAGCTCGCGCGCGAGGCGGGCGCCATCGTTTATGAGCGCAACGACCTGGCCCGCAAGGGTAAGAGCTGGGTCATGGACTTTGGTTTCGATCGCATTCTCAACGAGTATCCCGACACGTTTGAGGGCTACTTTATCTTCGATGCCGACAACGTTATCTCCCGCGATTACGTCTCCAAGATGAATGATGCCTTTGACCAGGGCTTCCATGTGGTTACGAGCTATCGTAACTCCAAGAACTTCGGCAGCTCGTGGATTTCGTCTGCCAACGCCACCTGGTATCTGCGTGAGGCCCGCTTCCTCAACAACGCGCGCAACATCTGCAAGACGTCTTGTGCCGTCTCTGGTTCGGGCTACCTCATCTCCGCCAGCGTAATTGAGGGCATGCACGGCTGGCAGTTCCATACGCTGACCGAGGACATCCAGTTCACTACGTTCTGTGCCATTCACGGCATTCGCATCGGTTATGCGCCGGCGGAGTTCTTTGACGAACAGCCCGTGACGTTTAAGGCGTCCTGGAAACAGCGCATGCGCTGGACCAAGGGCTTCTACCAGGTGTTCTTTACCTACGGTAAGCACCTGGTCAAATCGACCTTCCGCTATCATCGCTTTGCCGCCTACGACATGTTTATGACCATCGCCCCGGGTATGCTGCTGTCCTTGATCTCGATGCTCGCTAATGCGACGTTCTTGATTGTGGGTGGCCTTTCGCATGGTTTCTTGGCAACCGAAGTCGAGATGCAGGCGTGCGCCGCTTCGCTCATTATGACCTTCGCCATGATGTATCAGACTTTCTTCATCCTGGCGCTGCTCACGACTATCTTTGAGTACAAGCATATTCACTGCACGCAAAAGTGGCGCCTGGTGACTAACCTGTTTACCTTCCCGATCTTTATGTTCAGCTATATCCCCATCACGGTGGCTGCGCTGTTCCTGAAGGTCGACTGGGTTCCGACGCAGCACGCCGTCAACGTCACCCTTGACGAGGTCATGCAAGGCGCCAAATAATCACCACCAAAACCACCACAAAGGGGACAGGCACCTTTGTGGTGGTTTTTGTTTATGCGATGTAACTCGAGGAGGCGTTCGATGGTCTATATCCCGTTTTGGTTGTTTGCTATTGCTGGCGCCGTTATCGATGCTCGTGATCGGCGGTTCCCGAATTCGCTTGCCGGCGCGTGTGCGGTGGCGGCGTTTGCGGGCGTGTGGCTGGATGCGGGCTTGAACACGGCACTTGACCACGCTGGCCTTGCGGTCATCGTGTACCTTTCTCTTGTGCTGACTGAGTCGCTTTGGCGGCGCCTCCGTCAAGCCACGGGCATCGGCATGGGAGATGCCAAGGCACTCTTCGCGCTTTGCACGCTCGACCCTATGGGCGGCATCGTGGCATTTGCCGTCGCGCTCCTGGCCCTGGCCCTCTCCTGCCTCTTCACAAAATCGCGCTCCCTGCCTTTGCTGCCGTTTTTGGTGCCGATTTTTGCCATAATCGAGGTCGTGGGCTGCACATTGTAACCGATTGTGCATCCTTCTTAAGGAGCATGCCATGGCAACTAATCAAGAAACGGCCGTCATTAAGGCGCGCATGGACCGTATTCCCTCGGCGTTATCGCCCGAACTTGTCGAGCGCATTGCCGCAGATCGTGCTTCGGGCTATGTCAACCCGTACCGTTGCGACGATGACCAGGTCATCCGTCGCGTTGATCGAGCCGCAGACGAGGGCACGCTCATGCGTCCGGCGTTTATGCGCGATACCGAAAAGATTCTTCATCTTCCGGCGTACACTCGCTATGCCGGCAAAACACAGGTCTTCAGTTTTCGCAGCAACGACGACCTGTCGCGTCGTGGCCTGCACGTGCAGCTTGTCTCGCGCATCGCACGCGATATCGGCCGCGCCCTGGGGCTTAACTGCGACCTGATCGAGGCGATTGGCCTGGGCCACGACTTGGGCCACACGCCCTTTGGCCATGCCGGTGAGCGATTTCTCAACGATATCTATCACGAGCGCACGGGTCGTTATTTTTTCCATAACGTGCAGTCGGTCCGCGTGCTCGATGCGCTGTATGGCCGCAACGTGTCGCTCCAGACGCTCGACGGCGTCCTTTGCCACAACGGCGAGTACGAGCAACGTGTTTTTGAGCTTTCGGACATGGGTTCTTTTGACCAGTTCGACCGAACCGTCGAGGAATGCATTGCCACAGGCTATAGCGCGATTGAGCACCTGCGTCCCATGACACTCGAGGGTTGCGTGGTTCGCATCTCGGATATCCTTGCCTACGTTGGGCGCGATCGCCAGGACGCCATTGCGGCTGGCCTGCTGTCGCCCGACGCTTTTGACGACGGTCGGGGCGGCGCCTATAACAGCTGGATTCTCACGCACGCATCCATCGATATCGTTGAGCATAGCTACGGCAAACCGCGTATCGAGATGAGCGGGGACCTGTTTGAGGAGATCCGCCGGGCTAAGCGCGAGAACTACGAGAAGATCTATAGCAAGGGCGGTATCGAAGGCGACTCCGAAGCGGAACTGCGCGAGGCCTTCGAAAAGCTCTACGACCGTTGCCTGCAGGATATAAACGAGGGTGACGAGTCCTCCTACATCTTTAAGCACCACATTTCGCGTATTGAGCAGCAGCTTTCCTATTATGGCCGCACCTATGCTTGGCAGGACGACAAGGATCAGGACGTCGTCGATTACATTGCAAGCATGACGGATGGTTATTTCTGCGAGCTGACGAGCAAATTGTTCCCAGGTCTAAAGTTTCCGCACCGCACCTATATTAACGAACGGTAGTTCGTATCCTTTCGGTATACTGTTGGTCAACAACGATTTTGATTGATGCACGGGATGGCTATGGACGACCTTTTTTCTGCTTCGACGCGCGAGCGCTCTTTTCAGAATGCCCCGCTTGCGGTGCGTATGCGCCCCAATTCGCTCGACGAGTATGTGGGCCAGCAAAAGGCCGTCGGTAAGGGCTCGTGGCTGCGCGCCGCGATTGAGCATGACGTGCTGTCGAGCGTGATTCTGTACGGCCCGGCTGGTACGGGCAAGACGACGCTGGCGCATATTATCGCCAACCATACCAAGAGTGAGTTTGTCGAGGTCAGCGCCGTCACGGGTACCGTGAAGGACCTGCGTCGCGTGATCGATGAGGCAAAGACGCGCCTGAATACGTATGACCGCCGTACCATCTTGTTCATCGACGAGATTCACCGTTTTTCGAAGTCGCAGCAGGATGCGCTTTTGCATGCGGTTGAGAACCGTACCGTCATTATGATTGGCGCCACGACCGAGAACCCGTACTTCGAGGTCAACTCCGCACTGTTGTCGCGTGGGCGCGTGGTAGAGCTTGAGCATCTTAAAGACGAGGATATCGCCACGCTCATTGAGCGTGCGCTCGAGGCGCCGCAGGGTTTGAACGGCAAGTTTTCGGCCGATGAGGATACGGTTAAGACCATCTGCACGCTGGCTGCGGGCGATGCACGCTCGGCTCTGACGACGCTCGAGCTGGCGAGCGAGATTGCCGTTACACGTCCCGATACCGAGGGAACGCCTGCACCGACGGCGGGGGAGCGCTATCCCATTACCGTGGATGACGTAAAGATTGCCAATCCGCGTCGTGGCTTTACCTATGACAAAAACGGTGACATGCACTACGACATCATTAGTGCGTTTATTAAGTCCATGCGCGGCAGCGACCCCGATGCCACCATCTATTGGCTTGCGCGCATGATCGATGCGGGGGAGGACCCCAAGTTTATCGCCCGACGCATCATGATCCATGCTTCCGAAGACGTCGGTAACGCCGATCCGCAGGCCCTGCTTATAGCGCACGCTGCGTTTAAATCTGCCGAGGTCATTGGGTATCCCGAGTGTCGTATTAACCTGGCTCAGGCTGCACTCTATGTGTGCCTGGCGCCCAAGTCCAACGCGTGCGAGGCTTCGATCGATGCGGCGCTGGCCGATATCCATAGCAGTGGCTTGCGTGAGGTGCCGAGCTATCTGCGCGATCGTCATCGTCCGGGCAGCGACGAATACGGTGTGTATAAGTATCCGCATGACTATCCCGAAGGCTGGGTCGAGCAGCGCTATTTGCCCGAGGGGCTGGAGCGTGGCGCCTTCTGGCATCCTGCCGGCCGTGGTTGGGAAGAGTGGCGCGTAGAACAAAGCGAACGCGACCGGAGCGGGAATGCTCCGAAGTAACTGCTGATTATTTTGTCCCAGGATCTCACGCTTGGCATGTTCGGTCCCCTTTGGGGTAACATGAACAGCGTCTGTATTTCGATTCCTTTGGGAGGCTTGTATGAGTCCCATTCAAATCGCCCTGCTGGTGCTCGCCGTTGCCGGCGTGTGGGCTGTTGTCGAGCTCGCGCTCACGCTGCGCAAGACCCGCACCGTCGTTGATTCGCTCGACAAGACGGTGAGTGACCTTAACAATACGCTCGTCGAGGCACAGCCTGTGGTGGCAAAGCTCGATGGCGCTGTTGATGAGCTCACCCCCGCGCTGGCACAGGTTGAGCCGCTCCTCAAGTCGAGCAAGACTGCCGTTGATGCTCTGACGTCTAACCTCGTTGAGGTTGAGGCGGTCGTTCGCGACATCTCCGAGGTCACGGGCAGCGTGGCCGAGGCCAGCAACGCTGTATCGAGCGTGACTGATTCTGCTGCTGGCGCCGTGCAGAAGCTCTTCAATAAGGTGAAGGCTCCTGCAGCCGACGCCGATTGCAAGCTCACCGCTGCCGCCGCCGAGGCCGAGCAGCCTACTGAGCGCGTTCTGATTGGCGATGACGATGCCGCTGCTGACGACGATGATGTTCAGAAGCCCGCTGCTAAGCCTGCTCAGTATTACACCTATACGCCTGCCGAGACCTCCGAGGAGTCCTGCGATGAGTAGCGAAGCAACCTGCCCCATTACGCTGAGCGTTGCCGGTGATCCGCGTCTCGCGCGCTTGGTGCGCATGACGGCCGCCAACGTCGGCGCCCTGTGCTCTATGTCCGTCGATCGCATTGAGGACATTCGTATGGCTGCCGAAGAAGCCTTCATCTTTGGCTGCACGGCTGTTGATTCCGACGATATCTCGATCAAATTCGATGTCGACGAATCGCATGTGGGCATGACCTTTACCTTTGGCGACCAGGCGACTGTCGATGAGGATGACCAGGCTGCCGTGTATGCCGAGCTCATTCTTGCAAGCGTGTGCGATTCCTACGAAAAGACTATAGCGCCCCTAACGCTTTCCCTCGACCTCAAGGCGGATATCTAATATGACCGAACGCTCCCGGAGCGGCAAGACCGCTTGGGACAAGGAGAAAACCCGCGAGCTGTTTCGTCGCTACAAGGAGACCGGTGATCCGGATGCTCGCGAGCAACTCGTCATGTCCCATATGAACCTGGTAAGGTTTCTTGCCAACAAATTCAAGAACCGCGGCGAGCCGCTCGATGACCTTTTGCAGGTCGGGTACTTGGGCTTGCTCAAGGCTATCGATCGCTTTGATCCCGAGCGCGGACTCGAGTTCACGACGTTTGCCACGCCTACCATCTTGGGCGAGATTAAGCGCCACTTCCGCGACAAGGGCTGGAGTGTGCGCGTGCCGCGTCGTCTGCAGGAGCTCTCTGCCAAGGTTAACCAGGCCACCGATAAGCTTACCAACGAGCTTCAGCGCTCGCCCAAGGTTGAGGAAATCGCCGATTACCTTGGCGTGACCGTCGACGAGGTGCTCGAAGCCATGGAATCGTCCTCGGCCTACACCTCGGTGCCCATCGAGGCCCCCGGTGCGTCCGATTCCGATGATGCGCCTTCGATTCTCGATCGCTATGCCGACGACGACAACGAGCTCGACTTTACCGATGACCGCCTGGTAATCGAGGAAGCCATCCGCGATTTCTCGCCGCGCGAGCGCGAGGTTATCGAGCTGCGCTTCGTTAAGGGCATGACCCAGATCGAGATTGCCAAGAAGCTTGGCATCTCGCAGGTGCAGGTCTCGCGCCTGCTGCGCCGTACCCTTAAGAAGATTCAAGATAAGATCGACCCCGACGGAGTGATGGTTCGTTCATGAGTGAGCACCCCCAACAAATCGACCGCACGCTGCGTGATACCCGTATTCTGACGCTGCGCATTTGGGGCGTCGTCGGCTGCATTGTCATCGCTGCCGTCATCTTTAACCTTATGGGCATCCTGGCGCCGGTTATCGAGTTTTTGGCGGTCGGTTCCATCATCGCTTTTGTCATGTCGCCGATCACCAACTGGCTCGAGCATCACGGCGTGAATCGCGGCATCGGTTCGCTTATCGCGCTTATTGTGGTCGTGGCGGTGCTCGTTGGTGTTGTCTGCATCCTCTCGCCTATTTTGCTCGGTCAAATCATGGAAGTCCTGAGCCGCCTGCCCGAGCAGCTTCGTGTTGCGGGTGGCGATCTCAACGAGATGCTCTCGCACGCCAAGACGCTCAACAACACGCCGCTCAAGGAGTATCTGGACGACAATCTTTCTTCGCTGGTTACCGTAGCGTCCAAGTACGTCTCGCAAATCGCTGCCGAGCTCGGTCGCGGTGTATTCCCGCTCATTACCAATACGGCCTCGCAGCTGTTCGTCATCTTCCTGGGCTTGGTGCTTGCCTATTGGTTGGCCTGCGACTATCCCCGTATGCACCACGAGGTCTGTACCATCATCGGACAGGAAAAAGAGACCTCGTACCGCTTTATGGTTGCCATCCTTTCACGCTCGGTCGGCGGCTATATGCGCGGCATGGTCGTGACGTCCATCTGCGGTGGCTTTTTGGCTTTTATTGGCTTTACGCTTATTGGCCATCCATACGCAGCACTCATGGCCATCTTCACCGGCATTATGCACTTGGTTCCGGTTGTCGGTCCCTGGGTGAGCGCGGCGATCGCCACGGTGCTCGGCTTTATGTTCAGCCCTATGCTGGCGTTATGGACGCTTGTCGTGACCATGGTGGCTCAAAACGTCACCGATAATGTCATTTCGCCCAAGGTCATGCAGAGCTCGGTGCAGGTGCATCCCGTCATGAGCCTGACGGCCCTCGTTATCGGTTCGGCACTCATGGGTCCCATCGGCATGGTTATCGCCATTCCGCTGTGCGCGGCCCTCAAGGGCATTTTCGTCTACTACTTTGAGAACGAGACCGGTCGCCAGCTCGTGGCATACGATGGCGCCGTGTTTAAGGGCACGCCGTATCGCGATACCGAGGGCAACCCGGTCGCCGCCTACGACGCGCTTGGAGACGATACGTTCATCTATGAGTCCGAGCTCATCGGTAACGAGACTGCGCCCGAGGCCCAGGCCATGCCCAAGCCCGAACTCGATAATCCCTGGATCAAGCTCTCGGGTCTTCAGCCCGACGCGACTGGCTTTTTTAAGAACCCCTTCGCCAAGGATGACGATTCCAATACAGACGACGACACCAAAACCGGCATCGACGGCTCCATGGACGATTCGGATTCTAAATAGGTCCTGTTAGCGTTTCTTGATGTTATAGATGACAAGAAACGCAAGTAAAGCGATTGATAAGGGGCCAGCTACATAGAAATAGAGAACGTCAATTGCGCGTAGAGGGCAATAAGCCTTATCGCCGGACGTTACTGCATATAATACGTAGCCAAATGCTGGTTGGTTTGAATACCAGTGGGAGAAGGCCAAGAGCGCTAAAAGTGCTACAACAAGAAGTGCATTCAGGATAAATCGCTTGGTATTCATCGGTCGCTCCTTCCGGGTGAGTCTTATATGTAATTCTACAGCAGCTTTTTTCAAGGATTGCTTAGTCCTAAATAACATGCACTTTCGCTGGAGGGTCGCTGTTTGGCGGCCCTCTTTTTTGCACAGGCGCGGTGGGATGGTAATATCGTTACGTTTGAACTGTTTCGATGTGAAACCGAGGAGATTCCCTCTATGAGTGCTGACTACCCGTCAATGACTACGGCCGAGATTCGCTCCAAGTTCCTCAACTTCTTTGAGGAGCGCGGTCTTAAGCTCTATCCTTCTTCGTCCCTCGTCCCCGACGATCCTTCGCTGCTGCTTGCCAACGCCGGCATGAACCAGTTTAAGGAGTACTACCAGGGCAAGAAGACCATGAAGGAGATCGGCGCGATTTCCTGCCAGAAGTGCGTCCGCACCAACGACATCGACTGCATCGGCGAGGACGGCCGTCACCTGTCCTTCTTTGAGATGCTCGGCGACTTCTCCTTTGGCGGCGTCTCCAAGCAGCAGGCTTGCGCTTGGGCCTTTGAGCTCATCACCAAGGAGTTCAAGCTGCCGCTCGACCGCCTGTACTTCACCGTCTTTACCGAGGACGACGAGACCCATGACGTGTGGCGCTCCCTGGGCGTTGCCGAGGATCACATCTCGCGTCTGGGCGAGGACGACAACTTCTGGGCCGCTGGCCCCACCGGCCCCTGCGGTCCGTGCTCCGAGATCTACTTTGACATGGGCGAAGAGGTCGGTTGTGGCAGCCCCGACTGCAAGCCCGGCTGCGACTGCGACCGCTTCCTTGAGTTCTGGAACCTCGTGTTTACCCAGTACGACCGCCAGGAGGACGGCTCCATGCCGGAGCTGCCGCACCGCAACCTCGATACGGGTATGGGTCTGGAGCGCATGGCCGCTATCATGCAGCACAAGACCGCTAACTACGACGGCGATCTGATGCAGCACCTCATCAAGCTCGGTGAGAAGATCAGCGGCAAGACCTATGACGCCGACGATTACTCCGGTGCCAGCCGCTCCCTGCGCATCATCGCCGACCACTCCCGTGCCGTCGACTTTATGATCTCCGACGGCATCCTGCCCGGCAACGAGGGTCGCGAGTACGTCCTTCGCCGCCTGCTCCGCCGTGCCGTGTTCCACGGTCGTCTGCTGGGCATCGAGGGCGCCTTCCTGACCAAGTTTATCGACGAGGTCAACGCTCAGATGGGCGAGGCCTATCCCGAGCTGCTCAAGAACGTCGCGCTCGTTAAGGGCATCGTCGCCTCCGAGGAGGAGCGTTTCTCCACGACGCTCGACAACGGCCGCGTTTACCTGGACGAGGCCCTGGCCGCGCTTGCCGAGGGCGCTGTCCTTCCGGGCGACGTCGCCTTTAAGCTGCATGACACCTTTGGTTTCCCCATCGACCTGACCGTCGAGATCGCCGGTACTGCCGGTCACGACGTCGACATGGACGGCTTTACCGCTTGCATGGAGGACCAGAAGGCCCGCGCCCGCGCCAACGCCAAGGGCGATGCCTGGGGCAGCTTCAACGACGTGTGGGTCGAGCTTTCCGACAAGGTTGCCGCGACCGAGTTCGACGGCTATGACAACGGCGTCATCGAGGGCGCCAAGGTTGTCGCCATCGTTCGCAACGGCGAGTCCGTCGAGTCTGCTTCCGCCGGTGAGGACGTCGAGGTCGTGCTCGACCGCACCCCGTTCTACGCCGAGATGGGTGGCCAGCAGGGCGATGCCGGTGAGCTTTCCGCCGAGGGCGTTGCGCTGACTGTTGCCGACACCAAGAACCACAATGGCCTGTATGCTCACGTCGCGCACGTTGCCGAGGGCACACTGACCGTCGGTGCTACCGTGACCGCCGCGCTCGACGCCGAGCGCCGTGGCTTCCTGCGCCGCAACCACACTGCCACGCACCTGCTCGACGCCGCGCTTAAGCAGGTCCTGGGCGAGCATGTCTCCCAGGCTGGCTCGTTGGTGACGCCCGAGCACCTGCGCTTTGACTTCACGCACTTCGAGGCCCTGTCCTCCGAGCAGCTCAAGGCTGTTGAGGACCTGGTCAACCAGCAGATCTTCGCTTCCAAGCCGGTCGTGACCCGCGTCATGGGCATCGACGAGGCTAAGGCCGCGGGTGCTGTCGCTCTGTTTGGCGAGAAGTACGGCGACGTCGTCCGCGTCGTCTCCGTGGGCGCCGAGGATCAGCCGTTCTCCCGTGAGCTCTGCGGTGGTACGCATGCCGCCAACACCGCCGAGATCGGCCTGTTCAAGATTATTTCCGAGTCCTCCACGGGCTCAAATGTCCGCCGTATCGAGGCCGTGACCTCCAAGGGCGCTCTCGATTACATGGCCGACCGCCTGGCACTCGTTGACGCCGCCGCGGCGGCGCTCAAGTGCCGTGTTGACGAGGTTCCCGCCCGCGTGGAGAACCTGCAGGCCGAGCTGCGCGAGACGTCCAACAAGCTCAAGAAGGCACTCACCGGTGGCTCCTCCGATGCGATTTCCAGCGCCATCGAAGGCGCTGTCGAGCTGAATGGCTACAAGCTCGTTGTCGCTGAGCTCCAGGGTCTCGAGGCCGCAGACCTGCGCAACGTCTGGGATACCGTGCACCAGAAGGTTGCCGGCCCCGTCGCTTGCGTCGTCGCCAGCGTGACCGAGAAGGGCACCCCGGCCCTGCTCGCCGCCGGCTCCGATGACGCCGTGAAGGCCGGTTTCCACGCCGGCAACGTGATCAAGCAGATCGCGGTCCTGGTCGATGGTCGCGGTGGCGGTCGTCCCAACATGGCCCAGGCCGGTGGCAAGAATGCTGCCGGTATCGCCGATGCCCTCGCGGCCGCCAAGACCGCGCTCGGCGCCTAAGAACCTAAGTGGTCGCTGTGGTCGCGCTCGCACTGGACATAGGGGAGACCAGGATTGGCATTGCCGTCTCGAGCCGTGATGGCAAGATGGCGATGCCTGTCAAGGTGCTTCCGGCTGCCGAGGTCACTGGTATGGTAAAGACGTTTCGCTACCTGGTCGAGGACTATGAGCCCGATATCCTGGTGAGCGGACGTCCCTTGACCATGGCCGGTGAGCCCGGCCCTCAGGCCGAGCGCGTCGCCGCCGTGGCCCAAAAGATTGCCGACGAGCTCGAACTTCCGCTGGAGTTTGAGGACGAGCGTCTGTCCTCGCAGGAGGCCAAGCGCATTCTGCGAGAGCAGGGACTCAACGAAAAGCAGATGAGGGGCAAGATTGACATGATCGCCGCCAGCCTGTTCTTGCAGACGTGGCTCGATCGTAAAAACGAGGAGGTTTCGCATGCCTAGCGCTTCCGATCCGCGCCAGCAGAATCGTACACGGCAGCCTGCGCCGCGCCCCGCTCAGCCTGGCCAGCGCCCGGTGCAGCCGATGCAGCGTTCGGCTCAGCCTACTCAGCGTGCCGCTCAACAGCCCGCAACTCGTCCCGCGCAGCCCGCTGGCGGCGCTCGTTTTAAGCAGCAGGCTCCTGCCCAGCGCACGCAGGGGCAGGCCCGGCAATCACGCCCCCACGCACATCATGCTCATGGCTCGCACGGCGTTGCTCCGGCCACGCGCTCGAGCTATAACACGCATGCCCGCCGTGGCGTCCAAAAGAAAAGCTCTCCGGTGCCTATGATTATCGGTGGCGTCATCGCCGTGCTTGCGCTTGTCGCGATCGTTTTCTTTGTCGTGCCAGCCGTCAAGGACTTCTTTGCCGGCGAGGATGCGAAAGTCGCTGCTGGCCAGCAAGTTACTATTACGATTCCCGATGGCGCCTCGGGTGATACCATCGCTTCGATTCTCTCCGAGAACCATATCGTCGAAGACCCCAAGGATTATTACGCGGCGGTCAAAAAGCTCAATGCCGATATGTCGCTTAAGCCTGGCGCCTACTCGTTTACCACGCTCATGGACGCGACCAAGGTTGTTCAGCAGCTCATGGAAGGCCCCAATGCGGGCTCCGATGCACTGACTATCCCTGAGGGCCTGACGGTCGACCAGGTCGCCGATCGTGTGGCCGCGGCATACGACAGCATTTCTAAGGAAGATTTCCTTAACCAGGCCAAGGCGAGCAATTATGTGAATGATTACGCTTTCCTTAAAGACGCTGCAAACGATTCACTCGAGGGCTTCCTATTCCCCAAGACCTATTCGTTGGGTAAGGACCCGTCTGCCGATGATGTGATTCGCGCCATGCTTGACCAGTTCAACGCCGAGTATAAGTCGCTTGACTTTGCCAGCTGCGAGGCCAAGATTAAGGGGCGCTATGGCGTGGAGATGTCCGATTACGACATCGTTAACCTTGCCTCGATCGTCGAGCGTGAGGGCCTCAACGCCGATCAGCGCGCGCATGTGGCATCGGTTTTCTATAACCGTCTGGCTGGCAAGCTCGATGGCCTGCGTTACCTCAATAGCGATGCGACCATGATGTATGTCACCGGCGGCGAGGTTACCGCCGACGACCTGCAGAGCGATAGCCCGTATAACACCTATAAGCACGAGGGCCTGCCGCCCACGCCCATCTGCTCTCCGTCGCTCGAGGCGCTCAAGGCTACCCTTGAGCCGACCGACTCCGATGACCTGTATTTCTACATTACACAGGACGAGGAGTATTTCTCGAAGACCTACGAAGGGCACCAACAGTCTTGGAATTGATCATGAGGATTTTTAGCCCCAAACGATATGTTGCCTCAGTCGACCGCATCGACCTCGATACCCTCTGGGCCGACGGCAAGCGCGCCATTCTACTCGACCGCGATAACACCCTGGTTCCGCGCGATACCGAGCAGGTCCCCGCTGCGGTTTCCGCTTGGCTCGGGGCCGCCCATGCCAAGGGCTTTAAGCTGTGCATGGTGTCCAATAACTGGCATCGCGACCAGGTCATGGCATCGGCACGCGAGCTGGGACTCGAGGCGATCAGCCACGCCATGAAGCCCGCCCCGTTTGCCCTGAAGGCGGGTCTTAAGCGTCTGGGCTCCACGGCCGACGAGGCCGTGCTGATCGGTGACCAGCTTTATACGGACGTGTGGAGCGGTAACTTTGCCGGCGTTGACACTATTCTGGTCAAGCCGCAGGCAACCCAGGACCTGTGGTACACGCAGATCTTCCGTATCTTTGAGCGCCGGGCCCTGCGCGACCTTCCCTGCGAGGAATAGGTTTCGCCATGTCTCAGCACATCAAACACGGCTGCGACCATATCTTCTTTATCGGATTTTTGGGCGCGGGCAAGTCGACGCTTGCGCGCAACGTGGGCACTATGTTCAAGCGTCGATTCATCGATACCGATCGTTTGGTTGTGCGTCGATGCGGCAAGTCGGTGACCGAGATATTTGAGACCGAGGGTGAGGATCGTTTTCGCGAGCTCGAGACCTCGGCACTCCGTTCGCTTCAAAGCGAGCGCAGCCTGCTGGTATCGTGCGGGGGTGGCATCGTCGAGACGCCGGTGAACATTGAGCTGATGCACGAGATGGGTACCTGTGTGTACCTCGAAGGTGACTTTGAGGACTCGTTGCGCCAGATTCGCCGCTCCGATACCCGGCCCGATTTCCGCTCGCCCGAGCACGCTGCGCGCCTGTTTGAGCATCGCCGTCCGCTGTATCGCCGGGCCGCCGATATTACCCTTGATATTCGCAACAAGTCCTTCGAGGACGTTTCCTACCTTTGTGCCGAGATGCTTTTGGAGCGTGGACTGCTATGATTCGCCGTCAACTTATCAATTTCCAAAACCGCAGTGTCGATGTCCGCGTCGGATTGGGCGCGTTCGAGGAGCTGCCGCGCATGTTTGCCTCGGCTGTGGGCAAGCCTAAGCGCGCGATGGTGGTTTGGAACGACGCTACATCCGAGCGTTTTGGCGAGGTTGTCGAGCATGCACTTGTTGACGCCGGTTTTGCCGTGTCGCCGCTCGTCCTCGAGGTTTCGCCTGCCGGTGCTACGCTGGTCGATGCCGATACCGTCTTTGGCGCGCTGTCGGCTAACGGCATTACCTGCGATGATCTCGTTGTCGCTGTCGGCGACACGGCAACCTGCTCGGTTGTTAGCTGGTGCGCCAACCAGTGGTGCGGCCGAACTGAGTGCGCGCTGTTGCCGACGACCTTCGACGCCATGCTCACGGTCGCGACGACCATGAAGCCGCTCGTCGCCTCGTCGGCCAATGCGCTTCCCGCTATCGCGTTCCGTCCCGAACCGGGCTTGGTCGTGTGTGACCTCGACCTTGTTCGCGAAGCGGACCCCGAGGACCTCAAGCTCGGCTATGCGGTACTTGTTGGCACCATGCTTTCGAGCAGCAAGTCGCGCTGGAATCAGTTTATTGAGACTGTCCCCGAGATTCTTGCTGGTGAGGAGGTCGCGCTCGTCAATGCCGTCCAATGGTCTCAGACTGCCCGCAAGGACGTGCTGACGGCCACGAACCCGAGCGCTCGCCATGCGCTCGATTTTGGCAAGATGGGGGAACGCACCCTGCGCGCCTGCTTGGGCGATGCCGCTTCGCAGGTCCCTGCCTACCAGCTGTTGTCCGAGGGCATGCGCTTTGAGGCGCGCCTTGCACATGATGCCTGCGACTTCGATATCGATTACGTCTTTGAGGTCGATGACTGCCTGGAGGACTTTGGTATCGAGGAGCTTGCCTTCGATCTGGAGCCCGCCGCATATATCGAGGAGTTCCGCAGGCAGCAGTTTGTCCGCTCGAACCGCAGTATGTTGCCGCTGCCCGCGGCACTCGGCGCCATTCGTCTCACGAGCGTTGAGGACGAGGTTCTTGAGCGCCATGCTCACGCCTACTTGGCTTCTCGCAAAGAACTTCGCTAAGATTTATTGACTTCCATCGTCTTTCGTATCATGTTGAGGGGCGGGTTTTAATCGATTGCGGATCGTATGCGATTCCGTCGTTCGGTTGAGACCCGTCCCGTCTTTATAGAGGCAACAAGAAAGGAATCTGCATGTCTGAGTTTGCTGCCGGTCCTGCCGGTCGTATCGAGCGTGTCCGTGCCCTGATGGCTGAGCGCGGCTACGACGCTATCGTGGTGCGCGACGAGGCCAATCTTCGTTGGCTTACGGGCGTGAAGGGCGTCTTCGATTACACCTTCGAGTTCCCGCACGCGGCGTTTATTACGGCTGACCAGTGCCTGTTCCATACCGACTCGCGCTACCTCAACAGCTTTGAGGAGAACACGCCCGCCGGCAGCCCTTGGGTCTACGACATGGACGAGGGTACCATCCCCGGTTGGGTCGCCGGCAAGATCGCGGCCAACAAGTGCCGCGTCTGCGCTGTCGAGGACGACATGCAGATCAACTTCTACCAGGGCATTCAGCGTGGTCTGGAGGATCGTTCCGTCGCCTGCATGCTGCCGCTGATGCATGACGACATTCGCAAGATGCGCGCCATTAAGGACGCCGAGGAGATCGAGCTCATGCGCCATGCGCAGTCGATCACCGATGCCGCCTTCCAGCATATGCTCGGCTTTATTAAGCCCGGCATGACCGAGAAGCAGGTTCGCAATGAGCTCGAGAACTTTATGTTCGCCAATGGCGCCGACAGCCTGGCCTTTGGCTCCATCGTGGCGAGCGGCCCCAATACCGCCAATCCGCATGCCGTCCCGAGCGACCGCGTGATCGAGAAGGGCGACTTCGTCCTTATGGATTACGGCGCGGGCTACTGCGACTATCGTTCCGACATGACGCGCACCGTCGTGATGGGCGAGCCTACCCAGGAGCAGCTCGACCTCTATGCGCTCGTGCGCCGTACGCACGAGGAGTGCGTCGCCGCCATCCATCCGGGCGTCGAGGGCAACGACATTTTCAAGCTTTCCAAGAAGATCATCGGCGATGCCGGTTATGGCGATTACTACAACCATGGTCTGGGCCATGGTGTCGGTATCGACATCCATGAGCTGCCCAACTTCAACCGCAACAAGAACATCATCGAGGTCGGCTCGGTTATCACCATGGAGCCTGGCGTGTACCTGCCCGGCGTGGGCGGCGTGCGTCTGGAGGACTACGGCGTGGTCACCGAGAACGGCTACGAGCCCTTCACCAAGACACCGCATGACCTTCACGTCATCGATTGCTAGTCTACTTCGGTAGATAGTTTGGGGCGGGGCGTCTGGATCGATTCGGACGCCCCGCGTTCTCTTTTTATGCGCTCGCTGCAGGCGCCGTCTGCAAGTGTATAATTTCGGTCGTATGTAATTTGGACGCCTGTGCGTTCTGCCCATAAGAAGAAAGGTCGCTATGCCTACCATTTCTACCGCCGACTTCAAGAACGGCCTCGGTCTCCGTATTAAGGACAAGGTTTATACCATCGTCGAGTTCCAGCACGTCAAGCCGGGCAAGGGTGGTGCTTTTGTGCGCTACAAGACTCGCGATATCAAGAGCGGTCGTGTCGTTGAGAACACCTGCAACGCCGGCACCAAGTTCGAGAGCGTCATGCTCACCACCCGTGAGTTCCAGTACCTCTACAACGACGGCACCGACTACATCTTCATGGACAACGAGTCCTACGAGCAGGTTCCCGTTCCCGAGGACATGGTGGGCGAGAACTCCAAGTGGCTGCGTGAGAACGACATCTGCCAGCTGCTCTTCGCCGACGACGAGCTAATGGGCGTGACCCCGCCGATGTTCATCGAGACTACCATCGTCCAGACCGACCCGGGCTTTAAGGGCGACACCGTCCAGGGTTCCACCAAGCCGGCCACGATCGACACCGGCGCTGTCATCCAGGTCCCCATGTACCTCAACGAGGGCGAGGTCATTAAGGTTGACACCCGCGACGGCAAGTTCGTCTCCCGCGTCTAGCAACCAACTCTTCTAGGAGGACTCATGCCCCAGGAAATCAAGATTGACGGCATCGGCATTTCACCCGATGTTCTGACCGCCATCGTCTCGCGCGCCGTGTCGGATGTCGAGGGCATCGCCTCCGTTGGCGTCAAGGACCTTGCCACCAACCTTGTCTCCATGATGCTCTCGTCCAAGGCCCCGGCTTCCGAGCCGGCGGTCGAGGCCGAGGTCGTCGGCGATAAGCTCGCACTCACCGTGCGTGTCGTGGTGTTCTTTGGCTATCCGTTCAAGAAACTCGCCGAGGCCGTTCGCGTCGCCGTGGTCACCGCCATCGATGCCCAGGTGGGCGTTGAGGTCGAGCGCGTTGACGTTTGCATCGACGGCCTCGTTTTCCCCAAGGAGTAACCTTTGAGCCTTAAGGTTTATCGCGGGCGCACGCTTGCCCGCAGTCAGGCGCTGCAGCTGCTGTTCCAGGCCGAGGCCACGGACAGCCCGCTCGAGCGCGTCCTCGAGGGCGATTTCCTGATCTCGAAGGGTCCCCTCGACCCCTATGCGCTGGAGCTGTGCCGCGGTGCTTACGAGCATATCGACCGCATCGACTGCGCTCTGCGCGCCGTCGCCAAGAACTGGGATCTTATGCGCATGCCCGGCGCCGACCGCAATCTGCTGCGTATCGCCGTCTATGAGATGCGTTTCCTCACCGACGAGGAGGTCTCGGACGCCATCGTGATCAACGAGGCCGTCGAGCTCGCCAAGGCCTATGGCACTGACCAGTCCGCGTCGTTCGTCAACGGCGTGCTGGGCAAGATCGCTCGCAGCGAGGAGCTGCCGGGCGAGGACTTGTACCAAGAGCTGCTCGCCGAGGATCGCGCTCGCGAGGAGGCCCAGACTGCCGAGGCTGCCGCTAAAGTTGCGGTTGCCCAGGCTGAGGCTGGTGTGCTGGCCGAGGGCGCGGACGCCGCCGAGACTGATGTCGACTCCGTCGAGGAGTAGCCATGCCAGAGGGTTTCGTCCGCAACTTTGATGAGATTTCGGACCGTCTGGACCAGATCATCGCTACCGTTCGCTCCAAGGATACGTCCTTGGAGCGTTCACTCGATCTGTTTGACGAGGCGATTGAGCTGGGCTCCCGCGCGGTCGATATGGTCGACAAGTTTGAGCTGACGCCTCGTGAGGCCGATAAGCTCGAGCAGGAATACGATGAGGATGCGGCAAACGAATCCCAGGATAGCTAGGCCGCATCTCCGGATACGAATGGTTGATGGCATTCATGAAACGCGTGCGTCTCGATGACGAACTGATTTCACAGGGCATCTGCGCCGATCGCGCGGATGCCCTTCGCACTCTTATGGCCGGCTTGGTCTCGAGTGGCGGCGAGCGCTTGACTTCGCCGGGCCTTAAGGTGACCCCGGGCCTGCCGCTGCACGTGAAGGGGCGCATTCCCTATGTTGGCCGCGGCGGGCTTAAGCTCGAAGGCGCGCTCGATGCATTTGGCATCAATCCGACGGGCCTTGCCTGTCTGGATGTGGGCTGCTCTACCGGCGGCTTTACCGATTGCCTGCTCAAGCGCGGAGCTGCGACCGTTGTCTCGGTGGACGTGGGCCGTGCCCAGTTTGATTGGTCGCTGCGTCAGGACGATCGCGTGACGCTGCATGAGCGCACAAACGTGACGCAGCTGCCTGAGCTTGGCTATGCCGGCGCCATCGACCTGACTGTGTGTGATGTCTCGTTTACCAGCATCGCGAATATCATCGACGCCGTGCTGGCGTGCCTGAAGCCTTCGGGTTCGTTCTGCACGCTCGTAAAGCCCCAGTTTGAGGCGCCGGCTGCGCTGGTGGGCGAGGGCGGTATCGTGACCGACCCCGCCGTCCGCCGCGATACGCTCGTGGCGGCGATTGAGCTTTTTGCCGCCAAGGGCCTGTTCCCGCTTGACGTGTGCGTGTCGCCCATCCATGGCGCTAAGGGCAACGTTGAGTTTTTCTTGTACGGCACAAGGTTTGTCCCCGGGGAGCGCGCCGACGATGAGCTGCAATCCCAGGTATCGGCTTTGAGCGAGAAAGCTGCAACGCTATGAAGGTCTTTCTGGTTCCCAATTACTACAAGCAAGAGGCGGTCGAGAGCGGCCTGATGCTCGAGCTTTGGCTTTCGCGCCAAGGCTACGAGGTCGCATGGGCGGCCGATCAGCGATCGAAGATTCAAAGCACGCCTGATATTGACGGCTCAGATCTGGTCATTACACTCGGCGGCGACGGTACGTTGCTGCGCGCTGCCCGCATCCTCAACCATCGCGAGATTCCTATCCTTGGTCTTTCCTATGGTCACCTGGGCTTTTTAACTGCTGCGAGCCCCGAGGAGCGCGACATTCTGCAGGTCGTGAGCGATGCTCTGTCCGGCGAGCTCCACGTGAGCCGCCGCGCCACCATCGCCGCGGATATCGTGTCCGTGCGCGAAGACGGCACGAAGGATGTCGTGCGCACGTTTGCCCTCAACGATATGGCACTTACGCGCGGCCCCCTGTCCGATATGGTTGAGTTTGACATCACGGTGTCCGGCCATCATATTGACCGCCTGCGCGGCGATGGTGTGGTCGTATCGACGGCGACCGGCTCCACCGGTTACGCGCTTTCCGCCGGCGGTCCCATTGTCAGCCCCGATTACACGGGTATGGTCTGTGTGCCCATCGCCCCGCATACCATTCAGGCTCGCGCTTTTTTGACCTCGCCGAGTGATGTAGTCGAGATCTTTATGTCCGATGATCGCCCGAGTGTGCCGGCCATTGCCATCGACGGACAGTTTATTACCTGCGACGGCACGGTCGAGAGCGTGGCCGTGCGTCGCGGTCCCGGCGATGTGCTGTTGCTCGACTATGGCCCCGAAAGCTTCTATAACTCGGTGAGTCGCGTATTCTACGGAGTTCGTCATGATCGATGAGCTGCAGGTTTCAAACATTGCACTCATTCGCGAGGCGACGCTGGTGCCCAGCACAGGCCTAACGGTTTTGACTGGCGAGACTGGCGCCGGCAAGACCGCGCTGCTCTCGGCGCTTAAGCTCATTTTGGGCGAGCGTGCCGATTCGTCGACCGTGCGCGAGGGCGAGGCGCTTGCGAGCGTCGAGGCTCGCCTGTTCGATGGCCCGCACGACGCGGAGGGCTTCACCGTGCAGCGCAGCCTTTCTGCCGAGGGCCGCAGCCGCGTCAAGATTGACGGCCGCATCGCCAGCGTGCGCGAGCTTTCCGAGCGCGTCGGCGTGATGATGGATCTTTGCGGCCAGCACGAGCATCAGCGCCTGCTCGATCCGTCACATCATGTTGCCATGGTCGATGCCTGGGCTGGGCGCGCGGCGCTCGAGGCGCTGGAAAAGTACCGTGCCTGCCTTATGGCGTCGCGTGCGGCTGCCAAGGAGGTCCGTCGCGTAGAGGAGGCGTCGCGTGCGCAGGGGAGTCGCGTTGAGGAGGCGCGTTTCGCCCTGGAGCGTATCGCCGAGGTCGACCCCAAGCCGGGTGAGTATGAGGAGCTCGAGGAGCTGCTGCCGCGCTCCGAACATGCCGAGGTACTGGTTGCCACAGCTAACGATGCCCATGCATCGCTTGCTGCCGAAGGGGGAGCGCTCGATGCCGTGAACGGCGCCGTGGCAGAACTGTCGCGCATGGCTACCGTCGATCGCAAACTGGGTGTCATCGCCGACGCACTTTCGGATGCCTGCATCTCACTCGAGGATTGCGCCAACGAGCTGCGTGCTTATCGCGATGGCGTTGCGTTCGATCCTCGCGAGCTCGCTCGCATGCGCGAGCGGTATTCCGACCTCAAGGGCCTGCTGCGTCAGTGGGGTCCCACCATGGACGATGTATTTGCCATGCGTGACCGCTCGCGGGAGTTGTTATCGCTGGTGGACGATGGTGACGAGCAGATTAGGAAGGCACGCGAGGCACTCGGCGCGGCGGAGCACGAACTGTTCGCCGCCGCCAAGGCGCTTAAGCGCGCGCGCAATACGGCAGCCCCGCGTTTTTGCCACGAGGTGGGTCGTCAGATGGCACGCCTCGAGATGGGCGGCGCTGAGCTGGTTTGGGAGTCGCGTGATCTTCCGCGTGCCGAGTGGACGCCGGCGGGGCCTTCGAGCTACGAGCTTTTGTATCGCAGCGGCGCCGGATTGACGCCGCGTCCCTTGCGCCGCATTGCGTCGGGCGGCGAACTGAGCCGCGTTATGTTGGCGAGCAAGGTTGTCCTCGGTAATGCGGACGGCGTCGACACGCTGGTATTTGACGAGGTCGATGCCGGTGTCGGTGGTTCCACGGCTCGTGCTCTTGCTGGCGTGCTGGCCGATCTTGCCGCCACGCATCAGGTCATCGTCGTAACCCACCTGGCGCAGGTTGCGGTCATGGCCGACAAGCATTACGTGGTCAGCAAGGAGCCAGGCGACGTTCCTCAGACGCATCTGGACGAGGTAACCGGCGAAGCGCGTACCGCCGAGATCGCCCGCATGCTCAGCGGCGATCAGTCCGAGGCAAGCTTGGCCCACGCAAAGCAGATGCTCGAAGAAGTTCGAGGCTAGGTCGTATCAGCGGTGTTGGTGGGACAAAATAGACTGAAATTTTTGTCCCACTACGCGTTTTACTCAACGACCTTATCCGGCTGGATGAGCTCCTCGTAGTAGCTGATATGCTCACGCGCGTCTTCAATCTCGGGCAGCAGGAAGTTGTAGATGACTTCGATGATCATCGTGGCGCTGATCTTGGAGAACGCAAAGTCGCCCGTCGTCAGTAGCGCTTCGTGGTTGACGGTATTAAAAGTGTAGTCTGCCAGACGCGCGAGCGGGGATTTGCTGTCGCTGCTGATGACGACTACGGTTGCGCCGCAGTTGCGAGCCGCTTTTGCCATGCGATTCAGTCGGCGCGATTTGCCGGAGTTTGAGATGAGCACGATGACGTCACCTGGGCGTAACGTGAGCGCAAAGCCAATTGATGTCTCGCTAATGGTGCTCGCCATGCAGCGCAGGCCCAGCTGCGAAAACTTAAACGTCGCATCGAGCGCGACCGCGTTGGTATTGCCCACAGCCGCAAACTCAATAACCCCTGCATGCTTAAGGGCATGCACAACAGCCGCCAGCGTATCGTGGTCGATCCCGTCGATGGTCGCATTAAGCTCGCTCACCTTGGCAGCCAGGATGTTCTTGAGGCTCTGCTCCATATTGTCGAGCGAGACCTCGTCAGTCAGGCCCTCGTTGCGCTGGCTTTCCAAATCCCTCGCCAACGAAAACTGAAAGCTGCGAAAGCTGCCAAAGCCAAGCTTGCGGCAGAAGCGCGAAACGGTCGCCTCGGACGTGGCGGCGGCGCGTGAGAGCTGAGCGGCCGTGAGGCGCGGCGCCTCGGACTGGTGCTCCAATATATAGTCGACAATGCGCTGCTCGGACTCGCTGTATCCCTGATGGGTACTAATGAGGGAAAGTGCGCTCTTGCTACTATCGGTCATGGATGGCTCCTGGTTGGCATGAAAATCTAATTTGATTTGCAATGCCATAGTATAAGGGCATTTTCAATTACAAGATACACCTTGCCGTTTCAAATGTTGATGGTAAACTTTCACCTACCGTTTACGGTTATGAAAGAACCTTTCACCGGAGAATTGCACCTTGTCTCTTCTCACGCGGACGGTAGGTTGGTATCTTTCAGTTGTGGAAAAGCGCGCAAGGACGCGCGTGTAGGGGAGCGCCTGCGGGCGCAAAACTTAAAAAGGAGGGACACATGGCTAAGTTTGACATCATCGCCGCCACCGGTTGCCCGACCGGTATCGCGCACACCTTCATGGCGAAGGAGGCGCTAGAGAAGGCAGCTGCCGAGCGCGGTCTGACCATTAAGGTCGAGACCCATGGCCAGGTCGGTGTCGAGAACGAGCTCACCAAGAGCGAGATCGCTGGCGCCAAGGCCGTTGTCGTCGCAGCCGATAAGGATGTCCAGGCTGAGCGTTTCGCCGGCAAGCCCATGGTTTCCGTTGGTGTTTCCAAGGCCCTGTCTGTTGAGGCCGCCGGTAAGCTGATTGACCGCGCGCTCGCCGCCAAGAGCGACGGCACGGTTGCAGCCGCTGCCGATGTCGAGGACGAGGTCGAGGAGAAGGAGTCTATCGGCCACGTCATCTATAAGCACCTTATGAACGGCGTCAGCCATATGCTGGTCTTCGTCGTTGCCGGTGGTGTTCTGACCGCCGTCTCGTTCCTGTGGGGCATTACGTCTTTCGATTCGACTGCGTCTGACTACAACAGCTTTGCTGCGATGCTCAAGATCATCGGCGGCATCGCCATGAACCTCATGGTTCCGGTGCTTTCCGCCTACATCGCCGAATCCATCGGCAAGCGTCCTGCGCTCGTCCCCGGTTTTGTTGCCGGTATGATCGCCATCCAGGGCCTGCCTGTTAACGCCGAGACCGGTATGATCGACGCCGGTGGCGCCGGCGTGGGTTTCGGCTTCCTGGGCGGCATCGTCGGCGGCTTCCTCGCCGGCTATGTCATCCTGCTGCTCGAGAAGGTCTTTGCCGGTCTGCCCAAGAACCTGGACGGCCTCAAGGCCATCTTCCTGTACCCGCTGTTCTCGACGGCTATCGTCGGCCTGGTCATGCTCGGTATTTCCGGCCCCATGGCTGCCATCAACACCGCCATGATGGACTTCCTCAAGGGCCTGTCCGCCTCTGGCGCCGTTGTCCTGGGTCTTGCCATCGGCTGCATGTGCGCCTTTGACATGGGTGGCCCGGTCAACAAGGCTGCTTACGTCACCGGTACCGCTATGCTCACCGAGGCACTGGCTGCTGGCGTTGGCACCGATACCTACAACTTCGGCACCAACTTCATGGCTGCCGTCTCCGCCGCTTGCATCGTTCCGCCGCTGATCACCACCTTCGCCGTCGTTGTCGGCAAGAAGTACTTCAGCCAGGAGGATCACGACGCCGGTATCGTCAACCTCATCCTTGGTTGCACCCACATCACCGAGGGCGCCATTCCGTTCATGACCAAGAACATCTGGCCCGTCATGCCCATCATGATGCTCGGTTCCTCTATCGCTTCGATCCTGACCATTATGTTCAACGTTCACGACCCGGCGCCTCACGGTGGCTTCCTGGTCCTGCCCGTTGTCGAGAACGGTCCGCTGTGGGTCCTCGCGATCCTCATCGGCGCTGTGGTCGGTGGCATCCTGTTCGTGGCCTTCAAGAAGTACGACTTCGAGAAGAACCAGAAGGCCGCTCCTGCAGCCAAGCCGGTTGAGGCTCCCAAGGCCGCTGCCGTCGAGGCCCCCAAGGCCGAGGCTGCCGACTTCGTGAAGGTCGAGAATGTCTTTGTCGCCGAGGACTTCGCTTCTCGTGACGAGGCTCTGAGCTTCGTTTCCAACCAGGCCGTCAAGGCCGGTATCGCCAGCGACGCCGACGCCGTCATGAACGCCTTCCTGGCCCGCGAGGCCGAGGGCACCACGGGCATGATGGAGGGCTTCGCCATCCCGCATGCCAAGTCCGACGCCATTACCGAGGCTGCCGTCATCGTCGTCAAGGACGAGTCCGGCGTGACCGGTTGGGACACCATGGACGGCGCTCCCGTCAACGTGGCTATCGCCCTGCTCATCCCCGGTGCCCAGGCCGGCACTACGCACCTCAAAATCCTGTCCAAGGTCGCCGAGGCGCTCATGGACGAGGACTTCCGTGCCACCGTCAAGGGTTCCACCGACGCCGCCGAGATCGCCAAGACGATCAACGCCCGCCTGGTCTAATTCCGCAGTACGCGAATAACATCGCCCCCTGTAACAAAGGCGAGGACTCCCTACGGGTCCTCGCCTTTTTTCATACCACCCGGCACTCAGGGACGTTCCTTTCCTGCCGGCACCCCGGGACACTCCTCAGTCCTCAAGTTGGGCATACAAAGCCCCATCAACCGGATCTCACATACGAACAGTAATTCAGCCAGAATTCCTTTCGTACGATATTTCTTGGACCGACTCAGTTATCGCAGCTCGCCTGCCGGGCGGGGCGGTTAAGTTTGTCGCGAGTTCCGCACGCAAAGGAAAGCACTTAATGTGCTTTCCG